>JADYXZ010000016.1 GCA_020853885.1 Bradyrhizobiaceae bacterium | reverse complement strand
CCGCCCGGGATGAACAGGGCGATGACGATCACCACGATGCTGAAGATCGCGCGGTTCACCTCGGAGGTGAAGGTGACGCGCAGCGTATCGGCGACGAGGAGCACGAGCGGCGCGCCGATGAGCGGTCCCTGCCAGGTGCCCGGGCCGCCGATCACCGCCATCAGGACGACGTTGAGGGAAATGTCGAACGAGAACGTGCCGGTCGGCTCGATATACATGATGCGCTGGGCATAGAGCCCGCCGACGACGCCGGCCATGAAGCAGGCGAGCGCGTTGGCGATCCACTTCACCTCGATCGTCTTCACGCCGATGATCTCGGCGGCGTCCTCGTCCTCGCGGATGGCGACCAAGGCCCAGCCGATGTTCGACTTCTCGATCGCATAGACGACGATGGTGACGAGAACCGCGAGGCCGAGGAACACGAAATAGAACAGCCGCTCGACGCCGAGCGGCGTCAGGCCGATCGGCTGCATGTAGATACCGAGCGCGCCCTGCGTGTAGGGCACGTTGAGCACCAGGACCTGCACCGCGAAGGTGACGATCATGGTAACGAGCGCGAAGTAGGCGCCGCGCAGGCGCAGCGTCGGAATGCCGATCAGGAGGCCGGCAATGGCCGCCGCCACGCCGGCGAGCGGCGCGGTCAGAAACGGCGACAGGCCGAAATAATGAAAGATCATGGCGCTCGCGTAAGCGCCCGTTCCGAAGAACGTCACCATGCCGAAGTTCAGATAGCCGCCATAGCCGCCAAGGATGTTCCAGGCCTGCGTGAGCACGACGTAGAGGAAGACGGTGCCGAGCGTGCTGAGAAAGAACAAGCGCGTGCCGAACATCCCGTAGAGCACGAGTGCCGCGAGCACCGCGAGCCAGAAGGCGGCGGTCGCCCATGCGCGCCAGCCGCTGCGCTCATTCGATCCGAGAAAGAAAATCGAGAGCAATGTTTCCCCCTAGATGCCGCGACGGACCGCGCGGCTCAATCCTTCGCGGCGCGCGACCAGGATCACGGCGAGCAGCACATAAAGAACCAGATAGACGTAGTCGAACGGCATGAACGCCGCGACGCCCGTCTGGATCAGGCCGACGACAAGACCGGCGATCAGCGTATTGCCGACATTGCCGAGCCCGCCGAGGATGACGACCAGGAAGGCCCAGGCGAGCCAGAGAATTTGCGTATTGGGCGAGAACGGAAACACCATCCCCAGGGCGACGCCCGCCGATCCCGCGCAGGCAATGCCGAGCCCGAACATGATCGCGGAAAGCTGGCGGACGTTCACGCCGACGGACATCGCGGCGGAGCGGTCCTGTCCCATGGCGCGGATGGCGCGGCCCGTCAGCGTGAAACGCAGGAACGCCCAGAGGGAGACGATCAAGACGAGCGCCAATGCGCCCGCAATCACCTTCACGTTCGCGAGCACGACCGGGCCGATCAGCGTCGCGGTGTTGGTGTAGCTCGCGGTGATGACGCGCGTGTCGGTGGTCCAGGCGATGGTGCCGATGCTCTCCAGGAGCACCATCAGGCCGAACATGGCGACAAGGCCCTGCGTCTGCGGTGCAAGCTCCACGCGCGTGATCAGCAGCCGATAAACGACGATGCCGGCGGCGAAGAACACCGGAAACGCGAGAAAGAAGGAAATGATGGGATCGACGCCCAGCCGCCGGAACAGCTCGAAGGCGAAGAACGAGCCGAGCATGATGAAGGCGCTGTGCGCCACGTTCACGATACCCATGATGCCGAGCACGAGGCTGAGCCCGACGCCGGCGATCGCGTAGATCAGGCCGAGCAGGACCCCGTCGGCAACGATGGTCGCGATCTGGTTCAGCATGGTCCCCCGCTCATTGCCCGCCGTTCCCTACACGCCGAGCCATCCGCGCACCATCGCGCCGAGATCGCCCTCGAACGCGGTGCGATCTCCTTCGACATCGTTCTTTCCCGAGTTGAGCACATAGACATAGTCGGCGACGCCAATCGCCGCGCGCACGTCCTGATCTACGAGCAGGATCGTCCTCCCCTCGTCCTTCAGGCTTACGAGTTCCTGATAGACCTGATGCGCGACGATGGGCGAAAGACCAACGGACGGCTCGTCGATCAGCAACACGCTGGGATTGGGGACAAGCAGCCGCGCGATCTCGACGGCGCGCTGCTGGCCGCCGCTGAGGCTGCCCGCCGCGCGGTCGCGCAGCGGCCGCAAATGCGGATAGCGGACGAGCATCGCTTCCACCGCTTCGCGCAGCCGCTTGCGGTCGGAGCGCATGGTCCAGCCGCCGAGCTCGATGTTCTCGATGACCGACAATTCCGGAAATACGGAGCGCCCCTGCGGCAACACGGCAATGCCGTGTTCGATATGCCGGTGCGGCGGCAAAGCGCTCACGTCAGAGTCGGCAAGGTGCACCGTCCCGCTTTCAGGCGGAAGGAAGCCCGAGATCACCTTCAGGAGCGTCGATTTTCCCGCGCCGTTCGGACCGAGGATCACGGTGATACGGCCGGGCTCGGCCTTGAGATTCACGCCGCGCAGGATCGGGTGTCCCGGTATGTAACCGGCAACCACGTTGGTGACCTGGAGCCTTGGTGCGGAAATCGTCATGGCTTAGTTGCGGCCGAGATACCCTTCGATAACCTTTTCGTCGTGAACGACGGCGGTTGGCAAACCTGACGCCGCGACGCGTCCTTCAACGAGACACACCATGAAGTCGGACATATTCACGAGATCCGGCACCTCATGACTCACGATGAGAAACGAGGCGCCCTCCTTCTGCACCGTTTCGCGGATGCAGCGGATCAGCACTTTCTTGATCTCCGGGTGCACGCCCGCGAACGGTTCGTCCATCAGGATGAGCCGCGGGTGCGTGACCAGCGCGCGGGCGAACTCGAGCAGGCGCTGCTGGCCGCCGGAAAGCTCGCTCGCCGTATGCCCCGCGTGCCGCTCCAAGCCGACGAAGGCGAGCAATTCGTTCGCCCGCTCCGTCGCCTTGGACCGTTCCAGCGCCTGCCGGTGCAGAAGCGGTACGAACAGGTTCTGCATCGTGGTGAGCGTCTGGAATACGCGCGTGGTCTGGAACGTGCGGCTCAATCCGTTCGCGGCGAGATCGCTCGGACGTTTGCCGCCGATCTTCATGTCGCCAAGGCGAACTTCGCCACCGTCGGCATCGACGACGCCGTTGATCACGTTCAACAGCGTCGTCTTCCCCGATCCGTTCGGGCCGATCAGCCCGACGACCCTGTTCGCTTCCAGCTGGAACGACACCGCATTCAGCGCGACGACGCCGCCAAACTTCTTGGTGACGGCGTCGATCGCGAGCAGCGGTGCCGCATCGGCTCCGCTCATTATTTCAGGACTGGCTCGGCGGTGCGGAACTGCTTCGGCCACACAACCTCGTTCTTCCCCTTCTGGTACTGGAGGATGATCTGGCTGTATTCCGGCGTTCCGTTCTCCTGATACTTGAAGTCGCCGCCGACTGTCTTGAAGGTGGTCTTCTGAATGTAGTCCTTGAGCTTCTCCTGATCGAGCGTCTTCGCGCCTTCGACGGCCTGCTCGAGCACTTCGAGGATCGCGGTGCCGCCGATGGCGTAGGTCGGCAGGGTCGCATAGCCGCGCTTCTTGAAGATTTCGCCGAGCTCGGCGATGCCCGCAAACGGCTGCGTCGGCCAGGCGATGGTCGTGCCGAAGCCGCGTTCCGCCGCGTCGCCAAGGGCCGCCCAGCCCTTCAGCGTGGTCACCTGCGAGCCGCAGGTGCAGAACACGGCGGGCTTCAAGCCTTGCTGCTGCACGGTCCGCGCGATCTGCAGCGCGTCGTTCGGCAGGCTGAGCGCAAGGATGATGTCGGCATTGGCGGCCCTTGCCTTCTGCACGAGGCCGGTGAAATCGGTCGTATTCGGCGGATACTGCTCGTCGACGACGACTTCCACGCCCGCTTCCTTCGCAAAATTGAGCGCGCCGCCCTTGCCGTCGACGCCGGTGCGGACCACGAGCGTGAACGGATTCTGCGAAGTGAAAATTGCGGCGCGCTTCGGCCGCTCGTTCTCCGGCAAGCTCTTGATCAGCTCGAATACGCCGCGGGTGTAGTCGGGCTCCTGATAGTTGTAGCTGCCGACGATCCAGCCCTTCGCGTTGTTGAAGATGTTGATGCCGACGAAGCCGCCGTTGAACAGCACCTTGTTGTGCGAGCGCACGATCGGAACGACGGCGCCGCCGACGAAGGTCGTGTAGGGCGCGAGCACGAGATCGACCTTGTCCTGATCGAGCAGGCGATTGTAGAGCGACTGCGCGACCGTCGGTGTGCTCTCGTCGTTGTAGATGATCATCTTCACCGGACGGCCGAGCAGGCCGCCCTTCTTGTTGACCTTCTCGAGCCACAGGTCATAGACGGCCTTGTAGTCGGTCGAAGGCTCGGCATAGGCGCCGGTGAGCCCGAGCGTGCCGCCGATCACAATCGGATCCTTGGTTTGCGCGGCGGCAGGCCCCGCGAGAAACGCCGCCGCCGCAAGAAGCGTAGCGGCGCCAAGCGCCCTGCGCGACATAATGTTGGACTTCATCAT
>JADYXZ010000015.1 GCA_020853885.1 Bradyrhizobiaceae bacterium | reverse complement strand
GCGATCTATTACGGCCTCGGCGTCACCGAGCACAGCCAGGGCTCGACCACGGTGATGGCGATCGCGAACCTTGCGATGGCGACCGGCAATATCGGCCGGCCCGGCGTTGGCGTGAACCCGCTGCGTGGCCAGAATAACGTGCAGGGTTCGTGCGACATGGGCTCGTTCCCGCACGAACTGTCCGGTTACCGGCATATCTCTCTCGATGAACCGCGCCAGCTATTCGAGGCGGACTGGGGCGTCCCGCTCGACAGGGAGCCGGGCCTGCGCATTCCCAACATGCTCGACGCCGCCGTCAACAGCGCCTTCAAGGGTATCTACATCCAGGGCGAGGACATCCTCCAGTCCGACCCCGACACGCAGCATGTCGCCGCGGGCCTCGCCGCGATGGAATGCGTGGTCTTGCAGGACCTGTTCCTGAACGAGACGGCGAGCTACGCCCATGTCTTCCTGCCCGGCTCGACCTTTCTCGAGAAGGACGGCACCTTCACCAATGCCGAGCGCCGCATCCAGCGTGTGCGCAAGGTGATTGCGCCGAAAAACGGCTATGCTGACTGGGAAATCACACTCCTGCTCGCCAAGGCGCTGGGCTATGAGATACACTATGATCGCCCGTCGCAGATCATGGACGAGATCGCGCGCCTGACGCCGACCTTCGCCGGTGTTTCGTACGAGAGGCTGGAAGAATTGGGTTCGATTCAGTGGCCGTGCAACGAGAAAGCGCCCGAGGGGACGCCGGTCATGCATATGAACGGCTTCGTGCGGGGCAAGGGCAGGTTCATGCGCACCGAATATATCGCGACCGACGAAAAGACCGGTCCGCGGTTCCCGCTGCTCCTCACCACCGGCCGTATCCTCAGCCAGTATAACGTCGGCGCGCAGACGCGGCGCACGGCGAATACGGTCTGGCACGCCGAGGACCGTCTCGAAATTCATCCGCACGACGCCGAGCAGCGCGGCATGCGCGACGGCGACTGGGTGCGGATTCAGAGCCGAGCGGGCGAGACGACCCTGCGCGCACTGATCACGGACCGCGTGGCGCCGGGCGTGGTCTATACGACCTTCCACCACCCCGGCACGCAGGCGAACGTGGTGACGACAGACTATTCCGACTGGGCCACGAACTGCCCCGAATACAAGGTCACGGCCGTGCAGATTTCGCCGTCGAACGGGCCGAGCGAGTGGCAGGAGGAGTATGAGGAATTTTCCCGCCGCGCGCGGCGTATCGCGCCGCTCGAGGCTGCGGAGTAGGCCGGTGCCTCCTCCGGTGCAGCGCGTGGCAAGGACCGCGTGGCGCGCATCGGGCCGCGCGGCCGGCGAGCGCGCGATCCCGGAGGAGACCGCGGTTGCCTTCACCTATAACGGCGTGTCCTACGCCGTCATGATGGCGACCCCGCAGGATCTCGAGGACTTCGCGCTCGGCTTCAGCCTGACCGAAGGGATCGTCGCCTCGGCGTCGGAGATCGAGAGCCTTGAGATCGTCGAGGAGGAGATCGGCATCGAGCTGCGGATGCGCCTTAGCGAGCCGCGCGCGCAGGAAGTGGCCGCGCGCCGCCGGCATCTCGCCGGACCTACCGGCTGCGGGTTGTGCGGCGTCGAAACGCTCGCCGAGGCCATGCGTCCGGCTCCCGTGGTCGGCGAAGGCATCCGCTTCGCCTTCAACGAGGTCATGCGCGCGACCCAGTCGATCTCGCCTTTGCAGACGCTCAACCGCGAGACGCGCGCGGTCCATGCCGCTGCGTTCTGGCAGCAGGGCAAGGGCATTGTCGCGCTGCGGGAGGACCTGGGCCGCCACAACGCGCTCGACAAGCTCGCGGGCGTGCTCGCAAAGGAATCCGTTCCCGGCGCAAGCGGCATGGTGCTGCTGACGAGCCGCGTCTCCGTCGAGATGATGCAGAAGGCGGCGGTGATGGGCACGGGCGTGGTCGTGGCGGTTTCGGCGCCGACCGCGCTCGCGGTGCGCACAGCCGAAGCCGCCGGCATCACGCTCGCGGCGATTGCGCGCGACGACGGCTTCGAAGTTTTCACCCACCCTCGCCGGATCGTCGGAGAGCAAGCCGCCCATGTCGCATAGGGAGCAGCACGAGAAGCTCGTCTATATGGCGAACCAGATCGGCAAGTTCTTCCAGAGCCAGAACGGGGAGAAGGCGGCGGCCGGCACTGCCGAGCACATCCGGAAGTTCTGGGACCCGCGCATGCGCGCGGCGATCCTGCAGCATCTCGAAGCCGGCGGTGCGGGGCTCGACCTGGTCGCACGCCAGGCCGTCGAACGCCTGCGGGAAGCACGATCCGAGAACTGACCGCGAAGCCTGATCCATGCGGTCGGTGCGCCGCGTTCCCCGCCGGCCGAGATCGGCAGATGCGGCGACATTGTCCTCGACGTCGCGCTAAAATTTCGTCCGCGGCGATTTCCGCTTGAGGCGGATCGCCGCAGCTTCATGCATCGCTGACAAAGATTTCGCCGGGCGGCACATCCGAAGCCGGGTTCACGCGCGGCAATGCCTTCGGAAAATGGCATCCAGCGCAAAGCTGCCGCATGCGATTTCTATCCTGCGTTTCCTGCGGACTGGGTCAGGCGGGCAGGGCGTTTGCTTGACATGTTGTCATGACAACATCATAAACGCGGCACGATCAACCAACCCCTCCGGGCAGCGAGCGAGGGGCACGACAGGGGGCAAGCATGAAGACGCCAAGCAAGATCATTTGCAGCATCACGCGTCGCGACGGTCTTAAGGCCGGTATCGGCCTGATGGCGTCCGCGGCGCTCTATGCCGCCACCGGCGGGGTCGCCGCCGCGCAGGGCCGGGAGCCGCTTCTGGTCGGCTCGATCAACGACGTAACCGGCTTTGCCGCGGCCTATGGCGTTCCCGAGCGGGACGGCCAGCGCGTGGCGGTCAAGATGATCAACGACAAGGGCGGCATCAACGGCCGCCCGCTGCAGCTCGTCGAGCGCGATACGCAGGGCGATGCCAACCGCACCGTGCAGTATTTCGAGGAGCTCGCCGGCGATCCGAAGATTTCGGCCATCGTCGGGTTCACCACCTCGAACGATGCCAATGCCGTCAAGGCGCTGGCGAACAGATTGAAGACGCCGATGATCGCCTTCGTCGGTGCGGCGACCTACACGGAGGGCGACGTCAGCTATCTCTATCGGGTGCTGGTCGGCGACCTGTATCTGATGCAGGGCATCCTCAAGTTCATCAGCGAGGAGAGGGGCAGCAAGACCTTCGCGCTGCTGATGCAGAACGACGCTTTCGGCCAGGGTGCCGCGAAGGTCGCGCAGCAATTCTATGCGAAGTTCGGTCTCACGCTGGTGGCGAACGAGATGTTCGCTCCGAAGGACACCGATGTCACGCCGCAGCTCACCCGCATCCGCGAGAAGAAGCCGGATGTCATCATCAGCTACGGGACGGGTCTCGTGAGCGCGGTGATCAACAGGAACCGCGAAGCCCTGGGCATGCTCGGCATTCCGCTGATCGGCCCGCAGAACTGGGGCGAGGCGGCGGTGGTGCAGGCGTCGGGAGCCGGCGCCGAGGGCGTTCTCGTGGCGTCCTCGATGGCGAGCGCGGACCCCAAGCCGGGGGCGCAGACGCAGGTCATCAACCAGTACAAGGAGGTTGCCGGCAAGCCACCTTCAGGTGCGGCGCCGATGTACGGCATGGACGCCATCTCGATCCTGGCGCAGGCGTTGAGCAAGGTGGCGCCGGCCAGCGGCAACGTGGATCGGGTCAAGCTCAAGGGCGCGCTCGACGCCACGGACTATCAGGGCAGCACCGGGCATTTCAAGTTCTCGGCCACGGTCCACGAGATTGCCGATCCTTCCGAGGTCGTCATCGGCATCATCGAAGACGGCAAGTGGATTCGCTACGGCTCGCGGAAGAAGAAGTAAGAGACCTGGTGATGGAGGGGATTGGCGGCCGCAAGATCCTGGTCTCGGGCGGGGGAAGCGGCATCGGGCGCGCGACGGCAATTCGCTTCGCGCGCCTGGGTGCCGACGTGGCGGTCCTCGACATCAATGCGAAGGGGGCTGCCGAGACCCTGGATGCGGTGGCGGTCGCCGGCCGGCGCGGCCTTTTCGTCCCCACCGACGTCACCGATTTCGCCCAGGTCAAGGATTCCGTCGCCAAGGTGCTGGCGGAATTCGGCCAGATCGACGTCCTGGCGAGCTTGGTCGGCTGGAACGAGCATTCCTTCTTCATGCAGCAGGAGCCCGAGTTCTGGCACAAGGTCGTGGCGATCAACCTGTGGGGGCAGATCCACGTCGTGCGCGCCGTGCTCGATCCCATGATCGAGCGGCGCCGGGGCGCGATCGTGACGGTGGCATCGGACGCCGGCCGCGTCGGAACCAACGGCGAGACGATCTATGCCGCAGCCAAGGGCGGCGTCATCGCATTCACCAAATCGCTCGCCCGCGAGGTCACGCGGTTCGGCATCCGCGTCAATTGCGTGTGCCCGGGCGTGACCGACACGCCGATGTTCCAGTCGGTGGCGGAGCATCAGCCGGAAATCCTGCAGGCCGTCGTCAAGCTCATCCCGATGAAGCGCATCGCGCGTCCGGATGAGCCCGCCGAGACCATCGTATTCCTCGCCTCGGATTCGGCGAGCTACATCACCGGGCAGACGCTGAGCGTCAACGGCGGCCTCAACATGCTGTAGCGGCGCGAGGCGCGCCGGCATGACGACGAAAGGTACACGGACATTGAGTAAGCCGCTTGAAGGGATCAGGGTTCTCGATCTGACCCGCATGATCGTCGGACCCACGGCGACAATGTTGCTCGCCGACATGGGTGCTGACGTGATCAAGGTTGAGCCGAAGTCCGGCGACGATACCCGCTACATGCAGACGCGGCACGATCCCGAACGGTGCCCGTTCTTTCTCGCGCTGAACCGCAACAAGCGCGGCATGGTGCTCGATCTCACGACCGCCGAGGGCCTCGAGGTGTTCCGGCGCCTGGCGGCGCGCGCCGACGTGCTCGTGCACAATTTCCGTCCCGGCGTGGTCGAGAAGCTGAAGATCGCCTACGATGATCTTCGCCCGATCAAGCCCGACCTGATCTATTGCTCCATTTCCGCGTTCGGCGAGCGCGGGGGCTATGCCGAGCGGCCCGGCACCGACGTCCTGTTCCAGGCCATGGGCGGGCTGATGTCCATCACCGGCGAGCCGGGCGGGCGGCCGCTACGCGCCGGCGCGCCGATCATCGACGTCGCGACCGGCGTTTCCGCGGCCTACGCCGTTCTCGGCGCGCTTATCCGCCGCATGCGTTCCGGCGAAGGCGACTATATCGACGTATCGCTGTTCGAGCAGACGGTGTTTCTGCAATCGCCGGTGTTCTCCTGGGCCCTCATGGAGGGCATCAATCCGCCGCGCCTCGGCAACCGCTCGCCCATGGCGCTCATTCTCGATCTCGAGACGCGCGACGGCTACCTCATGGTCGCGATCCCGACCCCGAAGTTCTGGAAGATCTTCTGCGAGACGATCGCCATGCCCGAGCTTCTCGCCGACGCGCGCTTCCGCAGCCATCCGGCCCGGCTGCAGAACCAGCAGGCGATGATGGAGCTGATCGAGCCGCGTTTCCGCGCGGAGGCGACCGCAAGCTGGGTGGAGCGCCTGCTGGCCAGGGGCGTGCCGTGCGGCGCCGTGAGGGATTATCAGGAGGTGCTTGCCGACCCGCAGCTCGAGGCGCTCGGCACCTTCATGCCGCTCGACCACGAGGTCGCCGGCTCGACCAGGGTCGTGGGCCTGCCGTTCCGGCTCCGCGGCGTTCCCGTGGAAATCGAGCGCACGCCGCCCACGCTGGGGCGCGACACCGAAACGGTTCTGCGCGAGGCCGGCTACGGAGAAGCGGAGATCCGCGCGCTCGCCGAAGCGGGCACCACCGTCCCCGAAATCCGCCTCGAGCAATAGGGTGGAATTTATGAGTCCTTCGGCCGCGATCGTCGGCGTCGGAAAGACTGCGCAGGGAACGCTGCCGGGCGCGACCGCACTCGGGCTGCAAATCGCGGCTGTCAAGGGAACCCTGGCCGACAGCGGACTCGACAAGTCGGAGATCGATGGTCTCCTGACCCAGCCGGGGACCACGGCGCCGGAGGGCGCCTACAATTATCTGCGGCTCGGCGAGGCGCTGGGACTGTCGTTGCGCTTCGGCGGTTCGTTCGCGATGGGCGGCGCGACCTGTCTTGCCAGCCTGCAAATGGCCGCTCATGCGGTGTCCTCGGGCGCCGCGAACGCGGTCCTGTGCGTCTTCGGCGATGTTGCGCGCAGCGGCGGATCGAAGTTCGACCGCGCGGCGGGATGGGGCGATTCCTGGGGCATCTGGGGCATGTTCTCGGCGGCTGCGAACAGCGCGATGACGGCGCGGCGCCACATGCACGAATTCGGGACCGAGAGCCGCCATCTCGGCGAGGTCGCGATCGCCTCCCGCCGCCACGCCTCGCTCAATCCCGACGCGGTCATGCGCGCGCCGCTGACGATGGAGCAATATCTCGCCTCGCGCTTCATCGTCGAGCCGCTGCGCCTCTATGATTGCTGCCTGATCTCCGACGGCGCCGTGGCCTTTCTCGTCACCACGCTCGAGCGCGCCCGCGACCTGCGCCAGCGCCCCGTGCGCGTCATGGGCGCGGCCCAGGCGCACAGTCCGGAGACGATCGGCAATCCGGACTGGTGGTACATGCCGCATCAGCGTCTGGCGATCGAGCAGGTTTATGCGCAGGCCGGCGTCGGTCCGGCCGACATGGATTTCGCGCAGATCTACGACAACTTCACCATCTCGGTGATCGTCTGGCTGGAGCAGGCCGGCTTCTGCGAGCGCGGCGAGGGCGGACCTTTTGTCGAAGGCGGCCGCATCCAGCTCGGGGGCGAGCTGCCGGTCAACACCGCGGGAGGAAATCTCTCGGAAAGCTACATGCAGGGCTGGCTGCATCTTGTCGAAGCGGTCCGGCAGTTGCGGGGCGAATGCGGCGACCGGCAGGTGCCGGACGCCGAAATCGGTCTCGTCACCGGCCGCGGCATGACACTCAACTGTTCGGCTGCCGCCGTCCTTGGCAGGGGGTAACCATGATGGATTATCTCAAGCCGCTGCCCACGATCACCGATGAGAACGAGCCGTTCTGGAGCGGGCTTGAGCATGGCGAGCTGCGTTTTCAGCGATGCGGCGGCTGCGGCCATTACCGCTATCCGATCGCGCCCGTATGCCCGCGCTGTCTTGCGGTCGACTTCGTATGGACGCCGGTGAGCGGCCGCGGCCGCGTTTTCTCCTACGTGGTCTTTCACCACGCTTATCACCGCGGCTTCGCAGCCGACCTCCCGTACAACGTTGCGCTGATCCGTCTCGAAGAAGGGATCTTCATGTTCAGCAACATTGTCGGGATCGGCAACGAGGCCATCGTGTGCGACATGCCGGTCATGGTCGATTACGAGCGCGTCACCGACACGATCACGCTCCCGCGGTTCCGTCCGGTGTTGATGCCATGACAAGTCTCGACGAGTTTGCGGCGGTTCTCGGCCGCAGCAGGATCTACGATCTCGGCGTTTCGCTCGAAGCGGGGATTCCGCACGGCCCGGCGCATTCGCCGTACCTCTATTCGCTGATCAAGAAGCACGGCCAGATCGTGTACCGTGGCGGCGTGAGCACCGCGACCGACCTGTTTTCGATGGGGACCCATGTGGGGACCCATATCGACGCGCTCGGCCACGTCTCCAAGGACGGATGCCTGCACGGACAGATCGAGGCGAAGGCGGTGCAGTCCTTTCCTGGCGGCATGGCGCGCTGCGGCGCGCATGAGCTGCCGCTGATCGTCGGCCGCGGTGTGCTGCTCGACATGCCTCGCCTGCTCGGCTGCGACGTTCTTCCGGCGGATTGCAGTATCGGCGTCGAGGAACTGGAGCGGGCCTATCGGGAGCAGGGCATTGCGCCGCTGCCGGGCGACATTGTTTTGGTCCGCACCGGCTGGATGCGGTACTGGCCGGATCATGAGCGCTTTCACTCCAATTTGTGCCCCGGCGTTGTGCTCGAGGGGGCGCATTGGCTCGGCGAGAAGGGCGCGCGCTGCGTCGGCTCCGATACCTATGCCTTCGAGAAGGTTCCTTCGTCCGGCCTTCCTGTCCATGTCGCCATGCTGGTAGAGCGGGGCATCCCGATCATGGAGATGCTCGATCTCGAAGCGCTTGCCCGGGACGGCGTCCACGCGTTTCTCTTCGTCGCTCTTCCGTTGAAGATCGTCGGCGGCACCGGATCGCCGATCCGACCGGTCGCGGTCGTGCCGGAGCAAGGCAAAGGGGGACGCGCGTCATGACAATTCTTGTGTCGGCGGAGCAGGGCGAGCAGGTTGAGGCAATACGCGACATGGTGCGCGGCCTCGCGCAGAAGGTCATCGCGCCGCGCGCAGCCGAGACGGACGCCAGCGAGGAATTTCCCTGGCACGTGGTCGAAGCCTTCCGCGAGGCGGGCCTGCTCTCGCTGCTGGTGCCGGAGGAATATGGCGGCGCCGGCGGCTCGGTCGTCCATGAAACCGCCATCGCCGAGGAGTTGGCGCGCGTCGACGTCTCCTCCGCGATCATCTTCACCAGCCATTCGCTGTGCACCGAAATCATCAAGTACGTGGCGACGGAAGCGCAGAAGCGCCACTATCTGCGCCGCGCCGTCGACGGCGAGCTGATCGCCATCGGCCTCACCGAGCCCGGCGCGGGCTCCGACGCGGCCAGCATACAGACGAGCGCGAAGCGCACCGGCGACAGCTATGTCCTCAACGGGACCAAGCAATACTGCACCAATGGCGACGTCGCGGGCGTGATCCTGGTGTTCGCGGTGACGGCGCCGGGCAAGGGCGCGCGCGGCATATCGGTGTTCGCGGTCGAGCGTTCCAATCCGGGCATGAGGATCACCCGGCACGAGAAGAAAATGGGCCTGCACGGCACCACCACCGTCGAATTCGTGCTCGAGGATTGCGTCGTGCACGAAAGCGCCCGGCTGGGGCCGGAGCACGAGGGCTTTTCCGCGGCGATGTTCGCGCTGGCGCGCGGCCGCGTGGCGATCGCGGGCGTCGGCGTCGGCCTGGCCCAGGGCGCGATGGAAGAGGCCATCGGCTACGCGCGCGAGCGCCGGCAGTTCGGCCAGCTCATCGGCGCCTTCCAGGGCGTCCAGTTCATCCTCGCCGACATGGCGATGGAGATCGAGGCGGCGCGCCGTCTGGTCGAGCGCGCGGCGGTGCTGGGAATGTCCGATGCCGACGGCTTCCGTCTGGCGTCGGCCGAGGCCAAGTGCTTCGCCACGGACGTTGCGATGCGGGTCGCCACCAATGCGGTGCAGGTGTTCGGCGGCATGGGCTATATGCGCGGCTGTCCGGTCGAGCGGATGATGCGCGACGCAAAAATCCTGCAAATCTTCGACGGCACGAACCAGATCATGCGCGTGCTCATCGCGCGCGAGCTGATCGGAAAACTCTAGCGAGCGGACGGCGATCCATGTTCTTGCAGATCCTGGCGGCCGGAACGACGATGGGCCTTGTCTATGCGGTCGTCGCCTTCGGGTTTCAGATCGTCGCCCGAGGCTCCAATATCTTCAACTTCGCCCACGGCGAGTTCGTCGCTCTGGCGACGCTGATCTATTTCTCTCTCGCCGCCACCGTGGGGCTCGCCCCGGTCCTCGCAGTGGGCGCAACTGCGCTGTTGGTGATGCTGGTATCGATCGCCGTCGAGCGGCTGATGCTGGCGCCGGTCCGAGTGCACGAGCCGCTCATCGTGGCGATTCTGACCGTGGGCATCGGCACGCTGATGCGCGGGGTGATGATCCTGGTGTGGGGGCATGACGTGCTGTTTGCCCCGCCGCTAGTCACCGGAGCGCCGTTCCTGTGGGCGGGCGCGTCGATCAGTCGTGCCAATGTCGTCCTCATCGCGACCTGCCTCGCCGTCGTGGCGGCGCTGTATCTGGTGTTCTCGCAGACTCTCTGGGGGAAGAAGATTCTTGCCGCGGCCATCAATCCCGACGCCGCCCGGCTCATGGGTATCGAGGAGAGAACGACGCGGATCAGCGTGTTCCTTATCGCTGGGCTGCTGGCGGGCATCGCCGGCGCGCTCATCGCGCCGGTGACGTTCGCCTCGTCCGCGAGCGGTTTCAATTTTGTTCTCAAGGCCTTCGCGGCGGCGCTGCTGGGCGGGCTGGACCGCTTCGCCGGCCCGCTGGTCGGCGGCCTGGTGCTCGGCCTGCTCGAAGCCTTCACGGCCGGCTATGTGTCCTCGGCGTTTCGCGAGCCGGTCGTGCTGGCCTTCGTCATCATCGCGCTGATGATTCGTCCGTCCGGTCTTCTGGGCAAGCCGGCGGAGCGGGTGACCTGACCATGCGCTTCTCCTATCCGAGCCTCGTCCTGTTGCTCGTGATCGGCGCATTGCCGCTGGCCACGACCTCTCCTTATCATTTGACTGTGGCCGGGCTGGCGCTGATCTTCGTCATCCTCGCCCAGGGGACGAACCTGATCCTCGGCACCGCCGGGCAGGCGAGCTTCGCGCACACGGCGTTCTTCGGTCTCGGCGCCTACACCACCGCCGTGCTCAGCACGAGGTTCAATTTTCCGCTCTGGGCAACGCTGCCGATTGCCTTGGTCCTCGTCTATGTGGTCGGCTCCTTGCTCGCCTATCCGGCCTTGCGGGTGAAGGGCTTCTATCTGGCGCTGGTGACGCTCGCCGTCAGCGAGATCTTCACCGCCGTGGTCGGCGAGATGCCCGGCCCGCTGGGCGGCACCGAAGGAATAGCCGGCATTCCGCCGTTCACCTTCGGCGAATGGAGCGCCGACGACAGGTTGAGCAAATTCTACGTGGTCTGGGTCGGCGCGGTGCTCGCCTGCATCTCCATCGAGCGCCTGCATGCATCGCATTTCGGGCGCGTCGCCCGCAGCCTGCGCGACTCGGAGACGGGAGCGAGCGCGGTCGGTATCAATCTGGTCACCGCCAAGGTCCGCGTGTTCGCCGTCTCCGCGGTCTATATGGGATTTGCCGGCGTTCTCTACGCGCACTTCATGCAGTACATCAGCCCGACCAGCTTCGGTCTCAACATCACGATCCTGGTCGTATCCATGGTGGTGATCGGCGGGCTCGGCAACACGCTGGGCGTGCTGGTTGGCGCCCTCACGCTCAGCCTGTTGCCGCAGTGGACACGCGATTATGTCGGCCTGGAACCGCTTCTCTATGGCGGGCTTCTGGTCGTCATTATCCTCCTGCTCCCCGAGGGCGTGGTGCCCGCCTTGCGGGACATGCTGCGGCCGCGCCGGCGCACGGAAAAATCGTCATGAGCAATCCGGCGATCCTTTCCCTGACCGATGTCGGCAGAAGCTTCGGCGCCATCAAGGCCGTGTCGGGCGTCTCGCTCGACCTCTTCGAGCGGCGCATCTATGCGCTGATCGGCCCCAACGGCGCGGGCAAGACCACGCTGCTCAACATCATATCCGGCTATATCGGGCGCGACAGCGGCAACATCAGGCTGCGCGGCCAACTGATCGATGATTGGCCGGCATCGCGCCGCGTGCACCAGGGCATGGCGCGCAGTTTCCAGATCGCCCAACTGTTCAGCCACATGACGGCGATGGAAAACGTCATGTGCGGCTTTCACCTGCATGTCGATCAGTCGCTGCTTTCGGTGCTGCTCGGGCTGCGCTCGTTCGCGGCCGAGGAACGGTCGTTGCGCGATCGCGCGCGGCAGCTTCTGGAAATGGTCGGCGTCGGCGACTATGCCGAGGAGCCGGCAGGGCTGCTGCCGTTCGGCTTGCAACGGCGCCTCGAGGTTGCGCGCGCGCTGGCGACACAGCCATCGCTGCTCCTGCTCGACGAGCCGTGCGCCGGTCTCAGCGGGCCGGAGACCGCCGAGTTCGGCCGCCTCCTGCAGCGTCTCGCCGGCGAGGGAATGTGCGTGCTGGTCATCGAGCACGACATGCCGTTCGTGCTCGAAGTCGCCGACGAGGTCGTGGTGCTGGATGCCGGTGAAATCATCGCCCGGGGGACGCCCGACGCAATCCGCAACGACCCGTGCGTCATCGAAGCCTATCTCGGGGAGCTTGAGCATGGCGCTGCTTGAGCTTCGCGACGTGCAGGCCGGCTATGGGCCGGTGAGCGTCCTGCGCGACGTCAATCTCGCGATCGAGGCTGACGAGGTCGTCGCCATCCTCGGCGCTAACGGCGCCGGCAAATCGACCTTGATGCGGGCGATCGTTGGGCTCATTCCCTTGCAGCATGGCGCCATCTTCTTCCAGGGCCGCGAGCTTACGCGCATGTCGGCAGCGGAACGGGTTGGCCACGGCATTGCGCTCGTGCCCGAGGGCCGGATGCTGTTTCCGCCGTTGACCGTGCTCGACCATCTGTTGCTCGGCAGCAATCCGAGCCGGCCGTCGCGGGCCGAGCTCGACGAGCGACTGCAACGGATCTTCACATTATTTCCTGTGCTGCAAGAACGGCGCGAGGCGACAGCCGCGGTGCTGAGCGGCGGGCAGCAGCAGATGCTGGCGATTGCGCGGGCACTGATGTCCCGGCCGAGCCTGCTGCTGCTGGACGAGCCGTCGATGGGGATCGCCCCCAAGCTGCGGCGCGACATCTATGCGGCATTGGGGCAGCTCGTCTCCTCGGGTGGGCTGACGGTCGTCGTGGTGGAGCAGGACGCCTCGCTGGCGCTGCGGCTGGTCAAGCGCGTGCTGCTGATGCAGGGCGGCCGTATCGTGCGCGACGGCAGCGTCGATGCGTTCCGCAGCAGCGAGAGCCTGCAACGCGCCTATTTGGGATAGCCGCCGATGAACTTGGGCTACCAGATCCTGGCAGTGTCGGCACGGCGGTTTCCGCAGCATGCCGCGTTGCTGGGACCATGGGGCGATCTCGATTACGCGCAGCTCGAACAGCGGGTGGCGCAGCTCGCCGGCGGATTGCTTCGGCTGGGAATCAAGGCGGGCGACCGTGTCGCCTTCATGATGAACAATCGCCCCGAGGTGGTGATCGCCTATTTCGCCATCCTGCGGGTGGGCGCGATCGCGGTCGCGGTCAATGTCATGCTCAAGCGCCAGGAGCTCGCTTATCTGCTCAATGACAGCGAAACCTGTGTGATCGTCTGCGAACCGGCGACCCTCGACGCGGTGCTCGCGGCGCTCGGCGAGGTGCCGTCGCTGCGCAATATCGTGCTGGCCGGTGCGGCCGCTCCGGAGGGTGTCGTTTCCCTCGATGCACTCGCGGCCGGCGCGCCGATGCCGGACGTGGCGGAGCGGGAGCCCGACGACATCGCCATGATGCTATACACCTCCGGCACGACCGGCGAGCCGAAGGGCGTCATGATGAGCCATTTCTGGCTCGAGTTCGTGTCGATGAGCTGGGTGAACCTGTTCAAGCTGACCCACGACGACCGGGCTCTGGTGACGTCGCCGTTCTTCTACACGATCGGCCTGGTCATGGGCGTGCTGGCGGCCTTTCGCATCGGCGCCTCGGCCGTCCTTCTTGAGCGGTTCAAGCCGCACGCCGCGCTGGAGGCGATCACGCGTTTCCGGCCGACGACGGCGAATATCGTGCCGACCGCGGTGGCGCAGCTCCTCGACAATTTCGACCCCGCCGTGCACGACGTCTCAAGCATGAAGACGCTGTTCAGCGCCGGCGCGGCGTTTTCGGCTGCGCTCCGGCGCCGGGTGCGCGAGACGTTCGGCTGGGAATCGTACGAGATCTACGGGTTGACCGAGGCGCACATGCTTGCCGCCGGTCACGCCGGGCTTCCGCGCCGGGAAGGCATGATCGGCGTTCCCGGGGCCAATGTCACGGTTCGCGTCGTCGACGACCAAGGCCGCGATGTCGCGCGCGGCGAGGTCGGCGAGCTCGTCTGCAAGGGAGACACGGTCACGCTCGGCTATTGGCGGCGTCCGCAGGCGACGGCCGAAGCCTATCGCGACGGCTGGTTCCACACCGGCGACCTCGGGATCATGGACGAGGACGGCTACATCAGGATCGTCGACCGCAAGAAGGAAATGATCATCACCGGCGGCGCGAACATCTATCCGGCCGAAGTGGAAAAGGTGCTGGCCCAGCATCCGGCCGTGGCGATGGGGGTCCTCGTGGGGGTGCCCGACGAGCAGTATGGCGAGCTTCCGGTCGCGGTCGTCGCCTTGCGGCCCGGCGCTTCGGCGAGCGCGGACGATCTGATCGGCTTCTGCCGCGACCAGCTGGCGGTCTTCAAGTGCCCGCGCTCGGTCATCTTCATCGACGAATTGCCGATTACCGCGACCGGAAAGGTCGCCCGGCGCCAGCTTCGCGACCAGTTGGAGGCGCGCGCCGCCGCGCGCCCCGCCGGCCGCGCGACTTCATAACACGGAAGGAATCCGCGATGGAATATGAAGACGTACTGTACAAGCGCGAGCAGGGTGTTGCCACCATCACCATCAACCGGCCGGACAAGCACAACGCCTTCCGCCTGCAAACGCTCGACGAGTTGGTGCATGCGTTCGAGCGCGCCGATGCCGACAAGGATGTCGGCGTCATCGTGCTGACGGGAAGCGGAGAGAAGGCGTTCTGCTCCGGCGGCGACGTGAACAGCGAAGCCGATTTCACGCGGCACAAGGCATGGCTTTATAATCGGCGGCTGCTGCATCTGTCCTCCACCATGCGCAATACCGGAAAGCCGGTCATCGCCCGCATCGACGGATGGTGCGTGGGCGGCGGCAACGAGCTCAATCTGCTGTGCGACCTTGCCGTGGCCTCGGAGCGGTCAAAGTTCGGCCAGGCCGGCGCGCGCGTGGCCAGCGTTCCGATCTGGTACGGCACCCAACTGCTTCCGCGCCTGGTCGGCGAGCGGCGCGCCAAGGAAGTGGTGATGCTCTGCCACAGCTACACGGCGGCCGAGGCCGAGCGCATGGGGTGGATCAACAAGGCGGTGCCGCACGAGCAACTCGATTCGGTGGTCGCCGAATGGTGCGAGGAGCTGCTGCAGAAGAGTCCAACTGCCTTGCTCATCGCCAAGCTGCATCTTAATTATGAATCCGACATGCTCTACGGCGCCGTCGTCCAGGGCTTCCGCATGCTCAATGTCGGCCTGCACGGCTCCGACGAGCAGAAAGAGGGCATGACGGCCTTTCTCGAGAAGCGAAAGCCGAATTTCGATCGTTTCCGCTAGTTCATGGAGCGAGAATGTGAGCTCTGTCCATTATGACGTCGAAGGTTGCGTGGCGACGGCGCGGATCGATCGCGCCGACCGGCTTAACGCGCTGAGCGGTGAGGTTCAGGCGCGGCTCACCGAGGCATTCGCGGCGGCGGACTCCGCGCCCGGCGTGCGGGCGCTGATCGTCACCGGCACCGGCCGCGCGTTCTCGGTCGGCGCCGACATCGACGAGCTGGCGACCGACCCCGAAGGCGCGGCGCGCCAGCTGCATGCGTCGCTGACCTTCCTTTCGTCGCCCGAGCGCATGCGCAAGCCGGTGATTGCGGCTGTCAACGGCTACGCGCTCGGCGGCGGGCTCGAGCTGAGCTTGGCCTGCGATTTCGTGCTGGCGTCGGAAAAAGCGGTGTTCGGGGTTCCCGAACCGACGCTCGGCGTCGTTCCGGGCATGGCGATGCAGCGCCTGCCGAAAATCGTCGGCATCATGCGGGCGCGCGAGATCCTCCTGACCGCGCGCCGGCTGAGCGCCACAGAGGCGCATGCCTACGGCTTGGTGACGCGGGTCGTGCCGCACGAAAAGCTCATGGACGAAGCGCGTGCGCTCGCGCAGGACGTCGCGCGGCTGGGCCCGCATGCCGTGGAGCTGCTCAAGGCAACGATCAATCGCAATTTCCAGGGCGACGACTTGCTGTACGCCGAGCGCGCCAATGCGTGGCTGTTCGCCACGCGCGACGCCGCAGAAGGCATCCGGGCGTTTCGCGAGAAGCGCGCGCCGAATTTCGGCGGGCTTTCGGCCTAGGGCGGCGAAGCACGAGCGGGCGCGAGGGAGGACGGCGATGGCAGAGCCTTTGGTGCTGGGCAGGTACTTCGAGGACTTCGTCGCGGGAGAGGCGCTGATGTCGGCGGGGCGAACGATCGGCGAGGGCACGATCGACCTGTTCGCCGGCCTGACGGGCGACTTCAGCGACGTGCACATGGATGCCGAGGTGATGAAGGAGACCGAGTTCGGCGGGCGGATCGGCCACGGCATCCTAGCGCTGGGCATCATGCAGGGCCTGATGTGGCAGACAAACTACAATCTGGGCACGGCCATCGCCACGCTCGGCTGGGACAAGGTCAAGTCCTCGGCGCCTTTGCGCGCGGGCGACACGGTCCGCGCCCATTGGGTGATCGAGAGCAAACGCGAGAGCCGAAGCAGGCCGGACATGGGCATTCTGATGGAGGATTGTCGTCTGGTGAATCAACGCGGCGAGACGGTGCTCAGCGGCCAGCATGCGCTGATGGTGCGCCGGCGGCCGGCGTGAGCGGCCGGCGGCGCGTCCGACGGATGGAACAGAAATACGCGGGGCCACGCATGATTCTTGAGCCGGGGCCGATGCCCCTCTACTACCAGCTCGAACAGGCGCTCAAGGAGCGAATCCAGCAGAACAATTTTCGCCCGGGGGATCTGCTGCCGACCGAGGAAACGCTCTGCGAAACCTATGGCGTCAGCCGCACGACCGTCCGCCGCGCGCTCGACTCCCTGCTCGCGCAACGCGTGATCGCCCGCCGCCGCGGCGTCGGCACGTTCGTTGCGCAACCGCCGGACAGCGCCCGCTCGATGCGGCTCATGGGATCCCTGGACGAACTGCTGACTTATCCCGGCGCCTTGTCCTATCGGGCTCTGTCCCGGACGGAGGCGCCGCCGCCGCCGGCAATCGCGCGCGCGCTCGATCTTCCCGATTCCGCCAAGGCCGTCCGCCTGGAAGTGATCGGCTATCTCGACCGTAAGCCCTTTGCGTATTCCGAGTTCTATTTTCCGGACTGGGTTGGCACTATGATCGGCAAGGCCGATGCCAAGGTCGGCCTGCCGATCATCCGCATCGTCGAGCAGAAGATCAGCCAACGGATCGTCCGGGCCGAGCAGATCGTGGAGCCGACGCTGGCGAACGGCGTCACGGCGAAGCACCTCGCCCTCAAGCCGAAGACCCCGCTGCTGGAAGTCGTCCGCACTTATTATGTCGCCTCCGGCAAGCCAGTCGAGGTCGCAGTCGTGCGTTACCATCCGGATCGATATCGCTACACCGTCGAGTTGGTCACGCACCCCGCCTAGCGCCATTTCGTCTCGATGCGCTTCGCAGCGTTGCGGAACAGGTTTTCGCCTTCGGGCGCGAACTGCGTGATAGTTAGGAAGTCGTCGACACGCTTGTTGAGGCGCGAGAGAAAAGCGCTACGCAGCATTTTTTTGAAGCGGATTCCGGTTAGCGCCAAGCTTGTTTGAAATGGCCGCTTCTGGAGCGGCCCCGTGGACCCGATCTCTCCCGGGAGATTGTTTGGTAGTGGAAGCAGTCCAGAGCTAACCGTTCTCAGCGCTCGGATTCCCTGAATCAGGGAAGGATACAGGGAACTAAGTCAAAGCAACCTTGACCCCTTCTTCTTCGATCGCAGAATCTCGTGCCTATTCAAATTGTTGGTGGGAAATTTCTCCGTCTGCGGGAACAGGGAATCCGTCCTGACGGATCAGGGAAATTCTTGAGTAGATCAGGGAAATTTGCCGATCACCACGTCAAATCTGTATTTCGATTGGAGCTCCCAGATAAGCTTCCATCACCCTCGGGTTTGATGCGAGCTCGTTGGGAGCACCGGAGAGCACAATCTTTCCGGCTTCCAGCACGTGGGCGCGGTCGCAGATCTTCCAGGCCGAGCCATGCCATCTGCTCCACGAGCAGGATCGTAAGCCCGCGCGATTTCAGCCGCGTGAAGGCATCGAAAATGGAGCGGCGCGAGGCCGAGCGAAGGCGTTCATGCGAGAACAAACGCGTGTCATACTGCTATGCCGCTTCTACGCGATGGGTCACGAACTTGATGACCTGATAAGCTTCCAGACCCTCGCTTCCACCTTCGCGCCCCATTCCGCTGTTCTTCACACCGCCGAACGGGCTCTCAGGAATCCCGCCGCCGAAATGGTTCACCGCGAAATGGCCAACTTCTACTTGCGAAGTGAGCCGCGCGACGGTCTCAGCGCTTTTCGTGAAAGCGTATGCGGCGAGACCATAAGGCAGGCGATTGGCTTCCCGAACAACATCGGACAAATCGCTGAAACGAAGCAGCAGGGCGATCGGTCCGAATGGCTCGACATTCATGACCTTGCTTTCGGCCGGCACATCGGCAAGCACGGTCGGCTCGAAAAAGTAGCCGCGATTGCCGATGCGCTCGCCCCCGGTCAGGATTTTGGCTCCCCGTCTTTGCGCATCGACGACAAATTCCTGCATGGCCTGCAACCGCCGCTGATTGGCAAGCGGCCCCATTTGCGACGAGTGATCAAAACCGTCTCCTACCCGAAGCGCCTTCGTGCGACCTGCAAACGCTTCTGCAAATTCATCGAACCGCGATTGATGAACCAGGAAGCGGGTCGGTGAAATGCAAACCTGCCCGGCATTTCGAAACTTGGCCTTGACAGAAGCTTCTGCCGCCGCGCGCGGATCGGCGTCGGCGCAAATGATCACCGGTGAGTGGCCGCCTAGTTCCATGACGACCGGCTTCATCTCCGCGGCAGCGAGTTTCGCAAGGTGAATTCCGACCGGAACAGATCCTGTGAAGGTGATCAGCCGGATCGCCGGTGCGGCGATAAGGTAACGCGAGATTTCGTCCGGGTCGCCGAACACCAGGTTGATCACGCCGCGCGGCAATCCCGCATCCTCAAAACACTTAACCAATGCGCACGCGCCGCCGGGAGTTTCCTCCGATGCCTTGAGCACGATGGAGCAACCCGCTGCCAAAGCCCCGCCGAGCTTTCTCCCTGCCGAACTTGTGGGTGCGCTCCACGGAGTGAAAGCCGCGACCGGGCCGATCGGGTCGCGCACCACCTGCTGCCGGAAATTGACGCCGCCCGGAATGACTCGCCCGTAGGTACGACGGCCTTCCTCGGCGTCCCACGCGATCAGTTCGGATGCGCGAAGCACTTCGCTCTTAGCATCAGCGATCGGTTTGCCCTGCTCCAGCGTTATGACTTCGCCGATCTCGCGCGCTCGCGCGCGAAGCAATTGCGCGGCACGAAGGATGGTTTCGGCGCGCTTATCGGGAGCAGTGCGTCTCCAGATTTCGAAGCCACGGGATGCCGCCGAAACGGCTTCCTCAAGTTGCGCTGGCGTGATGCAAGGAACTTCGCCGATCACGTCCTCGTTTGCCGGGTTCAACACCGGGTCGCCGGCCTGTGCGATCCATGCGCCGTCAATGAAAAGGCGGATTTCAGGATACGTCACCGGCACCTCCGTCGTCGTAATTATTTCGCATAGCGAAAAAAAATCCGCAGCACGAAATATCTAATTCGGTATCGCTGCTGCGTTCAAGTGGCAAGCAATAAGATTCTTCCCGCTGCATCACGGCGATCGACCGCTGAAGAGAAGAGTTGGACGCGCCAGAGGCGCGATACCATGTTCGTCGAATGTATGCGTCAGATCGAAGGTGGCGTGAAAATATGTGCGAGGCTCGGAAACTGCCGAACAGCCTCCTGCACCTTTTCAACCGCGTCCATCAACGGCTTCAGACGTGTCTTCACCAGCTTCTTGCGGTCGAATTGTCGCGAGTAGGCCGTGCAGTTCAGAGCGGCGATTGCCCGCCCACCGGCGATTCGCACGGGCACGGCGACTGCATCGAGGCCCTCTTCGATCTCGTCGCGAGTTACGCAATATCCATCCCGCCGTACTTCTAGAAGCCGCCTTCGCAGCTCAGCGGGGTCGGTGATGGTCCATCGGGTCAACGGCTTGAATTTGATCTGCTTTAGATATTTGTCGAGTTGCTGATCCGGCATGTCCGCCAATATCACGCGTCCCATCGAGGAAATGTAGATCGGGTATCGCGTGCCGGCGCCCGCAGTCAGCTGAACCATTCGCTTGAGTGAGAAATTCGCGATGATGAGAATGTTGTCGCCGTCGTAAACGCCGAGCGAAGCGCTCGTTCCAGCCTGTTCGACAATCTCGCGCAGGATCGGCTGGATGATTTCCTCGACGCGCGCAGACGCGAGAAAGGCAGATCCGAGCGAAACGACTTTGGGGTGCAGGTAGAATACGCGCCCGTTCGCGCCGACATATCCGAGCCGTTGTAATGTGCGCAGAAAACGCCGGGCGGTTGCCGGACTGAGCCGTGTCCGATTGGCAATTTCGGTCAGCGTCAGTTCGGCGTTGTCCCGATCGAACGCGTGGATGACCGAAAGCCCTCGGGCAAGCGAGGTTACAAACTCCCGATCCTCTTTCATTTCCCGCCCCGGTCAGCCCAATTGCGCGCCAAACTCGTACGTGCATTCTCTCGTTGCCGCAATCGCCACGCCGAGCGTGTGTGCAAAGCCGTTTCCCTTTCTGTCTTGACGCATTGGCCCAAACAGGAAATATTCGGCATGCAAAAATATATTCGCTCTGCGAAAAGCAGTCCAGCGCGATTTGAAGACGCCGGGGAGGGGTCGCCACAATGCACAGCCGCTGGGACGTTGTAGTTGTAGGCGCCGGTAATGCTGCGTTTTGCGCCGCGATTGCTGCCGCTGAAGCCGGCGCGCGCGTGCTTATACTAGAGCGCGCTCCGGAAGTGGAAAACGGTGGAAATTCACGTTTCACGGCCGGCGGGATGAGGATCGCGTACGACGGCGTAGAGGACTTGAAGCGCCTCATGCCGGACCTCACCGAACAGGAAATCGCGTCGACCGACTTTGGAACGTACGACACGGGCCAGTTTTTCGATGACATGTTTCGGGTCACCCGCTATCGGACAGACCCGGCCCTGTGCGAGCAGCTGGTCACGAAGTCGTTCGAGACCACGCTCTGGATGCAAAGGAAGGGCGTTCGATTCGTGCCGATTTACGGACGTCAATCGTTCAAGGTTGGCGACAAGATCAAGTTCTGGGGCGGTGTAACCGTCGAGTCGTGGGGGGGCGGTCCCGGACTCGTGGATCAGGAGACCGGCATTGCGCGCAAGCACGGCATCGAGATCCGCTACGAGGCGCGCGCGGTGTCGCTCATCTACGACGGTCATGCCGTCTCGGGCGTCCGTGTCAAATCCGGTAGCAGCATCGAAGACGTTCACGCACTTGCGGTCATCCTCGCGAGCGGCGGCTTTGAATCGAACGCGGAGTGGCGCACCCGCTACCTCGGGCCGGGCTGGGAATTGGCGAAGGTCCGCGGCACCCGCTTCAACACCGGCGACGGAATTCGCATGGCGTTGGACATCGGCGCCTCGCCCTACGGCAACTGGTCGGGCTGCCATGCCGTGGGCTGGGACTTCAACGCGCCTGAATTCGGCGACCTCACCGTTGGCGACAGCTTTCAAAAACACTCCTATCCCTTCAGCATCATGATCAACGCCGACGGCCGCCGCTTCGTCGACGAGGGCGCCGATATTCGCAACTACACCTATGCGAAATACGGACGGGTCATTTTGAATCAGCCGGACCAGTTTGCCTGGCAGGTCTTCGACAGGAAGGTGTTGCATCTCCTGCGCGATGAGTATCGCATCAAGCGCGTGAGCAAGGTCACGGCGAACTCGCTAGAAGAGCTGGCGGACAAGTTGGAAGGCGTGAACAAGGTGAACTTCCTGGACGAAGTGAAAAAATTCAACGCTGCGGTGCGGACGGACGTCCCATTCCAGACCACAGTGAAGGATGGCCGATGCACTGAAGGGCTTTCGCTGCCGAAGTCGAATTGGGCCAATACGATCGACGAGCCGCCCTTTGAGGCGTATCAGGTCGGTTGTGGCATCACGTTTACCTTTGGCGGAATCAGGGTGGAGCCGAACACTGCGCAGGTCATGGATACGGACCTCAATCCCATGCCCGGGCTCTACGCAGCAGGTGAACTTGTTGGCGGCATGTTCTACTTCAATTATCCGAGCGGAACCGGGCTGACCTCGGGCTCCGTGATGGGCCACATTGCCGGGAATGCCGCGGCCGAGCACGCACGCACCTGCGCCGGCCCACGACGCACAAGCAACTGATGGTCGCGCCATGACGGACTCTTTTCTCCTTCGGACCGAAGGTCTGACCAAAGAGTTCAAGGGCTTCATTGCGGTCAATGACGTCAGCCTGCACGTTCGCCAGGGTACCATTCATACGCTGATCGGCCCGAACGGCGCGGGCAAGACGACGTGCTTCAATCTTGTCTCGAAATTCTTGACGCCGACGTCCGGCAGCATCTTCTACAAGGGCAAGGACATCACTGGAATGCGCCCGGCCGAGATCGCGCGCTCGGGCATGGTGCGTTCCTTTCAGATCTCGGCGGTCTTTCCGCATTTGACCGTCCTCGAAAACGTAAGGGTCGCGCTTCAGCGCAAGCACGGCGAATCGTTCGACTTCTGGCGGACGGAGAAGATGCTCGCAAGATTCAACGAGCGGGCATTCGAATTATTGGAAGCGGTCGGCCTTGCGAAGGAACATGTGGCGCTGGCTGCGGAGCTGTCCTACGGCCAGAAGCGCGCACTGGAGCTCGCCACCACACTCGCTTTGGATCCCGAGATGATGCTGCTGGATGAGCCGACGGCCGGGATGGCGAGCGCCGATGTCGAACGAATGATCGCGCTGATCCGCAGCGCCGCCGAAAAACGCACGGTCTTGATGGTCGAGCACAACCTGGGCGTTGTTGCTGCCTTGTCGGATCTCGTGACCGTGCTTGCCGCGGGCGCAATTATTGCCGAGGGCGACTACGCGTCGGTTGCCAAGGATCCGCGCGTGGTCGCCGCCTATCTCGGATCGAGCCTGGACTGACATGTCGAGCGCAGCCGCGAGCCGCCATCCGGGTTCAGAGGTCTTGCTGGCCGTCAAGGACCTGCATGCCTGGTACGGCGAATCGCACGTGCTGCATGGCGTGGAGTTTGAAGTTCGGGCGGGCGAAGTGGTGACGCTGCTTGGCCGCAACGGCGCGGGAAAAACCACGACGCTCAAATCCATTATCGGCATCGCTCCCCAACGCCGCGGCTCCATCCGGCTCATGGGCCGGGAATCGGTCGGCCTGTCGTCGCGTCAGGTCGCCCGGTTGGGTGTGGGCTATGTTCCGGAGGAGCGCGGAATTTTTGCGAGTCTGTCCGTCAAGGAGAACCTGGAACTGCCGCCGATCGTTCAGACCGGCGGGCTGACGAGCGGACAGATTTTCGAGCTCTTCCCGAATCTCCGCAGCCGCCTGACTAGCCAGGGAACAAAGCTGTCCGGAGGAGAGCAGCAGATGCTTGCGATCGCGCGCATCCTTCGTACCGGCGCGCGCCTTCTGTTGCTGGACGAACCCACCGAGGGACTCGCTCCCGTCATCGTCGAGCAGATCGGCCGGATGGTGGCGCAGTTGAAGCAGGCGGGCTTCACCATCGTCCTCGTGGAGCAGAATTTTCGCTTCGCGAGGACGTTTGCCGACAGACATTACGTGATGGATCAGGGCCGCGTCGTGGAAATGATTCCTAGCTCTGAAATCGACACGAGCATGGACAAGTTGCACTCATACTTGAGTGCCTGAATCGGCGGCCAATGCAATCTCTTGAGCGGACGATAGCGCCCGATGTTTGAGTTGCTCGGCATTTCCCCCTATGGCCTGTTCGGTCAGCTCCTGATCGGCCTGATCAACGGCTCGTTCTACGCGCTTTTGAGCCTTGGGCTGGCCGTCATCTTCGGCCTCCTCAACATCATCAATTTCACCCACGGCGCTCAATACATGATGGGCGCGTTCGCGGCGTGGATGCTGCTAAACTATCTCGGGATCGGTTATTGGTGGGCGCTCCTGATCGCACCATTGGTCGTTGCCGTCATCGGCGTGATCATCGAGCGCTTGCTGCTCGCGCGCCTCTATCATCTCGATCATCTCTACGGCCTGTTGCTGACCTTCGGCGTCGGATTGGTGATTACCGGCCTGTTCCGCAACTACTATGGCTCCGCGGGCCTGCCCTATCCGACGCCGGGCGGGCTGACCGGCGGATCCGATCTCGGATTCATGTTCGTGCCGACCTATCGCGTCTGGGTGATCGGCTTGTCCCTGGTGGTCTGCTTCGGCACTTGGGCGCTTGTCGAAAAGACCAAGCTCGGCGCGTATCTGCGGGCAACCACCGAGAATCCGGTGCTCGTTGGCGCGTTCGGCATCAACGTGCCTCGTCTGATCACGCTGACCTACGGCTTCGGCGTGTGGCTCGCCGCGCTCGCGGGTGTGCTCGCCGCGCCGATGTACTCGATCAATCCCAACATGGGCATCGACCTGATGATCGTCGTCTTCGCCGTCGTCGTGATCGGCGGGATGGGCTCGATCCTCGGCTCCATCGTGACCGGCTTCGGTCTGGGCCTGATTGAGGGGCTCACGAAGGTTTTCTATCCGGAAGCCTCGAGCACCGTGATCTTCGTCGTAATGGCGATCGTACTTCTCGTGCGGCCAGCCGGCCTCTTTGGCAGGAGCGGATGATGACGGTTGCTCCGGCTGCCAATTTCGCGTCGCGCGTTCGAAAGTCGGAGGCCGACGAACAGCTGCACCTTCGCTTGATCGCGGCCTTTACGCTGCTGCTCGTGGCGGCTCCGTTCTTCGTCTACCCCGTGTTCGTAATGAAGTTTCTCTGCTTCGCGTTGTTCGCACTCGCGTTCAACCTGCTGCTTGGATTTGGCGGTCTTCTTTCTTTCGGGCATGCCGCCTTCTTCGGATCGGCGAGCTACATTTCGGCGCACGCGGCGAAGGTCTGGGGCCTGACGCCCGAACTCGCCATCATCGCCGGCTCAGCGACGGCGAGCGTTCTCGGATTGATTTTTGGTTGGCTCGCGATCCGCCGCCAGGGAATCTACTTCGCGATGATCACGCTGGCGCTCGCACAGATGATCTACTTCTTCGCCTTGCAGGCTCGCTTCACGGGCGGCGAAGACGGAATCCAGGCTGTTCCGCGCGGAAATCTCTTTGGCCTGATCGACATCGGCTCCGACTTCGCAACGTACTGGCTTGTGTTGGCGATCTTCCTCGGCGGCCTGGTTCTCATTCACCGCGTGATCTATTCGCCCTTCGGCCAAGTCCTGAAGGCCATCCGCGAGAACGAACCTCGAGCGATTTCACTTGGGTACAACACCGATCGCTACAAGCTCTTGGTGTTCGTACTCTCCGCGACGATCTCCGGCGTCGCCGGCGCGGCGAAAGCGATCGTGTTCCAGATAGCGTCGTTGACCGACGTGCACTGGTCGATGTCCGGGGAGGTTGTGCTGATGACCCTCGTCGGCGGCCTCGGCACGGTGTTCGGGCCGATCGTCGGAGCCTTGGTGGTTGTTCTGATGCAGAGCTATCTCGCGCACTTCGGCGCGTGGATCGTTGTGATCCAGGGAACCATCTTCGTCGTCGTGGTAATGCTGTTCCGCGAAGGCATTGTCGGCGTGCTGGCGCGGCTGGCGCGGCGCACGCTTTGACAATTTCGGACGGTCTCGCGGAGCGATCGCTTACTTGACAGTATCTGAAGCGCATCCGTAAACTTCCGCTCAGCGAAATAAATTTCGCATAGCGAAAAACGGTCTGGGGTGAAATGAGTTTGAGCAACGCGACCGCTCGGCAAGAGCGGCAGGAGAGCGGACTTCACGTTGGAGTCGATGTCGGCGGAACGTTTACCGACACGATCGCCATTCGGGCCGACGGCTCCGTCCGCATGAGCAAGGTTCCGACCACGCCCGGAGATCAGTCTGCCGGCTTTCTCAACGGTTTGGCGCAGGCGCAGATCGACCTGCCGGAGATCGCGTGGCTGGTGCACGGCACCACGGTCGGCACGAATGCGACGCTGGAACGCAACGGCGCGAAATGCGGCCTCATCACGACACGAGGATTCAGGGACGTTCTCGAACTCGGCAGGCGCGAGCGGCCGCAATTGTTCGGCATGTATGGCCAATATCGTCCGATCGTTCCGCGCGACCTCCGCCTGGAAGTCGCGGAACGAATTGACGCCCGCGGCAATATCCTGGTCCCGCTGGACGTCGACGAACTGGTGGCCGCGATCGATAAACTAAAAGAGCGCGGCGTCACGTCTCTGTTGATCTGCTTCCTGAATTCGCACGCGAATCCGGAGCACGAGAACCGTGCGGCGAAAATCGCTGCCGACCTCTGGCCGACGTCCTATGTGACGCAAAGCGCGGAAATCCTCGCAGAGTTTCGCGAGGTCGAGCGTTTCGGGACGGCCGCCGTCAACGCCTACATTCGCCCTCTGATCGATCGTTACATTCGCGGTTTGGCCGATCGTCTCAAGGCCGGCGGGATGCCGAACGAGCTTGCGATCATGCAGGCGAACGGCGGGATCATGTCCGCCCCCTTGGCCTGCGAGAAGTCGGTCAACACCGTCCTGTCTGGACCTGCCGCGGGCGTCATCGCGGCCACCTACATCAGCGAGCAGTCGGGGCACAAACAGGTCGTGACCTGTGACATGGGCGGAACCAGCTTCGATGTCGGACTGATCGTAGACGGCGTTCCGCTGGTGACGAGCGACCGCGATCTCGACTTCAACCTGCCGATGCGGATTCCGATCATCGACATTCACACGATCGGCGCCGGCGGCGGCAGCATTGCGCGCATCAACGAAGCCGGCATGCTGGAGGTCGGGCCGCGCAGTGCCGGGGCAGCGCCGGGGCCGATTGCGTACGGCCGCGGCGGCACGGAACCGACCGTCACCGACGCAAACGTCCTCCTCGGCCGGTTGTCCTCCGAGCAGCTTCTCGCTGTGACGAAGAAGATCGATCTGCCTGCGATTCGCGCGGCTTTCGAGAGGCTAGGCGCGCCGCTCAGTCTCAGTGCGGAAAACGCCGCTGCGAGCGTCCTGCGGATCGTCAACGATGCCATGGCCGGCGCGATTCGCTTCGTGACCTTGCAGCGCGGGCGGGATCCGCGCGAGTTCGCGATCTTTGCCTTCGGCGGCGCGGGGCCTCTGCACGGCGCCGCGCTCGCACGCGAGCTCCAGGTGCCCACGGTGATCGTGCCCTATGTGCCCGGCCTGACCTGCGCGCTCGGCTGCATCGTGGCCAACGTGCGTCACGACTATGTCCAGACGATCGGCAAGGCGCTGGAGGACGTCCGCGAAGTCGAGCTGCGCGACGTCCTGCTGCAGCAGCGGAAGGCGGGGATCGATCTCCTTGCGACCGAGCATGTGCCGACCCAGTCGGTGACCGTCCATCATCAAGCCGACATGCACTATGAAGGCCAGCGCTACACGCTGCGCGTGACGGTCGATCCGGCACGCGTAAGCATCGATTCGCTTCAGGAACAATTGCGCGCGGCGTGTCACGAAGCGTTCGGCATAGACCTCAGCAATTTCCGGCCGAAGATCGCGAACCTGCGCACGGCCGTGATCGGCGTGCGACCGAGGATCGATCTGAAGAGGATCATCGCCGCAACCCACCGCCCGAAGAAGTCGGTCTCCGACGCACGAATCGGGAAGCGCGACGTGTGGTTCGGGGACAGCTTCGTTCCGACGCCCGTCTATCAGCGCGAATTGATTCCGATAGGCGCCGAGATTCAGGGGCCCGCGATCGTCAATCAGATGGATTCCACGACCGTTGTGGATCAGAGCAATCGCGTCTCGGTGAGCGAGCTGGGCAATCTGATGATTCAGGTGAATGCATGAAGGCCGCGCAGATCGACCCGGCCACCTTGGCCGTTATGCAGAACGCGCTTCGCCAGATCGTCAACGAGATGGATCTGGCGCTGGAGAAGGCTGCGTTCACGCCGATCATGTCGGAGGCGCGGGATCGAGCGAACGGGCTCTACGATGCCGTGACCGGGGACGTCATCGCCCAAGGCGATACGGGAATGCCCATCTTCGTCGGTGTCATGCAGTTCGCGGTGCAATCCGCGCTCGCTGACTACCCCGATCTCGGCCCGGACGACGTCGTCATGCTGAACGATCCCTACCGGGGTGGAACGCATCTGATGGACGTCAAGCTTGTGCGTCCCTTCTTCTACAAGGGTGAGCGCTTTGCCGTGCTCGCCAACTGCGGGCACTGGACGGATATCGGCGGCGCGGTCCCCGGCGGCTTCGGTGTGCGCGCCACGGAGATTTATCAGGAAGGCGTCCGCATTCCGCCAGTGTTGCTGTCCCGCAAGGGGGTGATTCAGGAGGATCTCTTAAAGCTGCTGTTCGCAAACATGCGGGTGCCCGAAGAACGCCTCGGCGATCTGAAGGCGCAGCTCGCCGCGATCAACGTCGGACACAGCCGGCTGACTGCCCTCGTGGATAAGTACGGCGCCGGCGAGGTCCGCCGCTACATGCACGAGCTCACGGAACGAGCCGAGCAGCAGATCAGGGCGCACATCAAAAAAATTCCGGACGGCAGCTATTCGTTCGAAACTTTCGTCGATTCGGATGGTCTGATTCTCGAGCCGATCAAGGTTGCGCTCGATCTTCAGGTTCGCGGCGACGACTTGATTCTGGACTTCTCGCGTTCGAGCCCGCCGGTGAAGGGCGCGATGAATGGAAGTCTTTCCGCGACCGTATCGTCGGTGTATGTCGCGCTGAAACACATCTTCCCCGACGTGCCGATCAACGCAGGCGCCTTCCGGCCCGTGCGTGTGATCGCGCCCGAGACGACGTTCCTGAACGCGCAGTTCCCGAAAGCGGTTTCGGGTTCGTCGGCGGAGGTTTCGCTGCGCGTGGTCGATGCGGTCTTCGGTGCGCTGGCGCAGGCGATTCCCGACCAGGTGCCCGCTGCCTGCTTCGGCTCGGTCGAGAACTTCACTATCAGCGGATACGACCCGGAGAATCGCAGGTCGTACATCATGTTCCGCTTCAGCGGCGGCGGCTACGGCGGCCAATTGGGCATCGACGGGCTGTCGAATGGCGCCGCTCCAATCTCGGCGGCACGTACGTCGCCGATCGAGGTGCTTGAGCAGCTCTATCCGATTCTCTTCAACTACTACCGGCTGCGCGAAGGATCCGGCGGCGCGGGTCAATTCCGCGGCGGCTACGGCGTCGAATTCGAGGTGGCCTTGTTGCGGGGCGAGGCCGTTTCCAGTGTGATCGGCGACCGCGGAATGTTTGCCCCGTTCGGGCTTCACGGTGGCGAGCCGGGGGCGATGGCGACCGTCGAGTACGCGCTCGAAGGCAAGAAGTACGTACCGCCCCACATCACGAAAGATGAAGGCGTGCCGATGCGTGCCGGCGATTCCGTAACGATTGGCACGCCCGGCGGAGGCGGCTGGGGAAATGCGCGCGAGCGCGATCCCGCGGCCGTGCTTTCGGATCTCACTGCCGGGCTCATTACGGCGGAGCAGGCGCGGGACGACTATGGCGTCGTGGCGGTTAGGCAGGCCGGCACGTGGACGCTGGACGAATCACGCACCCGCGCGTTGCGGGGCGCCAAAGTGAGCAAGAGCGGCGGTTCGAACGAGGTCAGACAGACGACGAAGAAGGCAGCAGGTCAAAACTGAAACAACGTTTGGAGAAGAGGGAGGTACCAATGCGTAAGTCGGGAATAGCCGCGCTGGCGATCGTGGCGATCGCGTTCGCGGGTTCGGCTGAGGCCGGCGACGGCAAAGTGAAGATCGGAATCCTGCACGATGCGTCGGGTCCCTACAGCCAGAATCAGGGGCCCGGAGACGTGGTCTCCGTCAAGCTCGCGCTCGAGGACTTCGGCAAGCAGGTGCTCGGAAAAGACATCGAGGTGGTGTTTGCCGATCACCAGAACAAGACCGACGTCGGAACCCTCGTCGCGCGTAAGTGGTACGACGTCGAGAATGTCGACGCGATCATCGGCCTCGGCAACTCCGCGGTCGCGCTCGCCGTCCAGCAGCTGACCAAGGAGAAGAACAAGATCGACATCCCGGTAGCTGCCAGCGCCTCCAGCCTGACCGGCAAGCAATGCTCGACCAACGGTTTCCACTGGGTGCACGACACCTACAACGTGGCGGCCAGCACCGCCCGGGCGCTGACGAAGTCGGGCAACGATACTTGGTTCTTTGTGACCGTGGACTATGCCTTCGGCCACGCGCTCGAGGCTGACGCGAAGAAGGTTGTCGAACAGAGCGGCGGAAAGGTCGTCGGGCGCGTTCAGCATCCAATCTTTACGCCGGATCTCTCGTCGTTCCTGCTGCAGGCGAAGAGCTCGGGAGCGAAGGTCATCGGTCTCGCGAACGCCGGCATCGACACGGTGAACTCGCTCAAGCAGGCCCGCGAGTTCGGGATCGGCCGCGACGGCAAGCAGCGCCTGGCCTCGTTGCTGTTCCTGATCACGGATGTGCACGGCGCCGGCCTGGAAGTGGCGCAGGGACTGACCGTCACGCTCCCGTTCTACTGGGACCAGAACGACGAGACCCGCGCCTTCGCCAAGCGTTGGTCGGCGGAAATGAAACGGCAGCCGACGATGTACCACGCCGGCACCTACAGCGCCGTCACCCACTATCTGAAGGCGGTGAAGGCTGCCAATACCGACGACACGGATGCGGTCATCAAGAAAATGCGCGAGCTTCCGATCAACGACTTCATGACAAAGAACGGGCGGATTCGCGAAGACGGTCATGTCATGCGAGACATGTACGTGTTCGAAGTGAAGAAGCCGTCCGAGTCGAAGGGTGAGTGGGACCTTCTGAAGCAGGTCGCGGTCATCTCGGCCCAGGATGCAGCGGTGCCGGTCGCGGAAAGCGAGTGCCCGCTGCTCAAGAAGTAGAGCGAACTTGCGGCCGGGGCTTCGCGGCGAATGCCGCGCGCTCCGGCCGTACTTATTCAGGCCTCGTGTCGAGGCAGGGCGGTGCGAAAATTCAATCGAAAATCGGCGACATCGCCCCAAGAGCTTAGTCGTCTTTGATCAGAGTCCGGGAAGGTAGAGGTAATCATGAAGCGGAGCGAACAGCGAGTGCTCACGACCCACACGGGCAGCCTGCCGCGGCCGCGCGAATTGCTCCTGCCGCTTCATGCCAGGGACTCCGGAGAATCCTACAACGCAGAGAGTCTCGAGCGGCAGATTTCGGAAGCGATCAAGAACGTCGTCCGCAGGCAGGCCGAATATGGCATCGACGTCGTCGACGACGGCGAGCATGGACGTGCGAGTTTTGCGACCTACGCCAATACGCGCATCGGTGGATTGGAGCGGGTAAAATATCCGCCCAAGCACATCAGCCGGCCGACTCGCGATTCACTTGAATTTCCCGCCGTTTACGAAGAAATGCGCAAGATGTTCGGCGCGCGGCGTGCATTGACCGGCCGTCCCGAAGACGCCGTTTCGTTGGTCTGCACCGGCCCGATCAAGTATATTGGCCATGATCAAGTCAAAGCCGACATCGAGCATCTGAAAGCGGCAACCGCCGGCGTCGATGTCGAGGAAGCTTTCATTACGGCGATCTCGCCGACGAATCTCGAAATGTATTTCGAGAACCAGTACTACAATTCCGAGGAGGAATATCTCTTCGCGTTGGCCGACGCGATGCGGGAGGAATACAAAGCGATCGTCGATTCCGGCTTCCTGTTGCAGGTCGACGATCCGCGGCTGATCACCCATTACAATCGAATTCCGGAGCTCACGCTCGAGGAGAACCGCAAGTTCATGGAGCTACGGGTCGAGGTGCTGAACCATTCGCTGAAGGGAATCCCGGAAGACAGAGTCCGATTCCACACTTGCTACAGTATCAATGTCGCGCCGCGCGTCCATGACCTCGAGCTGAAACACTATGTCGACCTCATGCTCAAGGTGCGCGCCCGCGCCTATTCGATCGAGGCGGCGAACCCCCGGCATGAGCATGAATGGCGCATCTGGGAAGAGGTGAAGCTCCCCGACGAGAAGATCCTCATTCCCGGCGTCGTGTCTCATTGCGTCTACTTGGTCGAGCATCCCGAACTTGTCGCAGATCGAATCGAGAAGTTCGCGAGCGTCGTAGGACGGGAGCGGGTCATTGCCGGTACCGATTGTGGCTTTGCGTCGGCGAGGGCAGGCGACGAAGTGCATCCCGACGTCGCCTGGGCAAAGCTGAAGTCGCTGGTCGAAGGGGCGCGGATCGCGACATCGCGGCTGTGGCCCTCTTGACTTTCTGCACCGCCGCCGCTCAAGGCTACGAGTGAATAACCGCGGGCTAACAGATAGTCCTTAGCGCTCACCCAATGACCCTAGTAGGTTTGCATCTTGCCGAAGGTAGTCCGCCACTGCGCGTAGCGCTCGGCGCATACCCGCATACAAGTGTCCTCAAGTCGAAATTGAGTTCGCGCTACCTTCCTTCTTTTGAATTCATTGATGTGTCGCCCATTACAGCAGCCTTTGGGCCAATGATAAGAAAGGGCAGCTTCGATATTTCTGAGATGGCCTTAGCCACTTTTCTTCAGGCAAAAGCCTTAGAGAAAGATTTAGTTCTTCTCCCTGTGGCCGTAGCGGTTCGATTTCAAGAGGATAGCTTGGTCTGCAGGGCCGACAATCGATCGATTCGCTCGCCTGCAGATCTCACTGGCCGGCGTGTGGGCGTCCGGGCATACAGCCAAACGACGGGCATGTGGGTACGTGGACTGCTTCAGGACGATTTTGGGATTACGCCAAATCTCATTAAGTGGATTACCTTTGAGAGCCCGCACATTGAAGAAGTCAGCGATCCGCCTTGGGTTGAACGAGGCAACCAAGGCCTCGAAATGCTGACTCTATTGAAGTCTGGTGAGCTAGATGCAGTTATCCTCGGTCGCGATAAGCCAGAAAGTGGTGAGGTTCGCGAAGTCTATCCAGATGCAATAGGAGCGGCGAAACGCTTTTACGAGAAGTATAAATTCGTGCCGGTGAATCATGTAATCGTTGCTCGCCGTGCCGTGGTCGAGGCTCGACCGAAGTTGATCGAGGCGTTTCTCGGCGCGGTTAGAGATGCTTGGTCAGTCGCCAGCAACAGAGAAAACGCTGGCTTTATCCTGCCAATTGGTCGTTCAGCACTCGAACCGGTGATTTCCGTAGCATTGCGGTACATGAAATCCCAAGCAATGCTCCCGCGAGCACTTTCGATGGATGAGATATGGGATAGATCTGTTACTGAGGCAGCATCTTTGTGATCCGCACGCGAATAGGCAACTTGCGCGGTTTGGTCGGTCCGCTAGTGACCGAGTGCGCTGGACTATGATCTAAAATCGAGCAGAGACCGATTCTTGGTGGTGTCCAGAATCTTTCGCACTTTTGATTTGGGCTGAGCGGCGCCCGGTACTGGCTCACGCGGTGATGGCTCCTGTCATCTGCTGGTCCCTCAGCAACTCCATGTTCAAGTATCGCTTGCTCGACCATGCTGTGCCCGCAACGTGCCGGAGCCTGGCCGCAGCAAGATTGAGGGCGGACTGCCCGTCCGGGAACGCGCCGACCACGCGCGTCCGTCGCCGGATTTCGCGCAGGAGACGCTCGAGCGGATTGTTGGTGCGGATGCGCCGCCAGTGCTCCTCGGGGAAAGCGTAGTAGGTGAGGGTCTCCTCGACCGCCGCTTCCACGAGCTCGGCGGCCTTGGTGAGACGCAAGCCGCGCAACTTCTCGATCACGCGGACAGCCTTCTCCCGCGCTGCCACGACGTCCTCGCCCGCGTGGATCGCCTTGAGCATGGCCGCGATCTCCCGCACCTTGGTCGACGGCACGTGGCTGAAGATGTTGCGGTACCAGTGCACGATGCAACGCTGCCAACCCGCCTCGGGGAAGAACTCGGCCGCACTCTCGGCAAGGCCGAGACAGGCATCGGAGATGATCAGCCGCACGTCGCGCCGGCCGCGCTCCTTGAGATGCTTGAGAAACGCGCTCCAGCCAGCCTTGCCCTCCTTGGCGCCCTCGCAGATGCCGAGAATCTCCCGATAGCCTTGGTGATTGACACCGATCGCGACCAGCAGCGATACGTTGCGTACCTCGCCGGCCCAGCTGCGCATGAGCACGATGCCGTCCACGTAGACGTAGGGATGCTCACCCTCGATCGGGCGGTTGCGCCAGGCTTCGATCGTTCCGTAGATCTTCTTGTTCAGCTCCGAGACCGTCGCCGGCGATACCCGTGTGCCCCACAGCGCTTCCGTGATGTCCTCGACCCGCCGCACCGAGACCCCGGCTAGGTACATTTCGATCAGCGCCTCCTCCACCGAGCTCTCCCGTCGGCGGTAGCGCTCGATGATCGCCGTCTCGAAGGTCTGCTGACGCAGCTTCGACATCTTAAGCCGCACCTCGCCGGCCTTGGTGTGCAGCTTGCGCTCGTAATGCCCGGCCCGCGTGTCGCGCCGCGCTTCGCTGCGCTCATAGCGCCGCGCATTGCACAGCCGCGATCCGCCTCCGCATCGAGCAGCATCATCAAGGCGATCGAGGTGTATGCGCGGGCGGCTCGCCAGCGCTGCCTGGCGCATCGCATGCGCAATCTCGTTGCCAAAGTGCCGGATGACATGTGGTCGTCCGTGAGCTTGCCGCCTGTGTCGTTGCCGACTGCGGCCGTGATGAAGAGCGTGGCGTGACGTGCTTCATGGACGACTTCCCCATGCTTCCACGACTTAAATTTGCGCTTCAAATGCACAATCTGCTTGACAGCAAGAATAAAAGGAAAGAGTATTAAAACTATGCAATTGTATTGCAAATAATGCAATGAAGTGCGAACGCAAATCGTTCCCGTCCACGCGGAGCGGTTTCCGGGACAGTCTGGCGGCTTGGTATCGGCCCGGGCCTAAGAGCCGGCACGTGGGGGAATTGAACTAAGAACTCAAATGGGGGGAAGCATGGAACAAGCCGGGAAAATGCCCGTATCGAAACAGCCGAGCGGCCGTGCATTGAAATTCTTAACTTCTTTGGGTCCTGGCATGGTGGCAGCCTTGGCGTTATTCGCTGCCGGGGACATCACCCTAATGACCACCATGGGCGCCCGTTTTGGCTACGGGGCTCCTATGTGGCTGGTGCTCGTTGCGCTGGCCGGCCTCTTCGCATTCCAGACAGTCACGGCAAGGTATCACTTGGCGACGGGGGAGTCGATTTCTTGGGCTCTGACCCGCCCGGCCGGCGGCGCTTGGATTCGCTATTACATGATCTTCGGCGTGACCCTGGCCACCCATCTCTATAACTCGTACATCATCAAAGGCTTCGGCATTAGTTGGCACTTCATGTTTCCTGCCATCTCGGCCAAAGTCTGGTCGATCATCTGGATTGTGATCGGCTTGGTCATTCTTTTTCGTAACGCTTATGATTGGTTAGAGACTATATTCAAGTGGATTCTAGCGGCCATGTCGCTCGCTATCCTTTATCTCTTCATCGCCGTCACGCCCAACATCGGCGGGTTACTCTCGTCCTTCATTCCCAAGCCCATGCCGGGCGGCAGCACCACAGAGATGTTCTCCCTGGCCCTCTCGGTCATGGGCGCCACCACCACATCGGTGGTCATCGTCGCCTATGCCTACCTGGTCTACGAGAAGGGCTGGAGGGACATGTCCCACAACAAGATGATGAATTGGGACGCCTTCGTAGGCGTCGCCTTGACTCTCGTTTTCAACACCATGCTCTTTGTCGTGGCGGCCGAGGTCCTGAATCCACAAGGTGTTCAGGTGAAGAACGTGGACGAGATGGCCAAAGTATTGGGCACTACCCTGGGAGCGCCCGGGTTCTGGTTATTCTATGTAGGCCTATTCGCTGCCGTCTATTCGAGTTGGATCGGCTTTGGCTATACTCAGGCGGTAGTGGCACGCGACGCCCTTGATCCAATTCTTGGCAAGCCCGAGTCGGAGTTCAAGGACAAGGTCTTCAACGGATTCTTATACTTCAACCTTCTCTTACCGCTGATCTGGACCTTTACGGACATCGGCTTCGTCTCGATGGTGCTCTTTGCAACGTCGGTGCTCAATTTCTTCTTCCTGATCCCGCTAGTCTTGGTCATGGTGCAGAGCAATGTGCCGAAGTTCGAACCCCGGCCGGGCACCTTCCAAGTCTATCGCGCCGCCTGGTGGGAGAACCTTTTCCTCGGGGTGATCTTGGCTACGGTGCTCTACTTCTGCGTCCAGACCGTCATCAAATTACTGTCGTAGCGACCGTCCTTTGAGCTGAGTGGATGTTCCAGATGCTTCGTGATCGAGTGGCCATTGTCACGGGTGCGGCCCGTGGCATTGGCCTGGAGATCACCCGGCTCTTGCTGGCACACGGAGCCCGGGTGGCGCTGGTCGACATCCACTCGGGCCCGCTGGGGCAAACGGCGGCACTCCTGGGTGAGGCAGCTGCCGACTTCCCGGTGGACGTGGCCGATGCGGGCGCTGTGAGCCAGCTGGTGCAGGATGTGGTTGATCGATTTGGCTGCGTGGAAATCTTGATCAACAACGCTGCCATCAACCCCATCACCCCTTGGGACGAAATCTGTCCCGAGGAGTGGGAGCGGGTCTTCGCGGTCAATGTCCGCGGGCCCTACCTGCTGATGCGGGCCGTGGCGCCGGCGATGCAGCGGCAGGGCTGGGGTCGGATCATCAATATCGCCTCCATTGCCGGAAAGCAGGGTGGGCCCAACTCCGGCATACACTACTGTGCCAGCAAGGCCGCCCTAATGGATATGACCCGCTACCTAGCACGGCAGGTAGGCAGGGATGGGATCACCGTCAACTCCGTCGCCCCCGGTATTGTGGATACTGACATGACCGCGAGCTGGCCCCTTGTCGTCAAGGCGGCCTGGAACGAGCGGAACCCCATACCCCGCTTGGCACAGCCCTTGGACATCGCTCGGGCAGTTCTGTTTCTGGCCTCGGACCTAGCAGAATATATTACCGGCGAGACCCTCGACGTTAACGGCGGCGCCTTGATGGACTGAAGGAGCATAGGCCATGACAACGCCGTTAGCGCTGAATGGTCAGGTGGCCCTCATCACCGGCGGGGCCAATGGGTTGGGCCGGCGGATCGCTGCGACCCTTGCGGGGCTGGGCGCCCGGATCGCGGTGGTCGACATCCAACTCCCCAGCCCAGGCGAGCCGGAGTTTGAGCCGGACATTGCCCTACAGGCGGATGTGGCCGATGAAGCAGCGGTGCGGGGCATGGTGGGCCGGGTGCATCACGAGCTGGGCCGCGTCGATGTGCTGGTCAACAGTGCCGGTGTTATGTACAAGAATGCGCTTGAGGAATTAGACTTAGAAAAATGGCAGCGCACGCTGGCTGTCAACCTAACGGGCCCGATGCTATGCGCGAAGCATGTCGTCCCAATCATGAAGGGTCAGCGGCGAGGTCGCATCATCAACATCTCCTCGATGATGGCGGTGACGGCGGCGGAAACTTATAGCGCATACTGCGCCACAAAGGCTGGGCTGCTGCAATGTACCAAGGTCTGGGCCCTTGAGCTTGCTCCCTTCAAGATCACCGTCAACGCCGTCTGTCCTGGCTGGGTGTTGACTGCCATGTCCCAGGGGTTCATCGAACGCATTGCCGGTATCCACGGCATTTCCTTTGCCGAGGGGCTGCAGAAAATCCTCGGTCTGGTGCCCCAGCGCCGGTTTCTGGACACCGAGGAGGTGGGAAATCTCGTGGCCTTTCTCGCTAGCGATGCCGCCGCGGGGATCACCGGCACGGGCGTCATTATTGACGGCGGCACCACGGCGGGAATGCCTTACGGAATCCATCGACGGCTTGAGGAAACCCTCGGGTCGGAATAACCGGGGTTCGGCAGAGTTGGCCGCGTAGGTACCTCCCGCCGGAGGCACGAGTGCCGGCGAATCATCCGCTGAGGAAGATCTGGGAACTCGTGCGCGAGGTGCGGCGCAAGCTGAACCGTAGCTTGACGAAGCTCTACCCGAGCAGTTCGGTGCACCAAAGCCGCTACCGGGAGCAAACGCACAACCCAGAACCACCTCAAGAGTGACAGCAATGGCCACCCCCGAGGTTTTTTCCGCAGACTTCTAGACTAATAGCGATCAGCTGCCCGTATCACCTGCTGCGGGTGGTGCTTCCATGGCCAAGCGACGCAACCCGGTATGTCAGGAAACAATATGATGTCTGCGCGCTTTGACTTCGCCTTGCATACCATGGTCACGACGTCTATGCCAGTCAACAAACTCCGCGCCGCGATAAGGGATCTGCCTGAAACTGCGACATCATCCACAAGCAGCACCCGATGCACGTCGCCTGGCAGGATCACCGACTCCGTGATCTGCGGCGCCGCATAGCGCGGGTTATTGGCCTCGTCGCGATAGTTCACGCCCAATACATACAGCGGCTTCCCGATTTCGTATGCTGCGAGTGCGGCCGGCACGATTCCGCCAGTGGCGATACCGACCACTGCATCGACCTCGGGAAGCGGAGCGCGCTTAAGGGCCTCCCGAATGGCTAGAAACTCCAGTCGCTGCATACCTACGACTGCCGTGGAGGCAAACTGCGGCACAGGACCTCGTGCATAACGCACAGCAAGAGCATACCCGGGATTGCCCGGAGCATTGATACCCGAGCAGCTTCGACTACCAACCACGAATCTCCCCCCGTACCGCTCACCAACGCTAGCAGCAAAGCCGAGATTATCTTCGCTCCGAGATAGCTCAACGCGGGGGCTACTACTCCGACCGGAGACATCCGCCCCAGCCATCGCAGCAGCACTGCGAACGCGACGAGTTCCAACGACAGTGCGGGAATAATCGCAGCCGGCGGGTTCCCTGTTGCGATGAAATAAGCCGCCGGCAACGTGGCGCCCACCCCTACCGCCGCCCCCAAGCCAAAAAACGGCAATGCAACCATCGGCGCAAAGAAAATGGCCAGAACACGGGCACCCCACGAGACGTCATCAAGCGGCGGAAGTGAATGGAAGACCGCGGGCAGGGCAATCGCTGCAGCGACAACGGCCAAACCCAGCCAGATGGTCGGCACTTGTCGGGTTCTGACTACGACGAGGTCCATTTTCAGCCTCCCGAATTGCATATATTGCACATGCGTTGATAAAAACTTTGACTTAGAAAGTCAAGTGAGAGGGCCGCCAATGCGGCGGCACAATTTATCAGACGAGATTTCAAAAAGGGCCAAGAGGCCGCCAACGCGCCTCCAAGTCAATGCCAGTCTCTCACCGTGCTGGAAATCTCCAGCTCGTGACTCACGAATATAGTTGACAAAGGAAAATAGAACAATAGAATTGCAATATATGCAATTTCGTTGCATCGCAAGAGAGCGGAATCGTTGAGCCCGGAGAGGTTTCAATTTTCAGCGCTACAAGATGGCTCTAAAGAGAAGGGAAACAAACGATGGATCTGACGAGTCGGTCTGTTAGCGTTGAAGAATGGGGTGAATACATTGAACAGTCTCTGAACGGGGACCTGCGCGATGCGCTGTTGAACCGGCCAAGCGGAACGAAACGCAAGTTCGATGCGATCTTCATCGGCGGAGGTCCGAGCGGCAGGTTCGGCGCTGCGCAGGTGAAGGCGATGGGCGGGACGCCGCTGATCATCGAGCGATGGCCCTTCTTGGGGGGTAGTTGCCCGCACAATGCCTGCGTACCGCACCATATTTTCTCTGACTGCGCGGCGGAGTTCGATCTGCTGCGATGGCTGGACGGTCGTCTCGGGTTCCCTGTCTTCACGAACGGACGCGGCAAGATTCTCGACATCGTCAAGATGTTCAGGACAGGCCGCACCGGTGCACACGCTTTCATGAATTGGCAGAGTAAGGAACAGCTGCGATGTGATTTCATTTTGAACGCGCCTGGCCGGGTGATCGATGCGCACACGGTGGAGGTCGACGGCACGCGATATCAGACACGCGCGATCGTCCTCGGGACTGGGTCTCGATCGAACATTCCCGAGGTGGGGGGGACGAATCTGCGCGGGGTATTCACGCACGAGAGTCTCGTAGAGGAACTCGATTACGAGCCAAATCGAATCGTCATCATTGGTGGCAGCAAGACGGCCGTCGAATATGGGTCGTTCTTTCGGGCAGCGGGGGCCGAGGTCACCATTCTCAGCCGCTCGCCGATCCTCAGATTCGCGCCGGTGGAGCTCGACGAGGAGGCGCGGGAGTATGTGCTGGACGCAATGCGCACCAGGGGTGTCGTGATTTACGAGGATGCGACGGTTGAGTCCATCGTTGGCAGCGAGCGCGTCGAGAGCATCCGCTTTCACACCGCCAACGGGGCGCAGAAGCTCCTCGACGCTGACTTCGTTCTGATTGCGGCGGGCATGCGGCCCAACGCAGAAGCGTTCGCAACGACGCTCGGACTTGACGTGGGCGCCCGTGGCGAAATCCTGGTCAATAGTCGGTTGATGACCTCGGTGCCGGATGTCTACGCTGCCGGTGACCTGATTGGCCACCCCATGGAGATGTGGAAGGCTCGTAAGGGTGGGGTGATCGCCGCACGAAACATCATGGGGGAGGAGGCGCACATCGATGTCAAGAACTACCCGGACTTCCTTCACACCACATACGAGGTGAGTTGGGTGGGACTGACCGAAGCTCAGGCGCGCAAACGCTTTTCGAACGTCGTCGTCATCAAGATGCCGCCGGGCAATCCGCCGCAGTGGGACATCCCGCTCCCGCTCGCCGACCGCACGATGCTCTACGGTTTCATGGAACCGAAACGATCTGGCTTTCAGAAGTGCGTTATCGACGGTGACAGCCGGCGCATGCTCGGCTTCTGCCACGTAGGATACGGGTGCAAGGACTCTTTCCAGTATCTGGACTACCTCTTGAAGCAGGGCGTGACGATCGATGATATGGGTAACATGAACGAGCTGTTCCTCAATCCAGGGCATTTCATCCAGCTTTGCCGGTTGCGTGCGGGGATGAAGAAGCTGAGCGACCTCGCATGAGCGCAGACTGGGCGATCTCCGACGAGCGGGCGGACATGCGGGCCAAAATCCGGATTCTGGCGTCCTCACCCGCAGTGCTGCTCGCGACGTCGTCGGCACGCCTTACACGTCCCGCTGGACACGCTCAGGACGTTTATCCTCATTCCGTGCTTACCCGGTTAACGCACAGAATGGCTGAAACTCACTAGATGTATCGGCAACTGACCATGAAGAAGAGAAAGGTAGAATTTCAGAGTGAAGGAGTAACAATTCGCGGAGAACTCTATGTTCCAGACAATGAAAAAGGGCCGTTTCCTTGTTTGGTCATGGCAGGCGGTTGGTGCTATGTAAAAGAAATCGTGATGCCGCATTATGCCAAATATTATGTCGATCGAGGCATTGCCACGTTGCTGATCGACTATCGTTTCTTCGGCGCTTCTGATGGAGAGCCCCGTCAGCATCTGGATCCTTGGAAGCAGATTGAAGACTACAAGAGCGGCGTCAGCTTCGCCGAATTACAGCCGGAAATTGATCCTGAACGAATCGGAGTCTGGGGTATTTCTTATAGCGGCGGTCACGTCTTCATCGTTGGCGCCACTGACCCGCGCGTTAGACTGATTATTGGCATGGTGCCCGTTATCGACGGGTATGAAATGTTGAAGCGCGCTCACGGCACAATGGCTTTTCGTGATCTTATGACGGCAATAGCTAAGGACAGGAGGACGAGATTCCTGAATCCAGCTAGCCGCGGCCATATTCCTATGTCCGCCATTGATTATTGGAAGACCCTATCTTCATTGCCCTGGCCGGAAGTCTATGAGGTCTTCAACAACATTGCTGCGACGGAAGCGCCCCTGCACAAACACTGGAACACCATTGAGTCCGTTGAACTCTGCCTCATGTACACCGTAAAGCCTTACTTGCCGAGAATTATCGATACGCCGTCGATGATGATTTTGGGCGAAGGCGACGATTTCACTCAGTGGGATCAGGAGGTTATGGCTTTCCACGACATCGCGACACAGAAGAAGGAGCTCTTCATCGTTCCGAAGACGTCTCATATGACTCTGTATTCCAACCTCGCCAGTCTGGAAATTGCCGGCAAGAAGGGCGCAGCGTTTGCCGCCAAGTACCTCATAGAGCCGTTCCAGAAATGAATAGGGGCGAGGAGGGCTATGATCACAAGACCGGAGTGTAGGGTGTGTCGCAGCTTGCGGACGAGTGTTCAGCGCTCGCCGACGCGATGACCGATTTCGTCGGGCGACAATGGTCAGCGAGCGAGTGCGCACCTTCGCAGGGGTACTACTGCATGGGTACGAAACAATTCGCACAATTGGGCCACTTGAAGACGGAGGTGCCGGAGATGCGATCGCCTTGCAACTGTTGTGATGTGCCCTTTGAAGGAAAGAGCACGCGTCGAGAGTTTCTCGGACGGCTTGCCGCAGGTTTCGCCGCGCCAGCGTTCTCGGCGATCGTTCCCGGGCGCGCAAGCGCTCAGGCTCAACTGAAAGCGTTGCCTGTGGCCGGATTGGTCGGCGCCGCGGCACACAACGCTGCGCTGGAAGTCGCACGCGCCAAAGGGTTCACCGAACGACACGGCATAAAGATCGAGCCGAAGGAATATGCAGCAGGCGCCTTCCTGATCCAGGCGATCCAGGCAGGCGAGGTGGTCGCCGGTGTGTGCGGCAATAATCCCACCCTGCTCGGGAAGGCAAGTGGGGTGGACGTCAAGATCCTGGCGAGCTCGAACGTGGAAGGGTCAGTGCTCATCGCCGGGCCCGATATCATGAGCCCGAAGGATCTAAACGGGCGCAAGGTGGGCACTCCAGGCATCGCCGCGATCCAAGATACCTTGATGCTTCTGTACGAGCAGAAGTACGGGATTAAAACCGAGCACGTTTTCGTGAGAGTTACTGACATGCCGACGATGCTGCGCAACAAGGAGATCGCCGCGTACATCGTCTGGGAAGTGACCGGAAGCGCGGGCCTGGCGATGAGCGGCGGGCGAGTGCTGGCGACCTCCAGCGATATCCGGGGCGGCCATGAGTGCTGCTGCCTCGTCGCGAGCGGCAAGTTCGTAAAGAACGAGCCGGAGGCCGCACTGCGCTTGGTGCGCGCATTCGCAGATGGGCTCAAGCATGCCGTGGCGAACCGTGAAGAACTGGTCCGTATCGTCGCTAGGCGTGATGGAATCGACTTGGACCTCGCTCGCAAGGCGCTCTCCAATGTCCAGTACAAATTCCCGCCAATGAACGATCCGGCGGACT
>JADYXZ010000014.1:0-342500 GCA_020853885.1 Bradyrhizobiaceae bacterium | reverse complement strand
TTGTCGCCGCGCGGATATTCTCCTAGGATTCAAAAAAACAATACCAGCAGACGCGGATCACGGGAGGATACCGATGAAAATCACACGCAGAAAATTGCTCGCGGGCGCAGCGCTTGCGCCGTTCGCGATGCCGGCCGTGCGCGCCCTGGCGCAGGAAGACTATCTCACGTCCTCGCGCGAGATCCGCGTGATCTGCGGCTATGCACCGGGCACCGGCGCCGACATCCTCGTGCGCTATTTCGCGGAGAAGCTGCGCAAATTCACCAACCGGCCGATGGTGGTGGAGAACAAGGTCGGCGCCGGCACCACGATCGCGGCCGAGCACGTCGCGCGCGCGAAGCCCGACGGCTACACGCTGTTCATCAACCCAGGCAACGGGATGGCGAGCAACCCGTATGTCTACAAGAGCCTGCCGCACAACGTGCTCGACGACTTCGCGCACGTGACGACGCTGGTGAAGCTGCCGTTCCTGCTCGTCGTCAGCGAAAAGTCGCCGATCAAGACGATGCCGGAGTTTCTCAAGGCGATGAAGGAGAAGGGCGACAAGGCGTCCTACGGCTATCCGAACAACATCTCGCTCGCTGCGGGCGAGCTCCTGAAGGAGCGCTCCGGCATCAAGGCCGTGCAGGTGCCCTACAAGAGCACGCCGGAAGCGCTCAACGACATGAACTCCGGCAATATCGATTACCTCTGGTCCGACGCGACGTTCGGGCTTGGTCAGCACCGGCAGGGGCGGCTGCGGGCGCTCGCGGTGACGACCTCGCAGCGGAGCGGTCTCGAGCCCAGCCTGCCGACGATGCAGGAAAGCGGTGTGCCGAATTTCCACCTGGAGGCATGGTGGGGCGCCTGGTTCCCGGCAAAGACGCCGCGGCCGATCGTCGACAAGATGTCGGAGTGGCTCAACAACATCCTCGCCGACGAAGAGACCAAGCAGTTCTTCGCCAAGGGCGCCATTGCCGAGCCGTTCCCGGGCACGCCGGAGTCGCTGCATGCCTATCTCAAGCAGGACATCCCGCGCTGGGCGGAAGTCTTCCAGATCGCGAAGATCCAGCCGCAATAAGACCCGGCGATTGCAGGGAGTACGCGCCGCCGCGGATACCTCCGCGGCGGCGTTCTGCTTCGTGCAAGCGCAATTTGCGGTGGATCAAAGATTCCACGTGATTGATTTGAGGAGAATGATTTGGCGCGCGCCAATGACAGGAGGACCGTCATGGACCAAACTCGGACAGAACGCGGCCTTATTCTCTTCTTCCGTCTGGCTATGGGTTGGACGTTCTTCTATGCGGCGTTGCGTCAGGTGTCGGCCCCGGCCTGGAGCGTTGCCGGCTTTCTGAACAACACAAAGACGTTCCACGACGTCTTTTCCATTTTCGCTACGCCGGACGTTGCGCCCATCGTCAGTTTCCTCGTCGCCTACGGCCACCTGCTGATCGGCCTATCCCTCATTCTCGGGCTGATGGTTCGCGTGAGCGCGAGCTTCGCTATCCTGCTGATGATTCTGTACTGGATGGCGCACATGAACTTTCCCTATATCGACAGTGCGACCAATTTCATTCTCGACTATCACCTCGTCTATGCAGGGGTGCTTCTGCTGCTCATCATCAAGCGCGCCGGCCGTGTGTTCGGTCTTGATGCCTGGGCGGAAAAGCTGCCTTTCGTTCAAAGGCATCCGGGTCTCCGGCCGCTGGTGGCGTAGTTCGCCGGAACGCGGTGCGGGCCGCGAACGGCCGTTCGATCGCGCCGGCGTTTGGACCGGAAGCAGGACGCTGCCGTATCAACCACGTCTCCGGCAGCGAGGAGGACGACGTGGCGATCATTCTCCAAGTCCTGCACGAGCACATCAACACCGCGTTGCCCGATCACACCTGTCTGGTCGGCACGGTGCTGCCCGACGGCTATGCGCAGATCACGATGCGCGGCAGCGTGTTCGTCTATGACGACGAGCACATCGGCATGTGGGACCGCGGACGGGGATCGACCGCCGAGCACATCCAGGACGGCAGCAAGGTGACGATCTTCTTCCGCAAGCGGCCGCTGCGGGATACGATCCTGCCGAAATCGGGTGTCGCGCGGTTCTACGGCGTGGCAAAGGTCCATAAATCCGGCCCGGTCCGCGACGAGATCTATGCGTGCATCGTCGAGGGCGAGCAGAAAGCCGATCCCGAGAAGAAGGGCTTCGGGGTGCTGGTCAGGATCGAGCGGGCGGAGGACTTCAGCGGCGCGCCGCTGGCGCTCTAGAATCGCGCCGGCCAAAAGCCTTTTGGCCACTGCCAGCGTGCGAATATCGAGAGCAACATGAACGATTCAGGTTTCGCGCTCTTCGATACGGCGATCGGCGTCTGCGGCATCGGCTGGGGCGACCGCGGCATCCGCTTTCTGCAATTGCCGGAAGCCGGCGAGCGCGCGACGCGGGCGCGGATCCGGCGCCGGTTTTCCGATCTCGAAGAATCCGAGCCGCCGGCGCAAGTGAGCCAGGTCATCGCTGCAATCGTCGCGCTGCTGCGCGGCGAGAAGACCGACCTCACGGGCGTCGGGCTCGATATGCGCGACGTGCCCGACTTCAACCGGCGCGTCTATGACGTGGCGCGATCGATCCCGGCTGGCGAGACCCTGACCTACGGCGACGTGGCGAAACGCCTCGGCGATCCGACGGCGGCGCGCGCGGTCGGACAGGCGCTTGGGCAGAACCCGTTTGCCATCATCGTTCCGTGCCACCGCGTACTCGGCGCCGACCGCAAGCCCGGCGGGTTTTCCGCGGGCGGCGGCGTCAAGACCAAGCTGAAGATTCTTTCGATCGAAAAGGCACGGATCGGCGGCTCGCGCGATCTGTTCGATCTCGTTTGAGCAGGAGCCTCAAGCCCCTGAGCCTCATCCTTCGAGACGCCGTGCTAACGCACGGCTCCTCAGGATGAGGCTCAGGGGCGTCTCGAACCATGAGGCTAGCGCCGATACTCCGGCAGCCGATTGAGCAAGTCCGTCACCGGGTTCTTGCCCCACGCGCGGTTGGCGAAGTCGGTGTGATTGTCGCCGCTGCCGCCGGAAAGAATCACGATGCTGCCGGGCCGCAGCGGCCCGTCGAGGGCGGTGGCGACCGGCAGATTGCGGTCGGCGAGCATGCGCTGCATCTCGAGATTGCGGGCGCGCGTGGAGCCGAGATAGGCGCTGACGAAGAAGGCGTTGCGGTTGCCCGTGATCCAGCGCTCGTACTTGTCCAGTTCGCCGTAGAGCGAGTCGAGCAGGATCACGCCGCGCACGCGGTCGTTGGCGCCGCCGTGATAGACGCACCAGGCGGTGGCGAGATAACCGCCGCTGTAGGAGACGATCACGACGGGCATCCGGTCGAAGAGCCGCGTCGATCCCGGGACTGCGTAGAGCAGCGCGAGCTGCTCGGCCGCCTCGTTCAGGAACTGCGCGAACATGCCCTGTTCCCAGAAGATGCCGGCGCTCGAGTCCCGGGCCTTCACGGCCATTTGCGGCGCGACGAGCACGGCGTTCGCGCGCGAGCCGGTGATCTGCTCGGCGATGCGCTGGCGGTCGCGCACGTCGCTGTCGATCGCGGCGCCGTGGCCGTGAAAGAAGACCACGATCAAGCCCGGCTTCTTGACGTCGAAACCGTCGGGAATGTGCAGCAGCACGCGCTGGTCGCTGTAGGTCTCGTCTTCCCAATAGACGCGGCCGCTGCCGGTCATGCGGCCGCGGCGGCCGGTTTCGTCCACGTTGATGAACGGGCGGCCGGTTGCCGGGTTGATCCCTTCATAGGGAAACGGCGACATCTCGAATTCGACGAGCTTGGTCTTGCCCGGTTTCGGTGCAGGGCCGGGCATTTCGGTCGCCTTCGGCCAGGGCAACGGAACCGCCGCCGCCGCACCGCCGCGCTCGCCTTTGGTCTGGGCATGGGCGGCGGCGGCGGCAACGAGCGGCAAGGCGGCACAGGCAAACAGCACAACTGCCGCGAGAAACCGGTCGTGCAACGAATATCCTCGGGCTTGCATGGGGCGCTTGCCGGCCTGTTGCCTTGCTGACCGGCGCAGCGGGTGGCGAAGAGGCTGCCGGTAGCTTTGCGTTAGGAGACGCGAATCATACTGGCTATCCGCTAAAATTGAATCTTGGCCGGGTCATGGTAAAGGAAGGTGTCTGCGGGCGGGCGGACACGGCTGCCGACCAGCGATTTTCCGGCATCAGGAGGGGCGCTCTCGGGCGCCAAGGGGAATGATTCGTGCCTTGAAGGCCGTCGCGGTCGCCGCCGGCCTGATCTTCTTTGCTCTTCCCTACGCAGCATCAGCCCAGACCGGCGCAAGTCCGGACGAGACGGCCCGCTATCTGGCGGGCATGCCGACGCCGGCCGACTCACCGCTCGCGAGGTTCCGCGACGCGAGCTGGCAGCAGCACGCCAAGTATTTCGACAGCGCATGGGACAAGCTCGAAAACGCGCAGCTTTCGAAGGTGCGGAAGTGGACGAACGAGAACAATAGGGTTCCGGCGCGGCCGCTGTTCTACACGTTCAGCGGGCCGGACTTCGTCTATGCGAACGCCTTCTTTCCCGAGGCGACGACCTACGTGATGGTGGGCCTGGAGCCGGTCGGGCCGGTCCCGGCCGTCAGCGAGCGCACCCGGCACGCGCTCGCGAGCTTGCGCGGATCGCTGAACACGATTCTGAATATCAGCTTCTTCATCACTTCGGATATGGGCAGCCGTCTGCATCAGGGCGAGCTGCGCGGCACGCTGCCGATCCTCTATGTGTTCCTCGCGCGCTCCGGCAAGACGATCCATGAGGTGAGCCTCGTCAATCTCGACAAGGACGGCGTCGTGACGGAAGTCACGAAGCATGGCAGCGCGCCCAAGGGCGCGCGCGTCGATCCCGGCGTGAAGATCGTGTTCTCCGGCAACGGCGGCGCGAAGCAGACGCTCTACTATTTCAGCACCGACCTTTCGGATTCCGGCGTGCGCGCGAGCGGCTTCCTCAAATTCTGCGAGCAGCTCGGCAACGGCGATGCGCTCATCAAGAGCGCCTCATATCTCCTCCACGGCAGCAACTTCGCGCTGGTGCGCAACTTCCTGCTCGAGAAGAGCCAGACGATCGTGCAGGATGACACCGGCGTTCCCTCCCGCTTCTTCAAGCAGGAGGACTGGCTGCTCAAGCCATTCGGCGCCTATCTCGGCCCGATCGAGATATTCAAGGGCGTGTACCAGCAGGATCTCGCGCAGATCTTCCGCAAGGGGAAGGCGCCGAAGCTCGACTTCGGCATCGGCTACCGCTGGCGCGGGCACGATTCGAACCTCTTGCTCGCCGTCAAGAAGAACGTGATCGCCCGCGGCCACTAATCGCCCTGCGCGCCCGCATGGTTGCGGGCGAGCTGATCGCGGGCGGAATCCGCGGTCATCGCATGGCCGCGCCAGACGAAATCGCGGCCGGCCCAGGCGCGTATCCACAGGACCGGCAACAGTAGGTCGCGCACGAGCCACGCGAGCAGCGCGTGCGGCGTGCGCGGCCAGCCCGCGGCATAAACGAAGAGCGCCTCCACGCCGTACCAGGCGAACAGAAAGAGCGCGAGGAACGCCGCGACCGGCAATTCGAGCGCAAACGCGAACAGTGCCAGGCATGCGGCCGGAAAGACGCTGCCGGTGAAGATCTCCGGAAAAAAATAGGCGGGGAAAGTGGCGCGGCGGAGCCGGGCCCAGCGAATTTGTCGCTGCCAGACGTCCTCGAACGTGCGGCTGCCCAAGGGGTGCGGCAACGGACGATCGAACAGATTCACGCTCAAGCCGGCAGCGCGCACGATCTTGGTCGCCGCCGCGTCCTCCGCGCTTTCCGCGCCGAGGGCGCCGATGCCACCGGCCTGCTCGATCAGGTCGCGATGCGCGAACAGGAGCTTGCCTTGCGCGAAGCCGAGGCCGATGGCGTCGGCGGCGAATTGCCAGCGCGCCTGATAGGAATTGAGGAAGGCGCATTCGAGCTCGGCGGGGAACCCGTCGGGTTCGGCGCCGAGCGGCGGTGAAGACACGAGGCCGGTCTCCGGCGCCTGTGAGGCGAACAGGCGACGCACGAAATCGCGCGGCAGCAGCACATTGCTGTCGACCATGGCGATCCAGGGATGTGCGGCGGCGCGCCAACCCTTGACCACGTTGTTCAGCTTCGGGTTGTCGCTGACGCGGTCGTTGCCGACGAGGAGCTTGGCGTCGACGTGCGGATGCTCGGCGATCAGGCGGCGGACGAGCGGGACGACCGGATCGGCGGAGCTTGCCACGCAGAAAACGATCTCGCAGCGCGGATCGTCGAGCGCGAACGTCGAGCGCAGCGTCGCTTCGACGCCGAAGTCGAGGCCGCAGACCGGCCGGATGATGCTGACGGGCGGATGCCCGGCGGCGGGCGTCGGCGCGGCGCGAGTTCGCCGGTGGCCGAGGGCGAGCCCGATGCTCAGGAGATGCGCAATCGAAGCGGCGGCGCACAGGCTGCCGGCAGCCCAAATCACCGAGTTCATGGGCGGCAATTCACCCGGCGAACGTGACAGGCGTATTACGGCTTCCCGTCGATCGGGCGAGGCGAACGAAGCGTGCGCCGCGCGCTCCAGTTCGCGGCCTTTCCGCCGGCTTCGGCAAGCGCCGTCATGCGGTCGCCGGTCACTTTGCCGCGGTAGGTCGCGGTTCCGCCCTCCGGATGTTCGAGGATGAACTCGAGGCGGTCGCCCTGGAGCTTCGCTTCGCGCAGCGGGATTGTGCGGCCCTCGATCAGCGCACGGCCGCTGACCTCCTGAAACTGCTGCTCGAATGCGACGGTGAAGCCGCGCGCGCCGTCGGTTACTTCCCAGGTTCCTGTCACGTGCGCCGGCACGATCCAGAGATAGAGATCGACGCCGCGGAAATTCTCGTGGCGGTCCGCGAGCCAGCCGCCCATGCTGAAGACGTGCGAGACGATGCGCGATCCGGGCCGCAGCTCCTCGAGCAGGCGCGGACGCAATTCCAGATTGGTAGGCAGGAGAACATAGAGCGTGATCACGGTGGCGTCGCGCAGCGGCGCCACGAAAAGATCCTGCACGAGGAACGTGGTGCGCTCGGCGACGCCGGCCTCGGCGGCGTTGCGGCGGGCTTCCTCCACGAGCTTCGGATCGATCTCGATGCCGAGCGCGCGGGCGCCGAACTTCTTCGCCGCCGTGATCACAATACGGCCGTCGCCCGAACCAAGATCAAAGACATGATCCTCCGGGCCGACCTCGGCGAGCTCCAGCATGCGGTCGACCACGTGCTCGGGCGTCGGCACGTAGGGAATGAAGGTGTCGTACCTGCCTTCCTGCGACAGCGCGTGACCGATCACGCCAAGAAGGAGCGCGACCGGAATTGCGCCCCGCAGGAACGCCGCCATGCGGCCCATCGGCCCTTTCCTCCCAAACCCGCCTCGCTTGTGCCGCGCGGTCGGTCCCACGATCTTAGCGATTTCGAGCGCGTGCGAAAGGCGAACGGCTTGCGCGAGGCATCGCCCCTGCTTGCGCCGCACGGCGTGCTTCGATCTAGAATGCGCGACCGAACCAGGGAGGAAACCGCGTGGCAACGGAAACACCGGCGCGCATCGCCAAAGCCGCCAGCTACAAGCGCATCGCCACGGAAGAAGCCTGGCTGATGCAGGACATCTTCGACCGCTATCTCAAGCTGGTGGAGACGCGGGCGCTGAACGATCCGGCGTTCGAGAGCCTGTGGGGCTATTACGGCAAGAACCCGAGCGAGCGCTCGGTCACGACGCTCAAGCGGATTCTCGATCTCGGCGCCGGACGGCTCGCCGATATGGACGCGAGCGGCATCGACGTGCAGTTGCTGCTGCACACAGCGCCGGGCGTGCAGGTGTTCGACGCGCCGACCGCGAACGGCCTGGCTGCGGCGAGCAACGACATGGCGGCGGACGCGGTCCGCAAGCATCCCGACCGCTTCGCCGGGCTCGCGCTCGTCGCGCCGCAGGACCCGCCGGCGGCGGGCAAGGAGCTGGAGCGCGCCGTGAAGAAGCTCGGGCTCAAGGGCGCCGTCATCAATTCGCACATCCGCGGCGAATTTCTCAACGATCAGAAATTCTGGGGCGTGTTCGAGGCGGCCGAGGCGCTCGACGTGCCGATCTATATCCATCCGAGCGGCCCGCCGCCGGAGATGGCAAAGCCCTTCATCGAGCGCGGGCTCGACGGCGCGATCTACGGCTTCGCCGTCGAGTGCGGCCTGCACCTGCTCACGATCATCACCAGCGGCGCATTCGACCGCTTTCCGAAGCTGCAGATCGTCGTCGGCCATCTCGGCGAGGGGCTGCCGTTCTGGATTCCGCGGCTCGACTACATGCACGCCGCGCAGGTGCGCTCGAAGCGCTACGAGGCGCTCAAGCCCCTGAAGCGCACGGTGAGCGAGTATCTGCGCGAGAACGTCTATATCACCACGAGCGGCATGAACTGGGAGCCGGCGGTGATGTATTGCCGCTCGGTGCTCGGCAACGATCGTGTCCTCTATGCGATGGACTATCCCTACCAGTTTGAGCCGTCGGAGGTCGTCGCCATGGACGCGCTGCCCGTCAGCGACGCGGAGAAGAAGGCGTTCTACCAGACGAATGCGGAGAAGGTGTTCAAGCTGTAATTCCGCCTCATGGTGAGGAGCGCCGCCCTCGTCCTTCGAGACGCGGCGCATGCAAGTCGACTGTTGCCGACTTGCATGATTATACCTGCCGATCTCGGGCAAGCCCAAGATCGGTGCGCCGCTCCTCAGGATGAGGGCGGCGCGTCTCGAACCATGAGGCGGGCGTCAGCCCTTCGTCGCGCTCCAGCCGCGCTTCGTCGCCACCGGCCCGGCGACCGCCTCGATCTTTCCGCCGCTGACCTTGCCCTGATAGGTCTCCGGCTTGCCGGCGATCTCCAGCGTGAAGACGATCTCGTCGCCGTTGAGCTTGCCGTTCGTGATCGGCACCGTGCGGCCGTTGACGGTGGCCTTGCCCTCGATCGCCTGAAACTCCTGCTCGACGTCGAGCGCGATCGCCTGCTCGCCGTCCTTGAGCGTCCAGCGGCCGCCGACCTTGGCCGGGATGATCCAGAGATAGACGTCGCGGTTGTCGACCTTCTCGTGCACGTCGGGCTCCCATTCGCCCATGCTGAAGGCGTGCGAGACGATACGCGTGCCGGGCCGCAACTCCTCGAGCAGGCGGGGGCGGAGCTGATGATTGACGCTCGTCAGGAGGTACATGGTGATCACGTTCGCGTCCTTGATCGGCGTCTCGAACAGGTTCTCGCGCCGGAAGGTCACGCGGTCGGTCACGCCGGCCTTGGCGGCGTTGGCGTTCGCCTCCTCGATGCGGCGGGGATCGATGTCGACGCCGAGCGCGCGGGCGCCGCGCTTGGCCGCCGCGATGGCGATGCGGCCGTCGCCGGAGCCGAGGTCGATGACGTAGTCGCCGCTCTTGACGTTGCCGAGCTCGAGCATGCGCTGAACGACGCTTTCCGGCGTCGGCACAAAGGGGACGTCGAGCTTGACCGGCTCCCGGCCCGATACGGAATCCTGTGCGAGGGCGACATTCGAGAGCGCGAAAAGTGCGGCCGGAATCAAGGCGACGCGTGAAATCCGTGTCAGATCGGTGAACATGCGAACCTCATGGCGAGCGGGACGGTGGTGTTTCTGTCGGCGGCTTTGTTACGAACACCAGGCGATGCAGGATGTTCCGCGGTCACGGCGGGTTCGTGACGACGCGCCCGAATGCCGGAATTGTGACCGCGGGTAGCGATCGCGGTTTCCCGGATGCATCCGAAACCGTTCTATTCCGCGGCTTCCGTTGAGGTCCCGCTGCCACGCGCGAACAGGACCAGCGGCAGGCCGGCGAGCAGCACGACCACGCCCACGATCGAGCCGATCCCGGCATAGGCGATGCTCGAATAGATCATCCAGAGCGCGGCCGCGCCGAACAGGATCGGCGGCAGGGGATAGAGCGGCAGGCGATAGGGCAGATCGATGCCGCGGTTGCGGAAGACGAACACGGAGAGCGCGATCAGGAACAGGAAGAACCAGAACACGGGCGCCGTATAGGCCACCATGGACTCGAAGCCGTCGCGGGTGGTGGAGCCAAAGGCGACAAGGGCGAGCGCGATCGCCGCCTGCAGCAGAAGCGCGTTCGTCGGCTTGTCGCCGCGCTCCTCCCAGATGCCGAGCTTGCCGACGGCGGGCACGTCGCGGCCGAGCGCATAATAGGCGCGGGCGCCGGTGAAGATCGTGGCGTTGAGCGTGCTGAGCGCGCAGACGCAGACGATGAGGCTGAACACGACGGCGCTCCAGTCGCCAACCACGACGCGCATCAGGTCGGCGCCGACGGTCTGGCTCTTGCGCAGGCCCTCGAGGCCGAAGACGTTGAGATAGGCGAGATTGGCAAGCACATAGAGGACGACGACCGCCGCGGTACCGAGCAGCAACGTGCGCACCATGTTGCGGCGCACGTCCTTCAGCTCGCCGGAGAGATAGGCCACCTCGTTCCAGCCGCCATAGGTGAGGAGCACGAACACCATGGCAAGGCCGAAGGTGCCCCACTGCGAACCCGCCTGAACCGGCGGATGCGTTGCGCCGGCCGTGGAAAAGCCGGCGACGATCACCGTGATGAGCGCCACGATGGTCAGGGTCGTGAGGATCACCTGGGCGCGGGCGCCCAGCGGCGTGCCGACGAGATTGAGCGCGGTGAGGGCGGCCACGCCGATCACGGCATGGATGGCGCTGCTATAGGCGCCGAGCGGGACGATGTTGGAGGCGTAGTCGGCATAGACGAAGGCGACGGCGGCGATCGCGCCGGTCTGGATCACCGTGCCGCGCGCCCAGACGAACAGCACCCCGATCTGCTTGCCGAAGGCGCGCCGCAGGAAATGATACTCGCCGCCGGCATCGGGGTGCGCGCTGCCGAGCTCCGCATAGCAGAGCGCGCCGACCAGCATGATCAGGCCGCCAAGCAACCAGGCGGCGATGAACAGCGTCTCGCTGCTCACGCCGGACGCGACAAGCGACGGCGTCCGGAAAATGCCGATGCCGATGACGATGCCGATGATAAAGGCAGCGCCCGCGGAAACCGAGAGCAGTTGCAGCGGCTTGCCGCTGGTGTTGGCCGAATTCGACATGATCCATCCCTATGCAATGGGGCGATCTTGGCAACCGTCCCCCAGTATTTCCCGTTCCGGCGGTGTTGTTGTTTTCCGGATCGCGCCGAGCCGGCCGGCGTCCCTATTGTGCTTTTGCAGCGCGCCAGCTGATTGCCGTGTTGGCCTGGGGGCCTCCGGCTTCCGGCGGGAGTGCTTCGATCTTGTTGCCGTTCACGCGACCGCGAAACTCGCGCGGCTTGCCGGACTCGAGTTCGGTGACGAAGCGGATTTCGTCGCCGCGCAGGCTCGTTTCCCGGAGCGGCACCGTGACATTGCCGGCGCGCGCGACGCCCTCGAAGGTCTGATAGCGCTGCGCGACATCGATCTCGAACTTGCTGTTGCCGTCTTCGATCTGCCAGGTGCCGTTGACCTTCGCGGGCACGACCCAGAAATACGCGTCGCGGCCATCGATCTTCTCGTGCCGGTCGGCGCGCCAGTCGCCCATGTCGAAGGCGTGCGATGCGAGGCGCGTGCCGGGCTTCAGGTCGAGCAGCGTCGGGCGCAGTTGCAGGTTCAGGCGTGGCAGCAGGTACATCGTGAGCACGGTCGCCTTGCTCAGATCGGTCTCGAACAGGTTCTGCTGCCGGAACTCCACTTTCTCGGCGACGCCGGCCTTCTGCCGGTTGGCGTTGGCTTCCTTGATGCGTTCGGGGTCGAGGTCGACGCCCATGCCGCGTGCGCCGAACTTCTGCGCCGCGGTGATGACGATGCGCCCGTCGCCGGAGCCGAGGTCGATGACGAAATCCTTGTCGGTGACGCCGGCCATCTGCAGCATGCGGTCAACCACCTGCTCCGGCGTCGGTACGAAGTGGACGTCGAGCGCCGGGCGCGGTTGCTGCGCGTGCGCGGCGGCCGCGGCGATCACCCAAGCCGCCGCCAACGCGGGAGCGGCAAACCGCAAACTGGAAACAGGCATTTCGTCCTCGTTGCTGAGCGTCCCCCGCGCCCCGCGAGCCGGAAAATCTAGACGACATATCAATGCGCAAGCAACATGGCCGCCGGATGACGGGTGCGCCGCTCCGCAACGCGCGCAAAATCCCGATCAATTCAAGTTGATCCTGCGGCGCGGACCTCATGCAGGCGGCGGCGGATCGCCTTGGGGCGGTCGGCGAACAGCCGCTCGCCGAGACGTGCTGCGGCTGCGAGGTGGACCGCCTGGCGGTCGGTAATGAACGGCGCGAGCCGGCTGCGCCACGGCGCCAGGATCTCTTTCGGGCCAAGAAGATTTCCCAGCAGGACCAGATCCTGATAGCGGCCGAGCCGGTCGCGCAGCTTCTGCAGGTCGTCGATCCGCGGCTTGCCGGTATTCGGGAAGATCGGCTCGACCAGTTCGAGCTGATAGCGAAGCTCGATCACCCGCTGGCGCAGCCGGTGCAGGTCCTCAGGCGCGGCGCTCTCCCAATCGTCGGGGATGCGGCGGCGGGCGCGCCGGTAGGTCTCGGAGAGTTGCCCGGAGATATCGGAAGCCTCGATCCGTTGATGCGGCCAACGCTCGACCGAGCGCGCCGCGGCGCGGAGCCCCGTTTCGATCCGATCGCGCATCTCGTCGGTCAGAATCGTGGTCTCCGACCGCTGCCGCGCTTGCTCAAGCTTCGTCCGCACGGACGCAAGCGACTGCGGGGAGATTCGCGTGTTGTGCTTGAACGCGTCGTTGAACGCGTCGATCGCCGACTGCGCGTCGCGCGGCCCGGACAAGGCGCGGGCGAGGTCGCGGGCTTCGGCGCGCAGCTTGCGGCCCTTGCGTCCGAGAAAGGGCTCAAGGAGGCGCAGAAGCGCGCGCCAGCGTTTCATGACCTTGCGGAACTCGTGGACGGCAACCGCCTCGCTCAGGCTGCGGTCTTCGATCGCGCGCGCGGCCCGGGCCAGGATCGCCCAGGCGATGGACTGCAATGCTTCTTCCGCGCCGTCGCGTTTTCCCATGCCGTGTTCCTTCCAGGCTGTTTCTCCTATGGTGCGGCACGACAGCCGCTGCGAAAAGACTTCGGCCGCGGCCGCGATGCCGCGGTGTCAGTGCGGCGAATTTGCTCTGGAATCGACGAATACCTTACCGAGATGGATAAAATCGTCCTTGCGCGCGGAGGTGCGGCGCCAGGCGAGGCCGATCTCGCGCCGCGGCTCGGGGTCGCAGAAGCGCAACGCGACCACATCGCGGTTCGCGGCGATCTCGGCGGGCAGCGCCATCTCCGGCAGCAAGGTCGCGCCGAAGCCGTTGGCGATGAGCTGCATGATCGTCGACAGGCTGCTGGCGCCAAGATCCGGCACGCCGGGATTGGTGGCGGCATTGCGTGCGGCACTGCAAAACTGCAGCGCCTGATCGCGCAGGCAGTGACCTTCCTCGAGCAGGAGCAGCTTTGACGGATCGATGGCCGATTGTGAGACGCGGGAGTCGGGATCGAGGGCAGGCACGGCCGCCTTGGTGACGAAAAAGAAGCGGTCGTCGAACAGATGCAGCGTCTCGATGTCGGGCTCGTGCAGCGGCAGTGAAAGCAGGATGACGTCGAGTTCGCCTGCGGAAAGCTCCTCGACCAGCGTGCGCGTCTGCGTCTCGCGCAGGCGCAGCCGGAGATCGGGGTAGCGCTCGCGCAGGAGCGGCAGGGCGCCGGGCAGAAGATAGGGCGCGATCGAGGGGATGATCCCAAGGGACAGGGGACCGGCGAGCGTGCGCGCGCCGTGACGGGCGAAGTCGACGAGGTCGCGCGCGGCGGCAAGGATTTCGTGCGCGCGTCGATGCACCTCCATGCCGAGGGGGGTAAGCCGGATCTCATGGCGCCGCCGCTCGATCAGGGGCGTGCCGAGTTGTCCTTCGAGCTCCTTGATCTGCATGGAGAGCGCCGGCTGGGACACATGGACCAGTGCGGCCGCGCGCCCGAAGTGCCCCGTCCGCGCCAGGGCATCGAGGTAGCGAAGCTGCCGGAGCGAAATCACGATAAGTTTTCCTTATCTGGAATTACATGAAAAACGATTAGTCCTTATCGCCGCCGGATGCAACAAGGTCGGCATCAGACATTGATCTGTAGCAAGGCGGCCAGCCGGGGCTGGCGCCGAACCTGTTTCCGTCGATCGGAGGAAAATCATGGACGCAAAAGCGGACGACAAGAGCGCGGGCAAATGCCCGTTTACGGGCGCGCGCGGACGCACGAACCGCGACTGGTGGCCGGAGATGCTGGACGTTTCGGTTCTTCACCGGAACTCCGATCTGTCCGACCCGATGGGCGAGGACTTCGACTATGCGAAGGAATTCCAGAGCCTCGACCTGAATGCCGTGATCAAGGATCTCACCGCCCTGATGACGGACTCGCAGGAGTGGTGGCCGGCCGACTTCGGCCATTACGGCGGTCTGATGATCCGTATGGCATGGCACAGCGCGGGCACGTACCGCATCACCGACGGCCGCGGTGGCGCAGGCGCGGGCCAGCAGCGCTTCGCGCCGCTCAACTCGTGGCCCGACAACGTCAACCTCGACAAGGCGCGCCGGCTGTTGTGGCCGATCAAGCAGAAATACGGCCGGAAGATTTCGTGGGCCGACCTGATGATTCTCGCCGGCAACGCCGCGCTGGAGTCGATGGGTTTCAAGACGTTCGGCTTCGCCGGCGGCCGCAAGGATGTCTGGGAGCCGGAAGAACTATTCTGGGGTCCCGAAGGATCGTGGCTCGGCGATGAGCGCTATAGCGGCGAGCGCGAACTGCATGAATCGCTCGGCGCCGTGCAGATGGGCCTGATCTACGTGAACCCGGAAGGGCCGAACGGCAATCCGGATCCCGTCGCGGCGGCCAAGGATATCCGCGAAACCTTCTTCCGCATGGCGATGAATGACGAGGAAACCGTCGCGCTGATCGCCGGCGGGCACACTTTCGGCAAGACGCACGGCGCGGGCGATCCGTCGTTGATCGGGCCGGACCCGGAAGGCGCGGCCATCGAGGACCAGGGCCTGGGGTGGAAGAGCAGGCACGGCACCGGCTGCGGTGCCGACACCATCGGCGGCGGCCCCGAAGTTACCTGGACCACGACGCCGACGAAGTGGAGCAACAACTTCTTCTGGAACTTGTTCGGCTACGAATGGGAGCTCGAAAAGAGCCCGGCGGGCGCGAAGCAGTGGCGCGCGAAGGGCGCGGGCGCCACGATCCCCGACGCCTTCGATCCCTCGAAGAAGCATGTGCCGACCATGCTGACGACGGACCTGTCGCTGCGCTTCGATCCGATCTATGAAAAGATTTCGCGGCGCTTCATGGAGAATCCGGACCAGTTCGCGGATGCATTCGCGCGCGCGTGGTTCAAGCTCACGCACCGCGACATGGGTCCGCGCGTGCGCTATCTCGGCCCGCTCGTGCCGAAAGAAGTGCTGATCTGGCAGGACCCGATCCCCGAAGTCGATCACAAGCTGGTCGACGACAAGGACATCGCCGACCTCAAGGCGAAAATTCTCGCGTCCGGCCTGTCGGTTTCGGAACTCGTCTCGGCGGCTTGGGCCTCGGCCTCGACCTTCCGCGGCTCGGACAAGCGCGGCGGTGCGAACGGCGCGCGCATCCGCCTCGCGCCGCAGAAGGACTGGGAGGTCAACGAGCCGAAGCAGCTCGCCAAGGTGCTCGAGAAGCTCGAAGGTATCCAGAAGGCGTTCAACGCTTCGGCTACCGGCGGCAAGAAGGTGTCGCTCGCGGACCTGATCGTTCTCGGCGGCTCCGCCGCGATCGAGAAGGCCGCAAAGGACGGCGGCGTCGACGTGAAGGTGCCGTTTGTGCCGGGGCGCATGGACGCGTCGCAGGAGCAGACCGACGCCGCTTCCTTCGCGCCGCTCGAGCCGCGTGCCGACGGCTTCCGCAACTACGTCAACAGCAAGAAGATCCAGTTCATGAAGCCGGAGGAGGCTTTGGTGGACCGGGCGCAATTGCTGCGGCTGACGGGGCCGGAGATGACGGTGCTCATGGGCGGCCTGCGCGTTCTCGGCGCGAATGCCGGCGGGTCGAAGCACGGTGTGTTCACCACGCAGCCCGGCAAGCTGACGAACGACTTCTTCGTCAACCTGCTCACCATGAACACGGTGTGGCAGCCGAAGGGCGATGACGTTTACGAGGGCCGCGACCGCAAGACCAACGAGCTCAAGTGGACGGCCACGCGCATCGACCTGATCTTCGGGTCGCACTCGCAGCTGCGCGCGTTCGCGGAGGTTTATGCCTGCGGGGACTCGAAGCAGAAGTTCGTGAAGGACTTCGTGGCGGCGTGGACCAAGGTGATGAACGCCGACCGCTTCGATCTCGTCAGCCCGGCCGAGCAGCAGGCCGCCTGACGCGAAACGCAAAATCGGAAGGGGCCCGGGCGGCGACGCCCGGGCCTTCGTTTTCATGGAAAAAGCCCGCAAACGGGCCTTTCTTTTCCGTCGCGCCGTTGTTACATAGTGCCCGCGCGGGTCATGGTCGCGCTCGCCCTTGCATGCTTTTCAAGGCCGACCGGAGCCCCGACCCGGGGTTCAAGGAATTCACCGCTGACGCGGGGTGGAGCAGTCCGGTAGCTCGTCAGGCTCATAACCTGAAGGTCACAGGTTCAAATCCTGTCCCCGCAACCAGCCCTATCATCAATTGTGACGGCTGTACCGTAGAGGGCGATCCGAGAGGATCGCCCTTCGCATTTTGATTTCCGGCTCGGCAGGCGTCGCGCGGGCCCGCCGGTGGCGAAGGCCGCTTGCAAAAGATACCGGACGCCCGCATCTTAAAGCGGTAATTCTGGATTCGGCGGCAGGGCCCGCAGGCGAGGGAACAGACGATGCGACTGACGAACTTCTCGGATTACGCCTTGCGCGTCCTGATCTATGCCGCCGCGCGGCGCGACCGGCTGATCACCATCGAGGAGACGGCGGCGGTTTACGGCATCTCCCGCGCGCATCTCATGAAGGTGGTCAATCAGCTCACCCGCGCCGGCTTCCTGAAGGCGGTGCGCGGACGATCGGGCGGCCTCACCCTTGCCAAGCGCCCGAACCAGATCAAGATCGGCGACGTCCTGCGCGCGACCGAGCCGGACTTTGCGCTCGTGGAGTGCTTCACGCCCGACAACAAGTGCCGCATCACGCCGCGCTGCCGCCTGCGGGGCGTCTTGAAGGAGGCGTTAGCGGCATTCAACAGCACGCTCGACCGCTACACGCTCGCCGACCTGATTCTCAAACCGGGCGATTTCGGAATCCGGCCGGCTGCCTAGGGCCGGATCGACTTCGTAGGCCGTCGCGCTTTTTCCTATCGGACGAAGCAAGACAGCGAAGCGACGCGCGACAGCGCGCACGCACGTCATGCCTCTTGTCTCGAACGCCTCCAATCTGGCGGCGTCATTCTCACGCGTTCGATCGAAGCCCGTAAGGACAAAACGACGCGCTGCCGCGAATGTCGCCGCTCTGCGCCGCGCCTCATATTGACAGCGCAGTTCCCGCTCGCCAGAAAAAGATGCATTGTAAATGCTTCTTTTTAAGGTTTCTAAGGAGCAAGCACGTCGCGAAGACGTCGCTTCGGGGCAGGGGTGGGGGAAATGAACACGGAGCAACACGGCTCCGCCGGCGCGGGCAGAACGCAGACCGGCGATCGGCGACGCGAAGGGGGCGTGACGTGAAGCTCGCCTTCCTGATGATCATCCTGACCTTGCTCAAGGGCGGCGAGATGTCGGTCGCCTTCGTCAACACGCAGACGCTGGAGGAATGCGAGAAGCGCGCCGCAGTGGTGCGCACCATCCTCGAAAAAGGCGGCGTCACGATCGAGCACCTGGTCTGCCGCGCCTCGGAGGTGCAGTTCGAGCCTTTCGTTCACGGCATGGAAGACGATGCCGAGCGTCAGGCCTATCTCGTCTCCTTCGACGACAAGACGGCGACGGTAGAGCCGATCGCCTCCTGCGAGGCAGCCGGCGCGCCGCGAGCGGCGCGCTACTGCGCGACCTCGACCCAAAAGCTGCTTCCGCAACCCCGGTAACGCAGGGAGGACCGCACAGGAACGAACGAGACGCGTCAACGCCTCGCCGCGGCCTCGGCCGCGCGGTGGAACAGTCTGGAGAACTGGAATCATGAACAACGCAACCATCATTGTCAGCCAGGAGGTGCAAGACCCTTCAAGCCAGCCCATCATCAAAGCCGCCACCCTCGCCCTGCTGTTGTCGGCAGCGCCGGCCGCCCTCGACGCCGCGCACGCGCAGGAAAGTGCAACATGGCTCGACGTCATCACCGTCGTCGGCACGCGAACCGAGGTTTCTGTTCAGGATAACCCGGCTTCGGTGTCGGTCATCGAGGGGGAGCAACTCGAGCGCAAGCCGCCCGAAAGCATCGCCGAGATGCTGCGCGACGTGCCGGGTGTGGAGGTGGTCGATTCGTCGGCCGCCGGCATGAAGCGCATCCGTATCCGCGGTGAATCCTCGCGGCGCGTCACCATCCTCGTCGACGGACAGGAGATCACCGACCACAGCACGTTCGGCACGCCGATCCTGATCAACCCGGCCAATGTGGAGCGCATCGATGTGGTGCGCGGGCCGTCCTCCGTGCTCTACGGCGCGAAGGCGATCGGCGGCGTCATCAACATCATCACCAAGCGCGGTGCCGCAAAGCCGATCGAGGTCGAGTTCGGCGGCGCCTACTATTCCGGCACCAAGGGCTGGCAGGGCTGGGGAGCCGTGTCCGGCACGGTCGGCAACTTCGACTACCGCCTTTCCGGCGAGCTCGACGACCATAAGGACCGCAAGGTGCCGGTGGGGCAATACACGTCGACGGGCCGGCTCGACGGCTCATCCTTCAACAGCGACGACCTGTCGCTGCATCTGGGCTACACCTTCGGCGAGCAGCGCAACCACTACATCGCGCTCAAGGCCGAGCAGCATCGGCTCACCACGGAAAGCTGGACCGATCCAGGCATTCTCAGCCCCACCACGCCAAGCTTCAGGATCGACCTGCCGCAACGCGACCTGCGCAAGGTTGGCCTCTATTATGACGGGAAGGACCTCAGTCCCGTGGTCCGCAAGGTCCATTTCGACACCTATTACCAGACCGTGGACCGGCTGTTCCTCAACGAGGTCGTCACGGTGCCGGGGGCTGCCACGGGAGGATTTCCCCCCGGAAGCATGACGGTCACGGGGACGTCCGACGACAAGAACGTCAACTGGGGCGGCACCGCGCAGATGGACTTTCAGTTCCATCCCGACCACTACACGATCGCGGGGCTTCACTATCTGGCCGACGACCTGACTGCGTTCAAGACCAGCCGCAGGGTCTCGACCGTCCCGGTCGCACCCAGCACCTATTCGGAAAGCCTGGACGAAGCCTCGATCCACACCCTGTCGGGTTTCGCCCAGAACGAGTGGTCTTTCGCCAGGAACTTCAAGCTGACGACGGGCCTGCGCTACTACTTCACCCAGACCGAGCTCGACTATACGAGCGATCCCAATCGAGCCGACTATACGGGCAAGAACGATCAGCGGCTCGTGACATCCGCCGGCCTGACCTACACGGGCATCCCCGACACAACCTTGCGGGCGCTCTATTCGGAAGGCTACATCACGCCGACGCTCCTGCAGCTCTTCACCGACACGACGGCGGGCGGGTCGCTGCTCTACGGCAATCCCGAGCTCAAGCCCGAAACGTCAAAGAACTGGGAGATCGGAGCGCGCTACAACGCCCGCGGCTTCGTCTTCGACGCGGCGGCCTTCTACACGCAGGCGAAGGACTATATCGCCACGGTTTCGTGCAGCACGGCGGGCATTACCTGCCCCAGCCACGGCTCGAATCCGACCAAGCTCATTCACATGAACGCGGATCGCGCCGTCACCTACGGCGTCGAGCTCGTAGCGGAATACACGCTGCCCAACACCGCGGTGACGCCCTACGTCACCGGTGCGTGGATGCGGCGCAAGCTGGAGTTTCCAACCTATTCGACCTACGACAGCAACACGCCGGAATTATCGGGACGCTTCGGGGTGCGCTGGGAGGGCGAACGGGCCGGGGTCAAGCTGTGGACCGACCTGTTCGTGCGGGCGTCCGGCGGCGTGCAGCTTGCCGAGATGGACGGCGCAACCCTGACGGTCGACAGCCTTCCGTCCTGGGCCACGCTCAACTTCGCGTTCGGCGGGTCGTTCGGCGAAAACGACAGGTTCCGCTTCGGCGTCCACTTCAACAACCTTCTGAACGAGGAGTACCGCTCCTCCTTCGACGAGCTGCCCGGCATAGGCCGCAGCGTCGAAGTGACGGCGCGGGTCAAGTTCTGATCCGCCAGCGGTGAATCTGCAGAGCAAGAGAATGGGCGCGGGGCCATCGGTCCCGCGCCCAACTTACGACGGCATCACCGCATGGCTCGAGTCGCGCCCGCGCGCCGGCGTGTATTGAATCGTGTGGCCGCGCATGAAGGCGGCGCGGGTGATCAGCATGACCTTCAGTCCCCATCCGGTCGCAACGACGAGGAGGCCGCCGAGCGCGGCCGGAACGAGGCCGGCGAACGCCAGCGCGAGCAGCGCAATGGCAAGATAGCGTGCGGCGGTCAGCAGCTTTTCCTCGCGCAACGAGAACCAGGCCAGCGTGCCCTCCGGCGCCTTCGCCGCAATGACGCCGCGGCGGTAGGCTTCACGCGCGGCCTCGCGCAGAACGGCTGCGAGAAGAGCCGCGGCGATCATCGCCGGCGGCGCCGCAGCGATCACGAGACCGATCACGAGATAGAGGCCGATGCCTTCGGCTACGCCCGTCGACAGGATCAGGGGCACGGTTTCCTTCTGGCACCACGCGGGAATGCCGCGCGATGCATGCAGCATACGCGCCTGGCAATAGAGGAATCCTGCCGCGAAAAGTGCTGCGAGAAAGACGAAACGGATGTCGAACAGAACGGCCGCCGCGCCGGCCGCCATCAGCGGCGGCACCAAGAGCGCCTCGCGCGTCATCCATGAAGTATGCGGATGGAAGAAGACATTGATCGCGCGCCACGGCCGGCCGATCTCGAGCCAGACGCAGAAGAGACCGAGGCCGATCAGGCCGAGCCCGAGGACAATCGCCACGACCACGGCGAGAGCGGGCGCGCCGACGGCGAAGGCGAGTGCTGCGGCAATGATCAGCCCGCTGCCGGTGCCGCCGAAGCTGAAATTGCCCGCCGCGCGCAGGTCCCAGTAACGCTGCAGCTTTGCCTGGACCACCTGCTTCATGGCGCCTCCTTGTCCCACAAGTAATAGAAGCCCGGAGCCGTGCCGGCCTCCTCGTGCATGCGGAACCACTTGTTCTCCGCGAGCAGGTGCGACACGTTGCTATCGGGATCCTCGATGTCGCCGAAGGCGAGCGCGCCGGAGATGCAGGTATTGACGCAGACCGGCGTCGCGTCGGGGTCGCGGCCCGGCACGAGGCCCTTGGCGCAGCCGGAATCGATGCGGTCGACGCAGAAGGTGCATTTGGTCGCGACGCCGATCTTCTTCTCGTCGAAGCGCGCCTGTTCGGAAACCGACGCCTCCTCGCCGAAAGCGAACTTCGGATGGTCCACCTTGAAGCGCGCCTCATAGGGGCAGGCAACGGCGCAATAGGCGCAGCCGATGCAGAGATCGTAGTCGATGGTCACGATGCCGTCGGCGCGCTGGCGGGTGGCGGTCGTGGGACAGACATGCATGCAGGGCGGATCGGCGCAGTGCTGACAGCCGGTCGGCACATAGACGCGCTTCACGTCGGGATATTCGCCGACCTCGATGTCGAGCACGCGTCGCCATTGCACGCCGGGCGGGGTCGCGTTCGCTTCCTTGCAGGCGGCGGTGCAGGCCTGGCAGCCGACGCAGCGCCGGAGGTCGGCCACCATGACATAGCGGGTCATGGCCGGCCCGCCTTTCCCGGCCCGTCGACCTTGCGCACCGACACGCGGACGACGTCCGCGCCCGAGCCGGTGGCATCGGTGAGCTCCATCGACATCTGCGTGACCGTGTTGAGCGACGGAAACTTCAGTTCCTTGGCGAAGGGCGTCTTCCAGTGCTCGTGCTGTCCCGGAATGACGATGGTGTCGGGATGGCAGCCCTGTACCGGCTCGGCGCGGCCGCGCGTGGCGGCGACGATGGAGCGGACCTCGATCCAGTCGCCGCGCGCGATGCCGAGCTTCGCAGCCGTCGCCGCATTGAGGATGATGCTGCCATGGCCGCGGACGTTCTGGCCGACCTCGTGCATCAGCGGCACGCCGGAATTGTTGCCGGCGGAATAGAACATGGTCTTGGTGGTGATGCCCCAGAGCGGAAAGTCCTCGGGCCGTCCGCCATGGTGTTCGACCGCCTTGACCCAGCGGCCGGGCACGTCGTGGTATTCCGGCAGCGCCTGATATTCGCTGAGCTGCTCGTCCCACCAGTGAATGCCCTGCTCGTGCAGGCGGCGGCGCAACTCCTCGCCGACGCGCATCAGCCGCTCCTGATAGGGCAGCTCGAAGCGCAGGTTCTGGTCGGCGAGACTCGGATAGAGATACCAGTCGGTGCGCTTGAACGGCACGACGAAGAAGCCGTGCTCCTTCATCCAGGCGAGGTCCCGCACTTCCTTGCCGTGGGAGAGCGTCGCCGTGGATGCCTTGCACACCGCGTCCCAGATGGCGTCGGGATCGTGGACCTGATCCGTGGGGAGCGAGAAGTCGTAGCTCTCGCCCTTAAGCGGCGAGCCGATGGCGCCGCGATTGATCGCGGCATTGTACTTCTCGATCAGCCCGGTGCGGCGGGCGAGCTCGGTGGCGATCCAGGTGAAGTCGCGCGCATCGCCTTCGGGCTCGACCACCTTCTGGCGCAGGGCGACGCCCTGATATTCCCAGAACTGCTCGATGAACTTCGTGCCGCCGATCGGCACGAGCTGCGTGCTTTCCAGATCGGCGGCTTCGGGCAGGAGAATGTCCGCCATGTGGTTGGTTTCGTCGAAGGTGTAGGCGATCGCCACGACGAAGGGCATCTTGGCGATGGCGCGGGTCAGCTTCGCCGTGTCCCAGAAGGCGACCGCCGGATTGGTGCGGAAGGTGATCCAGAGTTCGGGCGCGCGCTGCTGCGGCCATTCCTCCGGCGACTTGTCCATGAACAGCCAGGGCAGGTGCGCGGGGCCGAGCGCCTGGCTCCAGGCGGAATTGCCGACGATCGGCACCAGCGTCCGGTGCGCATTGCGGCCGGTGGGCTTCGCCTTCCAGTCGGCGGGACCTGTCGGGTTGAGCGAGGACACCATGAAGCCGTCCTCGCCCGGCACCACGCTGACGAGGCGGTTGTCGTGGCCCTTGTTGAGGCGGACCGTGGTGCCGAGCGTCCCGCCCGGCACTTCGAGTGCGCCCACGAGCGTCGCCAGCACCGTGCGCGACCAGCAGCACTCGAAGGCGCCCCAGCCGTTGTTGACGGTCTTGCCGAGCGTCACCGCCACGGGGCGGAACGGCAGCGTGCGACCCTCGATCTCGATCGTTTCGCCCACATGGGCGTTCGACACGTATTCGTTGGCGACGTGGCGGATCTTCGCCGCGGCGACGCCGCAGATCTCGCTCGCCCATTCCGGCGAGTAGCGCCGCATGGTTTCGACCGTGGCGGTGAAGGCCGTGCGTGCGGCGGCATTCTCGTGCCGCACGACTTCCTGGTCGGCGAGCCGGCTGACCGCAAGCGGCACCGTGAATTCGCCTTCCAACGTGGGCACGGCATCCGGCGCGTCGTAGGGGACCGGGCGGTTCGTTCTTTCATCCCACACCAGCGGCTTGCCGCTCGCCGGCTCGCGCAGATAGTAGCCGTTCGGCCCGACCAGATAGGGCGACGACGTGCGGTCGCGCAGGAAGGGGAGATCGAGGGACGCGCGCGGCGTTTCATGCAGCAGCACATGGATCATGGCCAGCATGAAAGCGGCATCGGTCTTCGGCTTGATCGGCACCCATTCCGCCGAGCAGGCGGCGGTCGCCGACAGATGCGGCTCGATCTGGATGCGCTTGACGCCGCGGATGCGCGCGTCGGCATGGCGGCGCACTGCGCACACACCGCCGGTGACCTCGTTGTTGGAGCCGAAGGAGACGACGAGATTGGTCAGTACCGTGTCGGCGCTGACGGTGAAGGCGCGATGCCAGTACTCGCCATAGAGATGCTCGGAGTGGGTGCACTTGACACCCTGGCCGGAGCCGAAGCTGAAATCGATCGGGCCCCAGGCCGACATGAAGGCGGGGAACGAACCCATGTAGCTGCGCGGCGTGCCGCCATGACCGAAGGAGGCGGCGACGCGCGGCAGGCCCGCCTCGTCGAGCAGGCCGCGGCTCTGGATGTCCTTGAGGCGCGCGGCGATGGCGTCGAGCGCCTCGTCCCAGGAGATCGGCACGAAGCCGGGATCCTCATCGCGGCCCTTCTTCGGATTGGTCCGCTTCATCGGCTGGCGGACGCGGTGCGGATTGTAGGTCTTCTGCACGAGCCCGTAGGCGCGCACGCAGGGGCGGCCACCGCCGGGGTGGATGCCGACCGCGTCGTGGTTCGGCTCGATGCGCGTGGCGACGCCGTCCTCGACGATCACCCGCATGAAGTCCGGCCCGGCGACGCAATTGTAACAAAGGGTCGGAACCGATTGCTGCACGGCGGCTGCGCCGCCCTTTTCCGATCGCATCTCCTGCCCCGTTTGTGTGCGGCCCTTGGCCGGGCCGGCTGTTTGGCACCGAGCGATAGTCGCTGCCGGCGCCGGGCTCTTTGTCTTTGATCAACTTCCGAGCAGGACGATAATATATTACAATTTTTTGCCGATCAAAGCAATTTTCGTATCATATTCGGCGGGGCCGTCGAGCCCGCCGAAGCGGCTGAAATAGGACAGATACGCCGCCGGCGCTCCGCCGGCGGGGGTCTCCAGTTCCGCCATCAGGTGCTGCTCCGCCGGCGCCTGCACGAGCCGGTAGAGGTCGCGGCACAGGAGCCGCGCCGCGGTGCCGGGCCAGTCGGGCTCGAGCAGTTCCTCGGGCAGCTTGGGATCGCGCAAGAGCACGCGGCGATAGGCGTGCATCAGGAGCGTGCGCACGGCGAAGCAGGTCTCGGGGTCGAGCTTGCCGGCTGCGCCCAGCGCCTCCGCGACCGGCCGGAAGGTGGAGAGGAAGGCCGTATAGTCGACGGCGAGCCGCCGCATGTCCCAGGCGCGATGGATGACTTCGCGCAGCGCGCCGTCCGGAGATTCGGCCGTCGCGCGCATCACCAGCACCTGCCGCTCGGCGCCTGCGCCGGCCAAGAGCGCGCGAAGGTCCGCCTCGTCCGGATCCGGGTGCAGCATGACGCCGCTCGCGAGCTGCCCGAAGCCCTGCCAGCGCAGGTCATCGTGCAGCGCCTTGCGCCGCGCCGCGGCAGCCTGCGTGATGACGAAGGTCCAGCGGCGGTCCCAGGGACGGCGCGCCCGGTGATAGATGCGGCCGTGTGCGGCATCGACGCGGCGGCGGCCGCTCTCGGTCAGCCGGTAGTAGCTGCGGCGGCCGATCTGCTCGGCGACGAGCCAGTCCTCCCGCACGAGGCGAAAGACCGAGGTGCGGACCACGCGTTCGTTGAGCCCGAGCGGCGCGACCAGCCGGATCAGGCTGCCGAGCCAGGCGCAGCCGCCGTGATGCGTGATGGAATCGCCATAGACGGTGATGATGACCGACTTGGCCTTCGGCTTCAGGCGCCGAAGGAGCCGGGCAACCATGCCGTTATGTCGGGAATGCCGCGCCGCCATCGGGCCGTCATAGCACGATCGTTTCGGCGCGCGCCCGCGTCAGGCCACGGCGAGCGCGTCCCGCTCTTTCCGTGCACCGTCCCGGCGGCGGGCGCGCAGCACGACCTTGTCTGCCGATTTGCCGAAGAAATGATAGCCCGAGCCGCCCTCGGTCAGCACGTCGAGAAACTCATCGGCGCGGGTGACCTGGATGCTGCCGAGGATGTCGCAGCCGCGGCGGAGATAGGCGTCGGGGACGAGGCCGACGGTCGGGCCGACCACGACCTTGCAGGCGTCCGGCCGCGCCGCGGCGAGGAGATCGTCGAGCGTGTCGTTGAGGAGCGTCGTGCCGGTGACCAACAGGACATCGGCCTGCGGCACGACGGCCGGGAACTCGGAGGCGGGGCGGTAGAAAGGCATCTCGTCGGCCTTGAGCGTCGCGGGGTCCTGCTCCAGCACGAAGAAGGGATTGCCGCGGCGCTTCAGCTCGCGAAGGAAGGGAACGAAGGCGCCGACCACGACCACGGTCTGACCGGGAACGATGCCCGCGGCGTCGAAGGCATCGATGCCGGATTGCAGCTCGACCCCGGGATGCGGCTTGCGGTCCCAGCAGAAGGCGGCAAGCGCATTCATGGCGGCGACGCCGACCGCGCGACGGATTCCGTCGGCCCTTTCCACCTCGTCGAGGAAGTCGGCGGCGCGGCGGCCGTGCATCTTGCCGGGAAAGGGCATGGCGTGGGTCGAGCTCGGGCAGCAGACCGCGTCGGGGATCGTCTTGACCGGCGTGGCGCAGACGCCGACATGGCCGGATGAAAGCTTCATGCCGGTGAAGAAAAGACCCACGACAACGCGCTCGATCGCAAGCCTGTCGATCTCATCGCCTCCCGCGTTGCGGATGGCCTCGATCGTCTCGGTTAGAATCCCGCACTTGGACATGCAAACTCCCTCGACCCGTTCGCAGCGCATTATATATCAAACAATATAGCGCGCCACTCCTTGCGGGAGAGGTGCCGGATGGCGCCGGGCCGTGAAGCTTTCATTAACCATCGGGCTTATACCTTCGCCCGATCCCCAGATGGCCCGAAGCCGGGAGGGACGCCATGGCAAGAGCCTCGAAGAAGCGCGGCAGGAAGAAAGCTGCAAAGAGCGCGAAGAGAAAGCCGAAGGCGAAGAAGTCTGCAAAAAAGACCAGGCGTGCGGCAGCGAAGCGCAAGGGCGCCAAGCGCCGGCCCGCGCGACGCAAGCCCGCCAAACGTGCGCCGAAGCTTGCACCGGCGCGCCGCGACGAGCCGTGGCCGATGGTCCTTGCGGTTGTGGTCGCGCTACTCGTCGGCCTTGTCGCAGTCTGGCAATTCGGCGGGGTGACGATGGCGGCGAACGCGGCCACGTACCTGCCGCTCGCGGCCGCGGATGCCGCCGGCATTCTGCCCATCGGCGATTGCGGCCACGGCAGCGCGGCGGCAGCCGACACCTGGCTCATGGTCGCGCATCCGGGTCTCGTGCCCGTCCTGCGCTAGGCGGAAAGCCCCGATCGACGCTAAGGTCCCCGCCGGCTGAAATTCCGGAGGCGGGGCATCGATGGCGGGTCGCGTTTATTCCAGCAAGGAAGGCTCGATCGCGACCGTCGTCCTGGAGCATCCCGGGCGGCTGAACGCGTTGTCGCTGCCCATGTGGCAGCAACTGAAGGACGAGTTCCAGGCGCTCTCGGCGGACGAAGCATTGCGCTGCGTGGTGGTACGCGGGGCGGGCAATGCGTTCGCCGCCGGCGCCGACATCGCCGAGTTCGAGAACGAACGCTACGACGTGGCCTCGGCGAAGGTTTACGGCAAGGTGGTGCACGGCGCACTCGAAGCGATCTCGACGTGCGTGCATCCCGTCATTGCGCTGATCCAGGGGCCGTGCGTCGGCGGCGGGCTTGAGATCGTGGCGCGCTGCGACCTGCGGATCTGCGGGGAGGGCGCGCGGTTCGGCATTCCAGTGAATAGGCTTGGCGCGGTCGTCGCCTACGAAGAGATGCTGCCGCTGATCCAGATCGCCGGGCCGGCGGCGGTGCTGGAAATCCTGCTCGAAGGCCGGATCATCAACGCGGCGGAGGCGGAGCGGGCGCGCATCGTCAATCGCGTGGTGGCGGATGCGGGCGTCGAGCAGGACGTGTACGCGACTGCCGCGCGCATCGCCGCCGGCGCGCCGCTCGTCGCGCGCTGGCACAAGAAGTTTGTGCGGCGGCTGCTCGATCCGGCGCCGCTCTCGGCAGCGGAGCTCGAAGACAACTTCGCCTGTTTCGCGACCGAGGATTTCCAGACCGGTTTTCGTTCGTTCCTCGACAAGAAGAAGCCGGTCTTCAAGGGGCGCTGAGGATGGCGGAAAAGCCGAACACCGGGCCGCTCGCGGGGCTGAAGGTCATCGAGCTTTGCCACGTGATGGCGGGGCCGGCCTGCGGCCGGATGCTCGCCGATCTCGGCGCCGACGTGATCAAGGTCGAGCGGATTCCCGACGGCGACGAGACGCGGCGCACGGTGCCGCCGACGATCGGGGGCGAGTCCGCGGCGTTCATGATGATGAACCGCAACAAGCGCGGCATCGCCGTCGACCTCAAGACTGACCACGGCAAGCGCGTGCTGCGGCGGCTCCTGAAGGACGCTGATGTCGTCACCGAAAACTACCGGCGCGGGGTGATGGAGCGCATGGGGCTCGGCTACGAAGTGCTGAAGCGGGAAAATCCACGGCTCGTCTATTGCGCGATCTCGGGCTTCGGCAGGAGCGGCCCCTATGCCGACCGCGGCGGGTTCGATCTCATCGCGCAGGGCATGAGCGGGCTCATGTCGATCACCGGCGAAGGGCCGGGGCGGCCGCCGGTCAAGGTCGGCGCGCCGGTCACCGACATCACGGCGGGCATCCTCGCCGCGATGGGCATTCTCGCGGCGCTGCATGCCCGGGCGCAGACGGGCGAGGGGCAGATGGTCGACACCTCCCTGTTCGAGGCGGGCATCTCGCTCACCTACTGGCAGTCGGCGATTGCACTGGCGACCGGGGTGGCGCCGGGACCCATGGGTTCGGCGCACCCGCTCAACGCGCCGTACGAAGCCTTCGAGACCAGCGACGGCTGGATTACGCTCGGCGCTGCGAACCAGACGACGTGGCTGCGCTTGGTCGAATTGCTGCAGCGGCCGGAACTCGCCGAGGACCCGCGCTTCAAGACGAGCTCCGACCGTATCCAGAACCGCGTCGTGCTGGCGGAGACGCTGGCGCCGGAACTGCGGAAGCGCGGCAAGGATGAATGGCTCGCGGCGCTGGAGCAGGCGAAGATTCCGGCGGGACCGGTGCTCGACGTGATGCAGATGCACGCCGATCCGCAGACGATCGCGCGCGAGATGGTCGTCGAGACCGAACACGCGAAGCTCGGGCCGGTGAAGACCATCGGATCGCCGGTGAAGTTCTCCAAGACACCCGGCGGGCTGCGGCGCGGGGCGCCGCTGTTCGGCGAGCACACGCGGGACGTGCTGCGCGAGCACGGCTTCACGGACGCAGAAATCGCGGCGATGGCGCGGTCCGGCGCGATCCATATCGGCGAAGAGCGAACCGTGGCTGATTAGCGGCGGGCGATGCCGATCAGTGTGTGGTTTTCGCGGTGGTGCGCTTCGCCGGCGCCGCGCCGGCGTTGCCGCGCAGCGCCCCGGCGGCGAGCCGGTGGCCGGCAAGGGCCGCGGCCGCCGGGCTTTCCTTGCGCAGGCGGGCGGCGAGATAGCCGGCATTGAAGGCGTCGCCTGCCGCCGCACCGTTGGTCACGGCGATTTCTTCCGGCACCGGCACTTCTTCGGTCTTGCCGTCGGCGTGGACGAGGGCGGGCCGCGCGCCGTTCTTCACCACGATCTCGCGCACGCCGAACGTCTGCAGGCGCTCGATCGTGGTCTGCGGCGACGCATCGCCCCACAATCTCGCTTCGTCCTCGAACGACGGCAGCGCGAGATCGCTGCGCTTCAAGGCTTCGGAGAGAACCGCCCGCGCACGCTGGTCGTCGCCGCGCCAGCTCGCGAAACGCCAGTTGCTGTCGAAGGCGATGCGCGCGCCGCGCTCGCGGCCGAATTCGAGGGCGGCGAGCATGCGACCGAGCCCAACGTTCGAGTAAAGCGAAAGCGTCACGCCGGAGAAGTAGACGAGATTGGCCGAGACAAGCTGCTCGGCGACGCGATCCCAGCCGGGGAGCTCGAAGAGCTGACGCGCGGGCGAGGCGTCACGCCAGATTTCATTTTGCCGTTCGGCGCGGCCGTCGGATTCGACGAGCGCAATTCCCGGCACGCGGTCGTTCACCCGCAGCACGAGATTGGTGGCGATGCCTTCGGCGGTGGCGGCGGCAAGCGCCTGTTCGGAATAGCGATCGTTGCCGAGCGCGGTCGCCAGTGCGACTTTGACTCCGCTGCGGGAGAGATGAACCGCCGTCTGAAACGTATCGCCCGCATAACCCAAGTCGAAGCGGCCGTCGGGCGCGCGGACGAGCTCGATGATGATTTCGCCGACTGAGACAACCTGCACGGCCCTGCCCCCGATATTTCCCGCGCCCGACCCTGCAGCCGGGTACCTTGCTGGTCGGCGAATACCGTCGAACTAGAATTGAGTGATTCTGCAGCGCAGACAATGGGCTACTCGAATTGACGACTTGCCCGCGCCGGTTGGAGATAAGCATTCCGGAATAATCGCCGCAATGGCTTACCGGCAGCCGCCCCCAATTTCGTTATTTTCCATAGCGGTTTTCCAGGTCGCGCGCGCGAGCGGTGTTCCTGTCGATCAGGCAGGCGAGCCGCTGCTCGAAGGCGCCGATCCGTCCGGCTTCACCTTCGTAGGGTGCGACATTCTGGCACTCAAAGTTGCGGAAGCGCACGAACAAGGCCTGCGATTCTTCCAGCACGTTTTTCCAGCGGGTGCGCTGCATGGGAGTGAGGTCCGCCCGCGCTTCGACTGCGGCGAGGGCGCGGGCATGCGCCGCGTTCAGCGCTTCGTCGGCGGCGCGAAGCGTCCGCTCCAGGCACTCGATGTAGCCGCGGCCGGGCAGCTTCGCGCGGTCGCAGGCGGTTTGCGAAGGACGGATTTCCTCGGCCGCGGCCGGAAGCACGGCAGCGAGCGCAAACAGCAAAACGGAAGCGAGCCGGCGCATCGCGGGCATTCTCCGCGCGAACCCGCCGCGACGGAAGGGTTTTGTGTGCGCACGCCCGAACCTCCGCCGCATGCAGACCAGCCATGCGCCGCGATCGAGCGGGCGTCGTCGGCTGGCGCTGCCATTCGGACTGGCTTAATCGGGCGCATGGCCGATGGTCCGGGCGACTCCGAAACAGCGAACGAGCCCGCGCGCGCGGGGCTTTCCTCGCGCAAGCTGATCGGGGTGCTCTGCGGCGCGGGCGCGGCGCTCGCCTGGGCGGCGGGGCTTGTCGCCGCACTGCATGGGGTGGGCATCGGCCTCGCGCCGGTGGACCTTGCGTTGCACCGCTACGTATGGCTCGCGCCATTGCTTTCCTTCCTCGTGTTCCGCTCCGGCATCGCCAAACCGGGCGGCATGAGCTGGGGGCGGGGGCTTGCGCTTACGCTGTTTGCCGGGCCGCCGCTCGCGATCCTCAGCTACATGGGCTTCCTGCTGGTGCCGCTCGGACACGGCGCCGTCATCCAGCCGTCGGCCGCGGCGGTCGGCGGACTCTTGCTCACAGCTATCTTTCTGCATGAAGCGATCGCGCTCTCGCGGGTGATCGGCGCGCTCGCGATCGTCGCCGGCCTCGTCGTCTATGCCGGCGAGTCGGCGGCGACGATCGGCAGAAGCGGGATCCTCGGCGATCTCAGTTTCTTTGCGGCCGGCACCTGCTGGGCGCTGTTCGGGCTGCTGCTGTCGCTGTGGCGGATCGAGCCAATGCGGGCGACGGCGGTGGTCACGGTGATGGCGTTCCTGACATTCGTTCCGGTGCATGCGGCCTTGTTCGGGTTCGAGCGGATCGTCGCGGCGGGATGGGCGGAGAACCTCCTGCAGGCGGTCGTGCAGGGCGTGTTCGCCGGCACGGGCGGCATCTATCTCTTCACGCGTTCAGTGGCGCTGCTCGGGCCGGGACGCGCCGCCGTTTTCCCGGCGCTCGTGCCCGGGTTCACAATGGCGATCGGCTGGATCACGCTCGGCACTGTTCCCAGCATGGCGCAGCTCGCCGGCTTTGCGATCGTGACGGTCGGCTTCGCGCTGGTGCTCCGGCGTTAAGCCTGTTTGGGCGTGCGCCGCCGCTGTCATCAAAGTCTCACGGAGAGGCCGCTAGATCGCACGCATGCGATTCGACGCATGGAGCGCGCATTGAGCAGGACGGCCGGAGAGCAGATCGAGCGGGCGTTCAACAAGCGGGGAATGCTCGAGCATCTGTTCGCCTGGATGTTCAGGGGGCTCGTCTATCCGCAGATCTGGGAAGACCCGGAAGTCGACATGGAGGCGCTCGCCGTCACGCCGAGCTGCCACATCGTCACGATCGCGTCGGGCGGCTGCAACGTGTTGTCGTATCTCACCGCCGATCCGGCGCGGATCACGGCGGTCGATCTCAGCCGCGCGCACATCGCGCTGAACCGGCTGAAGCTCGCGGCGGCGCGGCATCTGCCGGGCGCGGATGACTTCTTCCGGTTCTTTGGCGAGGCGGACGGGCAGGCGAACGTGGATGCCTATTGGCGGCACCTTTCGCCGTGGCTCGACGCGGAGACGCGCGGCTATTGGGAGGGACGCGGCGCGTTCGGGCTCGGGCGGCCGCGCATCTCCGTGTTCGCGCGCAACTTCTATCGCTACGGCCTGCTCGGGCGCTGCATCGGGTTCGGCCATGCGCTGGCGCACCTCTATGGCATCGATCCGAGCGTCGTGCTCAAGGCGCGGACACTCGAAGAGCAGCGCCGCTATTTCGAGAGCGCGCTGGCGCCCTTGTTCGACAAGCGGCTGGTGCGCTGGGTCGCGCAGCGGCAGCTCTCGCTGTTCGGGCTCGGCATTCCGCCGGCGCAGCACGCGGCGCTGGCGTCGGCCGGCGGCGGCGATGTGGCGAGCGTGCTGCGCGAGCGGGTGGAGCGGCTCGCCTGCAATTTCAGCCTGCAAGACAACTACTTCGCCTGGCAGGCGTTCGGCCGGCGCTATGCGGGCGATGGCCGCGGACCGGTGCCGCCGTATCTGCGGCGCGAGCATTTCGAAGCGATCCGGCGGCGCGTGCACCGCGTGGCGGTGCTGCGGCGCACGTTCACGCAGCACCTGCAGACCTGCGCCGACCGCTCGCTCGACCGCTATGTGCTGCTCGACGCGCAGGACTGGATGACGGACGCGCAGCTCAATGCGCTGTGGCGCGAGATCACGCGCACGGCGCGGCCGGGCGCGCGGGTCATTTTCCGCACGGCGGCGGAGCCGAGCCTGCTGCCGGGCCGCGTCGACGACACGGTGCTCGGGCGCTGGCGCTACGAGGAAGCCCAGTCGCGGGCGCTCGCGGCGCGCGACCGCTCGGCGGTCTATGGCGGCTTCCATCTCTACGTTCTGCGGGACTGAGCCATGACCGCTGCCGTCAGCACCGCCCGGATGAACCGCATCTACCGGCGGCAGCGGCATATCTATGACGCGACGAGAAAATATTTTCTGCTCGGGCGCGACCGGCTCATCGCGGGGCTCGACGCCGGCGCGGGCATGCACGTGCTGGAGATCGGCTGCGGCACCGGGCGCAACCTGATCGTCGCCGCGCAGCGTTATCCGGGGGCGCGCTTCTACGGCATCGACATCTCGACGGAGATGCTGACGTCGGCTTATCGCTCGATCGAGCAGGCGAGGCTGGCGCCGCGAATTCGCGTCGCGCACGGAGACGCGACGAGCTTCGATGCGAACCGGCTGTTTGCGACCGAGAAGTTCGACCGCATTTTTCTCTCCTATACGCTGTCGATGATCCCGCGCTGGCAGTCGGCGATCGACCGCGCCGTGCTGTCGCTTGCGCCCGGCGGCGAGCTGCACATTGTGGATTTCGGCGGGCAGGCCGGCCTGCCGCGCTGGTTCCGTTCCGGCCTTCGGCGCTGGATCGGGTTCTTCCACGTCGCGCCGCGCGATACGCTGGAAGCGATGCTGAGCGCGCAGGCCGTACGCCTCGGCGCGCGGCTCACAGTCGAGCGACCCTATCGCGACTACGCGCAGTATGCGCGGCTGAAGAAATCCTGACGGCTAGGCCGCCTTGCGCTTCTCCAGGAACTCGCCCATGCGCGCGAGCGCCTTCTGGATGTTCTCGGTGGAGTTCGCGTAGGAGACGCGGATATAGCCCTCGCCGAGAATGCCGAAGTCCGGCCCGCCGATCAGCGCGACGCCGGTTTCGTCGAGCAATGTCGAGGCAAGCGGCTTCGCCTTCCAGCCCGTGTTCTTGACGTTGGGAAATGCATAGAAGGCGCCCTTCGGCGTCCTGCAGGAGACGCCGGGCAGCTTGTTCAGGCCTTCCACCACGACTTTGCGGCGCTTGTCGAACTCGGCGACCATCTTCTTCACGGCGTCCTGCGGGCCGGTGAGCGCGGCGAGGCCGGCATATTGCGTCGGCGCGTTGACGCACGAATAGGAGTTCACCGCGAGCTTGCGCGCGAAGTCGTAGAGCTTCGCCGGCCACACGGACCAGCCGAGGCGCCAGCCGGTCATGGCGTAGGTTTTCGACCAGCCGTTCAAGAGGATCAGCCGGTCGCGGATCGATGGATAGCTGAGGAGCGTCACGTGCTCCTCGCCGTCATAGGTCATCTGGTCATAGATCTCGTCGGACAGGACCGCGACGTCGGGAAACTTCTCAAGGCCGGCGACGAGCTTGGCGATCTCGGCTTTCGGCGTGACGCCGCCGGTCGGATTGGCCGGCGAATTGAGGATGAGCAGCCGCGTCTTCGGCGTGATCAGCTTCAGCGTCTCGTCCGCCGAGAAGGCGAAATTGTTCTCCTCGCGGATCGGCACCGGGATCGGCCTTGCGCCGGTGAACTCGATCATCGAGCGATAGATCGGAAAGCCGGGATCGGGATAGAGGATGTCGGCACCGGGCTCGCCGAACATCAGGATCGCGGCGTACATGGTCGGCTTGCCGCCCGGCGCGATGAAGACGAGATCGGGCGAGATCTCGACCTTGAAGCGCTTGTGGATGTCGGCGGCGACCGCCTCGCGCAAGGGCTTGATGCCGGTCGCGGGCGTGTAGCCGTGATGGCCGTCCTTCAGCGCCTTGATCGCCGCTTCGACGATGTGCGTCGGCGTCTGGAAGTCGGGCTGGCCGATGCCGAGATTGATGATGTCGCGGCCCTGCTGCGCGAGCTCGGTCGCACGCGCGAGCACGGCGAAGGCGTTTTCCTCGCCCATGCGATCGAAGGCGGCAACGGTGCGCAGCATGGCTTCCCCCGTTCGTTCCAGCGCCTGGCGCGGGCGCCGATTGGCGGGAAATTGAGCCTATTCCGCCTGCGAAATCAAATCCGGGTCAGGTGCTACGCCGGCGCTTCGCCGGCCGCGCCGGGCGCTCGCGGCGATGACCGAGGCGGAACGTGCGCCAGCCGTGCATCACCACGAGCGTGCGGGTAACGACGACGAAGACCATCGCGGCCGTCATGCTCAGGAACACGATCCCGTCGGTGTGCTCGTAGTTATCCGCGATCTGCAGGCCGGCATAGAGGATCAGGCCGCCGCCGATGGCAATCTCCTCATAGGGCTCGCCGAGGAAGGTGCGCGGCTCGCGGCCGGTGACGATGTCGAGCAGCATGCCGCCGCCGGCACATGTCAGCGCGGCGCAGAACGGCACCCAGATCCAGTGCAACTCCGCGATCAGGGCGACCTGCGCGCCGACGACCGTGAAGGTGGCGAGGCCGATGGTGTCGAAGATCGTCAGCGTCCGGTCGAATTCCTTCGAGTCGACGAAGCTGCGCGACACGAACGAGGTGACGATCACGCCGAACGCAAGCACGGAGAGGATCACGAAGATGTAGGCCGGGTCCTTGAAGATGAACGGCGGATGGCGGTCGCCGCCAACCAGGAGATCGCGCAGGATGCCGCCGCCGGCGGCGGGCAACATCGTCAGAATGAATGCGCCCCACAGATCGTAGCGGCGCTGGCGCGCACGCATGAACCCTGCCAGCGCGAAGGTCGCGGTGCCGATCAGGGCCAACGCGTAAAACCATCTTTCGCTGACGGAGCTCAGCAGGCGGTGGCGCGTCGATTGAGCAATTGTATGCCATCCGCTGACGCCGAGCCCGGCCTCGTACCAGACGCGATGCGTCCATGCGCGCGAGTCGGCGTTGCGCGCTGCATTCGGTCCGCCCTCCGTTCCGGCGATGATGTCGATGGAGTGCCGGAAGCGATCGAGATCGAGCAGGCCGAACCGGCCGCCGTCGCCGACGAGGCGGAGCACAGTCTCCAGCATTCGGCGCTGATGCGCGGCGTTGAGGTGCGGCGCGGCTGCCATGGCGATGGCGTGCGTCTCGTCGACGTTCTTCGCCGCGTAGGTCCAGCCTGCCGCCGTGGCGCGCAGAAAACGGGTGAGCGCATCGCGCTTTGCCGGATCGTCGAGGGCTGCTGCCGGAGCATAGAGGCCGTCTTCGAGAAAGCCCAGCCCCTCGTCGGAGAGCCGGACCAGCATCAGGTCGACCGGAGAAAAGCCGGCATCGAGGATAGACCAATATTCATTGTACATCATCGCGGTCGCGCAATCGGTGCTGCCGTCGATCAGGTCGCGGCCATCCGGGCGCTGCTCGATGATTTCCACGCGGTCGCGGTCGGGCGGTGCGCCGATCGTGCGCAGCCAGTAGCGCAGGTTCAGCTCGTCGCCGACGTTCCACACGCCGATGCGCTTGCCGGGGATGTCGTCGGGGCTGCGCACGCCGGCAGCGCGCCGGCAGACGACGGCCATGCCGGAATGCTGGAAGATCTGCGCGACATTGACGACCGGCCAGCCGCGTTCGCGCGCGGCGGTCGCCGTCGGCAGCCAACTCACCGCGACATCGGCTTTGCCGGAGACGAGGAATTCCAGCGGATTGATGCCGGGGCCGCCTTCGAGGAACTGCACGGCAATTCCTTCGCGGGCGTAGAAGCCCTTGGCGTCGGCCACGTACAGCCCGGCGAACTGCGCCTGATGGTGCCAGAGCAACTGCACGCGGACGGTGGCCTGCTGCGGTTGCGCCGCAACGGGCGGAATGGCGGCGAGCGCCGCCGCGAACAGTCCGGCAACGCCAAGGCCGATCGATCGGATCGAGAAGCCGCCCATGCCGATGTTCGCGATTTCCCCGGCGCGCATGATCCTGCGGAGCCGCTAACAAAGCCTTTCTCCCGGCGTCGCTCCGGTCGAAACGATTGATTTTGCGGCCGCATTCGGCGCATGGTTCGCAAAGGGGCATTGCCTGTCGCGGGCGAAGCGGCAGGGCGGGAGGATGGAATGGCTGGCAGGAAGGGCGGCCGCAGGGCCACCAAGCTGCGTTCGCGGTTCTGGTTCGACAATCCCGACGATCCGCACATGGCGGGCGTCTATCTCGAGCGCTACCTAAACTACGGGATGTCGCGCGAGGAACTGCAGTCGGCCAAGCCGATCATCGGCATCGCGCAGACGGGCTCCGACCTTTCGCCGTGCAACCGGCACCATCTCGATCTCGCCAACCGCGTGCGCGAAGGCATCCGCGAGGCGGGCGGGATCGCCTTCGAGTTCCCGGTGCATCCGATTCAGGAAACCGGCCGGCGGCCGACGGCGGCGCTCGACCGCAACCTCGCCTATCTTGGGCTCGTCGAGGTGCTGCACGGCTATCCGATCGACGGCGTCGTGCTGATGACCGGCTGCGACAAGACCACGCCCGCCTGCATCATGGCGGCGGCGACGGTGAACATCCCGGCCATCGTCCTTTCCGGCGGGCCGATGCTGAACGGCTGGCACCAGGGCGAGCGCACGGGCTCGGGCGCGATCAAGTGGAAGGCGCGCGAGCTTTATGCGGCGGGCGAGCTGAACGAAGAACAGTACATCGACCTCATCGCCACGGCGGCGCCGTCGATCGGCCATTGCAACACCATGGGCACGGCCTCGACCATGAACGGACTGGCGGAAGCGCTCGGCATGTCGCTGCCCGGGTGCGCCGCGATCCCGGCGCCCTATCGCGAGCGGCCGCAGATTTCCTACGAGACCGGCAAGCGCATCGTCGAGATGGTGCATGATGACCTGAAACCTTCGGACATCCTCACGCGCGAGGCGTTCGAGAATGCAATCGTCGTCAACTCGGCGATCGGCGGCTCGACCAACGCGCCGGTGCACATCAACGCGATCGCGCGGCACATCGGCGTGCCGCTCACAGTGCAGGACTGGGAGCGGATCGGGCACAGGATTCCGCTGCTCGTGAACATGATGCCGGCGGGGAAATACCTCGGCGAGGAGTTCTATCGCGCGGGCGGCATTCCCGCCGTGGTCGCCGAGCTGATCGGCGCGGGGAAAATCCACGAGAACGCGAAAACGGTGAACCGCAAGACCATCGGCGAGAACTGCCGCGGCCAGCTTTCGTGGGATCGCGAGGTGATCAAGCCTTACGGCGAGCCGCTGCTGCGGGATGCGGGCTTCGTCGTGCTGCACGGGAACCTGTTCGACAGCGCCATCATGAAGACGAGCGTGATCTCGCAGGCATTCCGCGAGCGCTATCTCTCGAACCCGAAAGATCCCGATGCCTTCGAGGGCAAGGCCGTCGTGTTCGACGGGCGCGAGGACTACGTGAAGCGGATCGACGATCCGTCGCTCGGCATCGACGAGAACACGATGCTGTTCATCCGCGGCGCCGGGCCGATCGGGCATCCGGGCGCGGCGGAGGTCGTCAACATGCAGCCGCCGGCGGCGCTGATCAAAAAGGGCATCACGTCGCTGCCCTGCATCGGCGACGGCCGGCAATCCGGCACTTCGGGCTCGCCGTCGATCCTGAACGCGTCGCCGGAGGCGGCGGCGGGCGGAGGGCTCGCGCTCCTGAGGACCGGCGACCGGGTACGGATCGACCTGAGGAAGGGCGAGGCGAACATCCTCATTTCCGACGGCGAGTTCGCCGAGCGGCGCGCCGAGCTGCAGCAGCGCGGCGGCTATGCCTATCCGCCGAGCCAGACGCCGTGGCAGGAAATCCAGCGTGGCATGGTCGAGCAGCTGGCGGACGGCATGGTGCTGAAACCGGCAGTGAAGTTCCAGCGCGTGGCGCAGACCATGGGCACGCCGCGGGACAGCCACTGATGCCGAGCCTTGCCGCCAAGCGCCGCGAGTTCCGCCGCCTGCACGAAACCGGTTGCCTCGTGCTGCCGAACCCGTGGGACGTGGGCACCGCGCGCTACCTGCAGGGGCTCGGCTTCAAGGCGCTCGCCACCACCAGCGCCGGTGCTGCATTCGCGATGGGTTTTGCCGACAATGAAATGCCGGTCGACGCAATGCTTCACCACATCCATGAGATCGTGAAGGCGGTGAACGTGCCGGTGTCGGCCGACTTCGGCAATTGCTTCGCGCACGACGCGAAGGGCGTCGGTGCGAACGTGCGGGCCGCGATCGAGACGGGCGTGGCGGGGCTGTCGATCGAAGATTCCACGGGCAGGAAGGAGAAGCCGCTCTACGACCTGCCGCACGCGGTCGAGCGCGTGCGGGCGGCGCGCTCCGCCGTCGATCACAGCGCCACGGGCGTGGTGCTGACCGCGCGGGCGGAGAATTTCCTGGTCGGTCAGCCCGATCTCGACGACGCGATCCACCGGGTCACGGCCTACGCGGAGGCGGGCGCGGATTGCCTCTATGTCCCCGGCATCCGCACGCGCGAGCAGATCGTGGCGGTGGTGAAGGCGGTGGCGCCGAAGCCGGTGAACGTGCTGGTCGGTCATGCCAGCGAGTTCACGGTCGCCGATCTCGCCGGGATGGGCGTGCGGCGCATCTCCACGGGCAGCGGGCTCGCGCGCGCGGCGTGGGGCGGCTTCATGAAGGCGGCGCAGGCGCTGGCATCGGGCGGCCGCTTCGACGGCTTCGTCAACCTCGCGCCGAACGCCGACCTCAACAAGTTCTTCCACGACGATCAGGCGAGGCGCGGCAAGGCGTGAGCATGGAATCGGAGCCGCTGCCGGAGACCGGTCAGCCGGTCGGGCCGAAGGTCGATCCGACCCCGGCGGCCCGGCCGGGAGCGGTCACGCTGGAAGGTCGTTTCGGCCGCGTCGAACGGCTCGAGGCCGAGCGGCATGGCGCGGCGCTCTGGGAAGCGTTGCAGGGCCGGCCCGATCTCTGGACCTATTCCTCGAACGGGCCGTTCGCGGCGGAGGAGCCGTTTCGCGAATGGGTGACGCAGCGCGAGGCGCTTGCCGATCCCTGCTATTACGCGATCGTCGATCCCGCAGGGCGAGCGCTCGGGGTTGCGACGCTGATGGAGATCCGACCGGCGGCGCGCGTGGTCGAGGTCGGGCACATCGTTTATGGACCGGCGCTGCAACAAACGCCACTCGCGACCGAGGCGCAGTATCTCTTGGCGCGCTACGTGTTCGAGGAGTTCGGCTATCGCCGCTATGAATGGAAGTGCCACGCGCTCAACGCGGCTTCGCGGCGGGCGGCGCTGCGGCTCGGCTTCACGTTCGAGGGAATTTTCCGCCAGCACATGATCGTCAAGGGCCGCACGCGCGATACCGCCTGGTTCTCGATGCTCGACCGCGAATGGCCGCGCACGCGGGCGGCGTTCGAGGCATGGCTCGCGCCGGAGAATTTCGACGCTGAGGGACGGCAGAAGCGGCGATTGGAAGAGATTCGGAACTCAATAAGTTAGGGTTCATCTTAGTTGGCAGCCTGCGGCCTCGTCCTGAGGAGGGCCGAAGGCCCGTCTCGAAGGACGAGGCCGCCCTCATCCTTCGAGACGGCCGCTGCGCGGCCTCCTCAGGATGAGGGCGGAGAATTCAAGATGCACATTCTCATCACCGGTGCGGGCGGCATGATCGGGCGCAAGCTGGTGGAGCGGCTCGTGCGCGACGGCGCGCTCGGCGGCAAGCCGATCGCGCGCATGACGCTGCACGACATTGTGGCGCCGGAGGCGCCGGCGGGTGCGGAGTTCGCTGTCGCGACGCGCGGCGGCGATATCGCGGCGCCGGGCGAGGCGGCGGCGCTCGTCGCCGATGCGCCGGACGTGATCTTTCATCTGGCGGCAGTCGTCTCCGGCGAGGCGGAGGCGGACTTCGACAAGGGCTATCGCGTCAATATCGACGGCATGCGGTATCTGCTCGAAGCGATCCGGGCGCGGCAATACAAGCCGCGGCTCGTGTTCACGAGCTCGATCGCGGTGCTCGGCGGGCCGCTGCCGGACCCGGTGCCCGACGATTTCCATCTGACGCCGGTGAACTCCTACGGCACGGCGAAGGTGATCTGCGAGCAGTGGCTCGCGGACTACACGCGGCGCGGCTTCATCGACGGCATCGGCCTGCGCTTTCCCGGCATCACCGTGCGGCCGGGCAAGCCCAACAAGGCGGCGAGCGGGTTCTATTCGTCGATCATCCGCGAGCCGCTCGCCGGCCACGAGGCGATCCTGCCGGTGCCGACCTCGAAGCTGAACACGCACGCGAGCCCACGCGCCGCGGTCGGCTTTCTCATCCGCGCGGCGACGATCGACGGAGAGAAGGTCGGCCTGCGGCGCAATCTCTTCATGCCGGGTGTCGCCGTCACGGTCGGCGAGCAGATCGAGGCGCTGCGCAGGATTGCGGGCGGGAACGTGGCGAAGCGCATCCGGCACGAGCCGGACGAGACGATCATGCGGATTTTCCCGAACGATGTCGTGCGCATCGGAGCCGGGCGCGCGCTCGCACTCGGCTTCAAGCCGGACAAGGATTTCGACGAGATCATCCGCATCCACATCGAGGAGGATTTGGGCGGGAAGTTCGTTGCCTGATGGCGTATGTGCGTCATCCTTCGAGGCTCGGCTGCTTCGCAGCCTCGCACCTCAGGATGACGCGCGTTAGATTGAGTAACCAACAACTTGCCGTCATCCTGAGGTGACCTCGCGAAGCGAGGGCCTCGAAGGATGACGGCCCATATCATTGACGTTCGAATGCGATTCTCTGCCCCGCTCATCCCCGCGACGCTGATCCGGCGCTACAAGCGCTTCCTTGCCGACGTCACGCTCGCGGACGGCACGCCGACGACCGTGCACGTCGCCAATCCGGGCTCGATGCTGGGGCTCGTCGCGCCCGGCAGCCGCGTGTGGCTGTCGAGGTCTGCGAACGCGAGCCGCAAGCTGCCGCTGAGCTGGGAGCTGGTGGAAGTGGATTTCGGCAGCGGTGCGGAGCTTGTCGGCGTGAACACGGCGCATCCGAATCGGCTCGTGGAGGAGGCGCTTGCCGCCGGCAAGGTGCCGGAGCTTGCCGGCTATTCCCGGCGCCGGCGCGAGGTGCGCTACGGCAAGGCGAGCCGCGTCGATTTCCTGCTGGAAAACGACGGCAGGCCGCCCTGCTTCGTCGAGGTGAAGAACGTCCACATGATGCGGCAGCCGCGCCGCGCCGAGTTTCCCGACAGCGTGACGGCCCGCGGCGCGCGGCATCTCGAGGAGCTGGCGGCCGAGGTGGCGCGCGGGTCGCGGGCGGTCATGCTCTATCTCGTGCAGATCGGCTCGGCGGAGAGCGTCGGCTTCGCCCGCGACATCGACCCCGCCTATGGCGCGGCGTTCGACCGCGCCACGGAAGCGGGCGTCGAGGCGATTGCGCTCGTCTGCCGCGCTTCGCCGGAAGGAATAGAGGTGGAGCGGCCCGTTCCGGTGCTCGGCTGACGCATTTCCTTGCGCGGACGGCCCGATTGCCTACATTCGGTGGTCCGCCGGAGTCTCCCCATGGCCTATGTCGAAGCCACCACCGCCCCCTTGCGCAAAACCGGGCAGATCAAGCTGCACGGGCCGGAAGGCTTTGCCGGCATGCGAAAGGCGGGGCAGCTCGTGGCCGAGGCGCTCGACCTGCTCGTGCCCGAGGTGCGGCCCGGCGTCACGACCGAGGCGCTCGACCGGCTGATCTTCGAGTTCGCGATGGATCACGGGGCGCTGCCGGCGACGCTCATGTATCGCGGCTACAACAAGTCGATCTGCACGTCGATCAACCACGTGGTCTGCCACGGCATCCCCAACGACAAGCCGCTGCGCGAGGGCGACATCGTCAATATCGATGTGACGCTGATCCTCGACGGCTGGCACGGCGATTCGAGCCGCATGTACCCGGTCGGCGAAGTGCCGCGGCGCGCCGAACGGCTGATCGAGGTGACGCACGAGGCGATGATGGCCGGCATCGCCACGATCCGGCCGGGCGCCACGATCGGCGACATCGGCGCCGCGATCCAGGCGATGGTGGAGCCGAACCACATGAGCGTGGTGCGCGATTTCTGCGGGCACGGGCTCGGGCGGCTGTTTCACGACGAGCCGAACGTCGTGCATATCGGCCATCGCGGCGAGGGGCCGGTGCTGAAGCCCGGCATGTTCTTCACGGTGGAGCCGATGATCAACCTCGGCCGGCCGCACGTGAAGGTGCTGTCGGACGGCTGGACCGCGGTCACGCGCGACCGCTCGCTGTCGGCGCAGTTCGAGCACACGGTCGCGGTGACGGAGACGGGCGTCGAGATCTTCACGCTGTCGCCGCAGGGCCTGCACAAGCCGCCCTACCGGCAGTAGGCTTTGCCCCATGGGTGGGGGCAGGAAAAAGCCTGACGGTTCATTCAAGGAACCGCCGCATTATCACGGACATCGCGACCGGCTGCGCACGCGCTTCCGCGAGGCGGGCGCCGACGCGCTCGCCGACTACGAGCTGCTGGAGCTCGTGCTGTTCCGTGCGATCCCGCGCCGCGACGTGAAGCCGCTGGCGAAAGCCCTGCTCGCGCGTTTCGGCTCGTTCGCCGAGGTGATCTCGGCGGCGCCGGCGCGGCTCGCGGAGATCGACGGGCTCGGCGAATCGGCGATCCTTGAGCTGAAGATCGTGCAGGCGGCGGCAGGCCGGCTCGCGCGCGGCGAGGTGAAGAAGCGGCCGGTGCTTTCCTCGTGGTCGGCGGTGCTCGACTATTGCCGCACGGCGATGGCGTTTTCCGAGCGGGAGGAATTCCGCATCCTTTTCCTCGACAAGCGCAACCAGCTGATCGCCGACGAGGTGCAGCAGCGGGGCACTGTCGACCACACGCCGGTCTATCCGCGCGAAGTGGTGAAGCGGGCGCTCGAGCTTTCGGCGACCGCGATCGTGCTCGTGCACAACCATCCGTCGGGCGACCCGACGCCGTCGCGCGCCGACATCCAGATGACCAAGCAGATCGCCGAGATCGCCAAGCCCTTGGGCGTCGAGGTGCACGATCACATCATCGTCGGCAAGGAGGGCCACGCGAGCCTGAAGGGGCTGCGACTCATCTAGCGCGTGATCCCGAAAAGTGGGAAGCGGTTTTCGGAAAAGATCACGCGCAAGCTCTAAAAACGAGAAAGGAAGAAGTTGGACTAAATGTAGGGGGAGTTCTTCAGACGATCTTGATGGCGCGGAAAGAGATCGCCCGCGCTTCTGCCCTATGTTGATCTAGACTTCGGTTCGGGAAGCTTCCAACCCGAAAGGCGGAGCAACATGCCCAAGACCCAGCCCGAGCCGATCCGCGATCCCAAGGCCGACCGTCTGCTGACCCCGGAAAATTGCGTGCTGGTGCTGATCGACTACCAGCCGGAGCAGTATTCGACCGTGACCTCGTCGCCGCACGAGGAGATCACCCTCAATGTGGTGGCGTTGTGCAAGCTGGCGCAGGCCTACAAGATCCCCGTGGTGCTCTCGACGGTCGCCGTGGACATGGGCGTGAACGAAGGCACGATCCCGGCCATCCGCGAGGCGCTGCCGGGGGTGCAGGAGATCGACCGCACCGGCGTCAATGCCTGGGAGGACGAGGATTTCCGCAGGGCGGTCGAAGGCACGGGGCGGCGCAAGGTGGTGATTGCAGCACTTTGGACCGAGGTCTGCCTCGCGTTCCCGACGCTCGACATGCTGGCCGAGGGCTACGAGGTGTATCCGGTCGCCGATGCGGTGGGCGGCATCTCGCCGGTCGCGCATGCGCGCGCCTTCGACCGGATGATTGCGGCCGGGGCGAGGCCCATCACCGCGATCTCTTTCGGGTGCGAGATTATGCGCAACTGGGCGCGCGGCGATGCCGACAATCTGCGGCACGTCATGCGCTGGTATTTCCCCCAGCACCGGAAGTTGCACAGGAAAGGCTGATTACGGCCGCGACAGAACGAGCGGGCGGGGCTTCTCCGGCACCTTGTTCCAGCGCCCGTCATCGTCGCGCTCGAAGCGCAGCGCGTCACCGTTCTCGGTGCGCAGCACGATGTCGCCACGCTCGAGCTGCCAGTGCCGGTAGCCCGGCGGCAGGAGGCCGGCGTCGCAATCGGGCGGCACGCGCAGATAGAAGAGCTGGTCGCCCGCCACTTCGTCCGTGAGCCGGATCGTGCAGGGCTTGGGCGGCGCCTTCGCGTTCTTTGCGGCAGGCGGCTCGCCCTCCGGCCGCGACAGCACCCATTCGCCGAGGAGATCGGCGGTCTGCACGCGCTCGGACGGATCGACGAACTGCAGATTGGCGAGGAAATAGACGCCGTCGTTCTCGCGGATCGCCTCATAGACGCCCCCGACGCCCTCGGTGAACTCGGCGACCGTGCGGCCGTCCGGCGCGAGGAAGAGGATCGCGCCGGCGATGCCCGGTGACCAGGCGGAGACTTCGCCGAGGAAGCCGAACAGGGACGCGCATTGCCGGCGGTCGAACACGAGCGCGAGGCCGCGGCCGGTCGGCCTCGGGTCCAGGATCATCTGGCACTTGAGGGAGGAGTCGGCGTTCGTGAGCTCATAGTTCGCCGCGAGCGCGCGGACGTCCGCCGGATCGGGCTTCGCGGCGGGGGCCGGCGATTGCGCGTTCGCCGGCGTGGCAAGCCACAGCGCCAATCCGATTGCAGCCGCGAACGAACCACGCATGCGTCAACGCCACTCCGGGGCCGCCGCTTTTAGCACGCCGCGCGGCAGCGGGCACGGCCCGATGCGTTCAGACCTCGACCGGCGGCCAAGGCGTCTCGGGAACCGGCGTGATTGGCCCATTGCCGGCGGCCCAGGATTTCAGGTTGTCGACGACCAGCTGGCCCATGGCGCGGCGGGTCTCGACCGAGGCCGAGCCGACATGGGGCAGGAGCACGACGTTCTCCATCGCGATCAGCTCCTTCGGCACGCGCGGCTCGTCGGCGTACACGTCGAGGCCGGCGGAAAGGATCTTCTTGTTGCGCAACGCGTCGATCAATGCCGGCTCGTCGACGACCGAGCCGCGCGCCATGTTGATGAGGACGCCGTTCGGACCGAGCGCTTCCAGCACGTCGCGGTCGATCATGTTCTTGGTCTCGGAGCCGCCCGGCACGATCAGGATCAGCACGTCGACGTCGCGCGCCATCGCCTTCAGGTCGGCGTAGTGGCGATAGGCGACGCCGGGCGCGGGACGGCGGCTGTGATAGACGACCGGCAGGCCCATCGCCTCGATGCGGCGCGCGATCGCCTTGCCGATGCGGCCCATGCCGACGATGCCGATGGTGCGGCTGCGCAGCGTTCCGGCCGTGAGCGGGTAGGGCTTCTCCAGCCATTTGCCCGCGCGCAGGAAGCGCTCCGCCTGCGGGAGCTCGCGCACGGTGCTGATGAGGAGACCGATCGTGGTGTCGGCGACTTCCTCGTCGAGCACGCCCGGCGTGTTGGTGACGACGACGCCGTGCTCGCCCGCCCATCTGGCGTCGACCGAATCGTAGCCGACGCCCATGTTGCTGACGATCTCAAGCTGCGGCAGCTTCTGCATCAGCGCGGCGTCGATCGGGATCGCGCCGAACGTGATGATGCCGCGGATCTTCGGCGCGACTTCCTTCAGGAAGGCGTCGCGGTCGGCGGCCTTGTGCAGCTTGTGGACGGAAAAATGCTCGTCGAGCTGCGGCTCGACGAAGGGAGGGACGGGACCCGTCTGCAACAGCTCCATCTTCCCGGCGGCCATCGGCACCTCGGCGATTTCGGCAGGATTGTGCACGCGTGGGGCTGCACTTTAGGGGCAGAACGGCCGATGCAGCAATCCGTTGTGCATCAACCGTCCCATGTGCGTGGGCAACCATGCCGCGGCGGGGCTGCTTGACCCTTCGCGGGGGCGGGCGCATGCAGGCCGCGGACCGCCCCCATGATCGCGACCGAACGCTCCCCGATCGATCTCGCCTATGTGCAGCACGTGCGCAAGGCGGTGCTGCTCGCGCTGGTCCTTGTCGCGGTCGCGCTGGTGGTGCTTGGCGAGTCGCGCTGGCCGAGCGACGGGACCGTCCACGAGACGATCGAATGGGCGGGACTATTCCTCATCCTTCTCTGCATCCTCGGGCGCACCTGGTCCTCGCTTTATATCGGCGGGCGCAAGGTGCGCAGCCTCGTGATGGTCGGGCCGTACTCGGTGTCGCGCAATCCGCTCTATGTGTTCTCGATCATCGGCGCGGCCGGCGTCGGCGCGCAGTTCGGCAGCGTGGTGGCGGCGCTCGCCGCCGGCATTGCCGCGTGGCTGGTGTTTTATCTCGTCGTGCTCAAGGAAGAGCGGGTGCTGACGGTGAAGTTCGGCAACGCCTACCGGCAGTATCTCGCACAGGTACCGCGGTTCTTTCCGCGCTTTTCATTATGGCGCGACGTCGCGCTCATCGAGGTGAAGCCGCGCGACGTGCTGCGCACGTTCGTGGACGCGAGCGTGTTCCTGATCGCGATCCCGATCGTCGAAGGGTTCGAGTACTTGCACGAGATCGGCGCGCTGCCGGTCTTCTTTCACCTGCCGTAGCGCGCCTACCCGTCAGACGAGCGCGGCGATCGGCTTCTCGACGATCTCCCTGAAGGCCGCGAGCAGCTCCGCGCCAAGCGCGCCGTCGACCACGCGGTGATCGCAGGAGAGCGTCACCGTCATCAGGCTCGCGAAGGCGATGCCGCCGTCCTTGGTCTCGACGGCCTGGCGGCGGGCGCCGCCGACGGCGAGGATCGTCGCGTGCGGCGGGTTGATGATCGCGGAGAACTCGCGCACGCCGTACATGCCGAGGTTGGAGATCGCGCTCGAGCCGCCCTGATACTCGTCGGGCTTGAGCTTGCGGTCGCGGGCGCGGGCGGCGAGGTCCTTCATCTCGGCGGAGATCGCGGAGAGGCGCTTGGTGTCGGCCGCGCGGATCACCGGCGTGATGAGGCCGCCGTCGATGGCGACAGCGACCGCCACGTCCGCGCGCTGGAAGCGCAGGATGCGGTCCTCGGCCCAGACGGCGTTCGCGGCGGGCACGCGCTGCAGCGCTGCGGCCCATGCCTTGATGACGAAGTCGTTGACCGAGAGCTTGAAGGCCGGGTTGCCGTCCTTGTCGCGCGGGGCGGAGGCGTTCGCCTCCTCGCGCAGCTTCAGGAGCTGGCCGATGTCGAGGTCGACCGTGAGATAGAAATGCGGGATGGTCTGCTTCGCTTGGACCAGGCGCGTGGCGATGGTCTTGCGCATGCCGTCGAGCGGCACTTCCTCGTAGGGCACGTCGCGATAGAGCGCCTTCACCTGCTCGGTCGAGGGACCGGCGGCAAGCGCCGGGCCGGCCGTGCGTGCGCCGGCGCCCGCCTGCTGCACGTCGGCGGCGACGATGCGTCCGTGCGGGCCGGAGCCTTTGACGCGGGAGAGATCGATGCCGGCTTCGGCGGCGAGACGGCGCGCGAGCGGCGTCACCGCGCGGCCGCCGATCTGGGCGGGGCCGAAGTTTCTCTCCGGCGTGCGCACCTCGAAATAGGGATCGAGCTGCACAGGCCCGGAAGGCCGTGGCGTGGGAACGGGAGCAGGGGCCGCCGCGGCCGGCTTCGGCGCCGGTTTCGGAGCCGCGGGCGCGGCGGGAGTGGCAGGCTGCGGCGATGCGGTGCCGCCCTTGCCGTCGGAAATGACGGCGACGACGGTGCCGACCGGTGCGACCTCGCCGGCCTGCACGCGGATCTCCGCGAGCGTGCCGGCCGCGACCGCCTGGATTTCCATCGAGACCTTGTCGGTTTCGATGATGAACAGGTTCTCGCCGGCTTTCACCGCGTCGCCCGGCTGCTTGAACCACTCAGTGATCTTGCCTTCGGCGACGGTCTCGCCGAGCTGCGGCATCAGGACGTCCATTCGCGCTTCCCCCGGGCCTTACCTTACCAGTTCGTCGAGATGTACTGCGTCTCGAGGAACTCCATCAGTCCCTCGTGCGCGCCTTCGCGGCCGATGCCGGACTGCTTCATGCCGCCGAAGGGCGCGGCCGGATCGGAGACGAGGCCGCGGTTCAGGCCGATCATGCCGAAGTCGAGCTTCTCGGAGACGCGCATGCCGCGCTTGAGATCGCCGGTGTAGAGATAGGCGACGAGGCCGTACTCGGTGTCGTTGGCGCGCTTGATCACCTCGTCCTCGGTCTTGAAGGTCTGGATCGAGGCGACCGGGCCGAAGATTTCCTCGCGCAGCATGGTGGCGCTGTCCGAGACGTTGGTCAGGACGGTGGCCGGATAGAAGAAGCCCGGGCCGTCCGGCGTCTTGCCGCCGACGAGAATTCTGGCGCCCTTCTGCACGGCGTCGTCGACGAGCTCGATCACCTTGTCGCGGCCTTCGGCGTTGACGAGCGGGCCGAGCATAACGCCGTCGTCGAGGCCGTTGCCCATCTTGAGCCCGCCCATCTTGTCCTTGAGCTTGGCCGCGAAGGCATCGTGCACCTTCTCATGCACATAGAAGCGGTTGGCCGCGGTGCAGGCTTCGCCCATGTTGCGCATCTTGGCGACCATGGCGCCCTCGATCGCCGCGTCGATGTCGGCGTCCTCGAACACGATGAAGGGCGCGTTGCCGCCGAGCTCCATGGCCGGACGGATGATGTTGTCGGCGGCCGAGTGCAGGAGCTTGCGGCCGACCTCGGTGGAGCCGGTGAAGGAGATCACGCGCACGCGCATGTCGTGCAGCATGGCGTCGACGACCCGGCCGGAGCGGCGCGAGGGAATGACGTTGACGACGCCGGCCGGCACGCCCGCTTCCTCGAGGATCGGCATGAGCGCCAGCATGGTGAGCGGCGTTTCCGAGGCGGGCTTGAGCACGACCGTGCAGCCGGCGGCAAGCGCCGGGCCGATCTTGCGGGTCGCCATCGCCGCCGGAAAGTTCCACGGCGTCACCAGCACCGCAACGCCCGCGGGCTTGTGGTGCACGAGGATGCGCGCGCCGGAAGCGGGCGCGATCCGCATATCGCCGCTGTTGCGTACGCCTTCCTCGGCGAACCAGCGGAAGAACTCGGCGGCATAGGCGACCTCGGCGCGGCTGTCGGGCAGCGCCTTGCCGTTCTCGATGGTGATGAGCTTGGCGAGCCGCTCCTGGTCGCGCATGATGAGCTCGAACGCCTTGCGTAGGATTTCGCCGCGCTCGCGCGGCTTCTTCGCGGCCCAGGCTTCGAAGGCGTCGCCCGCGGCATCGACCGCGGCCTTGGCGTCGTCGACGCTCGCGCTCGCGACCGACGCGATCGTGCGCTCGGTCGCCGGGTCGATCACGTCGAAGCACTCGTTGTCGGAGGACTTGCGCCATTTGCCGCCGATCCAGAGGTCGGTGGGGACGTTGGCGAGCAGGTTGTCGTACATGGGCTTTCCTTTCGTCATTCCGGGGCGCGAGCGGAGCGAGCGAGCCCGGAATCCAGAAACCAGTGTCAGCGCCGCTTGGATTCCGGGTCCTGCGCTGCGCGCAGTCCCGGAATGACGGCTAGGCGTTCAGCGACCGCTTCACCCGGTCCACGATGCGGTCCACGGACGGAATGGTCGCGTCTTCCAGCACGTCGGACGCCGGCAGCGGCAGATGCGGCGTGGTGATGCGGACCGGCGGGCCGTCGAGATCGTAGAACGCCTCGTCGGCGACGATGGAGACGATCTCCGCGCCCCAGCCGCAGAGCCGCGGGTTCTCTTCGACGGTGAAGAGCCGGTGCGTGCGGCCGACCGAGCCGAGGATCGTCTGCGTGTCGAGGGGCACGAGCGAGCGCACGTCGATCACCTCGCAGTCGATGCCATGCTCCTCCTTCAGCTTCTCCGCGGCTTCGAGCGCGCGGGGAACCATGAGGGCAAGCGCAGTGATTGTCGCGTCCCGGCCGGAGCGCAGGATCTTCGCCGTGCCGATGGTGTCGACGATCTCGCCGTCGGGGACCTCGCCTTTGATCGGGTAGAGCGATTTGTGCTCGAGGAAGATCACCGGGTCGGGGTCGCGGACGGAAGCGGCGAGCAGGCCGACCACGTCCGTCGGGCTCGACGGCGCCACCACCTTGAGGCCCGGGATCATCATGCACCAGTTCTCGACGCTCTGGCTGTGCTGGGCGCCGAAGCGGGCGCCGCCGCCATTGGCCGTGCGCACGACCAGCGGGCACTTGGTCTGGCCGTTGGAGATGTAGCGGTGCTTGCTGAACTCGTTGGCGAGATAGTTGAAGCAGACGGCGATGAAGTCCGAGAACATGATCTCGGCGATGGGCTTCAGGCCGGTCATGGCCGCACCCATGGCGGCGCCGAGGATTGCCTGCTCCGAGATCGGCGTGTCGCGCACGCGGAGCGGGCCGAATTCCTCGAGCAGGCCGACGGTGGTCTTGAACACGCCGCCGGCCGCGGCGATGTCTTCACCGAGAAAGACGACGTCGGGATCGCGCTTCATCTCCTGCGCGATGCCGCGGGTGACCGCGTCGCGGTAGGTCAGTTCCGCCATGCCCAGCCTCCATCGGCATAAACGTCGCGCGTGATCAGTTCGAAAGGTGGCTGCGGCGCTGCCTTGCATTTCTCCGTAGCGTCGTCCACGACCTGGCGGACCTCGGTGTCGATCTTGTCGATCGTCTCCTGCTCGATGCCAAATTGCAGCAGGCGCTCGCGGTAGATCTTGATCGGATCGCGCTCCTTCCACTTATCGAGCTCGCCCGGCTTGCGGTACTTGGCCGGGTCGGCGCGCGAGTGGCCGCTGTAGCGGTAGGTCTTGCATTCGATCAGCGACGGGCCGCCGCCGGCGCGCGCCTTGGCATAGGCTGCCTGCGCCGCGCGATAGACTTCGTCGGCGTCCTGGCCGTCGACGATGACCGCCTCGAGGCCGTAGGCGCCGGCGCGGTCCGCGGCCGGATGCTGGACCGCTGTCACATCCTCAATCGGCGTGTATTCCATGTAGAGATTATTCTCGCACACGAACACCACCGGCAGCTTCCAGATCACGGCGAAGTTCAGCGCCTCGTGGAAGGCGCCGATGTTGGTGGTGCCGTCGCCGAAGAAGCAGACCGAGACGTCCTTCTGGCCTTTGTACTGCGCGCGCCAGGCGGCGCCGCAGGCGATCGGCAGATGCGCGCCGATGATCGCGTAGGAGCCCATCACGCCGTGCTCCTCGGAGGTGAGGTGCATGGAGCCGCCCTTGCCGCGCATCAGGCCGTTGTCGCGCTGCATCAACTCGCCGAGCACTTTTTCAATGGATACGCCGCGGGCGAGCGTATGCGCGTGGCCGCGGTAGGTGCAGAAGCTGAGGTCGCCCGGATTCATGGCGGTGGCGAAGCCCGCGGCGACGGCTTCCTGGCCGAGCGACAAATGGCTCGTGCCCTTCACGAGGTTCTGCAGGAAGAGGTCGAACGCACGCTGCTCCGCCTCCCGGATTACCACCTGCGTGCGGTACATCTTGAGACGGGTTTCCTCGCCGATATCGTCGTTCGGCGCGCGGGCCGGTTTCCTCGCCATGCTTCGTCCTCTTTCGGATGGATGCGCCGGGCGGCGCTGGCAGCCCGGGATAGACAGGCCGGGGCCAAATTAGCGTCAGAAACGAGGCGTGTGCAACGCCGCGGAAGGTAAAGCAACCCATGCCGATGCCGCAGGGCCGAACGGCGGGCTCAGAGGTCCGCCTTCAGCCGGCGCTCGCGGTAGAGGAGATAGAGGCCGGAGGCGATGACGATGGCGGCACCGGCCAGGGTGAAGCTATTTGGAAGTTCGCTAAACACGAGAAATCCGCCGGCGATGTACCAGACGAGCTGGGTGTAGATGTAGGGCGCAAGCACCGGCGCGGGCGCGTAGCGGTGGGCAACGATCAGGAACAGGTGCCCGATCCAGCCCAAGGCGCCCAGGGCGACCATTCCGGCGATGACGAGCGGCTCTTCCGGCGTCTGCCAGACCGCTGGGAGTGGAACCGAGGCCGCGACGAAGCCAACCAGCGCGGAATAGAAGACGGTGGTGGCGGTGGAATCATAGCCGGCGAGAAATCGCGTGGAGATGATGTAAACGGCGTAGCAGATCATGCTGAGGACCGAGAGGACCGCCGCCGGGTGAATGCCACCCATGCCCGGCCGCGCGATCAGCAGGACGCCGGCGAAACCGACGATGATCGCAACCCAGCGGCGCCAGCCGATCCATTCGCCGAGCAGGGGACCGGCGAGGAGCGCGATGATGAACGGTGTGGTGAAGGCGATGGTCGCGGTCTGGTCGAGCTGCAGATAGCGGAGCGCGACGAAGTTGAAGGCCGTGGAGCCGAACAGGAGCGCGGAGCGGCCGATCTGCAGCCAGAGCCGCCGCGTGGCGAATAGCCCTGGCGTCGTCCACGGATTGATCACGAGCAGCGACAGGAAGAAGTGGCTCGCATAGCGGGCCCAGACCGCCTCGAGTGTCGGCAGATATTGCGTCAGCCATTTCGCGATCGTGTCGAGGCAGGCGAAGCAGAAGAGCGCCGCGCACATGAGGCCGATGCCGATCAGGCGCGCGCGAGGATCGTTCGCCGCCGGAAGATCGGTGAGCGGCGCGTTGAAAATCTTTCTGAACATCAGGATTCGCGATCGAGCGCGCTTTCGTGCCAGCGGCGCAAGCTAAGGTGCTGCAGCAGGGAAAGCACTGCAAAGATCGCAATCCCGGCCAGCGAAATCAACAGGAGTGCGGCGAACATGCGGGGAATGTTGAGCCGGTAGCCAGATTCCACGATGCGATAGGCGAGGCCGGAGCCGCGGCCGGCGGTGCCGGCGGCGATCTCGGCGACGACGGCGCCGATGAGCGCCAGGCCGCCGGCGATCCGCAGGCCGCCGAGGAAATAGGGCAGGGCGGCGGGGATGCGGAGCAGCAGGAGCGTCTTCCAGCGGCTCGCGCCATAGAGCGCGAACAACTCGCGCAGATTGTGATCGACCGAGGCGAGGCCGAGCGCCGTGTTGGAGAGGATCGGAAAGAAGGCGACGATCCAGGCGCAGACGAGGACGGCGGTGTTGGGCTCGAGATAGATGAGCAGGAGCGGAGCGATGGCGATGATCGGCGTCACCTGCAGCACGACGGCAAAGGGAAACAGCGAAAGCTCGACGAGGCGGGAACTTGCGAAGAGAAGCGCGAGCAGCACGCCGCCGACGGTCGCGAGGAGGAGGGCGAGCGCCGTGGTGCGCAGCGTCACATAGAGCGATTCCGACAACACGCCCCAGTCGGCGAAGAGCGTCTGAAAGACGAGGATCGGCCCGGGCAGGATATAGGGCGGCAGCGCGTTGATGCGGACGATCGCCTCCCACGCGACGAACGCGAGCCCGAGCGCAAGCGCCGGCAGCAGGAAGCGCAGCATGCGCTCGGCCGGGGAGCGGGCGGCGGCAGCGGGGCGCGCCATCAGCCCTCTCCCGTGTCTTGTTTCATGACTTGGGCGAGCGCGGCGGAGACCTCGCGGCATTGCGCGCCGTATTCCGGAGAGGTGCGGAAGCGGCCGGCGCGCGGCTCCGGGGCGTCGATCTTGAACTCGGCGGCGACGCGGCCCGGCCGCGGCGTGAACATCAGGATGCGCGTCGACAGATAGACCGACTCGAACACCGAGTGGGTGACGAAGACGACGGTGCAATCGAGCTTGCGCCAGAGCGCGAGCAGGTCGTCGTTCAGCTTGAAGCGGGTGATCTCGTCGAGCGCGGCGAACGGCTCGTCCATCAGCAGAAGTTGCGGCCGCGTGACGAGCGCGCGGGCGATGGAGACGCGCATCTTCATGCCGCCGGAGAGCTCGCGCGGATAGGCGTGGCGGAACTCGTCGAGGCCGACCAGCGCGAGCGCCTCATCGACGCGGTGCCGGCTATCGACGCCGGGCGCGGGCCGCAGGCGGAGCGGCAGGCTCACATTGGCGGCGACGGTGGCCCAGGGCAGGAGCGTCGGCTCCTGAAAGACGAAGCCGATGTTGCGGACGGCGGATTCGTGCCGGTCGATCCGGCCGGCGGTCGGTTCGAGGAGGTCGGCGAGCAGGCGCAGCGCGGTGGACTTGCCGCAGCCGGAGGGGCCGAGGAGGCTCAGGAATTCGCCGGGCTCCACCGAGAAATCGAGCCCGTCGAGGGCGGTGACGCCGTTCGGGAATGTCTTGCCGACGCCGCGAAAGGCGGCGAGCGGCATGTCCGAAGTTGCGGCTTCTGCGGCGGCGGGCATTGCGGGGCTTATAGCATCTCGTCGTCCCGGCCGAGCGAAGCGAGAGCCGGGACCGTCCCGACGCTGACTGAGAACGGTCCCGGATAGCGGCGCTTCGCGCCGCTTCCGGGACGACCGTTAATTCTTCGGGCGCAGGTCGAGGCCGACCTTCCTGCCGACGAACTGCGTGGTGAAGGAGCGGCGCCAGTCGACCGACGGCTTCACGACGCCCGCCTTCACCATCTTGTCGAAGAAGCTCTTCACGCGCGCCTCGCTGAGGGCGCCGATGCCGAGCTTCGCGGCGTCGCCGGAATCGACCACGCCATATTCGCGCATCTTTTCCGTAGAGAAGGCGATGAGGTCGTCGGTCATTTCCGGATTGTGGTGCTTGATCAGCTCGTTCGCCTTGCGATTGTCGCCGTACAGATAATTGTACCAGCCGACGATCGAGGCATCGACGAAGCGCTGCACGAGGTCGCTTTTCTTCTCGATGACCTCGAGGCGCGTCTCGATCGTGGTGGAATAGGTGTCGAAGCCCTGGTCGGCGAGGAGGAAGATCTTCGGCTTGAAGCCGCCCTGCTTCTCGACGACGAAGGGCTCGGAGGTAACGTAGCCCTGCATGGCGAGCTTCCTGTCGGCGAGGAAGGGCTGTGGGTTGAAGGTGTAGGGGCGCACCTGCTCGTCGCGGAAGCCGTGCTCCGACTTCAGCCACTGATAATAGGTGGCGACGCCTTCGCTGGAGACGAGGATGTTCAGCTTCTTCAGGTCGTCGAATGTCTCGACGCCGGCATCGGGATGGGCGAGCAGGACCTGCGGGTCCTTCTGGAACATGGCGGCGATGACGATGGTCGGAATCTTCCGCTCCACCGCGTCGAACGCGTGCAGCATGTTGGCGCCCATGTAGAAGTCGAGCTTGCCGACGGCGAGCAGGATGCGGTTGTTGATCTGCGGGCCGCCGGGGACGATGGTCACGTCGAGGCCGTACTTCGCGTAGGTGCCGTCGGCGACCGCCTGATAGAAGCCGCCGTGCTCGGCTTCGGCGACCCAGTTAGTGCCGAACGTGACCTTGTCTTGGGCGTGCGCGGGACCTGCGAGCGTCAGCGCCGCGGCGAAGATCGCGAGCGCGGCAACACGGAGCGAGCGGAAACGCATCGGCGGCTTCTCCAATCGAACTCTGCGAGGCGCGGCGCAAAGGCCGTCCTTCCGCGCTGCGCAATCAGCACGCCTTGCCGCAGGAGACAAGGCAATTGCGCGGTCAAATGTCCGCCGTCCGCGCATGATTATTAATCAAGAATGGAGGATCCTGCCCATACGGTGGGCGGCGTCCGGCGCCCACTTCTTGCAGTCGTTGGGCCTTGCTCTTAGGGTGCGGCGCTTTTTACGGATCGGCCATGCTTCCGAAACGCCAGTGGATCGAGATGACGTGGGAGGATTTCCGCGCCGGCGATCCCGCGCGCTGGATCGCCGTGCTCCCGGTCGCGGCGGTGGAGCAGCATGGCCCGCACCTGCCGGTGGGCGTCGATGGCTATATCGCCGAGGGTTATCTCGCGCGCGTGCAGCGGCATCTGCCGGACGCGCTGCCGGTGACGTTCCTGCCGCTGCAGTGGATCGGCAAGTCGGACGAGCATCTCGACTATCCCGGCACGCTGACGCTCTCCGCCGAATCCGCGCTGCGCGCGTGGGCTGGGATCGGCAAGCGCGTGCATCGGGCGGGCGTGCGCAAGCTCGTGATCGTCAATGCACACGGCGGCAACAGTGCATTGCTCGAGCTTGTCGCGCGCGAGCTGCGCGTGCAGTTCGGCGTGCTCGTCGCCACCGCAAGCTGGAGCCGGTTCGGCTATCCGGAAGGGCTCTTCGGCGAGGCCGAGCGCGTGCATGGCATTCATGGCGGCGCGATCGAGACGTCGCTGATGCTGGCGCTGCGGCCCGATCTCGTGCGCATGGAGAAGGCCGCCGATTTCCAATCAGCGACGCTGGCAATGGAAAAGGAATTCAAGTGGCTGCGTGCGGACCGGCCGGCGGGCTTCGGCTGGATGACGCAGGATCTGAATCCGGCGGGCGCCGTGGGCGACGCGCGGGCGGCGTCGAAGGAGAAGGGCGAGGCGGCGCTCGAGCATGGTGCGCGCGCCTTCATCGAGCTCCTGCAGGATGTCGACCGCTTCGACCTGAAACGGCTGCAGCCGGGACCGCTCGGCTAAGCCTCTTTATCGAGCGGCGGATTGCGCGTTTTCCAGCGCGTCGAGCGCCGATCCAATTGATATTGTGTCACGGGTTTGAATGATATAATATAACATAAGATCGAGGCCGAACTGGCCTCGCATGGGTTCTTGTCTGCATGCACGACCCGATCACGCACCGGCATCCGCCGGCCCAGTCCGCCGTCGTCCCGCCTTCGCTCCTGCGATTGTCGGTGGCGCAACGGCTCGCGATCGCGGCTGGGCTCGCGGCGGTGTTGTGGGCGGCCGTCGCCTGGGCATTGCTCTGGAGCGTGTCATGACCGCGGCGCTGCGCTTCCGCGATCTCACGCTCGGCTACGACCGGCATCCGGCCGTGCATCATCTCGATGGCGCCGTGGCGGACGGCGCGTTGCTTGCGCTCGTTGGCCCGAATGGGGCGGGCAAGTCGACGCTCCTGAAGGGCATCGTCGGGCTGCTGCGGCCGCTCGCCGGTGCGATCGACCACGGCGTCGCGCCGAGCGAAGTGGCGTATCTGCCGCAGATCGCCGAAATCGACCGCTCGTTTCCGATCTCCGTCTATGACCTGGTGGCGATGGGCCTGTGGCGCCGCGCCGGGCTCGGCGGCCGCATCGGCAAATCGGAGCGCGACACGATCGAGCGCGCAATCGCGACCGTGGGCCTTCCGGGCTTCGAGGGGCGCGCGATCGGCACGCTCTCCGGCGGGCAGATGCAGCGCGCGCTGTTCGCGCGGCTCCTGCTGCAGGACGCGAAGCTGATCCTGCTCGACGAGCCGTTCGCCTCGCTCGACGCGGGCACGGTCGCCGATCTTCTCGATCTGATCCGGCGCTGGCACGCGGAAGCGCGCACGATCATTGCCGTTCTGCACGATTACGAGGTGGTGCGGCAGCGCTTTCCGGAGACGCTCCTGCTCGCGCGCTCGCCCGTGGCCTGGGGGCCGACCGGCGAGGTGCTGCGGCCGGAGAACCTCCTGCGGGCGCGGCGCATGTGCGAGGCGTTCGACGACCACGCGGCCGTCTGCGAAGAGCACGCTGCCTGATCGCCGCAACAGGACCGTCCCGTGGAAACCCTCTACGACATCTTCATCGCGCCGTTCGCCGAGTTCGAGTTCATGCGCCGCGCGCTCGTCGGCGTGCTCGCGCTCTCCTTCGGCGCGGCGCCGATCGGCGTGTTCCTGATGCTGCGGCGCATGAGCCTGACGGGCGACGCCATGCAGCATGCAATCCTGCCGGGCGCCGCACTCGGCTTCCTCATTGCGGGCTTCGACCTTTTCGCCATGACGCTTGGCGGCATTCTCGCGGGCTCGGCGGTGGCGATCGGCGCGGGCGTGGTGGCGCGGGCGACGGAGTTGAAGGAAGATGCCTCGCTCGCCGCCTTCTATCTCGTGTCGCTCGCGTTGGGCGTCCTTATCGTTTCGGTGCGCGGCTCCAATGTCGACCTCCTGCACATCCTGTTCGGCTCGGTGCTCGCGCTCGACGACGCGACGCTGATCCTGCTTGCCGCCTTCGCGACCGTGACGCTCGGTGCGCTCGCGGTGATCTGGCGGCCGCTCGTGCTGGAATGCGTCGATCCGGGCTTCCTGCGCTCGGTGAGCCGCACCGGAGCGCCCTCGCATATCGTGTTTCTCGCGCTCGTCGTGCTCAATCTCGTGGGCGGGTTCCATGCGCTCGGCACGCTGCTCGCGGTCGGCATCATGATGCTGCCGGCGATCGCCGCCCGCTTCTGGGCCGCCGATCTCACGCGCATGATCGTGCTGTCGGTCGTGCTCGCGTTCGTTTCGGGCGTCGGCGGGCTGCTCGTCTCGTATCACTTCGCTGCGCCGTCGGGCCCGGCCATCATCCTGGTGGCGGGTGTGATCTACGCGGGATCGCTGGCGCTCGGCCCGGTCGGCGGCCTGCGCCGCCGCTTCGTGCCGGGACGTCATCTGGAAGCCTAGGAGTCTGTCATGTTCGCGCGCCGCCTGATCCTCGCCGCCGCTTTCGCGTTTGCCGCGACGCCGGCCTTTGCCCAGGAGAAGCTGCCGGTGGTGGCGACCTTCTCCATCCTTGCGGATTTCGTGAAGAACGTCGGCGGCGAGCGGATCGCGCTGACGACGCTCGTCGGCGCCGACGGTGACGCGCACGTCTATTCCGCGACGCCCGCGGACGCGAAGAACGTCGCCGCGGCCAAGGTCGTATTCACGAACGGGCTCGGGTTCGAAGGGTGGATCGAGCGCCTCGTCAAGGCGTCAGGCACTAGGGCGCAGATCGTCGTCGCCACCAAAGGCATCAAGGCCCTGCGCCCGGAGGGCGGGCAGGATCATGGGCACGGACATGACCACGAGGTCGATCCGCACGCCTGGCAGTCGGTGCCGAACGCGAAAATCTATGTCGCCAATATCCGCGACGCACTGATCAAGGCCGATCCGGACGGGAAGGGTGCCTATGAAGCGAATGCCGCCGCCTATCTCGGCAAGCTCGACGCGCTCGACCAGGAAATCCGCACGGCGGTCGCCGGCATCCCGCCGGCCCGGCGCAAGGTGATTACCTCGCACGATGCGCTCGCCTATTTTCAGGCGGCCTACGGCATCCAGTTTGTTTCACCACAGGGGGTCTCGACGGAAGCCGATGCGTCGGCGCGCGACGTCGCCCGCATCATCCGGCAGATCAAGGCGCAGAAGATCCCGGCCGTATTCCTGGAGAACGTGTCCGATCCGCGCCTCGTCAGGCGCATCGCCGGCGAGACGGGGGCGAAGATCGGCGGCACGCTCTATTCGGACGCACTGTCCGGCGAGAATGGCCCGGCGCCGACCTATATCGACATGATGCGCCACAACCTGCGCCAGTTCGCGGCCGCGCTGATGAGTTGAGCAAATCACCCTCATGCTTCGAGACGCCCGCCTGCCCCCGGCTTTCGCCGGGGTCCGGCGGGCTCCTCAGCATGAGGGCGATTTGTTTTCGGCAACACGCTTCGCCTCATGGTGAAGCGCGCCGCGAAGCGGCGCGTCTCGAACCATGAGGCGACTGATCGTCAGCGCACCAGCACGTTCTTGAACTGCCAGGCGTCGGAGGGATCCATGTCCTCGGGGAACAGCGCCCCGCGGCCCGTGACCGGCGTCCAGTCGGTATAGACGCCGACGACCGGCCCGAGATAGGGGAGCTGCACCTGCAGGCAGCGGCGGAAGTCCACCTCGTCCGCCTCGACGATCCCGGCATTCGGATTCTCCAGCGCCCACACCATGCCGGCGAGCACGGCCGAGGTCACCTGCAGACCCGTCGCGTTCTGATAGGGCGCGATCGCCCGGGTCTCCTCGATGGAAAGCTGCGAGCCGTACCAGTAGGCGTTCAGCTTGTGGCCGTAGAGCAGGACGCCCAGCTCGTCCGTGCCGTCGACGATCTCGGTCTCGTCGAGGATGTGCCAGACCGGCTGCGCGTGTCCGCCATTGCCGAACATCTCGTGCAGCGACAGTACGGCGTCGTTGGGCGGGTGATAGGCATAGTGGACGGTCGGCCGATAGGCTGCCTTGCCGCCATCCCGCACCGTGAAGAAGTCGGCGATCGAGATCGCCTCGTTGTGGGTGACGAGGAAGCCGTATTGCGCGCCCGGCGTCGGGCACCAGGAGCGCACGCGCGTGTTGGCGCCCGGCTGCATCAGGAAGATTGCCGCCTGGGTGCCCTTTTCGTAGGTATGGCCGTTCGGCGGCATCCATTTCTCGTGGGTGCCCCAGCCGAGCTCGGCGGGCTGCAGGCCCTCGGAGACGAAGCCGTCCACCGACCACGTGTTGACGAAGACGTTCATGGGCTTCGGGTTCTTCGAGCGCTGGGTGTCGCGCTCGGCGATATGGATGCCCTTGACGCCCGCCTGCATCATCAGGCGGGCCCACTCCTCGCGGGTCTTCGGTTCCTCGAATTCGAGGCCGAGGTCGCTGGAAAGGTTCAGCAGCGCCTGCTTTACGAACCAGGAGACCATGCCGGGATTGGCGCCGCAGCAGGAGACGGCGGTGGGGCCGCCCGGCTTCCTGTTGCGGGCGGCGAGCAGCAGCTCGCGCAGCGCGTAGTTGGTGCGCTGCGCGGTCGGCATCTTCTCGTCGAAATAGAAGCCCTTCCAGGGCTCAATCACGGTGTCGACATAGAGCGCGCCGATCTCGCGGCACAGCTCCATCATGGCGATCGAGTCGACGTCGACGGAGACGTTGACGCAGAAGCCGCGGCCGGGACCGGCCTTGAGCAACGGCTCCATGATCTGCCGGTAATTGTCGCGGACGAGCGCTTCCTTGATAAAGCGGATGCCCCGCTCGTCGAGCAGATGGCGATCCTTGTCCGAGGGGTCGATGACGACGAACTTCGACTTGTCGTAGGTGAAATGTCGCTCGATCAAAGGCAGCACGCCCTTGCCGATTGAACCGAAGCCCACCAGAACGATCGGGCCGTCGATTTTCGCGTAAACCGGCCAATCGGCCATGATCTGCACCTCCAGTCTGTGCGCGAAGCCGCGCGAATCTCCTTCACTCGATGGAACTCAGCCTACAAAGGCCATGCTATTGCAGGCCGCGTCAATCTTCGTCCGCCGCAATCGAGCAGCGATGGTCGCTGGACCATGAAACGAAAAGACCCCGGCGCGGGGCGCCGGGGGTCGGATGCGGAATTCGGCGCCGATCGTGGTCAGATCACATAGGACTTCAGCGGCGGGAAGCCGTTGAAAGCCACCGACGAGTAGGTCGTCGTGTAGGCGCCGGTCGCCTCGATCAGCACCTTGTCGCCGATCTCGAGCGACACGGGCAGCGGGTAGGGCGTCTTCTCGTAGAGGACGTCCGCCGAATCGCAGGTCGGCCCCGCGATGATGCAGGGCGCGGTCTTGTCGCCGTCCTTCGGCGTGCGGATCGGGTAGCGGATCGCCTCCTCCATCGTCTCGGCGAGGCCGCCGAACTTGCCGATGTCGAGATAGACCCAGCGGACATTGTCGTCGTCCGACTTCTTCGAGATCAGGACGACTTCCGCCTCGATGATGCCGGCGTCACCCACCATGCCGCGGCCCGGCTCGATGATGGTCTCCGGGATGCGGTTGCCGAAGTGCTTGCGCAGCGCCCGGAAGATGGCGCGGCCATAGTCCTGCACCTTGGGCACGTTCGGGCGCAGGCGCGCGGGGAAGCCGCCGCCGAGGTTGACCATGGCGAGATTGATGCCGCGCTCCGACATGTCGCGGAAGATCGCGGACGCGGAGGCGAGCGCCTTGTCCCAGGCCTTCACGTCGTTCTGCTGCGAGCCGACATGGAAGGAGATGCCGTAGGCGACGAGGCCCAGACGGTGGGCGTGCTCGAGCACCCGCGGCGCCATCTCGGGCGCGCAGCCGAACTTGCGGGACAGCGGCCACTCGGCGCCGGAGCCGTCGCAGAGGATGCGGCAGAAGACCTTGGAGCCGGGGGCCGCGCGGCCGATCTTCTCGACCTCGGCCTCGGAATCGGCCGCGAACAGGCGCACGCCGAGTTCGTAGGCGCGCGCGACGTCCTTCTCCTTCTTGATGGTGTTGCCGAAGGAGATGCGGTCGGCGGTCGCACCGGCGGCGAGCACGAGCTCGATCTCTCCGATCGACGCGGTGTCGAAGGAGGAGCCGAGGTCGGCCAAAAGCTTCAGGATCTCGGGCGCCGGGTTTGCCTTCACGGCATAGTAAACGCGCGTGTCAGGCAGCGACTTGGCGAAGGCGAGGTAGTTGTCGCGGATCACCTCGAGGTCGACGACCAGGCAGGGCCCGTCCTCGCGGCGCCGGCGGAGAAACTTGCGGATGCGGTCGGTCACTTCGAACGTCTCCTTCTCATTCCAAGCCCGGGGCTCCGGTTGCCAACGGATCGCGCCTGCGCGCTTCTCCCGTGGCGAGCTTCCTTCGCCCGCTTTGCCGGCCAATGCCGGCCTTCGTTTGCGCCGTTGCTTGGATTGGGGAGGTCCCCGCACCGCACGCCCGGCAAGAGTAGTGCCTCTTCAGTAACCCCCGGCTCTTCCATCAGCCGGTAGAGACCAATAAGGCCCGCTACGTCGTTGCTTTAAGTCGCGTCCCTCGCGGAGAGCGGGGTTCGCCGGTTGCTCCGGCTACCGGTCTGCCCCGACAGCTTTCCGGCCTCTTGTCCGGGTTTCTGCCGACCGGCACGCGACCACAGGCACGTGCGAAATTGGGCAATTCGGCAGATATGCTCTTTCGCACCTGGTTGCAAGAAAAAATCGAACGCGTGCGCAAAAAATTTCGCGCCGCGCTCGTCGCGCGAGAACTGAATCGTTCGTTAAGAAATTTTTTCGGCGCGCGCGGAGCGCTCAGCGCTCGATGATCGGCTCGACGCGCGTCGCCGAGCGCCAGAAGGCGACGAGCCCGACGAGCGCGACGGCGGTGAAGAGCACTTCGAGGATCGTCGCGCCTATGTCGCCGAGGCCGAGGATGCCGGCGACGGCCCAACCCGTGGCGACACCGAGGCCGACGATCATCGCGCCGATCAGAATTGCAGCGGAGCCGACCGTGATCAGGTTCGTCCAGTTGATCCGGCCCGGTTTGCGCCTCGTTGCGTCCATCGCCTGCTGCTCCCTGTCGCGGGCCGGCGGCTCGCGTTCGCGCCACGCCGGCCTAGAATGGCGTGCAATCTGGCGTCAATCGTCGGCGCAAGCAAGCCGATCGCCCGCCTCCAGCCGCCGGAAGCTTTTCGAGAGGGGTTTGCATGGCTCACGAGAGCATTCGGTCGCAGCGCGGGGTGGTGGCGGCGCCGCACCTCGCGGCGGCCGAGGCCGGCGGAGAGGTGCTGAAAGAAGGCGGAAATGCGATTGAGGCGGCGGTCGCCGCCGCATCGACGATCGTCGCCGCCTATCCGCACATGAACCACATCGGCGGCGACGGGTTCTGGGTGCTGCGCGAGCCGTCGGGGCGGGTCCGCTACATCGAAGCCTGCGGCTTTGCCGGCGCGCGCGCGACGCGGGCGTTCTATCGCGAGCAGGGACTGGAGCGGGTCCCCGAGCGCGGGCCGCTCGCCGCGTTAACCGTACCGGGCGCCGTCGGCGGCTGGGTGCTCGCGCTGGAGGCGGCGAAGGCGAACGGCGGCCGGATGCCGCTGGCGCGGCTGCTAGAACCGGCGATCGCGCGCGCGCGCGCCGGCTATCCGGTGTCGAAGTCGCTTGCCTGGCGCTTCACGACCGAGCGGGGTGCTTCGATCGAGGCGCCGGGTTTTGCGGAGACGTTCCTTCCCGGCGGCAAGGCGCCGAAGCTCGGCGAGAAGCTTCCGGCGGGCAAGCTTGCCGACACCTTCGAGCATCTCGCCCGCGCCGGGCTCGACGACTTCTATCGCGGCGACATCGGGCGGGAGATCGCCGCCGACCTCGAGCGGATCGGCAGCCCGGTCGTGCGCGCCGACCTCGAGCGCTACCGCGCCGTGCGGCGCACGCCGCTGGTGCTGCCGGACCGGGGCGGCATCCTCTACAACTCGCCGCCGCCGACGCCGGGCCTCGTGTCGCTGCTGATCCTCGGCATTTTCGAGCGGCTGGGAGTGCGCGAAGCCGAGAGCTACGAGCACGTGCACGCGATCGTCGAGGCGACCAAGCGGGCGTTCCGCATCCGCGACCGGGTGGTGACCGACTTCGAGCGCCTTCCGCGCGACCCGCTCGACTTCCTGACGCCCGACGCGCTCAACGGCGAGGCAGGGGCGATCGACATGCAGTGCGCGGCGCCCTGGCCCGAGCCCGCCGGCAAGGGCGACACGGTCTGGCTCGGCGCGGCCGACCGGTCGGGGCTCGCCGTCTCCTACATCCAGTCGCTCTATTTCGAGTTCGGATCTGGCTGCGTGCTGCCGAAGACGGGCGTCGTCATGCAGAACCGCGGCTGCAGCTTCTCGCTCATGCCCGGCGCGCTCAATGCGCTGGAGCCGGGGCGGCGGCCGCCGCACACGCTCAGTCCCGCGCTCGCCGAGCGCGGCGACGGCCGGACGATGGCTTACGGCACGATGGGTGGCGAAGGGCAGCCGCAGACGCAGGCCGCGCTCTTCACCCGCCACGTCGACTTCGGCGTGCCGCTCGGGGAGGCGATCGACCGGCCGCGCTGGATCCTCGGCCGCACCTGGGGGTCGAGCGTCACCAATCTCCGCCTCGAAGCCGGATTCCGCGACGAGGTCGCCGGCCGGCTGCGGCAGGCCGGCCATGATGTGCAGGTGCTGGCCGAGACCCACAGCGAAGTGATGGGGCATGCGGGCGCGGTGGTCCTGCACCGGGACGGGACCCTGGAAGCGGCGCACGACCCCCGCAGCGACGGCGGCGCGGTCGCCGTCTGACGCCCTTCACCGTCCATTCAGCGCGCGCGGATCGGAAAGCAGCGGCGCGCTTATCCGTGAATTGCCGGATGGGCGGCCCGTGTCTCACTATGTATCGATACGTGATGTATCGGTATTTGTCGGGTTCGGGTTGGGTATCCCATGCGTTTCGGTTTCAGCGTAGCTGCCGTCCTCTTCTCTATCTCGGTCCTGGCCGCCGGCGAGGCGCTCGCGGTGGGTGCAAAGCCGAAATCGAACGGTGAAATCGTCGGGTTCGAGCAGGATTTTACCCGCGGGACCGTGATCGTCCGGACAGCGGAGCGCCGTCTCTATTATGTGCTGGGCGACGGGCAGGCGGTGCGGTACCCGATTGCGGTGGGCCAGCCCCGCTTCCAGTGGACCGGGGAACTATGGGTCAGCTCGAAGCAGGAAAACCCGGTCTGGCGGCCGACCGCCCGGATGCGGCGCGAGGACCCGCGCCTGCCGGTGTCCATGGGCCCCGGGCCGCGCAACCCGCTGGGGCCGCGGGCGATCTATCTCGGCTGGGGCGAATATCGCATCCACGGCACCAATGCGCCGGGCTCGATCGGCAGTGCGGCATCGAGCGGCTGTTTCCGGATGCATAATGTGGACATTGTCGACCTGTTCGAACGGGTGCATATCGGCGCCCCGGTGATCGTGCAGGAATAAGCGCCGCGGTTTGGCCGGAATCGGATGGCCTGACTGGCCGGCGAGGAGACCGCCATGACCTTCGCCCCGTTTCGGACAGCTCTCGCGGGCGCGGCCGCCCTGCTGCTTGCGACGGCGGCGGCGAACGCGCACCCGCATGTATGGGTCACGGTGAAGAGCGAACTCGTGTTCTCGGCCGACGGCACGGTCGAGGCGATCCGCCATCGCTGGACCTTCGACGAGATGTTCTCGGCGTTTGCGACGCAGGGGCTCGACGGCGACAAGGACGGCAAGCTCACCAAGGAGGAACTCGCGGAGCTCGCGCAGACCAACGTCGAGTCGCTCAAGGAGTTCGGCTACTTCAGCGTCGGCAAGAGCGGCGGCAAGGACGTCACGTTCGGCGAGCCGAAGGACTATTGGCTGGAAGCCGACAAGGACAACGTGCTCACATTGCACTTCACCTTGCCGGTGACGAGCAAGCCCGCGAAGGGCGAGATGACGGTCGACGTGTTCGACCCGACCTGGTTCGTCGATTTTTCGTTCGCGAAGGAGGAGCCGGTGGCGCTCGCCAATGCGCCGACCGGCTGCACGGCCGAAGTGAAGGGGTCGCAGGAGCCTTCGGTCGCCTCGAACAATCTCTCCGAATCGTTCTTCAACAACCTGACCGCGTCGAGCCAGTTCGGGTCGCAGTTCGCGAGCCGCGTCACGCTGCGCTGCAAGTGAGGCGCGCTTGCGGGGCCGCTGGCGAACGGGCGCGACCGCCCTCACGTTTGTCCTGATCGCCGTTCTCTGCGCGGCCTTGGCGGCGGACGCTTGGACGCAGGGTGCTTGGGCGCAGGGCGCGCCGTTCGGCGCGAAGCCGGCGGCAGCGCCGCCGTCGGGCTTTGCCGGCTGGATCCTCGCGGAGCAGGCGAAGTTCTTCCGCGCCCTGTCGGCGGCGATCCGCGAAGCGAAGGCGGACGGCCGCGCGGCTTATGGGCTGTTCTGGCTCTCGTTCCTCTATGGCGTGTTCCACGCCGCCGGTCCAGGGCACGGCAAGGCGGTGATCTCCGCCTATCTCGTCGCGGACGGGGCGACGATCCCGCGCGGGATTGCGCTCTCGGCGGCGGCGGCGCTGGTGCAGGCGCTCAGCGCCATCGCGCTCGTCGGCGTCGCCGCGCTCGCGCTCGGCGCGACGGCGCGGGCGATGGGCGAGACGGTGCGGTGGCTCGAGATCGGCGCCTACACGCTCATCGTCGCGTTCGGGCTGCTGCTGGCGTGGCGCAAGGGAAGGGCGCTTGTCGCGGCATTCACGGCGTGGCGGACCGGCAAGCCGGCGCACGAAGAAACGCATCAGCACCATGACCATCATGCGCACCATGCGCACGATCACGACCACGAGCACTGTGGCCATGCGCACGGGCCGGAGCTCGAGGACCTGAAAGGCCGCGGCTGGCTCAAGCGCGGACTCGCGGCGGTGCTCGCGGTCGGCATCCGGCCGTGCTCGGGCGCGATCCTGGTGCTGGCGTTCGCGCTGTCGCAGGGAATCTTTCTCGTCGGCGTGGCGTCGACGTTCGCCATGGCCGCGGGCACTGCGATCACCGTCGCGGTCATCGCCATCCTTGCGGTGGTGACGAAGAACTTTGCCGCGCGCCTCGCCGCGGGCGGCAGCGGTGCGGGCATGATCACGGTGCGCGGGCTGGAATTTGCCGCCGCGCTCGCGGTCATCGCGGTCGGCGTGCTGCTGTTCACGGGGCTCATGGCCTCGGAGCGGATGTTTCCGGTCTGAACAGAATCGTCGTCCCGGGCGAGGCAGGCGCCAGCCTGCCGAGACCCGGGACCGTCTTGCGATTCCCTGATGACGGTCCCGGCTCGCGCGCCGCTTCGCGGCGCTTGGCCGGGACGACGTAAGGGGCGTGGGCTATAACCCGGCCATGCTCCGCCTCGCCGATCGCATCGACCGCCTCTCCACCGCGATCGGCCGCGCCGCCGCCTGGCTCGTGCTCGCCGTCGTCCTCATCCAGTTCGCGGTGGTGCTGCTGCGCTACGTGTTCGGCACGGGCTCGATCCGGCTGCAGGAGTCGGTCGTCTATGCCCATGCCTTTGCCTTTCTCCTTGCTGCGGCCTGGACGCTGAAGGCGGACGCGCATGTGCGCGTCGATGTCTTCTATCGCGACGCGGGGCTGCGGGGCCGCGCGCTCGTCGATCTTCTCGGCACGCTGTTCCTGCTGTTCCCGATGGTGGGACTGATCCTCTGGACCTCCATCCCCTATGTGGCGCGGTCCTGGGCGATCCTCGAAGGCTCGCAGGAAACCTCGGGCCTGCCGCTGGTCTTTCTCCTGAAGACGGCGATTCCGCTTTTCGCAGCTCTCCTGATCCTGCAGGGCGTGGCGGAGATCGTCCGCGCCGCGGGCGCGCTGCGCGCGCCGGACGCGGGACGCTAGCTCGTGGCGCTCGCCGAGACGCTCGACCTCGTCATGTTCGTGGCCGTGATCGGCCTGCTGCTCACCGGCTATCCGGTGGCGTTCGCGCTCGGCGGGACCGCGCTCCTGTTCGCGTTCCTCGGGCATCTCCTCGGCGCGTTCGACTTCTCGCTCATGCAGGCGCTGCCGCAGCGCATCTACGGCGTGATGACGAACGAGGTGCTGATCGCGATTCCGCTCTTCGTCTTCATGGGCGCGATGCTCGAGCGCTCGAAGGTGGCGGAGGACCTTCTGCAGGCGCTCGGGCGGATGTTCGGCCGCATCCCCGGCGGGCTCGGCTATTCGGTGACGATCGTGGGCGCACTGCTCGCCGCCTCCACCGGCGTCATCGGCGCGACGGCCGTCACCATGGGCCTGATCGCGCTGCCGGTGATGCTGCGTGCGGGCTACGACAAGCGCCTCGCCTGCGGCTCGGTGGCGGCGGCGGCGACGCTGACGCAGATCATTCCGCCTGCCACGGTGCTCGTGGTGCTCGGCGACCAGCTCGCCAATGCCTATCAGCAGGCGCAGCTCGCCGAGGGTGTGCTCGCGCCGGAGACGGTCACGGTTGGCGACCTGTTCGCGGGTGCGCTGTTTCCCGGCCTGATGCTCGCGGGCCTCTATCTCCTTTACCAAGCAGCGGTGGCGTTCGTGGCGCCCGAGCGCTCGCCGCCGCTTGCTGCGCTTGCGCCGCTCGGCCTCGGTGAGGCCGTGCGCGCGCTCCTTGCGCCGCTTGCGCTGATCGTCGCGGTGCTCGGCTCCATCCTCGGCGGCATTGCGACGCCGACGGAGGCTGCCGCCGTCGGTGCCGTCGGCGCAATGCTGCTGGCCTTCCTGCGGCTCGCCGGGCGCGCGAACCGGCGCGATCTTTGGGATGTGCTGCTGGCGGCGCTCGGCACCGCCGTGCAGATCACCAGCATGATCTTTCTCATCCTCATCGGCGCGACGCTGTTCAGCCTGGTGTTCTGGGGCTTCGGCGGCAACGACACGGTGCACCGGCTACTGTCGTCGCTGCCGGGCGGCACCTTCACGGCGGTCGCGGTGGTGATGGCGGCGATCTTCGTGCTCGGCTTCCATCTCGAATTCCTCGAGATCATCTTCATCGTCGTGCCGGTGGCGGGACCGGTGCTCTTGCGCATGGAGGGGGTCGATCCGGTCTGGCTCGGGGTGATGATCGCGGTGAACCTGCAGACCTCGTTCCTGACGCCGCCGGTGGGGGCGACGCTCTTTTACCTCCGGGGGGCGGCCCCGCCGGAAATCGCTACCGGGGACATCTATCGCGGGGCGGTGCCGTTCGTGCTCTTGCAGTTGTCGGGGCTCCTCGTCCTGTGGTTCTTTCCGGGGCTCGCGACCTGGCTGCCGCGGCTTCTGTACGGATAGGGGTGAACATGGACGCAGGAAAACTATTCAGGCTCGACGGGCAGGTGGCGCTCGTGACCGGCGCTTCGAGCGGGCTCGGCGCACGCTTCGCGGAAGTGGCCGCCGCCAACGGTGCGGCCGTCGTGCTGGTGGCGCGGCGCGCCGACCGGCTGCAGGCGCTTGCCGGGAAGATCGAGAAAGCGGGCGGCCGCGCCGCCGTGGCCGAAGCGGACGTCACCGACCGCGCGGCCATCGGCCGGGCGTTCGATGCGGCGGAACAGGCGTTCGGCACGGTGACGCTCCTCGTCAACAATGCCGGCGTCGCGCACTCGAACCGCGCGGTCGAGCTCTCCGAAGCGGAATGGCGGCGGGTGCTCGCCATCGATCTCGATGCGGTGTTCTTCACCGCGCAGGAGGCGGCGCGGCGCCTGCTCGCCGCGAAGAAGACGGGCACGATCGTCAATACCGCGTCGATCGCCGGCTTCGGTGTGTCCAAGGGCACGATCGCCTATTCCGTCGCCAAGGCGGGGGTCGTCCAGCTCACCAAGGCGCTCGCGCTCGAGCTCGCCTTCAAGGGCATTCGCGTGAACGCGATCGCCCCCGGCTGGTTCGTCACCGAGATCAACCAGGACTACCTGACCGGCGAGGGCGCAAAACTGACGCGCCAGATCCCGATGGGCCGCTTCGGCGAGGAAGGCGATCTCGACGGCGCCTTCCTGCTGCTGGCGTCGGCCGCCGGCAGCTACATCACCGGGACTGCCATCGTTGCCGACGGCGGGCTTCTTCTGGGGGGTGCCGGCTAGGCCGCGTCGCGCGCCTCGTGGCCGATCGCTTCGCGGCGGCGCCAGAGATCGAGCCCGACCATGCCGGCGCCCATCGCCACGACGAAGGCGATGACCTGCGGCATGCCGGTCGCGACGTTGGCGATCGCGGGGCCGGGGCAGAGGCCGACCAGTCCCCAGCCGACGCCGAACAGCGCGGAGCCGACGACGAGCGGGCGGTCGACGTCGTTCCGCGTCGGCCAGCGGAAATGCGCGGCGACGATCGGGCGTCCTCGTCCGTGCACGAAATAGAATCCCGGTGCGGCGACGAGCAGCGCGCCGGCCATGACGAAGGCGAGCGTCGGATCCCAGGTGCCGAAGAGGTCGAGGAAGCCGAGCACCTTCTCCGGCTGCGTCATGCCGGAGACAACCAGGCCGATGCCGAAGATCAGGCCGGAGACGAGGCCGCCGAGGATCATGCCCATTGCTCAGGCTCCCAGTCCGTGCCGCACGATGGCGACGACGATGACGGCGGTCGCCATGAACACGCCGGTGGCGACGATCGAGCGGGGCGAGAAGCGGGCGAGGCCGCAGATGCCGTGACCCGACGTGCAGCCGCCGGCGAGCCGCGTGCCGACGCCGACGAGCAAGCCCGCGCCGATGATGACGGCCCAGCTTGCGGGCATCGTCGGGTTCGGCATGGCCTGACCTGCCGCCGCGAGGAGCAGCGGTGCTGCGATCAGTCCGGCCAGGAACGCGAGCCGCCAGCCGCGCTCGGCGGCGCTCGCGTCGAGGAAGTCCCCGAAGATGCCGCTGATGCCGGCGATGCGGCCGTTCAGGAACAGCAGCAGCGTAGCGGCGACGCCGATCAAAGCGCCGCCGAAGAGGGCGGATATCGGATCGAACGCAGCAATCGACATTTTCTTCTCCCGTTGTTTTCTGTCGCCCTGCTTCCGGGGCGGGCCGCCTATATCATTTCCGCGGCTGAAAGAGCTCGATCAGATTGCCAGACGGGTCTTCCAGCAGGATCTGCGAGCCGCCGGGGCCGGTCACGATCTCGTTGCGGAACTTCAGGCCGGCCGCGCGAAGGCGTTCCACCTCTGCAGCCAGGTCATCAACCACGAGCTGGAATCGGTTCCAGCCGCCGGGCTCCGGTTTGCGCCCGTCGGGCATGGGCCGCCCGGCGGAGCTTGTCGCGCCGCTGAGGAGCAGCCGCAGGTCTCTGCGGGTCACGTCGGCGAAGGCCGGTGCGGCGCTGGAGAGAAGCGCGAAGCCGAGATGCAATGTGTAGAAGGCGATGGCCGCGTCGACGTCGTCGACCATGTAACGCACGTTCACTCTGGCGGCACTCATGCGGATGCTCCGGCTGTGAGGTTTGGTCTCCGCGGCTGCGGAAAGGCGAATCGCCGTGGAGCCTCCCGATAAAGTTAGGCATTCTTGCTGCGTTGCGCCAAAATGCGGAAAAGGCTTTGGCCGTGCAATTTTTCGTCAGCAGTTGCCCGCGAAACGAAATTGCGCGCGGGCAAACCCTGTGCGACTTTTCCCGTAACGGTGCATTGAGTGAGTCCGTCCCTATCTAATGACGGCGCGGGCAAAAAGTGCCGCCGCGGCGGAGAAGGCGATGACGCTGAAACCCGTCACCCTCGACGACAAATATGATCTCGAGAAGAGCCCGGTCTTCGTCACCGGCTATCAGGCGCTGATCCGCCTCTGCATGATGCAGAAAGAGCGCGACCGGCGGGCGGGCCTCAACACGGCAGGTTATGTCTCCGGCTATCGCGGCTCGCCGCTCGGCGGCCTCGACCAGCAGTTCATGCGGGCGAAGCGCTTCCTCGACCAGCACGACGTCGTCTTTCAGGCGGGCCTGAACGAGGACCTCGCGGCGACGGCGCTCTGGGGCACGCAACAGGCGGAGCTGCGCGGCGAAGGCAAGTTCGATGGCGTGTTCGGCATCTGGTACGGCAAGGGGCCGGGCGTCGACCGCACCGGCGACGTCTTCCGCCACGCCAATCTCGCCGGCACGTCGAGGCATGGCGGCGTGCTCGCACTGATGGGCGACGACCACACGGCGGAATCGTCCACCACCGCGCACCAGACCGAGTTCAATTTCGTCGATCTCGTCATTCCGATCCTCAATCCGGCGGGCGTGCAGGAGATCCTCGACTACGGCCTCTATGGCTGGGCGATGTCCCGCTTCTGCGGCTCGTGGGTCGCGCTCAAGTGCGTGCACGAGACGGTGGAATCGACCGCCGTCATTGATGGCAGCCTCGACCGGGTGAAGATCGAATTGCCCTCTGATTTCCGGATGCCGGATGGCGGGCTCAATATCCGCCTCGTCGATACAATTTTGGGCCAGGAAGCGCGGCTGCACGACTACAAGCGCGACGCCATGCTCGCCTTCGTGCGCGCGAACAAGCTGAACAAGTGGGTCACCTCGGGCGGGCGCACGCCGAAGATCGGGATTGCGACCGTCGGCAAGTCCTATCTCGACGTGCGGCAGGCGCTCGACGAGCTCGGCATCGACGAGGTGAAGTGCAACGAGCTCGGTATCCGGCTGTTCAAGGTCGCCTGCCCCTATCCGCTGTCGCGGCTGGAGCTTGCCGAGTTCGCCAAGGGGCTCGATCTCATCATCGTCGTGGAGGAGAAGCGCTCGCTCATCGAGGTGCAGGTGCGCGAGGAGCTTTACGGCACGGCAAACCAGCCGGTCTGCATCGGCAAGAAGGACGAGCAGGGCAACTGGCTCTTCCCGATCAAGGGCGCGCTCGATCCGAACGATATCGCCATCTGCATCGGCGACCGGCTCCTGAAATACGGACACAACGAGGAGCTGGCGAAGCACGTCGCTTACTTAAAGGAAGCACAGCGGGTCGCGGCCGAGACGCCGAACATCGCTACGCGCGATCCCTATTTCTGCGCGGGCTGCCCGCACAACACATCGACGGTGGTGCCGGAAGGCATGCGGGCGTACGCCGGCATCGGCTGCCACTACATGGTCCAGTTCATGGACCGCAACACGCTCGGCTTCACGCAGATGGGCGGCGAAGGCGCGAACTGGATCGGCGAGGCGCCGTTCTCCAAGCGCGGCCACGTCTTTCAGAATCTCGGCGACGGCACCTACAACCACTCGGGCTATCTCGCCCTTCGCGCCGCGATCGCATCCGGCACGAGCATGACCTACAAGATCCTGTTCAACGATGCCGTTGCCATGACCGGCGGGCAGAAGAACGACGGCGGGCTCGACGTACCGACGATCGCTCGCCAGGTGGCCGCCGAGGGCGCGAAGAAGATCGCCGTCGTCACCGACGAGCCGTGGAAGTATCCGAAGGGAACGGAGTGGCCGAACGGCGTCACGATCCATCACCGCGAAGAACTCGACACGGTGCAGCGGTCGCTCGCGGAAATCCCCGGCGTCACCGTGCTGATCTACGATCAGACCTGTGCGGCGGAGAAGCGGCGGCGGAGGAAGCGTGGCGCGTTCCCTGATCCCGACAAGCGCATCCTCATCAACGAGCTTGTCTGCGAGGGCTGCGGCGATTGCGGCGTGCAGTCGAACTGCGTGGCGATCCAGCCGCTGGAAACCGAGTGGGGCCGCAAGCGCGAGATCGATCAGTCCGCCTGCAACAAGGACTATTCCTGCCTGAAAGGCTTCTGTCCGGCGCTCGTCACTGTGCACGGCGCGAAGCTGAAGCATCCGGCGCCGGCGATGCTGCCGGAGCAATGGGCCGCGCTGCCGGAGCCGGCGCTGCCGGCGATCGATCACAATTTCGGGATCGTGGTCACGGGCATCGGCGGAACCGGTGTGGTGACGATCGGCGCGCTGATCGGCATGGCGGCGAACCTCGAAGGCAAAGCCTGCGGTATCGTCGATATGGCGGGGCTGGCGCAAAAGGGCGGGGCAGTGCTGTCGCACATCCGCATCGCCGAGAAGCCCGAGGACATCCACGCGATCCGCGTGCCGGCGCGCGGGGCCGACCTCATCCTCGGCGGGGATATCGTCGTCGCCGGCGGCAAGAAGGTGCTGGCCGCAGTTAAGCCCGGCGCCACCACCGTCGTCATCAACACGCACGAGACACTGCCGGGCGCGTTCACGCGCAACGCCGATTATTCGCTGCCGACCGAACGCATCAAGCGCGCGATCGTGCAGGCGGCGGGCCGGGAGCGTGTGCGGTTCGTCGATGCATCGCGGCTCGCGACGGCGCTGTTCGGCGTCTCGCTTGCGCAGAACGTCTTTCTCGTCGGCTTCGCCTATCAGCTCGGCGGGCTGCCGATCTCGGCGGAAGCGATCCTGCGCGCGATCGAGCTGAACGGCGAGGCGGTGGAACTGAACAAGGCGGCGTTCACCTGGGGCCGCCGCGCCGCCGTCGATCTCGATGCGGTCGCGGCACTCGCGCGTCCGGAAGAGGTCTCGACCGATGCACGCCGGTTCTCCACGTCGCTCGAAGAAATGATTGCGCGGCGGGCGGAATTCCTCACCGCCTATCAGAATGCGCGCTATGCGGCGCGCTATCGCGCGACCGTCGAGCGCGTGCGCGCGGCCGAGTCGCGCATGGCCGCAGATCATGCGCTGACGGAGGCGGTCGCGCGTTATCTCTTCAAGCTGATGGCCTACAAGGACGAGTACGAGGTGGCGCGGCTCTACACTGACGGCTCGTTCGCGAAGCAGGTGGCCGCTTCGTTCGATGGCGATCTGCGGCTCGAATTCCATCTCGCACCGCCCTTGCTCGCGCGCATGGACCCCGCGACCGGCCGGCCGAAGAAGATCAGCTTCGGCCCGTGGATGATGAGCGGATTCCGGGCGCTCGCGAAGCTCAGGTTCCTGCGCGGCACGGCGCTTGACCCGTTCGGCTGGTCCGCGGAGCGGAAGCGGGAGCGTGCACTCATCGCGGAGTACGGGGTGCTCGTCGAGGAACTGACCGCGGCGCTGAAGCCGGAGAACCACGCGCTGGCCGTGGCGATCGCGTCGATCCCCGAGAAGATCCGGGGTTTCGGCCCGGTGAAGGAGCGGCATTTGGCAGCAGCCAGAGCTGAGGAGGCCGAATTGCTCGCGCAATTCCGCGCCGGGGCGGCAGCAGGCCGCGAGGTGCGCATTCCCGCTGCCGCCGAGTAGGACCGTCATGCCGCTTGTGCGGCGGTCGCGGCGGGCGATACTCGCAGGAAGCCAATCATCCAACGCTGGCGGACAGGATACGTGATCCCGGCCGAACAATTGCAGAGCTTCGCCGATTGGGCGCGCGACCTGAAGGAAGATGAGCTTGAGCGCGCGCGGAAGGGGATGACCGTCAAGGCATACCCGAAGCGCACCTATGTCTGCCATGTCGGCGACCGGCTCGAGCACTGGACCGGCGTCGTCAGCGGGCTTGCGAAGATCGGACTCATCTCGAGCTCGGGAAAGGCGACCGCTTTCATCGGCGTGCCGCCCGGCGGCTGGTTCGGCGAAGGCACGGTGCTGAAGCGGGAACCGCGCCGCTACGACGTGATGGCGCTGCGCGACTCGGAGATCGCGATGATGAACGCGGCCACGTTCCATTGGCTGTTCGAGAACAGCGTCGGCTTCAACCGCTTCCTCGTGCGGCAGATCAACGAGCGGCTCGGGCACTTCATCGCGCTCGCTGAATATCACCGGCTGCTCGACGCGCCGGGACGGCTCGCGCGCAACATCGCCTGGCTGTTCAACCCCGTGCTCTATCCGCGGCTCGGGCCGCACATCGACATCACGCAGGAAGAGATCGGCGAACTCTCCGGCCTGTCGCGGCAGATCGTGAACAAGAACCTGAAGGTGCTGGAAGGCGAGGGGCTCCTCCGGGTCGAGCACGGCGGCATCACGGTGCTCGATCTGGAACGGCTGAGCCGCTACGGCGGATAGCGGCTTACGACCTTGGTCGTAGCCGCGGCTTTCGGAACAAGTTGACGGGGGTGCGGGCTCGGAACCCGCAACGATAGCGAACAGACCCCCGGCCTGTCTGTCAAGTGGCGGCTTGCGGGTCCCGATTTTCGCTGCGAACCTGTATAGTGACGATAAGCCTCGCAAAAGAGGTAGCGAATAAATTGGCCCTCACCGGCCAATCTGGGGAGACGCGAGTGGGCGCCAACACCACGTCGCTGGCCGATACGTTTCCGAAGCTGCTGCTCATCAATGCGGTTCAGCGCGGCGAGCGGCCGGCCATGCGACAAAAAGACTTCGGCATCTGGCACAGCTGGACCTGGGCGCAGGTACTCGAGGAAGTGCGCGCGTTCTCGGTCGGCTTGGCCGAGCTCGGACTGCAGCGCGACGACAAAGTGGCGATTGTCGGCTCAAACCGTCCGCGCCTCTATTGGACGATGTGCGCGGCGCAGGCGCTCGGCGCGGTGCCGGTGCCGGTCTATCAAGACTCCGTCGCCGACGAGATGGCTTATGTGCTCGCGCATGCGGGCGTGAAGATCGCGGTGGTCGAGAACCAGGAGCAGGTCGACAAGGTCCTGTCCATCTCCGACCGGCTGCCGACGCTCAACTACATCATCTACGACGAAACCCGGGGCCTGCGTGACTACGACCACACGCGGCTGAAGTCGTTCGAGGACGTGCAGGCGATCGGACGCGCGGCCGCGTCCAAGCAGTCGGGCCTGAACTGGGAGAAGGAGATCGCACGCGGCAAGGGCGCGGATCTTGCGGTGATCCTCTACACCTCCGGCACCACGGGCAAGCCGAAAGGCGTGATGCTGACGCACGAGAACGCGATTGTCAGCTCGCGCAACGCCAATATCTTCGACGGGCTGACGGAAAAGGAAGAAGTCATCGCCTATCTGCCGATGGCCTGGGTCGGCGACCACATCTTCTCCTACGCGCAGTCTTATGTGGCGGGCTTCTGCGTGAATTGCCCGGAGAGCCCGGAGACGGTGGTGGAGGACCGGCGCGAGATCGGCACGACCTATGCCTTCGCGCCGCCGCGCATCTACGAGAATCTCCTCACGCTGACGATGGTTCGCATGGAAGATGCCGGCCGCCTCAAGCGCGGCATGTTCCACTATTTCATCAACCACGCGCGCAAGTGGGGCGAGAAGATCCTGAACAAGGAGCGCGTGCCGGTTCTGGCGCGGCTCATCTACTGGCTTGGCGAATTCCTCGTCTATGGCCCACTGAAGAACCGCTACGGGCTCTCGCGCATCCAGGTCGCCTATACGGCGGGCGAGGCGATCGGGCCGGAAATCTTCCGCTTCTACCGCTCGCTCGGCATCAACCTGAAGCAGCTCTATGGGCAGACGGAAGCTTCAGTTTACATCACCGCGCAGCCGGACGGCGAGATTTACGCCGACACGGTCGGCAAGCCGAACATCGCCGTCGAGGTGAAGGTCGCGGAGAGCGGCGAGGTGCTGTTCCGCTCGCCCGGGGTGTTCGTCGGCTACTACAAGGACCCGGAGAAGACGGCGGAGGCGAAGACGCCGGACGGCTGGGTGCACACGGGCGACGCCGGCTTCTTCGACCCGAAGACCGGGCACCTGAAGATCATCGACCGCGCCAAGGACGTGGGTCGGCTCAAGGACGGCACGCTGTTCGCGCCGAAATACATCGAGAACAAGCTGAAGTTCTATCCCAACATCAAGGAAGCGGTCGCGTTCGGCGACAAGCGCGATTTCGTGACGGTGATGCTGAACATCGACCTCGTCGCGGTGGGAAGCTGGGCCGAGCGCAACAACGTCGTCTATGGCTCCTATCAGGAGCTCGCCGCGCATCCGAAGGTCTATGACATGCTCACGGCGCACGTGGACGAGGTGAACCGCTCGCTGTCGCAGGAAGGGCCGATGGCCGGCGCGCAGGTCAAGCGCTTCCTCATTCTGCACAAAGAGCTCGATGCCGACGACGGCGAGCTCACGCGTACGCAGAAGGTGCGGCGCGGCTTCATCGCCGAGCGGTACGCGCCGCTCGCGACCGCGCTGTACGACGGATCGAGCGAGGTCGACATCGCCACGGAAGTGACGTTCGAGGACGGCCGCAAGGGCGTGATCTCGGGCCGGGTGAAGATCCGCGACATGAAGACCTATCCGGCGGAGTCCGCGCCCGAGCCGATGGGGCGGGCGGCATGAGGGCGCCGTCGTCGCCGTCCGAGATCGCCGCGGGCGATGTGCTGCTCGCGGCGGAAAACATTTCCCTCTCGTTCGGCGGCGTGAAGGCGCTCACCGGCGTCTCGTTCGACATCCGCAAGGGCGAGATCCGCGCGATCATCGGCCCAAACGGCGCCGGCAAGACCTCGATGCTCAACGTGATCAACGGCTTCTACCAGGCAGACCACGGCACGATCACCTTCAAGGGCGTCCGGCGCGGCAAGATGCGGCCCTACGAGGCGGCGGAGTTCGGCATCGCGCGCACGTTCCAGAACGTGGCGCTGTTCCGCGGCATGAGCACGCTCGACAACCTGATGGCCGGCCGCACGCTGAAGATGCGGCGCAGCTTCTTCTGGCACATCCTCCGCCACGGCCCCGCCTTGCAGGAGGAGGTGGAGCACCGGCGCAAGGTCGAGGAGATCATCGACTTTCTGGAGATTCCGCATATCCGGCGCGTGCCGGTGGGGCGGCTGCCTTACGGCCTGCAGAAGCGCGTCGAGCTTGGCCGCGCGCTGGCGATGGAGCCCGAGCTGCTGCTGCTTGACGAGCCGATGGCGGGCATGAACCTCGAGGAAAAAGAGGACATGTGCCGGTACATCATCGACGTGAACAATCATTTCGGCACGACGATCGCGCTGATCGAGCACGACATGGGCGTGGTGATGGACCTGTCGGACCGCGTGGTCGTGCTCGACTACGGCCGCAAGATCGCCGACGGCGCGCCGAACCAGGTGAAGCAGGATCAGGCGGTGATCGACGCCTATCTGGGCGTGGCGCACTGAGGGGCGGGCATGGATCTCCTCTACAAAATTTTCCTCGATCCGTTCGTGCAGATGGGCTCCGCGCCGGACCTCCTGCTGCAGACGCTGTGGGAAGGGCTCGTCGGCGGCGTGCTCTATGCGCTGATCGCGCTCGGCTTCGTGCTGATCTTCAAGGCCTCGGGCGTGTTCAATTTCGCGCAGGGGATCATGGTGGTGTTCGCGGCGCTGACGCTCGTCGGGCTGTTCGCGCTGCTCACGCGCGTCGGCGTTTCCAACGCGCACCTCGCCGCGTTTGCGGCGCTCGGGCTTACGGTCGTGGTGATGCTCGGGCTTGCGATCGCCGTGGAGAAGCTCGTGCTGCGGCCGCTCGTCAACCAGCCCGACATCATCCTGTTCATGGCGACGTTCGGGCTCACCTATGTGCTGATCGGGCTCGGCGAACTGATCTTCGGCGGCGAGCCGAAGGTGATGATCACGAACGAGCTGTTCCTGCCGCGCGGCGCCTGGGACCTGGAAATCTTCGGCGGCTTCGTCACGTTCCAGCACATCGACATCGCGGCCGCGATCATCGCCTCGCTGATGGTGGCGGGGCTCGCCGTGTTCTTCTCGAAGACGCGGATCGGGCGGGCGCTGCGTGCGGTCGCCGACAGCCACAAGGCGGCGCTTTCGGTCGGCATCTCGCTCGAGCAGATCTGGGTGATCGTGTGGTTCGCGTCGGGGCTGGTCGCGCTGGTCACCGGCATCATGTGGGCGGCGCGCTCGGACGTTTCCTTCGCGCTCCAGATCATCGCGCTGCGCGCGCTGCCGGTGCTGATCCTCGGCGGCTTCACGTCGATTCCCGGCGCGATCGTCGGCGGGCTCATCATCGGCGTCGGCGAGAAGCTCGGCGAGTTCTACTGGGGACCGCTCCTGGGCGGCGGCATCGAGAGCTGGCTCGCCTATTTCATCGCCCTCGTCTTCCTGCTGTTCCGGCCGCAGGGCCTGTTCGGCGAAAAGATCATCGAGCGGGTGTAGCCGATGCTTTACCGCGAGGCCGGCCAGTTCAAGACCAACTACTTCGCCGATCAGGCGGTGTTTCCGATCCGGCAGGATCGGATCGGCGTGGCCATCATCCTGCTGCTCGCGTTCGTGGCGATCCCGCTCTACGGCAGCAACTTCCTGCTGCAGGCGGTGGTGATCCCGTTCCTCATCTATTCGCTGGCTTCGATCGGGCTCAATCTGCTCACCGGCTATACGGGGCTTCTATCGCTTGGCACTGGCGCCTTCATGGGGGTCGGCGCCTATGCCTGCTACAAGCTGACGAGCCTCTTTCCGGGCGTAAACATTCTCATCTGGATGATCTGCTCCGGCTTCGTGGCCGCCGCGGTCGGCGTGGTGTTCGGGCTGCCGTCGCTGCGCATCAAGGGATTTTATCTTGCGATCGCGACGCTTGCCGCGCAGTTCTTCCTGCAGTGGTGCTTCGTCCGCATCCCCTGGCTCGTCAACTACAACGTTTCCAACGCGATCGAGGTGCCGCAGCGCATGCTCGGCGACATCGTCATCACCGGTCCGAACGCATCGCTGCACACGCGCTATTTCACGGTGCTGATCATCGTGGTTGCGATGACGTGGATCGCCTCGAATATCGTGCATGGCCGCATTGGCCGCATGTGGATGGCGGTGCGCGACCAGGACATCGCCGCCGAGCTCATGGGCATCCGGCTGCTGCGCACCAAGCTCCTCGCGTTCGCGGTGTCCTCGTTCTATTGCGGGGTGGCCGGCGCGATGCTGGTGTTCCTGTGGTACGGCGGCGCAGAAGCCGAGACCTTCAACATCAACCAGAGCTTCTTCGTCCTGTTCATGGTGATCATCGGCGGGCTCGGCAGCCTGCTCGGGTCCTATCTCGGCGCGGCGCTGATCTTCGGCCTGCCGATCCTGTTGCGCCTCTTGCCCGACGCGCTCGGCGTGCCGATGCACTCGGCGACGATCGAGCACATGAGCTTCCTGATCGTGGGCGGTCTCATCATCATCTTCCTGATCGTCGAGCCGCACGGGCTCGCCCGCCTGTGGCAGATCACGAAGCAGAAATTGAGGGTGTGGCCATTCCCGTATTGAGGAGGCAAACTGACGTCCAATACCTGCCCGCAGATGCGCGGGGAGGCGAAATGGTCCCGGTCCACGGACCGGGAGTTGAAACGCAAGGGAGGAAAACAATGCGTTTGAAAGCTCTCATGGTCGGCGCGGTGCTCGCGGCGACGGCGGGCGCGCCCGCTTTCGTCACGGCCGCCTCGGCGCAGGACAGCATCTATGTGCCGCTCTTCTCGTATCGGACCGGGCCATTCGCCGGCTCCGGCATTCCGATCGCCAACGGCATGCATGACTATCTTGACATGCTGAACGCGCGCGACGGCGGCATCGGCGGTGTGAAGCTCGCCATCGAAGAGTGCGAGACCGGCTACGACACCAAGAAAGGCGTCGAGTGCTACGAGTCGACGAAGGCGAAGAGCCCGGTCATCACCAATCCGTACTCGACCGGCATCACGCTGCAGCTCATCCCGAAAGCGGCGGTCGACAAGATCCCGGTGCTGTCGATGGCCTACGGCCTGTCGGCGTCGGCGGTCGGCGAAAGCTTCCCGTGGGTGTTCAACCCGCCGGCGACGTACTGGGATGGTCTGTCGATCATCATGAAGCACATCGCCCAGAAGGAGGGCGGCTTCGACAAACTGAAGGGCAAGACCATCGGCTTCATCTTCTTCGACGGCGGCTATGGCCGCGAGCCGATCCCGTTGCTCGAGCAGTTCGCCAAGAAGTACGGCTTCGAGACCAAGCTCTACCCGGTGCCGGCGGCGGAAATGCAGAACCAGTCGGCGCAGTGGCTGAACGTGCGGCGTGACAAGCCGGCGTGGATGATCATGTGGGGCTGGGGCGCGATGAATCCGACGGCCGTGCGCGAAGCTGCGCGCACCAACTATCCGATGGACAAGTTCATCGGCATCTGGTGGTCGGGTGGCGAGGACGACGCGCGTCCGGCGGGCGAGGGCGGCAAGGGCTATCTCACGCTCAACTTCCACGGCGTGGGCTCCAACTACCCGGCGCTCAAGGACATCGAGAAGCACGTCCTCGGCAAGAGCCAGACGCAGAAGGACAAGTTCGCGGAGAACCTCTACAACCGCGGCGTCTATAATTCCGTGCTGATCGCCGAGGCCATCACCAACGCGCAGAAGATCACCGGCAAGAAAGCGGTGACGGGCGCGGACGTGCGGCGCGGCCTCGAGACGCTCAACATCACCGAGGCGCGCTGGAAGGAACTCGGCCTACCGGGCTTCGGCGCGCCGGTGACGAACGTTACCTGCGCGGACCACAACGGTCACCACGCGGCCTATGTGCAGCAGTGGGACGGCCAGAAGTGGGTGAAGATCACCGACTGGATCACGCCCATGAAGGAAGAAGTGCGCCCGCTGCTCGAAGCGGCAGCCAAGGACTATGTCGAGAAGAACACCGGCTGGCCGAAGCGCACGGAGCCCTGCGACAAGAAGTGAGGTCGTGAGGTAACGCGAAAAATTCCCCTCGTCCTGAGGAGCCGCGCGAAGCGCGGCGTCTCGAAGGACGAGGGGAATAGAAGACCCGCCCCCATCCTTCGAGACGGGCGCTTCGCGCCCTCCTCAGGATGAGGGCGATTGTAGAGCCTGAGAGAACTGGCGATGTCCCGCGCAGTAGAAAAGAGACCTGAGGCCGAAGCGGCGCCGGCCGCGCAGATCCTCTCGGTCAACAATATCGAGGTGGTCTATGACCACGTGATCCTGGTGCTGAAGGGCGTCTCGCTCGAGGTGCCGCCGGGCGGCATCGTGGCGCTGCTCGGCGCCAACGGCGCCGGCAAGACCACAACGTTGAAGGCGATCTCCAATCTCCTGCATTCGGAGCGCGGCGAGGTCACCAAGGGATCGATCGTGTTCGACGGGGCGGCCGTGCACGGCCTGCCGCCGAATGAACTCGTGCGGCGTGGCTGCATCCAGGTGATGGAAGGCAGGCAGTGCTTCGGCCATCTCACGGTCGAGGAGAACCTGCTCACCGGCGCGTTCACCCGCCGCGATGGCAAGGCGGCGATCCGCGATGATCTCGAGCGCGTCTATGCCTATTTCCCCAAGCTCAAGGAGCGGCGCAACTCGCTCGCCGGTTACACGTCGGGCGGCGAGCAGCAGATGACGGCGGTCGGCCGCGCGCTGATGTCGCGGCCGAAAATGATCCTGCTCGACGAGCCGTCGATGGGGCTCGCGCCGCAGATCGTCGAGGAGATCTTCGAGATCGTGCATGCGCTGAACGAGAAGGAGAAGGTCTCGTTCCTGCTCGCTGAGCAGAACACCAATATGGCGCTGCGCTACGCGCGCTACGGCTACATCCTCGAGAACGGCCGCGTGGTGCTCGACGGCGATGCGCAGCACCTGCGCGAGAACGAGGACGTGAAGGAATTCTATCTCGGCATGGGCGAGAGCGGCCGCCGCTCGTTCCGCGACGTGAAGCACTACAAGCGGCGGAAACGGTGGCTGGCGTAAGTGTGCGTTGATTACATGGCGGTGGATTTGCGTAATGAGTGAATTCTACGACCAGCTCGAAACCCGCGACCCCACCGAGCGCGAACGCGATCTGCTGGCGCGATTGCCCGGGCTGATCGGCGCGGCGCTGAAAGCGCCGGGCTGGAAGAAGCATCTCGGCGACGTCGATCCGCGCGCGATCACCAGCCGGGAGGCGCTGGCGAAGCTGCCGGTGTTCCGCAAATCCGATCTGCCGGCGCTCTTGAAAGGCGATCCGCCGTTCGCCTCGCTCTTGCCGGAGCCGGTCGCGAGCTATGCACGGTTCTCGGTCTCGCCCGGACCGGTATTCCAGCCGGAGGTCGATGGGTCCGATCCCTGGCGGGTGGCGCGCGGCATCTTTGCTGCGGGCATCCGCAAGGGCGACATCGTGCTGAACACCTTCGCCTATCACCTGACGCCGGGCGGCTTCATGCTCGATCTCGCCGCGCGGGCGCTCGGCTGCCCGGTGATCGCGGCCGGACCGGGCAATACCGATCACCAGCTCGCGGTGATCGAGCAGCTCAATCCGGTTGCCTATACCGGCACGCCGGACTTCCTGAAGATTCTCCGCGACGCGTGGATCGCGGCGGGCAAGGGCGCGTTTCCGATCAGGAAGGCCGTTGTCTCCGGCGCGGCATTTCCGCCCTCGCTGCAGGCGGAAGTGAAGTCGTGGGGCATCGACGCCTACCAGACCTACGCGGTCGGCGACCTCGGCCTCGTCGCCTACGAGACGCCGGCGCGCGAGGGCATGATCGTCTGCGAGGACGTGCTGCTCGAGATCGTGAAGCCGGGCACCGGCGACCCGGTTGCCGACGGCGAGGTCGGCGAAGTGGTGCTCACCTCTTTTGACGTGCGGCGGCCCTGGGTGCGACTTGCGGTCGGCGATCTTTCCGCCGTGCTCGCGGGCCGCTCGCCCTGCGGCCGCACCAACGCCCGTATCAAGGGCTGGATGGGGCGCGCAGACCAGACCACGAAGATCAAGGGCATGTTCGTGCGGCCGGAGCAGGTCGCCGAGATCGCGCGGCGCCATCCGGAGCTTGCGCGGCTCCGGCTCGTGGTCACGCGCGAGGGCGAGACGGACGCCATGACGCTGAGGGCGGAAGCCGCCTCGCGCGAGGCGGCGCAGGCGGACAGGATCGCGGAGACCCTGCAGGCGATCACGAAGCTCAAGGGCAAGGTCGAGCTCGTCGCCGCCGGCTCGCTGCCGAACGACGGCAAGGTGATCGCTGACGAGCGGAGCTATCAGTAGATTTTCGCCCTCATGGTTCGAGACGCCGGCCTCCGGCCGGCTCCTCACCATGAGGGCGATTGTTTTTGTCTCGGGCCTCATCCTGAGGAGGGCGCGAAGCGCCCGTCTCGAAGGATGAGGCCATGATTGACGCCTCCGGGTGCGCGTTCCATAGACGGCGCATGCAAGAGCCCGCGTCCGCCGCCGGCAAGATCGGCGTCCTTCTCGTCAATCTCGGCACGCCCGACGCCACCGACTATTGGTCGATGCGGCGCTACCTGAAGGAGTTTCTCTCCGACCGCCGCGTGATCGAGACGAACCGCGTGCTGTGGTGGTTCATTCTCAACGTCTTCGTGCTGACGCGGCGGCCGCAGGCCCGAGGCCGCGACTACGACAGGATCTGGAACCGGGAGCGCAACGAAAGCCCGCTGCGCACGATCACGCGCTCGCAGGCGGAAAAGCTCGCGGCGCTGATCGGAGGAACAATTCTATCCGCTCATTCCCGCGAAAGCGGGAATCTAGAGCAACTTGCGCCATCCGTTGCGGCCCTGGGTCCCCGCTTTCGCGGGGACGAGCGGAGAGAAGGCGCAGGCGATTTCGGTTCGAGGATCGTCGTCGACTGGGCCATGCGCTACGGCAACCCGTCGATCGCCGTGCGGCTCGAGGCGCTGCAGCAGGCGGGCTGCGACCGCATCCTCGTCGTGCCGCTCTACCCGCAATACGCGGCGGCGACGACGGCGACCGTTGCCGACAAGGCGTTCGAGGCGCTGGCGAAGATGCGCCGGCAGCCGGCGCTGCGCGTGGCGCCGCCCTACTTCGACGACCCGGTCTATATCGAAGCGGTGGCGGCTTCGATCGAAGCTGATCTTGCGAAGCTTGCGTGGAAGCCTGACGTGATCCTCGCCTCGTTCCACGGCATTCCCGAGGACTACGCGGCGAAGGGCGACCCCTATGCGCAGCAATGCGCGGAAACCGTGCGGCTCGTGCGCAAGCGGATGCAGCTCGACGACAAGCAGTTGCGCATGACGTTCCAGTCGCGCTTCGGGCGCGCGGAATGGCTCAAGCCCTATACCGACATGACGGTGCAGGCGCTCGCGGAGCAGGGCGTGAAGAACGTCGCCGTGGTGACGCCGGGCTTTTCCGCCGACTGCCTGGAGACGCTCGATGAGATCGCCCGGGAGAACGCGGAAATCTTCCGCCATCACGGCGGGCAGAACTTCCGCGCCATTCCCTGCCTTAACGATTCAGCGGGCGGGATGGCGGTGATCCGCGCGGTCGTCGAGCGCGAGCTGAAGGGGTGGGTCAGCCCCTCATCCTGAGGAGCGCCGCTACCTCATCCTTCGAGACGCCGACGCTTCGCGTCGGCTCCTCAGGATGAGGTAGCGGCGCGTCTCGAAGGATGAGGGGCGAAATTTAGGCCACGCCGATCCGCAGGAGATCGTGCACGTGGACGAGGCCGACCGGCGTGCAATTCTCCACCACGAACAGCGCCGTCACCTTCTTCGCGTTGAGCAGTTCGAGCGCTTCGGCGGCGAGCTGGTCGGGGCGGATCGTCTTCGGATTGGCGGTCATCACCGCGTCGACGGCCTGACCGAGCAGGTCGTCGCGCATGTGGCGGCGCAGGTCGCCGTCGGTGATGATGCCGACAAGCTTGCCGTTGCCGTCGGTGACGCCGACGCAGCCGAATGCCTTCGACGACATCTCGACCAGTGCCGTGCTCATGCGGGTGCCGAGCGCAACGAGCGGCACGCGCTCGCCGATGTGCATCACGTCGCGCACGAAGGTGAGGCTCGCGCCGAGGCGGCCGCCGGGATGCAGCGCCTTGAAGTCGAGCGCGGTGAAGCCGCGGCTCTCGAACAGGGCGACGGCGAGCGCGTCGCCGAGCGCGAGCTGCATCAGCGTGGACGTCGTCGGCGCAAGGCCGAGCGGGCATGCCTCGCGTGCCGCCGGCAGGATCAGCGCCACGTCGGCGGCCTTGGCGAGCGTCGACTCCGGCTGTGCGGTAACGGCGATCAGCCCGACGCGGAAGCGCTTGGCGTAGTCGATCAGGTTCTTGAGCTCGACCGTCTCGCCCGACCAGGACAGCGCGATGATGACGTCGTCGCGCGGTGAGATCACCCCGAGGTCGCCGTGGCTTGCCTCGCCGGGATGCACGAAATAGGCGGGGGTGCCGGTGGAGGCGAGGGTTGCCGCGATCTTGCGGCCGACGTGTCCGCTTTTGCCCATGCCGGTGACGATCACCCGGCCGGCGGCGGTGCGGATCAGATCGATCGCTGCCACGAAGGGGGCGCCGAGGCCGTCGGCGATGGCGCGGGCGAGCGCCGCCAAGCCCTCGGATTCGGCCTCCAAGGTGCGCAGGGCGGAGCGGACGAACTCCGATTCGGAGGCCGGATCGGGCTTCTGGTTTTCGGTTTTGCGGCTTTTCGGGCTGGCCACGCGAGACTCCCCTGACCCGCGGCTTTCCTAGCACGCGCCCCCGCACGGGGGCGACCCCGGCCTGTGGGTACAAGGAACCGTTAACCACGCTCGTTCTAGGTTCGTTAACCAAAAAAGCGAGCGAGAACCTGCACTTGCCACGATTGCCGCCGATTTCGTGCGCCCGCGCGGGCCTTGCGCTTGCGCCGATTGCCTGCGCGGCGGCGCTGTGGCCGGGGCTCGCGGCGCCGCAGGATTTCGGCCTGCGGCCGACGCTCGCAGCGGCGAGCAATTCGCAATCGGTCTATGGCTCGCCGCCCGGGTCCGGGGCGGGCGAGACCGGGTTCGTCTCGACCAATATCGGGAAAAAGGCCGGCAAGCGAAGTGCAAAGAAGCTCGTTTCTGCTTCGCCGCTTGCCGGAACAAGCGCTGCGCTGCGCGGCGCGCCCGACGGGGAGCCGACGGGATCGATCCGACGAAAGCCGGCGCGCCGTGCGGTCGAAGAGGAGCCTTACGCACCGGTCGGCCTGCGCATCGGCAGCTTCGACGTGAAGCCGAGCGCGGAAGTTTCCTACGGCTACGACGACAATCCGTTCCGCATCGCCGGCGGGCGCGGCTCGCGCTTCGCGCTCGTCGCCGCCAAGGTGGAAACCAGGTCGAATTGGTCGCGCCACGAACTGGCCGGCGAATTGCGCGGGGCGTTCACCGACTACCTGCAGGTCTCCGGCAACGACCGGCCGGAAGCGGAAGCGAAGCTGCGCGGCCGCATCGACGTCACTGCCGCAAGCCGCATCGAGCTCGACGCACGGGCGGCGCTCACCACCGAACCGGCAGGCTCGCCCGATGCGGTGACAACGGCGAAGCGGCCGCCCAACATCTACACGTTCGGCGGCAATGCCGGCTATGTGCAGCAGTTCAACCGGCTCGAGCTCGGACTGCGCGGCAGCGTGGAGCGCAGCATCTATCAGGATGCCGAACTGCTTTCGGGCGGCATCCTCGATCTCTCCGACCGCAACTACACGGCTTACGGGGTCGCGCTGCGCGGCAGTTACGAAGTGACGCCCGGGATCAAGCCGTTCGTCGAAGCGGGCGTCGATCGCCGCGTGTTCGATCACGAGGTGGATTTCATGGGCGTGCGGCGCGGGTCGGACGGCTTGCGCGCACGCGCCGGCTGGCAGTTCGCGCGCGAGCGTCTGCTCACGGGCGAGATTTCCGCGGGCTTCGCTACGCGGCATTACAAGGACCCGGCGCTCGACGACATTTCCGGCCTGATCTTCGATGCTTCGCTGGTGTGGACGGCGTCCGCCCTCACCAAGGTCACGCTGAAAGCGAATTCCGAGATCGGCGAGACCACGCTCCCGGGCGCCTCGGGCGTTTTCCAGCGCCAGGCGAGCATAGAGATCGAGCACGCGTTCCGCCGCTGGCTGATCGGCACGGCGAGCGTCACCTATGGACAGGACGACTATCGTGGGGCGGGCCGGCGCGACGACAAGCTCACGCTTGCCGCGAGCCTGAGCTACTTCCTGAACCGCCAGGCCGCCTTGAAGGGCGAGGTGCGGCGCGAGGACCTGCGGTCCACGGCGGCCGGGCAGGACTACACTGCCAACATTGTGATGGTCGGCCTGCGATTGCAGCGCTGAGCGGCGTCCCGTGGCAGGAAAATCTTAAGACTAATCCGGGGTAGACTGGGGCCGGACGGAGATTGCCAAGCAACTGCCCCATGAGACCGACCGCCGACCATCGCGCGCGAACGCGCACGTTTCCCGGCCGCCTCTCGCGCGCGCTGGTCGTGAGCGCGATTCCATTTCTCGCCGCGTGCGGGCAGGAAGTGCGCAGCCAAGCGAGCGAATACACGACCGCATCGGTTCCGCAGTTCGCGCCGACCGAGGCGCCGGGCCACCCGCTGATGGCGCCGCAGGCGATCATGTCGGCGGCGGCGAATTTCCCGCAGTGCGTCGCCTCGCTCTGGCCGCAGGCGGCGAAGCGCGGCGTGTCGCGGGCGACGTTCGAGGCGGCGACGCACGGGCTCGAGCCCGACTTGCAGATCATGGAACTGCTCGACCGGCAGCCGGAGTTCACGAAGCCGGTCTGGGAATATCTCGACCTCCTCGTGAACGAGAAGCGGATCGCGACCGGCCGCGAGATGCTGGCGAAGCACGCGAAGGTATTCGACGCGGTCGAGCAGCACTTCGGCGTCGACCGCCACATCGTCACGGCGATCTGGGGCATCGAATCGAACTATGGCCCGCAGGGCGGCGAGCGGTCGGTGATCCGCTCGACGGCGACGCTCGCCTGCATCGGCCGGCGGCAGGACTATTTCCGCGACGAGTTCCTCGCCGCGCTGGAAATCCTGCATCGCGGCGATGTGGCGCCGCAGGACCTGAAGGGCTCCTGGGCCGGCGCGTTCGGGCCGACGCAGTTCATGCCGACCTCGTTCAAGCGCTATGCGCTCGACTTCGACGGCGACGGCCGGCGCGACGTGGTGAACTCGATTCCCGACGTGCTCGCCTCGACGGCGAACAACCTGCGGAAGGACGGCTGGCACGCCGGCGCGACCTGGGGCTACGAAGTGGTGCTGCCGGAGCGTTTCGATTTCCTGCTGGCCGACCGCTCGATCCGCAAGAGCCTGCACCAGTGGGAGGCGCTCGGCGTGCGGCGCGCGGGCGGAAAGCCGTTCCCGCGGCCCGGCGATACCGGCACGCTGATGCTGCCGGCGGGCGCGAACGGTCCGGCTTTCGTCGTGATCGACAATTTCCGCGCCATCATGAAATACAATCCGTCGGAGTCCTACGCGTTGGCGATCGGGCATCTTGCCGATCGTATCCGCGGCGGCGAGCCGTTCATGCAGCCGTGGCCGCGCGATCAGCTGCCGCTGTCGCGGACGGAGCGCTTCGAGATGCAGGAACGGCTTGCGGCGCTCGGTCTTTACCGCGGCCCGGCGGACGGAAAATTCGGCGCCACGACGCGCGCGGCGATCCGCGATTTCCAGGCGCGCGCCGGACTCATTCCCGATGGGTTCGCGAGCAGCAAGGTCCTGGAGCGGCTGCGGCAGGGACGCTGAAACGCCCATTCGACCGGCGTTTCATGCGCCTTGAAATGGCCGCCAAACTCGGCCATCGCTAAATGGTCCAACAGCCAGTGCGGCAATGATCGCATCGACACTTCTGCGCCTGCTTGTCGCCGCCGCGGTTTCCGTGAGCGCGCTTGCAGCGATGCCGCCGCCGGCGGAGGCACAGTTCTTCTTCGATCCGTTCCGGCCGCGCTACCGGCCACCGCCGCCGCAGTATTACCCGCGAGAAGCGCTTCCGCGCGTCGTTCAACCCGCGCCCGAGCGGAGCGGCGGCACCATCTACAGCTCGTCCGAACTCGCCGACCGCTTCCGGCAAACGCAGGCGGAATACTACGTACTCGTGTTCGGCGATTCGCTCGCCGATCAGCTCGCGCAAGGACTTGCCGACGCGTTCTTCGAAGAGCAGCCGGAGATCGCCATCGTGAAAAAGACGCGCGGGAGCAGCGGTCTCGTGCGCGCCGACTTCTACGACTGGCCGGCGCAGGTGCCGTCGCTGCTCGAGAACGAGAAGGTGAACGCGATCATCGTGATGCTCGGGACGAACGACCGGCAGACGCTGCGCGACGAGGCGGGTCAGCATGAATTTCGTTCCGACCGCTGGCGCGAGCTCTATGCGCAGCGCGTCGACGCGATGATCAATGCGGTGAAGGCGCGCGGCGTGCCGATCATCCTGGTCGGCCAGCCTTCCATGATGAATCCGCGGCTGCATGCCGACCTGCCCTACGTCAACGAAATCCTGCGCGAGCGCGCGCAGGCGCTCGGCGTCTGGTACGTCGACGTCTGGGACGGCTTCGTCAACGAATCTGACGCCTTCGTCACGATGGGGCCGGCGCTCGACGGACAGATCCGCCGGTTGCGCATGGCGGACGGCGTGCACTTCACGCGCGTCGGCGCGCGCAAGCTCGCGCATTATGTCGAGCGCGACCTGATCAAGCTGTTCGAAGCGCGCGGGAGCCAGCCGGTGATCCCGCTCGATGCGCCGGAGCCCGCGCCGACGGGCCGCCCGGTGGCGGGACCGGTGCTGCCGCTAACGCAGCCCGCCGGCCCGGTCGGCCAGCTCGCGGGCGGGGAAGCGAAGCCGGGCGCAAACGATCCGACCGCGCGGCGCGTTCTGGTGGAGGGGGCGCCGGCCGAGCCGGTCGCGGGCCGCGCCGACGATTTCCGCTGGCCGCGCGAGCAGGTGAAGATCGCGCCCTACGAGCCGCCGGCGGGACAGAAGCTCGCGCAGCCGGCCGAGCCGGCGATGCAGCAACCCGCCGCTTCCGCGGAGAAGCCCGCAGCGCCGAACGGCAGCACGCCGCTGCCGACGGTGATTACGCCCTCGCGCAACGGCACGCAGATCATCACGGTGCCGGAAGCGCAGCGCGGGCGGTGAAGCGTTTTCCGGCAACGCGCCTCATGGTTCGAGACGCCCCGGCACCTCATCCTGAGGAGCCGAGCGAAGCGAGGCGTCTCGAAGGATGAGGTGCCGGGGCTCCTCACCATGAGGCGCTAGCGCGGCAGGTTCGACGAGCCCATCAGGAACTCGTCGACGGCGCGGGCGGTCTGGCGGCCTTCGCGGATCGCCCACACGACGAGCGACTGGCCGCGGCGCATGTCGCCGGCGGCAAACACCTTCGGGATCGAGGTCTGATACTTGAGCGTGTTGGCCTCGACGTTGCCGCGGCCGTCGAGCCTGACGCCGAGCTTCTCGATCAGGCCCTCGTGCACGGGGCTGACAAAGCCCATCGCCAGCAACACGAGATCGGCCTTCAGCTCGAATTCGGTGCCCGGGACCGGCTTCAGCTTGTCGTCGACGCGGATGCAGTGGAGCTTCTGCACGCGGCCGTTCTCGCCCGTGAACTTCTGCGTCAGCACGGAAAATTCGCGCTCCGCACCTTCCTCGTGGCTGGACGAGGTGCGCAGCTTCAGCGGCCAGTCCGGCCAGGTCAGCTCCTTGTTCTCCTTGAGCGGCGGCTGCGGCATGATTTCGAAATTCATGACCGAGAGCGCGCCCTGGCGGATCGAGGTGCCGATGCAGTCGGAGCCGGTGTCGCCGCCGCCGATCACGATCACATGCTTGCCGCCGGCGAGAATCGGCTTCACGCCGTCCTGCGGCTCGTTGCCGACGCGGCGGTTCTGCTGCGGCAGGAAATCCATCGCGAAGTGGATGCCGTCGAGCTCGCGGCCCGGGATCGGCAGGTCGCGCGGCTTCTCGGCGCCGCCCGTGAGCACCACGGCATCATGCGCGGCGACGATCTTCTCGATGTCGGCGTTCACGCCGACATGCTGGTTGTAGTGGAACACGACGCCTTCGGCCTGCATCTGCTCGATGCGGCGGTCGATGTGATGCTTCTCCATCTTGAAGTCGGGGATGCCGTAGCGCAGCAGCCCGCCGGCCTTCGCCCAGCGCTCATAAACGTGGACTTCGTGGCCGGTGCGCGCGAGCTGCTGCGCGCAGGCGAGGCCCGCGGGCCCCGAGCCGATGACCGCGACCTTCTTGCCGGTCTTTTCCGCGGGCGGCTCGGGCTTGAGCCAGCCGTTCTGCCAGGCGCGGTCGACGATCGCGCATTCGATCGTCTTGATCGTCACCGGCTGGTCGATGATGTTGAGCGTGCAGGCGGCCTCGCACGGCGCCGGGCAGACGCGGCCGGTGAACTCGGGAAAATTGTTGGTCGAGTGGAGGTTCTTGCTCGCTTCTTCCCAGTCGTCCCGATAGACGAGGTCGTTCCAGTCCGGGATCTGGTTGTTCACCGGACAGCCGTGGTGACAATAGGGGATGCCGCAATCCATGCAGCGCGCGGCCTGGTCGCGCGTCTCCTGCTCGGAGAGCGGGATCACGAACTCGCGGAAATGGCGGACGCGCTCCGACACGGGAGCGTAGTCCCGATCTTCGCGATCGATCTCAAGAAAGCCGGTGATTTTTCCCATGGTCAGGCACCGGCGGCGGCGAGCCGCGGTTTTTCCGCTTCTTGCTGGGCTTTGAGCTCGACAAGCGCGCGCCGGTACTCGACCGGCATCACCTTGCGGAACTTGGGCAGGGCCTCGCTCCAGTTCGCCAGGATCTCGGCGGCACGCCGGGAGCCCGTGTAGCGGGCGTGGCGGGAAATGAGGAAACGCAGGCGCTCGGCGTCGAAGCGCGTCATGTCGGACATGACGTCGACGCGGCCGTGCGTCTCCAGGTCGCCGGCATGGCCGAAATGCAGCGCGTTCGCCGCTTCGTCGGCGAGCACGGGCTCGAGCTCGACCATCGCCATGTTGCAGAGCTTGTCGAAGTCGCCGTTGCCGTCGAACACGTAGGCGATGCCGCCCGACATGCCGGCGGCGAAGTTGCGGCCGGTGCGGCCGAGCACGACCACGACGCCGCCGGTCATGTATTCGCAGCAATGGTCGCCGGCGCCTTCGACCACGGCGACGGCACCGGAGTTGCGCACGGCGAAGCGCTCGCCGGCGATGCCGCGGAAATAGCACTGGCCTTCGATCGCGCCGTACAGAACGGTGTTGCCGACGACGATCGATTCCTCGGGGACGATGCCGGATTCGCGCGGCGGATAGATCACGATCTTGCCGCCGGAGAGACCCTTGCCGACATAGTCATTGGCCTCGCCCTCGAGCTCGAGGGTGACGCCGCGGGCGAGCCAGGCGCCGAAGCTCTGGCCGGCGGTGCCCGTGAGCTTCACGTGCACCGTGTCGTCGGGCAGGCCGGCATGGCCATAGACCTTGGCGATCTCGCCGGAGAGCATGGCGCCGATCGTGCGGTCGGTGTTCTGCACCTTGGTCTCGATCTTCACCGGCGCGCCGCGGTCGATGGCGGCGCGGGCTTCGGCGATCAGCTTGCGGTCGAGGATCCTGTCGATCTTGTGATCCTGCGGCTCGCACTTGAAGATTTTCACCTCGGCGGGCGCGTCCGGCTTCAGGAACAGACGCGAGAAATCGAGGCCCTTGGCCTTCCAGTGATCGACCACCTTGGTGCGATCGAGCATCTGCATCTGGCCGATCATCTCGTCGAACGTGCGGAAGCCGAGCGCGGCCATGAACCCGCGCACTTCCTCGGCGACGAAGAAGAAATAGTTGATGACGTGCTCGGGCTGGCCGCGGAAGCGCTTGCGCAACACCGGGTCCTGCGTCGCGACGCCGACCGGGCAGGTGTTGAGGTGGCACTTGCGCATCATGATGCAGCCCGCCGCGATCAGGGGCGCGGTGGCGAAGCCGAATTCGTCGGCGCCGAGGAGGGCACCCACGACGACGTCGCGGCCGGTGCGGATGCCGCCGTCGACCTGCACGGAGATGCGGCCGCGCAAGCGGTTCATGACGAGGATCTGGTGGGTTTCGGCAAGGCCGATCTCCCACGGCGAGCCCGCATGCTTGATCGAGGTGAGTGGCGAGGCGCCGGTGCCGCCTTCGTAGCCCGCGATCGTGACGTGGTCCGCGCGCGCCTTGGAGACGCCGGCGGCCACCGTGCCGACGCCGACCTCGGAGACGAGCTTCACGGAGACGTCGCCCGCCGGGTTCACGTTCTTCAGGTCGAAGATGAGCTGGGCGAGGTCTTCGATGGAATAAATGTCATGGTGCGGCGGCGGGGAGATGAGACCCACGCCCGGCGTCGAGTGGCGCACCTTGGCGATTGTCTTGTCGACCTTGTGGCCGGGCAATTGCCCGCCTTCGCCGGGCTTGGCGCCCTGCGCCATCTTGATCTGCATCGTGTCCGAGTTGACGAGATACTCGGTGGTGACGCCGAAGCGCCCCGAGGCGACCTGCTTGATCGCCGAGCGCATGCTGTCGCCGTTCGGCAGCGGCTTGAAGCGATCGGCTTCCTCGCCGCCTTCGCCGGTGTTCGACTTGCCGCCGATGCGGTTCATGGCGATCGCGAGCGTCGTGTGCGCCTCGCGCGAGATCGAGCCGAAGGACATGGCGCCGGTGGAGAAGCGCCTGACGATGTTCGCCGCCGGCTCGACTTCCTCGATCGGCACGGGCTTCCTGCCGTCTTCTTCCGCACCCTTCAGCCGGAACAGGCCGCGGATGGTGTAGAGCCGTTCGCTCTGCTCGTTCACGAGCGTGGCAAAGGTGCGGTACTTGTCGGGCAGGTTGCCGCGCACGGCGTGCTGCAGGTTCGCCACCGTCTGCGGATTCCAGACGTGCTCCTCGCCGCGCAGGCGGTACGCATATTCGCCGCCGACATCGAGCATCTCGCGATAGACCGGCGCGTCGCCGAAGGCGGCCTGATGCCGGCGCACCGCCTCTTCGCCGATCTCGTCGAGGCCGACGCCTTCGATGCGCGTTGCAGTGCCGGAGAAGAAGCGGCTGACGAACTCCGAGGAAAGGCCGACCGCGTCGAAAATCTGCGCGCCGCAATAGGACTGGTAGGTGGAGATGCCCATCTTCGACATCACCTTGAGCAGTCCCTTGTCGATCGCCTTGATGTAGTGCTTGACGATCTCCTTGTCGCTCAGCTTCTTCGGCAGTTCGTCCTGGACCGCGATCAGCGTCTCGAACGCGAGATAGGGATTGATCGCTTCGGCGCCGTAGCCGGCGAGGCAAGCGAAGTGATGCACCTCACGCGGCTCGCCCGATTCGACCACGAGGCCGACCGACGTGCGCAGGCCGCGGCGGATCAGATGGTGATGCACGCCCGCGGTCGCGAGCAATGCGGGGATGTGGATGCGGTCGGGGCCGACGAGGCGGTCGGACAGGATGATGATATTGATGTCATCCTTCACCGCCTGCTCGGCTTCGGCGCACAGGCGCTCGAGCGCGGTGCGCATGCCGGCAGCGCCGTCCTCCGCGGGATAGGTGATGTCGAGCGTGCGCGACTCGAAGCCCGAGCCGTTCAGCTTGGAGATGGAGCGGATCTTCTCCAGATCCTTGTTGGTCAGGATCGGCTGGCGCACTTCCAGGCGCTTGCGCTTGGCCGCGCCCTCGTGGTCGAACAGGTTCGGCCGCGGCCCGATGAAGGAGACGAGGCTCATGACGAGCTCTTCGCGGATCGGGTCGATCGGCGGGTTCGTCACCTGCGCGAAGTTCTGCTTGAAATAGGTGTAGAGGAGCTTCGGCTTGTCCGACAGCGCCGAGATCGGCGTGTCGTTGCCCATGGAGCCGACCGCTTCCTCGCCGACGGCCGCCATCGGCTTCATCAGGAATTTCAGGTCTTCCTGCGTGTAGCCGAACGCCTGCTGACGATCGAGCAGCGAGAGGTTCGAGCGCTGCGCCTCGGCCGGCACCGGCGGCAGATCCTCGAGGATCAGCTGCGTGCGGCCGAGCCATTCCTTGTAAGGATGCAGCTTTGCGAGGCTCGCCTTTAGCTCCTCGTCGGAGACGATGCGGCCCTGTTCGAGGTCGACGAGGAACATCTTGCCGGGCTGCAGGCGCCACTTCTGCACGATCTTGTCTTCGGGCACCGGCAGGACGCCGGCTTCCGAGGCCATGATCACGCGGTCGTCGGAGGTGACGAGCCAGCGCGCGGGGCGCAGCCCGTTGCGGTCGAGGGTTGCGCCGATCTGGCGGCCGTCGGTGAAGGCGATGGCCGCCGGACCGTCCCACGGTTCCATCAGGGCGGCGTGATACTCGTAGAAGGCGCGGCGTTCCTCATCCATGAGCGGATTGCCGGCCCACGCCTCCGGGATCAGCATCATCACCGCATGCGCCATCGAGTAGCCGCCCTGCACCAGGAACTCGAGCGCGTTGTCGAAGCAGGCGGTGTCCGACTGGCCTTCGTAGGAGATCGGCCAGAGCTTCTGCATGTTATCGCCGAACAGCGGCGAATAGGCGGACGCCTGACGCGACGCCATCCAGTTGTTGTTGCCGCGCAGCGTGTTGATCTCGCCGTTGTGGCAGATCATGCGGAAGGGATGCGCGAGCGGCCAGCTCGGGAAGGTGTTGGTGGAGAAGCGCTGGTGGACGAGGGCGATCGCCGACTCGAAGTCGGGATCGTGCAGGTCCGGATAATAGGTGCCGAGCTGGTCGGCGAGGAACATGCCCTTGTAAACAACAGTGCGGCACGACACCGACACCGGATAATAGCCGGCGAGGTTGCGCTCGCGCTGCTGGTAGATGCGGCCGGCGATCTTCTTGCGCAGCACGTACAGGCGGCGCTCGAATTCGTCTTCGGTCCGGCTGTTCCTGTCGCGGCCGATGAAGACCTGCAGATGGAACGGTTCGGTCGGCTTCACCGACCAGCCGAGCGTGGAGTTGTCGGTCGGCACTTCGCGCCAGCCGAAGAGCGTCATGCCTTCGCGCGCAATCTCCTCGGCGTAGATCTTCTGAATGACCTGCCGCCATTCGGGATCGTGCGGCATGAAGAGATAGCCGACGCCGTATTGCCCGGGCTCGGGAAGCGAGAAGCCGAGCTCTCTCGCCTTTTTCTGAAAAAACTTGTGCGGCGTCTGCACGAGAATGCCGGCGCCGTCGCCGGCGCGCGGATCGGCGCCGACGGCGCCGCGGTGCTCGAGGTTGAGCAGGATCTGCAGACCGTCTTCGACGATCTGGTGCGACTTATGGTCCTTGATGTTGGCGACGAAGCCGACGCCGCAGGAATCCTTTTCCAGCGCGGGGTCATACATTCCCTTGGCGCGCGGCAGGCCAAAAGAGGAAGTGAGTGCACGAGTTTCTCCGGAGCGGCTGCTGCCGTCCGGATGCATGCGTGCTTGAGATAGCCTCGTCTTTTCCATCTTCGCCTTCGCCCCTCTCGACCTGCGCGTACATTCCCCCGGCGATCATTCCCGCTGGCCCGCCCCGCGGCGGTCCACGATTTCTTTCCTTCCTGCTTCGGATGGGCGCGGCCGCGGCCTGCCGCCTCGGGCCGTCACCCGATCAGTCGGCGCGGCCGGCGGGCTTCTGCTCGCCTACCGTGCGTCGCGGCGTTCTTCTTCGAACCCCGGCGCGCCGATCGCCGTTTCATCCGGGCATGAACCGATCCGGTCATGCCTGATGGGACAGTATCACTGTCCTATCCCGGCCAATATACATTTTTTCGCCCCCCTGACAAGCGTTGCACCGGCGCCGGAACCTTGCCGATGACCGATCCTTGCGGGGACGTCTTCCTTGCCGAAATAAACCTATGGCCTGCGCTTGCCGGACGCAACGCTGTTGCCGGGGCACGGTCCTATGGGTGCCGCATTCGCGTGAAGAGTGTCGCGCATTGGGACAGAAAGCGCTCACGGGGAAGGCCGATGTCTCGTGTGAAACCACTGGCGCGCGCATCCGCGCTCGTCACGGTAACCGTGTCGATTGCGGGCGGGTTCGGCACCCCCGCGGCGGCGCAGTACTATCCCTATCCGCCCGCGCCTCCGCCGGCCTTCTACGGCATGATGGAGCCACACGAAGCCGACGCCGCCGTTCGGTCGCTCGGCCTGAGGCCCATTGCGCCGCCGCGGCCGCACGGGCTGGTCATCATCGTGCATGCCCTCGGCCAGGAAGGATCGCAGGTGCAGGTGATGCTCGACCGCCGCACCGGCCGCGTGCGGCAGATCATCCGTGTCGGCCACGGCGCGCCGCAGATGGCGACTCTGCCGCCGGGCGCGCGGCCGTATGACCCGCGTCCGCCGATGCCCGAAGCTTTCGACGACGATGAGGATGCGGTCGGGTTGCCGCCGGGCGCGGGGCCGCGTGTGATCACGCGGGAAGGGATCGAAGCGGATGAACTGCCGCCGCCGGGCGCGGGCCCGCAGGTGGTGACACGGGATCGGGAAATCACCGGCAGCGTGCCGCAGGCCGCGCTGCGCGGGCCGGTCGATCCGCTGCTCGGCGTGCCGAAGGAATTCCGCAATCGTGACGGGCGCGTGCAGCCGGTGCCGTCCGAGCCGCGCGAAAGGATGGCGGCGCGCACGCCGAGCGACGGCATGCCGCGCGTCGCGCCGCTGCCGCGACCGCGTCCCGCCGACGCGCCAGCGGTCGCGCAACGCGAAGCGCCGTCGCCGGAAGCCGAGCCGGCGAAGCCTGCCGTGCCCATGCCGCAGGCGAAGCCGGACAAACCGACCGACGACGTTCCGGTGCAGCCGCTCGAATGAAAAAAGGGCGCTCCCAAAAGGAGCGCCCTCTTCGTTTCGCCGTCTCGATGCTCAGGCGGCTTTCTGCGCCGTCGCGTCGATGACCTTGGCCTTGCCGTTCCCGATCGGAATCTGGCGCGGCTTCATGGCCTCGGGAATCTCGCGCACGAGATCGACGTGCAGCAAGCCGTTCTCGAGGCTCGCGCCCTTCACCACGACATGGTCGGCGAGCTGGAAGCGGCGTTCGAAGGCGCGGGCCGCGATGCCCTGATAGAGCACCTCGGAATCTTCGCGCTTCTCCGTGGCTTCCTTGCTGCCGCGAATGGTGAGGGTGTTTTCCTTCACCTCGATATTGATGTCCTTGTCGGTGAAGCCGGCGACCGCCACGGAAATCCGGTAGGCGTTCTCGCCGGTGCGCTCGATGTTGTAGGGCGGGTAGGTCGGCGCTGCGCTGTCGAGGCCGCCGAAATTGTCGAGCAGCGAGAACAGCCGGTCAAAGCCGACGGTCGAACGATAGAGGGGGGTCAGGTCGAACGTACGCATGGCATATCCTCCTTTGAAGCGACATGCGGATGGCCCGCCGAAGCCGGGCCGGGTTTGTGCGCAGCCGTTGGCCTGCGCGAATTCGATATGGTTTTGGGGCCGCCGGCCCGCAAGGGGCCCCGGTGGGGCGGGGGAGGCCGGCCGCCCAAGATGAACGCCAGATGAACGGCCATTTAGGGCCGTGTTCAGCCCGCTTACGCTATCGGAGGGCGGCTGCGGAGGCAGTGGTACCGTCGGCGGCGGTACCTGCAGCTTGGCTGGAGCGAGGCATGGAGAGGCGGACAATGATGTGGCTGGGGGCGGCGCTCGCGCTCGCCCTCCTGCTGCCGGCGTCCGTCAGCCAGGCGCAGGGCGAGCGGGCACAGGTTGAACGCACTTGGCGCAAGCCCGCCACCCCCGGGGTCGGCAATCTCGCGCCCCCGCCGCCGCTTCCTCCGGGTGCGCCGTCGGTGCGCCGGGCGCCGCAGGTCCCCAACTACTATCTGGAGCGGGGCGGGCCGGTCGTCGCGCCGCAAGGTCCGGTGGGTCCGGGCGACATCGCCAACTCGCTGCGCGCGCGCGGCTTCAACAATATCGGGCCGGTGGAACGGCGGGGCACGACTTCGATCACGCGGGCAAAAGGCCCCTCGGGCGAGGACGTGCAGCTCGTCATCGGCCCGAACGGCAATATCGTCGGCGTGCGCGTGTTGCGGCCCGGCGCGCCCTAGTGTCGTGGTTCAGAAATTCGCTTCATTCTTGCAACGAGTCATTCAAGCGAGTTTCTGAACCAAACGACACTAGAATCAAAGAGTTACTAGTGTCCTTCGAATCCGAAGTTCGCTCCCGAGCTCGCCGCAAAGTCAAGCGAACTTCGGATTCGGGACACTAGCGGGTTTGCCGTTGCCGCGGCGGAACAGGCGTTGTAACCCGGCTCCGTGCCGCAACCGCGCGGCGGGCAAGCAATCCGTCTCATGATCCTGCATGGCATTCCGGCCAACCCGGTGCCCGAAGGCGCCGAGGCCGGCCACATCACGACGAGCGACGGCGTGAAGCTGCGCTATGCGCGCTGGAACCCGAGCGCGCCGCGACGCGGGACCGTGTGCGTGTTTCCCGGGCGCGGCGACATGATCGAGAAATATTTCGAGGTGGTGGAGGAACTGCGGCGGCGCGGCTTCGCCGTCACCGTGCTCGACTGGCGCGGGCAGGGCGGCTCGCAGCGGCGGCTGCGCGATCCGCGCAAGGGCTACGTGCGCAGCTTCGACGAATACCAGATCGACATGGAGACCCTGATCCGTGAAGTGGTGCTGCCGGATTGTCCGCCGCCCTTGTTCGCGCTCGGGCACTCCATGGGTGCGCTGGTTCTGCTCGAGGCGGTGAAGCAGGGACGCCGGTGGTTCGACCGCGTGGTGCTGACCGCACCGATGCTCCGGTTTGCCGGCGGGCGGGGAAAGATGCATTCGCGCGTCGTCGCGCGGTTCGCGCCCTTCCTCGGTCTTGGGCGTCTGTACGTGCCGGGCGGCGGGCCGCTCGCGGTGGTCGACGGGCCGTTCAGCGGCAACCGCGCGACCTCCGACCCCGTGCGTTTCGAGCGCACGGCCTCGATCGTGCAGAGCGCGCCGGATCTCGCGCTCGGCTCGCCGACGCTCGCCTGGGCGCGCGCCGCCTTTCGGGTGATGGAGCGGGTCGCCGATCCCGCCTATCCGACCGAGATCCGCCAGCCGCTTCTGGTGTTCGCCGCCGGCAAGGATGAAGTCGTGTCGAACCAGGCGATCGAACACTTTGCCACGCGGCTGCGCGCGGGCGCGCATCTCGTCGTGCCGGGCAGCCGGCACGAGATTCTCATGGAGCGCGACGTCTTCCGCGACCAGTTCTGGGCCGGGTTCGACGCGTTCATTCCGGGCACCGGATCGGTGCTCTATCGCTGACGATCGAAAAGTATCCGCTCGTCCCCGCGAAAGCGGGGACCCAGAGCAAGCGGCACGACTTTCATTCGTGGCTCTGGATGCCCGCTTTCGCGGGCATGAGCGGAATGTTGGTCAAGCCGGAAGCTGTACTAGCGCCCAAGCAGCTTCAGCGCCTGCTCGTGCACGCGCTTGTCGCCGGCGGCGACGATGCGGCCGCCCTTGGCAGCGGAGTCGCCCTGCCAGTCCGTGATGATCCCGCCCGCGCCTTCGATGATGGGGATCAGCGGCAGGACATCGTGCGGCTTCAAGCCGGCTTCGATGACGAGATCGACGTAGCCGGCCGCGACCATGCAATAAGCGTAGCAGTCGCCGCCGTAGCGCGAGAGCTGCACGGCGTTCTCGACCTTGCGGAAGAGCGCGCGTTCCTTCTCCGACATGAGCAGCGGGCTTGTGGTGAACAGGAGCGCGTCCGGCAACGCGCCGCAATTTCGCACGGCGAGCCGCCGCGCGCCGCTCGGCCCGCGATATTGCGCGCTTGCGCCGTCGCCGCTGAAACGCTCGCCGATGAAGGGCTGCGACATCATCCCGTAAACAGGCGCGCCGTCCTTCAGCAGTCCGATCAGCGTGCCCCAGGCCGGCATGCCGGCGATGAAGGATTTGGTGCCGTCGATGGGATCGAGCACCCAGACATAAGGCGCATCGGGACGCTCGGTGCCGAACTCTTCGCCGATGATGCCGTGCTCGGGGAAGGTCTTGCGGATCAGCGCGCGCATCGCGGTCTCGGCGGCGCGGTCGGCCTCGGTGACGGGATCGAAGCGGCCGGCGCCGCCCTTGTTGTCGACGCCGAGCGCGGTGCGAAAGAAGGGCCGGATCGCTTCGCCGGCCAGCGTTGCCAGCTCGTCAACGAACTTTGCGAAATCGACCAGGCCCATGCGCGGCTCCTAGTGTGGTGGTTCAGAAATTCCCTTTGTTCTCGCCGCGAGTCCGTCAAGGGAATTTCTGAACCAAACCACACTAGTGTCGCGGTTCGGAAGTTCGCCCGAATTCTCAGCTTGCTCCGAAGCGAACTTCCGAACCAAAGCGACACTAGTATCCTTAAGGCTCTAGTGTCCCTTTGGACCCGAAGTTCGCAAAGTGCCTGCTGAGAAATCGTGCGAACTTCGGATTCGGGACACTAGCAGGCAGCCCGTCATAGAGCGGATTATGGCGGGCCGGAAGAAGAAACAACCGGGCGACGCCATGTTCTTGTAGCAAGGCAGCGGCGCGGCGTCCCGCGTTGCCTCCATCCGGCCGCCGTGGCAAGCGTGACCCAAGAAAAAGAAAAGCGCACCCAAGGAGAATCATGCGCAGCCCGAAGGCTTCAACGCCCGGTGGAACGGACGCCGGCGTCGGCACGCTCGTGCTGCTGGTCGGCGCGATGTGCTTCATTCACGTCGTCAGCCAGTTCCTGCGCAGCTCGGTCGGCGTGATCGCGCCCGACCTCGCCCGCGATCTCGGGCTCGGGGCGACGGGGATCGGGCTGCTTTCCAGCGCCTTCTTCCTCGGGTTTGCCGGCGCACAGGTGCCGCTCGGCGTCGCCATCGACCGCTGGGGACCGCGGCTGACCATGTCGGTCTCCATGGGCATCGCCGTGCTCGGCGTGATCCTGTTTGCTGTCGCGCAATCGCCCGAGTTCCTGGTGTTCGCGCGCACGCTGACCGGCATCGGCTGCGCGAGCTTCTTCATGGGGCCGCTGGCGATCTACAGCCGTTGGTTTCCGCCGGAGCGTTTCTCGACGCTGGTCGGGATCCAGCTCGGCGTCTCCGGGCTCGGCGTGATCGGCGCGACGGCGCCGCTCGCCTATTCGACCGGCGCGATCGGCTGGCGCATGAGTTTCCTCGCCGTTGCGGCGATCGCAGCGCTCATCGGGCTGTTCGTCTGGCTCGTCACGCGCGACGATCCGCCCGGACGCGAGCGGCCGAAGTCCGGCGAGAGCCTGCGCGAGAGTTTCTCCGGCCTCGCCGAGGTCGTGCGGGTGCCGTCGTTCGTGGCGGTGTTCGCGATGCAGTTCGCCGGCTACTCCACGTTTCTCACGGTGTTCGGGCTCTGGGCCGGGCCCTACCTCGCGCACGTCTATGGCTATGATCTCGACCGGCGCGGCAACGTGCTGTTCGTGCTGGCAATCGTGCACCTCATCGCCAGCGCGACCTGGGGGCCGGCCGACCGGCTGTTCCGCAGCTATAAGATTCCGGCGACCATCGGCGCCGGCATGACGGTCGTGTCGCTGATCTGGATCGCGTCCGTCGGCAAGCCGAGCGAGGCGATGCTGCTCGTCTGGTTCGTCGTGTTCGGATTTTTCGCGAGCTGCACGGCGGTGATCACCGCGCACGGCCGCTCGCTGTTTCCGGTGGCGTTCGTCGGCCGCGGTCTGACGCTGATGAATCTCGGCACGATGGGCGGCGTGTTCGTGATGCAGGCGGCGACCGGCACGGTGATGGGGCTATTCGACGCGCCGGGCGGCGTTTATCCGATCGAAGCGTATCGGGCGGCGTTCGCGGTGCTGGCGGGCGTGCTCGGCGTCTGCACCTTGATTTACTTGGCTTCCCGCGAGCCTGCCCGCTGAACAGGCAACGTTGCCGACCGCGCGGCTGGGCGCTTGGCGCACGCCATGCAGTTTTTGCATGGGAGCAAAGGTTCCAAAACATGGCCAATTACTTGCACTTCTTGCGTCGCACTATAAGTTAGTGCAGCGCGATAACGCGATTGGCGTCGCGTTATTCGCCGCCCTCCTTGGGCGTTTCCTCCCTAGACTTGGGCCGCTTCGAGCAATCGAAGCGGCCTCTTTCTTTTCAGCCGCGTTCGTCATCCCGGTCGAGCGTGTAAACGCCTTACTCAGCGGCGTCGCGCAGGGGCTCGATGCCGCGCGCGGTCGATCCAGCGAGCCGCGCGATCATGCGGCTGAGATCCTTGCGCACCGCCTCGAAGCGCGTGGACTTCCGGTATTCGCGCTCGTCCATGTAGAGCGCACGGTTCACCTCGATCTGCACCGCGTGCAGCCCGGCGCCCGGGTCGCCGTAATGCTCGGTGATGAAGCCGCCGGCATAGGGCTTGTTGCGCACGACGGAGTAGCCGAGCTCGCGCAGGCATTCCTCGATCACGTCGGTGACGCTCGCCGCGCAGCTCGTGCCGTAGCGGTCGCCGAGCACGATGTCGGCGCGCGGGCGGTCGTCGCGGCCGCTCGCGTTCGACGGCATGGAGTGGCAGTCGACGAGCACGGCGACGCCGAACTGGCGTTGCGCGTTCACGATCAGTCGGCGCAGCGAGCGATGATAGGGCTTGTAATAGAGCTCGATGCGCGCGAGCGCTTCCTCCACCGGCAGGCGGCGGTGATAGATCTCGCGGGCGTCGCCGACCACGCGGGCGATGGTGCCGAGTCCGCCGGCGACGCGCAGCGAGCGCGTGTTGGCGAAAGGCGGCAGGCGGCCGTCGAACATGCGCGGGTCCAGCTCGTAGGGCTCGCGATTGACGTCGAGGAAGGCGCGCGGGAAATGCGCCCGCATGACCGGCACGCCAAACTTCACGGCGTCGGCGAACAGCTCGTCGACGAAGGTATCCTCCGAGCGCCGCAGCGTTTCGAGGTCGAGCCGGCTCTGGGCGAGAAAGGTCGCCGGATAGGCGCGGCCGCTGTGCGGCGAGTTGCAGACGACGGGCCCGGAAAGCGCAGCCGGCTCCACCACCTCAAAGGGCGGATCGAGTTGGTCCGTGATCCGGGCGCTCATGCCTGCGACGCTGCCTCCCGATGCCCCAAAATTTAACCCATATTGCGCGGCGAAGCAGGCATTTGTGAAGCGGGTTTGCAGGCGGGCCGGCTTTCACCCGGCATTTACCCGTTGGCGTGCTTATGGTGTGATCCGGTCGCAGGGCGGGGGTTCCCAAATGAGCGAAAAGGGCGCGTTGAAGCCCAAGATTCTTCTGGCCGAAGACGATAACGACATGCGCCGGTTTCTGGTGCGGGCGCTGTCCAATGCCGGCTATGAAGTGGTCTCGTTCGACAACGGCCGGTCCGCCTATGACCGGCTGCGCGAGGAGCCGTTCGAGCTGCTGCTCACCGACATCGTGATGCCGGAGATGGACGGCATCGAGCTTGCCCGCAAGGCGACCGAGCTCGACCCCGACCTCAAGGTCATGTTCATTACGGGTTTCGCCGCGGTGGCGCTGAACGCCACGGAACAGGCGCCGAAGGATTCCAAGGTCCTCTCCAAGCCCTTCCACCTCAAGGACCTCGTCAACGAGGTCGACCGGATGCTGGCGGCCTGATCTGGCGCCTCATCCTCCTCAGGATGAGGCGCAATAAGCGAGAATGGCTCGCTTGCGCCCCTTGGGGGGAGCCGATATGTAACCCCGACCCGGCACGGGCGCGTAGCTCAGCGGAAGAGCACTACCTTGACATGGTAGGGGTCACAGGTTCGATCCCTGTCGCGCCCACCATTCCACATCGAAATAGGTTGGTCGCCGGTTTGACTCGCGGGTGCCGCGACTTTAGAAACCGCGCGAAAGAGAGACTGGTACGATGAAAATCCGCAATTCGCTGCGCTCGATCCGCAAGCGCCACCGCGACAACCGCCTGGTCCGCCGCAAGGGCCGCGTCTATGTGATCAACAAGACGCAGCGCCGCTTCAAGGCCCGCCAGGGCTGAGCGTTTCCCGCGCACTTTTTTGTGTGCGCGTGATGTTGTCCGAAAACGGTTCCCACTTTTCGGGATCACGCGCTTCCGCCCAAATTCTGCCCTTGCGGCGCACCGCCGGGCGCATAAGCTTGCGCCCATGCGGACGCGCCATCTCCTGATTCCGCTCGTCGCCGCCGCGCTCGTCTTCGGCGCGGGAGAAGGCGCGTTTGCGCAGGGCCGCGCGCCCGCGCCGGACAGGGGCGCGGAAGCGAGGCCCGCGCCCAAGCCGCAGCCGACGCGCGCGCAGCGGCTCGAACAATTGTTCGTGCTCCTGAAGCAGGCGCCGAGCGTGCAGGTCGCGCAGGCCATCGAGGCGCGCATCGAGGCGATGATGCTGCAGTCGGGCAGCGACACCGCCGACCTGCTGATCGTGCGGGCGCGCACGACGATCGACGCGAAGGACTACGATCTGTCGCTGCAACTGCTCGACTCGCTGATCGAGATCGCGCCGGACTTCACCGAGGCCTATGCGCAGCGCGCGACCGTGCACTACCTGAAGAAGGACCTCTACCGCTCGCTTGCCGACTTGCGCGTCGTGGTGGCGCGCGAGCCGCGTCACTTCACGGCGTTCGCGGGGCTCGGCGTGATCCTCAACGACATCGGCGAGAAGAAGCACGCGCTCGACGCCTTCCGCCGCGCGATCGCGCTGCACCCGCACATCAGGCAGATCCCCGAGCTCATGAAGCGGCTTACGATCGAGGTCGAGGGACGGGAAATTTAACTTCGCCGCTGATCGCGCCGCGACAGTTTCGTCTGCACGAACGGAAAAGCCGCAAAGACGATCTGGCCGCCGAGGCCGAGCGCGCCGGCAAGCGTCCGGTAATGTTGCCAATGTTCGGCAGCGGACCGGCCGAAGCCAAGGATCGAGAGCGCAAGCTCCGCGGCCATCAGCAGGATGAAGGCGGCGGCGCCCATCGTGAGCCGGGGACCAGCTGCAGCTGCGACGGCAAACCGGCTGACCAGCCGGCCGCACACCACCCAGGACACCAGCACGATCACCGGCAGTTCGGCGAGCACGGCGGCGGTCTCGCCGAGGCGCGGCGCGAGGAAGAGCACGCGCAGCGTGCCGAGCACGAAGCCCGCCGCGAAGACGGCGGCGAAATAGGCGGCACCGGCCTTGAGGGCGTTTGTCATTGGGGAACCGCGACCGGCGCACTCAATCCACCCCCGCGTCGTCCGCGCCGACGAACGCGATGCGTACCATGTTGGTGGCACCGGGCGTGCCAAGCGGGACGCCGGCGACGACGATCACGCGCTGGCCGGGACGGGCGAAGCCTTCGCGGAAGGCGATGCGGCAGGCACGGGCGACTTGCGCGTCGATGTCGCCCGCTTCCTCGGTGACGACGCAATGCACGCCCCACACGAGCGCGAGGCGGCGGCCGGTGGCCAGATTGGGCGAGAGTGCAATCGTCGGCGGGCGCGCCCGCTCGCGGGCGACGCGGATGCCGGTCGAGCCGGAGCTCGTGAGGCAGACGATGGCCGGAAGATCGAGCGTCTCGGCGATCTGCCGCGCGGCGGCGGCAATGGCGTCGGCGCCGGTCGGCTCCGGCGCCTCGCGGTGGCTCTGGATCGCCGCGTGATAGGCCGGGTCGGCTTCGACCGCTTCGGCGATGCGGTTCATGGTCTGCACGGCCTCGACCGGATACTTGCCCGCCGCGGATTCGGCGGACAGCATCACGGCGTCGGCGCCGTCATAGATCGCGGTGGCGACGTCCGACACCTCGGCGCGCGTCGGCACCGGCGAGGTGATCATCGATTCCAGCATCTGCGTCGCGATCACTACCGGGCGGCCGGCATGGCGGGCGACGTGGGTGATCTCCTTCTGGATGCCGGGCACCTGCTCGAGCGGCATCTCCACGCCGAGGTCGCCGCGGGCGACCATGAGCGCGTCGGCCTGCTCGACGAGTTCGGCGAGCCGGGTCACCGCCTGCGGCTTCTCGATCTTGGCCATGACGGCGGCGCGGCCGCGGGTGATCTTCTTCGCCTCGGCCACGTCCTCGGGGCGCTGGATGAAGGAGAGCGCGATCCAGTCGATGCCGGTGTCGAGCGCGGCCTCGAGATCGGAGCGGTCCTTCGGGGTGAGCGCGGCGAGCGCCACGGTCGTATCGGGCAGGCTCACGCCCTTGCGGTCGGACACGCGGCCGCCGACTTCGACGCGCGTGATCGCGCGCGTCTTGCCGGCCTCGGTGACGACGAGGCGCACCTTGCCGTCGTCGATCAGGAGCCGGTGGCCGGGCTCGAGCGCGGCCAGCACTTCGGGATGCGGCAGGTGCACGCGGCTCGCGTCGCCGGGCTTCCTGTCGGAGTCGAGCACGAAGGTCGCGCCTTCGGCGATCTCAGCGCTGCCGCCGGCAAAGGTGTCGAGGCGCAGCTTCGGTCCTTGCAGATCGACGAGGATGCCGATCGGACGGCTGTGCCTCTGCTCGACCGCACGGATCATGCGCACGTAGTTGCGCATGGCGTCGTGCGGCGTGTGGCTCATGTTGATGCGGAACACGTCCGCGCCGGCTACGAACAGGCGCTCGATCGTCGCTTCGTCGGCAGAAGCCGGGCCGAGCGTGGCGACGATCTTCGTGCGGCGCTGCCGTCTCATGCTGTCTCCCGGCGGAAGGTCCCCTGCAGGCGCCTATCTAACGCGCCGCACGCCGCTTGTCCCCATATCCCATCGTCATGGCCGGGCCGCTGCGGCCCGCGAGCGAATGCGAGCGGTTGCCGCAGCGAGACCCGGCCATCCATACCCCTTCCTGCTTCCTGCAAAGACATGGATCACCGGGTCTCGGCGCGCTGACGGCTCGCGTCCCGCTCGCCGGTCGCGCCGGCCCGGTGATGACGGGAAAAGGGTTTTTCTCATTGCGTCAATTTCATCCGGCACACAGCAACGATTTGTCCCGTGCCTGCGTGAATATCTGATGAAGAGTGAAGGAAGGGTCGCTGCTGGGTGTTCCGGGCGCGGCCCGCGTTCATCGGCCGCCCATGCCCGACTTGTCGTTCGGGTCGCGATTGCGATTGGGGTTCTGGCTCGCGCTCGGCCGCGGCGCCGGCGGCGGGGTCTGGCTCTGCTCGGTGAGCTGCACGGTCCAGTTCTTCTGCTCGCCGGTATCGACCTCGAAGAAGCCGGTGCGGTTGAAGCCGCGCGCGAGGCAATCATTGAAGCCGCGGATCGTGAACTCGCGGTCGCGCGTGCACATGTATGCCTTGCCCGACCATTCGCCGCCCTGGTCGTAGTCCACCGCATAGACATAGTAGTAGCGGGCGACCAGCGGGCCGCGCATCAGCGTCTCGCAACTGTTCGGCTGCAGATTCCACCAGCCTTCGGAGATCCACAGCTCGCCGTCCTTGTAGCCGACGGCGACGCCGACGCGGGCCGCGGTGCCGTTGCAGAGGCGGAAGTCGGCCAGCGCCGGCGCGGAGGCCGCCAGCACGGCGATGATCACGAGCGGCGCGATCAGGCGTCGCGGCCGCATGCTGCCGACGAAGGCCGTATCCCCGGGCACCGTGCGCTCTCCCCAATCCCCGTCGTCCGAAGCTGCCCGCCGCGAAGCTCTTGTTTCCGAAGCACCTGTTTCCGAAGCGCTTGGCGTCATTTCTTGCCAGCGTCCCCGCGGGTGTCAACGAGAACCGCACGCAAGTCATTGACATTGGTGCAGGTCGGCCCGGGGGCAAGCAGATCGCCCAGGCGCTCGAAGAACCCCGTGCTGTCGTTTTCGGCAAGGAAACGGGCAGGATCGAGGCCGAGGTCCCGGGCGCGGGCGAGCGTGGTTTCGTCGATAAAGGCGCCGGCGGGGTCGTCGGGGCTGCCGCCGCCCCCGTCGGTGCCGTCGGTATCCCCCGCCACTCCCATGATGCCCTCTTGGCCTTTCAGGGCAAGTGCCAGCGCCAGGGCATATTCCTGGTTCGGGCCGCCGCGGCCATTGCCGCGAATCGTGACGGTCAGCTCGCCGCCGGAGAGGAGCGCGGCCCGGCGTCCCGCGGCGGCGATCCGCATCGCTTCGCTCGCATGTGCGGCCGCGACCTCGCGTGCTTCCCCTTCGAGGTCGGTGCCGAGCAGGACGGGCTCGTAGCCGACGGCAGCGACGGCAGCGACGGCAGCGGCGAGTGCGTCGGCGGGACGCGCGACGATATGAAACGCGGAATGGCCGAAGACGGGATCGCCGGGCTTCGGGCTTTCGTTCGCGGGATCGGCAAGTGCGGCGGCGATCGAAGCGGGCGCATGCACGCCGCGCGTGGCGAGGATTTCCCGCGCCTCGGCGAGCGTCGAGGCATCGGGCACGGTCGGCCCCGAGCCGATCACCGATGGATCGTCGCCGGGCACGTCGGAGATCGCGAGCGTGATCACATGCGCGGGGGCGGCGCGGGCGGTGAGACGGCCGCCCTTGATGCGGGAGAGATGCTTCCGCACCGTATTGATCTCGCCGATGGTCGCACCGGATGCGAGCAAGGCGCGCGTGAGCGCGCGCTTGTCGTCGAGCGAAATTCCTTCCGCCGGCGCGATCCAGTTCGCCGAAGCGCCGCCGGACAACAGCACGAGCACGAGATCGCCGGCCGCGGCTTCGTCGGCGAGCGCAAGCGTGCGCTCTGCCGCTTTGATGCCGGCAGCGTCGGGAACCGGATGCCCGGCTTCGACCATCTCGATCGTGCGAAGCGGGCGCCCATAGCCATGACGCGCGACGGCGATGCCGGAAATGTAATCGCGCGGAACGCGCAGCGTCTGCGTGTAGTGGCGCTCCGCGACTTCCGCCATGCTGCCGGCGGCCTTGCCGGCGGCGAGCACGATCAGGCGGCCATGGGCGGGCGGCGGCGGCAGCGCCGGCGGCAGGCAAGCCGCGGGATGCGCGGCGGCGACCGCGGCATCGTAGATCTTGCGGAGCAGCGCACGCGTATTCACGGGCCTGCTCCTGCAGGCGAGATTGCGCGCGGGCGGGCGAGAAAAATTCCGGCGAGAATAAGCACGCCGCCGAGCGACTGCACCAGCGTGAGCGACTCATTCAGAACGACCCAGCCGAGCGCCGCCGCGGCGACGGCCTCAAGAAAAATGACGAGCGAGGAGAAGGTCGCCGGCAGCGTGCCGAGCGCAATCGCGAGCAGGCCCTGGCCGGCGACCTGACTCACGAGCGCGAGCGCGAGCAGCGCGGCCGCACCCTCGAACGATTGCGGCAGTACCGGCTGCCGCATGACGAGCGCGGCGACGAGCAGGAGCGCCGCCGTGACGACGGTGGAAAGAAACATCACGTGCGCGGCGCCGTGGCGGGCGCGGGCATTGCGCATCGCGACGATGTAGGCGCCGAAAAACAGCGCGGTCACAATGCCATAGAAGTCGCCGGCGAGCCGGCCCGGTTCGAGCCGGTAGCTCTGGCCGATCAGGGCGGCGCCGCCGGCAAGGCAGAGCGCGAGCCCGGCGAACATGCGCGCGTCGGACCGCTCGCCGAGAAACAGGAATGCGCCCACGACGACGAACACCGGCGCGGTGACCGCGAAGAACGTCGCATTGGCGACCGTCGTGTTGAGGATCGCGAGATGCCAGAAGAACAGGTCGCCGGCAAAGCAGGCACCGACGATCAGGATCGAACGATCGAAACGGAGCGGCGCGGGCTTGCGGTCGCCGTGTTCCTCGAGCCGCATCCACAGCCAGAGCGCGGGCAGCGCGAGCGCCGTGCGCCAGAACGCGCTCGCCTGCGGGCCGACATCGGCGAGCCGCACGAAGATCGGCGACGCCCCCATCGCGATCGCGCCGAGCACGAGCGCCACGATTGCAGGCGCGGCGGCATGCGGGGTCGCGATGCGGTGCGATTCCGTATTCATTCGATTCCGTACGGATGCAATCCGTTCCATTCCTAAGGCAGCATGGGAATCCGCACAATCCACGACGGATTCTTTGGCCTTGCCGGGCGGTTGGCAGGCCCTTAAGTGAAGGCCGGATCGGAACGCAGGAGCAGCCCATGAAGCTGGACGACCGCACCCGCATCGAGCTTGAGGCCGCCGTCTATCGCCGGCTCGTCGAGCACCTGCGCAGCCGCACCGACGTGCAGAACATCGACCTGATGAATCTCGCCGGCTTCTGCCGCAACTGTCTCTCCAACTGGATGAAGGAGGCGGCGGACGAGAAAGGGCTTGCGATGAGCAAGGATGAAAGCCGCGAGACCGTGTACGGCATGCCGTACGAGGAGTGGCGCCAGCGCCACCAGAAGGAAGCGACCGCCGAGCAGAAGGCGGCCTTTACGAAGACGCACCGCCACTCGCACTAGACCAGATCAGCCGTTCAATTCCGGAAGGGGGCCACGCGATGGCGACAACCGCCAATTTCGCTAAGGGACAACTCAAGGCGCTCGTCGAGCGCATCGAGAAGCTGGAAGAAGAAAAGAAGGCGCTCGCGGAAGACGTGCGCGAAGTCTATGCCGAGGCGAAGGCGGCCGGTTTCGACGTCAAGGCGTTGCGCGCGGTGGTGCGGCTGCGCATGCAGGACACCGAAGAGCGCAAGGAGCACGAAGCGCTCGTCGATCTCTACCGCGACGCGCTCGGGCTCGGCTGAATTTCGGCGCTAACGCGTTCCCGATTGGACTGGATTGTCCCCTCCGCTCGTCCCCGCGAAAGCGGGGACCCAGAGCGGCAATCGAATGCGCAAGACGCTCTGGATTCCCGCTTACGCGGGAATGAGCGGACGAGATCGACCGAAGCGAGATTGAGCTCAGTTCGCGCGGGCGACGCGGCCGGTCACGATGCCGGCGCCGCGGTCGAATGCGAGCGTGTGCAAGGCGACCACGGCGCGGCCGCTGAAACGCCCCGAGGACGGCGCTTCCACCGTGCCGCCGGTGAACTGCAAGTCGAGTGCCGCCCGCGCCGGCATGGTCAGGCCGCGCAGGCTGTAAAGATCGGGATGCTGCAGCTCGCCCATGAACTCGATGCCGCGCATGCTGAAAAGGGAAACCGGCGCCAGTGCTGCGTCGGCGACTTCCTGCACCGCGCGTATCGTCTGCGGCGGGCGGCCCTGTTCGGGCAGGTGCAGGATCCGTGCGTGGGTCGCCGGGATCGGGCCGAAGGCGGGGAGGTGGCGTTCCGGCGCCGCCGCATAGGCCATCACCTGGCCGCGCGGCACGGACGCGGTGACATCGCCGAGGTCGTGCGGCCGCGGCGAGGGCATCGGCGTTGCCGCGGGCGTGAGGGCCGCGACAATCGCCTGCCGCGCGTCGGTGGCGCGGGGGGACGGCGAAAGCGATGCGAGGACCGGCCGCGCGACGGCGGGCGGCGAATTCTCGATGCTCGGCGCGGTGCTGGTCAGGACGGCATTGGTCGGGATGCGCGAGCGGGTGGAGCGCGGCGACGCCGCGCGCTCGTCGCTGTCTTCATCCAGTGAAGCGAGCGCGATCGGCGCCGCACGGCTGCCGCGCGATTCGATCTCGGCGAGTGCGACCGCATAGCCCCGCATCGGCTTGCCGTCGGTCGGCAGGTGCACGGTCTTGCCGTCCGGGAAGATGCGGGCGAGCTGATCGCGCGTCATGCGCGGCCAGTGGCGCACGCTGCCGCTGTCCACATGGATGAAGGGAGAGCCCGAGCTCGGATAGAAGCCGACGCCGCCGCGCTGCAGGCGCAGGCCGATCGCGCGCATGGTCGCGAGATCGGTGCCGGGAATGTAAAAATCGATCGCCTTGCCGAGCATGTGCTGGCTGTAGCGGGCGACGCCGCGCCCGCGGGCGCGCAGCATGGAATTCGTCTGCGGTGAACGGAAGCCGGAAATGATCGTGACGGGTCCGGGCGCGCCGGCCTCGCGATGGATCTCCCAGACGATGTCGATCGTGTGCGGATCCATGGCGATCGCCTCGTCGCGCCGCCAGTCGCGCAGGAACCAGTTGATCTGCTTCAGCGCCGCTTCGTCGTAGCGGCCCTGGCGCTTGAAGGTGACGGAGAGCGTCTCGCCCGTGTGAATGTGCGCGAAGGAAAGCGAACGGGTGTCGCCGTTGGCGACGACGGTCTGCAACGAGGCGGACGATACCGAAAGCGAGAGCGCGGCAATGCTGGCGGTCGCAAGCGAGCGCACCGCTTTGGATCCCGGCAAGATACGCACCAGTCTGGAGATGGGCACGTGCTGTCCGTGTCACGTCTCTTGTTGTCGGGCGCGACCGTTGCCGGCGCGCACGTGGTGAACGCAGTCTTATCAGGTCCGGTTAAGGCTGGGTGACCGAACCCCCGCAACTTGTTGGCTAATTCCCGATCGTGGCGAAACGGTGCCGGGGCGGAACAAGGCTTTGGATGGTTAACAGGCCCTGAGCGGGGTTGTGCGGAGGCCGCCCCAAAAGAAAAAGGGCCGGCTTTACTGCCGGCCCCTGGAAATCCGCGGATTTTTTGCGGTTTCAGCGGAAAATGCTGCGGAAGAAGTCCTCGACCGGATTGCGGCCATAGCGGCCGCCCGGGCCGTCATAGGCCCCGTAATAGACCCCGTTCGGCATGCGCAATTCGTCGCGGCTGATCGTCACCTTGGGGCGGGCCATCGGCACGTCGGCGATCCGGCGCTCGCTGCCCTTCAGGATTGCGAGCAGGCGGGCGTCGTGGCCGTAGATGTCGCTGCGGACCTGCAGGTTGCCGGCGTTGTCGACGAAAGCCGTCTGGTAGGTGATGTGCACCGGCAGCGGCTGCGGGAAGTTGATGTTGATCTCGCCCGGGCCGAACATCGAGCGGACGCGCGCCTCGGTGTAGTTCTCCTTCGGCAGCGCGATCGAGAGCAGCACCTCGGCGTATTTCACCGGGTCCTGCACGCGCATGCAGCCGTGGCTGTAGGCGCGCACATCCTTCGCGAACAGATGCTTGTCCGGCGTGTCGTGCTGATAGACGAGGAACTTGTTCGGGAAGTTGAAGCGCAGGCGGCCGAGCGCGTTGCCGTCGCCGGGCGGCTGATAGATGCGCACGGTGCCGTCGCGGTTCTCTTCCATCCTGAGGCCCATGCGCTCGAGGACCGTGTGGTCCTGCTGCAAGGCCGGCAGATACTCGTTGGCGATGATCGACGGCGGCACGTTCCAGGTCGGATTGACCGTGATGAACTTCATGGTGTCGCTGAGGAGCGGCGTCATCGTCGACGGCTTGCCGACGACGACGCGCGTCTGCCAGGCGACGGAGCCGTTCTTCACCACCTTCAGCGTGAAATCGGGAATGTTCAGGATCGAATGGCTGCGGCCGAGATCGTGCGGCATCCAGCGCCAGCGTTCCATGGTGGCGAGGATCGCGTCGGCCTTGTCGATGCGGCGCACGCCGTTCAGCGCGCGTAGCGTCGCCGGTCCGGCAAGGCCGTCCGGCGTCAGGTCGGCGGCCTTCTGGAAATCGGCGACGGCTTCGGCGACCGCATTGTCGTAGCGGCGGTCATCCTGATTTTCGAGCTTCAGGCGCCTGCGGAGCAGCGTCACGCGCTCGTCTTCCATGCCCGGCTTGAGCGTGGGGCCGTCGGGAACGCGCACGATGTCGGGCTCGCGCGTGAGGCCGCGCGCCTCGGCGAGCTTCGCCTTCAGCGCCTTGTAGGCTGCGTGCTGCGGGAAGTGTGAATCGATGATCGGCGCCACGTCCTTCGCATCGGCGAGCTTGACGAGCGCCTCGGCCGGATCGGGAACGTCGATGTGGTAGTGGATGTCGCCGCTCACGCGCGTGTAGTGCACGCGGCCGGTGTCGGCGTGGCGGATGAGATCGAGAACGGAATTGGTGAAGCGGAGCTCGGCTTCGGCGAGCGCCTGCGCGTCGGCCGCCGCAAAGTTCGGGACCGGATAGTCCGCCGGCTCCAGTCCGTCGTTGCCGACCTGCGCGATATATTTGATGGCGGATTCGGTGCGCTCGGCGCGCTTGCCGTTCTCGGTCCAGAGCGGGGCGAAGCCGCGGTCGCGATAGAAGGCTTCGACGGCCTGACGGTCTTCCTTGCGCGCGACGTAGCGGTCGAGCCTGGTCGCGAGCAGATCGCGCAGGCTGTGGGCGATGCCGCTGTCGGCGACCGGCAGCGAGGCGGCGACCGGCGCCTTCACGAGCTCCTTGCCGGTGAGCTTCTTGATCTCGGCGGCGTCGAGCTGGGGCGCTGCTTCGCTGGCGGGAGCCGATGCGGCTGCGGCGGGCGCAGTCGTATCCGGTGCGGGGCCGCTTGCGGGGGGCGTGCTGGCGACGGCTTGCGGCACGGTTCCGGTGGCCGCCTTGTCGGGAGCGATGTCGGTGGCGGTGATCGGCGCGACGTCGGCGGGCTCGGGCAACGGAATTCTGGCTTCCACCGGATCGGCGGCGCGCGCCTCGGTCTTCGGTTCGATATCGGCTTTCGAGGGCGGTGTGACTTCGGCGGCCGCCGGCAACGGGATCAGCTGCTGCACCGCGGCTGCAGCGGGCGCCTGCGCCAGCACGACCGGCGCGATCTCAGCGCGAGCGGCCGGCTCCTGGGCCAGCGCCTGCCGGTCGCCCGTTGCGGGCCCGTACACGTAGCCGGTGAGGACGAGGCCGACGACACCGGCGCCGGCTGCGAGCTTCACGGCAATCTGGCGGGGTGCCGTCAATTTGGAGGCCGAGGACATCAGCCACGAACGAGATTCGCTCATCAGATTGCTCCTGGACCCCGCCGAAGATACGCAAGAAAACGAATACTCACACGGGTTTGTGACAGAGCCGAGGCGCGCTGATCAAGGCGAATCCGCTCACTTTCCCGTGGTTGCAGTGCGGTGTCACTTGATGGCAACGCTGCGGCGCAAGGCGGCTTCCGAACTTTCGTTGCCTGCTTCCTCGCCTTCCGCTCCGTCAAGACCGAGATCTTTCAGCTTTCGATAGAGCGTCGAGCGCCCGATCTTCAGCCGGCGCGCGACTTCCGTCATGCGGCCGCGATAGCGCTCGATGGCAAAGCGGATCGTGTCGGCTTCCACGGTCTCCATCGGGCGCACATGGCCGTCCGCCCCGAGCAGCGGGAGCGCGTCGGCGGCCGTCCCGTTGGCCGTGCCCGGCACGGTTGCCGGCGAGTCCGCAAGAACAACCAGCGGCTCCGGCTGCGGTTCCGGGGCCTTCTGCGGTGCGGGGCTGGCGGGCAGCGCATAAGCCTCGTATCCCGGTACCTGGGTCGCGATCTGCGGAAATTCGCGCACGCCGATCTCGTCGGTCTCCGCGAGAACCACCGCGCGGAACACGGCGTTCTCCAATTGGCGGACGTTACCGGGCCAGCGATAGGCCGCAAGCATGCGCATGGCCTCGGCCGAGACCGCGCGGACGCGCTTGCCTTCCTCTGCCGCGAAGCGGGCGACGAAGCGGCGGACGAGATCGGGAAGGTCCTCCATGCGGTCGCGCAAGGGCGGGACCGTGATGGGGAAGATGTGCAGCCGGTAGAAGAGGTCCTCGCGGAATTTGCCGGCGCGCACGAGCTGCAGGAGATCGCGGTTGGTGGCGGAGATCAGCCGGAAGTCGACCTTCACCGGCTTACGGGCGCCGACGGGATCGATCTCGCCGTCCTGCAGCGCGCGGAGGAGCTTGACCTGCGCGTCGGCCGGCAGCTCGCCGATCTCGTCGAGGAACAGCGTGCCGCCGTCCGCCTCGACGAACTTGCCCGGCGTCCGCTCGGTGGCGCCGGTGAAGGCGCCCTTCTCGTGGCCGAACAGGATCGACTCGACGAGGTTGGCGGGGATGGCGCCGCAATTGACGGCGATGAACGGCCTGTTCCGGCGGGTGCCGGCGCCGCGGATGGCGCGGGCCATCAGCTCCTTGCCGACGCCGGATTCGCCTTCGATCAGCACCGGGATTTCCGAGGCGGCGGCCTTCTCGGCGAGCTTCAGCGTCTGCTGCATGCGGGGGCTCGCCGACGAAAGATCGGTCAGGGCGAGCGCGCCTTCGGCGGTGCGCTGGATGCGGCGGACCTCGCCGGCGAGCGCCGCCTGGCTGAGCGCGTTGCGCAGGCTCACCTGCATGCGCTCGATGCCGACGGGCTTGACCACGAAGTCGGTGGCGCCGGCGCGCATCGCGGTCACCACCGTGTCGATCGAGCCCTGCGCGGTCTGCACGATCACCGGCAGGTCGATGCCGCGCTCGCGCAGGCGCTGGAGGAAGGTGAAGCCGTCCATCTCGGGCATGACGAGGTCGAGGACGACACAGCCGATGCCGCCGCGGTCGGGGGCGTCGAGGACAGCGAGGCCCTGCTCGCCGCCTTCGGCCAGTACCGGGTCGTATTCGAGCTTGCGGAGCATGGCGTCCAGCAGGCGGCGCTGGACCGGATCGTCGTCGACAACGAGAACGCGCGTGGACATGCCCCGTACCCTTCCCGAAATGCTGGAATCTGTGCCGTATCGGGGCACTGTGGGCGTTGGGGGGTTAATGGAGTCTGAAAGCTGCTTCCGCGGTGCGCGAGACGGTCATCCCGGAAGCGAGGTCATTGGTGAGAGACGGGACCTCTCGACCGGCGCATGGGGCAAAATCGCCGCGGACGGTGACGCCGATTTGCGCGGGCCGCGCATTGATCCGGCCGGTGCCGCACGCAATATGAATGGACGAAGGAGCGAATCTCGTGATGAAAGTTCTGCTCTCCGCCGCACAACCGGCAGCCAGGATCAACGACCAACTCGGCGCATTGCCTGAATGGAACCTTGCCGACCTCTATCCCGCGCCCGACGCGCCGGAGGTGGAGGCCGATCTCGCGCGGGCCGAGGCCGAATGCGTGGCGTTCGAGGACGCCTACAAGGGCAAGCTCGCGGAGATCGCGGCAAAGCCCGACGCCGGCGCGAAACTCCACGAAGCGGTGGTCCGCTTCGAGGCGATGGAGGAACTGCTCGGCAAGCTCATCTCGTTCGCGGGGCTTCTTTATTTCGGCAACACTGCGGACCCCCAGCGCGCGAAGTTCTATGGCGACGTGCGCGAGCGCATCACGGCTGCTTCGGTGCATCTCCTCTTCTTCACGCTTGAGCTCAACCGCATCGACGATGCACTGATCGACCAGGCGCTCACCGACCCGAAGTTCTCGCGCTACCGGCCGTGGATCGAGGACGTGCGCAAGGAGAAGCCGTATCAGCTCGAGGACCGCGTCGAGCAGCTTTTCCATGAGAAGTCGGTGACGGGTGCAGGCGCCTGGAACCGGCTGTTCGACGAGACGATCGCGGCCCTGCGCTTCCCGGTGGAGGGCGAGGAACTGTCGATCGAGCCGACGCTCAATCTCCTGCAGGACCCGAAGGAGGAGCGTCGCCGCGCGGCGGCGGAAGCGCTGGCGAACGTCTTCAAGGAGAACCTGCGCACCTTCGCGCTCGTCACCAATACGCTCGCGAAGGACAAGGAAATCTCCGACCGCTGGCGCGGCTTCAAGGATGTGGCCGACTCGCGGCATCTCGCCAACCGCGTCGAGCGCGAAGTGGTGAAGGCGCTGGTGCAGGCGGTGCGCGATTCCTATCCGCGGCTGTCGCACCGCTACTACAAGCTGAAGGCCAAGTGGTTCGGCAAGGACCAGCTCAATCACTGGGACCGTAACGCGCCGCTGCCGAAGGTGGAGCAGCGCACGATCGGCTGGGACGAGGCGCGCAACACGGTGCTCTCGGCGTACGGCGCGTTCTCGCCGAAGATGGCGGAGATCGCGCAGCGCTTCTTCGATAAGCGCTGGATCGACGCGCCGGTGCGGCCGGGCAAGGCGCCGGGCGCGTTTGCGCATCCAACCGTGCCGTCGGCGCATCCCTATGTGCTGTTGAACTATCAGGGCAAGCCGCGCGACGTGATGACGCTCGCGCACGAGCTCGGCCACGGCGTGCATCAGGTGCTGGCGGCGCCGCAGGGCGCTCTGATGGCGCCGACGCCGTTGACGCTCGCGGAGACCGCGAGCGTGTTCGGCGAGATGCTGACCTTCCGCGCGCTGCTTGCGAAAGCGGGCGAGCGCGAGCGCAAGGCGATGCTCGCGCAGAAGGTCGAGGACATGCTGAACACGGTGGTTCGGCAGATCGCGTTCTACTGGTTTGAGCGCAAGCTGCACACGGAGCGCCGTAAGGGTGAGCTCACGTCCGACCAGATCTGCGAGCTATGGATGAGCGTGCAGGGCGAGAGCCTCGGGCCGGCGATCCGGCTCGGACCGGGCTACGAGACGTTCTGGGCGTACATCCCGCATTTCATCCACTCGCCGTTCTACGTGTACGCCTATGCGTTCGGCGACTGTCTCGTGAACTCGCTCTATGCGGTGTACGAGAAGGCGGACACGGGCTTTGCCGAGCGCTATCTCGACATGCTGGCGGCGGGCGGCACCAAGCACCATTCGGAACTGCTCGCGCCGTTCGGCCTCGACGCCCGCGATCCGCAGTTCTGGCAGAATGGGCTGTCGCTGATCGACCGCATGATCACGGAGATCGAGGGGCTGGAGAGCACGTAAGCCACTGTTATTCAATATCTTAAATCCGTTGTACGGAATGTAAAACAGTGTTATACGGGCCGTACAACGACTGTTGGATTTAGGGCCATGAAGATCGAGATCAAGAAGATCGGTAATTCGGATGGCTTCATCCTGCCGCGCGATCTGATGCAGCGGCTCGACATGAAGCGCGGCCAGCAGTTTCACGTCGTCGAGCTTGCGGGCGGCGGCGTTCAGTTGCTGCCCTACGATCCCGACTTCGAGGAAACGATGGCGATCGCCGACGAGGTCATCGACGAGTATCGCGACACGCTCGCAGCGCTCGCGAAATGACCGAGCCGCGTTGGATCACCTACGACCAGGCCATCGCGATCCACAGCCGCCAGCTCCGCCGATATGGTGGGGCTGCCGGTTTGCGCGATGAAGGCGCGTTGCGCTCCGCGCTCGAACGGCCGGTTAATAAATGGCAATACGAACAAGCCTCGCTTTATCAGCTTGCGGCCGCCTATGCGTTCGGCCTCGCCAAGAATCATGCGTTCGTTGACGGCAACAAGCGCATCGCCTTCATCACGATCATTGCATTTCTACGCAAGAATGGTGTGCGGTTCGCGCCCGATCACGCGCAGGCTACGCGCATCATCATGGCGCTCGCCGCAGGCGAGGTGAGCGAAGAAAGCCTCGCGCGCTGGATCGCCGACAACCTCAAGGAGGCGTGACATCCCGACGCGTGCATTGGCTTCGTCGGGATGCGACTTATCTGGCTGACAGGAAAAACCCACGCGATGTCCGACAACGAAGACCGTCCCGCCGACCGCGACGATCGGGAGCGCAACCGGCTCTCCGCCCGGGCCGCGCGGTACGCGCGCGTCGGCACGAACGTCGGCGGGGTTGCCGCGCGGATCGCCGGCGCACGGCTGTTCGGCATCACGCGCGACCGCGGCGACAACGCGCTCGCGCTCGCCGCCGCGCTCGGCAATCTCAAGGGCCCGATCATGAAGGCGGCGCAGCTCGTCTCGACGATCCCGGATGCGCTGTCGCCCGAATATGCCGCCGAGATGATGAAGCTGCAGAGCGACGCGCCGCCGATGGGCTGGGCGTTCGTGCGGCGGCGCATGGCGGCCGAACTCGGCCTTGACTGGCAGACGAGATTCAAGTCGTTCGAGCACCAGCCGGCGGCCGCGGCTTCGCTGGGGCAGGTGCATCGCGCCGTCTCGCTCGACGGCAAGCCGCTTGCGTGCAAGCTGCAATATCCCGACATGCAGTCGGCGGTCGAAGCCGATCTCGCGCAGTTCGACGTCATGCTGGCGATCCACCGGCGCATGGATTCGGCGATCGACACGCGCGAGGTCGCGAAAGAGATCGGCGACCGCATCCGCGAGGAGCTCGACTATCGCCGTGAGGCGAAGCACGTTGCGCTCTACCAGCATATGCTCGCCGACGTGCCCGAGGTGCGGGTGCCGAATGTATGGCCCGCGCTGTCGACCGGGCGGCTGCTCACGCTCGACTGGCTGGAGGGCAAGCGGCTGCTCGAGCACAAGGGTGCGTCGCTCGAAATCCGCAATCGTATCGCGACGGCGATGTTCAAGGCCTGGTGGCTGCCGTTCTCGCGCTTCGGCGTGATCCACGGCGACCCGCATCTCGGCAACTACACCGCATTCGAGGAAGGCGGCGAGCCGCGGGGAATCAATCTCCTCGACTATGGCTGCATCCGGATTTTTCCGCCGCGGTTCGTGGGCGGCGTGGTCGATCTCTACCGGGGTCTGCGCGAGAACGACGAAGCGCGCATCGTCCATGCCTATGAGGTCTGGGGCTTCCGTGGCCTGTCGCGCGATCTGATCGAGGTTCTCAATATCTGGGCGCGTTTCATCTATGGGCCGCTGATGACCGAGGGCGTGCGCCGGATTGCTCCGGAAGGCGTAAAGCCCGCCGAGTACGGGCGCCAGCAGGCCAGGCAGGTGCATGCGGCGCTGCGGGAAAAGGGCCCGGTGACGGTGCCGCGGGAGTTCTTCCTGATGGACCGGGCGGCGATCGGCCTCGGTGGGGTGTTCCTGCATCTTGCGGCCGAGCTCGATTTCCACCGCCTGTTCGAGGACGCGATCCGCGAGTTTTCGGTAGAACAGGTGGCCGAGCGGCAGGCAAGGGCGCTCGGGGCCGTCGGACTTGCGCCAGCCAGCTAGCGCGCCTCGGCCATTTGGCCACGTTGCCGGAACGGGACGATTCCGCTAAAGGCTAGCAAAACCTGCTCGAACCGGGACGAGGAAGCGCAATGGCCGATCACGGCACGCCGGAATACGCAACCGCCGAAGGCAACGATTACCGCCAGCACGAGGAAATGTATGGGGCATTCCTCAAGCTGACCAAGTGGGCGATCATCGGCGTCGTGCTGGTTCTCCTGTTCCTCTTCTTCTTCGTCTTCTGATTTTTCTCGACAAAAAGCCGGACGCCCGGCTGCGGGCGTGCCTATCAGGAATCCCCGGTCGAGCATGAAGATCTCGATTCCCGCCGAGACCGAAGCAGGCGAGCCGCGCGTTGCGGCGACGCCCGATACCGTGAAGCGCATGGTGGCGCTCGGCGCCGAGGTCGTTGTGGAGAAGGGCGCGGGCGCGCGCGCCGGCATTCCCGACTCTGAATTTTCCGCGGTCGGCGCCAAGATCGCGAACGGCGCCGCGACCAAGGACGCCGATGTCGTCCTCAAGGTGCGCCGTCCCGCGAAAGCGGAACTCGCGAACTACAAGCCGGGCGCGCTGGTGATCGGCATCCTCGATCCCTATGGCAACGACGCGGCGCTCGCTGATCTCGCTGCGGCGAACGTCGCGGCGTTTTCCATGGAGCTGCTGCCGCGCATCACCCGCGCGCAGGTGATGGACGTGCTGTCGTCGCAGGCAAACCTTGCCGGCTATCGCGCGGTGATCGACGCCTCGGCGGAGTTCGGCCGCGCGTTTCCGATGATGATGACGGCGGCCGGCACGGTGCCGGCGGCCAAGGTGTTCGTCATGGGCGCGGGCGTCGCCGGCCTGCAGGCGATCGCGACCGCGCGCCGCCTCGGCGCCGTGGTGACGGCGACCGACGTGCGGCCGGCCGCCAAGGAGCAGGTGGAGAGCCTGGGCGCCAAGTTCATTGCGGTCGAGGATGAGGAATTCAAGCAGGCGGAGACCGCGGGCGGCTACGCCAAGGAAATGTCGAAGGAGTACCAGGCGAAGCAGGCGGCGCTCGTCGCCTCGCACATCGCCAAGCAGGACGTGGTGATCACGACCGCGCTCATTCCCGGCCGGCCGGCGCCGAAGCTGATCTCGAAGGCGATGGTGGAATCGATGAAGCCGGGCTCGGTGATCGTCGATCTCGCGGTCGAGCGCGGCGGCAACGTCGAGGGCGCCAAGCCCGGCGAGGTCGTCACCGTGAACGGCGTCAAGATCGCCGGCTATCTCAATGTGCCGGGCCGGCTCGCCGCGACCTCGTCGAGCCTCTATGCGAAGAACCTCTTCGCCTTCCTCGAATTGCTCATCGACAAGGAAAAGAAGCTGAACGTCCCCTGGGACGACGAGATCGTGAAGGCGACCCTGCTCACGCGCGACGGCGTCGTGGTGCATCCGAATTTTCAGAGGAAAGCGTGATGGGCGCGATCGATCCCTTCATCTTCCAGTTCTCGATTTTCGTGCTCGCGGTGTTCGTCGGCTATTACGTGGTGTGGTCGGTGACGCCAGCGCTGCATACGCCGCTGATGTCGGTGACGAACGCGATCTCCTCGGTGATCGTGGTGGGCGCGCTCTTGGCGGTCGGCGTCGAGGCCGCCGCCAACGCGGAAGGCGCCTGGTGGGCGCGGGCGCTCGGCTTCGTCGCGCTGGCGCTGGCGGCGGTCAACATCTTCGGCGGCTTCCTCGTCACCCAGCGCATGCTGGCGATGTATCAGAAGAAAAAGAAATGAAGACGCCGGGAACCCGCGCCTACGCTCATGTCGTCCCCGCGAAAGCGGGGACCCATGAACAATGGCCGTGCAGAAGTCGCACTATCGGTGTTCATGGGTCCCGGCTCTCGCCTCGCTTCGCTCGGCTCGGCCGGGACGACGGCTATGTGGAGTGCGCACGATGAACGCCAATCTCGTCGCGCTGCTCTATCTGGCCTCAGGCGTCCTGTTCATCCTCGCCTTGCGCGGGCTGTCGAGCCCGGAAACCTCGCGGCAGGGCAATATCTTCGGCATGACCGGCATGGCGATCGCCATTGCCACCACGCTCGCGGCGTCGCCGCCGTCCGGCATCGGCTGGGCGCTCGTCATCGGCGGCTTCGCCATTGGCGGCGGTATCGGCGCCGTGATCGCGCGGCGCATCGCCATGACGCAGATGCCCGAGCTCGTGGCGGCCTTCCATTCGCTCGTCGGCATGGCCGCGGTGCTCGTCGCCGCCGGTGCGCTCTATGCGCCGGAAGCGTTCGGCATCGGCAAGGTCGGCGCGATCAAGGGCGCGACGCTCGTTGAAATGTCGCTGGGTGCTGCCATCGGCGCCATCACCTTCACCGGCTCGGTGATCGCCTTCGCCAAGCTCTCCGGCCGCATGAGCGGCGCGCCGATCCTGCTGCCCGTGCGCCACGTGGTGAACATCGCGGTCGGCGTCGCGATCTTCGTTTGCATCGCGCTCTTTGTCGGCAACGAGAGCCATACACTGTTCTGGGTCATCGTCGCGCTGTCGTTCCTGATCGGCGTCCTGCTCATCATCCCGATCGGCGGCGCGGACATGCCGGTCGTGATCTCGATGCTGAACTCCTATTCCGGCTGGGCCGCCGCCGGCATCGGCTTCACGCTCGGCAACACGGCGCTCATCATCACCGGCGCGCTGGTCGGCTCGTCGGGCGCGATCCTCTCCTACATCATGTGCAAGGGGATGAACCGCAGCTTCATCTCGGTGATCCTCGGCGGCTTTGGCGGCGAGGTGGCGGCGGCGGGGGGCGGGGCGGAGCAGCGGCCGGTGAAGCTGGGCTCGGCGGAGGACGCGGCCTTCATCATGAAGAACGCGTCGAAGGTGATCATTGTGCCGGGCTACGGCATGGCGGTGGCGCAGGCGCAGCACGCGCTGCGCGAGATGGCCGACCATCTCAAGAAGGAGGGGGTGGAGGTGAAGTACGCGATCCACCCGGTCGCCGGCCGCATGCCCGGCCACATGAACGTGCTGCTCGCCGAAGCGAACGTCCCCTATGACGAGGTGTTCGAGCTCGAGGACATCAATTCGGAGTTCGCGCAGGCCGACATCGCTTTTGTGATCGGCGCTAATGACGTCACCAATCCGGCGGCCGAAGACGATCCGTCGTCGCCGATCTACGGCATGCCGGTGTTGCAGGTGTGGAAGGCGGGGACAGTGATGTTCATCAAGCGCTCGCTCGCCTCGGGCTATGCCGGCATCGACAACCCGCTATTCTACCGCGACAACACCATGATGCTGCTCGGCGACGCCAAGAAGATGACCGAAAGCATCGTCAAGGCGTTCTAGTTGTCCGTCGTCCCGGACGCGGCGAAGCCGCCATCCGGGACCGTCTTCAACCATCGCGCACGGTCCCGGCTCTCGCGCTGCGCGCTCGACCGGGACGACGTCATTCAGCGTTGCTTCCGCAGCGCCGCGCGCAAGGCAAGCGCGAGCGCGATCCCGGCCAGCATCACGATCACGAAGATCGCAGGCGAATAGCTCCAGTCGTAGCGCTCGACGAAGGCGGCGAGCGCCGCCGGCCCGAGCAATTGGCCGGAGATCCCGATCTGGGTGATCAGCCCGAGCGTGATCACGAGCACGGCCGGCGAGGGCGAGATGGAAGGGGCGGCGGCGAACAGCGAAGCCGGTATGAGGCCGGTGATCCCGAGACTCGTCGCCGCGAGCACGGCGACAGCGGCAACGGGGAGAGCGTCGGAGAAGATGCCGAACGAGAGGGCTCCCATCGCGATGAAGCTCGCGAGCAGGATCATCCAGACCGGCACGCCGAAGCGCAGGAGTGCACCGGCGGCGAGATTGCCGACGCCGTTGGCGATGACGGTGCCTGCGCTGATCAGGCCGGCGGCCGTGATCGAAAGCCCCAGCCGTTCGACGAGCAGTGTCGGGAACAGGCTCGACAGCGCGAAATATTGAAACGTGTGGGCGGCAAAGGTGACGCCGATCAACAGGGGGCCCGGCGTCGCAAAGCCTTCGCGGAGGCTCTCGATGATCCGGCTTCGGGTCTCCTCCTGACTGCCGGGAGCCGCGATGGGCATCGCCGCGATGACCAGGGCATAGGCGAGCGGCAGTGCGCCGTTGATCAGCCACAGCGAGCGCCAGCCGAATGTCTGGATGAACAGCGGCCCGATCAGCATCATGGCGGCGCTGCCGAGCGGCATATACGAGCCCCAGAACGCGAACACCGTCTGGTTGTCGGCGGGCGCAGTTATCAATCGGAACAGCCGCGGCGCGGACAGAATGATGCAGAGGAATCCGCAGCCCTCGAGGATGCGCGCGGCGATCAGGACGCCCGCGCTTTCGGTGAAGCCGCCGGCGACCGACGCGAGGCCGATGGTGACGAGGCCCGTGATCAGCACGCGCCGCGCGGAGAACAGCGTCATGAGCAATCCGGCGGGCAGACCCACCAGCATGCCGAGTGCGCCGAGCGCACCGGCGATGACCGAAGCGGCAAACAGGCTGAGGCCGAGATCGTCGCGCAGCGCCGGAATGGCGATCGCGGCCTTGCCGACCTGAAAGGCGGCAATGATGCCGGTGCCGATCAGTAGAAATACGATTCCCCAGCGGGTTTTTTGGATCATGTGATTGCGCGGATTGTCTATGGAAGGGGAATTGCGTGGCGGCTGATATAGCCTGCCCCGTCTTCGAAGCCAAAGTACGGAGCGGCCTTCCTGTTACGCTGGTAATCTGGAATTGGTCTCGTTCATCGGAGTCGCGCGCTTGCTGAAATCGGCCGTTATCATTGCCATCCTTGTCTATGTCGGCTTCGTGGGCCTGCTCTATTTCTCTCAGCGCGGGCTCATGTATTTCCCCGATCGTGCGCGCAGCGCACCGGCGGCGGCCGGATTGCCGCGGGCGGTGGAAGAATTCCTCGCCACGGCCGACGGCGAGCGCGTGATCGCCTGGCACGTACCGCCGGAAGGCGAGCGGCCGGTGGTGCTCTATTTTCATGGCAATGGCGGCGCGTTGCTGCTGCGCGTGCCGCGCTTCCAGGCGCTTACCGCGGACGGGACCGGGCTCGTCGCGCTGTCCTATCGCGGCTATGGCGGATCGTCCGGCAGCCCGAGCGAAGCCGGACTGATCGCGGATGCGCGCGCCGTGTACGAATTCGCGGTTGCTCGCTACGCGCCGGCACGGATCGTGCTGTGGGGCGAGTCGCTCGGCACGGGCGTCGCCATTGCGCTTGCGGCGGAAAGGCCGGTCGGCAGAATCGTGCTGGAGGCGCCGTTCACGTCCGCCGCCGACATTGCGGCGTCGGTCTATCCGTTCGTGCCGGTGCGGCTCCTGATGAAGGATCAGTTCCGCTCCGACGAGCGGATCGGCCGCGTGACCGCCCCGGTGCTCGTGATCCACGGCGAGCGCGACGGCGTCGTGCCGATCCGCTTCGGCGAGCGGCTCTATGCGATGATCCAGGGGTCGAAGCGCTTCGTGCGCCTTGAGGACGGCGATCACGAAGGGCTCGATGCGCATGGTGCGCTCGAGGAGGCGAAGCGGTTTATTGCGGAATGAATCTCGTTGAAAGTCGAATCTCAGGAACGGCGCGTTGAGCAGGTTCAATTGTAAGAAAGAGCCCCACCACGAGGTGGGGCTCTCTTCCAGCGCTTTGGCTGAGCTACGGTCGTTTCCTGCCGGTCACCATCGCCCGGATGAGATTCTCCCGCTGCTCAAAGCTCGCTATCAGCACCCCGAGAACGTGCACGACGATCAATCCGACGCTCAGGTGGGCCATCGTTTCGTGAACTTCCTCGACCCATTTCGATCCCCAGTAGGCGTCAGTTGTCATCAGGTAACCGGTGACGCAGGTGCCCGTCAGCATCACGAGAAGCGCGATGACCATGGCACCGCCGGCAGGATTGTGGCCAATATAGCGGGGTGCCTTAAGCAGGAACATATCGTGGAGATAGGCGAGCACCTCCCGTGGAGGTCTGATAAAGCTGCTGAAGCGCGCGTGACGAGGACCGATGAAGCCCCAGACAATGCGGGCTCCGATCAAACCGGCGATGGCGTAGCCGGCGACGATGTGCACGCGCTCGATTTCGTCGCCGGTCGCGTAGGCAACCAGAAACAATGTGGCTAGCGACCAATGGAAAACCCGCACGAACGGGTCCCACACTTTGACCGTCGCCGACGGCGTTGTGCCGCCGGCTTCGGTCATGTCGTTCACGGCGCTCATGATGCAGGCCGTCAGAGCTGGCCGACGATCTGGCCGTTGGTCGGATCGACAAATAGTTCGACCCGGTTGCCATTCTTATCGAGCGTATAAAGCTCGCCGCAGGCGTTCTTGAGCTTGGCCTTCCGCATCTTGTAACCCAGGGCTTCGACCTTGGCCTGCAGCTCTTGCATCGACAGCCACTGATTTTGAGGTGCCGATGTGCACGGACGCCCCAGGCTGCCCGCTTGCGCCGAGGTGGCAAGGCCGAGCACTGCGACGGCGACGGCGAGCGCCGAGATTTTTAGCAAAGCTGCGCCACCGAATATCGCGGCGGCGACTTTGAAAGACGAGTTCCGCATTTGGCGTCTCCTTGTGAGCGCTGTCCTGCCGCACCATGCGGCCGGTGGATGGCGGGAGACTGCCTGGATCGCGCTGACGACAGCCTGTTGATCTATGTCAGCAATCCGTCAGGTCGAGTGTGGCATGTTTATTTAATGAAAAAAGTTAGCTTATCCATGGTCTTAAGGGTTCGCCCCGTCATCCGAGTGGTCGCTGTTGCAGCGGCCGTTCTGGCTGGGTTCGGAATTGTGCCGGTTGTCGCGCGCGATCACGACGAAGCGCAGCGCGCCGTCGAGAGAGGCGAAATCCGTCCGCTTGCAGAAATCTTGAACATTGTTCAGGGCAAGCTCCCCGGTGAGGTGGTCCGTGTGAAGCTTGAGCGGAAGGGTGGCCAGTGGGTTTACGAATTTCGCGTCGTTGATAGCAAAGGCCGGCTGTTCGAAGTCTATGTCGACGCACGTAACGGCGAGATCGACCGCGTAAGGGATAAATAATGCGCGTGCTCCTTGCCGAAGACGATCCGCGGATTGCGTCAGACATAGCGCGCGCGCTTGAGGCATCAGGCTATGTCGTCGAGACAGTGAGCGACGGTGAGGAGGCCTGGTTTCGCGGCGACACCGAAGATTATGGCGCCGTCATTCTTGATCTCGGCCTCCCAAGGATGGACGGCCTCGCAGTCCTCAAGCGGTGGCGCGCGAACGACCGCCACTTGCCGGTCCTCATTCTGACTGCTCGGGGAAGCTGGGCGGAACGGGTCGACGGAATCGATGCAGGGGCCGATGACTATTTGCCGAAGCCATTCCGGATGGAGGAGTTATTGGCGCGATTGCGTTCGATCGTGCGCCGATCTGCGGGCCATGCCTCGTCGATCCTGACCACCGGAGAGATCACGCTCGATGAGCGGCAAATGAAGCTAACCTTGCGTGGCGTACCGATCGCGCTCTCGCCGCTTGAGTATCGGTTGGTCGCTCATCTGCTTCGCAACTGTGGCCGGGTCGTGTCTCAGCAGGAACTGGACGAGAATGTGTACGGTCACGGCGAGGAGCACGACTCAAATGCGCTCGAAGTGCTGGTCGGCCGCGTGCGCAAGAAGTTGGGAGCTCATGCAATCGAGACGCGGCGGGGGTTCGGCTACATGATGCCGGAGGCGCCCGGGTGAAGTGGTCCTCGCTACGGCTGCGTCTTATTGCAGCTGGGATTGTTGCGATCCTGATCGCACTCACGATTGCCGGCGGCGGATTGGTCTTGCTGTTCGAGCGCCATGTTGCTCGCACGCTTGCCGGCGACCTCGACGTTCATCTGAAGCAGTTGCTTGCCGCGATCGACGTCGACCCGCAGGGCAATCTCGTACTGACGCAGCCGCCGGCCGATCCGCGTTTCGCCGATCCGCTTTCGGGACTCTACTGGCAGGTCAGCGATGACAGACACCAGCTGCTGCGTTCGCGTTCGCTGTGGGATACGACGATGATGCTCCTGGCCGATCAGCCGGTGCCGGGCGAGGTTCACCAGCACGAGATAGCGGGGCCTGGAGGCGTGCGCCTGCTGGTGGCGGAGCGTGTCGTCAGTCTCATGGCTGGCGATCGTAAGGTGGCCGTGCGGCTGGCGGTAGCTACCGATCTTGCGCGAGTGTCGGCGGCAGCATCTGCCTTTGCGAAAGATCTCGCCATCGCGCTTGGCTTTCTCGCTTGTGTTCTGGTGGTCGCAACCTCAATCCAGGTCGGTCTCGGTCTGCGTCCGCTCGATGCGCTACGTCGTGGCATCGCCGACATTCGAGCAGGCCGCAGGCGTCATCTGCCATCAGCGGCCCCCGCCGAAGTGCAGCCGCTCGTCGAGGAAGTCAACGCGCTCATCGATGCACAGGAAGGCGAGATCCAACGATCGCGCAGCCGGGCCGCGGACTTGGCGCACGGCCTGAAGACGCCGCTCGCAGCCCTCGCCGCCGATGCGACTCGCCTGCACGAACGGGGCGAGCACGCGATCGCGCAAGATATCGAGACGGTCGGCGAGGCGATGAGCCGGCATGTCGACCGCGAGTTGGCGCGGGCCCGGGTGCGTGGCCACCTGCGGCGCGCGGCGACGCCTTCCACCGAACTCGCGCCGCTCGTGCGCTCGCTGATTGCCACACTGGCACGCACTCCTGCTGGTGCGCGGGTGATGTTTGAACCGGAGATCGCCGACGATGTACGCGTTCCGCTCGACCGAACCGACCTTGCAGAGGTGCTCGGCAACCTGCTTGAGAATGCCGCGCGTCATGCCAAGGCACGTGTCCGCGTCTCGACCGGGCCGGGCTCCATCGGACCGTCGATTGTCATCGAAGACGACGGAAAGGGGATCGGTCCGGCGCAATTGCCGGGCGTGCTTGAACGCGGTGTGCGCCTCGATGAACGGAGCAAGGGCGCAGGTCTCGGGCTTGCGATCGTCCAGGACGTTCTCGAAGCGTACGATTGGCAAGTTGACCTGGCAGCTTCGAGGCTTGGCGGCCTTAAGGCGACAATCTCGCCAAAGGTCCTGCTTGGCTCGCAATCGGCCCCGTTCCTTGCAGACCCTGTGACCAGCTAGTTCAAATTGTAGCTCGCGCCGTATTGGCCGCCGACGCGGCGGAAGCCGGCGACCGCCGGCTGATAGCCCTGATTGATGTTCATGGCGCGAGCGTAGGAGCCGGCTGCTTTTTCCTTCTCACCGAGGCGTTCATAAGCGAGACCGCGGCTGGTCCAGGCTTCGATCGAGCGTTTGTCGCGGCCGAGCGCTTCGTCGAAATCCTCGATCGCGCGTCGGTAATCGTTGAGCGCGAGATAGCTCAGCCCGCGGGCGTGGAACGGCTCCGGCGCGCTGATCGCGAGTCCGATGGCCGTCGTGAAATCGTCGATCGCGAACTTGTGCAGGCCCTGCGCCTGATAGACGAGGCCGCGATTGTGGAACGCCTGCGCGTCGTCCTGGCGGATCTCGATCGCCTTGTTGAAGTCGCGCAGCGCCTGCTCCGGCTGCCCCTGCATGCGATAGATGATGCCGCGGCCGACATAGGCCGGTGAATAATTGGCGTCGAGCTGGATCGCGCGGTTGAAATCGGCGAGCGCGAGATCCGGCCGCTTCATCTCGCGATAGACAAGCGCGCGGTTGGCGTAGGCCTGCGTATATTTCGGATCGATTCTGACCGCCTGGTTGAAGTCTTCGAGCGCTTCCGGAAAGCGACCGGCGCGGCCATAGACGGAGCCGCGCATGTTGTACGCCTGCGGGTCGTTCGGGTTGCGGCGGATGACGTCGGTGAGGGAAGCAATGTTCGTCGGCGAGGCGGCGCGGACGAGTTCTTCGTCCTCGATCAGCGCGGCGCTGCCGCCGCCGATGGTCTGGCAGCCGGCGAGCAGGAGCGCGGACGCGAGAAGGGCCGCACAAGCCGGGAGGCGCGGGACGGAAGAGGAACGGGTGAAGCGCTCGCGTGTCATTCCGGCTTCATGCGGTTCGCTTGCGGCGAAGATGCGGCCCGCGAGCAAGTGTGACCCGTGCCGCCAAAAATGCAAACGCGGGCAGATGCGATCCGCCCGCGCGAGAAAGCTCAGAGACGAGGCTTAGCCCCGGCCGCCGGAAAAGCCGCCGCCACCGCCACGCGCCACCACCGGCTTCGGCTTGGACGGGATCAGGCCCTCGCGCTGCGCCTTCTTGCGGGCGAGCTTGCGGGCGCGGCGGATCGCCTCCGCCTTTTCGCGGGCGCGGCGCTCGGACGGTTTTTCGTAGTGACCACGGAGCTTCATCTCGCGGAAGATGCCCTCACGCTGCATCTTCTTTTTCAGGGCCTTCAGGGCCTGATCAACATTGTTGTCGCGAACGAGAACCTGCACGTGGCTGCCTTTCTTGCTGTCGGGTTCGAGATATTCGGAGGTCAGTGGGGCGTTCCGATGGCGGAAATGCCGCCCCGCCGAGTCGCGCGGAGTTAGCAGAAGCGCTGCGAATTGTCCACAGGCGCGCCGATTGTAATCCGCCGGAGAGCTCAGGGGCGGGGCAGGCCGTAGGGGGCCGGTTTGGCAAACTCCGCTTACCAGTCGCGCCACGGGGATGGGCCGCTCCACCGCTCTCCGCGCGAGTTCGGATACACATAAATTCGACGCCCGTCGGGGGTAACGTACAGGCGGGCCGGCCGCTCTTGCCGATCATCATCGAACCTCACCTCGCGCTCTCGCGCATGGGCGCGACGGCGCGGTTGCTGCCCGGGCCGGACTTGCTGCTCAACCGTGCCGGTATCCGCCGCTACATTGTCTTGTGTCCCGGCCGGCGCGCGCGGGCGCCGCGAAGGCTTCGGCTTTGTCTCGGTTTGCGCTTCTCCCCGCGGGGCGGTGCTGCTTGTTTCGGAAGTCTGCGCGGTCGCCTTATTATCTTCTCTATTCTCGCTCACCGCGGTTGCCGGCTCCTCCTTGCGGGCCCTGACGATCCGTACCGGCTCGCGAATATCGGCAGTGGGGTCGAGGCAGGTGTTGCTGAAGTAGGGCCAAGCCTCCTTTTGGCAGACACTCGCCTGCATTTGTTCAGCAGCGTCCTTTTCAGCGTCCCGTTTCTCCGCAGGCTCCTTCGGCGGCGAGGATTTGCCGCCGGCTTGGCTTGCGGTCGAACTTCCCGGCAGGTTCAGCTTCGCCGGCTCGTTATTTGCAGGGACGAGCGCGCCGGCAAGAAAACCGGCGACTAACGCCGCAAAGACGATCGGCCATGTCGCGTTCATGGCGGTGCCCCCTTCCTGCTCTGCTGATCTACGGAAACGGAGGCGCGGTCAGTCGGTTCCAGCCGGCGTGCAGCTCGGCTCAGAATCCGGCCTCGGGAAGCACGCGCGTCACATGCCCCATTTTTCGGCCCGGGCGGACGTCGCCCTTGCCGTAGATGTGCACCGAGGTTCCCGGCTCGGCCAGGTATTTCGCCCAGTCGTTCACCTCGCGGCCGATCAGGTTGATCATCTCGACCCGGCCGAGGCGGCGCGGCCTCGCCAGCGGCCAGCCGGCGACGGCGCGGATGTGCTGCTCGAACTGGCTCGCGGTCGCGCCGTCGATGGTCCAATGACCGGAGTTGTGGACGCGGGGGGCGATCTCGTTGACGAGTAGTCGTCGTTTCCCATCCGCCTGGACGACGAACATCTCGACCGCGAGCGTGCCGATATAGCCGAGGGCTTCGGCGATCCTGGTCGCCACTGCGACCGCCTCATCGGCGAGCGCCTGCGGGATCTGCGCGGGCACCGTCGAGCGGTGCAGGATGTGCTGCCGGTGTTCGTTCTCGATCGCCTCATAGGCGGCGACTTCGCCGCTGCGGCCGCGGGCGGCGACGACCGAGATTTCCCGCTCGAAGGGGATGAATTTCTCGAGGATCGCCGGCTTCTCCCGGATCGCCTTCCAGGCCGCGTCGGCATCCTCGGGGGCGTTGATCCTGGCCTGCCCCTTGCCGTCGTAGCCGAGACGGCGGGTCTTCAGCACCGCGGGCGCGTCGAGCCTGGCGATCGCCGCCTTCAGCGCATCGAGCGAATCCACCTTCGCGAACGGCGCCGTTCCGATGCCGAGGCCGGTGACGAATTCCTTTTCGGGCAGGCGGTCCTGCACGATGGCGAGCGTGTTCGGGTTCGGCAGGACCGGCTTGTGAAACTGCAGGAACCCGGCGGTCGCGGCGGGGATGTTCTCGAACTCGTAGATGATGATGTCGACGGCGGCGGCGAAGCGCTCGAGCGCCGGCTCGTCGTCATATTCGGCGCAGGTCTTGTCGCGCACGACCTGGAAGGCGCAGGAATCCTCCTCCGGCGCGTAGATATGGCAGTTCAGGCCGAGCTCGGCGGCGGCCAACGCGAGCATGCGGCCGAGCTGGCCGCCGCCAAGAATGCCGATCGTGTCGCCCGGCTTGAGGACGGGAAGCGTGCTCATCGCAGCATCAGCGGGGCGGGCGAAGCTTCACGGCCGCGGTCTGCCGGGAGCGCCACGCATCGAGCCGCTTCGCCAGCGCCTCGTCCTCCAGCGCGAGCACGGCGGCGGCGAGCAACGCCGCGTTCACCGCGCCGGCTTCGCCGATCGCAAGCGTGCCGACCGGAATGCCGGCGGGCATCTGCGCGATGGAGAGATAGCTGTCGACGCCTTTCAGCGCCTTCGACTTCACCGGCACGCCGAGGACCGGCAGCGGCGTCAGCGCGGCCGTCATGCCCGGCAGGTGCGCAGCACCCCCGGCGCCGGCGATCACCACCTTGAAGCCTTCGTCGCGCGCGCCCTTGGCGAACTTGTAGAGGCGGTCCGGCGTGCGGTGCGCGGAGATGACGCGCGCCTCGAAGCCGACTTTCAGCGCCTTCAGCGTCTCCGCCGCATGGCGCATGGTTTGCCAATCGGACTTGCTGCCCATGATGATGGCGACGGGACGCTTTCCGGCGGGCATGATTCGCTGATCCAGGGTGGGCCTTGGCGCGGGAAAGCGGGCGATTATAGGAATGGGTTTGGGGCTGGCAAGCGGCGGAGCCGCCGCATCTGCAAGGCGGGTAAATGACGGGCAAGTCTTCCCCGGCGCCTAAGAAGCGAGGAGCGGCGAGGGCCGCGCCGAGCCGGGCCGGCGCGCGGCAGCGCGAGAAGCCGGAGGCCGCGAAATCCGCCCCGAAGGCGCGCTCGGTCTCCATGCGGCTCGCGGCCAAGATCGACGCCCTGAAGGCGGAGCTGGCGGCGACCCGCACGCGCATCGCCGACCTCCAGAGCAAGATCGACGAGGATCCGCTGACGGGGCTGCTCAACCGGCGCGGCTTCGAGCGGGCGCTGGAGCGGGCGCTTGCGTATGTGCGCCGCTACCGATCGAGCGCGGCGCTGCTCTATCTCGACCTCGATCACTTCAAGCCGATCAATGACCGCCATGGGCATGCGGTCGGCGACTGGGTGCTCGGCCGCGTCGCGCGGCTGATCGCGGGGCACGTGCGGGCGTCCGACGTGGTCGCGCGCGTCGGCGGCGACGAGCTGGCGGCGCTCTTGTGGAACGTGAGTGCGGCGCAGGCGGCGGAGAAGGCGCGGGCGCTGGAGGCGATGATCGACGGCGAGACGTTCGAGCACGCGGGCAAGCGGCTCACGCTTGGCCTCTCCGCAGGCGCAATCATGCTTTCCGCGGAATACACGGTGGATGGCGCGCTCGCGCGAGCGGACGAGGCGATGTACGCGCGGAAGCGGGAGCGGAAAGGGATAGCGCCGTCATCGTGAGGTGCGAGCGACCCCGGATTCAATCCGGGGGAGCGAGCCTCGAAGGATGACGGCGCAGCTCACATCATCCTTTGAGGCCCGCGCTACGCGCGGGCACCTCAGGATGACGTGAGCCTTAGCGCCGCAGGAACGGCGCCATGCCCTCGCGTGCGAGCGCGTCAGCGCGCTCGTTCCCCGCGTGGCCGACGTGGCCGCGCAGCCAGTGCCAGTGAACCTTGTGCGCGCTCGCGGCGGCTTCGAGCCGCTGCCACAGTTCTTTGTTCTTCACCGGCTTCTTGTCGGCGGTGCGCCAGCCGTTCTTTTTCCAGTTGTGAATCCAGGCGGTGATGCCGCCCTTGAGATATTCGCTGTCGGTGTAGAGGTCGGCGGTGGTGCCGGCCGGCAGCGACTCGAGCGCGGAGATCGCCGCCAAGAGCTCCATGCGGTTGTTGGTGGTCGCGGGCTCGCCGCCCTTGATCTCGCGCGTGCCGCCGTTGTCGCGGATGATCGCGCCCCAGCCGCCCGGCCCGGGATTGCCGGAGCAGGCGCCGTCGGTCCAGATCTTCACGTTGCCGCTCACGCCGCCAGCCCGTAGTCGCGCGCGTGATCGATGCGCTGGTGGAAGCGGAGCCTCTTCACGTATTCCATCGGGTCCTTCGGCCGCACCAGCGCGCCGGGCGGCACGTCGAGCCAGTCGACGAGGCGCGTGAGCAGAAAGCGCAATGCGGCGCCGCGCGCGAGCAGCGGCAGCGTCAGCAATTCGTCGGCGGACAGCCCGCGGCCGGCGAAATAGCCGGACAACAGCGCCTTGCCCTTGGTGACGTTGTAGGAGCCGTCCGTCTCGAAGCACCAGGCGTTGAGGCAGATCGCGAGGTCGTAGGCGAGGATGTCGTCGCAGGCGAAGTAGAAGTCGATCAGGCCGGACAACTGGTCGCCAAGAAAGAACACGTTGTCGGGAAAGAGGTCCGCGTGGACGATGCCGCGCGGCAATTCGGAGGGCCAGTGCCTCGCGAGATGCGCGAGCTCGTCCTCGACGAGCTTCGCGAGGCCCGGCATCACCTTGTCGGCGCGGCCGCCTGCCGACGCCGCGAGGGCGCGCCAGCCTTCGAGCGCGAGCGCGTTCTTCCGGTGCAGCTTGAAATCGCGCCCGGCGAGATGCAGGCCGGCGAGCGCGCGGCCGACCGCCGCGCAATGCGCCACCTGCGGCCGCCGCACGGAGACGCCTTCGAGGAAGGTGAAGATCGCCGCCGGCCGGCCGGCCAATTCGCCAAGCGCGTCGCCGTTCTGCCGGTGCACCGGCTGCGGGCAATTGATGCCGCGCTCGGCGAGATGCTGCATCAGGCCGATGAAGAACGGGAGGTCCTCTCGTGCCACGCGCTTTTCGTAGAGGGTCAGGATGAAGTAGCCGGCGCCGGTGTGGAGCACGTAGTTCGTGTTCTCCACGCCCTCGGCGATGCCCTTGAAGGACAGGAGGTTGCCGAGCGCGTAGTCGGCGAGAAATGCGCCGAGCTCCTCCTCGCCGACGTCGGTATAGACGGCCACGGGGTTATTCCGCGGCGTAGATGGCTGGGCGGTAGCGCGCCTCGGGAATCGGCAAGCCCCTGGCGCGTGCGGCGTCGAGCCAGGCTTCGATCGCGACTTCGAGTTCGCGCAGGGCTTCTTCCGGCGTGTCGCCGAATGCGGAGCACGACTTCAGATCCGGGGCGTCCGCGACCCAGGCGCCGTCCTCGTCGGACCAGAACAGGTTGATGTGGTACTTGCCCTTCATTCGCGGTCGTCCAGACTCAGGCCGAACTCTTCTACCATATCGAGAAACTGGCGCACTTGGTAAGGCTTGGCGTCGTTTCCGCGCGGCTGGACGGACAGCGGCCGCGCGACACGAGGATGGACATAGATGCGGTGGCTGCCCGCCGTTCGCGCATGCTCGAAACCGAATGCCTTCAATAGTGCCTCGAACTCCCTAAACGAAAGTGACCTCGATCCTGCCAGGATTCTTTCCCATGTCCGCCGCGGCCGCGCCATCGGCAGCTATTCCGCCGCGTCGGGGCGCAGGTCGCGGGGCAGGGGGAAGAACACGCTTTCCGCCGCGGTGAAGACGGTCTCGACCTCGATCTCATAGCGGGCGGCGAACGCGTCGATGATCTCCTCGACGAGGACCTCGGGCGCGGACGCGCCCGCCGTGATGCCGAGGCTCGCGATCGCGCCGAAGCGGGACCAGTCGATGTCCTCGGCGCGCTGGACGAGGGCGGCGGCACGGCAGCCGGCGCGTTCGGCCACTTCGCGCAGGCGCTGGGAGTTGGAGCTGTTCGGCGCGCCGACGACGATGAGCGCGTCGACCTCCGGCGCCACGCGTTTGACCGCCTCCTGGCGGTTGGTCGTGGCGTAGCAGATGTCTTCCTTATGCGGGCCGACGATCGCGGGAAATCGCTCTTTCAGGATCGAGACCGTCTCGGCGGTGTCGTCGATCGAGAGCGTCGTCTGCGTGACATAGGCGAGCTTCTCCGCATCGCGCGGCTGAAAGGCGCGGGCGTCGGCGGCGGTCTCGATCAGCGTGACGGCGTTCTTCGGCAACTGTCCCATGGTGCCGATCACTTCCGGATGGCCGCGGTGGCCGATCAGCACGATCTCGCGCCCGCGCTTGAAGTGCACCATCGCTTCGCGGTGGACTTTCGTCACCAGCGGGCAGGTGGCATCGATGGCGAAGAGCTGCCGCCGCCCCGCCTCGTCGGGAACGGACTTCGGGACGCCGTGGGCGGAGAAGATCACCGGCCGGTCGCCGTCCGGCACCTCGTCGAGCTCCTCGACGAACACCGCGCCCTTCCGGCGCAGGCTCTCGACCACGTATTTGTTGTGGACGATCTCGTGGCGGACATAGACCGGGGGCCCGTATTTTTCGAGCGCCTGCTCGACCGCGTCGATCGCCCGCACCACGCCCGCGCAGAAGCCGCGCGGGGCGCAGAGCAGGATGCGGAGGTGGGGCTTTCCGGCGTTTTGCGGGCTTTCAGCCATCATTTGCGTCTTCTGTGGTCTGCCCCTATATAACCGGCCACCCCAATGATTTCGAGGATAGCCCGTGGTTCCGTTCCGATGGGAACGTAGCCAGAAAAGGTCTATCCGCAGCCCTTCGAGGCCCGCCCATGAGCACTGCCGCGCCCCTGATGCCGAAAGCGACCGCCGTCTGGCTGGTCGAGAACACCTCGCTCACGTTCGATCAGATTGCCGATTTCTGCAAACTGCATCCGCTCGAGGTGAAGGGCATTGCCGACGGCGAAGTGGCGCAGGGCATCAAGGGCCTCGACCCGATCACCACGGGCCAGCTCACGCGCGAGGAGCTCGATCGCGCGCAGCAGGATTCGAGCTACCGCCTCAGGCTTGCGGATTCCAAGGTGAGCGTGCCGGAGTCGCGGCCGAAGAAGGGTCCGCGCTACACGCCGGTGTCGAAGCGGCAGGACCGGCCGAACGCGATCCTGTGGCTCGTGCGCAATCATCCCGAGCTCAAGGACGCGCAGATCATGCGCCTCGTCGGCACCACCAAATCGACGATCCAGGCGGTGCGCGACCGCACGCACTGGAACTCGGCGCAGTTGCAGCCGATGGACCCGGTGACGCTGGGGCTCTGCTCGCAGACCGATCTCGACCGCGAGGTGGCGCGCGCCGCTAAGGAGAAGCCGGCGCCGGCGCCGCAGCACGCGACGCTCCTCTCCGCCGCGGAGACGACGCAGCCAAAGCCCGAACCGGAGCCGGAGGCGGGCGACGAGCGGCCGAAGAAGGAAGCGCCGATCGACGTGGAGTCCGTGTTCGCCAAGCTCGGCGGCGGCAAGCGGAGCGAGTGACGCTCGGCGCCCTTCACGCCCCCTTCCAGATCGGCGCGATATCGGCGACGGCTTTCTTCCCGAAGAACTTCTCGATCTCCGGCAAGGTGATGTCCGGGCGGATGCGGCGCCCCTCGGCGAGCGCCGTGCGCGCCTCATCGGCACGGCCGAGCTCGGCGAGCGCAATCGCCGCGGCGACACGCGCCGCATAGAGGCGGCTGTCGCGGCGCGCGGCGAGCTCGGCTTCGGCGAGCGCTTCCTCGGGCCGGCCGGCGTTCAGCAGCGTGCCGGCGAGAATCATTCCCCAGAAGGCGAGGCGGCCGTCGCGCGGGCTCAGGCGCATGCCGCGGCGCATGTTCTCGATCCCCTCGTCGAACTCCCGCAGGCGGCCCTGGGCGGCGCCGAGCGCCACGCGCGCCTGGGCATTGCTCGGGTCGATCTCGATCGCGTGCTTGAGCAGATCGCAGCCGCGCCGGTTTTCGCCGAGATCGGCGATGGCGCAGCCGGCATAGCCGACCACTTCGGAGCCGCTCGGGTCGAGCTCGATCGCGCGCTCGGCGGACCGGCGCGCCTCCTCGCGGATCTCCGGCGTGTCGGGGATCAGCGACATGTTGGCGCCGAAGGCGATGGTGAGCGCGAGCAGCGCGTGGGCGAGCGGAAACTCGGGGTCGGTGCGCACCACGTGGCGCAGGTTCTCGATCGCTTCGGCTGCCGATTCCTGGTTCCAGCCCTTGACCGAGAGGGCGCCGATCGCCTTGCGGTAGCGGCTCCAGGTGTCGAGGTTGTCCGGGTGGTGGCGCTGAATGACGCGGAGCTCCGCACGCGTGAGCTCGGGCTCGAGCTGGCTCACGATCGCATGCGCGATCCGGTCCTGCAGGTCGAGCGTCTCGTTGCGGTCGGCGTCGAACTGCTGGGTCCAGAGCTGCAGCCCCGTGTCGGCATCGGCGAGCTGGGCGGTGGCGCGCACGTGGCTGCCGACCGCGCGCACGCTGCCTTGCACGACATAGCGCACGCCGAGCTCGCGGCCGACCTCGCGCACGTCGGGCGTGGCATCGCGATAGGCGAAGGCCGAGCCGCGCGAGATCACGAAGAAGCCGGGCACGCGGGCGAGCATGGAGATCAGGTCCTCGACGAGGCCGTCGGCGAGAAGGCCGAGGGCGCGATCGCCGGAGAGATTGTCGAACGGCAGCACGGCGACGGAGGGGCGGTCGTCGACGAAGGCCGGTGCCGGCTCCGCCGAGGCGGCGCCGGCGCTGTGCCCGTCCACGCGAAAGACGCGCACGGGTGGTGCGATGTTCTTCAGCCTCCGCAGGCCCATATCGGCGAAGGCCACATCGACCTTGCCGTAAACCTGTTCGTAGAAGGCATGCGTGAGGCAGATGCCGCCGGGCTCGGCGAGCGGCTGCAGGCGCGTGGCGACATTGACGCCGTCGCCGAACACGTCGCCGTCGTCGACAATGACGTCGCCGAGATTGAGGCCGATGCGGAACAGGAGCCGCTTGTCGTCGGGACGCCCGTCGCCGCGCTCGGCGAGCAACTGCTGCATCTTCACCGCGCAATCCATTGCCTCGACGGCGCTCGCGAACTCGGCGAGCAGCCCGTCGCCCGTGGTCTTGAAGATGCGGCCGCCGTAGCTCTTGACCAGCGGCTCGACCACCTCGGCGAGGCAGGACTTTAGCGCGTCGAGCGTGCCGGCTTCGTCGGCGCCCATGAGGCGCGAATAGCCGGCCACGTCGGCGGCCAGGATCGCTGCGAGCTTGCGTTCGGGACGGGGCTTGCTCATCCGGATGCCGGGCGGGTGCGTGGGGGGGCGGCAAGATAGCAGAGGCGGGTTTCTCCGCCACCCTGGCTTGTATCGGCGCTATTCCGCCACCGGAACCGTGTAGTTGAGCGCGAGGCGGCCGCCGTCGACGAACACCGTCTCACCGGTGATGTAGCTTGCGTCGTCGGAGGCGAGAAACGCGGCCACGGCAGCGACCTCTTCCGGCTCGGCGATGCGGCCGAGCGGCGTGCGCGACAGCACGTTGCGTTTCGCTGCGGGATCCGTGGCGACGGTCGCCAGCATCTCGGTCATGATCGAGCCGGGGCCGATGGCGTTGACGCGGATGCCGTGCGGCGCCAGCGCAAGTGCGGCGACGCGCGTGAGCTGGGCGATGCCGCCCTTCGACACGCAATAGGGCAACTGGTTCGGGATCGCGACCACCGCATTGATCGACGACATGTTGACGATCGCGCCGGGCGGCTTGCCGGCGGCGATCTGCGCGACCATGCGGCGCGCGACCGCCTGACTCATGAGAAACGCGCCCTTCAGGTTCACGCGCAATACGCGGTCGAAATCCTCTTCCTTCAGGTCGAGGAAATCGGCGCCGTGAATAATGCCGGCGTTGTTCACCAGGATGTCGATGTCGCCGGTGAACGCCTTGCAGGCGGCTGCAACGAGCGCCTCCACGTCGGCGGGGTCTCCGACGTCGCATTGCACGAAGCGGGCGCTGTCGCCGAGATGCTTCGCCTCGATCGCGCCGTCGCGCTCCAGCACGTCGGCGAGCACGACCTTCGCGCCGTCGGCGACAAAGCGCCTGGCGATCGCAAGCCCGATCCCGCGCGCGGCGCCGGTGACGATGGCGACCTTGTCGTCGAGGCGGTGCACTAGCCGCCGAGCCCGCGCGTCTTCAATGCGGCGGCGATCTCGTCGAGGATTGCGGGATCGTCGATCGTCGCCGGCATGGACCAGGCGTCGTGGTCGGCGATCTTCTTCATGGTGCCGCGGAGGATTTTCCCCGAGCGCGTCTTCGGCAGGCGGTTGACGGTGATCGCGAGCTTGAAGGCGGCGACCGGGCCGATCTTCTCGCGCACGAGGCCGACGATCTCCTTCTCGATCTCGGCCGGCTGACGCTTGACGCCCGCCTTCAGCACGATGAAGCCGCAGGGCACTTCGCCCTTGAGCTCGTCCTTGATGCCGACGACGGCGCATTCGGCGACGTCGGGGTGCGAGGCGAGCACCTCCTCCATGCCGCCGGTCGAAAGCCGGTGGCCGGCGACATTGATGATGTCGTCGGTGCGGCTCATGATGAAGAGATAGCCTTCCTCGTCGATGAAGCCGGCGTCGGCGGTCTTGTAGTAGCCAGGAAACTCCGCGAGGTAGCTTTCCTTGAAGCGCTCGTCCTGCTGCCAGAGCGTCGGCAGGCAGGCGGGCGGCAGCGGCAATTTCACGACGATCGCACCCATCTTGCCGGGGCCGACCGGCTTGTGCGCCTCGTCGAGCACCTGCACGTCGTAGCCCGGCATCGGCACGCAGGCGGAGCCGTACTTCACCGGCAGTTGCCCGAGGCCGACCGGATTGCCGGCGATGCACCAGCCGGTTTCGGTCTGCCACCAGTGATCGAGCACCGGCACTTTCAGGATGTTCTCCGCCCACTGGATCGTGTCGGGGTCGGCGCGCTCGCCGGCGAGGAAAAGGGTACGGAACTTCGAGAGATCGTACCCGGCGAGCAGCTTGCCCTGCGGGTCTTCCTTCTTGATGGCGCGGAAGGCGGTGGGCGCGGTGAACAGCGCGGCGACGCCATGATCGGCGATCACGCGCCAGAAGGCGCCGGCGTCCGGCGTGCCGACCGGCTTGCCTTCGTAGAGGATCGACGTGCAGCCATGAAAGAGCGGCGCATAGACGATGTAGGAGTGGCCGACGACCCAGCCGATGTCGGACGCGGCCCAGTAGGTTTCGCCCGGCGCGACGCCGTAGAGATTCTCCATGGACCAGCGCAGCGCAACCATGTGGCCGCCATTGTCGCGCACGACACCCTTCGGGATGCCGGTCGTGCCGGATGTGTAGAGAATGTAGAGCGGGTCGGTGGCGGCGAGCGGCACGCACTCGGCGGACTTGCCGTCGCGCAAGGCGGCGGCGCGCAGTTGCGCGAGGTCGTGATCGCGGCCGGCGATCATCGCCGCCTCGAGCTGCGGCCGCTGCAGGAGCAGCACGAATTCCGGCTTGTGGCTGGCGAGCTTGATCGCCTCGTCGAGCAGCGGCTTGTAGGCGACGGTGCGGCCCGGCTCGATGCCGCAGGACGCGGTGATCATGAGCTTCGGCTTGGCGTCGTCGATGCGGGTGGCGAGCTCCTTGGCGGCGAAGCCGCCGAACACGACCGAATGCACGGCGCCGATGCGCGCGCAGGCATACATCGCGTACAGCGCCTCCGGCACCATCGGCATGTAGATGATGACGCGGTCGCCCTTCTGCACGCCGAAGTCGCGCAGGATGGCGGCGTAGCTCTTCACCTCGTCGAGGAGCTCGGCATAGGTGATGCGGCGCTTGGTGTTGGTGACCGGGCTGTCGTAGATGAGCGCGGGCTGCGCGCCGCGCCCTTGGGCGACGTGGCGGTCGATCGCGTTGTAGCAGGTGTTGCAGACGCCGTCGGCGAACCAGCGGCCATAGACGCCGGCGGAACGATCGAAAATCTTTTTCGGCTGCTCGTACCAGTCGATGGCCTGCGCGGCCTCGCCCCAGAAGCCCTCCGGATCGCGTTGCCAGCGGTCATAGACCGAGCGATAGCGGCTGGTGCGGGCATCCATGGCGTTCTCCCCGGCGTTCGTCTTGTTCCTGCGCGTGGTGCGATATTCTCCGCCAAAAGCCCGCGAAAGCAAGCGCGTGTGGTGTCTCAGTTTCCTTTAGGCCTCATCCTGAGGAGCCGCGCGAAGCGCGGCGTCTCGAAGGATGAGGGCGAAAACCTCACCCTTCGAGACGGGCCTTCGGCCCTCCTCAGGGTGAGGTTTTCAAGCAAAGGGCGAAAGGCGGCCGCGCGCAAATGTCTGTGGCGCGACAGAGTGACATGGGCTTTAGTGACCCGGCTTTATTGCCATGCGGCTCTCTCCTGCGTCCTCTGCCTTCCATCTCTACCTTCCATCCGAGACCGGACCGTGATCTCCGATCCGCTGTTCTACGTCGTCGCCGTGATCGGCGTGATCTTCCTTGGCCTCGCCAAAGGCGGCTTTTCCGGCGTCGGCATCATTGCCACGCCGCTGATCGCGCTCGTCGTGCCGCCGCTGCAGGCGGCGGCGATCGTGCTGCCGATTCTGATCCTGCAGGACGTGATTTCGGTCTGGGTGTTTCGCCGCGACTGGGACGCCTGGAATCTGAAGATCCTGCTGCCCGGGGCGGTCGCCGGCATCGGCGCCGGATGGGCGCTCGCCGCCTATGTGCCGGAAAGCTACGTGCGGCTCGCGCTCGGGCTGATCTCGCTCGCGTTCGTGCTGAACGTCTGGTTCGGAGCGGAGCGCAAGGTGGCGACGCGGCCGGGAACGCCGGCCGGCCTCGTGCTCGGCGCTTTTTCGGGCTTCACGAGTATGATCTCGCATGCCGGCGCGCCGCCCTTCCAGATGTTCGTGCTGCCGCAGCAGCTCGACCGCGTCCGCTTCGCGGCCACGGCGGCGGTGTTCTTCGCCGCCCTCAACCTGATCAAGGTGGCGCCCTATTTCCTGCTCGGCCAGTTCTCCAGCGAGAATCTCCTGACTTCGGCGGTGCTGTTTCCGTTCGCCATCGTCACCAACCTGTTCGGCATCTGGCTCGTGCGCGTGATCCCGAACGAATGGTTCTACCGGGTCGCATATTTCCTCGTGTTCCTGATCTCGATCGAGCTGATCCGCGGCGGGGTGATGGGGATTCTGACCGCGTAGGCGGACGGAGCGCCTCTATCGCGGGCATAGAATCCCCGGAATATGCGCTGTGGGATTTCGTTGCGCGCCGTTGCTGCGTTCTTCAGCTCGTCGTAGCGGCGGGATGCACGCTTGCTGCGACGCCATTCATCCAGCATTGCGGTAACGAACGAAGCGGTTCTCTGCAGCGCCGGCATCGGTTTCCGTTCACCGGGCGCGGCAGATCATTTCGACCGGCGCGATCAGGCCGGCGTCGAGATTGGCGACATAATTGGCGATCTTCTGCTGTCCCTCCGTCTTCATCAGGATGTGGATGCCGAGCGGCGGCGGCCCGCCGTTCGAGGCGTTTTTCGCTGCCATCTCGCGGAAGAAGTTGCGGGCGAATTCGCGCCGGCCGCGCTCGCCGAGAACCTCGAAGCCCGCGGCCTCGAGCACCTTCCGGTAGTCGGCGGGGCTTGCGACGAAGCTCGTCGCCGACGTGGCCGCCCACGGCACCGGATAGCGCAACTCGCTCCAGTCGGTGCGCATCACGTCGAAGAGCGCGAACTCCGCGCCGGGCTTGAGCACGCGGCGCGCTTCGGTGAACAGCCGCGGCTTGTCGGCGATGTTCATGCCGACATGCAGCATGTAGGCGCCGTCGAAGGCGCCGGCCTCGAACGGCAGGGCGAGCGCGCTCGCCTGCCGGTAGGCGAGCTGTCCGTCCAGCCCGAAGCGGCGGGAGAACGCGGCGGCGGCCCTGACGTAATCGTCGGTGAGGTCGATGCCGGTCACGCGGCAGCCGCGCTCCTGCGCGAAAAAGCGCGAGGCCCCGCCGATGCCGCAGCCGATGTCGAGCAGATGCATGCCCGGTGCGAAATGGAGCTGCGCGGCGAGATCGATCGTGGCCAGCCGACCGGCGGTATGGAATTCGTCGACGGGCGCGAGATCGACCGGCACGAGCTGCGAGATGTCCTTGCCGGAAGCGGCCAGCGCCTTGAGGATTTCCCCTTCGAGATCGCCGTGCGCGTAGTGGGCGGCGACGTGCGGCTCGACGCTGGCGAGGTTCGTTTTGTCCATGCGGGTCTCCCGGGGCTGGCGCCTTCACTTTGTTCCGATGCCGATCCTGCATTGCGTGACGATCGGCAATCTAGGCGGTGCCGGCGCGCGAACCTTTGCCGCAAATCCGTGTTTCTTTGCAGCGATACGTCCCCGCGCGCTCTTGAACCGGTGGGAGGAAGCCGACGATGGATGCGCTTTCCGAAGCCCTCAATTCGGTGCGGATGACCGGCGCAATTTTCTTCAACGCCGTCTGCACGGCCCCATGGGGGTTCGCCGTGCCGGCGCTGGAGAGCGTTGCGCACCGGCTGTCGCCGGGAACCGAGCGGCTGGTCAGTTATCATCTGGTTACCGAAGGGGCGGGCGTTGTACGGTTTGAGAACGAGGCCGCCGTGCCGATCGCGGCGGGCGACATCGTCATCATTCCGCACGGCGATCCGCACCTGGTCACCAACGGCTCGCCGTCGCGGCTGGTCAACAGCGGCGAATCGCTCGGCCAGTATCTGGCGGGCACGCTCAGCACGATGTACGTCGGTGGCGGAGGTGAGGTCACGCATTTCGTCTGCGGCTATTTCGGATGCGACCGCCACGCGGACCGGCTGTTCCTCGCGGGCCTGCCGACGATGATCAAGATGAATGTTCGCGGCGATGCGGCCGGCGCGTGGCTGGAAACCTCGATCCGGCATCTGGTCGCCGACGCGGAGAGCGGGCGTCCGGGCCAGAGCGTGCTTCTGTCGAAGATGGCGGAGGCGCTGTTCATCGAGACGCTGCGCCGCTACATGGAGCAACTGCCGCCCGAACAGACGGGGTGGCTTGCCGGCGCGCGCGATCCCGTGGTCGGGGCCGCGTTGACGCTGCTGCACCGGACTCCCTGCCGCCACTGGACGATCGCCGACCTTGCGGCCGAGGCCGGCACGTCGCGCTCGGTGCTCGCGGAGCGCTTCCAGCATTTCCTCGGCGAATCGCCCATGACCTACCTTTCGCGCTGGCGCATGCAGCTCGCGGCAAAGCTGCTGCACGGCGAGCGAAGGACGGTGCTGCAGGTCGCCATGGATGTGGGCTATGAGTCGGAAGCCGCATTCAATCGCGCCTTCAAGCGCGAGTTCGGGCTGCCGCCGGCGCAGTATCGCAAACGACTTGCAGGCAACGGTGTTTCCCTGCCGCAGGCGCCGAATTGACCGCCATCGGCGGCTTGAGGCCCGCGCCTCCCGGCGCTAGCGTTTCTTCCAACAAGACAAGAACGTTGGGGAGGGGACGGTGGCGGATTCCGCGTATGACCGCGATCTCGACAAGAATCCGGCGAACTACCAGCCGCTGACGCCGCTGTCGTTCCTCGAGCGCGCGGCGGACGTCTTCCCCGATCAGGTGGCGATCATTCACGGCAGGCTGCGCCGGAATTACCGCGAATTTCACGCGCGGGCGAAGAAACTCGCGTCGGCGCTGGCGAAGCGCGGGATCGGGCGCGGCGACACGGTCGCGGTCATGCTCGCCAACACGCCGGCGATGCTGGAGGCGCACTACGGCGTGCCGATGACGGGCGCGGTGCTGAACACGCTGAACACGCGGCTCGACGCGGCGATCATTGCGTTCTCGCTCGATCACGGCGAGGCGAAGGTCGTGATCACCGACCGCGAATTCTCGCGCACGATGCAGGACGCGCTCGGCCGCGCGAAGGCGAAGCCCTTGGTGATCGACTACGACGATCCGGAGTTCTCCGGTGATGGCGATCGACTCGGCAATCTCGACTACGAGGCGTTCCTCGGCGAAGGCGACGAGGGCTATGCGCGCACCGCGCCCGGCGACGAGTGGGACGCGATCTCGCTCAACTACACGTCCGGCACGACCGGCGACCCGAAGGGCGTCGTCTATCATCACCGCGGGGCGGCGTTGCTCGCGCTCGGCAACGTCGTCACCTGCGGGATGCGGAAGCATCCCGTGTATCTCTGGACGCTGCCGATGTTTCATTGCAACGGCTGGTGCTTCCCCTGGTCGATCTCGGCGGTGGCGGGGACACACGTGTGCCTGCGGCAGGTGCGGGCGAGGCCGATGTACGAGCTGATGGCCGCACATGGCGTCACGCATCTTTGCGGCGCGCCGATCGTGATGGCGACGCTGCTGAACGCGCCCGATGACGAGAAGAAGCCGCTGCCGCACGTGGTCGAATTCTTCACGGCGGCCGCGCCGCCGCCGGAAGCCGTGCTCGCGGCGATGAAGGCGGCGGGCTTCAATGTCACGCATCTCTACGGTCTGACGGAGACCTACGGCCCGGCGGTCGTCAATGACTGGCACGGCGCATGGGACGCGCTTGCGCCGGCTGCGCAGGCGGCGAAGAAGGCGCGGCAGGGCGTGCGCTACGGCGCGCTCGATGCGCTCGACGTGATGGATCCGGAGACGATGCAGCCGGTGCCGCGCGACGGCGAGAGCATGGGCGAGGTGATGTTCCGCGGCAACATCGTGATGAAGGGTTACCTCAAGAACAGGGCAGCGACCGACAAGGCGTTCGCCGGCGGCTGGTTTCATTCCGGCGATCTCGGCGTCGTGCATCCGGACGGCTATATCCAGCTCAAGGACCGCTCCAAGGACATCATCATCTCCGGCGGCGAGAACATCTCCTCGATCGAGGTGGAGGACGCGCTCTACAAGCATCCGGCGGTGCAGGCGGCGGCCGTGGTCGCCAAGCCCGACGACAAGTGGGGCGAGACGCCGTGCGCGTTCGTGGAGCTCAAGCCCGGCAGGCAGGCGACGGCGGAAGAACTGATCGCGCACTGCCGGCAAAATCTCGCCGGCTACAAATGCCCGCGCCATATCGTGTTCGTCGAGCTGCCGAAGACGAGCACAGGGAAGATTCAGAAGTTCAAGCTCAGGGAGATGGCGAAGACCGTAGCGTCATCCTGAGGTGCTCGCGCTTCGCGCTCGCTCCTCAGGATGACGGCTCAATCATTCCTTCGGTTTTCCGCCGCGCCGCTTTGCCAGTCGTGAAATCCTGCTCCAGTCGTCCTGTATCAAGGCTTCCTTCTTGGCGCGACTCCAACCCTTGATTTTGCGCTCCACCGCAATCGCATCAGTAATGCGTTCAAAATATTCCGACCATACAAGCGTTACCGGTCGCCGCGTGCAGGTGTAGCCCTCGAACTTACCAGCGTTGTGCTCGGCTATTCGTTTTGAGAGGTCGTCGCCTGTTGCCGAGCCAACGTAGAAGGAGGCATCGGCGCACCTCACAATGTAAACGAAGGCACCCATCTATCACCCGCAATTGTTGCAGCATAGACTGCACCTCCGTGTCCGTCATCCTGAGGTGCGCGCCGTCACCCTTCGAGGCTCGCTGCGCTCGCACCTCAGGGCGACGGCGCGCCTCGAAGGATGACGGAGCCAGCCGGGAATTCGATGTTCACCCTCACCCAAAACGGCCGCGTCGCCGTGCTCGCTATGCAGCACGGCAAGGCCAATGCGCTCGACACCGAGTTCTGCAATGCGCTGGCGGCGAAGTTCGACGAACTGAAGGGCGCGGACGCGGGCGCCGTCGTCATCACCGGGCAGGGCAAGATTTTTTCCGCCGGCGTCGATCTCCTGCGCGCGACGAGCACGGGTCCGGACTATTTTCGCGAATTCCTGCCGGCGCTGCGGCGTCTCTATGAGGCGGTGTTCTTCCATCCGAAGCCGATAATCGCTGCGGTGAACGGCCACGCGATCGCCGGCGGCTGCATCCTCGCCTGCGCGGCGGACCGGCGGCTGATCGCGCGCGGTGAAACGCGCATGGGCGTGACCGAGCTTCTCGTTGGCGTGCCGTTTCCGCCGCTCGCGTTCGAGATCATGCGCTTCGTCACGGCGCCCCGGTTCTTCCCCGAGGTCATCTACAGCGCGGCGACCTATCCGCCCGAGGAGGCGGTGAAGCGCGGCCTTGCCGACGAGATCGTGCCGCCCGATCAGTTGTTCGACCAGGCGATCGAGCAGGCCGAGCGTCTCGCGGCGCTGCGCCCCGGCGCGTTCGCGCAGACGAAACGGCAGATGCGCCAGCCGGTGGCCGACGCGCTCGCGCGCCACGGCGAGCACACGGAAGCGGCGGTCGCCGACATCTGGCTCGGTGCGGAGACGATCGCCTCCATGCGTGACTACGTCGCGCGCACCTTCAAGAAGAGCTGAGCGGCCGTGGGCATCAGGACGAGCGACGGCGTCGAGCTCTATGTGCGCGACTGGCTGCTGCCGGCCGGCGCGCCGCGGCGGGCGACGGCGCTGATCGTGCACGGCCTCGGCGAGCATTGCCGGCGCTACACGCATGTCGCTGCCGCGCTCAACGCGGTCGGCGTCGCGGTGCGCGGCTACGACCATCGCGGCTTCGGCCAGTCGGGCGGGCCGCGCGCTGTGCTGCCGGCGGCAAACGTCCTGCTCGACGACTTGCAGCTCGTCTTCGATGAACTCGCGGCGGAGGCGCAGGCGGCGGGCGATCGGCAGCCGCCGTTCCTGATCGGCCACAGCATGGGCGGGGCGGTCGCGGCGCGCGCGGTGACCGGCGGCTGGGTGCGGCCGCGCGGGCTCGTGCTTTCCTCGCCCGCGCTGAAACTGCATGTGCCGCGCGCCGTCCAGGGACTGGTCCGCGCCGTCAGTGCGGTGGCCCCGCACTTCGCGCGGTCGCACGGGCTGCCGCTCGGCAAGATTTCGCACGATCCGCAGGTGCTCGCCGAGACGGAGGCGGACCCGCTTCGCCACGATGTGGCGACGCCGCGGCTCATCGCGTTCCTGATCGATGCGGGACGGCAGGCGCTGCGCGACGCAGGCAAGCTCGACGTGCCGACGCTGCTGCTCGTCTCCGGCGACGATCGGCTGGTCGATCCGGCCGGATCGCGCGCCTTTGCGAGCGCCGCGCCCGATGCGTTCTGCACGTTCAAGCTTTACCCGGCGCTCTATCACGAGATCTTCAACGAACTTGAGCTCGACCGTGCGCGCGTGCTCGGCGATCTCACCGAGTGGATCAACAAACAAATCGAGAGCGGGAGCGCATGATGGACGCGGACATCATCGTGGTCGGCGGCGGGCTCGCGGGTCTCGTTGCCGCGTGCGAGGCGGTCGACGCGGGCCGCAAGGTGATCGTGCTCGACCAGGAGCCGGAGGCTTCGCTCGGCGGGCAGGCGTTCTGGTCGTTCGGCGGTCTGTTCTTTGTCGACTCGCCGGAGCAGCGGCGGCTCGGCATCCGCGACTCGCGCGAGTTGGCCATGCAGGACTGGCTGGGTGCCGCGGGCTTTGACCGCGAGGAAGATCATTGGCCGCGGCAATGGGCGGAGGCGTACGTCGATTTCGCCGCGGGCGAGAAGCGCGCGTGGCTGCATGCGCAGGGCGTGCGCTGGTTCCCCGTAGTCGGCTGGGCCGAGCGCGGCGGGTATCTCGCGACCGGGCACGGCAACACGGTGCCGCGCTTCCACATCACCTGGGGAACGGGGCCGGGCCTGATCGAGCCGTTCGTGCGGCGCGTGCGGGAGGCGGAGAAGGCGGGCCGCATCTCGTTGCGCTTCCGCCATCGCGTGACGGCGCTTTCGAAAAGCGGCGGCGCGGTCGATGGCGTGGAAGGCGAGATCCTCGAGCTGTCGGATGTGGAGCGCGGGCAGCAAAGCTCGCGCAAGGTCGTCGGGAATTTCTCGCTGAAGGCGCAGGCGATCGTCGTCACGACGGGCGGCATCGGCGGCAACCACGAGCTCGTGCGCAGGCAATGGCCGAAGCGGCTCGGCGAGGCGCCGAAGCGGATGCTCTCCGGCGTGCCGCATCACGTGGACGGACTGATGCAGGGGATCGTCGGCGCGGCCGGCGGCCGGATCATCAATGCCGATCGCATGTGGCACTACCCGGAGGGCATCGACAATTACGCGCCGATCTGGCCGCTGCACGGCATCCGCATTCTGTCGGGGCCGTCGCCGCTGTGGCTCGATGCCACGGGCAGGCGCCTGCCGATCCCGCTCTATCCCGGCTTCGATGCGCTCGGCGCGCTGGAGGCGATCCTCCGCACCGGGCACGACCATTCGTGGTTCCTGCTGAACAAGCGCATCATCGGCCGCGAGTTCGCGCTGTCGGGCTCGGAACAGAATCCCGATCTCACCGGCAAGAGCATCCTCGGCGTGCTGCGGCGCGGGCGCGGCAAGACGCTGACCCCGGTGCAGCAATTCGTGCAGGCGGGCAAGGACTTCGTGACCGCCGATACGCTGCCGGAGCTCGTCGCGCGCATGAACCGGCTCACGCAGGCAAACCTGGTCGATGCGGCGACCGTCGAACGCGAAGTCGCGGCGCGCGACCGCGAGATCGACCATGCGTTCGGCAAGGACGCACAGGTGACGGCGATCCGCGCGGCGCGCAGATATATCGGCGACCGGCTGGTGCGCGTGGCGAAGCCGCACAAGCTCACGGATGCGAAGGCGGGGCCGTTGATTGCGGTGCGGCTCCGGGTGCTCACGCGCAAGACGCTCGGCGGTCTTGCGACCGATCTGCAGTCGCGCGTGCTGCAGGCGGCCGGCGCGCCGCTTGCCGGCGTCTATGCGGCCGGCGAAGTGGCGGGCTTCGGCGGCGGCGGCATGCACGGCTACCGCGCGCTGGAGGGCACGTTCCTCGGCGGCTGTATTTTCTCGGGGCGGATCGCCGGGCGAGAGGCTGCGCGTGCGGTGAAATGATTCGAACCGCGCGGCTCGGACCACGGCGTTTTTCTCAACGGTAGTGCGCCTCGCCAGCGTGAAGAAACCGTGAATGCCCCGCAGCGAAATCCGTCAGCGCCGCAGCTGAAACGGAGTACGTGCGCGTCTTGACCTTGCCACAAAAATAGAGTCTGTTCCGCGCCGCAACCAAGGTTTTGGCTACATCTACCGCGACCACGCTCCCGAGACGGGTAGCTGCGCTACTGGAGGCCCAAAACTCGGCTTGTGAGAAACCGTGCGATGGTCGCGCGGAGAGACCGCACAAAGCGTGCGTTGAAAGGAAGATACGATGGCTACGGGTACCGTGAAGTGGTTCAATGCTCAGAAGGGTTTCGGGTTCATCCAACCGGATGACGGCGGCAAGGACGTGTTCGTGCATGTCAGCGCGGTCGAACGCGCCGGCATGTACACGCTGAACGAGGGCCAGAAGGTGAACTACGAGATCACCACCGAGCGTGGCAAGACCGCGGCGACGAATCTCTCGGCTGCCTGAGCGACACTGCACGATCCAAACGAATCCTGCCAAAAACGGAAAGCCCGGCGCGAACGCCGGGCTTTCTTGCTTTGTGTGTCGTGCTGATCGCGGTGTGGATCAGTACTTCGCCTTCACGACCGGGGCAGCCTGCTGCCAGTGGAGGGCAAACGAGCCCAGACCGCAGAGAGCCACGGCGGTCTGCGCTTCGTCGTTCGTCAGCTCGAACTGCTTCTCGTAGCCCGACTTGACGATCGCCTCATGCTCGGCTTGCGAACGCCAGCGCGGCGGGTTGCCGAGCGCGGTCGCTTTGCGGATCGACGCGGTGATCGCGCCGGCCGCCGAGCCGATGATGCAGCCGACGACGGCCTTGCCCATGTTGCTGTGGCTCTTGGTCGTCTTCTCAGCGTGAACCTTGACCTTCTTGCCGTGGAACTTGAAGTCCTTCGAGACATCCCAGCCGGTGCTCTTGAGGTAGTGGACCTTGTTCCAGCCCCAGCTCTGCCATTTCCAGAAATGGAAGTTCTTCACGAGAGTCGTGCTGGACGAGCCGACAAGAGCCGCAGTCGCCACCGGGCCTGCCACGAGCGGCAGGATGCCCGGACCCTTGTAGTTCTGGGGATCATGGGCGAATGCGGGCAGGGAGATGGTGCTGGCGGCAATCGCAGTCGCCAGCACAGTCGCAACGATCTTGCTTGTAGATTTCATGACGCTCCTCACTCGTTACGCGTAACTGGAGGCGTGAGGCCGCGCGCTTGGCGCGGTCCGCGCATCCGGGTTTTTCGGTTCGCTGAGCGGGAGTTCGAACGGCTTCTCTGCGTCCAGCTTCTGGAGACGCGTCGGCGATAGACGAGAGGCATGCGTACTCGCGAAATCGCACCGTCGGCTTCAACTCAACGAGCCGACGTTTCAGTTATCAAAATATGAATCGAATTCGTGGGAACCTTGATTTTAATCCTATCAGTTAGGGCTACTAATTAGGCCTATTCATTAGGCACAATGATTCACGTTAACGGCGCGACCGGCGCGCTGCGTTCTGCGAAAAACGAAACCGCCGGTCGCGGGACCGGCGGTTACGCATCGCAACTTGAGAAACGCTAAAGGCAATCCGTCAGTGAACGACTTTCTCGGCGGTGTGACGCAGCCGCTCGATCTCGTCCTTCAATTGCAGTTTTTTTCGCTTGAGCTCGGTCACTTTCAGGTCATCGAAGCCCGGACGCGCAAGCTCCATCTCGATTTCACGCTCTAGAGCTGCATGCTGACGCTCGAGGCCAGCCAGTTCGGTATGCCTGTTCATGGGTTCGACCACTCCATTGTTCAGGGTCCGACAAAAACAGTCTGGCACGGGTCATGGCGCCTGTCGACAAGGGGCCGGTTTGCGGAACCGGCAATCCACCGCCCGCGGAAGTCATTGTAGCGTCTCGCTTGCGGCCTTGCCGCGCGGGGGCAATACTTGAATTTGGGCCGCAAATACCGACGCGGCGCGGCGGCAGGCAATGGACGAAGCGGAACGGCAGGAACTGCTGGCCGAACTCGAACGGCTGAGACAGGAACACCGGGACCTCGATGCTGCGATCGAGGCGCTGCTCGCAACGCCGGGGTTCGACCGATTGCAGGTGCAGCGGCTGAAAAAGCGCAAGCTGCAGTTGCGCGACCGGATTTCGCGGATCGACGATCAGTTGTTTCCGGATATCATTGCTTAGCAATTCGAATCAGAGCGACTTGATCATATTTTCGGCGCCGCTCACTTCCGCCTTGCCGCTCTCCGGCTCGATGTTGAGGACCTTCACGGCGCCGTCCTCGACCAGCATGGCGTACCGCTTCGAGCGGATGCCGCCGAGGCCCGCGCTCGCATCGAAGTCGAGCCCGATCGCTTTGGCGAACTCGGCGGCAGGGTCGGCGAGGAACAGCACGCGCTTGCCGTTGCCGCCCAGCGCCTCGCCCCAGTTGTGCATGACCCAGTGGTCGTTGACCGAGGTGACGGCGATGGTGTCGACATTCTTCGCGCGAATGGAGTCGGCATTGGCGACGAAGCCGGGCACGTGATTGCGGTGGCAGGTCGGCGTGAACGCGCCGGGAACGCCGACCAGGACCACGCGCTTGCCCTTGAAGATGTCGTCGGTCGTGCGCGGCACCATCTTGCCGTCCTCGATCATGCGGAAGGTCGCGTTCGGCAGTCTGTCGCCCACCTTGATCATCGCAATGCTCCTGAAGCGTCATGCAGTGGAGAAAGACCGTGCATCCTATCGGCTGCGGCAATTTAGTCGAGCGGCGCGAGGACCTCGATGGCGCGCTCGCCGGACGTCAAGGTCAGGCGCAGCCGCGAGGGAATTGGGCCGCTGCCTGCCGGTGCATCGTCGAACGTGACGGAATAGCGGACCTTGCCGGCGCCGGCGTCGAGCTTTTCGGGGAGCGGCAAGGCCCACGCGTCGGTCGGGCCTTCGGCAAAAAGATCGAACGGCTTTCCCGCCGGCACCGCGACATCGATCACCGCGCGCGGCTTCCCGCTTTTGCCGACTTTCGCCGTGAGGACAGTGAAGTCCTTGCCTTCGCCAAGCGATGCCTGCTTCGGGACGCGGGCTTCGGCGGCGGCAAGCCCGGGCTGCGTCGCCGAGAGCTTGACCGGAACATCGAGCGCGAGCGTGGCGTCGGCGGGGATGCAGATCTTCTGGCACACGCCGAAGTCGAGCTTGAGGCGGAGAGCGACGGGTTTCGCCGGGTCCTTCGCGCGAAGCACCAGCGGGAAGATCACATCGTGCCTGTAGCCGATCGATTGCAGCCCTGCTTCCACGGGAATGCGCTCGGGCGCCGGCCAGCGGACTTCCACGGATGCAAGATTGCTGGAGTTGCTCCAATCGAAGCGTGGCGGCACGCCGGCATCGCCCGCGTAGCGCCAGTACGTGTACCAGCCCGGCGCGAGCCGGATCTCGACGCCCGCGCGCAACAACGCGGGATCGCCCGGCGATCCGCCGGCGGCAAGGAGACGCACGTCGGCCTTGCCGGTAGTGGCCCACGGTGATTCGAGCGCGCTCGCTGCGGCTGCCTGGAACATGAGCAGGCCGGCGAGCGTTAGGATGCCGAGCGCGGATCGCATGAAAGAAAGCATGGTGCACATATGCCTTGGCCGTCTCCGTCGCCCAATTACGTTCCCGTGATGGCTGCCGTGCTCCTGCCGGATTTTGCAACGGCGTGGCTCCGGGGTTAGACTTTCACCATGAAGATCGGCGGTACAAGCCTCCCGCCCAGCCGGCGCCCTGGTTATCTCGACGGCCAGGTGCTGGTGGCGATGCCGACCATCCGCGACGAGCGGTTTGCCCGAACGGTGATCTACCTCTGCGCGCATTCCGACGAAGGCGCGATGGGCATCGTCGTCAATCAGCCGGCACCGAACATCGATTTCCGCGAGCTCTTGGTGCAGCTCGAAGTGGTGCCGACCGAGAATCTCATCGAGGTTCCGCCGCGCGCCGAACTCGTGCGCGTCTTGAAGGGCGGGCCGGTGGAGACGGGGCGCGGCTTCGTCCTGCACTCGGCGGATTTCTTCATCGAGAATTCGACCCTGCCGATCGATGACGGCATCTGCCTGACCGCGACGCTCGACATCCTGAAAGCGATCGCCAAGGGGCAGGGGCCGGCGAGCGCGGTGCTCGCGCTCGGCTATGCGGGCTGGGCGCCCGGGCAGCTCGAGAGCGAAATCCACGCGAACGGCTGGCTCCACTGCGATGCCGATCCGGAGCTGATCTTCGGGATGGACGCGGAAGCGAAATATGCGCACGCGCTGCACAAGATTGGCATCGACCCGGCCAAGCTTTCCTCCGAAGCCGGCCACGCCTGAGTTTCTTGAAGTCAAGCCGTCATTGCGAGGCGCGCAGCGCCGAAGCAATCCAGTCTTTCTGCGGCTTTTGCGTGGCGCATGTTCTTGGCGGCCAACCGGTACTCACTTTGCCGGAACATGCGCTGGATTGCTTCGCTTCGCTCGCAATGACGCGAGATGCGCCAACTTCAGATCGTCGTGCTTTTGTTTGGTCAGCCGGCCTTGGCGCGGCGGAGCGCGGGCTCGGTCGGCGAGATCAGCCGGCGCGCTTCGTCCGCGGTCATCGGCTCGCCGAACGCATAGCCCTGGGCGAATTCGCAACCGAGCTGATAGAGCTCGACCGCGTCGGAGTCGTTCTCCGCGCCTTCGGCAACCACTTCCATGCCGAGATCGTGGCCGAGCGCGATGATCGAGCGCAGGATCACCGGGCGCGCGCCGCGGCCGGAGCCGCGCACGAACTGCTGGTCGATCTTGATGGTGTCGAACGGGAAGCGCTGCAGATAGGCGAGCGACGAATAGCCGGTGCCGAAATCGTCGAGCGAGAGGCCGGCGCCGAGCTCGCGGATGCGGGCGAGCATCTGCGCGGCAAGCTCGGGGTTCTCCATGACGAGGGATTCGGTGAGCTCGAGCTTGAGCGTGCCGGGCGCCAGCAGGTTGCGCGACAGGATCGCCTTGATCTCCTGAATCAGGTCCTGCCGCAGCAACTGGCGCGACGAGACATTGACGCTGACGAAGATCGGGCGGCCGCCGCCGGTCACGAGCCGCTGCCAGTTGACGAGCTGGCGCGCGGCGCGTTCGAGCACGAAGCGCCCGAGATCGGAGATGAGCCCGGTTTCCTCGGCGAGCGGGATGAACTCGGACGGCCCGAGCCGGCCGAGGCGCGGGTGATTCCAGCGCAGCAGCGCCTCGAAGCCGGCAATGGTGCGGTCTTCGAGGCGGACGATCGGCTGGTAGTAGATGGCGATCTCGTCGCGCTCGATGGCGCGGCGCAGATCGGATTCGAGGGTGAGCTGGTCGATCTTGGCCGAGCGCATGGTCGGCTTGAACACTTCAATGCGGTCCGCGCCCTGCTGCTTGGCGTGATACATCGCAAGCTCGGCGTCCTTCAGCAGCTCCTCGCGGTTGCGGGTCTGGCCGTCGAACAGGACGAGGCCGATCGACGCGGTGAGGAAGATCTGCCGGGCGCCGAAGCCGATCGGCGCGCGCAGGGAACGGCGGATCGTGTCGGCGAACGCGGTGATGCGCTCCGGCTCGCGCTCGGACAGCAGGATCATGGCGAACTGATCGCCGGAGATGCGGGCGAGCGTATCCTGCGGCTTGAGGAGGCGGCTCAGCCGGCGGGCGATGGTGAGCAGGATCGAATCGCCGACCGCCATGCCGACGCTGGAATTGACCTGCTTGAAGCGGTCGAGGTCGATGACGATGAGCGTCGGGCGCAGCGCCTCGTCGGCGCGGCCGAGCGCGATCGCGGCGTCGAGACGGTCGAGGAAGAGCTCGCGGTTCGGCAGGCTGGTCAGGTTGTCGTGGACGGCGTCGTGCAGGAGCCGCTCTTCGGCGACCTTGGTGTCGGTGATGTCGTTCAGGGTGCCGACGACGCGCAGCACTTCGCCGTCGGTGCCGACCACCGGGCGCGCCCGCAGCTTGAACCAGAGATAGTGGCCGTCCTCGGCGCGCAGGCGGAATTCCTGCACGATGCGGCCGCGGCGCTGCTCGAGCACGGCGTCGAGCGCCATCTTGAAGCGGTCGCGGTCGGCGGCATGGAGAAATTCGAGCCAGCCGGCGGCTGCGGTTTCCAGGACGCCGCGCTTCAGGCCGAGCGCCTGCTCGGCCTCGTGGCTCGCGTAAATCATGTCGCGGGCGACGTCCCAGTCCCAGACGATGTCGCCAGCGCCGGTGACGGCGAGCGCGCGGCGCTCGAGGTCGTTGACGATGCCCTCGGCGCCGACGCCGGCGAAGGCGTGCTGCATGACGGTGAAACCGATCAGCATCACGATCAGCACGAGGCCGCCGAGGAGCGCGGGCGCCACGAGATCGTTTTTGAAGACGCCGGCGACGGTGAGGCCGGTCGCGAGCACCCAGGCGGTGAGCAGGAACCAGGTCGGGATCAGCAGCACGGCGCGGTCGAAGCCGTGCGTCGATAGATAAACGACGAGGCCGAAGCCGACGAGCGCGACGGCAAGGAGCGACAGGCGGGAGATGCCGGCGGCGATCGGCGGATCGACGAGCGCCACCATGACGAGGAGGGCGAGGAACGCGAGCCAGCCGGCGGCAACGTGCGAGTAACGCACGTTCCAGCGGCCGAGATTGAGATAGGCGAACAGGAAGACGATCAGCGTTGCGGCAAGGATCGCTTCGCCCGCGGCGCGGGCGAATTGCTGGGTCGCGGGCGACAGACCGAGGATCTTGGTCCAGAAATTGAACTCGATGCCGATATAGGCGAGCACAGCCCAAGCAAGCGCGGCGGCGGCCGGAAACATGATCGAGCCCTTCACCACGAACAGGATGGTGAGGAACATCGCGAGCAGGCCGGCGATGCCGATGACGATGCCGTTGTAGAGCGTGAAGCTGTTGACCTTGCCGGTGAAGGCGGGCGGGTCCCACAGATAAAGCTGCGGCAACAGCGACGACGTGAGCTCGACCACGAAGGTGACGGTGGTGCCGGGATCGAGCGTGACGATATAGACGTCGGCGTCGGTCGCCGCCTGCCGTTCGGGCCGGAAGCCCTGGCTCGGCGTGATGGAGACGATGCGCACGCTGCCGAGGTCGGGCCAGAAGATGCCGGAGCCCGCCATCTGGTAATGCGGCGCGACGATCAGCCGGTCGACCTGCTCGTCGGTGTTGTTGGCGAGCGCGAAGACGACCCAGCTCGTGACGCCGCGCGGCTCGCGCGCGCGTACCTCGATGCGGCGGACGATGCCGTCCGATCCCGGCGCGGTGGAGACCTGCAGGCGGTCGGTGTCGGTCTGGTGGCGTTCGGCGGCGGGCAGGAGGTCGACCGCCGGCGTGCCGAGCCGGATCGTGACCGCTTCGAGGGCGTGCGCCGGCGCGACGCCGACGCAGGCGGCGGCGACGATCAGGAGCGCGGCGAGACGTCCCATACGCAAAGCAAACCCTCCGGACTCAAGCCACGCAACGCCGCCGGGGAACACTGCTACCGGCAGGTTGCGGCGGCGGCAAGGCACGAACCAAGCGTGAAAAGCGATTCTATTGCATTTCCCGGCTGTTGGGCGAAGGAGGCGGGTTCAGGCGACTTCCAACACAATCTTACCAATATGCAGGCTGGTCTCCATGCGGGCATGGGCTTCAGATGCCTTGGCAAGGGGAAAGGTCGAATCGATCACGGGGCGCACCTTGCCGGCCTCAAGGAGCGGCCAGGCCTTCGCCTCGAGCGCGCGGGCGATCGCCGCCTTGTCGGCGACCGGGCGGGCGCGCAGCGTCGAGCCGGTGTGGGTGAGGCGTTTCAACATGAGACGGCGGAGGTCGATCGTGACCTTCGGCCCCTTCTGGGTGGCGATCTGCACGATGCGGCCTTCGACGGCGGCAGCGTCGAAATTGCGGTCCACGTAGTCGCCGCCGATCATGTCGAGGATCAGGTCGACGCCCTTGCCGCCGGTCGCCTGCTTGGCGGCGGCGACGAAGTCTTCCTTGTTGTAGTCGACGGCGACGTCGGCGCCGAGCTTCCGGCAGGCTTCGCATTTTTCCGCGGAGCCGGCGGTGGCGATCACCTTCGCGCCGAACGCCTTGGCGAGCATGATCGCGGTCGTGCCGATGCCGCTCGAGCCGCCGTGCACGAGGAACCACTCGCCGGATTGCAGCGCGCCGCGCTCGAACACGTTGTGCCAGACGGTCATGAAGGTCTCCGGCAGCGCGGCGGCCTCGACGAAGGAAAATCCTTTGGGGATGTGCAGGGCGGTCGTCTCGTCGGTCAGGCAATATTCGGCGTAGCCGCCGCCCGCGACGAGCGCGCAGAGCGTGTCGCCGACTTTCCAGCGCGTGACTTTCTCGCCGAGCGCCACGACCTCGCCCGCGATCTCGAGGCCGGGGATGTCCGGCGCGCCGGGCGGCGGCGGATATTGCCCCTTGCGCTGCATCACGTCGGGGCGGTTGACGCCGGCGGCGCGCACGCGCACCAGCATTTCGGTCGCGCCCGGTGCCGGGACCGTGCGCTCCTCGGGGACCAGAACCTCGGGACCGCCGGGAGCCTTGATGGCAATCGCGGTCGTCTGGGCGGGCAGCGTCGGCATCGGCTCACTCCGGCAAAGGACCGGTTCTCCTACGATTGCAGGCCGCCGATGACAACGGTTGTTGGACTCCGCTAGTTTGCAAGAAAATCCGGAGGCGCCGATGGACGAAGAACCGCTCCGCCCGAAAAAGAAAGTCCACGAGCTTGGCGAGGACCTGAGCCTCCTCTCGGTGGAGGAACTGCGGGAGCGGGTCGGCGCGCTGAAGTCGGAGATCGAGCGGCTGGAAGCGACGATCCGCGCCAAGGAAGCGACCAAGAGCGCGGCCGAGACCTTCTTCCGGCGCTAGGCGCGGGTCCGGCGGCGGCCGAAATTAACCATGTGTTAAGGTTTCCGGCCCATTATGCGTGCGTCCAGCTTCTGGACGCTGAGTGGCTCCTGTCCACTCTATTTGACGCCTCCCTGTGAAAACCTTGAGCCGCCCCTGTGGCGGCTCTTTTTTGGCGGTTTGGCCCACGGAATCGCGGCCGGGCGCGGTGCGCTTGTGCGGGTAACGCTATTGCGAGGAGAGGCTTTACGGGCGGCGCGCGCCCCGTCATTCTTGCCAAAACCATAACAAGAAATGCGGTATCGTAGCTTCTGCGTTTGGAGTTGGTGATGTCTGGCGCGTCGAAGAGTCCGCAAGACCCGGTCGTGCTCGCGCAGCGCATGGTGACTGGGGAGGCGTTCGGAACTCTGTTTCGCGAGGGCATGTCGCTGGTCGAAGCGGCTGCCGCCTATCTCGATGGACCGGGACGGGAAGAGGCGAAGAAGCTCACGCGTTCGGCGGCGCTTGCCTACGCCACGGAATCCATGCGGCTGACGACACGGCTGATGCAGATCGCCTCCTGGCTCTTGTTGCAGCGGGCCGTGAACGAGGGCGAGCTGTCGCGCGATCAGGCGCGGGCCGAGAAGACGAAAGTGAAGCTTTCCCCCTACGATCGGCCGCATGAAGAGTCGCTCGCGGCGCTGCCGTTCCGGCTGCGCGCGCTGATCGATCAGTCGCGCTATCTGCACGAGCGCGTGGTGCGGCTCGATGCGCTGCTCTACGCGCAAGCGGGGAAGCAGCCGCAGGACACGGCGAGCCCGGTCGAGCGTCAGATCGGCCTGCTGCGCGCGGCGTTCGGCGACCGCTGACCTGCAAGCATTCGTCGTCCCGGCCAAGCGAGCGCATGCAATGTGCGAGCGCGAGCCGGGACCGCTTACGGGAATTTCAATGAGATGGTCCCGGGTCTCGGCCCCCGAACTCGCGCTTGCGCGAGTTCGGTGATTAATTTCGCAAGTCGGGCAAGCCCGACTTGCGTGGCCTCGCCCGGGACGACAGGCTCAATCAGCTCTTGCCGATATTGCCGAAGCGCTTCTGGAAGCGCGACACACGGCCGCCGCGGTCCATGAGCTGCTGCTGGCCGCCGGTCCAGGCCGGGTGCGTCAAAGGGTCGATGTCGAGCTTCATCACGTCGCCCGGCTTGCCCCAGGTCGAACGCGTCGTGTATTCGGTGCCGTCCGTCAGCACCACCTTGATCTCGTGATAATTGGGGTGGATGTCGGGCTTCATGGGCTCAATCCTCAAATTCGCGCGCTTCATAGCGGAGAGCGGACATTGACTCAAGCCGCGCCATTTGCCGGCCCGAAGCCCGCGCCACAGGCCGCCAAAGCGGAGGCGGCAAGCGCCGGAAGCCGCCGGGGAAGCCTGAAACCGCTGGTTTCGCTGGTTCCTTTTGTCGTTCGCTATCGGGGCCGGATCCTGGCTGCGCTCGCGGCCCTCGTCGTCGCCGCGCTCGCGACGCTTGCGGTTCCGCTCGCGGTCCGGCGCATGATCGACTACGGCTTCGGCGCGGAGAGCGCCGAGTTCGTCAACCAGTATTTCTCGATGATGATCGTGGTGGCGGCGGTGCTCGCCGGCGCGAGCGCGCTCCGCTACTACCTCGTCATCACACTTGGCGAGCGGGTGGTCGCCGATGTGCGCGCCGCGCTGTTCTCGCATCTCCTGAATTTGTCGCCCGCCTTCTTCGACATGCAGCGGGTGGGCGAGATCGCCTCGCGGCTCACGGCCGACACGACGCTGATCAAGGCTGCGTTCGGCGCGTCGGCTTCGGTCGCATTGCGTAACCTGGTGCTGTTCGCGGGCGCCGCCATCATGATGGTGGTGACGAGCCCGTGGCTCTCGGCGATGGTGCTCGGCGCGATCCCGCTGATCGTGCTGCCACTCGTCGCGTTCGGCCGTCTCGTCAGCCGCCGGTCGCGGGCGGCGCAGGACACGCTCGCCGATGCTTCGGCCTATGCCGTGGAGGCGATCGGCGCCGCGCGCACGCTGCAGGCGTTCACCGGCGAGAGCGCCGCGCGCTCGCGCTTCGCGGAGGCGGTCGAGCACGCGTTCGTCGCCGCGCGCCAGTCGACGGAAGCGCGGGCATGGCTGACGGCGGCGATCATCTTCCTCGTGTTCGCGAGCGTCGTCGGCATTTTGTGGACCGGCGCGCAGGAAGTGCTCGGCGGCCGCATGACGGCGGGCACGTTGAGTCAATTCGTTCTCTATGCGGCGTTCGCCGCCGGCGCGCTCAGCGAGCTGTCGCAGGTGTGGGGCGAGGTGATGCAGGCGGCGGGTGCGGCGGGGCGTATCGCCGAGCTGCTCGAAGTCGAGCCGCAGATCCGCGCGCCGGCGCGGCCGGTCGCATTGCCCAGGGAGCAACGCGGCGAAATCGTGTTCGAGGACGTGTCCTTCGCCTATCCGAGCCGCGCGGACACGCGCGTGCTGCGCCACGTCTCGTTCCGGATCGCGCCGGGCGACCGCGTCGCGATCGTCGGTCCGTCCGGCGCGGGCAAGAGCACGATCTTCCATCTGCTCCTGCGCCACTACGATCCGGCGGCGGGGCGCATTCTGCTCGACGGCGTCGACCTCACAGCGGCCGATCCCGCGGCCGTGCGCGCGCGGCTTTCGCTCGTGCCGCAGGACGTGGTGATCTTCGCCGAGAGCATCCGCGAGAACATCCGGCTCGGGCGCGCTGGCGCGAGCGACGCGGAGATCGAGCGCGCGGGCGCGCTTGCGCTCGTCGACGAGTTCGCGCGTTCGCTGCCGCAGGGCTACGACACGCAGATCGGCGAGCGCGGGGTGACGCTGTCCGGCGGCCAGCGGCAACGCATCGCGATCGCGCGGGCGATCCTGCGCGACACGAAGGTGATGCTGCTCGATGAGGCGACCTCGGCGCTCGATGCCGAAAGCGAGACGCTCGTGCAGCAGGCGCTCGAGCATTCCATGGAGGGGCGCACGTCGCTTGTCATTGCGCACCGGCTGGCGACCGTTTTGGGCGCGGATCGCATCCTTGTGCTGGAGGACGGACGGATCGTGGAAGAAGGCACGCACGCGAGCCTCGTTGCGGCCGGCGGCCTCTATGCACGGCTCGCGGCGCTGCAATTCGGCGCCAACGGCGGCTAGACCGGTTGCGCTGGATCAAGGCGTGAAGATGCGTCCGAAATAGGGTTTTTACATTCAGATAGCGTCCGTTCGTCCCCGCGAAAGCGGGGACCCAGGGCCGTAATCGCAGGCGTAAGCTGCCCTGGATTCCCGCTTCCGCGGGAATGAGCGGAGTATGTTGCAGGCAAATGCTGACGCGACGCACTTTCCTAGTCAGTAGTGGTGCCGCCGTTTCGACGGCGGCATCGTCCAATCTCGCCTTCGCGAGGAACGGCATGACCTATGACGAGGCGGTGGCGACGGCGTGGGCGCCGTTGCGACAGGACGGCGGGCTGCGCGAGCTCGTGCGCTACGCGACGCTTGCCGCCAACAGCCACAACACGCAGCCGTGGCGCTTCCGCGTGGAGCAGGACCGCATTTCCATTCTGCCGGACTTCTCGCGCCGCTGTCCGGTGGTTGATCCGGACGATCATCATCTTTTCGCAAGCCTCGGCTGCGCCGCCGAAAATCTGGTGCATGCGGCGGCTGCGATCGGCCTGAAGGCGACGCCGATCTTCTCCGCGGCGGATCAGGCGGAAATCACGCTTGCGCCGACAGAAGCCCGCCGCACGGCATTGTTCGACGCGATCCCGCGGCGGCAATGCGTGCGCGCCGAATACGACGGGCGGGCGCTCGCGGCGGAAGAGCTTCGGCTGCTCGAAGCGGCGGGTGTCGGCAATGGCGTTTCCGTGCAACTCATCACCGAGCGCCCGAAGGTCGAGAATGTTCTCGACTATGTCGTGCAGGGAAACACGGCGCAGATGCGCGATGCCGCGTTCATGCGCGAGCTCACCGACTGGATTCGGTTCAACGACACGGCGGCGCTCGGGAGCATGGACGGCCTGTCGTCGCGCGCGTCCGGCAATCCATCGCTGCCGGGGTGGCTCGTAAAGCTGCTATTTCCGTTCGTGTTCACCGAGAAGGGCGAGAACGAGAAATACGCGAAGCAGATTCGCAGCTCGGCGGGCGTTGCCGTGTTCGTCTCCGAGCGCGACGACAAGGTGCATTGGTTCGAGGCGGGGCGCGCGTGCCAGCGCTTCGCCTTGCAGGCGGCGGCGCTCGGCGTGAAAACCGCGTTCGTCAATCAGCCGGTGGAGGTGGCGGCCTTGCGCGGCCAGTTCGCGTCATGGCTCGGCATCGGCGACAGGCGGCCCGACTTCATCGTTCGCTTCGGGCGGGGGCCGGAATTGCCGCGCTCGCTGCGGCGGCCAGTGGAGCAGGTGGCGACGCTCGCGGCGGACGCGCAAGGTGAGGCGCACGCGGGTCGGGCTTAGGGTTTCCACTCGTAGAGAAAAGTCGGCTTGCCGGAGTATGGATTGACGCCCTCGCCGGCGCGGACAAACCCCGTGCGCTCGTAGAAGCGGATGGCGCGCGCGTTCGTCTGGTTGACGTCGAGCCGGATGCCGAAGGGCGCGATGCGCTTGGCTTCCTCGATCAGCTTGTCGGCGACGCCGTGCCCCCACAGGACCGGCTCGACCGCAAGCTGATCGAGCCAGCCGCTGTTCGGATTGATGACGATGAAGCCCTCGGGCCGGTCGCCGAGCTCGGCGATCGTGATGGTGTTGTTGGGCACGAGGTCATTCTGCCAGCGGTTGCGCCACCATTCGAGGCGCTTGGCGAAAGTGATTTCCGGCATCGCCATCTGCCAGGCGCGCATCCACAGATCGACCGTGTCCTCGAAGTCCTCCGGCCGGTAGGGGCGCAGGCGCAGCGCGTGCAGCATGCGGTTCAGCGCTCGGTCAGCTTCAGCTCGATGCGGCGGTTGCGGCTGAAGGCTTCTTCGGTGGCGCCGGGGTCGAGCGGCTGGAATTCGCCGAAGCCCGCGGCCACCAGCCGGTCGGGCTTGAGGCCGCGGCTGATCAGATACTGCACGACGGAGATGGCGCGGGCGGCGGACAGCTCCCAGTTCGAGGGAAACTGCGCGGTGGCGATCGGCCGCGTGTCGGTGTGGCCGTCGACGCGCAGGACCCAGGGAATATCGGCGGGAATTTCCTTTTCCAGATCGAGCAGCGCCGCCGCGAGCTTGTCGAGCTCGGGGCGCGCCTCGGGCCGCAGCGCCGCCGAGCCGCGGTCGAAGAAGACCTCGGACTGGAACACGAAGCGGTCGCCGACCACGCGGATTTCCGGGCGGTTGCCGAGGATCTGCCGCAGGCGGCCGAAGAATTCGGAGCGGTAGCGCTGCAATTCCTGCACGCGCTGGGCCAGCGCCAGGTTCAGGCGCTGGCCGAGATCGGCGATCTTCGTCTGGCTTTCGCGGTTGGTCTTCTCGGAGGCTTCGAGCGCGTCTTCCAGCGCGGCAAGCTGGCGGCGGAGCGCCGCGATCTGCTGGTTGAGCAGCGCGATCTGCGAAATCTGCTGGCCGCTCAGTGCGCGCTCGGCTTCGAGCTCGGAGGCGAGCGCCTTCACGTCGGCGCCGCCGCCTTCACCGCGCAGCTTGTCGCGCTCGGTCTCGGCGATGCGCAGGCTCGCGCGCAGCGAGGCGATCTGCTCCTCGAGCGAGCCCGTGTTGGCGCGCTCGAGCGCGAGGATCTCCGAAAGCTGGCGGATCTGCGCGGTGAGGCGCGCGAGCACGGTCTCCTTGCCGGTGATCTCCTGGCTCAGGAAAAACTGCGCCAGCATGAACACCGACAACAGGAACACGAAGACGAGCAGGAGCGTCGCCAGCGCGTCGACGAAGCCCGGCCAGTAGTCGACCGTGCGCTCGCGGCCGCGGCTGCGTCCGAGCGCCATCGGCTAGATCCTCTCGGCCTTGGCCTGGTCGCGCGCGAGCCGCTGCAGGAGCGCGCGGATTTCATTTTGCTGGTCGGCCTGGCTCTCGACCCAGTCGCGCAGCATCTGCTGCTCGGTGCGCATGTGCTGCACGAGCGCCTGCAGGCTCTCGGCGAGCTTGACCATGGCGGTGGTGGCGCGCTGCCCGCCGGTTTCCTTGATGACCTGTTCGAGGCGCTCGATCGCGCCGACGAATTCCTCGGCCGGAAACTCCGGCATCTTCGACATCGGCTTCAGCGCGTTCTCGAGCCGGTGCACGATCGCGGTGAGGCCGGCCATGGAGGGCGGCGGCTCGGAGGAGGGTGCGGGCAGCGTCGCCGGCTCGCGCGAGCGCAGCATCTGCTCGAAGCGGTCGATGGCGGCGGCGAAATCCTCGACGAGCGCGCTCGACATGCCTTCGCCGGGACGCATGACGGCGACCGGCGCTTCGCTCACGCCGAGATCGCGCACGGTGGTCGACAGCCAGTCCTCAAGGTCGGTGTAGAAGCGGTTCTGCGCCTGTCCGGCCTGCAGATCGAGGAAGCCGAGGACGAGGGAGCCGGCAAGGCCGAACAGCGACGATGAGAACGCAATGCCCATGCCGCCGAGCGGTGCTGCGAGGCCGCCCTTCAGGTCCTCGAAGATGCGTCCCGCGTCGGTGCCGACCTCGAGCGTCTGGATCACGCGGCCGATGGCGCCGACCGTTTCCAGCAGCCCCCAGAAGGTGCCGAGCAGGCCGAGAAAGATGAGCAGGCCGGTGAGGTAGCGGGCGACGTCGCGCGACTCGTCGAGGCGAGTGCCGATCGAGTCGAGGATGCCGCGCATGGTGGTCTGCGAGATCGCCATGCGGCCGATGCGGTCGCCGAGGATCGCGGCCATGGGTGCCAGCAGCACGGGCGGCCGGTTGACGGTGAGGCCCGGGTCGGCGAGGCGGAAGCCGTTGACCCAGCGCACTTCAGGAAAGAGCCGCATCACCTGGCGGATCGCCATGATGATGCCGACCGCAAGCGCGCCGAGGATGATGCCGTTCAGCGTCGGGTTGGCGAGGAAGGCGGACCAAATCTGCCGGTGCAGGAGCACCGCAATCAGCGCGGCCAGAATGAGGAAGACGATCATCCGGACCAGATAGATCCGGGGCGAAGAAACTTTCACATAAAGATCCGCGTCACGCGCCATGGGGCCTCGTCCAGTGTCGCGGCGGCGACTATGGCACAGCCGCGCGGAAATGAAATGCCGGGCCGGAACGGCGAAATCGCGGCGCGGTCAGGCGCTCTTGAGGAGGGCGAGCAGCGCCCGCTGGATTTCCTCGTTACCGGCCACCACCGAGCCCTTGTCGAGGATGGCGTCGCCGCCGTCGATGTCGGTGGCAAAGCCGCCTGCTTCGCGCACGAGGACGATGCCGGCGGCGAGGTCCCAGGACGACAGGTTCCGCTCCCAGAAGGCGTCGAAACGGCCGGCGGCGACCCAGGCGAGGTCGAGCGCGGCGGCGCCGGTGCGGCGGAGTCCGGCGACCTGGTTCTGGATCACGGCGAGTTCCTTGCGGAACAGTGCCAGATCGCCGCGGCCGCGATGGGGAATGCCGCAGGTGACGACGCAGTTCGCCAGATCGCGACGCGCCGCGACGCGCAGGCGGCGGTTGTGCAGGAACGCGCCCTTGCCGCGCTCGGCCACGAACAGCTCGTCGGTGACCGGATTGAACACGAGCCCGGCGTTCGGCACGCCGTCCTTCACGTGCGCAATCGAGATCGCGAACAGCGGAATGCCGTGCAGGAAGTTCGTCGTGCCATCGAGCGGATCGACGACCCAGGCGTTGCTCGCGTCCTTGCCGGAGACGGCGCCGCGCTCTTCCATCAGGAACGAGAAATCGGGCCGCGCCCTGGAGAGCTCGGCGTGGAGGGTTTCCTCGGCGCGGCGGTCGGCGGCGGAGACGAAGTTTGCGGGCCCCTTCAGCGAGACCTGCAGGTGCTCCACCTCGCCGAAATCGCGCACGAGCGTGCGGCCCGCCTTGCGGGCGGCCTGCTCCATCACGGTGATGATCGGCGAGCGGATCATGAGGCTAAAAAGACCAAGTCATTGCCGGGCTTGACCCGGCAATCCATGCGACCGAGCCGCGATGAACTGCCGTATGGATGCCCGGGTCAAGCCCGGGCATGACGATTCTAGTCCGCGCGGCGGATGTAGGTGATCTCGTTGGTGTCGACGACGATCTTCTCGCCCGTCGTGATGAAAGGCGGCACCATCACGCGCAAGCCGTTCTCGAGCTTGGCCGGCTTGTAGGAGGACGAGGCGGTCTGGCCCTTCACCACGGCGTCGGCCTCGACCACTTCGAGCGTCACCTGCCCGGGAAGCTGGATGCCGATCGGGCGCTCGTCGTGCATCTCCAGCGTCACCTTCATGCCGTCCTGCAGGAAGGCGGCGCGCTCGCCGACGAATTCCTCGTTCAGCGTGATCTGGTCGTAGGTGTCCATGTCCATGAACACGAGGTTGTCGCCTTCGCGATAGAGATACTGGAAGTCCTTGTTCTCGACGCGCGCCTGCTCGACCCGCTCGTCGGAGCCGAAGCGGTTGTTGAGCTTGCGGCCGTCGATCAGGTTCTTCAGCTCGACCTGGTTATAGGCAGGACCCTTGCCCGGCTTCACGGCCACGGCCTTCACGGCGACCCACAGGCCGCCCTCGTACTCGATCACCATGCCGGGGCGGATTTCGTTGCCGTTGATCTTCATGCCGATTTCCTCGCGAGGGGTGCGACCGAAATCGGCGGAAGCGTAACCGCTTCCGTGGACATCGTGAATCGCGCCCTAACCTATTGATGAGGGCCGGATTCACGGCCGCGATGGAAACGCCGGGCGTCTCCCTCTCCGCCGATCCGACCCTTTCGCGCGCTCACGTGCCAGCCGGCGCGGGGTTGCGTCAAGAGCGGTCTTGATCCGACCCTTGCGCGCCTTTGAGCCATGCCTTGACCCGTTCGTCCGCGGCCTCGCGGGCCTTGGGGGCGAGGGTGTCGCACACCTGATCGAGCATGGGATCGGAGACGGTCTGGCCGCGCGCGAGCATGTGCCAGGCGCAGGCTTCGATGGAATCCTGTGCGGTGCCGCGGCCGGTGGCGAGCACGCGGGCATAGCGGTTTTGCGCCACGGGATTGCCCTGCAGCGCCGCCTGCCGGAACAGGGTGGCGGCGCGCGCTTCATCTTTCGCGATGCTGTCGCCGTTGAAGAGCGCGATGGCGTATTCGATCGTCGCCGGGATGTGGCCGAGCTGCATGGCGCGCTCGAGCCAGCGGGCGGCCTCGGCCGGGTCCTGCTTCACGCCATCGCCCTCCTTGTAGAGGATCGCGAGCGCATGCTGGGCATCGGGAATGTCCTGCTCCGCGCCGACCCGGAGCCAGCGCGCGGCGGCGGCGACATCGCGCGGCACCGCTTTGCCTTCGATATAGAGGAGCGCGAGGTTGAACGCGGCACGGCCGTGACCGCGTTCGGCCGCGGCTTCGAACTGGCGTTTTGCTTCCTCGCGGTTCGCTTCGACGCCGCGCCCCTCCAGATAGAGGAGCGCGAGCGCGTAGGCCGCTTCGCGGTCGCCGGCCTTGGCGGCGAGATCGTACCAATAGGCGGCGCGCTGCTCGTCGCGTTTGACGCCGAGTCCTTTTGCGAGAATCTCGCCGACGAGCGTCATCGCCTTCGGGTCCTTGTGCTCTTCGATGCGCTTGGTCGCGATGGCATAGGCGGTGAGGTAGTGGCCCTGCTGGAAGGCGCCGTAGGCGAGATCGATGGTTTCCTCGGCTGCCGGCGGCGGCGCGGAAACGGGCTTCGTCTGCTTTCCCTGCGCAAGAACCGAAACAGGGACGATGCAGGCGATCGAGGCAAGCGCGAGCGCGCATGCGCGCGAGATCATTCGGCGGGTTCCGTCACTTCGATATGCCGTGCCGCGGCTGCCAGGGCGGCGGCCGGACCCTCGGCTGCATTCCAGACGGTTTCGCTGCCGAGCGCAATGAAATCGGCGCCGGCGCGCACGAGCGGCTCGATCTCCTCGATCCGCGCCGCATAGGCGACGCACGGCACCACGAACAATTCCGCCCACCAGGTCACGCGCTCGACGAGCGCGGGCAATGCGGGACGCCGGCCGTCCGCGTCGGGCTCGCCGAACATGACGAAATCGGCGCCGCTGTCGCCGGCGGTCATGGCGTCATGGCGGGTTTCAAGGTTTCCGGTGCCGACGATGAGGTCGCCCTTGAGCATGGAGCGCGCGGCGACGACGCCTTCGGGGCCGCGCACGAACGCGCCGTCGGCGTTCGTCGCGGAAACGAGATTTGTCATGCCGTCGAGCAGCACGGCGGCGCCGACTTTCTGCGGCGCAGGGGCGAGCGTGCGAATGCGTTTTTTCTGCTCCGAGTCCTCGGCAGGCGCGAGCCGCAGAATAACGGCGGCGACATCGGCGGCTTCGCATGCGGCTGCAAGCAGCGATGCGAAAGCCTCCGCGTCCTCGATCTCGGGCGTTACGAGCGTGAAGCGCGGTCTTGCCGCATCCTGGGACTGGCCTCGATCCATGCGCGATCGATGCCGCGCGATGGCGGCGAATTCGGGGCTGAAAGGTTAATTTGGGCCCTCATGGTGAGGAGCGTCGCGAAGCGACGTGTCTCGAACCATGAGGGCTATTTCTCATTCAAGAGCCTCATCCTTCGAGACGCCCTCGCTTCGCTCGGGCTCCTCAGGATGAGGGTCAGGCCGCCTTCTTCTCGAGATCGGCTTTCCACTGACCGAGCGTGGCGAGCCCGTTCATCTTCGCGCGGTGCGAGAAGGCGCGCTGCGCTGCGGCGACGTTCTCGCTCTTGCCCGACCACGCCTTCTGCGGCGCGGCCTGCAATGCGCGGCCGTAGGAGAAGGTGAGCCTCCACGGCAGGTTGCCGATCTTGTTCATGGCGTCGAGGTGCGCGGTCGCTTCCTCGTCGGACTGGCCGCCGGAGAGGAAGGCGATGCCCGGCACTGCGCCCGGCACGCAGGCTTTCAGCACCTTCACGGTCTGCTCCGCGATCTCTTCCACCGAGGCGCGCTTGGCCGACTTCTTGCCGGGGATGACCATGTTGGGCTTGAGCACGGTGCCTTCGAGGGGGACGCGCTGCTCGAACAGGTCTGCATAGACCTGCTTGAGCGTGTATTCGGTTACCTCGTAGCAGCGGGCGATGTCGTGATCGCCGTCCATGAGCACCTCGGGCTCGACGATCGGCACGATGTCTTCCTCGACGCAGAGGGCCGCGTAGCGGGCCAGCGCGTGGGTATTGGCGCGGATGCAGGTGGGGCTCGGCACGCGATGGTCGCCGCCGCGGCCGATGTCGATGACCGCGCGCCACTTGGCGAATTTCGCGCCGAGGCCGCGATATTCGACGAGCCGCTCGCGCAGGCCGTCGAGCCCTTCGGTGACGACTTCGCCGGGGCAGAAGGGCAGGGGCTTCGTCCCCTTGTCCACCTTGATGCCGGGCACGGCGCCGGTGCCGGCGATGATCTTGACGAGGGGGGTGCCGTCCTTGGCGTTCTGGCGGATCGTCTCGTCATAGAGGATCACGCCGGAGATGTGGCTCTTCATCGCTTCGGTCGAGCGGAACAAGAGCTCGCGGTAGTCGCGGCGGTTCTCTTCCGTCGATTCCACGCCGATCGCGTCGAAGCGCTTTTTGATCGTGCCGGAGCTTTCGTCGGCTGCGAGGATGCCCTTGCCGGGCGCGACCATCGCCTGGGCTACCTGGTTGAGCGCTGCGAGATTCATGGCCGTCTCCTTGATCGATTCTGTCTGCGGTACTGAATTCCTGGTCTTGGCCGTCGCTATCCTATGCGGAGCGCCTCGACGCCCGGAAGGGCCTTGCCCTCCAGCCATTCGAGGAAGGCGCCGCCGGCTGTGGACACGTAGGTGAAGCGGCCCGCCGCGCCGGCCTGGTTGAGCGCGGCGACCGTGTCGCCGCCGCCCGCCACCGAGACAAGCTTGCCGCCGGCCGTCAGTTCCGCCGCCGCCTCGGCGACGGCGACCGTGCCGAGGTCGAACGGTTCCAGCTCGAAGGCGCCGAAGGGGCCGTTCCACACCAGCGTCCTGCTGCGGGCGAGCGTTGCGATGACGTGCTCGCGCGACTTCGGGCCGATGTCGAGGATCATGTCGTCGGCGCCGACTTCGTCCACCGAAACGGTGCGCGAAGGGGCGAGCGCCTTGAATTCTCGCGCGACCACAACGTCGACCGGCAGCACGATCTCGCAGCCCTTGGCCTTCGCCTCGCCGAGAATCCTGCGCGCGGTGTCGAGCATGTCCTTCTCGGCGAGCGACTTGCCGACCGGCTTGCCCTCGGCGGCGAGGAACGTGTTCGCCATGGCGCCGCCGATGATGAGGAAATCGACCTTGGAGAGCAGATTTCCGAGCAGCTCGAGCTTGGTGGAAATCTTGGCGCCGCCGACGATGGCGGCGACGGGCCGCTCGGGCTTCTCGAGCACCCGGGCGAGCGCGTCGAGCTCGGCCTGCAGCGAGCGGCCGGCATAGGGCGCGAGCTTGCGGGCGATGCCTTCGGTCGAGGCGTGCGCGCGGTGCGACACGGAGAAAGCGTCGTTGACATAGAGGTCGCCAAGCTTCGCCAGCGCCGCGACAAAATCCGGCGCGTTCTTCTCCTCGCCGGCATGAAAGCGGGTGTTCTCCAGGAGCAGCACCTCGCCCCGCTTCAGCGCGGCGATCGCCTGCTCGGCTTCCGGGCCGATGCAGTCGGACGCGAAGGCGACCGGCTTGCCGATCACCTGCGACAGCGCAGGGACGATCTGCTTCAGCGATTGCTTCTCGTCGCGGCCCTTGGGCCGGCCGAAGTGCGAAAGCAGAATGACCTTGCCGCCCTTGTCCGTGATTTCGCGGATCGTGGGCGCGGCGGCGCGCAGCCGCGTGTCGTCGCTGACCTTGCCCGCCTCCATCGGCACGTTGAGATCGACGCGGACGAGGACGCGCTTGCCCGAGAGGCCGGCCTGATCGAGGGTGCGGAAGGCAGTCATCGCTTCTAGTGGAGCCGCCTGAAGAGTTTCGGGTAGTCGGTCACGAAGCCGTCCTCGTCCACCGGCAGGGTCGCGGAGAAGGTCCCGTCCACGGCCTCGAAACGATAGAGCCGATGCGAGCGCAGGCAGGTGTACCGCTGCCGGTCGACAAACGGCTCGAAGGTGTCGAAGGGAAACCACAGCATCGAAAGCTCGACCGGCCCGTGCCTGACGCCGAGGCCGAGACGGCGGATCGGCAGGGTGTTGGTGAACGGGGAGCCGGCAAGATCGATGTCGATGCAGCCGTCGAATTCCGGCCGGCGCTTCTTTCCGTCCTTCCAGCGGCCGCGTCCGTCGGAGACGAAACGGACGCTGCGTCCGTCGGCGGTGTCGATGGCGATTTCCCGCGCGGTCCAGTCCTTGTCGCAGATCGCCGTATAGCGCACGCCGAACGGCTTTCCGGCGTACTCGCCGATCACGACGCTCCGCGCGACGATCGCGTTCTTCTCGGCGCGGACGGTCAGATGTTCGAGGCCGAGCCCCTTGGCCGGCCGCCAGCGCACGGTCTTGGATTTGAATGCGCGGAACGCCGCCACGTCTGTCAGCCGAGCTTGCCCATGACCACCGCGGTGTCGGCCATGCGGTTCGAGAAGCCCCACTCGTTGTCGTACCAGGTCATCACGCGGACGAGCGTGCCGTCCATCACCTTGGTCTGATCCATGTGGAAGACCGAGGAACGGGGGTCGTGGTTGAAATCGATGGAGACGTTCGGCTGCTCGGTGTAGCCGAGGATGCCCTTCAACTGCTGCTCGGCCGCGCGCTTGATCGCGCCGTTCACTTCATCCTTGTCGGTGGCGCGCTTGGCGACGAACTTCAGGTCGACCACGGAGACGTTCGGCGTCGGCACGCGGATGGCGACGCCGTCGAGCTTGCCCTTCAATTCCGGCAGCACGAGGCCGACGGCCTTCGCCGCGCCCGTCGAGGTCGGGATCATGGAGAGCGCCGCGGCGCGGGCGCGGTAGAGATCCTTGTGCACCTGGTCGAGCGACGGCTGGTCGTTCGTGTAGGCGTGGATCGTGGTCATGAAGCCCTTGTCGATGCCGATCGCGTCGTTCAGGACCTTGGCGACCGGCGCGAGGCAGTTGGTGGTGCAGGACGCGTTGGAGACGATCCTGTGGTCCTTGCCGATCTTGTCGTGGTTCACGCCATAGACAACGGTGATGTCGGCGCCGTCGGCGGGGGCGGAGACAAGCACACGCTTCGCGCCGGCGGTGAGATGGGCGGACGCCTTCTCCTTCGACGTGAAGATGCCGGTGCATTCCATGGCGATGTCGACGCCGAGCTCCTTGTGCGGAAGCTGCGCCGGGTCCTTGATCGCCGTCACCTTGATCGGGCCGCGGCCGACGTCGATCGTGTCGCCGTTGACTTTCACTTCGGCGGGGAAGCGGCCGTGCACGGAGTCGAAACGGAGCAGGTGGGCGTTCGTCTCCACCGGGGCGAGATCGTTGATCGCCACGATTTCGATGTCCTTGCGGCCGGACTCGATGACGGCGCGGAGGATGTTGCGCCCGATGCGTCCGAACCCGTTGATTGCCACGCGCACGGCCATGATCTTTCGTCTCCCTGAAACTGCGGGTCCTTATTAGCGGCCTCTGCCCGCGCTGTCAGCGGGTGGGTGCGATCGCTTCAGACCGAAGCATTAATGCAGACCGAAGCACTCATGCTTCGGTCTGAAGCGTGAATCGCACCCTAACCTATTGATTAGGGTCGGATTCACGACCCGGATGGAATCGCAGACCGATTCCCTCCGGGTCGATCCGACCCTAGGATCAGGAACGGCGGGCAGCCTTAATGCCGGCGGCTGCGTCTTCGCGTCCCAGTGCGGCAAGCGCGGCCGCGACGACCGCCTCCGACGTAATGCCGAAGTGCCGGTAAAGGTCCTTGGCGGGCGCGCTCGCGCCGAAGCCCATCATGCCGACGAAGGCCCCGTCGCTGCCGATGATCTCGTCCCAGCCCATGCGGATCGCGGCTTCCACGGCGACGCAGGCGGGCGCCGTACCGATCACCTGATGGCGATAGGCGGCGGGCTGGGCGCGGAAGAGCTCGAAACAGGGGACCGAAACGACGCGGGCGGGGACGCCCTTTTTCTCCAACTCGGCCTGGGCTTCGAGGGCGATCGAGACTTCCGAGCCCGAGGCGAAGATCGAGACCTCCGCCTTCTCGCTCGCGGGCGACAGCTCGTAGGCGCCACGCGCGCAGAGGTTTTCCTCAACGAGGCGCGTGCGCACGGCCGGCAGGTTCTGGCGGGTGAGGGCGAGCACGCTCGGGCCGGCGTCGAGCTGAAGCGCCGCCTGCCAGCATTCGACCGTCTCGGTGAGATCGGCCGGGCGGAAGAGATGGAGGTTCGGGATCGCGCGAAGGGCGGCGAGGTGCTCGACCGGCTGGTGCGTCGGGCCGTCCTCGCCAAGGCCAATGGAGTCGTGCGTCATCACGTGGATCACGCGCTTGCCCATGAGGGCGGCGAGCCGCAGCGACGGACGGCAATAATCGGAGAACGCCAGGAACGTGCCGGAATAGGGAATGACGCCGCCATGCAGCGCCATGCCGTTCATGGCCGCGGCCATGCCGTGCTCGCGGATGCCGTAGTGCACGAAGCGGCCGGAGAAATCGCCGGGCGCGATCACCTTCATGCCCTTGGTGATCGTGTTGTTGGAGCCGGTGAGGTCGGCGGAGCCGCCGATCATTTCCGGCAGTGCGGCGGCGAGCGCCTCCAGCGAAAGCTCGGACGCCTTGCGGGTCGCGACCTCGGCGGGCTTGGCAACGGCGTCTTCCTTCACCTTGCGCACGGCGGCGGCGAGCGCGGGCGCAAGCTTCCCGCTCGTGCGGCGCTCGAATTCGGCACGCGTTGCTGCATCAAGCTTGCCGACGCGCTCGGTCCAGCTCTTGCGCACGTCGCGCGAGCGCGCGCCGGCCTTGCGCCAGAGATCGAGGATATCGGCCGGAATTTCGAACGGCGGATAGGGCCAGCCGAGCTTCTCGCGCGCGCCCTTGATCTCCTCGGCGCCGAGCGGCGAGCCGTGCGCCTTCTCGCTGTCGACCTTGGTCGGCGCGCCATAGCCGATGTGCGTCCTGCAGGCGATCAGCGTCGGGCGGCCGGATTGCTTCGCGGCCTCGATCGCGGCGGCGATGGCGTCGGGGTCGTGGCCATCGACGCGCGTGGCGTTCCAGCCGGATGCCTGCACGCGCGCTACCTGATCGGTGGAGTCGGAGAGCGCGAGCTTGCCGTCAATCGTGATGCCGTTGTCGTCGAACAGGACGATGAGCTTGCCGAGCTTCAGGTGGCCGGCGAGCGCGATCGCCTCCTGGCTCACGCCTTCCATCAGGTCGCCGTCGGAGGCGAGCACGTAGGTGTAGTGGTCGACGGCGTTGTCGCCGAACCGTGCGGCCAGGATGCGCTCGGCGAGTGCCATGCCGACGGCGGTGGCGATGCCCTGTCCGAGCGGGCCGGTGGTGGTCTCGATGCCGGCGGCGTGACCGTATTCCGGGTGGCCGGCGGTCTTCGAGCCGAGCTGGCGGAAGCGCTTGATCTCCTCGAGCGTCATGTCCGGATAGCCGAGGAGGTAGAGGACCGCGTAGAGCAGCATGGAGCCGTGGCCGGCCGACAGCACGAAGCGGTCGCGGTTGGGCCAGGCTGGGTCGGCCGGGTCGAACTTCAAGAATCTTGTGAACAACATGGTGGCGACATCGGCGGCGCCCATGGGCAGGCCGGGGTGGCCGGACTTCGCCGCTTCCACGGCATCCATGGCGAGGGCACGAATGGCATTCGCCATACGGTCGTGTGTTTCGCGGCCCATTTCCGGTCTCGCGCTCCGGTTTTGCGCTTGTCGCTGGTCGGCGGGCGGGGTCCGCTCCATATCACGAGTCGCGCGGGGCAAGTTCGCGCGCTCGGACCCTGCCCGGAAGGTGCGCACAGATAACACCCGCCACCCCCCTGTCAACGCGGCGAAATGATTGACTGGGGGTGCCGTGCACCCTTTTACTGTGCAATCTGCAGTGGGATTCGTAATGCGGCAGAATGGGGATGAGTCGCCGCTGGAGCGGGCGAGCCGTCGGCTAAATTCCGCAATCGACATGCTCGAGGCCGCGGTCAACCGGCGGCACGAAGAGGACCGGCAGCGCGACGCGCTCGAGGCGCAGCTGCAGGCGTTCGGCAGCGACCGCTCGAAGCTCGCGGCGGAGCTCGACCAGGTGCGCGCTCGCTCGGTGGATCTCGAGGCAGCCAATCGCGAGGTGTCGCGGCGGCTCGACCGGGCGGCGGAGACGATCCGCAGCGTGCTCGCCGGGCAGGAACACTAGTTGCGTTGGAGCGGGAACCGATGGCGCAGGTGAGTGTCACCATCAACGGCCGCGTCTATCGCATGGCATGCGACGACGGGCAGGAAGACCATCTCACGCGGCTCGCGCGCGAGCTCGACGGGCGCATCGGGCGGCTGCGCGAGTCGTTCGGCGAGATCGGCGACACGCGGCTCACGGTGATGGCCGCGCTCATGGTCGCGGACGAGCTTGCCGAAGCCAAGCGCCGCATCAAGGGCTGCGAGCAGGAGATCGAGAGCCTGCAGGAGTCGCGGCTCGCCATGGGCGAACGCGTCGAGGCGCACGAGCGGGCGTTCGCCGATACGATCGAAAGTGCCGCCGACCGCATCGAGCAGCTCGCGCACAGCCTGAACGGACGGCCCGGCCCGAACGTCGCGCTGGGTTGAACCCCTCTCGTCATTCCGGGACGGCGCGAAGCGCCGGGCCCGGAATCCATCAACATTTCAGCAAGTGACAGCGCCGCTTGGATTCCGGGCTCGCTCGCTTCGCTCGCGCCCCGGAATGACCAGCGAGGGCTGGCGGCGTCACGCGGTTGCGCCTACATTGTTCGTGCGGGGCTGCGGGGTGCGTCCGGAGACCATTTCCCCGGGGCCTTATCGATCCCAACGGGAGCTGTGCCTGTCCTTGTCCGTGGACTCGGACATACGGCGCCCACCTACTTCGTAGGTTTCCCGGGATCGCTGTCTCTGACGGCTTTTGCGGCTCCGCACTTTCGTTTGTACCGTTATCCTTCGAGGCCCCGGCGCTCGTGTTGCTCCGGGGTCGCACCTCAGGGTGACGGCTGGTTTTGATCGATGAATATTGCCGACATCGCTGCGCGAAAAACCGAACTCCGCACCGAAGCATTGGCTCGCCGCGACGCGCTTGCGCCCGAAGCACGCGCGGCTGCGGCCGAGGCGATCGCCGCGCGTCCCCTGCCGGTCGCGCCGCGAGCGGGAACGATCGTTTCCGGCTTCATGCCGATCAAAAGCGAGATCAATCCGCTGCCGCTCCTGCGGCGCTACGCGGAGGCCGGTGCGCAGCTCGCGCTGCCGAAGATCGTCGGCCGCGGGCAGGCACTCTCCATGCGCGCCTGGAGCATCGGCGCGCCTTTGGTGAAGGGTCAGTGGAACATTTGCGAGCCGGACGCCGCGGCGCCGGAGGTCGAGCCGGACATCATGATCGTGCCGCTCGCCGCCTTCGACCGGCAGGGGCACCGGATCGGCTATGGCGCCGGCTATTACGACAGGACCATCCAATCGCTGCGGGCGAAGAAGCCGGTCACGGCGATCGGCATCGCCTTCGCGATGCAGGAATTCGACGAAGTCCCCGCGCTTTCCCACGACGCACGGCTCGATCTCGTGCTAACCGAACGGGAAGCCATCGATTGCCGCGGAGCATGAATGCATGCGTCTCTTGTTCCTGGGTGATGTGGTCGGCCGGTCGGGGCGAGTGCTCGTCGCCGAGCGGCTGCCGCGCCTGATCGCCGACTGGAAGCTCGATTTCGTCGTGCTGAACGGCGAGAACGCGGCGGGCGGCTTCGGGATCACCGAGGTGATCTATCAGGAATTCATCGATGCCGGCGCCGACGTCATCACGCTCGGCAACCATGCCTGGGACCAGCGCGAGGCGATGGTGTTCATCGAGCGCGCCCCGCATCTGCTGCGCCCGCTCAACTATCCGCCGGGCACGCCGGGGCGCGGCTCGGTGGTGGCGCCGGCCAAGAACGGCGCGCGCGTGCTCGTGGTCAATCTCATGGGGCGCGTGTTCATGGACGCGCTCGACGACCCGTTCGCGGCGATCGAGCGCGAGATCGAGGCGATCCCGCTGAAGCAGGGGTGCGATGCGATCATCGTCGACATGCACGCCGAGGCGTCGAGCGAGAAACAGGCGATCGCGCATCATCTCGACGGCCGCGTCAGCCTCGTGATCGGCACGCATACGCATGTGCCGACGGCGGACCATCGCGTTCTCGCCGGCGGCACCGCCTATATGACCGACGTCGGCATGTGCGGCGACTATGACAGCGTCATCGGCATGGCGAAGGACGAGCCGGTGCGGCGGTTTCTGACCAAGATGCCGGCTTCGCGCTTCGAGGCGGCGACCGGGCCGGGCGCGCTGTCGGGCCTTGCCGTGGAGATCGACGACGATACGGGGCTCGCGCAGCGCGTCGCGCCGGTGCGCATCGGCGCGGTGCTGGAGGAAGCGCGGCCGGCCTTCTGGACGGCGGAATAGCGCTGCCGCCCCCCGCCCTTGCAGACGGGATGACAGGGAAAATCCGGCAAACTATATAGGCCGCCGATCATCGCAGAGCAGAGGTTCAGGGCCCCATGGCCGGCCATTCACAATTCAAGAACATCATGCACAAGAAGGGCCGTGCCGACGCGGCCCGCTCGAAGCTTTTTTCCAAGCTCGCCCGCGAAATCACGGTAGCGGCAAAGCTCGGCCTTCCCGATCCTGCGATGAACCCGCGGCTGCGCGCGGCCGTGCTCGCGGCGCGCGCCGAGAACATGCCGAAAGACAACATCGAGCGCGCGATCAAGAAATCGCAGGGCGGCGACGCCGAGAGCTACGACGAAATCCGCTACGAGGGCTACGGGCCGGGCGGGGTCGCCTTCATCGTCGAGGCGCTGACCGACAACCGCAACCGCACCGCTTCCGAAGTGCGCGCGACCTTCACGAAGAGCGGCGGCAGCCTCGCCGAGACCGGCGCCGTCTCCTTCATGTTCAATCGCGTCGGCGCAATCGAGTACGACGCGGACAAGGCTTCGGCCGACGCGATGCTGGATGCGGCGATCGAAGCCGGCGCCGATGACGTGAACTCGTCCGATGCGGGGCACGAGATCGTCTGCGCCGCGGAAAACCTGCACGAGGTGGCGCGAACGCTGGAGGCGAAGTTCGGCGAGCCGCGCAAAAGCGGGCTCGTGTGGCGGCCGCAGAACGCGGTGCCGGTCGCCGATGCGGACGGCGAGAAGGTGCTGCGGCTGATCGAGGCGCTCGAAGACAACGACGACGTGCAGAACGTCTATGCCAATTTCGAGGTCTCGGATTCGCTCATGGCGAAGATGAGCGCCTGACCGCGCTCACATTTCGAAGCGGCGCCGTACGACCGGCGTGGCCGATCGCTTCGCCTCGGATTTCGCTTCGGCGATCAGCGCGTCGATGCGGTTCAGATCGTTGGTGGTGAGCCCGCGCGGCAGGTGCACGATGGCGGCGCTGCACCGCATGAGCGGAAAGCGGCGCTGCCGGCCGTCACGGTCCATGCCCAGGATGTAGCCGGACTGCTGGTCCGCCGGCTCATAGAGCCCGACAACCGCCTGCTCGAAGTCCTCGACGAGGCCGACGATCGTCGCGTCGATTTCCTCGGCGCTGCGTCCCTGGCAACCGGCAAAGAAGTCGTCGCCGCCGACATGGCCGAGAAAGGCATCGCTCCCGCCGAAATGACGGCGCAGGAGGGCGGCGAACAGGTTGATCGCGCGGTCGCCGTGCTGGAAGCCGTAACGGTCGTTGAACGGCTTGAAGTGATCGAAATCGAAATAGCAGAAGTAGCGGTCGACGTCGCCGTCGAGCGCGGCAATGGTCACGTAGTCGCTGATCGACAGGTTGCCGGGCAGCTCGGTCAGCGGGTTCTGATCCTGGGCCTGCTGTAACTGCTTCTCGTTCAGGATCTTCAGCAGCGCGGCCGCGGACAGGACGCCGACATACCTGGCGTTTTCCGTCAGGATGATGCCGTTGGTCTCGCGGGCGTTGGCGAAGATTTCCAGAATGCGCTCGGCGTCGGTGTTCACGTCGACGATCGGGCAGGGCGTGATGAAGGAATAGATCGTCTGCCTGAACGATCGGTTGCGCAGGAGATCTCGGCCGAACGGCATATAGATGAACCGCTTGAGCTTCTTCTCGTGCAGGATGCCGCGCGGCACGCCGGCCGCATCGACGACCGGAAAGAAGGTCTGCTCGGGCGAATTGTAGAAGTGCTCGAAGGCGGTTTCCGGGTGCGTGTCTTCGAGCAGCGTCGGCAGCACGATCATCTGGCTGCGGACGAGGAGGGCATCGGTCCGGCGCTGGCGCCGGCGGTTGGCGCGGGCGGCGACGACGTGCGGATAAGTTTCCAGCAGTTCCTCGATTTCGCAGGTCGGCCGGGCGATGAAATAGCCCTGCGCGAGATCGCAGCCGGCCTCGCGTGCGGCGATGTAGTCGGCCTCGGTTTCGATGCCCTCGGCGATGACGCGGATGCCGAGCACGTGCGCGAGGTCGACGATCGTGGTCACGAACAGGCGCTTGCGCTCGCTCTCGGCGCTGCCGCGGATGAAGTGGCGGTCGACCTTGATGTAGTCGAGGCCGTGATCGCAGAGGAGCTTCAGTTCCGAATGGCCGATGCCGAAATCGTCGATGGCGATGCGGGTTCCGGCGCGGTGCAGGCGCTTCACCATTTCGGCGAATTCGGGCAGCGACGCGTTGTTGTGCCGCTCGGAAAGCTCGATGCAGATCGACGAATGCGGGATGCGCCGTCCGCGCAGGGCGTCGTCCAGCGCCGAAAGCAGCGAATTTCCGTCGCGGAAGTTGCGGCCGTCGACGTTGATGAAAAGCCGCTTGCCGGCGACCTTGGACAGCGAGCTGAATTTCACGATCGCGCGGGCATAGAGCATGCGCTCGAGCTCTTCGAGGCGGTTGATCTCGGCGGCGCGGTCGAGCAGTTCGATCGGCGAATTGAGCCCGAGGCGTTCGTGCCCGCGCATCAGGGCTTCGTAGCCGTACACCGCCCCGGTATTGATCTCGACAATCGGCTGCAGCGCGGGGTCGATGACGAGCTTGGCGAGCGAAATGATGTGGTCCCGCGCGATCCGCGTATCCAACGGAAGCGGGGTCGCCTCACGGGCGGCAGGCAAACTCATGAACGGCCTCGGAAAAAGCAGGCAGGCAGCACTCGCTCACTAGGCCAAGGTCGTTTCGAATGATTTAGTTTGCGTTCGCCGTATGTGACAGTTCTATGAAGCCGTGTGACGTAGTTGATGCGCGGCTAACCTGACGCGGACGTTCCTTCGGATTTCTGCATTCGGATACCGGGTGCGGTACGGTGTGGAGCGCCCGCCGCGCGGCTTTTCGGGATTACGCTCTAGCGCAGCAGGCCGTCGAACAGCGGCAGGCTGATGAAGGCCGACGCGGCGACGATGGCGTAGGCCGCCTTGCGATAGGCCGACTCCGATGAGGCGCGGAACAGGCGGGCGCCCGCGTTCAGCGTCAGCACATAGGATGCGGCGATCAGAAGCGTCAGCGCGATGACGTTCGCCGTGAACAATTCCTGCACAATATAGGTGAGCACGATCACGGCGCCGCCGAGTGCGAAGAACACCATCAGGTTGGCGCGCACGACCGCCACGGGATTGGGACTGCCGAGCCAGTAGATGATCGTGAAGGGACCGATGAGCTGCGCTGCGCCGCCGGAGATGCCGGACACCAGCCCCACGCCGACGGTGAGCGGCGTTGTCGGCTTGCCGGGAAAGCGCCAGCCCGAGACCAGCACGGCGAGCAACAGGAAGATGACGACGGCGATCGACCAGCGCATGACGACCGGGTCGAGATAGCGCAGCAGCATGGCACCGAGCGGAATGGTGAGGGCCGCCGCAACGGTCAGCGGCCAGATCTCGCGCTTGTTGGAGATCGGATAGAGGCGCCAGGCGAAGGGCGCCGTGCAGAAGAAATCCATGAGGATGAAGGAGGCCGAGGCGATCTTCGGGTCGTAGATCGCGCTGACCAGCGGGATATAAATTAATGCCGAGCCGAAGCCGGAAAAGCCGCGCACCACGCCCGACAGGATCGTGACGGCAAGCACCGCATAGAAGCGCGGGTCCGCAAGGAGCGCGGCAAAATGGGAGGAATCGGGGAAATCGAGCACAAGGGGATTCCGGCGAGCGGGATTTCCTGTAGCAATTGGGGCGCACCAATGCGACCGGCGGCCGTGGCAGGTGCGATAGGCGGACGGCCCGGCGAGGGTTATCAACAAGCATGCGCCCGAATCGCTCCGGAACCGTCCGTATCCTCGGCCTCGACCCGGGCCTCCGGCGCACGGGCTGGGGGGTAATCGAGACCGTTGGGAATTCGCTTTCCTTCGTGGCCTGCGGGTCGGTGGAGACGAGCGACAAGGCGGCGCTCGCCGCCCGGCTTGCCGTGCTGCACGAGGGGATCGCGGCGGTGCTCGCGCGCTACGCGCCGGCCGAGGCGGCCGTCGAAGAGACCTTCGTCAATGCCGACGCCCGGGGGGCGCTGAAGCTCGGGCAGGCGCGCGGGATCGCGCTCTTGGTGCCGGCGCAGGCGGGCTTGAAAGTCGCCGAATACGCGCCGAACCTCGTGAAGAAATCCGTGGTGGGCGCGGGGCGCGCGGAGAAGGCGCAGGTGCGGATGATGATCGGGGTGCTGCTGCCGAAGGCGAATCCGGAGACGGAAGACGCCTGCGATGCGCTGGCGATCGCGATCTGCCACGCGCATCACCGCAGCGCGCCGGCGTTGCGCATCGCGGCCGGGAGCGGGCGATGATCGGCAAGCTGCGCGGGGTGATCGACACCTATGGCGACGACTCGGTGCTGCTCGACGTGCACGGCGTCGGCTACCTCGTGCATTGCTCGGCGCGCACGTTGCAGGCGCTGCCGCCCGCGGGCGAAGCGGCGACGCTCGCGATCGAGACCTGGGTGCGCGAGGACCAGATCCGGCTCTACGGCTTCGCCAGCGATCTCGAGCGCGAATGGTTCAAGCTGCTCACGGAAGTGCAGGGCGTGGGTGCGCGGGTGGCGCTCGCGGTGCTGTCGACGTTGAAGATCGCCGAGCTCGCCAACGCGATCGCGCTTGGCGACAAGGCGGCGGTGGCGCGCACGCCGGGCGTTGGCGGCAAGCTCGCGCAGCGCATCGTCGCCGAACTGAAGGACAAAGCGCCGGCGTTCGCGAGCGTCGATCCGGCAGTGGCGCGGCTCTCGGGTGAGGTGAGCGAAAAGCGCGCGCCGCAGCCGGTGGCGGACGCCGTGTCGGCGCTCGTCAATCTCGGCTACGGAGAAATCCAGGCGAGCGCCGCGGTGGCGGCGGCGGTGCAGGCCGCAGGCGACAATGCCACGACGCAGGCGCTGATCCGGCTCGGGCTGAAGGAGCTCGCGAAATGACGAAGCCGTTCGGCGTCATTGCGCTCTACATCATCCTCGGCGCCGTTTTCACGCTTGTCGCCTATCGGCTCGTGCTCGGCGGCTCGTTCGGCGCAGCGAGCGTCGAGCGGTCGGTGGACGGTCTCATCATCTTCATCAGCATCGCGTTGAACACCGCGCTCGCCTTCGCGGCAGCGGGCGTGGTCGCGTCGGTGCTCGCGCACTCGAGGGTGCCGTTCATTCCGGTGCTGGTCGCTTCAGCGGTCGTTGCCGGCGTGATCGGCCTCCTCATGTCGTTCTGGTTCACCGGCGTGTCGATCCTGTTCCCGATCGTGATGGCGGTGGGCGGTGCCCTTTGCGCCATCGCGGCGCAGTTCCTCGGCTGGCTCCAGCCGGCGCCGAAAGGTCCGTGATGTCGCGCCGGTTGCTTGCTCCCGAACCCCGCGAGGACGATCCCGCCGACGTCAATCTGCGGCCGCAGCGGCTTGCCGAATTCATCGGCCAGCAGCAGGCGCGGGCGAACTTGAGCGTGTTCATCGAGGCGGCGCGGGCGCGCAAGGAAGCGCTCGATCACGTGCTGCTCGTGGGGCCGCCTGGCCTCGGCAAGACCACGCTCGCGCAGATCATCGCCCGCGAGCTCGGCGTGAACTTCCGCGCCACCTCGGGGCCGGTGATCGCCAAGGCCGGCGACCTTGCGGCATTGCTCACGAACCTCGAAGACCGCGACGTGCTCTTTATCGATGAAATCCACCGGCTCAATCCGGCGATCGAGGAAATCCTCTATCCCGCGATGGAGGACTACCAGCTCGATCTCATCATCGGCGAAGGGCCGGCGGCGCGCTCGGTGAAGATCGATCTCGCGCGCTTCACGCTGGTCGGCGCCACCACGCGCTCGGGGCTGCTCACGACGCCGCTGCGCGAGCGGTTCGGCATTCCGATCCGGCTCGGCTTCTACGCGCCGGAGGAACTCGAGCTGATCGTCACGCGCGCGGCGCGCATGCTCGGCATCGGCATTTCGCCCGACGGCGCGCGGGAGATCGCGCGCCGCGCCCGCGGCACGCCGCGCATTGCCGGACGGCTGCTCAAGCGCGTGCGCGACTTCGCGCTCGTGGACAAGAAAGACACGATCGACGCCGCCGCGGCGGACCATGCGCTCGTGCAGCTCGAGGTGGACGCGGGCGGCCTCGATGCCATGGACCGCCGCTACCTCACGGTGATCGCGTTGAACTACGGCGGCGGGCCGGTCGGCGTCGAGACGATCGCCGCCGCGCTCTCCGAGCCGCGCGACGCGATCGAGGAGATCATCGAGCCGTATCTGGTGCAGCAGGGCTTTCTCCAGCGCACGCCGCGCGGCCGCGTGCTGACCTCGCACGCCTTCCGGCATCTCGGCCTCGCCGAGCCGAAGCGCGATGCGGCGCAGATGCCGCTGTTCGACCAGGGGGAGGACGCGTGAGGGCCAGCGACGGCGAATGGGGGCATCTGTCCGGGCGCATCGTCGACGGCGTGCACCGGCTGCCGATCCGTGTCTATTACGAGGACACGGACTTCACCGGCCTCGTCTATCACGCGAGCTACCTGCGCTTCATGGAGCGGGGGCGCTCGGACTTCATCCGAATCCTCGGCATCGACCAGGGCGAGCTGTTCGAACAGACGGCGAAGGAGGCGCCCGGCTTTCACTTCGTCGTGCGCTCGATGAAGATCGACTTCCTGAAGCCGGCGCGCGTCGACGACGTGGTCGAGGTGGTGACCTATCCGGGCGAGGTCGGCGGCGCTTCGATCGTGCTCAAGCAGAGTGTCGTGCGCGGCGGCGAGCCGCTGGTGACGGCGGACGTGCGGATCGCGTTCGTGGCGGGCGAGAAGCCGCAGCGGATTCCGGCGGCGCTGCGCAAGGCACTGCGGGCGGCCGATTAAGCGTTTGATTCCAAAGCATTCGACGCCGCCCCGCGAATAATGTAAACATGATTCACATGAGCTGGCATAAACGAGGCGGGCGCGGCGAGCGGAGCTATCACCACGGGAACCTGAAAGAGGACCTGGTGCGGGCGGCGCTCGAGCTGATCGCCGAGAAGGGGCCGTTCGGATTCACGTTCGCCGACGCGGCGCGCTGGGCGGGCGTGAGCCCGGCTGCACCCTATCGCCATTACAGCGACCGCGACGCCTTGATGGCCGATGTCGCCAAGCGCGGGTTCGAACTGTTCGAGCAGGCGCTCCTGCGCGCCTGGGACGACGGGCGGCCGGATCCGCTGACGGCGTTCGAGCGTCTCGGCAGCGCCTATCTCGAATTCGCGCGCAAGGAGCCCGCCTATTACTCGGCGATGTTCGAGGCGGGCATCCCGATCGGCGCCAATCCTGAGCTGCGGCAGGCGGGCGACCGCGCTTTCAACGTGCTGCGCGTGGCGGCGGAGAAGATCGTCGCCGCGGCACCAGGTGGAAAAAAACCGCCGGCCCTGATGCTCGCGCTGCACATCTGGGCATTGTCGCACGGCGTCGCCTCCCTATTTGCGAGAGGGGACGACGCGCGGCGCGCCTTGCCGATGTCGCCGGAAGAGCTGCTGGAAGCAGGAGTCCTCGTGTACCTGGAGGGACTTGGCCTCTGGAAACCGGAAAAAAGCAGATAGCCCCTTGACCGTCCGCCGGGGCTATGTAAATGTAATTAACATTCACGTGGACCGAACTGCAGGAGCGGCCTGACATGACCTGGGCAGAGAAAATCGACGAACTGGGCAAGCCGGCTTGGATCGCACTCATGGTCCTCGGCTTCATCATCTTCTGGCCGGTGGGTCTTGCCATCTTGGCCTTCATCATCTGGAGCGGACGAATGGGTTGGAGAAACGGCGCATGCGGAGCTTGGCGGGAAGGTGCGCACCGCCGTCATGCGGGCACCTGGTGGCACCCGCAGCCTTCGAGCGGCAATCGTGCCTTCGACGAGTATCGCGAGGAGACGCTGAAGCGGCTCGAGGAAGAGCAGCGCGAGTTCAAGGAATTCCTCGATCGCCTGCGCTTCGCCAAGGACAAGACCGAGTTCGACCAGTTCATGGCGGAGCGGCGCAACCGGCCGGCGCCGCCGGAAACCTCGGTCGAGCCGCGGCGTCCCGAATAGCCGCCCGGCAGTTCCCGAAATGCAGCCGCCCGCCTCGCACCGAGGCGGGCGGTTTTGTTTTGTGCGATGAAGAGCTGGCTTTATTTCAGGCGGTCGCGCCAGAAATCCGGTTCGCGATGCAAGTGGGCGACCGCCAGGATCAGGATGTTCCCGTCTTCGATCGCGTAGATCAGGCCATAGGGAAAGCGGCTGAGGCGGCAGCGGTGGATGTCTTGGCCCAAGGGCTGCCACGCCTCGGGATACTGCGAGATGCGATCGGTCGCGGACAGTATCTCGATGAGAAAGGTATTGCCCAAGCCGGGTGCCTGCGCTTCGTACCAGCGGATCGCCTGGTCCAGCTCGATCTCGGCGACCTCAAGAAACCGGATCGTCACGGCCGGTACTTGGCAAGAATATCGCTAAGGTCCTTGGCCTTGATCTCGCCGCGACGATAAGCGGCAAGGCGGTCACCCGCCTCCTTCGCCCATAGCCGGTCGATGTTCGGATCCGGGCGGTCGAGACTGTCGAGCACATCTTCGACAAGCGCGATCCGGTCTCCTGGGCTCAACGCCCGGGCCTGCTCTCCGAGGATTTTGGTCTTCTCATTCATCGTTTTCCTGCCCATCCGGTCTTGTACCCTATCGTCGGCGGTCGGATCGGTCGAGGTAGCGGTTGATGCCGATAATCGTTTATTAAGCACGCGGGGCTTTGCTACCCGAGACGGGCGCCCGGGGATGCGCCCAAGTTTGGACAGATTCGGTCTCGATTTGGGCCGGAACGAAGGGCATGCGGCGGGGGAATGAAATTTCCCGGTGCAGCCGGAGCCAGCCGATCGCGAGCCAGGCCCTTCGATCTCGTTCCTCATACTGGCCCGTTGCAGCGTTGCCGAAACGGTCGCCGAGGTTTGCCGCATGAATCCCGCTGAAATCGCCCAGGGCGCGCTCGACCTGCCGGCCGCGCAGGTGTCGCTTTGGGGCCTGTTCTGGCAGGCGCACTTCGTCGTCAAGGCGGTGATGATCGGCCTCGTGATCGCCTCGGTGTGGGTGTGGGCGATCGTGATCGACAAGACGATCCTGTTCGCGCGCAGCCGGCGGCAGATGGACCGCTTCGAGGAAGCGTTCTGGTCGGGCGAGAGCCTGGAAGATCTCTATCGTCAGCTTTCGTCGCGGCCGAACCATTCGATGGCAGCGCTGTTCGTCGCCGCCATGCGCGAATGGAAGCGTACCTACGAAGGCGGCGCGCGCTCGCTCATGGGGCTCACGCAGCGGATCGAGAAGGTGATGAACGTGACGATCGCGCGCGAGGTGGAGCGGCTGGAGCGGCGGCTTCTGGTGCTGGCGACCGTCGGCTCGGCCGGCCCCTTCATCGGCCTGTTCGGCACGGTGTGGGGCATCATGACGAGCTTCCAGTCGATCGCGGCGTCGAAGAGCACGAGCCTCGCGGTCGTCGCGCCGGGCATTGCCGAGGCGCTGTTCGCCACGGCCATGGGCCTGATCGCCGCCATACCGGCGACGATTTTCTACAACAAGTTCGCGAACGAAGTGAACCGCCAGGCCCAGCGCCTCGAGGGTTTCGCCGACGAGTTCTCGGCGATCCTGTCGCGCCAGGTCGACGAGAAGATGTGAGGACGGGACATGGGGGCGGGAGTCTCCAGCGGGGGCCGGCAGCTCCGCGGCCGGCGCCGTCCGGTCATGAGCGAGATCAACGTCACGCCGTTCGTCGACGTGATGCTGGTGCTGCTCATCATCTTCATGGTGGCAGCACCGCTGCTCACGGTCGGCGTGCCGATCGATCTGCCGGAGAGCCAGGCGAAATCGATCGATCAGGACCGCGAGCCCCTGACCATCTCCGTCAATGACAAGGGGCAGGTTTTCCTGCAGAACACCGAAATTCCGGTGGACGAGCTGGTGGCGAAGCTCAAGGCGATCGCGAAGAACGGAACGGACGAGCGCATCTATGTGCGCGGCGACCGCAAGGTCGACTACGGCACGGTGATGCGCGTCATGGGCCGGTTGTCGGCCGCGGGTTACAGACGGGTGGCGCTTGTCACCGAAGTCGAACAAGGACGCTAAGTTGCGCACGGGGCTAGCCGTATCGAGCATCTTGCATGCGGTCGTGCTCGGTTGGGGGCTGGTGACGTTCGCGCCCGCCGTGCTCGAACCGCAGAAGACCGAGTCGATGCCGGTCGATCTCGTGCCGATCAGCGAGATCACGCAATTGCAGGCGGGTAACCGCAACGCGCCGAAGCAGGAGAAGGCGAAGCAGGCCGCCGACAAGGTTGCCGAGCCGAAGCAGGCGCCGGAGCCGGAGAAGAAGCCGAAGCAGCCGGAGGTGAAGACCGCGGCCGCGCCGCCGCCGCCTCCGCCGGAGACGAAGCCCGAGCCCGCGCCGAAGAAAGAAGAACCGAAGCCCGAACCGAAGCCGGAGCCGGTCGCGGCGCCGCTGCCGCCGAAGCGCGAGCCGCCGCCGAAGCCGAAGTCGACCGAGACGGCCAAGGCGCAGACGCCGAAGCAGCGCGATTTCAATCCGGACCAGATCGCGGCCCTGCTCGACCGGCGCCAGCCGACGACCCAGCGCGCGGCGGAGCAGGTGTCGCCGACGGCCGCGCTCGGCGCCTCGACCGGCAATGCGCCGCGGCTGACGCAGAGCGAGATCGATGCGCTGCGGGCGCAGATCCAGGCGTGCTGGAATCCGCCGGTGGGTGCGGAGAACGCGCAGGATCTGATCGTGCGGCTGCGCATCCAGTTCCGCACCGACGGTACGCTGTCGGCGGAACCCGTGCTCCTGAACAACGGCGCGAGCCCGTATTTCCGGGTGGCGGCCGAGAGCGCGATGCGTGCGGTGCGCCGCTGCCAGCCCTATACTTTGCCGGCGGCCAAGTACGATATATGGCGCGATGTGGAAGTGACCTTCGATCCACGCGACATGTTCGGCGGTTGAGCCGGACCGATGCCTTCGAGACCGATTCCATGAGCGAACGAAAATTTCCGGTGCCGGGTTTGCGCGGCTTCTCGCGGCGGGAGCTGCTGCTGACGGCGGGCGGCGCCGCGACTGGGGCGGCGCTCGGCGCGGGCCGCGCAGAGGCCGTGCTCAAGCTCGACATCACCCAGGGCACGATCCAGCCGTTGCCGGTGGCGCTGCCCGACTTTGTGGGTGCGGGCGCTCAGGACCAGGAGCTCGGCCGCAACATCACGGCGGTGATCACGAACAACCTGCGGCGCTCCGGCCTGTTCGCGCCGATCGATCCGCAGGCGTTCATCGAGAAGATCGTCAATGTCGACGCACCGCCGCGCTTCCAGGATTGGCGGGTGATCAACGCGCAGGGACTGGTGACCGGGCGTGTCGGCCGCCAGCCGGACGGACGCTTCCGCACCGAATTCCGTCTGTGGGACGTGTTCGCCGGCCAGCAGCTCACGGGACAGCAGTATTTCACGCAGCCCGAGCACTGGCGGCGTATCGCGCACATCATCTCCGACCAGATCTACGAGCGGCTCACGGGCGAGAAGGGCTATTTCGACACGCGCATCGTCTTCATCGACGAGACCGGCCCGAAGGACAACCGGGTCAAGCGGCTCGCTATCATGGACCAGGACGGGGCGAACGTGCGCTATCTCACGCGCGGCGACGATCTCGTGCTGACGCCGCGCTTCAGCCCGACCAATCAGGAAGTCGCGTACATGTCCTACGGACGCGGCGACCCGCGCGTGCTGCTTCTCAATATCGAAACGGGCCAGCGCGAGGTCGTTGGCGACTTTCCCGGCATGACCTTCTCGCCGCGCTTCTCGCCGGACGGCCAGCGCGTGATCATGAGCCTGCAGCAGGGCAACCAGTCGAACATCTTCCTGATGGATCTGCGTTCGCGGCGCACGACGCGGCTCACCGACACGCCGGCGATCGATACCGCGCCGTCGTTCTCGCCGGACGGGCGGTACGTCGCGTTCGAATCCGACCGCGGCGGCTCGCAGCAGATCTACATCATGAATGCCGACGGCAGCGGCGCGCGCCGTATCTCGTTCGGGCAGGGACGTTACTCGACGCCGGTGTGGTCGCCGCGCGGCGATGTCGTTGCCTTCACCAAGCAGGGCGCCGGCAGTTTCGCGATCGGCGTGATGCGCACCGACGGTTCCGGCGAGCGGATTCTCACCGAGGGCTTCCACAACGAGGGGCCGACCTGGGCGCCGAACGGTCGCGTGCTGATGTTCTTCCGCGATCCCGGCGGCAACGCCGGCCCCAATCTCTATACGGTCGATCTCACGGGCTATAACGAGCAGCGGATCCCGACGCCCGCCTATGCCTCGGATCCCGCCTGGTCGCCGTTGCTTTCCTGAAGGTAGTGGGGCCGAAGGTAGCGGCGCGGGGCCATGATATGGCCGTACTGCAACACGAGGTTCGCCCGTTCATCCTTTGCTAACCACACCAAGAGGTTTGCAAAGGCACTGGCCATTGACTCAATTTTTCCCGATTTCAGCAACATCTCGTCAAGGTTGACGGAATACTCGTTGCGAAAGGGCTGAAAAGGGGCTGTGCCCCCGGAATGGCAGAGGGAGCCGCAAGATGACGAGCAAACACGGATTCCTGCGCGGCGCGCGGATCGCGGCGATGATCGGCGCCGTCATGCTGATCGCCGCCTGTGCGCAGAATCCGACCGACCAGGCTGGAGCCGGCGCCGGCAGCGCGGCGACGCCCGGCAGCGCGCAGGACTTCGTAGTCAACGTGGGCGACCGCGTGTTCTTCGAGACGGATTCGTCCGAGCTCACGCCGCAGGCGCGCGCCACGCTCGACAAGCAGGCGCAGTGGCTCAGCCAGTACAACCGCTATGCCTTCACGGTCGAAGGACACGCGGACGAACGCGGCACGCGCGAGTACAACATCGCGCTCGGCGCCCGCCGCGCCACGACAGTGCGCGACTATCTCGCCGCGCGCGGCGTCGATCCGTCGCGCATGCGGACGATCTCCTACGGCAAGGAGCGGCCGGTCGCAGTCTGCAACGACATCTCCTGCTGGTCGCAGAACCGGCGCTCGGTCACCGTCCTGAACGCCGGCGTTTGAGGTTCCCGGCGGTAAATTTCGGTTCGGTGCCCGCGACGGGCGCCGAATTCGTTGGCGGGAGCCAAATTTTGGTCGTACTCGGGCGGCTATCTGCCGCTGGATGACCTTGGGGTCCCGCGCTAGGGTGGCGCGTCCAACAACATGCCGACCATGAACATCGGAACCGTCCGGCTATTGCCTGTTGCCGCGCTTGTGCTTGCCGCGTCGATTGCGGCCGGCGGCGCATGGGCTGTGCCGCTCTCCGCGACCGGCGCGATCCGCGCCGGCACAGGCGCGCCGCTCGTGCCCGTGCAGCTCTTCGGCCAGCAGCAGCGGAGCGACGACTCCGAGCTCGTCGCGCGCCTCGGCCGGCTGGAGAACCAGATCCGCCAGCTCACCGGCATGATCGAGGAACTGCAGCATCGCAACAACCAGCTCGAGCAGCAGCTCAAGCGCGTGCAGCAGGACACCGACTTCCGCTTTCAGGAGATGAAGCCTTCGGGGCGCGCGCCGGCGCAGCGCAGCCAGAGCGACGCGATCCCGCCGCCGCCGCCGAACCTGCCGTCGGTCGCTTCGCGGCAGACGCCGACGATCGCCTTGCCGCCGGAACCGGCGGCGGCGCCGTCGGGACGGCGCGGTGACGTGTTCGATCCGGCAACCGCGCCGGATGCGCCCGGCGTGCCGCGTCCGCTCGGAACGATTCCGGGGGGCAGTGCTCCGGGTGGCCCGGGCGGAAAGCCGCTCGATCTCGGCTCGCTCGCGGGTTCCGGTCAGCCCCCGCAGGCGCTGCCGCCCGCTTCGCGCGGCGGGCAGCCGCCGGCAGGAAGTCCGGTCGGGCCGCAGGCCGTGCTGGCGCCGTCCGACAGCCCGAAGGACGAATACGATCTCGCCTACGGTGCGGTGTTGCGGCGCGACTACGAGCTTGCGGTCGAAGGCTTCCGCGTCTTCCTCACCAATCACGGCAAGAGCCGCGAACCGGACGCGCAGCGGTTGATGCCCGACGCGCACTACTGGCTCGGCGAAAGCCAGTTCCAGCTCAAGCAGTTCAACGACGCGGCCGAGACGTTCCTGAAGATCTCGACCGACTATCCGAACGCCGTGCGCGCGCCGGAAGCGCTCCTGCGGCTCGGCCAGTCGCTCGCCGCGCTCGGCGAGCGCGAAACCGCGTGCGCCTCGCTCGGCCATGTGCTCACGAAATATCCGAAGGCGTCGGAGAGCGTGAAGCGCGCGGTGGAGCAGGAACAGAAGCGTGTCCGCTGCTGAGCCGGCCGGCGCGCCGGTCGCCGGCCGCGAGCTTGCTTCTCTCTTTTCCAGTCTCGAACATTTCCGTCGCGTGCTGCTCGCCGTTTCCGGCGGGCCGGACTCGACTGCGTTGCTGGTTCTCGCGCAGCGCTGGCGCAAGGCGCGCAAGCGCGGGCCGGAGCTGTTCGCGGCGACGGTCGATCACCGGCTGCGCAGGGAATCGAAAACGGAAGCGGCGGCGGTCGGGAAGCTCGCGCGTTCGCTCGGCGTGCCGCATGAGACGCTCATCTGGTCCGGCAAGAAACCGAAGCGCGGCGTGCAGGAAGCGGCACGCGAGGCACGCTACGCGCTGCTCGTCCGCCTTGCGCGCAAGCTCGACGCCGATGCGATCGTAACCGCGCACACGCTCGACGATCAGGCGGAGACCCTGCTGATGCGGCTTGCGCGCGGCTCGGGACTCGCCGGATTGGGCGGCATCCGGCCGAAGAGCCGGCGCGACGGGATCACTTTATTGCGACCGCTGCTCGGGGTGCCCAAGGCGCGGCTCATCGCGACGCTGCGCAAGGCGCGCGTTTCCTTCGCCGAGGACCCGTCGAACGTCGATCCGCGCTTCCTCCGGCCGCGGCTGCGCGCATTTGCCACCGCTTTCGCCGATCTGGGGTTTGATCCGGCCCGGCTCGCCCGCGTCGCCGCGCGGCTGGCGCGGGCTGACGCCGCGATCGAGGCGGTGATCGACGAATTGCAGACCTCCCTTGCCGAAGGTGGCTGGCCGGAGGGCGGGCCGATCATCCTCGATGCGGGGCGGTTGTTTGGGGCGCCGGATGAGATTTCGCTTCGTTTGCTTGGCCGCGCTATTGCGCGCGCAGGCAACGAGGGCCCCGTCGAGCTCGCCAAGCTCGAGGCACTGCACGTCGTCTTGAAGGAAGCCGCCGCCGGTGGAAAGGCCGTCCGCCGCACCCTGGCAGGCGCGGCGGTCGGGCTGGCGAAGGGCCGGCTCGTCGTCGAGCGCGCGCCGGCACGGCGGGCAGGGCAGCGGAGGCGCGTCTAAGACCTTCGCACTACAGGTTAACCGGCTTCGCCGCAGCAGCGGTTCCCTTGGCAAGGACACCCCTGCGCCCTATTTTAACGATACTTGGCTATGGATCGGGGACGCTAAGGGGCCGTTTGCCCCGGTTGTGGCTTTCTCTTGCGGGCAAATGGTCCGCCGCAAAGGTTTGGAATGAACGCCAATCTGCGCAATTTCGCCGTCTGGGTCGTCATCGTTCTGTTGCTGCTCGCGCTGTTCTCGCTGTTTCAGCAGCCCGGACAGCGATCGGTCTCGAACGAAATCAGCTTCTCGCAGTTGCTGAACGAGGTCGATGCCGGCCGCGTGCGCGACGTGCTGATCCAGGGCAACGAGATCACCGGTCAATTCACCGACGGCCGCCAGTTCCAAACCTACGCGCCGACCGATCCGGGTCTCGTCGAGCGCCTCTACGAGAAGAAGGTGTCGATCACCGCGCGGCCGCAGACCGAGCAGGTGCCGTGGTTCGTGTCGCTGCTCGTCTCCTGGCTGCCGTTCATCGCGCTGATCGGCGTGTGGATTTTCCTGTCGCGCCAGATGCAGGGCGCGGGCGGCAAGGCGATGGGCTTCGGCAAGTCGCGGGCGAAGCTGCTCACCGAGGCGCATGGGCGCGTGACGTTCGAGGACGTCGCCGGCGTTGACGAGGCCAAGCAGGATCTCGAGGAGATCGTCGAGTTCCTGCGCGATCCGCAGAAATTTCAGCGGCTCGGCGGGCGCATTCCGCGCGGCGTGCTGCTGGTCGGCCCTCCCGGTACCGGCAAGACGCTGATCGCGCGTGCGGTCGCGGGCGAAGCGAACGTTCCCTTCTTCACGATTTCCGGCTCCGACTTCGTCGAGATGTTCGTCGGCGTCGGCGCCTCGCGCGTGCGCGACATGTTCGAGCAGGCGAAGAAGAACGCGCCGTGCATCATCTTCATCGACGAGATCGACGCGGTTGGCCGTCATCGCGGCGCCGGTCTCGGCGGTGGCAATGACGAGCGCGAGCAGACCTTGAACCAGTTGCTGGTGGAGATGGACGGCTTCGAGGCGAACGAGGGCATCATCCTGATCGCCGCCACCAACCGCCCGGACGTGCTCGACCCGGCGCTGCTTCGCCCCGGCCGCTTCGACCGGCAGGTCGTGGTGCCGAATCCGGATGTCGTCGGCCGCGAGCAGATCCTGAAGGTGCACGTGCGCAAGGTGCCGATCGCGCCCGACGTGAACCTGAAGACCGTCGCACGCGGCACGCCCGGATTCTCCGGCGCCGATCTCGCGAACCTCGTCAACGAGGCCGCCCTCATGGCCGCGCGCCGCAACAAGCGCATGGTCACGCAGCACGAGTTCGAGGATGCGAAAGACAAGGTAATGATGGGCGCCGAGCGCAAGTCGCTCGTGATGACCGAGGAGGAGAAGCTCCTCACCGCCTATCACGAGGGCGGCCACGCCATCGTCGCGCTGAACGTGAAGGCGACCGACCCGGTGCACAAGGCGACGATCATTCCGCGTGGCCGTGCGCTCGGCATGGTCATGCAGCTACCGGAGCGCGACAAGCTTTCCATGAGCTACGAGCAGATGACGTCGCGGCTCGCCATCATGATGGGCGGGCGCGTGGCGGAAGAGCTTGTGTTCGGCCACGACAAGGTGACGTCGGGCGCGGCGTCCGACATCGAGCAGGCGACGAAACTAGCGCGCATGATGGTGACGCGCTGGGGCCTGTCGCCGGAGCTCGGCACGGTCGCCTACGGCGAGAACCAGGAAGAGGTTTTCCTCGGCTACTCGGTGGCGCGGCAGCAGAACATCTCGGAGGAGACGGTCAAGAAGATCGATTCCGAGATCAAGCGCTATGTCGAGGAAGGCTATGCGCTCGCCACCCAGATCCTCACCGAGAAGCGCGCGGCTCTCGAGACGCTCGCCAAGGGGCTGCTCGAATACGAGACGCTGTCGGGCGACGAGATCAAGGACCTGCTCGACGGCAAGCCGCCGGTGCGCGAAGGCGTGACCGAGCCGACGACGCCGCGCACGTCCGCGGTGCCGACGGCCGGCAAGCCGCGGCCGCGGCCGGACGCGGGCGGCGGACTCGAGCCCGCGCCGCAGGCGTGAATCATTGCCGCGCCGGAACATCGGCGCGGCATCTCACCACGGGTTGACCGCGACTGCCGCGCTTCGTCGCGCGGGCAACGATTGACCCGCGTCAACGCCGCGCTTACTTCCGCTGCCTGGAAGCTGCGCAAAGGCCAGCCATGACCACGATCTCCATTCCCCCCGCTCTTGCGCGCCGGCGCAATTATGCGGGGCCGGCGCTTTTCTCGTACGGGTTCCGGCCGTTCTTTCTCGGCGGCGCGATCTGGGCCGCGCTCTCCGTGCTGCTATGGCTGCCGCTCTATCTCGGCGAGGTCGCGCTGCCGACGGCGATGACGCCGATCGACTGGCACGTGCATGAGATGCTCTACGGTTACGTGCCGGCGGTCGTCGCGGGCTTCCTGCTCACGGCGATCCCGAACTGGACCGGACGGCTGCCGGTGAACGGCGTGCCGCTCGCGGCGCTGGCGGCGCTCTGGCTCGCCGGGCGGATCGCAGTCTTCTTCTCCGCCGGGATCGGCGCCTGGACCGCGGCGGCGGTCGATCTTGCTTTTCTTCTTTGTCTTGGCGGTCTTGCGCTGCGCGAGATCGTGGCGGGCAAGAACTGGCGGAACCTGCGGGTGCTCGCCGTACTCAGCGTTCTGTTCGTGGGCAACGTCGTTTTCCATTACGAGGCGATCGCGGATGGACACGCGATCGACGGCACGCGCATCGGCCTCGGCGCCGTGCTCACGCTGATCATGCTGATCGGCGGGCGGATCGTGCCGAGCTTTACGCACAACTGGATCAACCGCGCAAACCCCGGCCGGCTGCCGAAATCGTTCTCGCGCTTCGATGCCGTCTGCCTTGCCGTTGCGGTGATCGCATTCGCCGGCTGGGTTCTCGCACCGGAACATGCGCTCGCGGGCGCGCTGCTGATGCTCGCGGGCATCCTGCATGCGGCGCGGCTCGCGCGCTGGGCGGGCGACCGCACGCTGTCCGACCGCCTCGTCTTCATTCTGCATGTCGCCTACGCGTTCGTACCGCTCGGCTTCCTGCTGGTCGGCTCCTCGATCCTGTGGCCCGACGCCGTTCCGGCGAGCGCGGGCATTCACGCCTGGACGGCGGGCGCGATCGGGACCATGACGCTCGCGGTGATGACGCGGGCGTCGCTCGGGCATACCGGGCAGCCGCTTGCCGCCTCCGCCGGCACGCAGGCGATCTATGCGTTCGTCGTCATCGCGGCGCTGGCGCGCGTGTTCGCATCCTGGGGCTTCACGCTCGAGCTCCTGCACGTCGCCGCGTTGAGCTGGGCCGCGGCATTCGCGGGCTTCGCGTTGCTGTACGGGCCGCCGCTCCTGCGCGTGCGGCGCTGACGCGAGCGCCGGTCAGGGCGCGTTGGCGCGATAGCGCGCGACGGCGGCTTCGTTTGCGCGAAATGCGGGCGCGAGCCGCGCCTGGTCTGCCAGAAACGGCATGGCGACGGCGAACGTCGTGCCGAGGAGCGCGCCGTCCCAGCGGTCCAGCCGCCAATAGCTCCGGTCGGGCGTCACGACGAGATACTGGCCGGTGGCGCCGAGATTTCTGCAGTCGCGGCCGCGCGGGCAGACGCGCACGGTCCCGCTCAGCGTGGCGACGCACAGCGCGCCGTTGTCAGCAACGTAGAGATCGAACGTCGTGCCGCGTACGCCGATGGCCGCCGCGGTCGTCGAGATCTGGTAGGCCGCGCTCGGGCTCTGGCCGCTGATGAAGCGGAAGGCGCCGCGGCCGAGCTCGATCGCGACCTTGCCGGCCTTGCGGTTGCGGTCATAGACGAAGCGGTCGAGCGTGACCGACGATCCGGGGCCGACCGCGAGCCGCGTCGCGTCGAGGAATTCGAACTGTCCAATACCCCTGGCGTCGGTGGTGATGCGTTCGTTCTCGAACACGCCGTCGCCGGTGCGCAGGCTGCGCGACGAGCCGCCGACCGCGCCGCTCACCTCCACGCTGATCGAGGTCGACTTGCCGATCTGCGACTGCGCGGCGGCCGGGCCGGCTGCGGCGAGCGCGACGATCGAGAACAGGATGCGGACGAGCATCGGGTCGATCCCTGTTGCGGGGGCGGCCCCCGAGCCGACGGCACTACAAACCCAGTCTGGCTGAATCATGGAGGCGCCAGTCAAGCGCCGCTTTAACTGGCATCCCTGCAAGGGCGCTGCGTTGCCCCACGGCCGCGCGCTTGCTAGTGCTCGCGGCCTTTCCCGCCATGATCGACCGAACGCAATCATCCGCACCCTATTGGTCGCTCGAGGGGCTCGTCCTCGGCGCCCGCCTGATGCTGCCGCTCGTGCCCGGCATGATCGCGTTCGCGATCGCGGTGGGGAGCACGGCGGCGGGCAAGGGCCTGAGCTTCATTGAAAGCATGCTGATGAACGTGCTCGTCTATGCGGGCGCGTCGCAGATGGTGGCGCTCGGCGTGTGGCCGGAGCAGTTGACCGTTGCCTCGATCGCGGCGCTCGCGCTGCTCGCCGGAACGGTGAATGCGCGCATGCTGCTGCTCGGCGCGGGCCTGCGGCCGTGGCTCGGCCCGCTGCCCGCCTGGCAGACCTATCCGACGCTGCATCTCCTGACCGATCCGGGCTGGATCGTCGCCATGCGCTATCGCGGCGAGGGCGGCTCGGACGTTTCGGTGCTGCTCGGCGGTGCGCTCCTGGTGTTCGCGGTCTGGATGGCGGCGACGACCGCGGGCTATCTCCTCGGCGCGCTGGTGCCGAACCCGCGCGCGTTCGCGCTCGACCTCGTCATGCCGATCTTCTTTGCGGCGATGCTCGTGCCGCTGTGGCGCGGGCGGCGGCGCGCGATCCCGTGGGTCGTCGCCGGCGTCGTCGCGCTCGCGGTCAGCTATCTCGTCGAGGGCTGGTGGTACGTGATCGCAGGGTCGCTTGCCGGCACCATCGCCGGAGGGTTCGTCCATGACGAGTGAATGGGCGAGCCCGGCGGTGATCGTCGCCATCCTTGCGATGGCGGCGGCGACCTACCCGATGCGGGCGGGCGGCTACTGGCTGATGGGGCGGATCGCGCTGACGCCGCGGGTGCGGCGGATGCTGGAGGCGTCGCCGGGCGCGGTCATCGTCGCCACCATCCTGCCGATCCTGATCCGCGAAGGACTGCCGGCCGCGCTTGCGATCCTCGCCGCCGGCGCGGCCATGTATTTCTTCCGGCGCGACTATCTTGCGGTGGCGGCGGGCATGGCGCTCGCCGCCGCGGCGCGCGCGTTCCTCACGTGAAGTCGCGCAGGCCCGCCTGCTGCAAGAGCGGATAAGTGACATCGCGGAATTCGCGCATGCCTTCTTCGTAGCGCGGCCAGCACAGGATCACGCCGTCGAGGCCGGCACGCGAGAGCGCGGCCAGTCCGTCGACGATCTGCTCCCTGGTGCCGATCAGGTTGTAGCCGCCCCAGCTCGCGATCAGCCCTTCCTGCATGATCTTCGCGCGCTCGGCCGGCAGGTTGCGCGCGTTGACGTCGAGCATGAAGGTCTCGACTGCGGTCTTGGCCGCCGCCCAGTCGCCCTTCTCGTTGACGTAGTATTTGTAGAAGTCCTGCGCTTCCTTCTCGGTCTCGCCCTGGATGATGTTGGCGAGCGTCCACACGCGCACCTCGCGGCCGTATTCCTCGCGCGCAAGCCGGTTGTAGGCCTGTACGTGCTCCTTCCAGGCGTCGTAGCCGCGGTCCACCCCGCCGCCGCGCAGCACCGTATAAACGAGATCGCAGTATTTCGCCGCGAATTGCCGGCCGCGGTCCGAGCTCGCGGCGTTCATGATCGCGGGATAGGGCTTCTGCACCGGCTTGGGTTGCAACTGCCCCTTCCGGACGCGGTAGTACTTGCCTTCGAAATCGAAATCCTCGTCCTCGGTCCACAGGCGCTTGATGATCTGCAGCCATTCCTCGGTGCAATCATAGCGCTCGTCGTGCGGCAGCATGGGCGTGCCGAACATGTCGATCTCCGGCTGGTTCCAGCCGGTGACGACGTTCAGCGTGAAGCGGCCATTGGAGATGTGGTCGATCACGGCGCCTTGCTTCGCCGTCATGATCGGGTGGTTGAGCGACATGTGCGCGGTGGACAGCACGCCGCAACGTTCGGTGAGCGCGCTGATGCCGGCGGCCCAGGTGAAGGCCTCGAAGCCGGATCCTTGCGGATTGGTGGCGCCGCCGAAGCCGCGCCAGCGGGCGACCGGCACCAGCGCCTCGAATTCCATCTCATCGGCGAGCTTGGCGAGCGTCACCGTGTTCGGCCAGCTGATCGCGAGCTTGCCCTCGAGATCGGACATCACGCAGCCGCTGTCGAGATTGGTCTGGAACGTGCCGAGCTTCAGCCGGCGCGTGCTGAAACAGGGATTGGTCTCGCTGCGATCCTTCCGCATTCCGCTCCCCCGTTTTTTCTTGGACGCAGCTTAGCCCGGCGCGCGTCTCCGCCACACGGTAACAGAGACGCCGGCTTCTGCGTCGAGCATTTCCGTCGGCTGCGGTTCCAGTCCGTGGGCGGCGAGCACCGTTTCGGCGGAGCGGTGGGACGAGCTTTCGCTGAAGATCGGGATGCCGTCGGGTACGGTCACGCCGCGCACGCGCGCGAGATGAAATTCATCGAAGCCAAGCTGCAGGAACAGGTCGAAGACGCGCCGCCCGCCCGGCACCACGACGATGCCGCCGGAGGGCGCGGCTACGGCGAGCGCCGCTTCGAGCGAGGCGCGGGCGGGGTTCCACCACCAGACGCCGTCGCGGCGCTCGATTCCGCTCGCCGACGACGACAGGACGATGCGGTTGCGCCCGTGCGCATTGGGATGGGCCATGTGGCCGAGGCGGCCGAGGATCGTGACGGCCGCGCCGTCCATCGCCGCCTGGAAGCGTTTCCAGTCGGCCGGGTGGCGGAGGGAGCGGGGGGTATGGCCGCCGGCATCGGCGATCTTGTCATCGTCGGAAACGATGGCGTGGCCGTGGATCGCGTAACCGGAAGCCATGAATCTGCCCCTTAACCGGCGTTAATGCCGGGCTTCCAGCAGTAACCAAGACTCACGCTTTTTGAAGGTTTTGGGCCGATAAATCCCGTATAAAAGGGCCGCCGGAGGCGGCGAGGGTCGGACGAGGCCCTTCAGGCGGCAGGCATGGCGAGAAAATATTTCGGTACCGACGGCATTCGCGGGCGCGCGAACGGGAAGATCACGCCCGAGCTTGCCCTCAAGGTTGGGCAGGCGGCGGGGCTAGTGTTTCGCCGCGGCGAGCACCGGCATCGCGTGCTGATCGGCAAGGACACGCGCCTTTCCGGCTACATGATCGAGACGGCGCTGATCGCGGGCTTCACCTCGGTGGGCGTCGACGTGTTTCAAACCGGGCCGATGCCGACGCCGGGCGTCGCCATGCTCACGCGCTCCATGCGCTGCGACGCGGGCGTGATGATCTCCGCCTCGCACAACCCGTTCGACGACAACGGCATCAAGCTGTTCGGGCCGGACGGCTTCAAGCTCTCCGACGAGATCGAGCTGGAGATCGAGAAGCTGATGGATTCCGATCTCGGCAGCCGGCTCGCCAAGGCCGCGGACCTCGGCCGCGCCAAGCGCATCGACGGCGTGCAGGACCGCTACATCGAATATGCGAAGCGCACGCTCGCGCGCACCATCTCGCTTGAAGGCTTGCGCGTGGTGATCGACTGCGCGAACGGCGCCGCCTACAAGGTGGCGCCGGAGGCGCTGTGGGAGCTCGGCGCCGAAGTGTTCTCGATCGGCGTCGATCCCGACGGCTTCAACATCAACCGCGAATGCGGCTCGACCTCGCCCGACGCGCTGAGCGCCAAGGTGCGCGAGATGCGCGCGGACATCGGCATCGCGCTCGACGGCGACGCCGACCGCGTGGTGCTCGTCGACGAGAAGGGCAGGTTGGTTGACGGCGATCAGTTGCTCGCGGTCGTCGCGGAAAGTTTCCAGGAAGACGGCCGGCTTGCGCAGCCGGCGATCGTCGGCACCGTGATGTCCAATCTCGGACTGGAGCGGCACCTGCAGTCGCTGGGGATCGGGCTCGTGCGCTCGCCGGTAGGCGACCGCTACGTGCTCGAGCAGATGCAGGCGAACGGGATCAATGTCGGCGGCGAGCAGTCGGGGCATATCATCCTTTCCGACTATGCGACGACGGGCGACGGGTTCGTGGCGGCGCTGCAGGTGCTTGCCGTCGTGCAGAAAGTCGGCAAGCCGGTGAGCCAGGTCTGCCACCGCTTCGAGCCGCTGCCGCAGGTGCTGAAGAACGTACGCTACGAAGGCAGGAAGCCGCTCGACGACGCCAAGGTGAAAAGCGCGATCGCGTCCGCCGAGCAGCGGCTGAACGGGCAGGGCCGCCTGCTCGTGCGTTCGTCCGGCACGGAACCGGTGATCCGCGTCATGGGCGAGGGCGAGGACCGCGCGCTCGTCGAGGCGACGGTCGACGACATCGTCGCGGCGCTGAAGCAGTCCGCGGCGGCCTAGCGCCTTAACGAAATCCTAAATCAGCGTCTCGTCCGGAGGAGCCGTGCGCAGCACGGCGTCTCGAAGGATGAGCGCGATGTGCCGCGCAACCGCGCGCCGTTCGGCCGCAACATCGGCAACATGAACAAACGTGGTTAAGCGTTAAGGTTAAGCCGCCATTAAAGTTTGGCTGCCAGTTTTCCGACCTCGGTAACGACGGGCGACCGCGTTCGCGCGCCCTCTCAGTTCAGAAGGAAACGGAAAATATGCGCAGCCTCAAGACCCTCGCGATTGCCGCCGCGATGGCCGCACTGGCGCCGAGGGAATCCCCGGCCGCGGACCTGCCGATGTTGCCGCCGCCGCCGATCGAGGAATTCGGCGGATGGTATCTGCGCGGCGACATCGGGATGAGCAATCAGCGGCTGAAGAGGCTGGACCTGATCGGTATCGATCCGGCGGACACCTTCGAGTGGCTCGACCGCGGTGGCTTCGACAGCGCGCCATTCTTCGGGATCGGTATCGGCTACCGACACAACAATTGGTTCCGCTGGGACATCACCGGCGAGTATCGAGGCAAGGCGCATTTTGCGGCGCTTGATCGCTACGACACGGGTTCGGACGGTTCATGGGACGGCACCAACGACTATACCGCGAAGAAGTCGGAGCTATTGTTCCTGTTCAACGCCTACCTGGATCTCGGCACCTGGAAATCGATCACGCCTTTCGTGGGCGCCGGCATCGGTGCGTCACGCAATACGATCAGCAATTTCCGTGACATCAACGAGGTGACCGCCGGGGTTGCTTATGCGAACGACACGTCGAAGTGGGAGTTCGCGTGGGCGCTCTATGCGGGATTCGCTTACGACGTCACGCCCAACTTCACGATCGAGCTCGCGTATCGCTATCTGGACCTGGGCGATGCAATGAGTGGCGACGTCATCCCGTATAGCGGTCCGAACGCCATCTACAATCCGGTGACATTCAAGAACATCACTTCGCACGACCTGAAGCTCGGCGTGCGCTGGGCGCTTGCCGATCTCGGCGTGAGCCACTGGGCGCCGCCGCCGGCGCCGATCGTCTCCAAGTATTAAGCGTTTCCTGCTTTCGGATCGGATCGGAGCGGCGCGGCCTTCACCGCGCCGCTTTGCTTTTCCCGTCGTCCCCGGGTCCCGGCGCCCGACCGGGACGACTACGGGATATTCCTGCGACACCATGCACTTTCGCCGCGCTTGACGCCGCTACCCGCACGGGCGTATCCGCGTCCTTGGGACACTCCTCCCCAACGAGGAGCGCCTATCTGAAAGGGTAGAACCATGGCGAATGCTCCTGCCGCACGCCCGCGCGTGCCGCACTTCTCATCCGGCCCCTGCGCCAAGCGCCCCGGCTGGAACCTGCAAAACCTCAAAGATGCTTTGGTCGGCCGCTCGCACCGCTCGAAGCCGGGCAAAGCCAAGCTGAAACGCGCGATCGATCTGACGCGCGAAATCCTCGGCGTGCCCGCCGACTACAAGATCGGCATCATGCCGGCGTCCGACACCGGCGCGGTCGAAATGGCGCTGTGGTCGCTGCTCGGCGCGCGTCCGGTCGACATGCTCGCCTGGGAGAGCTTCGGCGAGGGCTGGGTCACCGACGTCGTGAAGCAGCTCAAGCTCAAGGATGCGCGCGTCATCAAGGCGCCCTATGGCGAGCTGCCGGATCTGCGCCAAGTCGATTTCACCCACGATGTGGTCTTCACCTGGAACGGCACGACCTCCGGCGTGCGGGTGCCGAATGCCGACTGGATTCCGGCGAGCCGCGAGGGGCTTGCGATCTGCGACGCCACCTCGGCGGCGTTCGCGCAGAACCTCGATTTCGCCAAGCTCGATGTCGTCACCTTCTCCTGGCAGAAGGTGCTCGGCGGCGAGGCGGCACACGGCATGCTGATCCTCTCGCCGCGGGCGGTCGCGCGCCTCGAAAGCTACACGCCGGCCTGGCCGCTGCCGAAGATCTTCCGCATGACCAAGGGCGGCAAGCTTAACGAGGGCATCTTCGTGGGCGAGACCATCAACACGCCGTCGATGCTCTGCGTCGAGGACTATCTCGATGCGCTCGACTGGGCGAAGTCGATCGGTGGCCTCGCCGGGCTGCGCAATCGCGCCGACGCGAATTTCGCGAAGATCGACGCCTGGGTGCAGCGCACGCCGTGGATCGAGCATCTGGCGAAGGTGCCGGAGACGCGCTCCAACACCTCGGTCTGCCTTGTGTTCAACGATCCGGCGGTGAATGCGCTTACGCCCGACGCGCAGGGCGCATTCGCCAAGGCGGTCGCGGGCGCGCTGGAGAAAGAGGGCGTCGCCTACGACATCGCCTACTACCGCGACGCGCCGCCGGGCCTGCGCATCTGGGCCGGCGCAACGGTCGAGGCGTCCGATCTCGACGCGCTGTTCCCGTGGATCGAGTGGGCCTTCGCCGAGGCCAAGGCCGCGCTGCCGAAGGCGGCTTGATCAACCCAACGCTCGTCCCCGCGAAAGCGGGGACCCAGGGCCGCATGCAGCAAATTCCAATCAGACGGTCCCGGATCGCGGCTCCGCCGCGTCCAGGACGACGAGAAACAGGAAAATCCAATGGCTCCCAAAGTCCTCATCGCCGACAAGCTGTCGCCGGCCGCCGCGCAGATCTTCAAGGACCGCGGCATCGAAACCGACGTCAAGGTCGGGCTCGACCGCGATCAGTTGATCGAGATCATCGGCAAGTATGACGGCCTCGCCGTCCGCTCGGCGACCAAGGTCACCGAGAAGGTGATCGGCGTCGCCAACGGCCTCAAGGTGATCGGCCGCGCCGGCATCGGCGTCGACAACATCGACGTCAACGCCGCGACCTCGAAGGGCATCATCGTGATGAACACGCCCTTCGGCAATTCGATCACCACGGCGGAGCATGCGATCGCGCTCATGTTCGCGCTGGCGCGGCAGATCCCGCAGGCCGACGCCTCCACGCAGGCCGGCAAGTGGGAGAAGAACCGTTTCATGGGCGTCGAGCTCACGGCGAAGACGCTCGGCATCGTCGGCTGCGGCAACATCGGCTCGATCGTCGCCGACCGCGCGCTCGGGCTGCGCATGAAGGTGGTCGCCTACGACCCGTTCCTGTCGCCGGAGCGGGCGAAGAACATCGGCGTGGAGAAGGTGGAGTTCGACGAGCTCCTGGCGCGGGCCGATTTCATCTCGTTCCACACGCCGCTCACCGAGAAGACGAAGAACATCCTCAACGCCGATGCGCTCGCCCGCGCGAAGAAGGGCGTGCGGGTCATCAATTGCGCGCGCGGCGGGCTGGTCGATGAGGCGGCGCTGCGGGTGGCGCTTGACTCCGGCCATGTGGCAGGCGCGGCGTTCGACGTGTTCTCCGTGGAGCCGGCCAAGGAGAATCCGCTGTTCGGCCATCCGAACGTGGTCTGCACGCCGCATCTCGGCGCCGCCACGAGCGAGGCGCAGGAGAACGTGGCGCTGCAGATCGCCGAGCAGATGTCGGACTACCTCCTGCGCGGTGCGATCACGAACGCCGTCAACTTCCCCTCGATCACGGCCGAAGAGGCGCCGAAGCTGAAGCCGTTCATCGAGCTCGCGGAGAAGCTCGGCTCGTTCGCCGGGCAACTGACCGAGACCGGCATCACCAAGGTGCAGATCGCCTATGAAGGCGCGGTCGCCAACATGAAAACGAAGGCGCTCACCTCGGCAGCACTCGCCGGTCTGCTGCGTCCCATGCTCGGCGCCGTCAATGTCGTGTCCTCGGCGGTGATCGCCAAGGAGCGCGGCATGGTGGTGGAAGAGGTGACGCGCGAGCAGGCGGGCGACTACGACAGCCTGATCAAGGTCACGGTCGTCACCGAGCGGCAGGAACGCACGGTCGCCGGCACCGTGTTCGCCGACGGGCGTCCGCGGATCGTCAACATCAAGGGCATCCGCATGGACGCCGAGTTCGGGCCGTCGATGATCTACATCACCAATCTCGACAAGCCGGGCTTCATCGGCAAGTTCTCGTCGACGCTCGGCGACGCCGGCATCAACATCGCGACCTTCCATGTCGGGCGCGAGGCGCCGGGCGGCAACGCCATCGCGCTGATCGAGGTCGACGGCGAGCTGCCGCCGGTGGTGCTCGACAAGGTGCGGGCGCTGCCGCAGGTGCAGTCGGCGAAGCCGCTCAGATTTTGACGGCAGGCGCGGCGGCCGCCGGCCGCCGCGTCGCGAGCACGACGCCGCCGATCACCAGCGCGAACCCGGCGATGTGGAACGGGTAAAGCCGTTCACCGAGCAACGCGATTGCCATCGAGGTGGCGATCACGGGGATCACGTACATCAGCGGTGCGGCACGGTTCGGGCCGATCAGCTCGACGCCGCGCATGAAGAAGAAGTGCGCGAGCAGCGACGGGAACACGACGACATAGCAGAGGATCAGGAGTGCCTTCGGCTCGAACGGCACCGTGTAGCCGCTTGCGATCTCGCCCGTGTAGAAGGGCAGGAGCAGGATCGCGCCCCAACCCATGGTGAGTGTCACGAACGAGAGCGGATGCAGCGGCGGGCGCCGCTTCAGCAGCGCCGAATAGAGCGAGTAGGCGGAGATCGCGAGCAGCAGGATGAAGTCGCCGACGTTGAAGCGGTATTCGAGCAGCGCCGACAGCTCGCCGCGGCTGACGATCAGCACGATGCCGGCGAAGGCGAGCAGGATGCCGAGCGCCTGCCTGAGGCCGATGCGGTCGCCGTAGATCAGGAAGGTGAAGGCGAGCACGATCGGCGTGCCGATCGATTGCAGGATCACCGCGTTGATGACTTCCGTGTATTGCAGGCCGTAGTAGCTCAGCGTGTTGTAGGCCGAGATGCTGAGCAGCGAGAGCGCCGTGAGCATGAGCGCGTTCTTGCGGATCACCGGCCAGTCGGCGCGCAAGTAAGGCCAGGCGAACGGCAGCAGGATCAGCGCGGCGAGAATCCAGCGCAGCGTGCCGAGCGCGACCGGCGGGAAATAGCCGGCGGCATAGCGGCCCACGGTGGCGTTGCCCGCCCAGAACAGCATCGTCAGCAGGAGCAGGACGTAAGGCGCGTCGTAGAGGCGGCCGAACAGACGCTTCGCGAGCGAGATCATGTTTCGATCGGGCGGCGGGCGTCAGCCCGCGCCGGCAACGCGAAGGCGGAAAGGGATCTGCCACGGGTCGAGCGCGCGAAGACTGCCGGCGTCGCCCGCTGTCTTGAAGCCAGCGGCTTCGAGGCGCGCCTGCGCCGCGGTGAGTGCCGCGCGATCCGGTACGATGATCTCGAACTCCATCAGGCCGGCGGCGTCCTCGGCGGGTGGCGGCGCGTTGAGGCTGTGCCATACGTTGAGGCCGAGATGGTGGTGATAGCCACCGGCGGAGACGAAGAGGGCGCCGTGGCGGCCCGCCGTCCGCTCGAAGCCGAGCACGTCGCAATAGAATTTCTGCGCTTCGGCAAGATCGCCGACCTGCAAATGGACGTGGCCGATGCGCGTGCCCTTCGGCATCGACGTGCGGTCGGTGCCGGCATTGAGGCCGTCGGCGACGAGGTTCTGCAGATCGAGCGGGTCCGTCGCCATGCGCACGGTCTTGCCGTCCCAGTGCCACTGGTCGCGCGGCCGGTCGCGATAGATCTCCAGGCCGTTGTTGTCGGGGTCCCAGATGTAAAGCGCCTCGCTGACCTTATGGTCGGAGGCGCCGAGCCGCACATTCGCGCGGGCAATGCGCGCGAGCACGCCGCCGAGTGCCGCCCGGTCGGGCACGAGGATGGCGACGTGATAGAGCCCGGTGGTTTCCTCGATGCGCGCGGGCGCGCCGGGCCGGACATCGAGAAACAGGAACGCCTCGCCGCCAGCGCCGAGCGCAATCCGCTCCTCGGTGCGGTCGATCAGCTCCATGCCGAGCATGTCGCCGTACCAGCGCAGCGAGCGGTCGGCGTCGGCGACGCGCAGCGTCACGGTGCCGATGGTCGTGGCGGCGGGCAGGAGATTCGGCGACGAATTGGTGGCAGCGGCGTCGACTGTGCTCATGATGCGGCACTTTGGGGCTTTCCGGACGATCCGCAAGGGTGCGACCCGCCGGCGGGTCATGCGCGGCGCGCGATCCTTGCTTCCGCCGCGCCGATTGGCTACCAACCCCTTGCCCCGGCATGGTTTGCTGGGGTTTTTCATGTGTCCCAGATGCCGGGGAGTAAGCCGCGTTGCCGAACGTCGTCGTCGTCGGGGCCCAGTGGGGCGACGAAGGTAAAGGCAAGATCGTCGATTGGCTGAGCGAACAGGCCGACGTGGTCGTCCGCTTCCAGGGCGGCCACAATGCCGGTCATACGCTCGTGATCGACGGCGCCACCTACAAGCTGTCGCTGCTGCCGTCCGGCGTCGTGCGCCCGGGCAAGCTCGCCGTGATCGGCAACGGCGTGGTGCTCGACCCGCAGGCGTTGGTCGAGGAGATCGGGCGGCTTTCCGCGCAGGGCGTGAAGGTGACTCCGAAAAATCTGCGCATCGCCGACAACTGCGCGCTGATCCTGCCGCTGCATCGCGAGCTCGACCTTGCGCGCGAGAACGCCGCGCAGCATCGCATCGGCACCACGGGGCGCGGCATCGGTCCCGCCTACGAGGACAAGGTCGGGCGCCGCGCGATCCGCCTGATGGACTTGGCCGAGCCGGAGCATCTCGACGCCAGGCTCGACCGGCTGCTTGCGCATCACAATGCATTGCGCCGCGGCCTCGGGCTTCCCGAAATCGACGCGCGCAAGCTGTGCGAAGAATTGCTTGGCGTCGCGCCGAAGGTGCTGCCGTTCATGGATCGCACCTGGGCCCTGCTCGACGAAAGCCGCCGCCGCGGCGACCGCATTCTGTTCGAGGGCGCGCAGGGCGCGCTGCTCGACGTCGACCACGGCACCTATCCGTTCGTGACGTCCTCGAACACGGTGGCGGGGCAGGCGGCCACGGGCTCGGGGCTCGGACCGGGCGCCGTCGGCTATGTGCTCGGCATCACGAAGGCCTACACGACGCGGGTCGGCGGCGGACCGTTCCCGACCGAGCTCACCGACGACACCGGCAGGCGCATGGGCGAGCGGGGCAAGGAATTCGGCACCGTGACCGGCCGGGCGCGGCGCTGCGGCTGGTTCGACGCCGTGCTCGTGCGGCAGACGGTGCGGACCTGCGGGATCGACGGCATCGCACTGACGAAGCTCGACGTGCTCGACGGCTTCGATCCGATCCGCGTGTGCGTGCGTTACCGGCTCGACGGCAAGGAGATCGATTACCTGCCGGCGGGCGAGGCGGCGCAGGCGCGCGTCGAGCCGGTCTATGAGACCATTGAAGGTTGGGGACAATCGACGCGCGGCGCCCGCTCGTGGGCCGATTTGCCCGCGGAAGCGGTGAAATATGTGCGCAGAATTGAGGAACTGATCGGGTGTCCGGTCGCGCTCCTGTCGACAAGTCCGGAGCGTGACGACACAATCCTGGTCCAAAATCCGTTCCAGTCTTGAATTCAGGTGCGTGCTGCGTTGAGAAAGTCCGGAATCGCTGACTGATGACCGATTATCTGCCGCTTCTGACCCGCGCGGTGTCGAACCTCGGGAACAGCCCCGAGGGACGGCGTGCCGTGTATGACCGGGCGCGGCAGGCCCTCGTCGCGCAACTCCGGGCCATGAACCCGCCGCTTGCGGAAGCGGAGATCACGCGCGAGCGGCTCGCCCTCGAGGAGGCGATCCGCCGCGTCGAGGCGCAGACGACGAAGAGCGAGCCGCCGCCCACGGCGCCGCGGGCAGGGCCGCCGGCCGTCCCGGCCGGTGCGCCGGCAGCGGCACCGCAGGCAGCGCCGAGACCGCGGCCTGCGCCGGCATCGCGGCCAGCGCCGGCGCCACGGACGCCGCCACCGCCGCGTCCGGGCGGGGCCGTGCCGCCGGCGGCGGGGCCGCAGGAACGTCCGGCGGAGCCCACCAGCGGCTCGCACGTCGTGCGCGATGCCGTGGCAGGGGTGAAAGAGCTCGGCACGGCGGCCGCCGAGGCGGGCCGCTCGGCCCGCGATGCAATGGGCGCGCTGAAGCCGGACGACACCATCGAACTCGAGCAGGTGGAACCCGGGGCCGAAGCGCGCGCCCGCGATGCGGCAGGCCCAGGTCTCGGCGAGCCGGTACAGCCGCGGGGAGGCCGCGTCCGCTCGCTCGACTACGCCAAGATCGAAGCGCAGAAGGCGCTGAAGGCACGACTGATCGTCGGCGGCATTGTCGGCGCCCTGCTCCTCGTCGCCGTCCTGATCGGCTACGTGCACCGCGACCGCATTCTGGCGTCGATTGGGCTGGGTTCGGCGCCGACCCGCGTCACGCAGACCGAAGGGCCGAAAACGCCCGATCGCGTGGCGCCGACGCCGCAGGCGGAGACCCGCGCGCCGGCGCAGCCGGCCCAGCAGACGCCGCCCGCGGCGGCGGTGGCGCAGCGTGCCGTGCTGTACGAAGAAAATCCGGGCACCGGCGAGCAGCAGCTGCAGACCTTCGTCGGCACCGCGGTGTGGCGGACGGAGACGGTGAGTCCGGGGCCCGGCCGGCCGCCGGAGCTCGGCCTGCGCGTCGAGGTGGAAATCCCCGACCGCAAGATGACGGTGAAGATCGCGATCCGGCGCAATCCGGACCAGACGCTGCCGGCGAGCCACACGGTCGAGGTGCAGTTCGTGACGCCGAACGATCCGTTCGGCGGCGTCGCCAACATGCCGGGCATCCGCGCGAAGACGACGGAGACGGCGCAGGGCGCGCCGCTCGTCGGCCTCGTCGTGCGGGTGATGCCGGGATTCTTCCTCGTCGGGCTGTCGGCGATCGACGCCGACCGCGAGCAGAACCTGAGCCTGTTGCGCGAGCGCGGCTGGCTCGACGTGCCGTTCGTTTACAACAACGGCCGCCGCGCAGTGCTGGTGATCGAGAAAGGCACGCCCGGCGAGCGCGCCGTCAATGAGGTGATCGCCGCCTGGGGCGGGTGATTATTCGTCATTCGGGGACGCACGCCGACGCAAAGCGACGGCGGGCGAGCCCAGAATGACAAGATAGATTTACTCGGAGAGGATCAGCCCGCCGGCAGCGCCGCCGGCGTTTCCATCGCCTTGACGCGGTTGACGACCGCCTGCTGCACCTTCTCAAAGGCGCGCACCTCGATCTGGCGCACGCGCTCGCGCGAGACGCCGAATTCGGCGGCAAGCTCCTCGAGCGTGACCGGCTCGTCGGCGAGGCGGCGCGCCTCGAAGATGCGGCGCTCGCGGTCGTTCAGCACGGAGAGCGCCGACTTCAGCGCCTCGCGGCGGTTGTCGAACTCCTCGCTCTCGGCAAGCACCGTCTCCTGGCTGTCCTGCTCGTCGACGAGCCAGTCCTGCCACTCGCCCGATTCCGCCTCGGCGCGGATGGGGGCGTTGAGCGAGGCGTCGCCGGATAGTCGTCGGTTCATATCCGTGACTTCCTGCTCGGTGACGCCGAGCTGGGTGGCGATCTGCTTCAACTGGTCGGGCCGGAGGTCGCCCTCCTCGAGCGCGGAGATGCGGCTCTTCGCCTTGCGCAGGTTGAAGAACAGCCGCTTCTGCGCCGCGGTGGTGCCCATCTTCACGAGGCTCCACGAGCGCAGGATGTATTCCTGGATCGCCGCGCGGATCCACCACATGGCGTAGGTGGCAAGCCGGAAGCCCTTGTCCGGATCGAAGCGCTTCACCGCCTGCATCAGGCCGACATTGCCCTCGGAAATCACCTCGCCGATCGGCAGGCCGTAGCCGCGATAGCCCATGGCGATCTTCGCCACGAGGCGCAGGTGGCTGGTGACGAGCTTGTGCGCGGCGTCGGGATCGCCGTGCTCGCGCCAGCGCTTGGCGAGCATGAACTCCTCCTGCGGCTCCAGCATGGGGAAGCGGCGGATTTCAGCGAGATAGCGGCTGAGACCGCCTTCGGCGCTGACGGCGGGAAGCGGGGCGGGACGGGCCATCGAATTCACCTTTCCGGGCTCCCAAGCCAGGCGAGCCCATCTTGCGGCCGCGTGAAGCCGACCGCGACCTTCATATATAGAACCATGTTGCGGCGCGAAAAGGGCCGCCAAATCACGGGGTTTTGAGCGCCTCGACGAGCTTCGCCATGTCCGCGGGCAAAGGGCTCTCGAAACGCAGCGTTTTCCCGGTGGTCGGGTGCGCGAAGCCGAGCTGGTATGCATGCAGCGCCTGCCGGTGGAAGCGGCTGAGGACGCGCCGTGCGTCGGGCCCGAGCTGCGACGCCTTCGAGCGGAAGCCGGCGCCATAGACCTCGTCGCCAAGCAGCGGATGCCCGGCGCGGGTCATGTGCACGCGGATCTGGTGGGTGCGGCCGGTGGCGAGGCGGCACTCGACGAGGCTCGCGACGGCCAGGCGGTCGGCGCCGGCGAAGCGGTCGAGCACTTCGTAGTGGGTGACGGCGCGGCGGCCGCCCGGCAGCACCGCCATCTTCTCGCGCGCGCGCGGGTCGCGGGCGATCGGCAGGTCGATGGTGCCGCGCCGCGGCTCGGGCACGCCCCAGACGACGGCGAGATAGGCGCGCACGAGCGGTCCGTGGCGGCCGTGATCGGCGAACTGCTGGGCGAGGCCGCGGTGCGCCTTGTCGGTCTTGGCAACAACCAGGAGGCCGCTCGTGTCCTTGTCGAGGCGGTGCACGATGCCGGGACGCTTCTCGCCGCCGATGCCGGAAAGGCTCGCGCCGCAATGGGCGATCAGCGCATTGACGAGCGTGCCGTCCTCGTTGCCGGCGGCGGGATGCACGACGAGCCCCGCGGGCTTGTCGATGACGATGATCTGCCCGTCCTCGTAAACGACGTTGAGCGGGATCGACTGCGCCTGCGGCCTGGCGGGCTTCGCGGGCGGCACGATGAGCTCGATCCGGTCGCCGGATTTGACCCGGTATGCGGGGTCTTTTATCGTCCGGCCGCCTATCCGCACTTCGCCGTCAAGGAGAAGCTGCTTCAGGCGCGAGCGGCTGAATTCGCCCGCGTGCGCAGCGAGGAAACGATCGAGCCGCGCGCCGGCGTCGTCCTTGCCAGCGGTCGCCCTGACGACGTTTTCGGCTTCTTCCACTCGCCGCTTCCTCATCAATCGATGGTCCAATCACGCATGCAAGACGATAAACCGCTCGACCCGGCGCAAAACGACGTCGTGAGACGTCTTCGCCGTCTGATGTTGTTCTCCACTCTTATTATGATTGCCGGGTTTGCCGTAATATTCGGGGTAATTGCTTATCGTCTTTCCACAATTGGGGAAGAAGTTGGGCCGATCGCGGCAAATGTGAGCCTGCCGAAGGGGGCGCGCGTGCTTTCCACAGCGGTCGCGGGCGACCGGCTGATCGTGACCATCGAATCCGACGGCGGGACGGAAGTGCGCATCTTCGATCTCGCGACCCTGCAGCAACGCGGACGGCTGACATTGGAGCGGCAGCCATAGTCGGACGCCGGCGGGCGTGCCAGCAGCGGCGGGTTTTGCAGTAAACGGGGCTTGAATGGCGGAAAGAAAAAACCGGCAGATCGTGCTGGCGTCGCGGCCCGAGGGCGAGCCGCGGCCGGAAAACTTCCGCATGGTGGAGTCGGAGGTAGTGACGCCCGGCGACGGGCAAGTGCTCTTGCGCACGCTCTGGCTCTCGCTCGATCCCTACATGCGCGGGCGCATCAGCACGGCGAAATCCTACGCGCGGCCGGTCGAGATCGGCGAGGTGATGGTCGGCGGCACGGTGAGCGAGGTGATGGAGTCGCGCAACGCGGCGTTCAAGCCGGGTGACTTCGTGCTGGGCCACGCGGGCTGGCAGGAATACGCGCTCTCCGACGGCAGGGGGCTGCGCAAGCTCGATCCGGATGCGGCGCCGCTCTCGACCGCGCTCGGCGTGCTCGGCATGCCGGGGCAGACCGCCTATTGCGGGCTCCTGCAGATCGGCCAGCCGAAGCCGGGCGAGACGGTGGCGGTCGCCGCGGCATCGGGGGCGGTCGGCGCGGTGGTGGGGCAGCTTGCGAAGCTCAAGGGCGCGCGGGCCGTCGGCATCGCCGGCGGCGCGGAGAAGTGCCGCTATCTCCTCGACGAGCTCGGCTTCGATGCGGCGGTCGATCATCGCGCGGCGGATTTCAAGGAGAAGCTCGCGGCGGCGTGTCCGAACGGCATCGACGTCTATTTCGAGAACGTCGGCGGCGCGGTGTGGGACGCGGTGTTTCCATTGCTCAACACGTTCGCGCGCGTGCCGGTGTGCGGGATGATCGCGCACTACAACGACACGGAGCCGCCGCCGGGGCCCGACCGCACACCGCGGCTGATGCGCACGATCCTCACCAAGCGTATGACGGTGCGCGGCTTCCTCGTCAGCGACTTCGCCGATCAGACCGCCGCCTTCCTGCGCGACATGCGCGCGTGGGTGCGGGACGGGAAGATCAAGTACCGCGAGGACGTGGTCGAGGGCCTCGCGGCGGCGCCGGAGGCGTTCATCGGGCTCCTCAAGGGTAGGAATTTCGGCAAGCTCCTGGTGCGCGTCGCGCGCTGAGGCATTGCGCGCGGCCGGCAGCCTTGCCGGCCCGCCCACGAGCCGCTACATGAGGCGGCACGCTCCCTTCGTCTAGCGGTCTAGGACGCGGCCCTCTCAAGGCTGAAACACCGGTTCGATTCCGGTAGGGAGCGCCAGAACCGCCCATTTTACCCATTGCTACGATCTCCTACGCTCCTCACACATTCAGGTTCGCTGCGATCAGCTAAAGCTGATCGGCTGATATGCCACTTGGGCGCGGACCTTCGAGACATGACGCCGGTTTTGATGCTCCGCGCGGTAGAGATTCCACATTTGCGGGGGAAGCCCCGCAACTCCCCTGAAGAGAGCCGGGCGGGTTGACCGCCACGGACGAGATTCGCAGAGACCTGCGATGTCGAGACATGATCTTCGGGCGCACCGGCGACGGCCAGATGCAGCGCGGCGATGGCCGCGGCGTCATCCTGCGCCTTTGGTTCGTCGCTGATCCTCGCGGGGAGCGGCACGCCAATTCGACGGCCAGCGTGGCGATCTGACCCAAATCAAGCACCAACTCCGCGCGGGTCTATATGAACTTGACCTTTCGGCATGGTTGGCAAGGAAAGGCGCATGAAACCGGAATTGATCTATATCGGCGATCCCATGTGTTCCTGGTGCTTCGGCTTCGCGCCTGTCATTCAGGGACTCTATGCTCGGCACAAGCATGAAATGACCATAACCCTGAAAATGGGCGGTCTGCATCCGGGCAATGACTATGTCGTCGAAGGCGAATACCGCAAATTCCTGCGCGCCCACTGGATCGAGATCGGCCAGCGCACAGGGCAGGAGTTTTCACTCGATATACTCGACCGCGGCCCCTGGATTTACGACACGGAAAAGGCCTGTCGCGCGCTCGTCACCGTGCGGCGCCTGAAACCCGGTGCCGAATGGGTCTACATGCCGCTCATTCAGGCCGGCTTTTATACGCACAACCGCGATCCACACGATCCGAATTCTTTTGCCGTTCCGGCGGCGGAGGTCGGCATCGATCGCGATGCGTTCCTTGCCGCCTATGATGATGCCGAAACCCGCGCTGAAACCGCCGCGGACTTCCACTGGGCGCGTTCAATGGGCGTGCATGGTTTCCCCACGGTCCTGGTCCGCGACGATCGCGGCTTTGCCTTGCTCACCAATGGTTATCGGCCCATCGAAGTCCTGGAAGGGCCGTTGGCGAACTGGATTGCATCTTCGCCGCAGGCCAATTCGTCTGCGTGATATCTTAATTACATGGGAGTTCGCATTTTTATTATGTACGGCGCGCCAGATTTCGACTGCAGCTTCAATCGCTCGAAAGCGCGTCCGGCAATCGATCCTGCGGACGCGTCACGGCCCAGCAACCCAGCAGGGCCGGCCGCTCGTCGCCGTCGGGCACCGCGGCGAATTCCGTCGCGGCTTCGCGGACGTCGGCATAGAGGGTCACTTCCGAGCCGAAATAGACGGGGCCCTTGAGCCAGAGATCGAGGCGTTGCGGACGATCCCGGCCGGGCGACGGAAGGCGGGCCAGGCATTGCCCCGCGATCATCTGCGAGTGGAAGAACGCCTTGCGAAATCCAAACAGACGCGCGTACCAGTTCCACCGGTGGACGCCGTTATAGTCTCCGGTCATCCGGGCGAACTGCCAGCCGACTCGGGAAGGCAAACGCCATCGGGAAATGACCGTTGCAGGTTTTGGCGGCGCTTCCCTGCCCGGTGAAGCCTGCGTCGGCTCGCCAAAACGGCCCCGATAGTAGAACGTATTCAGGCTCTCCCACGCCCGCGCGCCGTCGGCCGTCACCGTCGTATGCAGATCGACCTCGGCGCCCTTTTCCAGGATGCGGTGGCCGGTGACGCGCGTCTCAAGGTCCATCGTCGCAGTCGGGGAAATAGGCTGATGCTGCAGCAGACGATTGCGGATCTGCAGCACGCTCCAGATCGGGAGCGGGAACGCGGGATGGGTAAGGATCACCATCGGCAAGCGGAAGCCGAACGCGTGCGGATACAGGATCGGCAGCGAACCGTCGGCATGCAGACCGGTCAGCGCCGAGAAATCCCGCAGTTCATTCCGGTCCACGCGATGCCCGCGCCAGCGCGCCGCAATCGGCGGAAATCCTTCGGACGCGCGCAGCCCCGGGGAGGGATAGAATGCCTTCAGCATGAACGCCGCGGCCGAGGGGCGGCGGTCGAATTCGAGAAGCGGATGCTTCATTTTCGTATCTTGCTCGCGTCGGGAGCGTTCCGCGATCATGCTCGTCGTAAGACTGACTCATTCCAGAGCGGTGCACACTTGACTTCAATCAAACCGCAGTCCCCAACTGGAAGGAAGAATCTGCGGGCAACGCTCCGGCGTAAAGTTGCCGTCATGTGCCGGTGAACGCTACGTCATCCTTGTTGTTCTCCGCCAGGCTGGAGAGGCGCAATGAAGAAGCGGCAAAAGGTCAGGAAGAGAAAGGCGAAAACGAAGGCCGCTCGCGACCGGAAACTTCATGCTTCCCTGAATGAGCTGCACGACTGGATAGCGCGCGGGGAGAAATTGTTCGCGCCCCTTCTTGCGGGCGGCGAAGAGATCTCGAGAGCCATGCGGGACCGCGTGCGCAAGGGCCTCACCCGCCTGAAGGGACAGACCGACAGAATGGTCGAGAGCTGGGAAAAGGAGATGGCGGCGCACCTGGAAGGCAAGGACCGGTAGGCCGCTTCCGTTCGACGCAAGTATGCGCGAAACGGTGATTGGTGCGGGTCCGCGCGCGCGTCTAAATTATTGCAATCACCAAAACGAGGAGACCACCATGAAGACCCTGGTTTTCGCCGGTGCACTCGTTGCCGGCATTCTCGGCATGCAGGCCACGGCCATGGCGCAGCAGCAGAAGGCGCCGGTCTATCGCTACTGCCTGCTGGAGGCCGGCGGATTCCGTTCCGGCGGCGGATCGACGCTCTGCCGGTTCAACACGCTAGCGCAGTGCCTGCAGAGCCGGAACAGCTTCGCGGATACGTGCATCATCAATCCCGAACTGACTTTCAGACGGAGATAGCCGGTCGTTTCCGCTTCGGGTGCGACTGCTTCCGGTGAAAGCATTCGGCGTCATTGCGAGCGAAGCGAAGCAATCCAGACGCCGATAGACTGGATTGCTTCGGCGCTACGCGCCTCGCAATGACAGCAACGAACGGCCCGACCTGACTTCATCCCGCTCTAGTTGCGGTCCGAGCGCGTCTGCAGCGCGCGGATGCGCTCGGCGAGCGAAAGCGGGCGCTCGCCCGCCGGCGCTTCCAGCGTGCCGGCAACGCGGGTCGGCCCGTTCTCACGCGGCGCGGAGGGCGGCGCTTCGCTGAGGATGCGCTCGATCGGCGAGTCCGAGCCCTCGAGATTGGCGGCAAGGCGGGCGACTTCGGCCGCCACGTCGTTGATGCGCTCGCGCAGGAGCGCGCTGTCGATCCGCTCGTTGTTCCAGGCCACTTCGGCCTCGTGCTTGAGGGCGGCGACCTCGTGCTGCAACTGCTCGCGGTCGTCGCGCAACTGGGCGAGCGCGCCTTCGAGCTGCGCCTTCTCCGCCTTCAGATGCTCGATCGTCGCGGTGTAGGAGCGCGACGCTTCGTCGATCTGGCGGTTCATGGAGACGTTCTCCGCCTTGCTCTCCTCGAGGTTCTTCGCGGCAATGGCGAGCGATTCCTCGTGTCCGGCGATGACGGCGAGGAGATCCTTCTCGCGCTGGGCGGCAAGGCCCGCCTGCCGGCGTGCGCCCTCTTCGAGATTCATCACCGTGCGCGACAATTCCTCGGCTTCCGCGCGGCCCGCTGCGAGCAGGCCCTCCAGCTCGGCGATGCGGCCGTTCAGGCTCTCGATCTTCTCGCGCTCGCCGGTGAGCGTGCGGGTGAGCGTTTCGGCGTTGCTGCGCTCCTCGGCGAGCCGTACTTCGGTGGCGGAGACTTCGCCTTCCAGTTCGCTGATGCAGCTCTTGAGGGCGGTGCACTGGGTTTCCAGCGCGATGATCTCGACGCGGCTGCTTTCCGCTTCCAGCGTCTTGTCGCCGAGCGAATGGTTCAGTTGCGCGATCTGGTTGGTCTTGGAGGAAAGCTCCGCCTCGGCTTCGTGCAGCGCCTTGGCCTTGACCGAAAGCTCTTCCTCGGTGCTGCGCAGCCGGTCGCGCAATGTGCGTTCCTGCGCTTCCAGCGCGGTGATCGCGGCGGCCTTTTCCTCCACCTCGGCCTTGAGCAGGCGGATCGTCTCGCTCTTGCGGCCGATCTCGGCGAGCTGCTCCGTCGTCTTGAGCTTCAATTGCTCGACGCTCGTCTCCAGGCGGCGCGTCGACATGGCGAACTCGGCGCGCAACTGATCCTTGTCGGCCTGGATTTCCGCCATGGAAACGGGGATGGCGCCTTCGATGCGCCGCGTGGTCAGCCGGACGGCGCGGTGCCACACGGCGGACAGCAGCACGAGCGCGATCAGGCTCGCGGCGAGAAAGCCGAGGGCAAAGAACATGATCGCTTCGATCATGCCGCAAACCTCTCCGTCGGGATGGTTATTGCAGGGTCATTGATTCATGGCACGGCAGGGGACGAATTGCCAGCAACGCGGACGGATTAACATGCAAGCGCCGCCATGAATTTGCCGGAACAGTCGGATGCAGACAACGGCTGCGGCCGGCGGACCGTCGCCGGCGGAAATGCCCCTGTCGTTGCGCGGACTTAAACTTAAAATGGATTCCAGGTCGCGGTCTCGGTGAACTTCAGATAGCCGATATTGGCGCCGAGGCGCACGCCGACCCCGGAACGAATGGGTACGACCACCGTGCGGCCGGCATTCAGCGCCGTCATGCCGAGGCCGCCGACCAAATAGGCAGAGCCTGAGATTCCACCAAAGCGCCGGTACAGTTCGTCGACGCTGTAGAGGTTGTAGACGAGCATCATGGTGCGCGCGCCGTCGCCGCCCATGTCGAAGCCGATGCTCGGACCCTGCCAATAGAGTTTTCTGTTGCCGGCGTTGCGCGTGTACAACACCCCTTCGCCATAGCGGAGGCCGAGCGTCACCGCGCCCGAGGCTTCCTGGCCGAGGATGTAGCCGTTCGGCTCGCCCCATTGGCGGGCCGCCCGTTCCACGAGCAGCGCAAGGTCGCGCGACACGGTGCCGAAGAAGCGGTGGCCGGCGTCGAGGATCTCGTTCGACGAGTAAGTGTTGGAGCCGGGATTGGGATTAGGGTTGGGGCTGGCGTAGGCGGGACCCTGCGCGCGGGCGGGCAGGGCGGCGGTAAGGAAGAGCGCAACGGTCAGCAGAACAGCACGGAACGGCGACATCGAAGTCTCCGGAAGTTCCAGAACGGGAAGGGGTGCGTCGGCAGAGTGTCGGACGCGAGCGTTTGCGTTTGGTTAACGAATGCCGACCCGAGTGGCCGAAGAATGGCGGCGGGATTTAAGCGCCCACATACCGGAAAACGTTAGCATTCAAGCGGCGTCAGGCGTCCGCCCGGAATCCCGCGGGGGAGGGAACTTGCATGCAGGCTGAAGGGAACAAGGCTGTGCGCGCGGCGCTCGCCGCCTTTGCCGCCTTTTTCCTGGCGGCGGCGCAGCCGGCCGCGGGTTCGGTCACGAATGAACTCGTCGTTGCCGATCCGCGCGCGGGGGTTGCGCTCTACGGGTTCGATCCGGTGAGCTATTTCCTCGACGGGGAGCCGCGCGGGGGATCGGAGCAACACGAGCTGCGCTTCGGCGGCTTCTTCTGGCGCTTTGCGAGCGAGGCCAATCGCGCCGCCTTCCAGGAGCGGCCGGACGCCTATGTGCCGGCGTTCGGCGGTTACGATCCGATCGCGCTCACGCGCGGCGCGCCGGTGCCCGGGCATCCGGCGATCTTCGTCGTGCACGAGGGGCACCTGTTCCTGTTCCAGCGGCCGGAGCATCGCGATGCGTTTGTCGCGGCGCCCATTGCCATGTCCGAGGCCGCGCGTGCCGCCTGGCCGCTGGTGCGGCGGACGCTCGTACACTGACTAGGCTGGGGCGGCGCCCCAGGCGACGAATCCGTTCACGCGAAAATCGTTCCCGCGCGTCCCATAGGCGAGCGGGCTGCCGTCGGGCGCGGTGACGGCGCCGCCGGCGGCGGCGAGCAGGGCGTGGCCCGCGGCAATATCCCATTCATTGACGGTCGCGAGCCGCGCATAGACGTCGGCTTCGCCTTCGGCGAGGCGGGCGAACTTCAGCGACGAGCCGAGCGGAATTTTTTTCTCCAGCGGAAACCCGGCAAGGAACCGGTCGCTGGCGGCATCGGGATGCGAGCGGCTGACGAGCGCCACGAGCCGCGCGGGACGGGGGCGCGTATGAATGGGAGAAAGCGAATTGCGATCGAAGCGGGCGCCCGGCGCGAGCGCGGCGCGCCGGGCGGCGCCATCGCCGCCGGCATAGAGTGCCTTGAGCGCCGGCGCGTAGATCACGCCGAAAACCGGCGCGTGATCTTCGACGAGCGCGACATTGACCGTGTACTCGGCACGGCCGGCGATCATCTCGCGCGTGCCGTCGACCGGATCGACGAGGAGGTACGTGGAAGCGGGCGCGACGGGCGCCTGCCGCGAGACCGATTCCTCGGCGACCACGGGGACGCCGGGAAGAATCTTCGCCAGGCCCTCGAGCAGAATCGATTCGGCGATCTCATCGGCGGCGGTCACCGGGCTCGCATCGGGCTTGGTGCGCGGCGGCTCGCCTCTGGCGGCAATTTCCAGGATGCGCGCGCCGGCGCTGCTCGCAAGATCGGCAACGGGCGCGAACAAACGCGACAGCTCCCCGCGTCCGGCTGTGTGCTGTCTTGTCGTCATCGGTCCCCGCTATTGGCCAGCCGTGGGCGGGCGGTGTATCACACGCTGCCGTCTCGACCAATGCGGCGTGATTCGATTCGAAACGAGCGAGCGGATTCCCGATGTCCGATGCAAAGCCCCTCGAAGCCCTCGATCTCGCGGCACTGCTGTGCTCGCGCGTCTGTCACGACGTGATCAGCCCGGTGGGCGCCATCGTCAACGGCCTCGAAGTGTTCGAGGAGGAGAAGGACGAGGCGATGAAGCAGAGCGCGCTCGATCTGATCCGCAAGAGCGCGACGCAGGCGTCGGCGCGGCTGCAGTTCGCGCGCATCGCGTTCGGGGCGGCGGGCTCGGCCGGGGTACAGCTCGATCTTGGCGACGCTGAGGGCGTCGCCCGCGGATTCCTCACCGACGACCGCCTCAAGCTGGTCTGGAACCTGCCGCGGGCGCTCTTGCCGAAGAACCGGGTGAAGCTTCTCCTCAACCTGCTGCTGATTGCGGCCGGCACGATCCCGCGCGGCGGCACGCTCACGGTCGATCCGGTGGGCGAGGGCGAAGGCATGGGCTTCCGGCTGACTTCCGCCGGCACCAACGCCAAGCTGCAGCCCACGGTGGAGGCGCTCCTGAACCAGCCGTCGGGCGACGGCATCGATGCGCATGCGATCCAGCCGCACTATGCGGGGCTTCTGGCGCGGCACGTGGGCATGCAGGTGAAGATCGAGGCGGGGCCGGAAAGCATCGTCCTGACCGCGGCGTAATCCCGATTTTTCGGGGGTTTCTTTGCCGCCTGTATGCGAGCGACTTTAGCGTATCTTAACGCTCCAAGCCCCAGAATCCGGCCGAGACTGCAAGCGAAGCGACCGGGCCCCGGCGGGCGCCGGCCGCGTGCGTGCGAGCGGCCGGGCCATGAACGAACTGCTGCGGGAATTCCTCACCGAAGCGAACGAAAGCCTCGACGTCGTCGACGTCGAGCTCGTGCGATTCGAGCAGGAGCCGAACAACGCGGAGCTCCTCGGCCGCATCTTCCGGCTCGTCCACACGATCAAGGGCACCTGCGGCTTCCTCGGCCTGCCGCGGCTCGAGGCGCTGACGCACGCCGCCGAGACGCTGATGGGCAAGTTCCGCGACGGCATGCCCGTGACCGAGGACGCCGTCTCGCTCATTCTCACCGTCATCGACCGCATCAAGGAAATCCTCGCCGAGCTCGACCGCCACGAGAAGGAGCCCTACGGCAGCGATGCCGATCTGATCCATGAGCTCGAGCGCAGGGCCGAAAGCGCCGAGCCGTTGCCGGAAGCCAGCAGGGAAGTCGGCACGCTCGCCTATCAGGTGCTGGAGCGGCCGCTGCGCCCGGGCGAGGTCCCGCTCGACGAACTCGAGCGCGCGTTCCGCGAGACGCCCGGCCCCGAGCCGCTGAAAGACATTTCCGACGAGCCGGAGCGGCGGATGCCTCCCGACCGCCGCGATGAAGACCGCCGCGACGGCGCGCACCGCGCGCAGACGCTGCGGGTGCAGGTCGACACGCTCGAACGCCTGATGACGATGGTCTCGGAGCTGGTGCTGACGCGCAACCAGCTCCTCGAGGTCACGCGCCGGAGCGAGAGCGCCGAACTGAATGCGCCGTTCCAGCGCCTGTCGAACATCACCGGCGAGCTGCAGGAAGGGGTCATGAAGACCCGCATGCAGCCGATCGGCAATGCGTGGGCGAAGCTGCCGCGCATCGTGCGCGACCTCTCCGGCGAGCTCGGCAAGAAGATCGAGATCGTGATGCGCGGCGAGGATACCGAGCTCGACCGGCAGCTCCTCGAACACATCAAGGACCCGCTCGCGCACATGGTGCGCAACTCCGCGGACCACGGCATCGAGCCGCCGGAAGAGCGCGCCGCCGCCGGCAAGCCCGAGCACGGCACCATCCGTCTTTCCGCCTTCCATGAAGGCGGGCTGGTCATCGTCGAGATCTCCGACGACGGCCGCGGCCTCGACGTCGAGCGCATCCGCGAGCGGGCGATCCGCCTCGGCCTCGTCAGCGCCGCGGACGCGGAGACGCTGACGGATTCGCAGACCTACCGGTTCATCCTGGCGCCGGGCTTCTCGACCGCGCGGTCGGTGACGTCGGTGTCCGGCCGCGGCGTCGGCATGGACGTGGTCAAGAGCAACATCGACCAGATCGGCGGCACGATCGAGATCAAGTCGGTGCCCGGCAAGAGCACCACGTTCCGCATCAAGATTCCGCTGACGCTCGCCATCGTGCCTGCGCTGATCGTCGACGTCGCCGGGGAGCGCTTCGCCATCCCGCAGATCGCCGTCGTGGAGCTGGTGCGCGTCGGCGGCGACGCCGAGCACCGGATCGAGCGGATCAAGGACGCCGCCGTGCTGCGGCTCCGCGATCATCTCTTCCCCGTCGCGTCGCTCGGCACGCTCCTGAAGCTCGAGGAGACGCGCGGAGAGGCGGACGTCCGCTTCGTCGTGATGATGCAGGTGGGCGGGCGGCGTTTCGGCGTCGTCGTCGACCAGGTGCTGCACACGGAGGAGATCGTCGTGAAGCCGATGTCGGCGTTCCTGCGCGACATCCGCATCTTCTCCGGCAATACGATCCTCGGCGACGGCTCGGTGATCGTCATCCTCGACCCGAACGGGCTCAGTGCCGCCGTCGGCGGCAATGCCGAGACGAGCATCGCGCAGGAGCAGCCGGCGGAGCGCGCGCCGGCGATCGAAGGCGAAGCGCCGGTGCCGCTCCTCGTGTTCCGCGCGGGGTCGCGCGAGCCGAAGGCCGTGCCGATCTCGCTGGTGACGCGGCTCGAGGAGCTCGACGCGCGGCAGATCGAGATTTCCAACGGCCGCCACGTGGTGCAGTACCGCGGCGGGCTGATGCCGCTCCTGCCGGTCAACGCGGCGGTGCAGATGCGCGGCGAAGGCGTGCAGCCGCTGCTCGTCTTCATCGACAAGGACCGCTCGATGGGGCTTGCCGTCGACGAGATCGTCGACATCGTGGAAAGCCGCCTCGACATCAAGATCGGCAGCCGGACGCCCGGCGTGCTCGGCTCGGCGATCATCGACGGGCGCGCGACCGAGATCATCGACGTCGCGCACTATCTGCCGCTCGCCTACGAAGACTGGCTGCACCGTTCGGAGACGAGCCTGGAAAGCCGCACGCAGCGCGTGCTGCTCGTCGACGACTCCGCGTTCTTCCGCAACATGCTGGCGCCGGTGCTGAAGGCGGCCGGACACGAGCTGAAGATGGCGGCGAGCGGCGCCGAGGCGCTGTCGATTCTGGAACGCGATCCCCGCTTTGACTGCATCATCTGCGACATCGAGATGCCGGGGATGTCCGGCTACGAACTGGCCGCGCAACTGCGCGCCGATCCGCGCACGGCGAAGCTGCGGCTCATCGCCCTGTCGTCCGTTCACTCGGCGGCGGCGATCGAGCGCGGCAAACAGGCCGGCTTCAATCACTATATCGCCAAGTTCGACCGCGGCGGCCTGCTTGCCGCGCTCAAGGAACCGCGTCTCGACTGGGCAACGGCAGCATGACGATGCACCACGCCGATACCGAGATCGAATACGTCACCGCGACGGTCTGCGGGCAGTTGTTCGGGCTGCCGATCGCGCGCGTGCTCGACGTCTTCATTCCGGAGCGGATCACGCGGGTGCCGCTGGCGGCGCCGGAGGTCGCCGGCGTGCTCAATCTGCGCGGCCGGATCGTCACGGCGATCGACATGCGCCGCCGCCTCGGTCTGCCGCCGCGCGGACCGGGCGACCAATGCATGGCGATCGGCATCGAACGCGACGGCGAATTTTACGGTCTGTTGGTCGATCAGGTCGGCGAGGTGATGAGGCTGTCGTCGTCCACGTTCGAAGCGGTACCGGTCAATCTCGATCCGTCGTGGGCGCGGCTCGCCCTCGGCGTGCACCGGCTGGAAGGCCGGCTGCTGGTCGCGCTCGACGTCGACCGCAGCCTCGATCTGCATTCTGAATCAGTGGCTGCATGAACTGCGGAAACAGGGAGTTCCGAAGATGAAACGTTGTCTGATCATCGACGACTCGAGCGTCATCCGGAAGGTCGCCCGCCGGATCCTCGAAGGCTTCGCCTTCAAGGTCACCGAAGCCGCCGACGGACGGCAGGCGCTCGACGAATGCGTGAAGGAAATGCCGGACGCGATCCTGCTCGACTGGAACATGCCGGTCATGGACGGCTACGAATTCCTGCGCGCGCTGCGCGCAATGCCGGGCGGCGACAAGCCGAAGGTCGTCTTCTGCACGACGGAGAACGACCTCGCGCATATCGCCCGCGCGATGCACGCGGGCGCCGACGAATACATCATGAAGCCGTTCGACAAGGAAATCGTCGAGGCGAAATTCCAGGAAGTCGGTCTGATCTGAGCCCGGTCCGCGCGGGACGGCGTCCGTTCCGCGTTCCTCCCAGCAGCGTTGCGTACCATGCCGCAGGCCGCCGCCCTTTTGCAGATCGCCCCGGACCCCATGATCCGGGTGATGGTGGTCGACGACGCCGTCGTCTTCCGCGGTCTTGTCACGCGCTGGCTGTCGGAAGAGCCGGACATGCAGGTGGTCAGCGCCCACCGCAACGGCCACGAGGCGCTGGAGAGCTTCAACCGCGTCGACCCGGACGTGGTCGTGCTCGATATCGAAATGCCGGTGCTGGACGGGCTGGCGACGCTGCCGCGGCTACTGGAAAAGAAGCCCGGCGTCACGGTGATCATTTCCTCCACGGTCACGCGGCGCAACGCGGAAGTCGGCATCAAGGCGCTGTCGCTCGGCGCGGCCGACTACGTCAGCAAGCCGGAGACCAACCGCGAGATCACCACGTCGCCGGTGTTCCGGCGCGAGCTCGTGCAGCGCATCCGCACGCTCGGCCGCCGGCAGAAGGCGCGGGCGAGCGCGGCTTACGCGCGCGCCGCCGCACCCGCGGTGGCAGAAGAGAAGCCGGCGCCGTTCAAGCTGCGGCCGGTCTCCAAGGTGCTGCCGCGCGTGCTGGTGATCGGCAGCTCCACGGGCGGGCCGCAGGCGCTGCAGGTGCTGCTGCTGGGACTGGGACCGGCCCTGGCGAAGCTGCCGGTGCTGATCACGCAGCACATGCCGCCGACCTTCACGACCATCCTTGCCGAGCATCTCGGCCGCGCGGCCGCGCGGCCGGCGCATGAGGGCGTGGACGGCGAGCCGCTGCGGCCCGGCATGCTCTATGTCGCTCCCGGCGCGCGGCATATGCGGATTGCGCGCAGGGACGACGAGGCGGCGATCGTCGTCGACGACGGGCCGCCGGTGCATTTCTGCAAGCCGTCGGTCGACCCGCTGTTTGCGAGTGCGGCCGAGGTGTTCGGGGCGGCGACGCTGGCGCTCGTCCTCACCGGCATGGGCAGCGACGGCGCCGATGGCGCGGCCCGCATCGCCGCCGCGGGCGGCACCGTGATCGCGCAGGACGAATCGACGAGTGTCGTATGGGGCATGCCGGGCACGGTCGCCGAGGCGGGCGTGTGCGCCGACGTGCTGCCGCTGCCGCAGCTTGCGGCGCGGATCGCCCGACTGGTGGCGGGAGACGCGCGATGAATGCCGCCGACTACGGTTTCCTCTGCCGCTTCCTGAAGGAGCGGTCGGGCTTCGTGCTCGCGCAGGAGAAGGAATATCTCGTGCAAAGCCGGCTCTTGCCGGTCGCGCGGCGCAACGGCCTTTCTGACGTGGCGAACCTCGTGCAGGCGCTGCAGACCGGCGCATCCGCGGCGCTGAAGACCGAAGTGATCGAAGCGATGATGAACAACGAGTCGTTGTTCTTCCGCGACAAGATACCGTTCGACCGTCTGCGCGACACGGTGCTGCCGGATCTGCTGAAGCGCCGCGAGCCGGTGCGGCAGATCCGCATCTGGTCGGCCGCCGCCTCGACGGGGCAGGAGCCCTATTCGGTCGCGATGATGATCGCCGACCGGCCGGAGTTCGCGGGCTGGCGGATCGACATCGTGGCGACGGACATCTCCAATGACGCGCTTGAACAGGCGCGAGGCGGAATCTACAGCCAGTTCGAGGTGCAGCGCGGCCTGCCGATCCAGCTCCTGATGCACCACTTCGACCAGATCAAGGGCGAATGGCGGATCAAGGACCGGCTGCGCAACATGGTGCAGTTCCGCCAGCTCAATCTCCTGTCGAATTTCTCCGCGCTCGGGCAGTTCGACATCGTGTTCTGCCGCAATGTGCTGATCTATTTCGACCAGCCGACGAAGATCGACGTGCTCGCGCGCATCCGCCGGGTGACGGCGGAGGACGGCTATCTCATTCTCGGCGCGGCAGAGACGATGGTCGGGCTCGGCGATACGTTCGTGCCGGTGCCTGACAGGCGGGCGCTCTACCGGCCGCATCCGCGCGACCCTGCACCGGTTGTCCGCCTTGTGCCGGACGACGCGCGCGTCGCCTGATTTCAGCCGCTTCTTCCGCGCACATTGCCAAAACGTAACGTGCTCCCGCGGGCATCCGCGGTGTAATTGAAACGATGGAATTTTGGGTCCCGCTCCGCAAACTGGTGGTGGCGCTCGCCGTCGCGGCGCAGGCGGGATCCTTTGCGGCGGCGGCCAGCCTGCCGGCATTCGCCGAGCCGTGCCGGGGGCACGCGGCGCTCGCGCCGGTCCAGGCCGATGCGGGGGACTTGCATCATGCGCCGGGGGGACATGGCTCCGCGTATGCGCATGACGCGGGTATGGCGGAAGCGCCGGAATCGCCCGATGACGTGACTCATTCGGACCCGCCGATCTTCGCCTGCTGCCTTGGTCATGCGGTGGCGGGACCGGGCGCGCTCGAGCCTTCGCGGCTCACGTTGGCGGGTGCGTTCGGCGCGCCGCTCGATGCGGCGCTCGCGCCCGGCGAGATCATGCGCGCCGATCCGCCCCCGCGCGATCTTCTCTGAACGGAAAATCTCGTCGCTTCGTTTCGTCGAAGCGGTGCGGGCGCACGCCCGCGGTTCTCGAACCACATTCGGAGAAGACAATGTCGAACAGGAAGACCCTCTTTCTCGCGCTTGCCGTCGCCGGCGGCGTTACGGTCGGCGGTGCTGCCGTCGCGCAATCGATGCAGCACGGACCGATGCACGGCGGCGGCCACGACATGCCCGGCGGAATGCACGCAAGCATGCATGACAAGGGCGGCATGCAGCATGGCGGCGGGCATGGCCATGGTGCCGCGCCGGCGGCCCGCAGCGCCGATGAAAGCGCGTCGAGCCTCGCCTTTCGCGCCGCCAACGAAAAAATGCATCGCGACATGGCGATTGCCTATAGCGGCGATGCGGACGCCGATTTCGTGCGCGGCATGATTCCGCATCATCAGGGCGCGATCGACATGGCGAAGATCGTGATCGCGTTCGGCAAGGACCCGGAGGTCCGTAAGCTCGCCGAGGAGATCGTGAAGGCGCAGGAGGGCGAGATCGCCCTGATGCGGGCGTGGCTCGCGAACAAGGGCAAGTAAGCCTGATGCCGCCAAGCGGGCCGGGGCGCGTTCCCCGGCCCGTTTGCTTCGTTTCAGGCTCCCGCCGTCCGCTAGTCCGGACTTGCCTGCCGGAACAGCGCAGCGAGATAGCGCGAGCGCTGGGTGCGGCATTGATCGACGTAGCGTTCGACCGGCGTCATCGAATTGAGAACGCCTGCCGGGCGCCGGCGCGCGGCCGCGCCGGCGTTGCACTTGTCTCTCCCGTCGCGGCTGTAGCTGCGGCCGTTGAGCACGGCGACGGCAAAGACCTGGGCCGCGAGCAGCAGCAGGAACGCGAAGCCGCCAAGGATCTCCGTCATCGTTCCAATCTCCCGTGAGAAAGTCTGTGGATGGCTCACTCCGCGTCGGGGAGCGGCGGGATGCAGCCTTCGAGCTCGAGCGCCGTCGAGACGAACGCACAGGCAGGCGGGCTTGCTTCGGCGGTTGTGCCGGTCGTGCCTTCGGCTTCTTCGTCGAGTTCGACCGAGTCGAAGGATGTCGTTGCATGGTTGGCGGGGGTTGCAGGGCCCATCAGCGGCTGCGCCGGCATGGCCGCGAACTGGGATTCGACGAACGCGTCGGTGTTCTCCTGGGCGCCGGCCGACTGGGCGGCCAGGAAAAGCGCGATGGCGCCGACGGCGGCGAGGGCGCGCAGCGCCGTCATGCGGGAGTGAAGTTGCGTGTGCATGATTTCCTCCGTTGTCCGGTTGCCGCGGGGTGCGGAAACCGGCCGGAGGTTCGCGGGCACGGCGGTCTTCCGCCGTGAAAGCGCGCGGGAAAGCAGCGTGAAAAGCGCGTGAATTCGCGCTGATTCGACTTGCCCCAAGGGCCACGGTATCTTTTTACGCCTTCTGGGCGGGGCTAGAGAGAGCGGCGCCGCAGCCATGCCGGTTCGCGTTTCGGCTTCGGGCAAGACTTCCGACTCTTCCAACCCGGCGGCCGCCAAGGCCGCCGCGCGGGCATCGCATCGACTGCAGCTTTCGCTGCTCGGCCGCTTTCAACTGAGCGGGCCGGACGGCCCGGTCGATCTCGGCAGCAAAAAACTTTGCGCGCTTGTCGCCTATCTCGCCTGCATGGGCGAGGCGGCGCGCGACCGGCTGACGACGCTGCTCTGGGGTTCGCACTTCGACGTGCAGGCGCGGCAGAACCTGCGCAAGGCGCTGTCGCGGCTGCGCGCGGTGCTCGGCGACGACGTGCTGGCGGCGGACGACGTGCGGGTCGTGCTGCATACGCGCGGGATCGAGAGCGACGTCGCCCGGTTCGAAAAGCTCGTCGCGGAGAACACGCGCGCTTCGCTCACGCAAGCGGCCGCGCTCTATCGCGACACGTTCATGGCCGATGTCTCCATCCCGGAGGAGGCGTGGGCGGAGTGGCTGCGGACGCAGCGTTCGCGGCTCGAAAGCCTGCTCGTCAATGCGCTGATCCGGCTCGCCGAGATCGAGTTGCAGGAGGGCGATGCGGAAGCCGCGCTCAGAGCCGCGCGGCGTGCCACCTCCGTCGACAACCTGCGCGAGGACGCGCACCGGCTTGCGATCCGCGCGCTCGCGGCGGCGGGGCGCAAGGCGGAGGCGCTGCGCGAGTTCGACCGGCTCACGGAGCTCTTGCGCGCCGAGCTGAAGACCGAGCCGGATGCGAGCACCAGGGCGATCGTCGAGGAGATCCGGCGGCCGGCGGCCGCCGCGATCGAGCTGCCGGGGATGAACGGCGCCTCGCCGCGCGCCGCCGCGGACGAGCTGCCGTCGATCGCCGTGCTGCCGTTCCGCAGCGCGGGCGCCGACGAGTTCAGCGACTATTTCGGCGACGGCATCGTGGAGGACATCATCGTCTCGCTCGGCAGCCTGCACGAGCTGTTCGTGATCTCGCGCGGCTCGACGCTCGCCTTCCGCGGCAAGGAGCCGGACCCGCGCGAGGTCGGCCGCGCGCTCGGCGTGCGCTACGTAGTGAGCGGCAGCGTGCAGCGCTCGGGCAAGCGGCTGCGCATCTTTGTCGAGCTCTGCGACGCGGAGAGCGGCACGGCGCTCTGGACCGACCGCACGGAGGCGCCGCTCGGCGATCTCTTCGACATCCAGGACAGCTACACCGCAAGCTTCGCCGGCCGCGTCGCGCCCTATATCCGCGCCGCCGAGCTGAAGCGCGCGCTGCGCAAGCGCCCGGAAACGCTTTCGGCCTACGACTACGTGTTGCAGGGCCTCGACCACGTGCATCGCGACGCCACGTTCGGCCGTGCCGGCGAGTTCTTCCAGCTTGCGATCGACAAGGAGCCGGGCTTCGCGCTGCCTTACGCCTGGGCAGGCTGGTGGCGCTCGATCCTGATCCGCCAGGGCTGGTCGAAGGAGCCGATCAAGGACTGGATGATCGCGGCGCAGATGTCGTCGCGGGCGATCGATCTCGACCCGCAGAACGCGCTTGCGCTCGCGAGCTATGGGCACCTGAAATCGGTGTTGCAGCGCGACTACGACAGCGGCGAGCTTTTCCTCGAAAGCGCCGTGCAGGCGTGCCCGAACGGGCCGATCGCCTGGGTGCTCGGCAGCTTCACGCAGAGCTATCGCGGCAACGGCGAGGAGGCGATCCGCCGCGCGGAGCAGGCGCTGAAGCTGTCGCCGCTCGACCGCGGGCGCTTCTATTGCCACCTCGCGATGGGGCTCGGCCACTACATCGCCGGCCGCTACGACGAGGCGGTGAAGTGGGGCAAGCTCTCGGCGACGGAGAACCCGGGCTTCACCTCGACGCTCCGTTATCTCGCCGCCGCGCACACGGCCGCGGGCGAGCACGCGGAGGCGCGCAAGGTGGCGGCGGAGGTAGTGCGGCTCGAGCCGCACTTCCGGCTCGGCAGCTACGTCATCCCGTTCCAGAACAAGGAACTGAACGAGCTGCACCGCGCGCGGCTGAGGCAGGCGGGGCTGCCGGAGTAGGGGAAGCGTGCTTTCGGCGGGACGAGTAATGTCTCAGGTTGAAAACCTCGCCCTGAGGAGGGCCGAAGGCCCGTCTCGAAGGGCGAGGTTTTTGGCCTCATCCTTCGAGACGCCGCGCTTCGCGCGGCTCCTCAGGATGAGGTCAAAAGGAAACGGAGATACCATCGCGGAATGACCGGCCTTGTGCCTGCCCGCCGTAAGGGCGATATTGTTTTTATGATCAGGACCTTGCAGCGCGCCATCGAGGAAGTGGAGCGGCTCTCCGAGCCCGATCAGGAGAAGATCGGCCGCGAGCTGCTGGCGCATGTCGAGAAGCTGCGGGCGCTTCGCGCCGATCTCGATGCCGGCATCCGCTCGCTCGACGCCGGCGGGGGAAGAAAGGTCGATATCGAGGCGGTGATCCGCACAGCATGGCAGTAAAAAGCGCGCCGCGAAACGGAGCGGCGCGCCGAAGGCCCTAGGGAGGCGGCCTTCAAAATCCGCAATTCGTGCGCACGAGCACCGTCATTCCGTCGATCTCGAATTCCTGCTCGAGCGAGCGGCCGAACATGGCGAGCCATTCGCGCTGCGCCTTGTAGGCGTCCTTCTCGCGCTCCTGCGGACAGGCGAATTTTTCATCCGCCGCAGTCTGCAGGTGATGCACCATCTCGTGCACCAGCACGGAGACGTCGGCCGGGCGGCTGCTCGACCAGTCTTCATGCAGATAGATGATGCGGCGCTGCGTGTCGTAGAGGGCGTAGACTTCCTGCCCGAACTCGGGCGGCGCCGCGCGGCCGGCCTCGATCGCCGCATTCGGTTGCCGGTCCGACGCGAGGCCGCGGAAGCGCACCGCCGCCATTTTTGCCGGCGGCACGAGCTCCACGCTGGGAAGCTCGTGCGTCGCCGGTAAGCCGAAATTGATCGAAAGCCAGGTCACGATGACCGTCAGCAGCGTTTCCATGACAAAGTTCTCCCGTTTCGCCGGCGTGATGCGCCGGCGGTTGGCAGGCGCCGCATGAGCGCGGCGCCCTAGGCGAACGTGTTTTCGGTTACGGGACTTCAGCGCTGCCGGGCGCCAGCGGCGACGGGCGCAACGTCCGCGCAGCGAGGTCGAAATTCGCCCGGAAGTCTATTGTCGTCGGGCCGCTCTGAACCTGCGGCATGGGCTTCGCCGCGGGTTGAAGCTGCGCCTGCCTTGCAGGCTCCTGGGCGTTCACGGGGCCAACCAGCCCGAACGCCGCCACTACCGCCATCCAATAAGCTTGCTTGAGCATGGTTTCCTCCTTTGGCTGGTGGATGAACCTTGCAGCCGATCACCGGCAGGGGTCCTTGAGATTGCCCCGACTTGTCGTCGTATTTCTCCCGATTTACGCTTGGAAATTCCCGACTTCCCCTTCAAGCTGCGATCGTGGCGCGATGGAGAACGGTCCGTGATCTATAGTTTCGAGGATTTCTCCCTCGACGAGGACCGGCGCGAATTGCGGTGCGGCAGTGAACTGATCGCGGTCGAGCCGCAGGTGTTCGACCTTCTTCACTATCTCATCCGCAACCGCGAGCGCGTCGTGAGCAAGGACGATCTGATCGCGACTGTCTGGAACGGGCGCATCGTCTCGGAGTCGACGCTGACCAGCCGGATCACCGCGGCGCGGCACGCGATCGGCGACAGCGGCGAGGAGCAGCGGCTGATCCGCACCGTGGCGCGCAAGGGCGTGCGCTTCATCGGCGAGGTTCGCGAAGGCGCGAGCGTGCCGCCCGTCGCGACGGCGGAGGCGCCGGTGGTCGTCACGCACGGTTCGCTCGCGCCCCGGCTGCCGGAAAAGCCCTCCATTGCGGTGCTCCCCTTCACCAACATGTCGGGCGATCCCGAGCAGGAATATTTCAGCGACGGCATCACCGAGGACATCATCAACGCGCTGTCGCGGCTGCGCTGGTTCTTCGTCATCGCGCGCAACTCCACCTTCGTTTACAAGGGCCAACCCGCCGACGTCCGGCAGGTCGGCCGCGACCTCGGCGTGCGCTACGTGCTGGAAGGAAGCGTGCGCAAGAGCGGGCAGCGCGTGCGCATCACGAGCCAGCTCCTCGACGCCACCACGAGCAACCAGATCTGGTCGGAGCGCTACGACCGGGAGCTCACCGACATCTTCGCGCTGCAGGACGAGATCACGGCGAGCGTGACCTCGGCGATCGAGCCGAAGCTCTTGGCGGCGGAGGGATTGCGCTCCGAGGCGCGCTCGACCGAGGATCTCGACGCCTGGGACATGGTCGCGCGCGCGGTGTCGTTGTTCTGGAAGCTGACGGCCGCCGACAGCGCGAACGCGATCGTCATCCTGCGCCAGGCCGTCGAGCGCCATCCGGACTACGCGCCGGCGCACAGCATGCTCGCTTTCGCGCTCCTGGCATCGGGCTATGTGGGCTGGATACCGCCCGGCACCGAGCGGGATTTTGCGGCCAGGCTCGCCCGCCGCGCCGCCGAGCTCGACGACAGCGATCCCTGGGCGCACATGGCGCTCGGCTATTTCGAGTTCACCGGCCGCCATACAGACGAGGCGGTGCGCCACTTCAAGGCGGCGCTCGATCTCAATCCCAACTTCGCCGCAGCCGAGGGCTCGATCGGATTCGCGCTCGCGCTCGACGGCCGGTCGGAGGAAGCGATCGTCCATTTCGACCAGGCGATCCGCATGAGCCCGCGCGATCCCTTCAACAGCTTCTTCTTCGTCGGCATCGCGGCGGCGCACTACCTTGCCGGACATTACACGGAAGCGATCAAATGGGCGCGCCAGGCGGTGCAGCTCAGGCCCGGCTATATGGGCGCGCACCGCATCCTGTGCGCGAGCCTGGCGCAGTCGGATCAGATCGAGGAGGCGAGGGCGGCTTTGAAGACCCTGCGCGAGCTGCTGCCCAACATTTCCATTGCCGCCATTCGGGAAGGCGTGCCGTACACGGCCAGGCCGATGGAGCATTTCATCGAAGGCATGCGAAAGGCCGGCGTCGAATAGAGCGCGGCTAGGCGGCCGGCGCGGCGGGACACGCGCAAACGATGGTATGAGGCGGGGATGCCCAGCCGCCGCGATTTGCTCGCTCTTCTCTCCGCCGTGCTCCTGCTCGCGGCGGGCGGGCGTGCGCTCGCGCAAGGCGCGCCGGCCGCCGCTGAAGCCTATGCGCGAGCGCGCGGGGCCTATGAGCGCGAGGCGGAAGCCTATTGGAATGCGGTCGGCGAAAAGCGGCAGCGCCGCGCCGCCAAGCGCCGCGAGAAAATTCCAGCCACGCTCGACGACTATGTGCTGATGCAGCCGCCGGTCTATTCCGGCCCGCCAGCGCCGCCCATGCCGGACAAGCCGCGGCCTGCGCGGCCGCCGATGCCGGTGATCGCCGATTTCCTCCGGGCGGCGGAGCAGGAATTCGATTTCCTGCCGGACCTCGGCAGCGAAGCCGAGTTCAAGCGCGCCTATGCGCGCGCGGCGCTCGCCGCTGGCCTCACGCGCGAGCAGGTCGTCGGTGTTTATGTCTTCGAGACCGGCGGCAACGGCCGCTACGACACCCAGGCCGGCGTCACCCGCCCCGGCGCGCCGGCGATCTCGCCGGCGGTCGGCTACAACCAGCTCCTCAGCACCAACACGGTCGGGCTGCTCGCGGAATATGGCGACGAATATCTCGCGGCGGTGAAGCGCCGCGTGGCGGAAAGCGGCGGTCCGGCGCGGCAGCTCGCGGAGCGCAAGTTTGCCGCGCTCGCGCGCATGGTGAAGATGGCCAAGTCGCTGCCGTTCAAGTGGAGCGAGCACGACGAGTTCGCCAAGAACACGCTGGCCGGCTGGGGGATGCACGCGGCGATCCTCGACATCGACGTGGGACCGCTGTTGCAGGTGAGGAAGCTCGTGAATTCCGTGAACTACGCGCGCCGTCACGGCTACACGCGGACCCTGACCGCCGCTGAACTGGAACTGATGAACTTCACTGGCGACGGAAACGGCATCGATCTCGTGTCCATGCCGCCCGCCTTGCGGGCGAGGGTCCCGACGGCGAATTTCTTTCAGCGCGAGGGCTACGAGCGCAACCCGATCGCGCGGCGCACGGGCACGGTCAGCGCGCTCTTCGCCTCGATCGAAGGGAGGATGGAGCGGGCCGACGCCGCCGGCGTGCACGAACTCGCCGCGGCCTTCGACGCGGCCGCCCGCGCGCGGGAGGCCGACGCGGGGCGGTTGCGCTGAAAACGAAAACCCCGCCATTTTCGGCGGGGCTTGTTTCTTGCGGCGATGGCCGGCTCGTCAGGCGGGGATGCGCGCCTCGTCCTCGGCAGGCTCGCGCAGTACGTAGCCGCGGCCCCAGACGGTCTCGATGTAATTCTTGCCCTGCGAAGCGTTGGCGAGTTTCTTGCGCAGCTTGCAGATGAAGACGTCGATGATCTTGAGTTCGGGCTCGTCCATGCCGCCGTAGAGATGGTTGAGGAACATCTCTTTGGTGAGCGTGGTGCCCTTGCGGAGCGAAAGCAGCTCCAGCATCTGATATTCCTTGCCGGTCAGATGCACGCGCGAGCCGCCGACCTCGACGGTCTTGGTGTCGAGATTGACCTGCAGGTCGCCGGTGTTGATGACCGACTGAGCGTGGCCCTTGGAGCGGCGGACGATCGCGTGGATGCGCGCGATCAGCTCGTCCTTGTGGAAGGGCTTGGTCATGTAGTCGTCGGCGCCGAAGCCGAGGCCCTTGACCTTGTCCTCGATGCCGGCGAGGCCGGAGAGGATGAGAATGGGCGTCTTGATCTTGGCTACCCGCAGCGACCGGAGAACCTCGTAGCCGGACATGTCCGGCAGGTTCAGGTCGAGCAGGATGATGTCGTAGTCGTACAGCTTGCCGAGATCGACCCCTTCTTCGCCGAGGTCCGTGACGTAAACGTTGAAACTCTCGGACTTCAGCATCAGCTCGACGCTTTTCGCCGTCGCGCTGTCGTCTTCGATTAGCAGAACGCGCATGCCAATCCCCTTCTGGGCCTCGGATAAGGGGTCGGATCGCAAATGCGGACCCGCCCCCGCGCGCCCAGCTCAGATTCCGCGATTCGCAACGTTAACTGCTCAATGGTTAACAGAATCTGATTCTGCGCCACAAGCTTTCACCAAGCGAATCTTCGCGAATCACCATAAGATATTGGCGTGCGGTCGGATTCGCCTGGCGCACCGGTTAACGTCCGACTTCAAGAAGCCGTGCCAAGCGTCCTCCGAAAATGGGCCGCGGCCGGAATGGCCGGCGGTTTCCTCCCGAAGGCGGGACCGATGATTAACGGATCGGGTAAACAAAGCGTTTCCACCGGAACCGCCGTGTGCGGAAGTCTTCCCGCCCTCATGGCCGGGCCGGCGCCAACGGCTCCGCGCGAAGCGCGGCCCGATGACAGGCTCCGCGCCGTGACCCGGCCATCCAGCAAATACGATAGCGCCTCAGTCTCTGGATCACCGGGTCTCGCGCCGCCAAGCTGCTCGCCTTCGGCTCGCAGGGCGGCGCGGCCCGGTGATGACGGGGTGCCATTCGGAGCCGTGGCATGAAGGCGCTGGCCGAGCAGATCCAGGAGCTGGACGGGCCGACCATCTACGGCCGGGTGGCGGCGGTGCGCGGGCTGCTGGTGGAAGTCGCCGGCCCGGTGCACGCGATGCCGGTCGGCGCGCGGGTGGTGATCGAGACCGACCGCGACCGCACGGTGCCCTGTGAGGTCGTGGGCTTTGCCGGCGACAACGCGCTCTTGATGCCGTTCGGGGCGCTGGAGGGCGTGCGGCGCGGCTGCCGGGCGCTCGTGTCCTCGGCGCTGGCGGCGGTGCGGCCCTCGTTCGGCTGGCTCGGCCGGGTGGTGAACGCGCTGGGCGAGCCGATCGATGGCAAGGAGCCGCTGCCGACGGGGCCGTATCCCTATCCCTTCCGCGAGACGCCGCCGCCCGCGCATGCCCGCAAGCGGGTCGGCGCGCCGCTCGATCTCGGCGTGCGGGCGCTCAACACCTTCACCACCTGCTGCCGGGGGCAGCGCATGGGCATCTTCTCCGGCTCGGGCGTCGGCAAGTCGGTGCTGCTCTCCATGCTCGCGCGCAACACGGCCTCCGCCGTCGCGGTGATCGGCCTGGTCGGCGAGCGCGGCCGCGAGGTGCAGGAATTCCTGCAGGACGACCTTGGCCCCGAAGGCCTGCGGCGATCGGTGGTCGTGGTGTCGACGTCGGACGAGCCGGCGCTGATGCGGCGGCAGGCGGCCTATCTTACGATGGCGATCGCCGAGTTCTTCCGCGACGAGGACAAGGACGTGCTCGTGCTGATGGATTCGGTGACGCGCTTTGCCATGGCGCAGCGCGAGATCGGGCTCTCGGCGGGCGAGCCGCCGACCGCCAAGGGCTACACGCCGACCGTGTTCACGGAGCTGCCGCGGCTCTTGGAGCGGGCCGGGCCGGGCACCGGCAAGGGCACGATCACCGGGCTTTTCACCGTGCTCGTCGACGGCGACGACCACAACGAGCCGGTGGCCGACGCGGTGCGCGGCATCCTCGACGGCCATATCGTGATGGAGCGGGCGATCGCCGAGCGGGGCCGCTACCCGGCCATCAACATCCTGAAATCGGTCTCCCGCACCATGCCGGGGGCGTGCGATCCGGAGTTCCTGCCGGTCGTGAACCGCGCCCGCCAGGTGCTGGCCACCTATTCGGACATGGAGGAGCTGATCCGGCTGGGCGCCTACCGGCCCGGATCGAGCCCGGAAGTGGACGAGGCGATCCGGCTGCAGCCCGCCCTCGACGCTTTTCTCGCCCAAGGTAAGAAAGAGGCAACCAATCTAGGTGATGGTTATCGCCGCCTCGCTCAAATTTTAGCGGCTGGGTCAACAGAATCCTAACCGGTAGTGTTGGAGTATCGCCGGTATTATGAAGTCCCGAGACACCCTCATCCGACTGAAGCGCTTTCACGTCGACGAGAAGCGCCGGCAGGTCGCGCAGATCGAAGCCATGATCGCCGAGTTCGAGCGCATGGCGGCGGACCTCGATCGCGAGATCGCGGCGGAGCAGTCGCGCGCCGGCATCGACGATCCCGGCCACTTCGCCTATCCGACCTATGCCAAGGCCGCGATCCAGCGCCGCGACAATCTCAAGCAGTCGGCCGACAACCTGCGGGGCCAGCTCGAGGACGCGCGGGGGGCGCTCGCCGAGGCATTCGAGGAGCTCAAGAAGGTCGAGATCCTCGAGGAGCGCGACCAGCACCGGGAAAGATCCGCCGAAAACCGGGCCGAGCAGGCGGAGCTGGACCGCATCGGCGCCCATTCCCGGGCCTGAAGCCCGATACCCACAGATAAACCTTGCCGTGAGGTAGCCGGGGACAGGCGTCCCCGGCTTCGCTAGGTTGTTCAAGGGTATGCTGATCCTTGGGGGACCGACGTGGAGGAGCAGGAAGTCCGCCTGCGCGACTTCATCGATGCCGTGAGCGAGGGTGACCGCGCGGCGCTCGAACATCTCTATAAAATCACCGGTGCCAAGCTCTACGGGGTCGTCCTGCGCATTCTGCGGAAGCCGGCGCTTGCCGAGCTTGCGCTGCCGGAGGCGTATCTCCGCATCTGGCGCGACGCCGTGAACTACGATCCTGCCGTTCTTGACGCCCATTCCTGGATCGTGATGCACGCCCGCCGGGCCGCGCTTGATCTCGCCCGCGAGCGGGCGTCGCTCGTCCATGCCGACCCGCAGGAAGCCCCGGAGCAGCCGGCGGAGCCCGATGAAGCGGAAGCCGGGCACGAGGTCAGCGACCAGTTGAAGCAGTTGCTCGCCTGCATGGCGACGCTCTCGCCCGATCCGCGGCTCATGCTGCTGCTCGCCTATTACGACGGCTGGAGCCGGCGCGAGCTTGCGATCGAGTTCGACGCGCCGCCCGCCACCATCCGCACCTGGATGCTGCGCGGCCTCGAGCAGATCAGGGAATGCACCGAACAATGAAGATCACCGAAGACACCGATCTTCTCGTCGGCGAATACGTGCTCGGCACGCTGGAGCGCGAGGAGCGGAAGCGGCTCGAGGAGATCGCGGCGGAGGAGCCGATGGTCGCCGCGGCGGTCATGGTGTGGGAGCGGCGGCTTGCGCCGCTGCACGAGCTCGTGGCGCCCGTGGATCCGCCGGGGTCGGTCTGGCCGGTGATCGCCGTGCGGCTTGCGGACGAGCCGCAGGCGGAGCGCGATCGCGACCCCGGTTTCTTCGACGTGTTCGGCGAGCTCCTGCGCAGCCACCGCGCGGAATCCGCCATGCGGCTCGTCGCGCGGCTCCGCTGGTGGCGCGGCATCGCGATCGTCTCGATCGTGCTGGGCCTGACGGCGCTGGCATCGTTCGTCGTGCAGTGGATGCAGCCGGAGCCGTTGCCGGCCGCGCCGCTCGTATCGGTGCTGCGGTCGGATACGGCCGCGCCGCCGTTCATCGTGGCGCTCGACCTCGCGGAGCGGAAGCTGACGGTGCAGTCGGTGCCGTCGGGCACGGCGGACGACCGGAGCTACGCGTTGTGGCTGCTGCGGGAGGGCGAGGCGCCATTGCCACTCGGGCGGTTCCGCGGCAGGGAAGAACTGCGCCCGGACGCGTTCAAGCGGATCGATCCCGGCGCATTGCGAAAATCGACAATCGCCGTTTCGGTGGAGCCGAACGATGCGCCGCGAGGCGCACCGACCGCGCCGTTCATCTTCCGCGGGACGTTCGAGTAGCTATTTCACGATCGGGAAGTGCGGGGCCACGGTGAGCGGCAGGATGCCGTGCACGCGCGGGTCGTCGGCGATCTCGACCGAGCGCGCATAGGGCCGGAAGCCCGAGCGCAGATAGAAGGCGAGCGCGTTGGGATGATCGAGCGTGCAGGTATGCACCGTCACGCGGCGCGGCGAGCGCGCCCAGCTCAACTCCAGCGCCCGGTTCATGAGAAAGCGGCCGGCGCCGGTGCCGATGTAGTTCTGCGTCACGCCGAGGAACGAAATCTCGACGTCGGGCAAGCGGCGGAAGTCGAGCTCCAGGATCCCCTCGTCGCGGCTCCCGGCGCGCAGGACATGCACTTCGATCTCCGGCCGGCGGATGAGCGCGGCGAGCGCGCGGTCGTCGAGCAGGAGACGCGAGAACCAGAGCCAGTTCTCGCCGACGCGGCGGTAGAGGTCCCGGTACCAGTCGAGGTCGGGATTGCGGGCGTGATGGATTTCGAAGGCATGGCCCGCGGGCTCCGGACGGAGGCGGGGCGGGGCGTGCATTTCGAGGTGCGTGATGACGGTCGCCATCTGCCCCGGGGCGAGGCGGATATATTCGTCGCGGATCGCGGCGGATGACGGCGCGGCGGGCAGGGCGGGTTTCGGTCGCTGTTGCATAGGGTCGGATCGATCCAGATGGAAGCGCAGGGCAGCTCCATCTGGATCGTGAATCCGACCCTAATTTAATAGTTTAGGGTGCGATTCACGCTTCAGATGGAAGCGCGAGCGCTTCCATCTGAAGCGATCGCACCCTAGGCGGCACGCAAGACAACGGCCCCGTGGCGGGCCGGCCGCATCATACACTGCCGACGGTCTTCAGGCGCACCCGGGGGTGAATTTCGCTCTGTGACATGACCGGGGTCTGCGGCCGGAACCGCTCGATGATCGAGCGGACGAAAGGCCGGGCGGCGCTGCTTGTCAGCAATACCGGGGCTTCCCCGCCGCGGGCCGCCTCCTCAAAGCGCTCGCGCACGGTATTGACGAATTCCGACAGCCGCGACGGCTGCATGGCGAGCGTGCGGTCCTCGCCGTTGACGAGGATCGATTCCGCAAACGCCTGCTCCCAGCGCGGCGACAGCGAGATGAGCGGGAGATAGCCGCCGGATGCGAGATGCTGGGCGCAAAGCTGGCGCGACAGGCGGATGCGCACGTGCTCGACGAGTTGCGCGGGATTGCGGGTGAGCGGCAGCGCTTCGGCAATGCCTTCGAGGATGGTGCCGAGATCGCGGATGGAGACGCGCTCGTTGAGCAGCAGTTGCAGCACGCGCTGGATGCCGGTGATGGAAACCTGCGCGGGCACGATGTCCTTGACGAGTTCGCCTTGCTCCTTCGGCAATTCCCTGAGCAGCTTCTGCACCTCGCCGTACGAGAGCAGGTCGGCGATGTTGGCCTTCAACACTTCGGACAAGTGCGTCGACATGACGGTGGCGGCATCGACCACGGTGTAGCCGCGCAGCGCCGCTTCCTCGCGCAGGCCGTTGTCGACCCAGGTGGCGGGGAGGCCGAAGGTCGGCTCGACCGTATGCAGGCCGGGCAGATCGACCTGCCGGCCGGACGGGTCCATGACCATGTGGCTGCCGGGGAAGACCTTGCCGATGCCGGCGTCGACTTCCTTGATCTTGATGACGTAGGTGTTCGCCTCGAGCTGCACGTTATCGAGGATGCGGACGGCGGGCATGATGAAGCCCATCTCGGCCGCGAGATTGCGGCGCAGCGCCTTGATCTGCTCGGTGAGGCGGTCGTCGCCCTGCGGCCCGTTCACGAGCGGCAGGAGCGCATAGCCGATCTCGATCTTGAGATCGTCGATCTTCAGGGTTTCAGCGATGGGTTCTTCGGCGGCTTTCTCCGCGGCTGCGGCGGGCGTGGCCGTCTTCTTCGCTTCGGCGGCTTCGGTCGTGCGGTTGCGCTTGTCGGCGCGCCAGGCCACGACGGCGGCGCCGGCGCCGAGGACGACGAACGGCAGCATGGGGACACCGGGGAGCGCCGCCAGCACGAACATGACGCCGGCGGCCATGCCGAGCGCCTTCGGATAGCCGGAGAGCTGCTTCATCAGCGCCTGGTCGGCGGCGCCGGAGACGCCGGCCTTCGACACGAGGAGGCCCGCCGAGGTCGAGACGATCAGCGCGGGGATCTGCGTGACCAGGCCGTCGCCGACGGTGAGCAGCGTGTAGGTGTGCCCGGCCTGGGCGAAGGAGAGGCCCTGCTGCAGCGTACCGATGACCATGCCGCCGATGATGTTGATGAACACGATCAGCAGGCCGGCGATGGCGTCGCCGCGCACGAACTTGGAGGCGCCGTCCATGGCGCCGTAGAAGGCGCTCTCGTCCTCGAGCTGCTTGCGGCGGGTGCGCGCCTGGTCTTCGTTGATGAGGCCGGCGGAGAGATCGGCGTCGATCGCCATCTGCTTGCCGGGCATGGCGTCGAGGGTGAAACGCGCGGCGACCTCGGCGATGCGGCCGGAGCCCTTGGTGATGACGACGAAGTTCACGATCACGAGGATCGAGAACACGATCATGCCGATCACGAAGTTGCCCTGCATGACGAAATAGCCGAACGCCTCGATCACGTGGCCGGCGGCGTCGGTGCCGTCGTGGCCGTGCGCGAGGATCAGCCGCGTCGAGGCGAGGTTGAGCGCGAGCCGGAACATGGTCGCGATCAGGAGCACGGTGGGGAAGGCGGAGAACTCGAGCGGCGCATGGATGAACAGCGCCGTCATCAGGATCAGCACGGAGAAAATGATCGACAGCGCCAGCAGGAAATCGAGCAGGAACGGCGGCAGCGGCAGGATCAGGACGACCAGGATGGTGAGGACGCCGATCGCGAGCGCGAGGTCGCCGCGCTTCAGGAGCGCGCCGAGTTCCGCGAAGGAGAAGGAGCCGGCCGGCTTGGCAGCCGGTGCGGCGACGGTCGTATCGGTCATTCAGGAAAATTCATTCGTGGGAAAACTCGGCTCCCGGGCGCCCGGACAATTCCGGACGCTGCGCCCCCGGCAAAAATTGCCCGGTTTATGGTTAGTGTTCGGTTAACGGCTGCGACGGAGCGCGGGCGATCCGACGACGCGAGCAGGGCGGGGGAACCCGCGAAGCGGACGGCAGAATCCATTTGCTTATTAATTTGCTTATTCTAGAATTATATTTCTAATATTTTTGTGCTGGCTGTGACTGAACCGGCGAAAGCTTCCGGGATGCCGGGATCGCGGGAAGCCGGGTTCTTTATATCGATGGAATTTGATCCTAGCGCGCAATGCTTGAGCGTACCGCCGTCCGGCGAAAAACGGATTTCGTCGAAAGCATGATCTGGCTGTGCAGATGAATGGGGAAACCGGGGATAATTGCGGGGAAAAAATATCGCCACTACGAATGGTAGCCAGGCCGTAGTGGGGCCGCCGAGATGTTGAAGCGCGTCTCGCCGACTGTCGGCGTTGTGCTGCCGGCGCCACACCCGCTCGCGCAATTATGACAGTCGCGCGACGTTGTTTGTGACAATGGCCGTCGCTAGCGTCCCCGCATGCCGGGTGCGGGCGGACCACGGGAAATCGAAGTGAAATTGCTGGTGCGGCGGCAGGATATCGCGCGCCTGCGGCGGCATCCGGTGCTGTTCGCCGGCTTCGGAAAAGCGGGCGCGCCGGTGCGCCAGGATTCCGTCTATTTCGACGACCGCCGGCAGAGCCTGCGCAAGGAAGGCATCTCGCTGCGCGTCCGCCACATCGGCGAACGGCGCGTGCAGACGATCAAGGCGCTGAACGGCAACGGCAGCGCGATCGAGCGCGGCGAATGGCAGCGCGAGGTTGCGGGCAGCCGGCCGGATCTTTCCGCGACAGCCGGCACGCCGCTTGCGCCGATGCTTGCAGACCTCCGCGATCCTTTGGAGCCCGTATTCGAGACGCGCGTCTCCCGCACGGAAATCCCGGTGCAATACGGCAACTCGGAAATCCTGCTCGCGCTCGACGACGGCGAGATCGACACGGGCAAGGCGCGAGCGCCGATCTGCGAGGTCGAGCTTGAATTGCGGCGCGGGCGGCGGGGCGACCTGTTCCGCCTCGCGCAGGAGCTCGACGGCAAGATTCCGCTCGAGCTTTCCTATGCGACGAAATCCGCGCGCGGCTATGCGCTGCTCGACGGCGAAGCCGAAGCGATCGCCAGGGCAGAGGACCTCGATCTGCACGCGGGAATGACGCGCGCCGAGGCGTTCCGGGCGATCGCGCACGACTGCCTGCGGCACATGGTGGAGAACCGGGCGGGCGTCGCCCGCGGCAGGGCCGAGGCGCTGCATCAGGTGCGGATCGCCGCGCGGCGGTTCCGCACGACCATGACGCTCTTCCGCGACATCGTGTCGGGCAGGGGGGCGGACGAGGTGAAGGCGCAGTTGCGCTGGCTGCGCGAGCAGACCGGGCCGGCGCGCGATCTCGACGTCTTCATCAGCGAAGTGGTCGAGCCGATCCGCGCGCGGTTTTCCAAGGACCGGGCGGTGGCGAGCTTCTACCGGCACGTGCGGGAGCGGCGTGCGGCGGCCTATCGCACGGCGCGGGCGGCCATCCTGTCGGCGCAGTTCCGCCGGCTCGCGGTGCAGGTCGCCGGCTGGATCGAGGACGGCGACTGGCGCTCCGAGGCCGACGCGCTCACGCGCACGCGGCAGGATGCGCCGATCGAGCTTTATGCTGGCGAACAGCTTGCGCTCTTGCGGCGCAAGGTGCGCAAGCACGGCAAGCTGCTGCGGGCGATGGATGACGCGGGCCGCCACGAGCTCCGCATCAAGGCGAAGAAGCTGCGCTATGCGGCGGAATTCTTCGCGGGACTTGCCGCGACCAAGAAAGCGCGCAAGCGCGCGAAGGAATTGATCGCGGTATTGCGCAGGCTGCAGGATGCGCTCGGCGGGCTCAACGACATCGCCGTGCGCAAGTCGCTTGCCGCCGAGCTTGCCGGGAAGATCGCACCGGGAACGGGCCGCCGGCAGAGCGCGCGCGAGCGGCTCTTCATCATGCAGCTCATCGCCGGGCACCAGGAGGCGAATATCGGCCGCCTGCTCGACGAGGCGGAAGAAGCCTATGCCGGCTTCCGCAAGGTGAAGCCGTTCTGGAAGACGCGGGCGGGGCGGCCGCTGCTCGTGCCGGCAACGGCGAAACAGCCGGTTTCCGCACCCGCCGTCCCGCAGGAAGCGCCGCGCGCGGCGGCCTAACACCGCTTGCAGGGCAAGGCCTTCAGGCCGATCATTGCGCGGCGGGGCGCGTTTTCACGGCAAATATCAAGAAGCATGCGCGGACCCGCCTGGGAGGAGGATTCGCCATGAAACGCCTTCGTGTGTGCGTGCCGCTCGCGCTTGCCATGCTGGCCGGCCCGGCCTTTGCCTTCGAGATTTCGAGCCCCGCGGTCAACAAGGACGGGACCATTCCCGAGAAGTACACGGCCAACGCGTTCGGCTGCAGCGGCCAGAACGTCTCGCTGCCGCTCACGTGGAAGGGCGTGCCGCCGGACGCGAAGAGCCTCGCGCTGACGATGTACGATCCCGACGCGCCGACAGGCAGCGGCTTCTGGCATTGGGAGGTCGCGAACCTGCCGGTGGCGACAACAGAGCTGCCGGAAGGCACCGGCGAAGCGGGCAACGCCAAGCTGCCCAAGGGGGCGGTGCAGTCGCGCAACGACGCGGGCAGTGCCGCCTATTTCGGCCCGTGCCCGCCGAAAGGCGACAAGCCGCACCGCTACATCTTCACGATCTTCGCGGTGAAGGCGGACAAGCTCGACGTCAACGAGAATTCCTCGGGTGCCGTGGTCGGCTTCAACCTGCACTTCAACACGATCGCCAAGGCGAGCGTGACGTACACGTACGGGCGGTGACAGGCGGTACGGAACTCGGCGAGGACGACAATCCGCTCATTCCCGCGCAAGCGGGAATCCAGCGCCACTTAGACACTCGATGAGGTCCTGGGTCCCCGCTTTCGCGGGGACGAGCGGTGTCCTGGTTCGTCCAAGCTGACCTTAAGCCGCGCCGCGCAACTCACCGCCGCTGTTGTTCGGCGGCGGGATGGGCAGGCCGGCGTCGGCGTACTCGTTCAGCTTGTTCCTGAGCGTGCGGATCGAGACGCCGAGGATTTTCGCCGCGTGCGTGCGGTTGCCGAGGCAGTGCTTCAGCGTCTCGAGAATGAGATCGCGCTCGACCTCGGCGACGGTGCGGCCGACGAGGTTGACCGCCGACTGGGCGGCCTGCGCCGTGATCTGGCCGGCGACGTGCGCCGCCTGCTCGGCGGGGCTGCGCGCGGCATCGATGCGCGAGCCGTCGGGCAGGCGGATGGCGTCGACGCCGATCTCGTCGCCGGTTGCCAGCAGGACCGCCCGGTGGATGGTGTTCTCCAGCTCGCGCACGTTGCCGGGCCAGCGCGCCCGCATGAGCTCGTGCTTCGCGTCGGTGGTGATACGGCGCGGCGGCAGGTTGTTCGCCTCCGCGTAGCGGCGGGCAAAGTGCTCGGCGAGCTCGAGAATGTCGGCGGGCCGGGCGCGCAGCGGCGGGATCTTCAGGTTCACGACGTTGAGACGATAGAGCAGGTCCTCGCGGAACGTGCCGTCGCGCACGGCGGCGAAGAGATCGCGGTTGGAGGTCGCGATCACGCGGATGTCTACGGGCACGGGGCGCGTGCCGCCGACGCGGTCGATCACGCGCTCCTGCAAGGCGCGCAGGAGCTTCGCCTGCAGGCGCACGTCCATCTCGGAGATCTCGTCGAGCAGGAGCGTGCCGCCGTTCGCCTCCTCGAACTTGCCGACGCGGCGGGCGATGGCGCCGGTGAAGGCGCCCTTCTCGTGGCCGAACAACTCGGATTCCAGGAGATTTTCCGGGATCGCGGCGCAGTTCACGCTGACGAACGGCTTCCCCGCGCGCGGGCTCTTCTCATGCACGTGGCGGGCGATCATCTCCTTGCCGGTGCCGCTCTCGCCGGTGATCAGGATCGACGCTTCGGAGGCGGCGACCTGGGTCGCAAGCTTGACGAGCGAGGCCATCGCCTCGTCGCGATAGACGAGGTCGCGGGCGTCGTCGGCGACAGCGGCGAGGACGGCCGCGATCAGCTCCGGATCGGGCGGCAGCGGGATGTATTCCTTGGCGCCAGCCTGGATGGCGCCCGCAGCCGCGCGGGCGTCGTTCTCCACGCCGCAGGCGACGATCGGCGCATGAATGCGTTCGGCGGCGAGCCGCTCGACCAGGTCGCGGATGTCGATACCGACGTCGGCCATGATGAGATCGGCGCCGCGGGCGCGCAGCACCTTCAGCCCTTGTTCGGCGTCGACCGCGTGGGTCACGCTCGCGCCGCGCTCGACCGCGATTTTGGTGGCGGTGCTGAGCTGGCCCTTCAGGGTCCCGATGATCAGCAGGCGCATAGCTGTCTCCTAGGTTCGTTCACGTACGGTCCGCCTTGATGATTTCCGTCATGGTGACGCCGAGACGCTCCTTGACGAGCACCACCTCGCCGCGGGCGACGAGGCGGTTGTTGACGAAGATGTCGATGGCTTCGCCCACCTTGCGGTCGAGCTCGAGGATGGTGCCGGGACCGATCTTGAGCAGATCGCCGACGTCCATCCGCGTGCGGCCGAGCACGGCCGACACATGCACCGGCACGTCGAACACGGCCTCCAACTCGGCGGCGGAGCGCTGCGACGTGGAGTCGTCCGGCACGGTCGGCGGCGACGGCTCGCTCGGATTGACGAGCTCCACGTCGGATTCGAGATCGGGCAGCGGGGGGTTCTTGTTGTCGTCACTCATGCTTGCTTCTCCGGGCCAGCCGTAGCGGCCGGGCTGCCGCCGCGCGCGAGATAGCGGGCGACCGCCTCGTTGATACGGGTCTCAATCGCTTCGCGCCTGCGCTCGACGCCGCCGTCGGCCCATTCGATGCGGACTTCGTCGGGCTTGAGCTCCGGCGCGGGCAGCAGCACGAGCCGGCCGGTGAAGCCGCGCTCGTCGGCGATCTGCTTGAGGCGGGCGCCGGCAAGATCGAGCAGGTCTTCGTTCACGCGAACGACGAGGTGCGGCGCGGAACGCACATGCGCGAGCACGTCGATGACCAGTCCCTCGACCTCGGCGAGCGGCTCGCGCGCGATCAGCGCCGAAGCGAGCTTGTTGGCGATCGCGACGGCGACCTCGACGGCTTCGGTCTCCAGGCGTTGTTCGAGGGTGTCGAATTTCTTGGCGAGCTCGGCGATCCTGTCGGCCGCCTGGGCAAGAGCGGTCGAAAGGCGGCGCTCGATCCTGGCGTTCGCCTCGGCTTCGCCGGCGGCTTGACCGCGCCGGAAAGCTTCGGCCTCGACCGCGGCGAGCGTCGCACGTGATTCCAGGCCGCCGCCGGCAAACTCGACGTCGAACAGGAATTTCACCGGCTCGCCCGGCGAGGCGTTCTCTGCATGGTGTGCCGATGTCTTCAGCGTCGTCATGCGTGCCTCAATAGACCAGCTCGTCGTCGGTGGTGTGGCCCTTGGCGATCACGATCTCGCCCTTGGCCGCGAGCTCCTTGGCGGTGCTCACCATCGCCATCTGCGCCTCATCGACCTCGCGCAGGCGTATCGGACCCATGGACTCCATTTCCTCCTGCAGCAGCTTCGCCGCGCGCGTCGACATATTGCTCTTGAAGAAGTCGCGCGCCGCCTCCGATGCGCCCTTGAGCGCAACGGCGAGCTTGGTGCGGTCGAAATTGCGCAGGAGCGTCTGCACCGCCGGGGCGTCGAGCTTCAGGAGGTCGTCGAAGGTGAACATCAGCGCCTTGATGCGCTCGGCGGATTCGCGGTTGGCTTCTTCGAGCGCGGAGATGAAGCGGGTCTCCGTCTGCCTATCGAAATTGTTGAAGATCTCCGCCATCAGCTCGTGGGCGTCGCGACGGCTCGTCTGCGACAGGTTCGACATGAACTCGGTGCGCAGCGTCTGCTCGACGCGCTCGAGCACGTCCTTCTGGATTGCCTCCATCTTCAGCATGCGGTTGACGACGTCGAGCGCGAGCTCTTCGGGCAGGATGGAGAGGACGCGGGCGGCGTGCTCGGAGCGGATCTTCGACAGGACCACCGCGATCGTCTGCGGGTACTCGTTCTTGAGATAGTTCGCGAGCACCTCTTCCTGCACGTTGGAGAGCTTCTCCCACATGTTGCGGCCGGCGGGACCGCGGATTTCCTCCATGATCTGCTCGACGCGATCGCCCGGCAGGAACTGCGAGAGCAGGCGCTCGGTGGCGGAAGAGTCGCCCATCAGCGCGCCGGTCGCCGACATCTGACCGACGAAGTCGATCATCAGCTTCTCGACCGCGTCGGATTCGATCGTGCCGAGCTGCGACATGGAGAGGGAAAGGGCGCGAACCTCGTCGTCGTCGAGCAGCTTCCAGACCTCGGTGCCGTACTGCTCGCCGAGGGCGAGCAGCAGGATCGCCGCGCGGTCGGTGCCGTTCAGCGAGTGGCTGCTGCGGGCCGGCGGCTTCCCGCCGCCATTGCTCGCTCCGCCGCCGGCAGGCTTGTCCTGCTTGCGGGTGAAGAGGGCGTCGACGAGGGCAGCGGCCGTGGACATCGTTCACCTCACGCCGACTTCTCGTGCATCCACTGGCGGAGGATGGAAACCGTCTCGTAGGGATTGCGCGAGGCGAGCTCGCCCACCTTCTGGATCGACTGCTGGTGCGCCTCGCCCTGGACCTGCGCGAACTCGATCTGGCGCGCGGCCTTGAAATCCGGCGTGAAGCGCGGGCCGGGCTCGGCGGCGGGGGCCGGCAGGCTTTCGCCTTCCTGGCGCACGAGCGTCGCCTCGGCGGCGCTCGCCGGCAGCGCGGGAACGATCGACTCGTCGGGCGTCACCACGCGGCGGACGAGCGGGCGGACGATGAAGAGGAGCACGAGCAGCGACAGGATCGCGACCACCAGAAGGTTGACCGCGTGCATGATGTCGTCGGTGGTGAAGCGGAACATGCTGAGGAAGCCGCCGTCCTCGACAATCTGCGGCGTGCCGGCGGCCTCGGCGAAGCGGAGATTCACCACCTCCACCTGGTCGCCGCGCTTTTCGTCGAAGCCGATCGCCGAGCGGACGAGCGCGGTCAGGCGGTCGAGCTCCTCCTGTGAGCGCGGCTCGTAGGTGACTTCGTTGTTGTTGCTCGCGCCGCGCTTGTAATTGCCGTCGACGACGACGGCCACCGAGAGCCGCTTGATGCGGCCCGGCTCGATCACCTCGGTGCGCGTGGTGCGGGAAATCTCGTAATTGACGATTTCCTCGTTCTTGCGGTTAGAGTCCTTGGTTGCGCCCTGCTGTCCGCCGCCCTGCTGCTGGTTGCCGCCGGGCAGATCGCGGCCGACGCTGACGGCTTCGGTCTGGCTCGCCTCGTTCGATTGCGCAGCCTCTTCGCGGCTCTGCGTCGAGCGGACCACGCGGCTTTCCGGGTCGAACCGGTCGGAGGTCTGCTGGATGCGCGTGTAGTCGAGCTCCGCGTGCACGGTGACGCGCGCGCGGCCCGGACCGACGACGGAGGAGAGGATCGACTCGATCTGGTTCTTCACGCGTTGCTCGAAGGCGACGTTGCGCTCGTCGAGGGCGGGGGCGATGCCGGCCTGCTCGACGCCGATGCCATCGGCAAGCAGGCGGCCCTGCTCGTCGACGATCGACACGCGCTCGGGCTTCAGGCCGCGGACGGCCGACGCCACGAGGTGGCGGACGGCACGGACTTGCGAGGATTCAAGCTGGCTGCGCACGCGGAGCACGATCGACGCGGAAGGCTCCTGCCGGTCGCGCTGGAAAAGCTGGCGTTCGGGAATGACGAGGTGGACGCGGGCGGCGGCCACGCGGTCGATCGAACGGATGGTACGGGCAAGCTCGCCCTCGAGCGCCCGCAGGTGATTGACGTTCTGCACGAACGAGGTGGTGCCGAGCGTGTCGGACTTGTCGAAGATCTCGTAGCCGACGGAGCCGCCGCGCGGCAGGCCCGCTTCGGCGAGCCGCATGCGCATGCGGGTGACCTGATCTTTCGGAATCAGGATGGTGGAGCCGTCGCCGCGCAGCTCGTAGGCGAGCCCCTGCGACTCCAGCTCCTTCACGACGCGGTTGGAATCCTCGATCGTGAGCTCGGTGAAGAGCGGCGCCATTGCGGGCGTCGTGATTCGCAGGATGATGATGACGAAGAATCCGATCAGGGCCGCGGTGACCGCCGCCATCGCCGCGACGCGCGCCGCGCCCAGTGCCTTGACGAACTCGACCAGTCCGTTCACGCGCAAATCTCCCCCAGACCCTCCCGCCCGGCGCGATCGGCTGGCCGGTGCGGCGCGGTTACCGGGCAATTTTTGCCCGGTTTATGGTTGAGAAAGACTTAACGGGGCGGGTTCGGGGCGATTTCCGCGCGCAGGTTCAAGGTTCTGGCTTTCCGGCGGGTTGCCGGTTTCCTCGCAAATTGCGAGCGGCGGTGCCGTCCGGTCAGACCGGGAGGCATTCGATGATGCTGTAGCGCGTGCCCGTGGGAATCACGCGCTCGATGCGGAAGCCCGAGGCGTCGAAGAGCTCGGTGAATTCCTCGAGCGTGCGCTCCAGTCCGCCGAGCGCGACCATCATCTGCAGGTCGCTGAGCTTCGCTTCGAGATCCTCGTTGGGGCCGCCGACCACCCGCTCGACGATCAGGAGCTTGCCGTCCGGCCGCATGGCCTTGCGGATGTTGCGCAGGATGCTGATGGAGGGCTCGTCGTCCCAGTTGTGCAGGATCGCCTTCATCATGTAGCCGTCGGAGCCCGCCGGGATGGAATCGAAGAAGCTGCCGCCCACGATCTCGCAGCGGTCGAGCACGCCCGCGGCCGCCAGCGCCTTGCCGGCATTGGCGACGACCTGCGGCTGGTCGAACAGGACGCCGCGGAGGCGATCCCACACCTGCAGCACGCGGATGAGTAGGCCGCCCTGGCCGCCGCCGACATCGATGATCTGCTTGAACGCTGAGAAATCGTAGGATTTCGCCACCGCTTCGGAGACGCCGCGGGAAATCTCCGCCTGAGCGCGGTCGTAGAGCAGGTTCTCTTCCGGGTGCCGCGCGCGATATTCAAAGGCTTCGCAGCCGTGCACGTGGCGAAACACGCTTTCGCCGGTGCGCACGCTTTGCAGCAGCTCCGCCCAGGTCTGCCACGCATAAGGGCGGCCGACGAACTTCGCCCAGTCGTACACCGGGTTCTGTGCATCGGAGCGGAGACACTGGCCGACTTCGGTGAGTGAGAAGTTGCGGTCGTTTCCCTCGTGGAAGACGCCGACCGCGGCCAGCGTGCGGAGAACACGGTAGAGGGCGCGCGGATGGGTGTTGGTCTCCGCCGCAAGCTCTTCCGCCTTGCGCGGGCCGTCTTTCAGCAGGTCGCCGATGCCGAGCTCGGCGACGACGTGGACCGCACGCGAGATACGGAACGCGTTTGCGAGCTGCATCAGCTCGGCGGAGGGATTCTTTGCGGTCATGCGCCATTGCCCCGATTGCCCGACGGTCGCCTTCCATACGGGATGAAAAGCATGCCGTCATCGGGCAACAGAGCGGTCGCAGAGCGAACCGGTCAGGGCTTCGCGCGGGCGAACAGCAAGAGGGCGGCCGCGGCCGCAACAAAGGCACCGGCAAATTCCGCAATCACGAATCCGGGCACGTCGCCGAGAGCGATGCCCGAGAAGGTCGTGGTGAAGCCGCGCGCGAGCGTGACGGCGGGGTTGGCGAAACTCGTGGAGGCGGTGAACCAGTAGGCGGAGGCGATGACGAGGCCGACGAGCCAGGGCACGGCGTCGGGACGGAAGCGCATGCCGCCGAGGATCGCGAGCACGAGCGCGAAGGTGGCGACGATTTCGGAGAGCCATTGCGTGGCGCCGTTGCGGGGCTGCAGGCCGGGCAGCAACGGCGCGAGGTCGAACATCAGGTGTGCGAGGGCGGTGCCGGCAATGCCGCCGATCACTTGCGCCGGAATGTAGAGCGCGAGCTCGCGCGGCGGCAGTTCGCGCCGGAGGGCGAACACCAGGCTCACCGCCGGATTGAAATGCGCGCCGGAAACCGGCGCGAGAATCGTGATGAGGACAACGAGGATTGCCGCGGTCGCAAACGTGTTGGCGAGGAGGGCGACGGCGATGTCCTTGGTCAGCCGTTCGGCCATGATGCCGGAGCCGACCACGGCGGCGACGAGCAGGAGCGTGCCGAGAAACTCGGCGCCGATGCGGGCGGAAATCGGAAGCGAACGAGGGTCGCTCATTCCGCTGCCGCCCGCGGGATGCGCGCCTTGCCGGTGGCGCCTTCCATGGCGCCGATTTCATGCAGCCTGCCTTGCAGCGTGAGCTTGTCGAGCATCGTGATCGGCAGCGACACGAAGATGGAAAGGCGGTTGTAGAGATAGCGGTAGGCGTCGGCGAAGGCGGCGCGGATCTCGGCGTGCGATCCCTTGGCGGCGGCGGGATCCTCGATGCCCCAGTGCGCGGTCATGGGCTGACCGGGCCAGACCGGGCAGGTTTCGCCGGCCGCGTCGTCGCAGACGGTGAAGACGAAATCCATCTTCGGGGCGCCGGGCTTCGCAAATTCCTCCCAGCTCTTCGAGCGCGCCCAGGAGACGTCGTAGCCGAGCTGCGTCAGCAGTGCGCGTGCCTCCGGGTGGACTTCGCCTTTCGGCTGGCTGCCGGCGGAATAGGCGTTGAAGCGGCCGGCGCCGAGCTTCTGCAGGATCGCTTCGGCCATGATCGAGCGGGCGGAATTGCCGGTGCAGAGGATGAGGACGTTGTAGGGACCGGATGCGGACATGGCGGTGACTCCCGGTTGGGTGAGCGCGGCGATGCGGGCAAGGAGCGGGTGGTCGTCGCCGCAGGCGTCGGGGCTTCCGCCGCAACAGTCGCCGACGAGGAAACCGACGAGCCAGGCGAGGCCGTCGAGGTTGGCGGCGTAGATGACCGAGCGGCCGTCCCGGCGCGAATTGACGAGGCCGGCGAGCGAAAGCTCGGCGAGATGCCCGGACATTGTGTTGTGCGGAACGTTGAGCAGGCGGGCGATCTCCCCCGCCGGCAGGCCCTGGGGGCCGGCCATCACCAGGCGGCGGAAAGCGGCGAGGCGGGTCGGGTGCGCCAAGGCGCCGAGCGCATCGATCGCGGCGGGATCGGCGAAATCAGCGGGTTTGACCACGTCGGAAAACTCGGGCTAGCAGCTATTTGTCGATAATTTCCGACATATCGACGTGTTTGTCTAGCCCAAATCCGGGTCCAACATTGGAAGCAGTCCAGAATTTGCTTTTTGCTTGACCTGCCTCAAGGGCAGGCGGCCTGCGCGACTTTAGGTCCCGATGAGGCAGAAGCCGATTGCGCCGGGCGGCGCATGGGAGCAAGGTTTTTTTTTAGAAGCGTTCCGGGGAAGCGGCAGGCGATTCGATGGACTACGAACAGGCGTTTGCGCGGGCACTGGACGAACTGAGGGCCGAGCGCCGCTACCGGGTGTTCACGCAGATCGAGCGCGACGCGGCCCGGTTCCCGCGGGCGACGTGGCACTCGCCGGCCGGCCCGCGCGAGATCGTGATCTGGTGCTCCAACGATTATCTCGGCATGGGCCGCCATCCGGCCGTGATCGCGGCGATGGCGGACACCGCGCGCAAGACCGGCGTCGGCGCCGGCGGCACGCGCAATATTTCCGGCAACAGCCGCGCGATCGTCGGCCTCGAAACAGAGCTTGCCGACCTGCACCGCAAGGAAGCGGCGCTCGTGTTCACGTCGGGCTACATCTCGAACGAAACGGGCATCGCCACGATCGCGAAGCTCCTGCCCGACTGCGTCATTCTCTCCGACGCCGGCAACCACAACTCGATGATCGAGGGCGTGCGGCGCTCGGGACGCGAGAAGGTGATCTTCCGCCACAACGATCTCGCGCACCTGGAAGAACTGCTGCAGGCGGCGGGCAACCGGCCGAAGCTCGTGGTGTTCGAGAGCATCTATTCGATGGGCGGGGACGTGGCGCCGATCGGCGCGATCTGCGATCTCGCCCAGCGCCACAACGCCATGACCTATCTCGACGAAGTGCACGCGGTCGGCATGTACGGTGCGCGCGGCGGCGGCATCGCCGAGCGCGACGGCGTGATGGAACGGCTCGACGTGATCGAGGGCACGCTCGGCAAGGCGTTCGGCGTGGTCGGCGGCTATATCGCCGGCAAGCAGGTGGTGGTCGACGCGGTGCGCTCGTTCGCGCCGGGGTTCATCTTCACGACGGCGCTGCCGCCGGCGGTGGCTGCGGCCGCGCAGGTCTCGATCCGGCACCTGAAGCATTCCGGCATCGAGCGCGCGCAGCATCAGGCGCAGGTGCAGAAGACGAAAGCCGCACTCGTGCGCGCCGGCCTGCCTGTGATGCCGACGGAGACGCACATCATCCCGGTGATGGTGAACGAGGCGGGTCCGTGCAAAGCGGCGAGCGATCTCCTGCTCGAGGAGCACGGCATCTATATCCAGCCGATCAATTTCCCGACCGTCTCCCGCGGGACGGAACGGCTGCGCATCACGCCGACGCCGTTCCACGACGAGGCCCTGATTGCGGAGCTCGTGCGTGCGCTGACCCTGGTGTGGAAGAAGCTCGATCTGCCGTTCGCGACCGAGCGCGCGGAGGCGGCGGAATAAGCATTCCGGCGGTCAGGCGATCGGCACGAGCTGTCCCGGATCGATCGTGAGCCACGCCGGCGCACCGTCCTCGATCACCTTGTGGGGCGCGGCTGAAACGATCAGCGCCGCTCCGTTGCCCGCCGGCGCAAACAGGTAGTTCCAGGTATCGCCGAGGAACGCACGCCGCGCGATCTTCCCCTCCAGCACGATCCGACCGTTCGCGGCGGGCTGCTGCGCGGAAAGATCGAGCGCGTGCGGCCGCACGGAGACGGTGACGGCATTGCCGTCCGCCAGGGGGATGGCCAGCGCCGAGACCGGCACGGAAAATCCGTCGAACACGAGCACGTCGCGCTCGCGCTTTGCCTCGAGGAAGTTCGTCCGGCCGATGAAGCTCGCGACGAAGCGCGTGCGCGGGCGCATGTACAGTTCGACCGGCGGATCGACCTGCTCGATCCGTCCCTTGTTCATCACCGCGATCCGGTCCGACGTGACCATGGCTTCCGACTGATCGTGCGTCACATAGACAGTGGTGATCTTCAGCTCGTCGTGCATGCGGCGGATCTCGAAGCGCATCTCCTCCCGCAGGTTGGCGTCCAGGTTGGAGAGCGGCTCGTCGAGGAGGAGCACCGCCGGCCGGATCACCACCGCGCGCGCGAGCGCGACCCGCTGCTGCTGTCCGCCCGACAACTCCGCCGGATAGCGGTCGGCGAGGTCGCCGAGCTGCACGATGTCGAGAATTTCGCCGACGCGCCTGCGGATTTCCTCGCGGCCGAGCCTGCGCAGCTTCAGGCCGAAAGCGACGTTCTCGAACACGGTCATGTTCGGCCAGATCGCGTAGCTCTGGAAGATCATCGACATGCCGCGCTTTTCGGGCGGCAGCGATGCCGAGGGCGAGGAGATCACCTTGCCGCCGAGCTCGATCGTGCCGGCGTTCGGCTCGATGAAGCCCGCGATCATGCGCAGCGTCGTGGTCTTGCCGCAGCCCGAAGGCCCGAGCAGCGAGACGAACTCACCCTCCTTCAGTTCGAGATCCACGTCCTTGACGGCCTCGACCGTGCCGAAGCGGCGGCCGAGGCCCCTGAGCGCCAGTCCGGTCACAACTCTCTCCTCAACATGAAATCCCGTCCCATGATGCGTATGCCGAGAGCGACGACGGCGACGATGATGACCAGCAGCACCGTGCCGAGCGCCGCGAGCAGCTCCAGCCGCCCTTCCTCGCTCATGTCGAGCAGCACGACGGACACGACGCGCGTCGTCGGCCCGACCAGGAAGATCGCGGTCGACAACTCCTGCGCGGCGGGCACGAAGATCAGGAGCCAGCCGCCGGCGAGCGTGCGCTGCAGGAGCGGTGCGACGACGCGGCGGACAGCGGTGAGCCGGCCGCCGCCGAGGATGCGCACCGCTTCCTCCATTTCCGGATGGATGCTGCGGATGCCGGAGGCGCTTGCGGAAAACGCAATCGGCAGGAATCGCGTGATGAAGGCGAGCGCCAGCAGCGTGTAGGTGCCGTAGAGCGCGACCGGCGGCAGCGCATAGGCCGCATAGAAGCCGATCGCCAGCACGATGCCCGGGATGACGAAGGGCGCAAGGCACAGGAACGCGAGCACGCCGGCGCCCGGCAGAAGCTTCCGCTGCACGATATACGCAACCCCGAGTGCCAGCAGGATGCCGATGGTTGCCGACGCCGCGCCGAGACTGATGCTCGCAATCAACGCCTTCTGCGAAGTCGAATGCTCGAACAGGACATAGCCAAAGTTGCGCAGAGTCAGGTTGCTGAGCGCGAAGCCGGACGTCCACACCTTGCTGAAGGCCGCCATGATCAGCACGAAGAACGGCAGAAAAAGCGTGATCGCCGCGACGAGGAGGACATAGGCGAACATCGGCCAGCGCCACTTGCCGAGCTTCACCATGCGCCGTTCGCCGCCCTTGCCGGACACCGCCGTGTAGCCGCGCCGCGAGAGGATCAGCCGCTGGAGCCCGAGGAGCGCCACCGTGATCAGGAGCAACGGGATCGAATAGGCGGCGGCGACCTCAACCCGCAGCGGAAATCCGAAGAATTCCGAGAGCTGCATCACCACGACGGGATAGCGCGCGGGAATGGAGAGGAGCGCGGGCACGCCGAACAGCGCGATGGAGATGAGGAACGTGAGCAATGCGCCGCCGAGGATCGCCGGCATGATGAGGGGGAACGTGATCTTGGCGGCCGTTTTCCATGTGCCGGCGCCAAGGATGTTGGCGGCGTCCTCCATCTCCGAATTGATCATCTCGAAGGCGGTCGTGGTGAACACGAAGATGAGAAAGAACGTGTTGGAGGCCATCACCAGCACGAGGCCCCAGAAGGTGAAGATATTGACGAGCGGCTCGGTTGCGCCGGTGAGCTCGATCCATATCCGGTTGATCCACCCGGCATTGGGACCGGCGAGCAGGATCCAGCCCACGGCGCCGAGATAGGGCGGGGTGATGAAGGCGCCGAGCATGGCGAGCCGCGCGAAGGTGCGGCCGGGCATGTCGGTGCGCGCGCAGGCCCAGGCCACCGGCACCGCGAAGATCAGCGACAGCACCACGGTCGCGGCGCCCATCTTCAACGTGTTGAAGAGCGCCGCGACGTGCCGCGGCCGCCCGTAAGCCTCCACGTAATTCTGCAGCGTGAACGCGCCGGTGTCGGGATGCGTGAAGCTCGTGATCACGAGCTGCGAGATCGGCGCCACCACCAGCACGACGAGAACGGCGGCCAGCGCGAGCCACAGCAGCGATGCGGGCTGAAAGCGGGATGCCAGCGAGATGCGGCCGGATCGGGTGCCCGAAACCGCTTCCTGCGAACTGGAAATTGACGTCATGCTGGAGTCTTCTGCAAGTGCGAGAGGGCGCATCGAGCGCCCTCCCGGATCTCTGCCAAACTCAGACGCCGAACGTATCGCGGAACTGCTGCTGGATCTCTTTGAGCTGTTTCAGCACTTCCTCGGTCGGCGTCGAGATCAGCGGCGTGCTGTCGAGGCCCGGCATGCCCTGGGGTGCGGGCACGTCGGTCCGCATGGGCCAGCGCGCGGTATCCCTGAGCGTTTCCGAATACTCCTTGCTCAGCAGGAACTCCATGAAGAGGCGCGCGGCGTTCGGATGCGGCGCCTTCTCCATGATCGCGGTGACGCCCGGCGGCAGGATCAGGCCGCTTGCAGGATAGAGCGGCAGCGTCGGCTTGCCCTGCGCCTTGCTGCCTTCGGCGAGGCTCATCGGCACGACCGCGATCTTGCGCTCGCCGGATTCGACGAGGCTCACGCCGTCGGCGATCGAGCGGCCGACCTGCGGCTGGTTCTTCGCGAGCTGCTCGAAATAGTCCCAGCCGTACATCTTCTTCATCGTCACGACCCAGACGCCGACGCTGCCGGAGAAGCCGGGATGGCCGATCGCGACCTGGCCCTTCCACTTCGGATCGAGGATGTCCTTCCAGTCCTTCGGCGCCTCCTCGGCCTTCACGAGCTTCGCGTTCGCCATCATGCCGAGCGGCGCGACCGAGGTGATGCTCCACTTACTGCCGTTGCCGGCTTTCAGCAGCGACGGAATCATGTGCTTGTGATTTTCCGGCGTGTAGTCGGCGAGCTGCTTCGCCTGATCGAGTGTCACCATCTGGCCGTCGTCGTTGCTGCTCATGACGTCCGCCTGCACGGCGTTCGCCTTCACCTCCTGCATGAGGCGCTGCATGACGACCTGTCCGCTCGCGCGCACCGCGTTGCAGGTGACGCCCGGGTATTTCGCGTTGAACTGTTTGCAGGCCAGATCGGCGAATTCGGTCGTTGTCTGCGACACGTACCAGACGATCGAACCCTCTTTCTTTGCGGCTTCGTAGAGTTTGCTTTCGTGTGCAGTCATCTGCTGCGCCTGTGCAGCCGCGCCTGCAAACAGCACGGCAACGGCAGCCACGGCCGACCGGCTGAAAGTGCCTGAAGTCATTGGTTTCCTCCCCATTCGGAATATTGCTTTGCGGATCACGTGCCGGTATCGCGGATTGTTCGCGCCTCGAACGTGTCAAAAAAAATTATACATGGAAATGCCGATCCCGGAAATTTCGCGACGCACGCGCCGCGCCGGTAGAATCGTGCAGGCGCCCGTTTCGCGTGGCCGTGCCTGACGACGTCCATGTTCCGAGCGGGCAGGCATCGGCGCGCTCCTTTTCCGCGAACGTCAACCTATGTTAGGTTTCCTGCTCTCAGATAAGCTGTGCAACCGCGCGCCGCGCGGTCCCCCTGTCGCTCACTCCATAGAGATGACCCGATGAACGTCGTCGAGAAGGAAGACAGGATCAAGAATCGCGCGATGGTCACGGCGCTGAATCCGGTTGGCTATCCGCCGAAGGTCACGCGCAAGTCTCTCGCCAATCGGCTCGAAAGCCTGGACGGCAGGACGATCTATCTCGTCGACTGCCGTTTCGACGACTCCATCGAGCTCCTGAAGCAGGTTCAGGCTTGGTTCGTCCAGCATATGCCGGGCGTGAAGACGAAGCTCGTCTCGCTCTCAAGCTATTATGGAAAAGACGACCCCAAGACCTGGGAAGAGATCAAAGCGAGCGGTGCTGCGGCCATTCTCGGCGTCGGGCATTGCAGCACCTGTGCGCCGGCCGTCACGACGCACGCGATCATGCTGGAATCCCGCTACGGCATTCCGACGGTCGCGCTGCATACGGACAGGTTCGACAAGGTCGTGCGCTCGACCGCCAAGGTGGGCGGGCTGCCGCACGCGCCCGCCGTCTTCGTGCCGCAGCCGGTGATGGGCAAGTCCGAGGCCGAACTGCGCGCTTATGTCGACGGCAAGAATCCGCTGACCGGGCAACCGGTAATGCAGGAGGTGATCGAGGGGCTCACCCGCGCGCCGCAGCCGCTCGCCGTCGACTCCGACCGCTCCACGCCGCGCCTCGTCGGGCCCGACACCGAGGAGAACCTGCACCGCCTCTTCCTCGAGAGCCATTGGACCGACACGCTGCCGGTCGTGTTGCCGACCGAGGAGCGCGTGGCGGAAATGCTCGCGCACACGCGCCACGCGCCCGACAAGGTCGTCGGCCGCATGCAGGCGACCGCCAACCGCGGCGAGTGGGAGCTGACGGTCGAGAAGGTGGCGGTCAATGCCGTGATGGCCGGCGCGCGGCCGGAATATTTCCCGGTCATTCTTGCGCTCGCCGCCTCCAATATCTCGGCGCGCAGCTCGAGCTCGAGCTCGGCCTCGGCGATGGTGGTGGTGAACGGCCCGATCCGGAACGAGATCGGCATGAATTGCGGCGTCGGCGCGCTCGGCCCCTACAATCACGCCAATGCGACGATCGGACGGGCCTACGGGTTCCTGTCGCAGAACGGCCAGGGCGGTTCGGTTGTCGGCGAGACCTACATGGGCTCGCTCGGCAACAACTACACGTACAACAATCTCACGTTCGCCGAGAACGAGGAGCGGAGTCCGTGGACGCCGTTCCACGTGCAGAAGGGGTTCAAGAAGGAGGACAGCACCGTCAGCATCTTCTGGGGCTGCCGCTCGACCACCTTCGGCCTCGGCCTGCGCGAGAAATACTGGCGCGAGCACGTGCGCGACATGCTGGCCGGCGTCGATGCGATCACGGCGCCGGTGTTGCTACTCGATCCGATCACGGCGCGCCAGTTCATCGATCGCGGCGGCTTCGACACCAAGGAGAAGCTGATCGCGTGGCTGCACGAGACCGCGCAAATGCCGGCCGGGCGCTACTGGGACCTCCAACTCGTGCAGAATTACGTCTATCCGCGTGCGACCTATGGCGAAGAGCCCATGGCGTCGAAGCTGAAGGCCGCAGCCGACGCGCTCATTCCGACGTTCGACATCCGCAACATCAATGTGATCGTGGTTGGCGGGGAAGCGAACGGCTACTGGCAGATGATGGGCGCGACCTATCGCACGACCGTTTCCGTGGACGAGTGGCGCTAGTGCTGAACGGCTGAACGGGCGCCGCCAGCCGGTTGGCCGGATCAAGCAGGCGTTTCCTCGATTCCCACCTTCGCCGGAGGGTGGGATGGAGCGCGGGCACAGACCATATTTTCTCCTCGGAACATCTTCTATGGTGCGCCGCTTCGGCGGAGCGCGGGCGCGCAAAAAAGAGGCGTTGGCAATGAAAGTCGGCCGGTTCGGGGTGGTCGCGGCAGCCGCGATCTTGTTCGCGGGTGAGGCGGCGGCGCAGCAGTGCGGCGGCAATTTCGACCGCTGGCTCGCGAACTTCCAGCAGGAGGCGCTGAGCAAGGGCGTGTCGCGCGCGACGCTCGATGCGGCTGCGCCGTTCATGGAGTTCGATCAGGAAGTGGTGCGGCGCGACCGCGGACAGAAGGTCTTCTCGCAGACGTTCCTCGAATTCTCCGGGCGCATGGTCGAGGGCTACCGGCTCGGGCAGGGCGCGCAACGGCTGAAGCAGAATGCCGCCTTGTTCCAGCGCATCGAGCAACAGTTCGGCGTGCCGGGGCCGGTGATCGTCGCGTTCTGGGGACTGGAGACGGACTTCGGCGGCTTCATGGGCAAGATGCCGACGCTGCGTTCGGTGACGACGCTCGCGTTCGATTGCCGGCGGCCGGAGCTCTTCCGCGAGCAATTGCTCGCCTCGCTGAAGATCATCCAGCGCGGCGACCAGTCGCCGGAGAGCATGATCGGTCCGTTCGCGGGCGAGCTCGGGCAACTGCAGTTCCTGCCGACGCACTATTTCGAATACGCGGTGGACTTCGACGGTGACGGCCGGCGCGATCTCATCCGCAGCTCGGCCGACGCACTCGCGTCGGCGGCGCACTACATGCAGAAGCTCGGCTGGCGGCGCGGCGAGCCGTGGCTGCAGGAAGTGCGCGTGCCGCAGAACTTGCCGTGGGACCAGGCCGATCTCGAGATTCAGCACCCGCGCTCGCAGTGGGTAGCGTGGGGCGTGCGGGCGGCAAGCGGCTCGCTGCCGTCCGACAACCTGCCGGCGTCGCTGGTGCTGCCGATGGGGCGGCACGGCCCGGCGTTCCTCGCCTATCCGAACTTCAAGGTCTATCTCGAGTGGAACCAGTCGCTCGTCTATGCGACGACGGCCGCCTATTTTGGGACGCGGCTTGCGGGCGCGCCGCGGGTGAGCGGCGACGCGAAAGCGATTCCCTCGCTCGGCTACAACGAGCTCCGCGAGCTGCAGCAGATTCTTTCGCGGCGCGGCTACAATGTCGGCAAGATCGACGGCATCCTCGGCGCGCAGACACGCGTCGCGGTGAAGGACGTGCAGAAGAAGCTCGGGCTTGCGGCCGACTCCTATCCCGACGCCGAGCTGCTCGAGCGCCTGCGGGGCGGGCGCTGAAGCCAACCGAGCCGGATATCGAGATCAGCGCGCCGGCGATCAGGGATTGCGGCTTCTCCAACTCGTTCGCCTGCAACGTCAAGTGACGTTTACCTGCAAATGAAAAGACGCCGCCACATCGTGGCGGCGTCCTCCTTTTACGAAATCAACGCGATCAGAGCCCGCCGGGCTTCGTCGTTCCGCCCGGGCTCCCACCGGGGCTGCCGCCCGGACGCGAAGCCGCCGGACGCGGCGGTTCGTATTCCTTGAAGTCCGGCGCTCCCTCAAGCTCGGCCTTGCTCATGCTGAGCCGGGCTTCCTGGGTGCCTTCGGACGAGCGCTGAAGCTTGAGCGAGTCGAAGGACACGGCGACGTTCTTCTGGCCGATTCCGAGGAATCCGCCGACGCCGATCACGACGGCCTTCACGTTGCCGTCCTTGTCGATCAGCAGATCGCTGATCGTGCCGATGTTCTCGTCGCCGCCGCCGCGGACGCGCGTGCCGATGACGTCCGAACCCATCCATTCATCGGTGGATTGCGCGGAGACGAACTTTTCCGCGGCACCCGCCTTCATGTCCGACGGTTGAGCCGGCTGCTGCGCCTGCGGCGCCGGCTGCTGCGGCGAGGGACTGGTGGACTGCTGCGCCAGCGCCGGCGTGATCGCCAGCGCCGCGGCGGTAGCAAGCAATGCTATTCGTTTCGGCATCTTTCTCTCTCCCTTGTTGAGGAGCGAATCCGCTGTAGAAACGAGCGTCGTCACTCGTCTGAAAAAACGCAGACGGCCGCCGGCGGTTCCCTCTGCGATATCATTTGCGTGAATGCCCGCGCCGGCGGCCGTCAGCGAAGCCCGGCCTGCGCCTGCCGGACCGGAACTTGCTGCACTGCCAGACAACGATCCGAACGGTTCGTGAGAAAATCCGGGCTCGGACGCGCGAATGCCGACTCGCAACCCGATAACGGCTTCGGACGCTTTGCTTCCAGCTGCAGCCGCACGACGTCGCTCGCGGTCGTGTCGCGGAGCGTCAATTCTGGAAGCTCTGCGTTCTTCGCCACGACCGTCACGTTCGCCAAAGGATCGGTTTTGAAAAGAATATTTCCGTTCCGGTCGCGATAGACGATCGACGCGTCGCGAACGCCCACCACCTCGACTGTCGCGATCGGCGTGCGCGCGAAGGATTTTTCGGCGCGCGGCAACGCGTCGGATTTTCCCGTCCGATCGACCTGCAGCGTTGTCGTCGCCGGCGTCTCCTCCGCACGGCTGCCGGCCATTCGATCGCCGAACAGCAGAACGCCGACGACCAGGATCGACGCACATGACGTTGTCGCCGCGATGATAGCGGTCAAGAAATGCTCGGATCGACGCATTGCTGCCTCCGCCTGCGATATCCGCGCTGTCCTTGGTGCGCACGGAAAACGCCCGGAGCTCGCCGCGGTTCCGACAGAGTCGGGAATGATGGAACCGCAGCGGCGCCGGCACGTTTGCAGAGAGCCGGCAACTAGTCTCGACCCTCCCCTAGAGAAGCCGGCGTTTCGGGCGCAGCCGCGATGTTCCGGCTGCGCCCGGTCTGTTTTCGACGCCATGCGGAACGCCCGGTCGCGGTGCGCGTTTGTCAGGCAGCGAGCGACCACATTCATCCATTTTGAATCGAAAGGAGCGACCGATGAACTGGGATCGGATCGAAGGCAACTGGAAGCAGTTCAAGGGCAAGGCGCAACAGCAGTGGGGCAACCTCACGAACGACGATCTCGATGTCGTACAGGGAAAGCGCGAGGAATTGGCCGGCCGCTTGCAGACGCGGTATGGCATCGCCAAGGACGAGGCCGAACGTCAGATCGACGACTGGCTGAAGCGCGTGCAGTAAAGTGCAGGGCGCCGCGCCTCGTGACGGGTCAAGTCATCGGGCGCGGCGTACACGCCGGAGCCGGTCACACCGAAGCGTGCTGCGCGGGCGGCCGATGCGCCTTGCGTTCGAAAAAGAGCGCTTGGCTGATCACGGCCGACACGGTTGCCGGCTGATACGGTTTTGGAATCAGAAACGCAGGCTCGGGCCGTTCGCCGGTGAGAAAGCGCTCCGGATAGGCGGTGATGAAGACGACCGGCGCCTCGAAGTCCTTCAGCAATTCGTTTACGGCATCGAGGCCGGAGCTGCCGTCGGCGAGTTGAATGTCCGCGAGAATGAGGCCGGGCCGATGACGGCCGGCAAGGTCGATCGCTTCCCGGTGCGTGCGCGCGATGCCGACGACATCATGGCCGAGCCGCTCCACCAGCCCTTCGATGTCCATCGCGATCAACGGCTCGTCCTCGATGATGAGGACGCTCGTGGCGATCTCGTCGGCAAGCTCGCGCCCGGCCGTATCCAGCATCTCGCGCAGTTCCTGCACGCCGATCTCGAGGATGCTCGCAGCCTCCTCCTCGGAAAATCCCTCGAGGGAAACCAGCAGGAATGCCTGGCGCGGCAGCGGCGTGAGCCGGGCGATGCGCAGCTCGGCGGGCAGTCGCGGCGGCAGCGGATCGGCGACGCCGTTCAGCGGCACCGCATTCCAAATTTTCGTGAACGCCCGGTAGAGGCCGAGACGGGGCTCTTCTCCCGCGGGCAGGCTGGCCGGGTCCTCGTAAAGGGCCTCCAATACGGCCGTCACATAGGCGTCGCCCGAGCTCTGGCTTCCGCTCAGCGCCCGCGCGTAACGGCGTAGGAAAGGCAGATGCCGGGCAACGGTCTGCGATCTGGACAAGGTACCCTCCCAATAGGCTTTCCGGTCCACAAGACGCAGGAACGCGCAGGTGCAAAAAAAGTTCCCTAGGTAGGGAACCCGGGTTGCGCCCCATCGTTATTCATTAAAATAGTTCCCGAAATAAGGCGTTTTGCCGATTTAGGGTCGCGAGGGTTGAGACGATGAACAGCAAGTTCAGGCGGGATTCCATGCTCCCCGGAGGCCCGGGCGCGGCCGAAAAACGGTCGGGCAAGCTCGATAAAGAGACCCAGGTGAAGATCGGCCAGCAGTTGCGGGCGATGTACGATGAGGTTGTCAGACAGGGGGTGCCGGATCGTTTTGCCGAGTTGCTGCGGCAGCTCGAACAACGCGACGACGACAGGGAAACCCAGTCATGAAGATCGACGATTCGCTGCGGGATGAGATCCTTGCCGCAATTCCAAAGCTGCGCGCTTTCGCGATCTCGCTGAGCGGGAACGTCGACCGCGCCGACGATCTCGTGCAGGAAACTTTGTTGCGTGCGCTGGCGAACATCGATTCATTCCAGCCGGGCACGAACCTGCAGGCCTGGCTGTTCACGATCCTGCGCAACCTGTTCCGCTCGGAGTACCGCAAGCGGAAGCGCGAAGTGGAGGATGTGGACGGGCGCTATTCCGACAACCTCGTCGCGCACCCCGAGCAGGACGACAAGCTGGAGTTCAAGGAGATGCGGATGGCGCTGGCGAAGCTGCCGCAGGACCAGCGCGAGGCGCTGATCCTGGTGGGCGCGTCCGGCTTCTCCTATGAGGAAGCGGCAAATATCTGCGGCTGCGCGGTCGGCACCATCAAGAGCCGCGTCAACCGCGCGCGCAACCGGCTTGCCGCCGAGCTGTCGATCGAGCGGGCGGAAGACATCGGGCCGGATCCCGCCATGCGTGCCGCGATCGCCGACAAATCGCGCTGACGCCGGATTCTTCCGACGCAGCGGCCGCGCTTGCGCGGCCGTTTCCGTTTCCTGTTCCGCGGAACGATCCCGCGTGCGGCGCGTTCGCTGGCTGTCAAGCCAGGAGGGTTCATCATGCAACCGCTGTTCCGCGCGTCAGCCATCATCGTTGCGCTGTTTGCCGCCGCTCCGATCGCATCCGCGCAGACGACAACCATCATCGAACGTCCGGCGGTCGTCGAGCTGTCGCCGGCGCAGCGGATGATCGTCCGCGAGCATGTGTTGCGCGAGCGGGTCGTCACGCTGCCGCCGGCTGTCGAGTTGCGCGTGGGCGAGCCGGTTCCGCCGTCGGTGGAACTCTACTCCTTCCCGGAAGAGGTCTATGTGGAAGTGCCGACGCTGCGGCGTTACCGCTACCTGCACGTCGAGAACGAGGTCGTCCTCGTTGATCCGCAGACCAGTGAAATTATCGACATCATTCGTGAATGAGCGCCGAAGGGCTGCCGCATCGCGGACTCGTTGTGAGCACATTCGGCTCATAGCTGCGTGCGGAAAGAAATAGATTGGTCAATGCGGAGGCTTGCGATGAACCGCCTGTTCGAAGTTGCAATCGTGACCACGACGCTGGCGTTCGCCGGCCAGGCGGCGCTGGCGGCCGACATGCCCGTGCGGCGGCCGCTGCCGCAGGAGACGGTGAAAGCGCCGCCGCCTCCGCTGTTCAACTGGAGCGGCTTCTATGTCGGCTTGCATGGCGGCTACGGCTGGGGCCGGTCGCAGTTCGATGCACCGGTCGACGGCACGGGCACGTTCAATGCGAACGGCTGGCTGCTCGGCGGGCTGGCTGGCGTGAACTATCAGGTCGGGCAGACGGTGTTCGGTCTTGAGGCGGACATCAACTGGACCGACATGAACGGCAGCGCGGCCTGCGGTCTTGCGACATGCGAGACCGACGTGCCGTGGCTCGGCACCGTGCGCGGACGGCTTGGCTATGCGATGGACCGCTTCCTGCCGTACCTCACGGGCGGCGTGGCGTTCGGCAAGGTGGAAGCGAACGTACCGGGGATCGGGTCGGCAAGCGATACGCGCGTCGGCTGGACCGCGGGCGTCGGCGCCGAGTATGCGTTCACGGACCGGATGAGCTGGAAGACCGAGTACCTCTATGTCGATCTCGGCAGCTTCGACTGCGCCGCGTGCGGCGCGCCGACGCCGGACGTGAGCTTCAAGTCGCATATCGTGCGGACCGGCTTGAACGTTCGCTTCTGACCGGCTGCCGGCAGCCATTCCATACGCTGCTGGAAAGGCCTGGGGACGGGTGCTAGATCAGGGCCATCCGTCCCTCGCTGCAGCCTGACGAGTCCGCTACTTGCGCATTCTGATCACCGGCACCGCCGGCTTCATCGGCTTCCATCTGGCGAATCGGCTGCTTGCGGACGGGCACATCGTCTTCGGCGTCGACGGGCTCACACCTTATTACGATGTGAAGCTCAAGGAAGCGCGGCATGCGCTGCTCGCGCAGTCGAACCGCTTCACCGCACATGTGGCGATGCTGGAGGATGAGCGGCGGCTTGCGGCGATCTTCGAGGCGGCGCAGCCCGAGGTGGTCGTGCATCTCGCGGCGCAAGCGGGGGTGCGCTACAGCCTGGAAAATCCGCGCGCCTATATCGACGCCAACATTACCGGCACGTTCAATCTGCTGGAGCTTCTGCGGCGCCATTCCGTCCGGCATTTCCTGTTCGCTTCGACGAGCTCGGTCTATGGCGCGAACGAGAAGATGCCGTTCCGCGAGACGGAGCAGGCGGATCATCCGCTGACGCTCTATGCCGCAAGCAAGCGGGCGGGCGAGTTGATGGCGCATTCGTACGCGCATCTCTGGAACGTGCCGACCACGGCGCTGCGCTTCTTCACGGTGTACGGCCCGTGGGGCCGGCCGGACATGGCGCTGTTCAAGTTCGTGGACGCGATCCTGCACGACCGGCCGATCGAGATCTACGGCGAAGGGCGCATGTCGCGCGACTTTACCTATGTCGAGGATCTGATCGAGGCAATGGTGCGGCTCGTCGCCTGCGTGCCGGCGCGCGAGCGCGCAGAGGAAACGGATGCGCAGGACTCGCTCAGCCCGGCGGCGCCCTATCGCGTCGTCAACATCGGCGGCGGCGCGCCAGTGCATCTCTTGGAGTTCGTCGAGGCGATCGAGCGGAAGCTCGGGAAGAAGGCGGAGCGCCGGCTCCTGCCGCTGCAGGCGGGCGATGTCCGCGACACGTTTGCGAGCGCGGACCTTCTGGAGCGGCTTACCGGCTACCGGCCGGCGACGGACGTGGCCGAAGGCGTCGGCCGGTTCGTCGAATGGTATCGTAGCTACTACAAGCTATGAACCCGCACCAAGATCGCGCCCTCCGTCCGGCGCGACCCGGTGGCTGCATCCTACCGCAAGCGCAGAAGACGTAGGCTCCTTTGCCATGCGCGGTATCCTCAATATTATTCATAGTATGCTGGCGCGGCTAAGCTTACCAAGCTGGCTAGAATTCCGCCGGGGCATGAAGGCGCGCGTGCCAGTGGAAGGGGGCCAGCATCAATGATCATCGACCGTCTGATGAGACAGGTCGGGGAATACTTCCTCGTCAAATCGCTGATGCTGAAAATCGGCTCCGATCCTGCCGAAGCGAAGGAGCTCGACTATCATCCGATGCCCTGGTTCGGGCGCGCGACGGCGCAGCGGTCCGAAGGGACGCTCTCGCGCCTTTCGACGATCGAGACGGAGCTGGAGAAAAGGAGCATCCGCGACGGCGTCGTGCTCGATATCGGAAGCCATTTCGGTTTCTTTTCGTTGAAGCTGGCGGAGAAGGGCTTCTTCGTCTATGGCGCGGAAAGCATCCGGGAGCGCGTCTTTTTTTCCTTTCTCGCCGCGCATCGCCTGAAATACAACTTCAATCCGATCGCCTTGAAGATCGACCGAAGCAATGTAAGCTGGCTTCCCGGCTCCGATATCACGCTTTGCCTTTCGGTCTGGCACCACTGGGTCAGGAATTTCGGGCTGGATAACGCAACGGAGATCCTGGCGGAGGTTGCGAGAAAGACGAAGCGCGTCATGTTCTTCGATTCCGGGGAAGGAGAGATGGGCGAACGCTATTCGCTCCCTTACGGCGAAAATGACGATGCGGCCGCCTATCTGGAGAATTACCTCGGTCGCCTACCGCGTGCCCGCTCGGTTTCGAGACTCGGCGTTCATCAGGCTTTTTCCCCAAAAGACGCAAAGGGCGTCCGCAGTATCGTTTTCAGGACGTTGTTCTGTGTCGAGATGAAGGGATGAGTATGCTGATCGAGTTCGCAGGCGTTCCCGGCTCCGGGAAAACGCATGTTTGCGGATCTCTGCGAGAGTGGCTTGCGGGCAAGCGGATCGATTTTATCGATGTGGAGCACTTCATCAGGAAGCGGGCGGCGCGCGATATCAATAAGATTCCCAAGTTCGAGGCCAGTTGGATGAGGGCCAAGCTCGATCTGGGTCACAAGAGCGCCGATGTCTTTCTGAACGCGTTTTCTTCCTTCTTTCGGACGCACCATCAGTACGTACATCAATATTCGTCCTGTCTGTTCAACCGGGAGGAGGACGAAACCCTAATCCAGTCCGTTCTACTGACCTTTTTCTATTGCTGCGCCCGATATGCCTATTGCATCGACAGGAACAGTCCCGTTGACGGCAAGATCCTATTGCATGAGGAAGGCTTTTCGCATCGGCTGTTCACCCTGTTCGGTTACGACCGCGTCGAAACGCACGCCGAAGCCGATATCCGTGCGGTCGCGCGATGCACCCCGGTGCCGCAAATCGTATTCTGGACGCGCTGCTCCCCCACCGTAGCGATGGAGCGGATGTCGCGACGAACAGGGAAAAAATTTCCCGAACGAATCGAAGGGCTGGATCGGCTTGCTGCGGAGCAGATGCTGGCGCGCGGAGAGGCCAATTTGAAGATCGGTCTCGATGTGTTGAGCCAGCGCGGGGCGGAGATCATCGAAATTCCGACTGATAAAGATTTTTGTGATGCGAGCGGCTTCGATGCTGTGCTTGCAGGATTTGCAGACCGGTTTCGTCGCGCGGGGGCGCCGATCAGAGATGCAATTGGCTCGGGCCGATAACTCTCACGTTCGAAAGCGCGGTGCCTGGCTACTATCCGGCTGGCAACAATCGGGGCGCTTGCTGGGCGGAAGTGGAAATCTCGCCAGCTGGGTGAGCGCGCGTCCGCCGCACTTGCGCAGATGTGATATATTCTTTTAATCACACATCCCTTTCGGCAACTTGTTATGTCGTCAAAGTCTTTCGACGTGATCTTCGTCCTGCCGCACATGGGGCGCGGCGGCGCGCAGCGAGTGACAAGCATCGTTGCCAATGCTTGGGCGCGGCAGGGCAAGAGAATCTGCGTCGTCACGTGGGACGGACAGCAGGAGAAAGCGCACAATCTCGATTCCGCCATTGTGCGGATCGATATGCCGAGTTTCATGCGCAGTATTATGCGCCGCTCGGGATTGATGCGGCAGGCGCGGTTCGAAGTTCAGCATCGCTTGCGTGAATTGGAGCGATGGATGCGTCCGTTGTGGAACCGGCGCAAACTTAAAAAAGGAGAGCCGGTCTCCGTTCCTCGGGCCAGTAAGGAAGAGCGTTATTTTCCGGACAGCCGGCCGTGGTGGGCGTCACATCATGTCCGTAGGGGCGTCGTTTTGCTTGGGACGGCAATCGACCGGCGGAAAGAGCAACCGGTATTTCGCGCAATTGTCCCTTTCCAGAGAAAATTATTGTCGTGGTTAGTATTGGGGGATCGCGTTGGTCTGTTCCGGGAAGTGTTTTCCGAGCTGCAGGCGCCGGTCGTCATAAGCCTGCTGACCAAGACAAACCTTTATGTGCTTGAAGCGACGCGCGGGATGGATGTCCGCGTCGTGGTCTCGGAGCGAAACGATCCGGATCTCCAGCAGATCGACCCTGCTCTTGCGGCGCTCAGGCGGCTCGCCTACCGCGAAGCCGGCGCGGTGACGTCAAATTCGGCGGGAATTCTGAAGAAGCTCTCGGCTTTCGTTCCGGAAGAGAAGCTTGAGTTGCTGCCAAATCCGATCGTAGCGCCGGCCATCGCGAAAGCCGGCAGGTTAAGGAGAGATCGGTTCGTTACGGTTGCGCGGCTCGTCCATCAAAAAGGGATCGACCTTCTCCTAAGTGCGTTCGCGCAGATCGCCGACGAGGCGGGCGGCTGGGATCTGGAGATCGTCGGCGACGGTCCGTTGCGTGGAGCGTTGATTCGGCAGGCGGAAACGCTGGGGATCGCCGGCCGGGTCAGGTTTCATGGTCATGTGCCGGACCCCCTCGGCGTTTTTCAGTCGAGCCGGGTATTCGTATTGCCGTCGCGGTTCGAAGGCATGCCGAATGCATTGCTCGAGGCGATGGCTTGCGAACTCGCGCCGATCGTGACGAACGCTTCGCCCGGGCCGCTTGAATCCGTCCGGCACAATGAAACCGGCCTGGTCGTGCCCGCGGAAGACGCGACTGCGCTCGCCGCAGCCATGCGACAGCTTGCAGCAGATCAGGATCTGACGGACCGCCTGGCGCGCCGGGCCAGCGCTTATGTGAAGGCGCACGACTGGACGGTTGTCGAACCGCAGTGGCTTGCGGTGCTGGAAGGCGCAGGCGAGCAAACCGAACATATTCAATCGGACTCTCCCGCATTCGTGGCTGGCGGAGTGCTCCGTTGACGGCTCAATCGTGCTGCGGCTACGTGATGGCCGAGGCGGAGCGACGGAACGTTTGATCCATGAATTATTTTCGCAGCATCCGGACGCAATTGTCGGCCAAGGCCAAGAGAATGTTTCGGACTCCCATCAGTCACGAATTGCCGGTGGCCGGAGCGGACAGGCATCTGGCGGGCGACCTGACCGCGGAAGAACTCCGCCGTCTCGAGCAACTGGCGGGACAGTTTCCGTCGATGGGAGGCAAGGAGATCGGCCCGTTTCTGCGCAAGCTCGCGCGGGAGGCGCCCTCCGATATGGCGATCGTCGAAGTGGGCTCGTGGCTGGGCGCGGGGACGGCGCAACTCGCGATCGGCGTGCGCGAACGCGGCGCCGATCAGTCCGTCACGATCCATACCTATGATCGCTGGATTGCGACGGGAGGAGAAATCGAAAAGGCGTTGCGCAAATCCGGCCTGGTCCTCTCCAAGAATCAGGACACCCTGCCTTGGGTGATGGAGAAATTGCGGCCGTTCGGAGCCAGGATCAAATTCGTCAAAAGGGACATCGCAGCGATCGATTGGTCCGGAGGAGCCATCTCGGTCTATGTCGACGATGCGTCGAAGACGCCGGCCAAATTCCATCATGTGCTGCGAACGTTCGGTCCTTCATGGATTCCCGGCATTACCGTTCTCGTGCTGATGGACTATTATTATTGGGAAAAAACGGGTTCCGAAGGGCACAAGTGCCAAAAGTATTTTATCGAGGCGCATCGGAAGCATTTCACGCATATCGATGACTTTCGCAGGGGGTCCAATGCGGCCTTTCTCTATCGCGAAAAGCTCGATTTCGAAGGGGTCAACTTCAGTTCTCTTCTGCACCCATCCGAAATATAAGTGACTTTGGCATATGCGTTCGGCGCCTACGGGATAGATGCGCAGACGTTCCAGGTCGGGGCGCTGATATGCCCTGCCATCTGCGGGTGTACAAAGGGTCTGGGAGCGGTTAACTACGCCCGTTCGAGGCCGGCTACGGGGCCGCGCGCGGGGTTATTCGTTCTATGCGTCTGTCCGCACTGAAATCCTGGTTCACCGATCCCAAGCGCGATGGATGGATCCTCCGCCGGCTGGTTGTCGGCTACGGGCGCAACGAGGCGAAGCGCTATGCCGTTGCGCTCGTGCTCGGCGCCGTGACTGCCGCCACCACGGCCTTCTCCGCCTATATCGTCGGAACCGTCGTCAACGAGGCGTACGTCAGCAAGAATTTTGCCGCCATTGCGGGCCTCGCTGTCGTCATCATCTGTGTATTCGCGCTCAAGGGCCTCGCGACGTACGGCGCGAACGTGATCATGGCGCGGATCAGCTATCGCATCATGGCCGAAATGCAGCGCCAGGTGTTCGACAAGCTTCTGCTCGAGGGGCTCAGCTATTTTTCCAACCGCCACTCAACTGAGTTGCTTGCCAAGCTGACGACCGGTGCGCGTGCCGCCGCCCAGGTGTTGCAGATGGTGGTCAATACCCTGAGCCGGGACCTGCTGACGATTATCGGTCTTGCCTCCGTCATGGTGATTCAGGATCCCCTGATGTCCTTGATCGGGTTTGTCGCATTTCCGCCGGCGATCTATTTCCTGCGCGGCCTCATGCGCCGCACGCGCGACATCGGCAGGGCGGAAGTGAAAACCGGAATGCGGATTCACGAGACGATCCAGGAAACCATCCGCGGGTTTCCTGTCGTCAAGGCATTCACGCTGGAAAAGGTGATGCGGGACAGGGTGCACGACAGCATCGCCAAGATCCAGCAGAGGCAGAATGCGCTGGCGCGGATCGAGCACCGCGCCAGCCCCATCATGGAAGCGCTCGGCGGCCTGTCGATCGCCCTGGTGCTGCTCTATGGCGCCTATCGCGTGATCGAGCTCGGCGCGACGCCGGGCGAATTCGTCTCCTTCATCACCGCATTCCTGCTTGCTTACGAGCCGGCGAAACGAATCGCGCGCCTGCAAATCAGTATGACGCGCACCCTGGTGGCCGTGCGGCATCTGTTCGAGATTCTCGATTCGTCTCCGCTTGAGCCGGCGGAGCCGGAGTCGAGCGATTTCCGGATCGGGAAGGGCCGCGTGCGCTTCGACAATGTCGAGTTTGCCTATCGTCCCGGCGAGCCGGTGCTGCGTCGCCTCTCGTTCGTCGCCGAAGCGGGACAGATGACAGCCTTCGTCGGTCATTCGGGCGGCGGGAAGTCGACGGTCGTTTCCCTGATCCTGCGCTTCTACGAGCCGCAGGCCGGGGCGATCGAGATTGACGGCGTCAATATCCGACAGATCCCGCGCCGTACCCTGCGCAGCCAGATCGCGTATGTCGGGCAGGACATCTTCCTGTTCAACGGGACGATTGCGGAGAACATCGGCTTCGGCAAGCTTGGTGCGGGCCGGGACGAGATCGAGGCTGCAGCCAAGGCCGCGTTCGCGCACGACTTCATCAAGGGGTTCGCCGAGGGCTACGACACGCGCGTAGGGGAGGGAGGCGCCAAGCTCTCGGCCGGACAGCGCCAGCGCATTGCCGTCGCCCGCGCGCTGATCCGGAACGCCCCGATCATCCTGCTCGACGAGGCGACATCCTCGCTCGACAGCAAGGCGGAGCGCGAGGTGCAGATGGCGATCGAGCGGCTGCGCGAGGGCCGCACATGCATCGCGATCGCGCACCGGCTGCACACGATCATGCAGGCCGATCAGATCTGTGTCATCGAAAGTGGACGAATCGTCGAGCGGGGCACGCATCGGGACCTGATGCAGAGGGGCGGGTTCTACGCGGAGATGTTCCGGCTGCAATCGGAGGAGCGGCCGGATGCCGAGCCGCCGGAAAGAGAGATCGAGGCCGGGGACACCGTTGCCGCGCAATGACACCTCTATCGCAGCGTCTTGACGGAACTGCGATGGACGGTGCATCCAAAAGGGCTGATGCGAATCCTATTCGTGCTCAGCAATCTCCTCGGCGGCGGGGCGGAACGGGCTACCATTAATCTCGCGAAGGGTCTCACCAGCCGCGGGCATGAATCCCATATTATTTTGCTTGAGCAATTGGCCGAATATTCGGTTCCGCCGGCGGTCAAGGTTCATGCGTTGACCGTACCAGGCTACCGCCGCCCCGGCGGTTGGCTCGGCAAGCGATTGATGTCGTGGAAACTGCGCCGGCTGCATCGTGCGCTTGGCTCGTTCGATCTCGTGCTATCGACACTGCCGCTCGCCGACGAGGTCGTCCGGCATGCAAATCTTCCGAATGTGCACTTTCGCATCGCCAACAATCTCTCCGTCAAGATCGCGGCGATGGAAAATCTGGACAAGGCCGCGCGGCGCTTGCGCCGCTATCGATGGATCTATGACGAGCAGAGGCTGATCGCGGTCTCCAAGGGTGTTGCCACGGACTTGCGGGAAGGGCTTGGCCTGTCGCGCGCCGCCATCACGACGATCTACAATCCGTTCGACTTCGACGAGATTCGTACGTTATCGAAAGCGGTCGACCCCGACCTGCCGGAGCGGCCTTATATCATTCACGCAGGACGGTTTCAGCGGCAGAAGCGTCATGACCTGCTGCTCGATGCCTTCAAGGCGGCAGCGCTGCCGCATCAGCTCGTTTTGCTGACGGCTCCCTCCGCGGAGCTCACCGCACTGATCGCCTCGCGCGGGCTGGAAGAGCGGGTCACGGTGGCAGGTTTTCGCGAGAACCCGTTTCCCTGGTACGCGAACGCCGCAGCCCTCGTGCTGTCCTCGGACCGCGAGGGAATGCCGAACATGGTGATCGAAGCGCTGATCTGCGGCACGCCGGTGGTCAGCACCGACTGTCCTTCGGGACCGGCCGAAATCCTCACCGGCAGCATGAGGCGATGGCTGGTGCCGTGCGGCGACGCGGCTGCCCTAGCCACGCGAATGCGCGAGGTTGTGGAATCGCCGCCAGCCATCGATCCCGCATTGCTTGAGCGTTTTTCCAAGGACGCGGCGTTCAACGCGATCGAGGCATTGGCGCGGTGAGAGTGACCCGCTAGGTCCTCGCGAGCGGGGATTTCGTCGGAGCGTCGCTCAGCGCTTCTATGCTGGCCAGATTGTGCATTGGCCGCAGTTCGTTGACATGGGGACCATGGCGCGGATGCCGTACGCCTTCGGCTCGAAGCGCTCGTAGCGCAGGAGCAGATTGAGCCAGATCGGCTTGCAGCAGGAGCGGTGCAGGCGGCCCATCTCGCGGTTGAGTGTGTCACCGGCTTCGCGCTCGCGCCGATGTGTGATCAGCAGCACGATCGCGTTCTGCGCCAGCACGCGGCGCTCCGCGTCCCTCCTAAATGCCAAGAAAAATCGGCTAAGCCGCCGACGCATCCGCGCTGAGAGAACGAGGGGTCTGTAAAATGTTGTGCGTCGATGAGCGGGCGAAAATCGTTCAATTATGTCTATCGTCGGATCATGAGGCGGGCCGTATAGTCGATGCGCAGCATCAGCACCGTCTCATTGGCAAAATATTCATCGACCGCCTTGCGGGCTCCTTTCCAGTGTCCGTAGTCGTCAATGATCAGGATTCCACCACTGACAAGGCGCGGATATAGCGTTTCGAGTTCCATCTTCGTCGATTCATACCAATCTGTGTCGAGGCGAAGGAGCGCAATCCGATCCGGAAGATTGGCCGGATCGGCGAGCGTATCCTCGACTTTGCCCTTGACGAAGCGGACCGAGTGGTCGAGCAGTCCTGCTTGTTCAAAGTTTCGCCGCACGTCCTCGACTGAAGCATAAGCCCAATCGACATATTCTTCCTTACGTCGTTCCTCGAACGTGCCGGCGGCGGCAAGCCCCGAATTGGATACGTCATGCTCCGTCGGCTCCGACATGCCGGTGAAAGTATCGTAGAGATAGAATTTTCGTTCGATCGTGGCTCCGTGGCACAAATCTTTCGCTAGCAGCATGTTGCCGCCCCGCCAGGTTCCGCATTCGACGATATCGCCGGGAGCCTGCGTGCGATTAAGGTATTCGACCGCCGAAATAAGCGCCCATTGCCGTTCGATGCTGGTCATGGTGAACGGTCGATAACGCTCGATGAGCGCCAACTGGGCCGGCGTGATCTCCGGAATGAGCTTCTTCGGATCGGGCGGCCGGCGGCGTGCAAGCTTCTTGAACGGCGCAACGATTGCGTCCATGAATGTCCGCCCGCGGGTCTTCATCGCACTGGTGCTCCGGAAACAGGGGTGGATACGGGGCGGAGATGGCTGCGGGCGAATAGCACGAGAAGTAACGAGATGCGAGAGAGCGCCATCACCCTTGCTCCGGAAATCACCGAGCAGGAGCTATCCGGCCTGCTTTCGGCGATGCGTGCGACGTCCCTAGCTGGGTGGCACCTCGAAATCGGCACGGCCGCGGGCGGCACGTTGCGCGAGCTCATGCGGTTCTATTCCGCAGAGAAGCGTCCGCGCTTCGTCGTCGTCGATCCGATGACCTACTTCCCCGACCAGCTCGCCATCGTGCGGCGCAACCTCGCTGGGGCCGGGCTCGATCCGGATACCGTGGACTTCCGCATCAGCAAGAGTTGGCCGGCGTTTCGCGCGGCGGAGCAAAATGGAGAGCACTATTCCTTCATCTTCGTCGACGGCTCGCACAAGATGCACCGCGTGATGCAGGACCTGTCGTGGACGCGGCTGCTCGAGGCGGGCGGGTTGATCTGCTTCCACGATTACGAACCGCGGATGCCCGGGGTAATGCGTGCAGTCGACTATTTCCTGGCGCGGCACCCCAACTATGAGGTGATCGGACGCGCTGAGCGGCTGCTTGTCGTGCGGAAGACGGCGCGAAGCCCGGCGCCGGAGGTCTCCGCTATCGACCGCGCATGGGCGCAGGTCGAGAACCTCTATCATCAGGTGGCGCGGTCGCTAAGGAAGCGGCTCGGCCGCCGGTAGGGCGGTTGCACCGGGCGCATTGGCGGGGCGGACCGCCAGCGCCGCGCACAGGTCTTCCAGGCTTGCGAGATTATGCACCGGCCGTAACTCGTCGACGTGCGGGAGCATGGCGCGGATGCCGGCGGCCTTCGGCTCGAAGCGCGCGTAGCGCAGGAGCGGATTGAGCCAGATCAGCTTGCGGCAGGAGCGGTGCAGGCGGTCCATCTCGCGGGATAGTTCGTCACCGGCTTCGCGCTCGAGGCCGTCGGTGATCAGCAGCACGATTGCGCCCTGCGCTAGCACGCGGCGCGACCAGTCGCGGTTGAAGCGGTGGAGCGACGACGAAATCCAGGTGCCGCCGGCCCAGTCGCTGGCCGCCTGACCGCAGGCGGCAAGGGCCGCGTCCGGGTCGCGGGTCTTCAGGGCGCGGGTGACGTTCGTAAGCCGCGTGCCGAAGAGAAAGGTCGAGACGCGGCCGCGGCTTTCCGCCAGCGCATGCAAAAAGTGCAGGAGCACGCGCGAATAGTCGCTCATGGAGCCGGAGATGTCGACGAGCGCGACGAGCGGCGGCAGCCGGTGGCCGCGGGCAAGGCGCTTCAGCGCGATCATCTCGCCGCCCGCGCGCAGGCTCGCGCGCAGCGTGCGGCGGAGATCGATGCGGCGGCCGCGCGCATTGGGCACGAGGCGGCGCGCGCGCACCTCGCTCCAGAGCAGTGTCATGCGGGAGATCGCTTCGCGGACGGTGCCGAGTTCGCTGGCGGTCATCTGCGCGAAATCCTTGTGGCGGAGGATTTCGATGTCGGAGGCGGAGCCGCGCATGTCGACCTCGCGCTCGGCCTCGGGCTTGGGGCGGGGCAGGCGCGGCGGCCCGCCCTCTGCGAGCGCTTCCTGCACGCGGCGCTGCGCCGGCCGCTCAGTCGCAGCCTCTGGTGAGCGCGGCAAGAGTTCGGCGAGGATCGCCTCGTTGGGGTCGCGGCGGCGCCAGAACAGGCGGAACGCCTCGGCGAAAACGGGATCGTCCTCGTGGCGCTTTACCAACGTCGAATGCAGCGCCCAGTAGAAATCCTGGCGGCGGGCGCTGCCGGCGGCTTCCGCGGCTACCACCGCGTCGACCGCAGCACCCGGCCCGACGCGCATGCCGGTCGCCCGCAAGGCGCGCGCAAAGCGGACGATCTGTTCGGCGAGGCGAAGCTCCTGCGGGCGGGGATGCGCGGGACTCATTCCGCCGCCTTGAGGCCGGCCTGCGAGGTCTTGATCAGGCCGTCGATCCTGGCGCGGTCGAGCTTGGCGATGTCGTCCTGATACTTGAGGAGGACGCCGGCGGTGTCGGCGACGACGCCTGCTTCGAGGCGGTCGGCGCCGAGCGCGATCAGCGCCGAGGTCCAGTCGAGTGTCTCGGCGATGCCCGGCAGCTTGAACAGGTCTTCCTTGCGCAGCGCCTGCACGAAGGCAACGATCTCGCGGGCGAGTCGATCGGAGGCGCCGGGGAGACGGGCGTGGAGGATCGCAAGCTCGCGGGCGAATTCCGGATAACCGATCCAGTGATAGAGGCAGCGCCGCTTCAGCGCGTCGTGGATTTCGCGTGTGCGGTTCGAGGTGATGATGACGACGGGCGGCTGTGGCGCTTGGATCGTCCCAAGCTCGGGAATCGTCACCTGAAAATCGGCCAGCACCTCCAGAAGAAACGCTTCGAACGCCTCGTCGGCGCGGTCGAGTTCGTCGACCAGGAGCACGGGTGGTCCGTCCGGATCGGGGGTCAGCGCGTCGAGCAGCGGACGGCGGATCAGGAACTTCTCGGAGAAGATATCGGTGACGAGCCGGTCGCGGTCGGCGATGCCTTCGGCCTCGGCGACGCGGATCGCGATCATCTGCGCGGCGTAGTTCCACTCATAGAGCGCGGAGGCGACGTCGAGCCCTTCGTAGCATTGCAGCCGGATGAGCCGCCGGCCGAGCGCAGCGGAAAGGACCTTGGCGATCTCGGTCTTGCCGACGCCGGCCTCGCCCTCGAGGAAAAGCGGACGCTGCATTTTCAGGGCGAGAAATACGACCGTTGCCAGCGGCCGGTCGGCGAGGTAATTCGTAGCGCCGAGGAGCTTCAGCGTGTCGTCGATCGAATTCGGCAATGCCGTCACGGGCTGCTCCGGAACCACTGCTTATTTGTCATTATAGCGCAGCATAGTCTTGTCCTTCGAGACGCTTTGCGCCGGACTCGGGTCCGGCGCAAAGCTCCTCAGGATGAGCCATGCATGGAAATGCCCTCATCCTGAGAAGGCGCGAAGCGCCCGTCTCGAAGGATGAGGGTTTGAATCTCACCCGCCCGCAGCCGCGACGGCGCGCTTCGCCATCACGCCGACGAGATGCGCGCGATAGGCCGCGTCCGCGTGGATGTCGGACATGATGCCCCTCGTCGGCACCTTGATGCCGTCGAGCGAAGCAGCCGTGAATTTCTTCTTCAGCGCCGCTTCCATGTCCTTCGCCCGGAAGACGCCGTCCTCGCCGGCGCCGGTGACGGCGACGCGCACCTCCTTGCCGAAGTCGGCGACGAACACGCCGACCAGCGCAAAACGCGATGCGGGATTGGGGAACTTCATGTAGGCGGCGCATTTTGGCAGCGGAAAGACGACCTGCAGAATAATCTCGCCACGGCCCAGCGCCGTCTCGAACAGTCCCTTGAAGAACCTGTCAGCCGGGATCTTGCGCTTGTTGGTGACGATCGTGGCGCCAAGCCCGAGGCAGGCGGCGGGATAGTCGGCGGACGGATCGTTGTTGGCGATCGAGCCGCCGAGCGTGCCCGCGTTGCGCACATGCGGGTCGCCGATCTGCTCGGCGAGCGCGGCGAGCGCGGGAAGCGCCTTCTTCACGACCGGCGAGGTCGCGACCTGCGCATGGCGGGCCATGGCACCGACGACGAGGTTCCTGCCCTTGGCCTGAATGGCGTCGAGCCCCTTGATGCCGCCGAGATCGACGACGTTGTCGACGCTCGTGAGCCTGAGCTTGAGCGCGGGGAGGAGCGTCTGCCCGCCGGCGAGCGCCTTCGTTTCCTTCTTGGCGAGCAGCGCGGCGGCCTGCCTGGTGTTGGCGGGACGATGATAAGCGAATGTGTGCATTGTCTCCTCCCGGTTCACTCGGCCGCCTTGCGGCGTTCGGTTTTCTGCAACGCGTGCCAGACCGCCTTTGACGTCGCCGGCATCGGCACATCCTCGTGGCCGACAGCGTTGGTGATGGCGTTGATGAGCGCCACGGGCGCCGCAATCGCGCCCGCCTCGCCGCAACCCTTCATGCCGAGCGGGTTCGACGGGCACTTGGTCGTCGTGTAGTCGACCTTGAACGACGGCAGGTTGTCGGCGCGCGGCATGGTGTAATCCATGTAGGAGCCGGTCACGAGCTGGCCGCTGTCGTCATAGACGCAGCCTTCCAGCAACGCCTGGCCGACGCCCTGGGCGATGCCGCCGTGCACCTGGCCCTCGACGACCATGGGGTTGATGACGGTGCCGAAGTCGTCGACGGCGACCCAGTTCGCGATCTCGGTAACGCCGGTCTGCGGGTCGATCTCGACCTCGCAGATGTGCGTGCCGGCAGGGAAGGTGAAGTTGGTGGGATCGTAGAAGGCGTGCTCCTTCAGCCCCGGCTCGATCTCCGCGGTGGGGAACTTGTGCGCCACGTAGGCGGCGAGCGCGATCTCGCCGAAGGCCGCCGATTTGTCGGTGCCGACGACGGTGAACTTCCCGTCCTTGAACTCGATGTCGGCTTCCGCCGCCTCGAGGATGTGCGCGGCGACCTTCTTGGCCTTGGCGATCACCTTGTCGACCGCCACGACGATCGCCGACATGCCGACCGGGCCGGAGCGCGAGCCGTAGGTGCCCATGCCGAACTGCACCTTGTCGGTGTCGCCGTGGACCACCGAGATGTGGTTCATCGGAATTCCGAGCCGATCCGACACGAGTTGCGCGAAGGTGGTTTCGTGGCTCTGGCCGTGGCTGTGCGAGCCGGTGAGCACCTCCACCATGCCGGTGGGGGTCACGGAAATCTCCGCCGATTCCCAGAGGCCGACGCCGGCGCCGAGCTGGCCGACGAGGTTCGACGGCGCGACACCGCAGGCTTCGATATAGGCGGAGAAGCCGACGCCGCGCAGCTTGCCGCGCCGTTCCGACTCCTGCCGGCGCCTGCCGAAGTTCTTGTAGTCGGCGATCTGGATCGCCTTTTCCAGCGACGCCTTGTAGTCGCCGGCGTCGTAGAGCGAGGCGACCGGCGTCTGATAGGGGAACTGGGTGACGAAGTTGCGCCGCCGCAGCTCCGCGGGGTCCATGTTCAATTCGCGGGCGGCGACTTCGACGAGCCGCTCGATCACGAAGCACGCCTCGGGCCGGCCGGCGCCGCGATAGGCGTCGACGGGCGCGGTGTTCGTATAGACGCCGTCCACCTCGCAGACGATCGCCGGGATCGCATATTGGCCGGAAAGCAGCGGCGCATAGAGGAAGGTCGGCACCGCGGACGAGAACGTGGAGAGATAGCCGCCGAGATTGGCGAGCGTCTTCACCCGCAGCGCCAGCATCTTGCCGTTCGCATCGAGCGCAAGCTCGCCGGTGGTGACGTGGTCGCGGCCGTGCGCGTCGGCCTGGAAGGATTCCGAGCGCTCGGCGGTCCAGCGCACGGGCCGGCCGACCTTCTTCGACGCCCAGATGCAGACCGTCTCTTCCGGATAGATGAAGATCTTGGAGCCGAAGCCGCCGCCGACGTCGGGCGAAATCACGCGGAACTTGTGCTCGGGGCAGAGGCCGATGAAGGCGGAGAGGCCGAGCCGCAGCACATGCGGGTTCTGGCTGGTGGACCAGAGCGTGTAGGTGTCGGTGCCGGGCTCGTATTCGCCGATCGCCGCGCGCGGCTCGATTGCGTTCGGGATCAGGCGGTTGTTCACCATCTCGAGCCGGGTGACGTGTTTGGCCTGGGCGAAGGCCGCATCGACCGCGGCCTGGTCGCCGAGCACCCACTCGTAGACCGTGTTTTTCGGCGCGTTGTCATGGATTTGTGCGGCCTTGGGATCGCGCGCCTTGCGCAGGTCGGCGACCGCCGGCAGCACGCCATAATCCACCTTCACCTCGGCGGTGGCGTTCTTCGCCTGATCGAGCGTCTCGGCAATGACGACGGCGACGTGGTCGCCGACATAGCGCACCTTGCCCTTGGCGAGCGCCGGGTGGCTGCCCGCCTTCATCGGCGAGCCGTCCTTCGACAGCACCATCCAGCCGCAGAAGAGATCGCCGAGCTTGTCGGCGGCCACATCCTCGCCGGTGAGGACGGCGAGCACGCCCGGCATCTTCTCGGCCTTGCGCTTGTCGATGCTCTTGATGGTGGCGTGGGCGTGCGGCGAACGCACGAAATAGGCGCGGGTCTCGTAGGGGCGGTGGATGTCGTCGGTGTACTGGCCCCGTCCGGTGATGAAGCGCTGGTCCTCGACGCGGCGCACGCGGGCGCCAATTCCGGTCGCGCTCATGACGTTCCTCCCAAATTCTAATGCATCTATTCCCTGCTTTTCGGATCGTGCGTCGCGGGTGCGGCCAGTCAGGCGCGCGCGCCGCTCTTCATCGCCTTGGCGCCGGCGGCGATCGCCTTGACGATGTTGTGATAGCCGGTGCAGCGGCAGAGATTGCCTTCCAGCTCCTCGCGGATCGTGTGCTCGTCGAGGTCGTTGCCCTTGCGCTTCACGATATCGACAGCGGACATGATCATGCCGGGCGTGCAGAAGCCGCATTGCAGGCCGTGATTGTCGCGGAAGGCTTCCTGCATGGGGTGCAGTTTGCTGCCGTTGGCGAGCCCTTCGATGGTGATGACGTCGGCGCCCTGGGCCTGCACGGCGAGCATGGTGCAGGACTTGATGGCGCGGCCGTTCACGTGAACGACGCAGGCGCCGCATTGGCTCGTGTCGCAGCCGACGTGGGTGCCGGTCAGACGCAGCTTCTCGCGCAGGGCCTGGACGAGCAGGGTATGCGGCTCAACGTCGACGGACACATTCCGCCCGTTGACCGTCATGGTCACAGTAGGCATGGCGTTTCTCCCGGCGCAGGCTCGCGGCCTGCGACTTGAATTTGTCTGGCGACCGCATCGGCGGCATGCGCGGATCAAATTCCGCGTCGGCCGAATTTTATTTTTCTACTTCCAGTCTGCGGCGAGGTCCGGGCGCGGTCAAGGCAACGAAAGCAGAAGCGCGGCTGCGCAGCCATGCACGCAGCGCGCAATGAACCGGGGCTTTCGGAAGGAGCGCTGCTCCGCAATATGCAGTCGCTATTATTATTTTGTGAAATCAAATGGTTAGGATGGCCGCGGGGTTCGATCGGCCGGCCTTGCCGCGCTGCTTCCGCATTCAAGTAATCGTAATCACGTCGGCGTCGGGCTGTTCGGCGTGAACACGCTCGACCAGCGCGCGGCGGCGTTCGAGTACGGCGCGCTGATTGATGTAGCCCTTGTCGGTGATTTCGTTGGCGTCGATGGAAGGCGGTTCCGTCATGATCAGGACGCGGCGGATCTGGGCGGATGAGCCGGACTGGGAGCGATTGTACGCGGCAATGCGGCTGCGAACGTGCTCGCGCACGATCGGCGATGAGACAAGCTTCGCCACGTCCTCGTGGAGCGCCGGGTCGGCGCATATCTGCTTCAGGCCGGCGAGATTGGGCCACGCGAGCAAGCCGACGAAGTCGCGGTCCTGCCCGGTCACTACGGCATCTTGCAGCGCGGGCGCGGCGGCGGCGAGGGCGGCGACGCGCAGGCCGCCGGCATGGACCCATGTGCCGCTCGAAAGCTTGAAGTCCTCGGCGACCCGGCCGTCGAAAACAATGCCCATCGACGGATCGTCGGGGTCGGCCAGTCTCGCGGCGTCGCCGATGCGATAGAAACCGTCTTCATCAAAGGCGCTCGCGGTAAGGTCCGGCCGCTGCCAGTAGCCGGGAAAGACGTTCGGGCCTTTGACGCGCACCTCGAGCTTGGAGCCGGTGGGCACGAATTTCAGCGCGACGCCGGGCGCGGGCAGACCGATCACGCCCGCTTGCTCGATCAGCAGGTGGCCGGAGGTGGCGATCGGCGCAGTTTCGGTGGAGCCCCAGCTGGAGACCATCGGCACGCGCTTGCCGGTGATGCGGATCGACAGCGCCTCAAGCCGGTCCCAGAGGTCCTGCGAGAGCGCGGCGCCGGCGTAGAAGATGAGCCGCAAATCGGCAAAGAACTTGCGGGCGAGCGCCTCGTCCTTTTCGAGATACGGCAGCAGCATCGTATAGCCGACGGGGACGTTGAAATAGATGGTCGGCGAGACGTCGTGCAGGTTCTTCACGGTCTGCTCGATCAGGCCGGGTGCGGGTTTGCCGCCGTCGATGTAGAAGGTGCCGCCCTGTGCCAGCACCAGGTTGAGGTTGTGATTGCCGCCGAAGGTGTGGTTCCACGGCAGCCAGTCGAGCAGGACGATCTGGTGCTGCTTCACGAACGGCCAGGTCTGCTCCAGCATGATCTGGTTCGAGCAGAGCATGCGGTGCGTGTTGATCACGCCTTTCGGCATGCCGGTTGAGCCCGACGTATAAAGCACCTTGGCGATGGTGTCGGGCCCGACCCCGGCAAACGCCTGTTCCACCGCGGGCGTCGGCCGCGTCGTGAGCAGGGCATCGAGGCTCGTCGCTCCGGCCGGCGGCTCCGTGCCGGCAACGACCTCCACTCCCGAAAGATCGAGCGCGGCGAGGGCCTTGGCGAACGCGCCGCCGTTCGCGACATAGATCATCCGCGGCCGGATCTCGGCGGCAATGTGCCTGAGCTTGGCGTGGTCCTGACTCATCAGGGAATAGGCGACGGAGACCGGCACCGCCGGAATGCCGGCGACGAAAGCGCCAAGCATCAGGAGCGCGTGGTCGATGCCGTTGCCGGAAAGGATCATCAGCGGGCGCTCGGCCGAGCAGCCGCGGTCGATCAATGCCTGCGCGATCGCGTTCGCCCGTTCGGATGCCTCGCGATAGGTGACGCGACGCCAGGATTCGCCCGCGCGCTCGACGAGGAAGTCGCGGTCGGGCGCTTCTTTCGCCTGCCGGCGCAGGAGATGCGCCATGCTCGGGGCATATTCGTTCAGCGGCACCGACGAGCGGAGCAGGAAGCCGCCGTCCGCGAGCGGCACGCGCTCCACGAGCGGCGACGCCAACTCGATGTCCTTGAAGGGTGGCTTCTCCATATGCCCCTCCCTTGGTGAGCGCCTAGTGAGCGGCCGACTGCTCGACACCGAGATAGGCGCTACGCACACGGTCGTCGTTCAAAAGCTCCGTGCCGGTGCCGCTCATGACGATGCGGCCGTTCTCGAGCACATAGGCGCGGTTCGCAAGCTTGAGCGACACGGCGACGTTCTGCTCGACGAGGATGATGGGATGGCCGCGCTGGTTCAACTCGCGGATCGCGCGAAACAGCTCCTGCACGAGGGCGGGGGCGAGGCCGAGCGAGGGCTCGTCGAACATGATCAGGTCCGGCTGGCCCATCAGGCAGCGGCCGATCGCCAGCATCTGCTGCTCGCCGCCGGACAGCGTGCCGGCCACCTGGTTGCGCCGCTCGGCGAGGCGGGGGAAGAACTCATAGACCTTGCCCATCTGCTCGCGCAGCTTGTCGCGGGCGCGCGGCAGGAGCGCGCCCATCTCGAGATTTTCCTGCACGGTGAGGGACGGGAAAATCTGCCGGCCTTCGGCGACTTGGCCGATGCCGCGGTTGCAGATGACGTAGCTCGACAACCCGGTGATGGTCTCGCCGCGGAAGCTGACGCGTCCGCCGCGCGGCTTCTCGATGCCGGCGATCGCGCGGATGAGGCTGGATTTTCCCGCGCCGTTGGCGCCGACGATCGCGACCAGCTCGCCGTCGCCGACCTGCAACGACACGCGGTCGAGCGCCTGGGCGTCGCCGTAATAAAGGTCGAGGTTCTCGATCTTGAGGATCACAGCGCTTCCTCCCCGAGATAGGATTCGAGCACCGCCGGGTTGCGCGTCACCTCGTCGGGCGTGCCGGCGGCGATCACCTGTCCGTGGTGCAGCACGACAACCGTGCGCGAGAGCGCCATCACGGCGCGCATCACATGCTCGATCAGCAGGATGGTGAGGCCGGAGGAGGCGTTCAGCTCGCGGAACAGCGAGACCATGGTGTTCACTTCGGTCGGGCGCAGGCCGGCCATGACCTCGTCGAGCAGCAGGAGGCGCGGGCCGGTGGCGAGTGCGCGCGCGACTTCGAGCAGCTTGCGCTCGGGAAGCGTGAGCGCGCCCGCGGTCCGGTCGCGCTTGCTCCAGAGGCCGAGCTTGTCGAGGACGGCTTTCGAGCGGTCCTGTGCTTCCGGCACGGAGGCCGAGGCATTGAGCGCGCCGACCGTGACGTTCTCCAGCACCGAGAGGCCGGCGAACGGCTTGACGAGCTGGAACGTGCGGCCGATGCCGGCGCGGCAGATCTGGTCCGGGCGCCAGCCGTCGATGCGCTGATCGGCGAAGCGCACTTCGCCCTGATCCGGCCGATAGACGCCGGCGATCAGGTTGAAGCAGGTGGTTTTCCCGGCGCCGTTCGGGCCGATCAGCGCAACGATCTCGCCCGCAGGCACCGTGAAGCTCACGTCCTGCACCGCGCGCAGGCCGCTGAAGCTCTTGGAGACGTTGTCGACGACGAGGAGGGCGGCCATCTCAGCCCTCCCGGTCCGGCGTCTTGCGGTCGAGGCCGAGCAGCTTCGACAGCGGCGGCCATACGCCGTCGGGCAGGAACATCACCACGAGCAGGAGGCAGATGCCGTAGAAGACCTGCTTCACGCCCGGCACGTCGACGCCGAGCTGCAGCATCACCTCGCGCAGGCCTTCCGCGAGCGCCGTCAGCAGGAAGGCGCCGACGAGCGGCCCGGCCAGCGTGCCGACGCCGCCGATGATGGGTGCCAGGATCAGTTCGATCGAGCGCGAGATGTGGAAGATCTGCTCGGGAAACAGGTTGTTGTAGAAGAAGGCGAAAATCACGCCGGCGAGCGAGGTCATCGCCGCGGAGAGGACGACCGCGTACATCTTGTACTTGAAGATGTTGATGCCGAGCGCCTGCGCCGCTTCCGGGCTCTCGCGGATCGCGAGCCAGTAATAGCCGGCACGGCTGCGGAGCAGCGCATGGCACGCGAGGAGTGCGGCGACCGTCATCCCCAGCATCAGGTAGTAGAACATGCGCGTGCTGCCGCGCAGATTCCAAAGGTCGTTCTCCGTGTAGTTCGCCACCGGCAGGAAGAAGCCGGACGAGCCGTCGACCCAGGTGAAGTGGTCGAAGCCGATGCGCGCGAACTCGGCGAAGGCGATGGTCAGGATCGCGAAATAGACGCCGCCGACGCCGAAGCGGAAGGCAAGGAAGCCGATGATGGCGCCCGCGACTGCCGAGATTCCCATCGAAGCCCAGAGCCCGATCCACGGACTGATGCCGAAGTGGACGTAGAGTGCTGCGGCGGCGTAGGCGCCGAGCCCGACATAGAGCGCGTGGCCGAGCGAGAGCTGGCCGGCGAAGCCCATCATGATGTTCCACGCCTGGCCGACGAACGCGAAATAGAGAATGAGGAAAAGAACGGTGACGAGATAGTCGCTCACGAAGAAGGGCAGCGCGACGAACAGCGCGAGCAGGATCGCGAGCATCAGGAGCCCGGTACGCGGGACGCCGGCGAGCAGGAGCTTGATCATGCCGTCTTCTTGCCAAGGATGCCCTGCGGCCGGAACAAGAGCACCAGAACGAGGAGGCCGAAGGCGAACATGCTCTTGGCCGAGGGCGTGAACAGGAGGCCGCCGAGCGCCTCGGTGACGCCGATGAGGACACCGCCGAGAAGTGCGCCCGGCATCGAGCCCATCCCGCCGGTGATGACGATGACGAAGGCGAGCAGCGTATAGGCGGGGCCGATCGACGGCGTCACGTCGATCACGACCATCAGCATGGCACCGGCGGCGCCGACGCAGGCCGCACCGAGCCCAAAGGTGAGCGCATAGAGATGCTTGACGTTCAGGCCGACCACCAGCGCGCCGTGATAATTGTCGGCGCAGGCGCGGATCGCCTTGCCGAGCAGCGTGAAGCGAAAGAAGGCGAACAGGGCGGCCGCGACGACGAGCGCGGCAATCGCCGCATAGGCCTTGGAGGCGTCGATGATCAGCGGTCCGAGCGCATAGCTGTCGAACGAATAGCTGGTATGCACGCCCTGGGCATCGGGCCCGAACGCGATGAGCTGCAGGTTGACGAGAATGAGCGCGATCGCCACGAGCAGCATGAACTGGCTGTGCTCGGGCCGGGTGATGAAGGGGTTGATGAGTCCGGCCTGCAGCAGATAGCCGAAGGCGAACAGCACGGCGGCGATCGGCACCATCGCCACCAGGGGATCGAGACCGTAGGCGGTGAACAGAACGAGGGCGATGTACATCGCGACCGTCATCATCTCGCCGTGGGCGAAATTGACGACGCGCACGACGCCGAAGATCACCGAAAGGCCGAGCGCCATCAGGCCGTAGACCAGCCCGGTGAGCAGGCCGCTTGCGGCCACGTTCAGATAAATTTCCGCCGGCACCAGCGAGCCCCGCGTGAACATGCTCCGGCCGCTCGCGCGGCCGGAGCAAAGACCTGCTTCAGCCGATCAGCGCTTGTCGTAGGGCTTCATCGGCAGTTCGGGCTTGGCGTTCGAAGCCGAAGCTGGCGCCACGGCCACGAGTTTGCCGCCTCGGTTCTGAATGGCCGTGATTTCCAGCTTGTCGTTCTGGCCCTTGGCGTCGAACTGGATGCCGGGGCCGGTGCTGACGTTGTCCTTGATGTTGGTGGCGCGGATCGCGTCGGCGAGCGCCTTAGGCTCCGCGGTGCCGGCGCGCTTGTAAGCGTCGGCGGCGATCATCAATGCCTCGAATGTATAGACGTGGTTGGTGTTCGTGTTGATGTCCGGATATGCCTTGGCGATCGCCGCCTCGAGCATCTTTGAAACCTTTTTAGTGGGATCGTACCAAGGGACCGAGGTAATCGGACCATCGGCGAGCTTGCCGAGCGCTTTCAGATACTGATCCTCATACCAGCCGGGTCCCATGCTCATGATCGCCATGGGCGACCAGCGCTGCTTGACCAGTTCGCGGGTCAGGAGAATGGCGTCGTTGAGCCGGCTTACAACCAGCAGCGCTTCCGCCCCGGTTGCCTTGGCCTTGGCCACTTCGACCGACAGATCGCGCGCAGTGGGGTCATACGCAATCGTGTCCGCAATCTTGTAGGGCATTTCGAATTTCGGCATCACCGCGCTGATGCCTTTCTGCATGGAGACGCCAAATGTGTCGTTTACATGCATGAAGACGACGGACTTCGGCGCATTGCCGGTGGCGGCGAAAATCTCCTTCTGCGTCGCAAAGGCTCCGCCCAAAATCATCGGCGCCGTGTGGAAGTTGCGGAACACAAACTTGTAGCCCTGCTCGGTGATCGGGGGCGCGGCCGCGATGTTGATCACGTAGGGAATGCCGCGCTGCTCGGCGACCTGGGCGATCGCGGTGCTCTGGCCGGAGTCGAACGCGCCGACGAGGAGCTGGGCACCTTCGCTGATTAGGCGCTCGGCGCGGGCGCGGGCAACGTCGACGTTGGTTTCGGTATCGCCGTTCATGATCTCGAGGCCCGGCAGCCCGAGCTCCTTGAGAATTCCGGCGGTCACCTCGACGCCGCGGTGGCAGTCCTGACCGATACCGGCCTGCGCGCCGGAACGCGGCAGCAGCACGCCCACCTTCAGCGGTGCGCCCTGCGCACGGCCGATACTGAACGGTGCTGTGCCGGCGAGGATGCCGGCGGCGGCGACGCCGCCAGCGAACGTGCGCCGCGAAATGCCCCGGCGCGAAGCATGCGTGTCGGTGGTCTTGCTCATCTCGATTCCTCCCTGGCCCGCGCCTTGCGGGCAAACATTCTTGAGAAGGTTCTTAGCTGATCGGCGGTGGCTTCGTCACCTTTCGCCGACCGGCTGGCCTCCATCTTCCGGCACGCCCGCCGGTTGCGGCGGGGGCCGGGTTCTCAATCGTTATTGTTGCTAATGACAATTGATGTCGTCAACATCTATCTTGGCGGCTATGATCATTCGACGCACGGTGAATACACCGGCGGCGGGAGAGGAACGTCCTTGCTGAATCGAACGTCCGAGCAACGGCTTGCCAGGGCCGCCGGCCGCGGCGCGGGGCGTTCCGGCAGGACCGCCGGGCGGGACGGCGCCCGGCCGCCGTTCCGGCTCGGCGTACTCGACAACCACCTCGGTTATTTCATCCGCCGCATCCAGGTCTGGGTGTTCCAGGACTTCATGCGGACGCTGGCGCGCGCCGACATCCGGCCGGCGCAGTATTCCGTGCTGGCGGTGATCGAAGCCAATCCGGGGCTGTCGCAGTCGGACCTCGCCGACTTCCTCGGCATCGAGCGGGCGCGCCTCGCGCGTCTGCTCGACCGGCTGGAGAAGCGCGGCTATGCCGAACGCCGGGCGTCGCCGCGCGACCGCCGGTCGCACGCGCTGTTCCTTACCCGCGAGGGGCACAAGGCGCTCAAGCGCATCAAGGCGCTTGCGGCCCGGCACGAGGCGCGGCTGGCGAAAAAGATCGGGCCGGAAAAACGCCAGTTGATGATCGAGCTCCTGCGGGAATTCGGCCGCTGATCTCCGAACGCGGGGCTGTATTGCGGCCATGCTGTGCGCCGGGCGGGCTTCGGCTAAAGTCGCCGCCGGCTCCGCGTTAACGATCAGAAGGAAATCCGGAATGGACAAGAAGACCTACGATACCGGCCTCGAAATCCGCACCGAGGTCCTCGGCAAAGAGTACGTGGAGAAGGCGCTGAAGGCGGCCGACGATTTCAACATGCCGCACCAGGAACTCGTGACCGAGTATTGCTGGGGCGCGTGCTGGGGGCGCGAGGGGCTGTCGCGCAAGACACGCAGCATGCTGAACCTCGCCATGCTCGGCATTCTCAACCGGCCGCACGAACTGCGCGCGCATATCCGCGGGGCGCTGACCAACGGCGTCACCAAGGAAGAGATCCGCGAGGTGTTCATGCAGCTCACGATCTATGCCGGCGTGCCGGCGGGCGTCGATGCCTTCCGCCTCGCGCGCGAGGTGTTCGCGGAAATGGAGAAATCCTGAGCGGCGGTTTCGCTGCAAGCGGGGGAAGAATGGAAATCGGATTCATCGGCCTCGGCACGATGGGCTTCCACATGGCGCGGCGGCTGCTCGAGGCCGGACACGCGCTTGTCGTCCACGACACGCGGCCGGAAGCTGTCACGCGGCTGACGAAGCTCGGCGCAGCCGCGGCGGCTTCGCCGCGCGATGTCGCCGACCGTGTCGAGACGGTGATGGCGAGCCTGCCCTCGACCGATGCGGTGTTTGCGGTCGCGGCGGGAAAGGACGGCGTCATCGACGGGAAAAAGGTGCGCCGGTTCGTCGATCTGTCGACCACGGGCGCGCGCATGGCGGTGCGGGTGGCCGAGGCGCTGGCGGCGAAGAACATCGTGCAAATCGACAGCCCGGTGAGCGGCGGACCGGGCGGTGCGGAAAAGGGCACGCTCGCCGTCATGGTGTCGGGGCCGGCCGCCGACATCGAGGTGCTGCGGCCCGCGCTCTCGGTGATCGGCAAAGTGTTCGTGATCGGCGACCGCCCGGGCATGGGGCAGACGATGAAGCTCGCCAACAACCTGTTGTCGGCGGCGGCGATGGCGGTCACGTCGGAAGCGATGGTGATGGGGGTGAAGGCGGGGCTCGATCCGGTGGTGATGATCGAGGTCATCAATGCCGGGAGCGGGCTCAACACGGCGAGCCGGGACAAGTTTCCGCGTGCGGTCCTGCCGCGCACGTTCGACTACGGCTTCACGAACGGGCTCATGTACAAGGACCTGCGGCTCTGCCTCGACGAGGCGGAGGGGATGGGCGTGCCCATGTGGGTCGGCAACATGGTGCGGCAGATGTTCCAGCTTGCGACGGCGCAGCAGGGAGCGGACGCGGATTTCACGACGATCGTCAAATGCGTCGAGCAGTGGGCGGGCGTCGAGGTGCGGGCGCGCGGCGTGCACCCATGAGCAGCGACATCCACGAAGTGTATGCGGTGCGCTACGCGCATCACGAGCGCAAGGCGGCGGAGAACTTCATCGGCGGCGACCCGCACGACGTCCTGCAGCCGCTCGACTATTTCGTGTGGGCGATCAAGGGACCGCACGGGCATTTCGTGGTGGACACGGGCATCGACATCGAGATGGCGAAGAAGCGCGAGCGGCAGCTCCTGAACCCGATCGGCTCCGGGCTCAGGGCGATCGGCGTCGATCCGGCGGCGGTCGAGAACGTGATCGTGTCGCACCTGCATTACGACCACACCGGCAACTACGAGCTCTTTCCGAAGGCGCGCTATCATCTGCAGGATGCGGAGATGGCCTATGCCACGGGCCGGCACATGTGCCATGCGCACATGCGGATTCCGTTCGAGCTGGATGACGTGCTGGCGATGGTGCGGAAAGTCTTCGCCGGCCGCGTGATCTTCCACGACGGCGACGACGAGATCGTGCCGGGGATCACGGTGCACCGCGTTGGCGGCCATTCCAAGGGGCTGCAATGCGTGCGGGTGAAGACGCGGCGCGGCTATGTGGTGCTCGCGTCGGACGCGGTGCATTTATATGCCCATCTGGAGCAGGGACGCGTATTTCCCGTCGTCTATAATGTCGGCGATGTGCTCGAGGGCTATGCGACGGTGAAGCGGCTTGCCACCTCGGAATCGCTCATTGTGCCGGGACACGATCCAAGGGTGATGATCCGCTTTCCGGCCGGGCGCGGCGGCCTCGACAACTGGGTGGTGCGGATCGATGGTGATCCGCTGACCGGCATCTGAGCCAAGGTTGCAATCAGGGAAATCCGATGACCGGCAAATCCGGTGACGGCGCCTCGGGGTCGAAGCTGCCGCCCGACAGCGGCGGGCCCAGCCAGCGTGTCGTCATTCTGGGCGGCGGATTCGCGGGCGTCTATACGGCGAAGTACCTGACCCGCCTGCTCGGGCGCCGGCGCGACGTGCACGTGGAGCTTCTGTCGGAAGAAAACTATTTCGTGTTCCAGCCGCTGCTGCCGGAGGTCGCGGCCGGCGGCATCAATCCGAACCATGTCGTCAATCCGATCCGCGATCTCGTGCCGAAGGCGCGCTTTCGCTGGTGCACGATCAACGGCGTCGACACGGAACGCAAGGTCGTGCGCGTGGCGCAGGGCGAGGGCCGGGCGCTGGTCGACGTGCCCTACGACCACCTCGTGTTCGCGCTCGGCAAGATCAGCGATTTCTCGTCCATGCCCGGCGTCAATGAGCACTCGCTGGCGATGAAGGATCTGGACGATGCGTTTCGGCTGCGCAACCACGTCTTTCGCTGCCTGGAGCTTGCCGACATCGAGAACGATCCGGCAGAGAAACGGTCGCTGCTGACGTTCGTGGTCGCGGGCGGCGGCTTCTCCGGCGTGGAGACGCTCGGCGAGCTTTCGGAGATGCTGCACCGGGTCGTCCCGAGCTTCCAGAACGTGCAGATGGGCGAGGTGCGGCTTTGCCTTGTGCATTCGCGCGACCGCATCCTGCCGGAGATGGCGCCGGAATTGGGCGAAGCGGCGCACGGAATCCTGCGCAAGCGCAACATCGAGATGATCTTCGGCGCACGCGTGCGCGCGGCGACGCGCCACGGCATCTATCTCTCGAACGGACAATTCCTGCCGACGCGAACCTTCGTCTGCACGGTCGGCAACGCGGCCAATCCGGTGGTGAAGGCGATCCTTGCCAAAGGCGGCTTCGAGGAAGGCAAGGTCGACGGCCGGGGGATTGGCGTGTTCGCGACGGACCGTTCGCTCCGGTGCGCCGGGCGCCCGGGCTATTGGGCCGTCGGCGACAATGCCGGCGTGCCGCACCCGCAGAATGAAGGTGAGCTTTGTCCGCCGACGGCGCAATTCGCGATCCGGCAGGCGCAGGCCTGCGCGCATAACATTCTGGCAAGCATCGACGGCCGGCAGCTCGATCAGCTCCGGTTCGGCGGGATCGGCATGCTGGCGTCGCTCGGTCAACGCGCGGCGGTGGCGGAGGTCTGGGGGGTCCGGTTCTCCGGCTTCTTCGCCTGGGCCGCGTGGCGGGGGTTCTATCTCACCACGCTGCCCGGAGTCGTGCGCAAGCTGCGCGTCGCACTCGACTGGACGCTCGATCTCTTCTTCCCGCGCGACATCGCGCAGGTGCTGTCGGCGCCGGCGCCGCGGCCGCGCCTTGACCACTACGAGCCGGGCGAGATCATCATCAACAAGCATGAGATCGGCCGCGAGCTTTACATCGTGCGGAACGGCGAGGTGGAAGTGTTCCAGCCGGCTGAGAACGGTGCGGCGGAGCGGATCGTGACGACGCTCGGCAAGGGCGAGGTGTTCGGCGAAAAGGCGCTGCTCGAGGACACGCTGCGCACGGCGAGCGTGCGGGCGAAGACGCCAGTCGATCTTCTCGTCATCTCGCGGGAGAATTTCTCGGCCATGGTCGCGCAGTTCCCGGTGCTCGACGACTATTTCCATCGGCTCATGCAGGAGCGTTATCCCGCCGAATTTCCCGGCACCGTGCCGCTCGCGCAGGTGATCGCGCAGCCGGTCCGCCAGCCGGGCACCAGGCGCGGGCACTAGCCGGATCGACTAGCCCTGATCGAGCTGGGTGAGATCGGCGGAAATGGCCGCTGCGGCTTCCTGCAGGCGATGGAGATGGAGCCCGGCAAACCGGTCATGGGCGAGATAGCCTTTGGGCCATAAGAGCACGAGCGCGCCGATTGCGCTCTCGCCGCGGAACACCGGGCGCGCAATCGCGTTCAGGGCGTTGGCCAACGCGGATTGGCCTCGATATTCGGGCACGCGCATGGAGTAGCCGTTTGCCCGCACCTGCTTCAGGACCGACAGCAGGCTCCGTTTGGTCATGCCGAGCCGGCTCAATCCCCATTGCGGGTCGTCGCCGATCTCATCGACGAGGGCGAGCACCGCGCTTTCGGGCCAGGTCGAGAGCACAGCGAGGCCGGCAGCGGAAGCGAAGACCGGCACCTGCAGGTCGATCTGCCGCTCATACTGAAAGAACGGACTGAGCGGACGCGTCGACTCGACGACGCGGCTGCGGGTGCGCTGAAACAAGTGGAGGTCGCACGACCAGCCGATCGATCGGGTCATCTCGATCATGTGCGGCAGGGCGCAGTCGATCAACTGACCTTCGCGCAGCGCCGAGCCGCGCTTCGTTTGCATGGGCAGCGAGATGTTCGCGCGATACAGCCGGTCGCTGAGACTGCGGCGCACGATCTTGTGCCGGATCAGCGTTCCGAGCAGGCGGCGAATCGTCGACTTCGGCAGCCTGGTGTGTGCGTGCAGGTCCTGCAGGCTGCTCGCGCCGTTCACGGACAAGCTGTTCAGGATCTGCAGACCCCGATCGAGCGAGCGGTTTTCGAGCGGACGCCCCATCGAAAAATTGTGCCGCAGAGCGGCACGCGATGCAATTCCGATTGGTGCCTCGTCGGGCTGCTGCTGATCATCTGCTTTCCACAGATCGCGCCGGCGCTGCCGCCGGTCATGCGTTGGATTCGGAGTTGGGCGGATGACGCTCAGGTCCTGGTTTGGAAAGTTGCTGCAGAGCGCGCGGCGCCTGTTCGTCCGCCGAACCGTGTATCGGCCGGAACGGCACTACATGCGCGGCCCCGGGCCCCGATCGCGGCGCAAGCATGATAGAGATAGCGCAGCCGCGGATCAGCCTCAGTTGAAGTCGTGATGGCTCGCGGCGACGCTGCAATCAGCCTCGCGTGAGCAGGAAATGAACTCCACCAATCTTGATCCGACCAAGGACACCCTCGTCCCGCTGCTCCGGCGGATGCTGCTGATCCGCCGCGTCGAGGAGCGGCTTTCTGCCGATTTCCACGCCGGCAAGCTGCCCGGCGGTGTGCATCTCTATATCGGCCAGGAGGCGGTGGCGGCCGGCGTCTGCGCACACCTGCGCGACAGCGACACCATCACCAGCACGCACCGCGGCCACGGCCACTTCCTCGCGAAAGGCGGCTCGCCGCGGGCCATGATGGCGGAGATCTGGGGCAAGCAGGAAGGCATCTGCCGCGGCATGGGCGGTTCGATGCATGTGGCCGACGTCTCCAAGGGAATCCTCGGCGCGAACGGGATCGTCGCGGCGGGGCTTGCCATCGCCACGGGCTCGGCGTTTGCGGCGAAGCTCGACAAGGGCGACCGGGTGGCGGTCTGTTTCTTCGGGGACGGCGCGTCGAACCAGGGCACCTTCATGGAGTGCCTGAACGTCTCGACGCTGTGGCAGCTGCCGACGATCTTCGTGTGCGAGAACAACAATTTCTCCGAGTTCTCGCCGACCGCGACCGTGACTGCGGGGGCGATCATCGATCGGGCGCGTGCGTTCAAGATTCCCTGCACGGCGGTCGACGGCAACGACGTGCTCGCGGTCTGGCGTGCGGCGGGCGCCGCGGTCGAGCACGCGCGCAAGGGCGGCGGGCCGTCCTTCATCGAGGCGCACACCTACCGGCTGCATGGCCATCTCGAAGCGGAGAAGAGCTTCCTCAAGTCACCCTACCGCGAGGACCGGGAAATCGAGGAATGGCGGCAGCGCGATCCGCTGCGGCGCTTCAAGGATTATCTGACAGGCGAGCGCATCTGCGACGGCGGCGAAATCGATGCGCTGGAAGCGGAGATCGCGGAGATCGTCGAGGACGCGGCCAGGTTCGCGGAGGCGGGGGAGCCCGCCGACCCCAACCTCGTGTTCGATATCATGTTCCACGAGCAGCGGGCCTGAGCCATGGCGAAGAAACGCTACATTCAGGCGATCAACGACGCGCTCATGGAGGAGATGGCGCGCGACCCGAAGATCATCCTGTTCGGCGAGGACGTCGAAATCTCGATGTTCGGCGACACGCAGGGGCTGCGCGCACGCTTCGGCGCCGACCGCATCCGCAACACCCCGATCTGCGAGGCGACGCTCACCGGCATGGCGGTGGGTGCCGCCGCAAGCGGCTATCGCGTGGTGCTGCACATGATGTTCTCGAACTTCATCTATACGGGGTTCGACGCGATCGCGAACCAGATGGCGAAGCTGCGGCTGATGACCGGCGGCCAGATGCGGTTTCCGATCACGGTTCTCGCCGGCTACGGCGGCGGCCGTTCGTCGGCGGCGCAGCATTCGGATACACCGTATCCCGCCTTGATGAACCTCGGCGGCGTGAACGTGGTGGTGCCGGCTTCGCCCGCCGACGCAAAGGGCCTGCTCAAGACCGTGCTGCGCGCCGACAATCCGACCTTCTTTCTGGAGGCGGGCGGGCGCGGGGCGGAGACGGCGGAAGTGCCGGACGACGACTACACGATCCCGCTCGGCAAAGCGGCGGTGCTGCGCGAGGGGCGCGACGTGACGATCGTGGCGATCGGGACCATGGTGAAGCATGGCGTGGCCGCCGCCGCCGAGCTTGCGGGCAAGGGGATCGACGCGGAACTGATCGACGTCCGCTCGCTCGTGCCGTTCGACGAGGACACGGTGCTTGCGTCGGTGAGGAAGACCGGGCGGCTCGTGGTCGCCGACGAGGCGCGGGACCGCTGCAGCGCCGCCAGCCACATCTGCGCAGTCGTCGCCGACAAAGGGTTTGGGTCGCTCAAGGCGGCGCCGAAGCGGGTGACGGTGCCGAACGTGGCGATGCCCTATGCGCCGAACGCGGAAAAGAATGTTCTGCCGAACGCCACGAAGATCGCCGAGGCTGCCGCGGCGCTCGTCAACGCGAAAGCCGGGTCATAGCCGTGCGGTCAAGCCTCAAGCTCGCGCGCATCGGCATGAATATGGAAGAGGCCACGATCGTGAAGTGGCACAAGCGGCCGGGCGAGCGCTTCGCGCCCGGCGAGCCGCTTTATGAGTTCGAGACCGAGAAGGTGACGCAGGAAGTGGACGCCACCGCGCCGGGGCAATTGCTCGAAATCTCCGTTCCCGAGGGCGAGGTCGCGCAGGTCGGTCAGGTGGTCTGCGTGGTCGATGTGGAGCTTCCCGCCAAGACGTGAGCAGCTATCGCCGCTTCATCGTCGGATCGAGCGCCACGCGCATGGATTCGCCGAGCGCGTTGAAGGCGAGCGCGGTCAGGAGGATGGCGATGCCCGGCGTGTACATCTGCTCGGGCGCGATCTCGATGTAGTTGTAGGCGCGCGCGAGCATCCCGCCCCAGCTGGCGGCGGGCGGCTGCACGCCGAGCGAGAGGAAGGAGAGGCTCGCTTCGGCGAGCAGCGCGATGGCGAGCATCAGCGTTACCTGCACGATCACCGGCTGGATCGCGTTGGGGACGATGTGGCGCCAGATGATGTGGAAGGTGCTGGCGCCGAAGCCGCGCGCGGCGTCGACATACAGCGCGTTCTTCACCACGAGCGTCTGCGCCCGCACGAGGCGGGCGAGGAACGGCGCGAAGGCGAAGCCGACCGAGAGCATGGCATTGGTGAGGCCGATGCCGAGCGCGCCGGTGACGGCAATTGCCAGCACGATGAACGGGAAGGAGAGCAGCGCGTCGATCAGCCGGCTGAAGGCCTGGTCCACCCAGCCGCCGATGTAGCCGATGAAGAGCCCGATCGGCACGCCGAGCACGATCGCGACCGTGACGGCGAGCAGCGACGCATAGAGCGAATTGGGTGCGCCCCAGATCAGCCGGCTCAGGACGTCGCGGCCGAGATCGTCGGTGCCGAGCCAGTGCTCCCAGCTCGGCGGCGCGAGGATCTTGGCCACGTTCTGCTCGATCGGCGAATAGGGCGCGATCAGCGGTGCGCCGAGCGCGAACGCAAGCAGCAACACGAGATAGCCGATACTGAGCACCGCGCGCGGGTCGGAGCGGACCCAGCGGCGGAACCGGGCAAAGCGCGAGGGGCGCGCCCGGGCTGCGGCGGCGGGAAGCGCCTCGGCCGTCATGACGCCTCCGCCACGCGCGGGTCGAGGAGCGCGCTGAAAATGTCGACGATGAGGTTGATGAGGATGACCATGGTGACGAGGATCAGCACGACGCCCTGTACCACGGGGAAGTCCTTGTTGATGGCCGAATAGCTCACGAGCGTCCCCACACCCGGTATCGCGAACACTGCCTCAATCACCACGGCGCCGGAGAGCAGGCGGTTCACCTGCAGGCCGAGGAGCGTCAGGAGCGTCACGCTGATATTGCGCAGCCCGTGCTGCCAGACGATGGCGGTGCGGCTCAGGCCCTTGGCGCGCAGCGTGCGGATGTATTGCGAGTTGAACACTTCGAGGAGCGCGCTGCGGACCTGGCGGGTGAGCTCGGCGATCACGCCCACGGCTAGCGCGAGTGAAGGCAGTGTCGCGTAATGAATCGCCGCCAGTGGGTCCGTGGTGAAGTACACCGCGCCCGTGGTCGGGAACAGGCGCAGTTGCAGCGAGAAATGCAGGACGAGCAGCATGGCAAGCCAGAAACTCGGCAGCGCCACGCCGAGGGAGGCGATGCTGGTCACGAAGCTGTCGAGCCTGGAGCCGGAGCGCGCCGCCGCCAGGACGCCGAGCGGAATGCCGACGAACGCCGCGACGACGAGCGCATAGGTGGCGATCAGGAGCGTATTGGGCAGCCGGTGCAGGATCATCTCCAGCACCGGCTGGCTGGAAAGGAGCGAGCGCCCCAGGTCGCCCTGCACGACCTGGAGCAGCCACAGCCCGTATTGGACGACGAGCGGTTGGTCGAACCCGTAAAGCTTCCGGATCTCCGCGAGACGCTCGTCCGAGGCGTAGTCGCCGGCCAGCACCAGGGCCGGATCGCCGGGCACGAGATGCAGGAGCGCAAACACCACGAAGGTGGCGAGCACGATGATCGGCAGCAGCTGCCATAGCCGGTTGCCGATCACGAGTGGAAGCTTGTGCATCCGAGTCGCCCGTCGATCCGGAGGTCAGGCCTTGAGCCAGACGTGATGGAATTTCGGCGTGGTCAGGAGGTTGTCCTGGAACGCCTCGACCCCGTCACGACGGATCGTCACGCCGGAGGCGACGAACTGCACGAGCTGCAGCGCTTCCTCGGTGACGAAACGTTGCAGCTTGGCGAACGCCGCCTTCCGCTCCGCCTGGGTGCTCGCCGCCATGGTCGCGTCGACGAGCTCGCGATAGCCAGGCAACTCGATCTTGCCGGCATTGCGCAGCGCGGTCTTGGAGAACAGCGCTTCGTAAGCCTGGCTCGGATCGGGGAAGCCGCCACCCGGGCTGATGAGCATGTCGCCTTTCGCTTCCATCATGAAGTTCTGCATCGCCTGTTGCGGCGCGATGGGCGTGAGCTTCACGCGGATGCCGGCCTTGGCGAGCTGCGACACGATCAGTTCCTGCCGCTGCATGGCGGTCTGGTCCGGCCAGCCCCAGGCGATGATCTCGACGCCGTCCGGATGGCCGGCCTCCTTGAGCAGGGCGCGCGCCTTGGCGAGATCGAACGTGTAGTAGTTCATCGTCGCCGGGTCGCAGGCCCAGTGCTCCTTGGGCAGCACGACGCTCGACGGTTGGCCGAGGCCGAGCGCGATGATCTTGTTGATCTCCACGCGGTCGATTGCATAGTTCATCGCCTGCCGCACGCGCTTGTCGGCGAGCGGCCCGCGCGCATAGTTGAGGAAGGCGCCGTAGAAGACGAGCGAGGGGCTCGCCTTCGCCTCCACGCCCGAGGCGCGGTCGGCGATCGCCTTCTGCGGCGGCTGCAGGTTGAGGGCGAGATCGGCCTCGCCGGCAATCACCGTGCGCGCCGCCGTGTTCAGCTCGTTGATGATGCGGATGTCGATGCCGTCGAGATAGGGCAGGCCCTTCTGCCAGTAGTTCTCGTTGCGCACGAGCTTGATGCTGGAATTGTCCTGCCATTCCACGAACTTGAACGGCCCGGTGCCGACCGCCACGCGATCGAGGTTGGGCCCCTTCTCGGCGATGGACTTCGGCGAGACCATGAGGCCGATGCGGTTGGTGAGCATCACCGGCAGGCCGGCATTGGGCTTGTTGAGGCGCAGCGTGATCTGGCTCGGCCCGGTGACCTCGATCTTATCCACGGTGCCGAGGTCGGCCTTCACGTTCGAGCGCGCATCGGTCTTGTAGCGATCGAGGTTGATCTTGGCCGCCTCGGCATTGAAGGGCGTGCCGTCATGGAAGGTGACGCCTTCGACGAGGTCCAGCACCAGCGTCTTCGGATCGGTGAACTTCCAGGCCTTGGCGAGGCCGGGCTTGAGCTCGAGCGTCAACGGCTCGAAATCGATCAGCGCATCGTAAATCGCATAGAGCGTGTCGAAGTCCGGCAGGTTGCGGCCGGTCATCGGATCGACGGAGGCCGGATTGTAGGGAATGCTGAGCCTGAGCGTGCCGCCGCGGCGCGGCGTCGTCTGCGCAATCGCACCGCCCGGCAGGAGCATTGCGCCGCCTGCGGCCGCAGCTCCCTTGAGTATGGTGCGGCGGTCGATGGTCGCCGTTGCAAAGTCCTTCGTCTTCATGTTGCTTCCTCCCTGAAGCTCTCGCCATGTGGCGCTGCCTTGGTTGACATACTCCCGGCGTGGGAATGGGTGTGGCCGGCGCTGATGGGCGCGCCGGTGCGGTGATCGGTGGCCGATCGCGAGTTCGGCGCTTCCGCGAAATGGCAGGCGACGAAGCGGCCCGGCGTCAGCTCGCGCCATTCCGGCTCGCGCGCCATGCATTCGGACTGCGCGCGCGGGCAGCGCGTGTGGAAGCGGCAACCTGAGGGCGGATTGAGCGCGCTGGGAATTTCGCCTTTGAGAACGATGCGCTTGCGGTTGCGCTGCTCGACCGGCACGGGCTCCGGCTCGGCGGACATGAGCGCCTGCGTATAGGGATGCAAGGGCGCTTCCATGATCTCGCCGGCTGCGCCGAGCTCGACGATCTTGCCGAAATACATCACCGCCACGCGGTCGCTGACGTGGGCGACGACGCGCAGATCGTGGCTGATGAAGACGTAGGTGAGATTGAATTCCCGCTGCAGGTCGGCGAACAGGTTGAGCATGTCCGCCTGGATCGAAACGTCGAGCGCGGCCACCACTTCGTCGCACACGATCAGCTTGGGCTCGAGCATCAGCGCGCGGGCGATGTTCGCCCGCTGCTTCTGCCCGCCGGAAATCTCGTGCGGGTAGCGCCAGGCGAGCTCGGGCGCCATGGCGACCCGTTCCAGCATCGCCAGCGCCTTGCTCTCGCGCTCCTTCGCGGTACCGATGCCGGCTACGTCGAGCGGCTCGCGCACGCTCTCGACCAGCGTCATGCGAGGGTCGAGCGCCGCATTGGGGTCCTGAAACACGATCTGGAAGGCGCGCCGACGCCGGCGCAGCTCCCGTTCGGGCAGGGCGAAGAGGTCTTCGCCGTAATGCCGGACCGTGCCGTGGCTGGGCGGGTTCATGCAGACGATGCAGCGCCCGACCGTCGACTTGCCCGAGCCGGATTCTCCGATGATTCCGAACGTTTCGCCCTCGCGCACCGAGAAGCTCACGCGGTCGACCGCGCGGACCTTCTGGTTGCGGCGGAGGGTGAAGACGATGTCGAGATCGTTCACCTCGAGAATGGGTTTGGCGGGCAGGGCCTTATTCATGTCCCGACCCCGCGAGCGAAAGCGTTTCGTGCCGCCGGCAGCGCACGTGACGCGCGCCTAGCGGCAACAGCGATTGCGGCGCATTGCATTCCGGCTCGGCATAGCTGCAGCGCGGTCCGAACCGGCATCCTGACGGCATTTCCGTGATCGACGGAACGCGGCCGGGGATCGACGAGAGGCGGGATTTCCGCGCCTGCCGGTGCGGCAGCGAGCCAAGAAGGCCGGCGGTGTAGGGATGCAGCGGCCGCGCCAGGATGTCCTGCACCGGCCCGTCCTCCACGATCTCGCCGGCGTACATCGTCAGCATGCGCGAGCAGCTTTCGGCGACGAGACCGAGATTGTGCGTGATGAAGAGGATGGCGATCCCCGTGCGGCTGCCAAGCTCGAGCAGGAGATCCATGATCTGCGCCTGAATGGTGACGTCGAGCGCGGTCGTCGGCTCGTCGGCGATGAGCAGGCGCGGCTCGCAGATCAGCGCGATTGCGATCATCACGCGCTGCCGCATGCCGCCGGAAAGGCTCATCGGGTACATGGCGGCGACGTTGCGCGGGGAGGCGATCCCGACGTTCGCAAGCGCCTCCACCGTGCGTTCGTCGGCTTCCTTGCGTGAGACATTCAGATGGGCGAGCACCGTCTCGCTGATCTGCGTGCCGACGGTGAATACCGGATCGAGCGCGCTCATCGGCTCCTGAAAAATCATGCCGATGCGGCGGCCGCGTATCGCGCGCATGCCGGACTCGGAAACCGGCACGAGGTCTTCGCCTTCGAACAAGATTTGTCCGGTGCGCCGGCAGCCGCGCAGCGGCAGCAGGTTCAGCACGGAGAGGGCGGTGAGCGATTTTCCGCAGCCGCTTTCGCCGACGAGGCCGACCACCTCGCCCGGCTTCACCGTCAGCGAGACGTCCTTCAGCATCTGCAGCCATCCGGAATCGCCGCGGAAAAATACGCAGAGATTCCGGATGTCGAGCAGGTTCTCGCCCGGTAGCGTCAATCGGCCGTGGCTTTGCGCCAAGACATTCACTGCGGCGGTCTCTCCCCGTCCGTTGCTGTTATCCGGGAAGGACCGGAGCGGCTGGATGCCGCTCCCGCTCCATTCCCGTGCAGCGTCGTTTCTTCTTGTTCGGTTAGAGCTTATTCACGTCGACCTTCGAGTAGATTTCCTTCCAGAGCGTGTCGGCAAACTTCTGAACGTCCGTGCCGATCTCTTTTTCCAGCTTACGCCATTTCTGCAGGTTCTTCTCGTAAGCGTCGAGGATCGGATCGGGGTTCGCCACGCCGAGCTGCTTGGCCTTGTCGCCGTTGATCTTCCGCTCGTTGGCCTTCCAGGCGGCGAGCCATTCCTGGAAATCCTTGCCGACCGGAAGCATCTTGACGCCCTTGGTCTTTTTCACCTCTTCGAGGGAGGTTTTGTTCTTGATGACGAAGTTGCCGATCGAGTGCTTGGCCGCGAACAGCGCCTGGTATTTCAGCGTGATCGTCCGCTCCTCCGGCGTCATTTCCTTCCAGGCGTCATAATTCAGATGGACGCCGATGGCCGGGCCGGTGGTGCCGAGCGAGACTTCCATGACGTTCTTGGCGAAGTCGCCGTAGCCGAACGTCTTCAGCCACTCGGTGATGCCATAGAGGCAATCAAGACCGCCGCGTTGCAGAAGGCCGACCGCCTCCGGCAAGGTTGCGCCGACAGTGACCGCGCCCGTCATATTGAGCAACTCGGCGGGGCCGCCGACGGCACGCACGCGCTTACCCTTGAGGCCGGCGACCGTGTCGATCGGATCACGGCAATAGAGCGTGTAGGGCGAGCTTGCGTAGGGACCGAGCGGCAGCGAGTTGATCTTGCGCCATTCCGCGAGGCACTCCTTGCAATCGAGGAAGAGGGTCTCCGCCGTCGCGCCGGCAACGGCCACGGTTTCGCCCTGGAACTCCAGCGTGTTGTACATCAGCGCCGTGGAGGGGACGAGGTTCGGCACATAGGTCGGAATGGCGAGGCCGCCTTCCATCACGCGGTCCTGCACCGCGCTGAAGGAGCCCTTGCAGTCGGCGAGCTGGGCGCCCGCCACCGACTTCCACTTGATCTTGCCGTTCGTTTCTTTCTCGATGCCCGCGAACATCGCCGGCAGCGCGTCCGAGGTCAGATAGTCGGTGGCGGGAACGCAGGACCCGTAAACATAGTCCTTCGCCTGCGCCTGTCCGACGACAAGCAGCGCCAGAGCGGCGAACAAGCCGCAGAGCGCGTTACGAAACCTAAGCACGTACATGATGTCCTCCATGTTGCGGCGCTTCAGCGCGTCAGCACCGCTTCCTTATGAACCGGTGCAACCGCTCGCTGATAAACCCCGAGCCAGCCGCGCTCGTTTTGTGCACCGAAAACGTGCGGCTTCCTTTGCTCGGCAAGCTCGGATTCCGGAATTTCGAGGTCGGCGGTCTTGCGGGGCATGCGCGCCTGCGCGATGCGGCCGGCCCCGAGGGCGGCGCGCGGTTCGAGCATGCTGCGGAGCTTGCGGCGCAAGACATTCACTCCTGCATGGCCATGACCGGGCCGAGGAAGGCACCGTCCGCCTGCAGACGATCCTGCAGCGCGCGGACATTGACCTGCCGCGGCGTGATGCGATGTTTCAACGCGAGGTCCGCGGCGGTACCTGCGGCCTGGCCGGTGACGAAGCAGGTGCCGGCGACGCGCGCCGACGATTGCCCCTCGTGGGACATCGACGCGCAACGGCCGACCACGAAGAGGTTCTCGATCGTCTGCGGCAGCGTGATGCGGTAGGGGATCTGGTTGTAGCCGCGCGAGCCGGCCGGCGCGAAGACGAACTTCACGTCGCCCTTGATGTGCGCCTCGACCGGCCAGCCATTGACGCCGATCGAGTCGTTGAAGTCCTTGCAGCCGAGGATGTCGTCTTCCGTCAGCACGTATTCGCCGACGATGCGCCGCGTCTCGCGGATGCCGATCTGCGGCGCGATCTCGACGATATAGGCGTTCTCGAGGCCGGGCGTGACGCCGCGGATGAACTGAAACACGTCCCAGCACTGGCGGCGGCCTTCGACTTCGCCATAGCTGAGCTGCTCGGCGTCGATGCCGCTGACGGCGGTGCCGTCCGGGTTCTTGATCTGCGTGAGATTGGCGCGCCACTCGATCGGATTGCGCTGCGGACGCACGATCGGCTTCTTGCGCGGGAACGGCTTGCCGCTCTTCTGCTCGGCTTCTTCCATAAGGGTGGGGATGAGCTCCCAGGCGCGGCCGGCCTTTTCCGGGTTGACGCCGTTGATGCGGAACATCGTCGACGGATAGAGCATGTTGCCCATGCCGTCGCCGACCTCGAACGGCGCGCCCGCCCAGGCCGCGAGATCGCCGTCGCCCGATCCGTCGATGAAAATTTCGCCGCGGATGGCAAAGCGGCCGGATTTCGTTTCAACGACGAGGGCGTCGATCCGCTCGTCGGAATCCATCACGACCGCGGCTGCGAAGGCGTGAAACAGGACCTTGACCTTCGCCTCGGCCATCAGCTCATCCGCGGCGATCTTGAAGGCGGAGATGTCATAAGACTGCGCGGTGATCTTGTTCTGCACCGTGAGGTGCGGCTGGTTGAGGCCGCCCATCGACTGCATGCGCTGCAGGATCTCGTCGGCAATGCCGAAAACAACCTGCTCGTGCTTGCCGTGCACGACAGCGTGCAGGCCGCAGAAGGTGCTCAGGCCGGCCGCCGTGCCGGCGCCGCCGAGGAAGCCGTAGCGCTCGACGAGGATCGTCGAGCGGCCGCTGCGGCCGGCGGCAAGCGCCGCCGCGATGCCCGCCGGACCGCCGCCGAGCACGACGACCTCGTAGGACCCGAACAGCGGGATCTCTCGGCTCGGCTCGGTCAGGTACTTCTTCTGCATGCCTGTGTTCCTGGGACGCCTATAGCGGAAATACGGGGGTTGAACCTAGAGATCGATCCGCTCACGCGTGTTCGCGTAGCGGCGGCCGTTTCCCTGCGTGCGTCCGGAATTGCCTTGCGCGGATATTCTTTGGCTGCCCGAGCGGGTGCGTTTCGGGGACACCTTTCGCGACTTCGTTCGCGCGGTGGCGGTTGCCGAGCGCTGTGCTTCGTGTTTCTGCGCGGCCGCCAGCATCTTACGGAGCGCCCGCCGCACGACCGAGCGCTCGTGATTGTCGAGCACGGAAAGCAGGATCATCTGGTGCTTCTGCGCGGTGGGCAGAATGCGGCGGTAGATGCGCGTGCCCTTGGCGGTCAGGATGACCTTGGTTTGCGTCATGCCCTGACCGCGGCTTCGGTGTTCGGCCCGCGCCGCGGTCAGCTGCGCCGCAAGGCCCTTGGCGACGAGCGCGGCGAGGGTGCGGCTGACCTGCGCGCGGTCCATGGTGATCGTGCTGCAGATTTCATTGAAGCTGAGCGACGAGCGCGATACGATCGCCGCCATGACGCGCCATTCGGGAATGCTCAGTCCGAACGGATCCACGTAGGCCGGCATGAAGGAACGCCGGACGATGCCCGTCAGCCGGCCAAGCGTATAGGTCGGAAATTCCGAGACGGTGAGATTCTTGCCGTCCTTGCCCGGGTTGATCCAGGGGTCTTCGGCGGAGGCAACAAATTGCTCGGGCCGCCGGTTGGCCGCGCCGTTCAGCCTAACGGATTTGCGCGCTCGCGTTCGCGTCGCGACCACGATCGTTTCCTCCCCTGCACCAGTTCTTGATTGCCGGCGCTCTGTCGAGAACGCTAAGAGGCCGACTGAGACGAGTCAACTTAATCACGTATCCGAACCGAGTACCGGTCGGGAAAAGCCGATACGGGCGCTGAATCAAAGGGTTGAAGAGCGAGCCGTTTCTGCAGTGCAGCGTTGTAGGATCAAATAAATCGCGTCAGGGCATGTATTCTGCGGGCGCCGCCAGACGAACCGATGCGAATTCTCGAGCGGGAAGACAAGGAACATGGAAGACGGTCAGTGATGCGTTGCGCGGCATCGTGTCCATCGACGCTCGGCGTTAGTGCTTGCCCGCGAGGTCGCCAAAACTATAATTTACCGGAATCGCCGAACCGTTTCGGATGAAGGAGCGTCGCATGGCTGAGCGCATTCGAGTCCACGATCCGCGTGGCTATCCGCCCAAGGTCACGGGCAAGCGTCTCGCGCCGCGGCTGCAGAGCCTGGAAGGCAAGACGGTCTATCTCGTCGATTGCCTGTTCGACAATTCCGAAGCGTTCATGGACCAGTTGCAGGATTGGTTCGGGATTCACCTGCCGCAGGTGAACGCGAAGATCATCAGACCGCGCGAGAGCTGGGTCGACGATCCGGAGATGCGCGCCACGATCGCCGCCGACGGCGACGCGGCGATCCTCGGTGTCGGCTTATGAAGCACCTGTAGCCCGACGGTCGTCGGCCTCACAACAGCACTGGAAGAAAACGGCGTACCGAGCATCGCGGTGCACACGCACGTGTTCGCGCGGCTTGCGCGCGCGACGGCGCTTGCGAACGGCATGCCGAAGCTGCGGCAGGCATTCGTGCCGCAGCCCGTCGTCGACCGCTCGCCCGGCGAGTTGCGCGCCTATATCGAAGGGACCGATCCGGTCTCCAAGCGGCCGTTTGTGCAGGAAGTGGTCGAGGGCCTGACGCGGCCGCTCGATGAACAGGACCTGCAGGGACTTTCGTTCGAACGCACGACGCCGCGGCTTCTGGAGCCGGACACGGAAGAGAACCTCCGCCGGCTGTTCGAGGAGAACCGCTGGACCGACTATCTGCCCATCATCCTGCCGACCGAGGAACGGGTGGAGGCGATGCTCAAGGGCACGAGCCATCCGCCTGACAAGGTGGTGGGCAAGTTGCGCCCCACCGTCTTCCGCGAGTTCTGGGAGTTCACGGTGGAGAAGGTGGCGGTCAACGCCGTGATGGCGGGCGCGCGGCCGGAATACCTGCCGGTCATTCTCGCGCTCGCCGCGAGCGGCGTCTCCGCGCGCTCGAGCAGCACGACTTCGTTCGCCACGATCTCGTTGATCAACGGTCCGATCCGCAACGAGATCGGCATGAACTCCAGCATCGGCGCGATGGGTCCGTACGCCCACGCCAATGCGACGATCGGGCGTGCGTACAGCCTGCTGTCGCAAAACCTGCAGGGCGGCTCGGTGCCGAACGAGACCTATATGGGCTCGGTCGGCAACTGGTACGCCTACAGCGCCACGATTGCCGAGGCGGAGGAGCGCAGCCCCTGGCAGCCGCTGCACGTGCAGAAAGGCTTCAAGCCGACCGACAGCGTGGCGATGGCTTTTCTCGGCGGCTGGTACACGCAGGCCGGCTACGGGCCGCGCGCCACGTGGCAGGAGAAGATGCGCCACTGCCTGTCCGCGTGCGAGCAGTACGTTCCGCCGCTGCTCGTGGTCGATCCGATCGTCGCGCGCGGTTTCGTCGATCTCGGCTTCGACAGCAAGGAAAAGCTCGCCAAGTGGTGCGCGGAGAACGCGCTCTTGCCGGCGCGTGAATATTGGGACGACATGGCGACGCAGACGCTACTGCGCCCGAGAGGCGTTGCCGGTATCGAGCCCTATGCCAGCCGGCTGAAGGCCCAGCCGGACGAGATCGTTCAGATGTATACGCCTGACGAGATCAACATCGTGGTCACGGGCGGCGAAACGCAGGCCGCGTGGAAGATGATCGGCGGATTGCTGCGCGGCGTCGTGTCCATCGACGAGTGGCGATAGAGGGCGACGCGGTTCGGTTGAGCTTGTGCGCGGAGCGCAGGCGGCACGGTGGGTTCGACTCCCACTCTCTTCCGCCATGTGCCCCAGCGCTCAAACAGGCGCCGTGCTTCGCTTCGCGACAGAGGCGGAATTCCCCGTGATCATCCGCCAGGCGGCAGCCAGCGCGGATGCTGCTTCCTCGACATCCTGTCTTGTCGTCGGAACGCCGAGCGAAAGGCGCACCGCGCCGAGCGCTTGCTCCTCCGGAATGTCGAGCGCGCGCAGGATCGACGACGCTTCCTCGCGGTCGGCGTGGCACGCCGAGCCGGTTGAGGCGAGCACGCGCGGGCAGGCTTCCAGGAGCTGGCGGCCGGAGACGCCCGGAAACAGGATGTTCAGGGTGTTGGCGAGCCGCTCCGTCGCATGACCGACGAGCACGATGCCCGGCACCTCGCGCCGCAGCCGGTCGAGCAGCTCGTTTGCGAGGGATTCGATTTCGTGCCGGCCGTCCTGCAGGCGAACCGCAGCCAGGCGGCAGGCTTCGCCAAGACCGACAAGATAAGGAACGTTCTCCGTGCCGGGGCGGCGGCCGGATTCCTGTCCCGCGCCGCGCAGCAGGGGCTCAAGCGCCACACCGCGCCGTATATAAAGAGCACCGACGCCCTTCGGCGCGTAAAGCTTGTGGCCGGCGATCGACAAGAGATCGACGCCCATGGATTTTACATCGACCCGGACCTTGCCGACCGACTGCGCCGCATCGACGTGAATGAGCGCGCCCTGCTCGTGCGCCAGCGCCGCGACCTCGGCTACCGGCTGCAGCGTGCCGATCTCATTCTGCGCGTGGATGATCGTCACCAAGCCCGCTCCGGCACGGATCGCCGCGGCGGCTTCGTCGATGTCGATGATCCCGTCCGGCCGAGCCTTGATCCGTTTCAGGGGATAGCCCTGCTGTGCGAGCAGTTCGCACGGCGCGTCGGTGGCGGGATGCTCGATGTTGCTCGTGACGATCGGCAGCTTCCCGGTGCCGCGGTGCGCGGTCCCGCGGATCGCGAGATTGCTCGCCTCGGTACCGCCGCTCGTGAACACGATCTCGTCCGGCGCGGCGCCGATGAGCGTGGCGACCTGCGCGCGCGCAGTCCCGACCGCGTCTTTCGCGCGCCGGCCGAACGCGTGGGCGGACGACGGGTTGCCGAACTCGGCGCGCAGGAACGGCAGCATGGCGTCGAGGACGGCGGGCAGCACCGGGGTCGTCGCGTTGTAGTCCAGATAAATCGGAGTCATTTCGCGGCTTTCACCGATTGCTTGCGGCGGAACCTCGCAGACGTCGGGACGTTGTAAGGCCACCTGTACGCTCGACGAGAGGTCTTCAATATGCAGAAAGCCGGGTGGGTTTCGATTGCCGTGGCGATGTTGCTTTCAGGTGCCGCCGTCGCGCAGGACCGCGGCAAGGACGAAGAGTCGGCAACCGCTCCGACGGCAAAGCAGTCCGCGCCGGCCGAATCGCCGGATGCGTCGGGCCACGACGTGCAGACCGGGAAGCCCGAGACCGGCGAGGGACCGCCGGAGCAAAACCAGGACAAGAAGGGCGTGGAAACCAAAGCGGGAGAAGAGAAGCGTAAAGCTGGTGAATTGAAGTAATTCCCGGCCGACATCTGCTAGCGCCGCTTTTCGATCCTGAACACGAGCAATTCGCCTTCGCGCGTCTGCTCCGCCAGCGCATGACCCGTCTGATTCACGAAGTGCGGCACGTCGATCGCGGCGAGGGGATCGGTGCACTCCAGCACCAGCACACCACCAACCGAGATGTCGCGCAGTGCCCTCTTCGCGCGCAGCACCACATGCGGGCAGCGGATGCCGCGCAGGTCGAGGATCGTTTCACTGGTCGCGTCCATGCGTGCCAGCATGTTTCACCCGGTCCGCAAAATCAAATGCGGGCGCCGCGCAAACGGCACCCGCACTCGCAACGTCTCAGGCCGACGTCACTTCCTTCGACGTGATCGTGTACTTGAAATTGTCCGGGTCGAGGCAGTCGAGCAGGAGCGAGGCGCGCTCGGCCTGCGGATACATCAGAAAGCCGAGCTTGGGCTGCTGGGTGCCCGGCAGCGCCACGTCGTGGGCGAAGTTGTAGGCGAACCAGTTGCCTTCCCACGCGCCGAACAGCGCGTTGCGCGCGGCCACGACCTTCGGGTCGTCGATCGCGAGATTTGCCGGCGGCTCCTCGAGGATCACCTTGCGCACGTCGGCGGGATCGGCCGGCACCCAGCCGAAGCCCTTGAGATAGACCTCGGCGCGGCAGTGCTGTGCCTTGGTGACGTTCGCGGAGCCGGCGCCGAGGCTGCGATAGCCGAACTGCGAGGGCGCAACGCGCAGACCGTACACGTCGCGCGCCGGCACGCCTGCCGCGCGGGCGAGCCCGACATAGAGCGCGTTCAGGTCGGCGCACTTGCCGGTGAGATTGCCGCTCTTCAGCATCGACGCGATATCGCCGGTGCCGCAGCCGCGCGTGGCGGCGTTGCGTGCGGTGTTCTCGACCACCCAATCATAGATCGCGCGCGCCTTCTCGACATCGCTCGTCCTGCCGGCGACGATCCGGTCCGAGGTCTGCTTGACGATCCCGTCGACCGGGATCAGGGCAGTGCCTTCGAGATTGAGCTTGCGCTCGGCGTCGGAAAGCGGCGTGGCATTGCCGGGCTTCGTGAGATCGACGGCGCGGTCGCGCGTGGAAACGCGGCTCGTCACCTCGATGGACGGCGCGCTCTCGCCGTCCTTCCAGACGACGTGCAGCATCTCCGCGCCGTATTTCGGATCCTTGACGCGGGTGACGCTCGCGGCGTTCGAGGTCCACTTGCTCTCGCCCGAGCGGAACCATTCCGGCTCGTTCACGGACGGGAGCGGAACCCATGCCTGCATCTTGCCTTGCGGCTTGTCGATCTCGATCCTGGTGATGAGATCGAAGGAGCGCCAGGCGCCGGGCTTGGGCGCGAAAACCGCATGGGCCGATGCGGCGCGGGGCAGGGCGGCGGCAAGCGATACGGCTGCGGTGCCTTTCAGAAAGTCGCGACGATCCATTTTCAGTCTCCCGTTGTTATTTGAGTTTCATCCGCCGGTGCGCGGGCCTGCTTCGGCTGCGACCGGATAGAGCGCTTCAAGTTTTTTCACGATGTCGGGATGCGACCAGTCGAGGTCGCCTTCCACGAAGAGCTTTGGAGTGAGCGAAGCATCGAGCACGAACGTGGTGGGAAGGCCGACAACCTCCCATGCCTTCGTGATGGTGCGGTCGCGGTCGAGCAGCACCGGGAAGTCCACCGGCAGCTTCTCGAAGAAGGCGCGCACCCTGAGTTCCACTTCGGCGACGTCCACCGCGACCACGGCAAGCGGCTTGCCGCGCGCCTGTCTCACGAGCTTTTGCAGGGACGTGATCTCGTCCACGCAGGGCGCGCACCAGGTCGCGAAGAAGTGAACAAGGACGATCTTGCCCTTGAACTCTTCAAGGCTGCGGCGCTGCCCCGTCAGGTCGTCGAGCGTGAAGGCGGGATTTGGTTCCCCGATCCACGGTTTCAGTTCCGGGGTGGTGTTCGGATTAGCGGCAAGCGGAACTGCAATTGCTCCGGCGATGAGCAACAGCGCGGTAAGCGCAAGTTCGCGCGGCCAAGCAGGCCATGCGACGGATGGACGGAAAAGAAATCCTTGATTTAAGCCCCGAGCCTCGGGAGCGGTGTTCGACACCACGATCGATACTGTGTGGCAATGTGCAGTGCAGCGTCAATGGTCACCCGCGCAAGAAAAATGCATGCGCTTATCTGCAAACAGAAACACTCATCGGCCGATTGTCATGGCAGCTAACTATACAGGAATATTGCTAGATAAAACCAATAAAAATGCGTGTCAGCTAAAATTGAGTAGCAGCCACAAAAGTTTATGCGTGCGTTTTGACCAGTACGTTTGACTTCATAAGAAATCAAAAATAACCTTCCTTCGACGAACTCTAAAGTTCGGATGTCCCCGGTCGGGGCCACTTTCGGAGGACACGTCTGATGAACATGGAGCTCTCGCGGCGCTCGTTTATGGTGGGCGCCGGCGCGGGGTTGGCTGGAACGACACTCGGCGCGCTTGGATTTGGTGAAATCGAAGCCGCGCACGCAGCGATGATCCGGCCCTACAAGCTCGCGCAGACCAAGGAAGCGCGCAGTTCCTGCCCGTACTGCGCCGTGTGCTGCGGCATGATGGTGTTCTCGGCGAAGAACGCCGAAGGGAAAATGGAAGTCACCCACATCGAGGGCGACTCCGACAATCCGATCAATCGCGGAACGCTCTGCCCGAAAGGTGCGGGTGCTCTCGACTACGTCCGCGCAAAGACGCGCGTGAAGTATCCGATGTACCGCAAGCCGGGCAGCGACAAGTTCGAGCAGGTCAGCTGGGACTTCGCGATGGATCGCATCGCGAAGCTCGTGAAGGAAGACCGCGACGCGAACTTCATCGAGAAGAATAAGGACGGCGTGGCCGTCAATCGCTGGCCGACGATGGCATTCCTGTCGGGCAGCTCATGCACCAACGAGACAGGCTGGATCACCTGGAAGGTCGCGCGCGGTCTGGGGATGCTCCAGATCGAGAACCAAGCGAGGATATGACACGGACCGACGGTGTCCAGTTTGGGCCCAACATTCGGTCGCGGTGCAATGACGAACAGCTGGATGGACATTGGCAACGCTGATGTCGTCTGGATCATGGGTGGTAACGCAGCGGAGGCTCATCCCTGCGGCTTCAAGTGGGTGACTGAGGCGAAGCACAATCGCGGCGCCAAGCTGATGGTGGTCGATCCGCGCTTCACGCGGTCGGCGGCCGTGGCGGACCACTATTCCCCGCTTCGTGCGGGAACAGACGTCGCCTTCCTGTCGGGCGTGATCAATTACCTGCTCACGAACGACAAGATTCAGAAGGAATACGTCAAGCACTACACCAACGCTTCCTACATCGTCAGAGACGACTTCGACTTCAACGAAGGTCTCTTCACCGGCTACAACGAAGGCACGCGCAGCTACAATCGTAGTAGCTGGGAATATGTGATGGAGCCCGACGGCTTTGCCAAGCGGGACCTCACATTGTCCGATCCGCGATGCGTGTATCAGCTGATGAAGAAGCACTTCTCGGTGTACACGCCGGAAGTGGTGGAACGGATCACCGGCGCGCCGAAGGACAAGTTCCTGAAGGTTGCCGAATGGGCGGCGTCGACCGCCACCGGCGATCGTTCCATGACGATCATGTACGCGCTCGGCTGGACGCAGCACTCGCACGGAGCACAGAACATCCGTTGCGCGGCGATGATCCAGCTGCTGTGCGGCAACGTCGGCATACCGGGCGGCGGCATCAACGCGCTGCGCGGTCACTCCAACGTGCAGGGGATCACGGACATCGGAACGCTGACGGCGTCATTGCCCGGCTATCTGGCGATGCCGACGGACAGCGAACCGACGCTCGATTCGCATCTGGTGAAGCGCGCCTTCAAGCCGCTGCAGCCGGATCAGACGAGCTACTGGCAGAACTACAGGAAGTTCTACGTCAGCTTCCTGAAGAGCCTGTACGGTCCGAAAGCGACCCCGGAGAACGAGTTCGGCTATCAGTGGATGCCGAAGCTCGACATCGCATACGACGTCCTGCGCATGTTCGACGTGATGCATCAGGGCAAGACCACCGGTCTGTTCTGCCAGGGCTTCAACCCGCTGATGTCGGTGTCGCACAAGGCCAAGACGATCGCCGCGCTGTCGAAGCTCAAGTTCCTCGTCAGCATGGATCCGATCGAGACGGACACGGTCCGGTTCTGGGAAAATCACGGCGAGTACAACAACGTCGATCCCACCAAGATCCAGACCGAAGTGTTCATGCTGCCGGTGACGTCCTTCGTCGAGGAAGACGGCAGCTTCACCAACTCCAGCCGCTTGATCCAGTGGAGGTGGCAGGCTGCGGACCCGTATTTCGAATCCAAGAAGGACATCGAAATCCTCTCCGACCTCTTCCTTCGTGTCCGCACTCTCTACGAGAAGGAAGGCGGCAAAGGCGTCGAGCCGCTGATGGCGATCGACTGGAACTACAAGGACCCGCGGCACCCGTCGTCCGACGAGCTCGCCAAGGAGCTCAACGGCAAGGCGCTCGTGGATCTGAAGGACGCGGAAGGAAAAGTCGTGCGTGCCGCCGGTCAGCAGCTCGCGACCTTCGGCGAGATGCGGGACGACGGTTCGACCGACGGAGTCCAGTGGATCTACACCGGCTTCTACGGTCCGAACGGCAACTTCGCCCAGCGCCGCGACAACTCCGATCCTTCGGGACTCGGCGTGTATGCCAGCTGGGGCTTCTCGTGGCCAGCCAATCGCCGCATCCAGTACAACCGTGCCTCTGCGGATCCGGAAGGAAAACCGTGGAGTGAAGCCAAGAAGTATATGTTCTGGAATGGTCAGCGCTGGACGGGCCCGGACGTGCCGGACTACGTGCCGACCATTCCGCCGGAGCGGGCGGTCGGCCCGTTCATCATGAACCAGGAAGGCGTGTCGCGCCTGTTTACCCGCGGCTTCCTGGCGGACGGTCCGTTCCCCGTTCACTACGAGCCGTTCGAGTCGCCGGTGGCCAACCCGCTGTATCCCAAGATCAAGGGCAACCCGGCGGCGCGGGTGTTCAAGAACGACATGGAAGTCTTCGGCGACGCCAAGGACTTCCCGATCGTGGCGACCACCTACCGGCTGGTCGAGCACTTCCACTACTGGACCAAGAGCGTCCACGCGAACGCGGTCATTCAACCGGAGTTCTTCGTGGAGATGTCGGAAGAGCTCGCGCGCGAAAAAAGCATCAGGCCGGGTCAGATGGTCCGCGTCTGGTCGAACCGCGGCGAGGTGAAGGGCAAGGCCGTCGTGACCAAGCGGCTCAAGCCGCTCAAGATCGACGGCAAGACGGTTCACTCCGTCGGCTTGCCGCTGAACTTCGGCTTCATCGGCGAAGCCAAGAAGGCCGCGCCGGTGAACACGCTGACTCCGTTTGTCGGCGACGCGAACGCGCAGACGCCGGAGTTCAAGGCGTTTCTCGTCAATGTCGAGCCCGTTCCGGGCCCGGTGGCATGAGGGGAGGGCAACAGCATGTTTCCGCCAATTGCAAACCCCAAAGCTGAAGCCATCACCCCGAAATTCGGCGAGCAAGACCTGATTCGCCGGTCAGCTTCCAGCATTACGCCTGCCGCGAAGCGGCAGACGGAAGTGGCGAAGCTGATCGACGTCTCCAAGTGCATCGGTTGCAAAGCGTGCCAGGTGGCGTGCCTCGAGTGGAACAATCTCATCGAGGAGGTCGGCATCAATGTGGGTGTCTATGAAAACCCGCATGATTTGACGCCGAACACCTGGACGCTGATGCGTTACACTGAATGGGAGAACCCGGAGTCCGGCAATCTTGAATGGCTGATCCGCAAGGACGGCTGCATGCATTGCGAGGATCCGGGCTGTCTCAAGGCGTGCCCGGCGCCCGGCGCGATCGTGCAGTATTCCAACGGAATCGTCGATTTCGTGAAGGACAACTGCATCGGCTGTGGCTACTGCGTGAAGGGTTGCCCGTTCAACATCCCGCGCATCTCCAAGGTCGATCACAAGGCCTACAAGTGCACGCTCTGCTCCGACCGCGTTGCGGTCGGCCAGGGCCCGGCCTGCCAGAAGGCATGCCCGACGCAGGCCATCGTGTTCGGCACCAAGGACGAGATGAAGCAATGGGCCGACAAGCGCATCAAGGATCTCAAGTCGCGCGGCTACCAGAATGCCGGGCTCTATGATCCGCCGGGTGTGGGCGGCACGCACGTCATGTACGTGCTGCAGCACGCGGACAAGCCGCAGCTCTACGCGGGCCTGCCCGACAACCCGGCGATCAGCCCGATCGTCGAGTTGTGGAAAGGCCTGACGAAGTACGCGGGCTTGACTGCGATCGGCGCATTCGCCGCGATCGGCTTCCTGCATCACATCGTCTCCGGCGCCAACCGGGTCTCCGACGAGGATGAAAGGAATGCCAAGCGGCTTGCGGGAGGATCGACAAAATGAGCCGCACGTTCGAAGTGGCACCAGGCGATGCGGTTCACCCCGGTGATCCCGTCATCGTGGACCGCTACACCACCGGAGCCCGGATCAATCACTGGATCACGGCGGCAAGCCTCGTGCTTCTCGCCCTGTCCGGGCTTGCGCTGTTCCATCCCAGGCTGTTCTTCCTGACCAGCCTGTTCGGCGGCGGCAGCACCACGCGCATGATCCATCCCTGGATCGGTGTCGTGCTCTTTTTCAGCTTCCTCGGCCTGTTCTTTCGCTTCTGGAAATTGAATCTCTGGAAGCGCGAGGACGGAACATGGATGGCGAGACTACGCGATGTGTTGACCGCTCACGACGAGAAGCTGCCGGAAGTCGGCAAATATAATGCCGGCCAGAAGCTCGTCTTCTGGCTGATGTCGGTTCTGATCATCGTTCTGATCGCCAGCGGCCTCGTGATCTGGCAGGAGTATTTTGCCCAGTACACGACGGTCGAGCAGAAGCGTATCGCGGTGCTCGTGCACGCCATTGCGGCAATCGTCATCATCTGCGTCTGGATCGTGCATGTCTATGCGGCGATCTGGGTACGTGGTACAATTAGTGCTATGACCCGTGGCAAGGTCACGGGCGGATGGGCGTGGCGACACCATCGCAGGTGGCTGAAAGAACTGGTCACGGGTAAGACGTGAGCCAGAACAATCGGCGCCGGCGAGGATTTCGCCGGCGCCGGTTCGGTACCGACACGCCACGTGGCCCGTGCGGTTCGTGAGGTGAGTAATGTCGCGAGTCGGAACGCCTGAACCCGATCCATCGGTCATTGGCAACATCCCGAAGCCGCCCTTCGTGCGGCTGCCGGACCCTGTTCGATTGTTCGCTGTCCGGGCGGAGCGCTTTCGCTGGCTTGCCGACGGCCATCCGCTCGCGCCGTACCTGAATTTTCTTGCCGATCTGTCCGCGGCACAGTCCGCCATCCAGGAGGGGCTCCCCGAGCCTGAACCGGTTTCGGACGACGTGCTGGCGCGCGCCAGGGAGCACAAGATGCCGCCGCTCGACCGCGGGAGCGTCGCGGTTGATCCGGCTTTTGCGGCCGCCTTCGAGCGGCTGATCGCGGCGGCGGAAGGCATGGAGATGCCGGATGCGGCGCGAGCGGCGCTCGCCCGCATCAAGGCAACCGAACCCGCTGCGCGCGAGATCATGATCGGGAACGTCCTGGCCGAGGCGATCCCGGTCGAGGCCATTGCCGAGCACGTTTTCGTCGCGGCCGCGCTGCAGGTGCATTTTGCGCGGCTGGCTGCACGCCTCGACGCCAAGGCGCTGCAGGATATCGGCGACGGCGTCTGCCCGGCTTGCGGTGGCGCGCCTTCCGCCTCGCTCGTGGAGGACTGGCAGGGCGCGGGCGGTGTGCGCTTCTGCGCCTGCTCGCTGTGCGCGACGGAGTGGAACTACGTGCGCGCGCGCTGCACGCTGTGCGGCTCGACGAAAAGCGTCAAGTTCCAGGAAGTCGAAGGCGGCGGCGGCACGGTCAAGGCCGAAACCTGCGACGAGTGTCGCGGCTATGTGAAGGTCCTCTACCGGCAGAAGGCCGCGCGGCTCGACCCGATAGCCGACGACGTGGCGACGCTCGGCCTCGATCTTCTGGTGAAGGAGCTGGGTTTCCGCCGCGGCGCAGTGAATCCGTTCATGGTCGGCTATTGAAGGGACGGGCATGAGCACCAAGGCCGAACGCCTCACCCGAATTCCGTCCGTCGACGAAGTCCTGCGCGCGGCATCGGCCGCCGTTGCCGTCGAACAGTTCGGGCGTCCGTCGGTCGTCAACTCGGTGCGTGCGACGCTCGATGATGCGCGCGCGGCGTTGCGCAACGGCCGCACCGCGCCGGTCGAAATCGGCGAGATCGAATCCGCGGCGATCGCTCGGCTCGAGGCCGAGGCGGCGCCGAGGGTGCGCGCCGTCTTCAATCTCACCGGCACCGTGCTGCATACCAATCTCGGGCGCGCGATTCTGGCCGAGGCCGCCGTGGAGGCGGCAAGCGTGGCCATGCGCGAGGCGCTGGCGCTCGAATTCGATCTGGAGGGCGGCAAGCGCGGCGAGCGCGACGCGCTCATCCGCGGCCTCGTATGCGAACTGACCGGCGCCGAGGATGCGACCGTCGTCAACAACAACGCGGCAGCGGTTCTGCTGGTGCTGAACACGCTGGCCAAGGGCAAGGAGGCGATCGTCTCGCGCGGCGAGCTGATCGAGATCGGCGGCGCCTTCCGCATGCCGGAGATCATGTCCCGCGCCGGTGCGAAGCTGGTCGAGGTTGGCACCACCAACCGCACGCACGAGAAGGATTATGCCGGTGCGATCGGCGCGAAGACCGGCCTGATCCTCAAGGTGCACACCTCCAACTACAAGATCGCGGGGTTCACCAAGGAAGTGGCGGCGAAGCGCCTCTCCGAGATCGCGCGCGGCAAGGGAATCCCGCTCGTCAACGATCTCGGCTCCGGCACGCTCGTCGACCTCGCGCGCTATGGCCTCGCGCACGAGCCGACCGTTGCCGAAGCCGTCGCCGAAGGTGCCGATCTCGTCACCTTCTCCGGCGACAAGCTGCTCGGCGGCCCGCAGGCGGGCTTCATCGTCGGCTGCAAAGAGTTGATCGCGCAGGTCAACAAGAATCCAATGAAGCGTGCGCTGCGCATGGACAAGATCCGCCTGGCGGCGCTGGAAGCGACGCTGCGTCTCTATCGCGACCCGGACCGCCTCGTCGAGCGTCTGCCGACGATCCGCCTGCTTGCGCGGAAAAAGAACGAGATCGAGGCGCTGGCGAAACGCCTGCTGCCCGCAATCGCCGGCGCTGTCGGTGCAGGCTTCGGCGCGGATGTGATCGCCTGTTCGAGCCAGATTGGCTCGGGCGCGCTGCCGCAGGAGTCGATCCCGAGCGACGGCATCGCCCTCCGCCCGGCGGAAAAGCGCGGCAGCGGCCGCGCGCTCGCGGCGCTCGCCGCGGCGTTCCGCAGGTTGCCGATGCCGGTGATCGGCCGCATCGAGGATCAGGCATTTGTGCTGGACCTGCGCTGCCTCGAGGACGAGGCGGGGTTCGTCCGCAATCTCGGCTCGCTCAAGCTTGACGGAGACGCGTGATGGGCTGGCTCGATCGTCTTGCCGTCCGCAAGCGCGAGACTCGCGACGAGAAGTCCGTTGCCGAGATGATGGCCGCTGCCTTCGAGGCGGCGCAGAAGAACGACTACGACACGGCGCTGTCCATCTGGGGGCCGCTCGCGCATGAAGGTGTCGCGCGCGCACAGAATAACGTCGGTGCCTGCTTCGCCGAGGGCCTTGGCGTCGAGCGCGACCCGGCGCTCGCTCTGAAGTGGCTCGCGCTCGCGGCCGAGGCCGGCGATCCGGTCGGGAGCCGCAACCTCGCCGCGGTCTATTTCAAGGGCGAGGGCGTCGAGCCCGATCCCGTCCGCGCCGCCGATCTCTATCGCGCTGCCGCTGAGGCGGGCGATGCGCCGGCGCAGGACATGCTTTCCTGGATGCTGCTCGAAGGCGAGATGATCCCGCCGGATTACGCGGAGGCGCGACGCTGGGCGGAAGCGGCGGCCGCGCAGGGCATCGCCGCATCCATGACACGGCTCGGCATGATCTTTCACAACGCGCTCGGCGTCGAGCGCGACGCAGCGGAAGCGGCGCGCTGGTGGGATAAGGCCGCAGCACGCGGCGATGCCGACGGGCAGGCCATGCTGGGTGCTGCCTATCACCTCGGCGCAGGCGTGCCGCGTGATCCGGTGGCCGCGCTCCTATGGCTTTTGCGCGGGCAGCAGGGCGGCAGCCAGCTTGCGGCGCCGTTCCTTGCAGCCGTGCGCACGTCAATGACGGAGTCCGAGATTGTACGCGCCGAACGGCTGGCCGCAGCGCCGCTTGCGGAGCCCGTGTCATGATTGTCGGGACCGCGGGCCACATCGATCACGGCAAGACCTCGCTGGTGCGGGCGCTGACGGGCGTCGATACCGACCGCCTCAAGGAAGAGAAGTCGCGCGGCATCTCCATTGAGCTCGGCTTCGCCTATCTGCCGGCGCCGGACGGTTCCATCCTCGGCTTCATCGACGTGCCGGGCCACGAGCGTTTCGTGCACACGATGCTGGCGGGTGCCTCCGGCATCGACTTCGTGCTGCTCGTGGTCGCCGCCGACGACGGCGTGATGCCGCAGACCGTGGAGCATCTCGCCATCGTCGATCTCCTCGGTATCGAGCACGGTGTCGTCGCCATCACCAAGGCCGACCTCGCAAGCCCCGAACGCCTCGCCGAGGTCCGCGCCGAAATCTCGAACGCGCTCGCGGCAACGGGCCTGCGCGACGCAGAGCTCGTCGCGGTATCGAACCAGACCGGGGAGGGAATCGACACCCTGCGCGAACGGCTGTTCGAGGCCGCGAGCATGCTCGGCCGCCGCTCGGCTGCCGGCCGCTTCCGGCTGGCCGTGGACCGTTCCTTCACGCTGCAAGGCACCGGCACGGTGGTCACGGGCACGGTGCTCTCGGGCACGGTTGCCGTGGGCGATCAGGTGCTCGTGAGCCCTTCGGATCTGCCGGCGCGCGTGCGCGCGATCCACGCGCAGAACCGCGCGTCGGAAGTCGGGCGTGCCGGCGATCGCTGCGCGCTCAATCTCGCGGGCGATGGCGTCACGAAGGAAGCGATCTCCCGCGGCGACATGGTGCTCGACCCGGTGCTGCATGCGCCCACGGATCGCATCGACGCGACGGTGCGGGTGCTGAAGTCCGAATCCAGACCCCTCGCGCAATGGATGCCGGTGCGCCTGCACCATGCGGCAACCGAAGTCGGGGCGCGGATCGTCTTGCTCGGCGATCCCGTACCGTCCGGCGGAGAAGCCTTTGTTCAGCTCGTGCTCGAGCGCCCGATTGCGGCCGCGGCCGGCGACCGCTTCGTGCTGCGCGACACCAGCGCGCAGCGGACGATCGGCGGCGGCCGCTTTCTCGACCTGCGCGCGCCGGCGCGAAAGCGCCGCACGCCGGAGCGCATCGCGCAGATCGAAGCTTATGCGATCGCCGACCCCGAGCGCGCGCTTGCCGCGGTGCTCGATCGCGCGCCCGGCTACGTCGACTTTTCCGCCTTCATCCGCGACCGCGCCATGTCATCGGCCGACGAAGAGGCGCTCGTCGAGCGGATGGGCCTCATCCGGCTCGCGACCTCGAAGGGTGACCTCGCGCTGTCTCCGGCGAACTGGCTGCGCCTGAAGCGCGGCGTGCTGGCGGCTCTGGAAAAATTTCACGCCGAGAACCCGGATCTTGCGGGCATCGGGCTGGAAAAGCTGCGCTTGTTGCTCACCCCGCGGTTGCCTGCACCGGCGTTCGCGGCCTTGCTGCAGGGTTTGGCCCGCGCCAAGGATATCGTGCTCGACGGCGCATGGATCCGCCTGCCGAGCCACGAGGTGCGCCTCACTGCGCAGGATGACGCGTTGTGGAAGAAGGTGCGCCCGCTCATCGGCGGCGCCGATCGCTTCCGCCCGCCGCGTGTACGCGACATTGCGGATCTCACACGCGTGCGCGAGGGTGATTTACGGCGCATTTTCAAGCTGTTAGGCCGAATGGGAAAGGTCGACGAAGTGGCGCACGACCACTTTTTCCTGCGCGAAACCGTGGCTGAAATGGTGGAGATTTCGAGCTCGCTCGCGACGGACGCGCCCGATGGCCAGTTCTCGGCTGCCGAATTCCGCGATCGCCTCGACAACGGACGGAAAGTGGCGATCCAGATTCTGGAGTTCTTCGATCGCCACGGCGTCACCATGCGGCGCGGCGATCTGCGGCGCATCAACAAGAATCGCCTCGACCTTTTCCGCCGTCCGGCGAGCGAGGTGCCAAGCCCGCACCCCGATCCTGGCGCGGATGCGGGTGCGCAAGTTTCTGGAAGAGCATCGTCCCCGGTGGGGCGTCCGGACTTCAAATCCGGGAGGGGCCGTCAGACGGTCCTTGGTGGGTTCGACTCCCACTCTCTTCCGCCAAAATTCCGAAGGAGCGGTCCATGACTGCACAACTGCTTGCCGAGTATCTCGACCGGCTTGAAACGACGGCGCGCGCGGCGAGTGCCGCCGAAGAGGTCTTTCGTCGCGAGGCGGTGAAGCGCTTTCGCGAGCTTGAAGAAGAGCGGGCCTTTGCCTTCCGCCGGCTCAATCTCATGCGCTCGATCGTGGCGGCGGTGGGCGGCGCGAAGGACGAAGCAGAAGCGGTCGCGAATGGATCGGCGGCGTTCCTGCGCGAACTCGATTGGAGCGGAGCAAGCGAATCGCAGAAGCAGGTGGTGGAACGGTTCCTGCCGGTGATCGTCGCATCGTGGGAGGCCACCGCGCAGGAGGCCGATACGCCGAAGATCGAGAAGGTCGATCATGAACTGTCGGCATTCGAACAATGGTTTGCCGAAGCGCGCAAGGTGCAGTTCCTGAGTCTGCTTGGACGCGAAGTGGTGGAGTTGCCGCTTGTCGAAGTCACCTGAATCCGGCCGCGACATCAATCAGTTCGACGACTGGATCGTTCACGAATTTGCACGGACGAGAGGCTTCACGGCGCTGGTGGTGCTGGTCTCGATCGGCGGCCTCGAAGTCCTGCCGCTTCGCTCGACCTACATGCATGTCGTTGGAGACGAACTCGATTGGCTCGCCTTCAATGCGCTGGTGCGCGGCGCCGGCGTGAAGTGGGATGGGGTCGTATTCGTTCCGGTCGCCGACGATCATGGCGGCCCGGTGGAGGACGCGAAAGCGCGCGCCGCGCTGCGTGATCTGGAAAAGCGCATCATCGAAGACCGCCTTGTCATCAACGAAGGTCATTTCTTCGACAGGTGGGGCCGCAGGATGAAGGTGGAAGAGGCGCAGGCACAATGAGCTCGCCGTTGCGGCTGATCGAAACCGGCCTCAGGGCGGCCCGCTGGAACGTCGCGATGACGGCGGCGCTTGCGGAACTGCATCGCACGGGACAGATTCCAGACACGCTTCGTTTTCATGTGTATCCGAAGTGCGTGCTGATCGGACGCCATCAGGCGCTGGCGCAGGCGGTTGATCTCGACCGTTGCCGCAGGCGGGGCGTCGCGCTCGCACGCCGCGTCACCGGCGGGGGTGCCGTCTATATGGCGCCGGGGGTCCTTGCCTGGGATCTCCTGATGTCCCGCAAGAGCCTCGGGGCGCTCGACGAAGCGGCGGCAAAAATCTGCGGCGCGGTCGCGGCGGGGCTGTCGCAACTGGGGCTTGCGGCGCGCTTCCGGCCCGCAAACGAGATCGAGATCGATGGAAGAAAAGTGTCCGGCGCGAGCGGATGTTTCGAGGGATCGAGCCTGATCCATCAGGGCACTGTGCTGATCGACGCCGATTTCGAGGAAATGGCGGACGTGCTGGCGCTTCCTGCTGCCGATCTGCGCGAACGGCTGACGACGCTGAAGGGGGTGCTCGGCCGCGTGCCGGACGTGGGGGAGGTCATGGACGCGCTGGCAGCCGGAATATCCGGCTCCTTCCGGCGTCCGCTCGAACGGAGTGCCGCAACGGCGGAAGAGCTCGGCCTCGCCGCCGAGCTTCTCGCGGAGGAGATCGGCTCCGACGCATTCGTCGAAGGCGGCGAGGCGGCGGAAGCTTCCGCCGCCGCTCGCCCGCGGCTTTCCGCTTTCGCGCAGGATTTCCGGCCGTGACCCGGCGCCTTCTGATCGTGCTCGTCAACACCGATCCGCGCAATGCGGAAGAGCTCGGCGCGCCCTTCTATCATGCGGCCGTCGCCGCCGCGATGGACTACGAGGTCGACGTCATCTGCACGGCGTCGGCCGGCCGACTGATGGTCAAAGGCGTCGCCGAAAAGCTGCACGTGAAGTCCGGCCATCCGCGCACGGTCTATGACTGGATCAAGGAGGCAAACGATCAGGGCGCCCGCTTCTGGGCCTGTCCGGCCAATCTCGATCTCCTCGACATCACCGAGGCCGACCTGATCCCCGAATGCCGCGGCATGATGGGCGCCGCCACCATGATCCAGAACATCATGGACGGCGAATGCCGCGTGCTGACGTACTGAGGGGACAAGCGCGGTGAAAGTGCGTGGCTGCGAGTTTCCCGATCATCTCTTCTACGACGTGCCGCATCACACCTGGTACGCGCCGGTGGAAGGAGGCTTGCTGCGCGCGGGCATGACGATCATCGGCGTCGCGCTGGCGCGTGAGGTGCTGGTCTTCACGCCGAAACGCGCCGGCCGCAGCTTCGAGAAGGGGCGGGCGTTTGCGACGGTCGAGAGCGCGAAATGGGTCGGATCGGTACGTGCAGCTTTCGACGGGGAGGTGGTCGCGGTCAACGACGACGCGATCAGGAATCCCGCGCTCGTCAATGACGACTGCTATGGCGCCGGCTGGTTGCTCGTCGCGAAGCCGGCCGACGACTCGTGGCGCGCCGCATTGGTTACGGGCGACGCCATGGCCGGCGCCTACGAAGCCTGGATGGAGAGCGAAGCCTTCGCCGGCTGCGGACGGAACTAGCCGTCAGGCGACGACCTTGATCTCCGGCGCGCCTGCCTCCGCGCGTCCGACGGTCTTTGCGGCGGGATAGCCCGCGGCGACGATCCGCTTCAGCGTCGCCTCAGCTTTCTCCGGCGCGCAGGCGACCAGCAGCCCGCCCGATGTTTGCGGGTCGGCGAGCAGGTCGCGCCGCCAGTCCGGCATGCCGGCCGGCAGCCGCACCGAACCGCCGTAGCTCGCCCAGTTGCGCTTGGAGGCGCCGGTGATGAAGCCGCGCTCAGCGAGCGCCGCTGCTTCCGAAAGCAGCGGGACCTTGTCCGCCTCGATGACAAGCGACAGGTTCGATCCGCGCGCCATCTCCAGGCCGTGGCCGAGCAGGCCGAAGCCGGTCACATCGGTGACGGCGTGCACGTCGGGATCGGCCGACAGTTCGGTGCCGATACGGTTCAGGAGCGTCGTGGTGGCGATCATCTCGGCGTAGCCCGCGCCGTCGAGCTCGCCCTTCTTGATCGCGGCGGAATAGATGCCGACGCCGATCGGCTTGGTCAGGATCACGGCGTCGCCCGGCTTCGCTCCGGCATTGCGGCGCACCTGCTCCGGCCGGCAGACGCCGATCACCGCGAGGCCGTAGATCGGCTCGGGGGAATCGATGGAGTGGCCGCCGGCGACCGGAATTCCCGCCGACGCGCAGACCGACGCGCCGCCTTTCAAAATCTCGCGCACCACTTCGATGGAAATCTTGTCGAGCGGCATGCCGAGGATGGCGAGCGCCATGATCGGCCTCGCGCCCATGGCATAGACGTCGGAGATCGCGTTGGTCGCCGCGATGCGGCCGAAATCGAACGGATCGTCGACGACCGGCATGAAGAAATCCGTCGTTGCCACGATGCAGGTGTTGTCGTCGACCTGCCAGACCGCGGCGTCGTCGCCGGTCTCGGTGCCGACGAGGAGCTGGCGGTAGGGCGCGGCCGCGGGCTGGTCGGCAAGCAACTCCTGCAGCACGGAGGGCGCAAGCTTGCAGCCGCAACCGCCGCCGTGCGCGAGACTGGTGAGACGAATGACGGGCGCGTTCATGGCTCAATCTCCGATCATGCCGCGCCGCGGCGGTCTCTCCGATTCCGCGCGGCTCGCGTGAGGCGGAGAAAGACAGGGTCTTTATACGCCGGACGTCGCCGTCCCCGCAAACGGCCGGAAACGCCGCTCAGTTGCGCATCCGCTCGACGGCCTGGGCGATGACTGCGAGCTTCGCCTCGGCGGCCGTGTTCGAGCAGATCGGATTGTCGGCGAAGGTGGCGAAGCCGCAGTCGGGATGCAGCAGCACGCGCTGCCGTCCGAACAGATCGACCGCGTGCCTGATCTTCGCGGCCACGTCTTCGATGGCTTCCGTGGCCGCGTGCTTCTGGTTCACGACGCCGACGCCGATGCGCGCGTCCTCCGGCAGGCGGCGCAACACTTCCATTTCGCCTGCGCGCGGCGTGCACATCTCCAGGAGATACGCGCCGACCTTCATGCCGGCGAGCGTGTCGACGAGCGGCTCATAGCTGCCGGCCAGCGCCACGCTCTCGTCCGGCGTCCAGTTGCCGCGGCAGACATGCACGGCGATGCGCTCGCGCGGCAGGCCATCCACTACTGCATTCATGAGCTCCCTGGCGAAGCCCAGCTCGTGCTCGGGGCCGAGCGACTCCGAAAGCGCCCCGCACATGAAGCTGCGCTTGTTCTTGGCGCCGCTGAACACGACCTCCGAGAGCACCGGCTCGTCGATCTGCACCAGCGCCGCGCCGCCGTCGAGGAGGTCGGCGATCTCCTCGCGCAGCGCCTGCACGATGTCGCTGGCGATCTGCTCGCGCGACGCATAGACCTGCTCGGAGATGCACTCGATCCACATGGTGCGCGTGAGCAGATACGGCCCCGGGATTGCGATCTTGATCGGCTTGCTCGTGACGCCGCGGAGAAAATCGAGCTCATGCGTCGCGATCGACTTGGTGCGGCGGATGCGGCCGAACACGCCGGGATGGCGCACGTCGCCCGCCGGCACGTCGAGCGCGCGCAATTCCGCCTCGAACTCTTCCGGGTGATCGACGAGCGGCAGGAGGTCGATCAGTGGCACGAGCTGGCAGCCTTCGAGCCGCGTCGCGACGAAGCTCGCATAGCTGTCGCGCCGCTGTTCGCCGTCGGTCATCATGTCGACGCCCGCACGCTCCTGTGCGGCGACGACGAGCCGCACGGCGTCGTTCGCCGTCTCCTGGAAGGCCGCCTCGTCGAGCCGCCCCTGCACATGATCGTGCATGGCCTCGACCATCCAGCGCGGCCGCGGCCAACTGCCGATGCCCATGACGGCGAGGGAAGGAATCGCGGGGGCAGGGATGGGTGTCGCGCGCCGCTGCACCGGCTGTTCCGCCTCGCTCTGCGAAACGGAAGCTGCGGGAGCCTTTTCCGCCTTGGCCTCGGTGCGCTCCTCGAGCTTGCCCTTGCAGACGAGGAAGCTGCGCTGCTTGCCCTCCTTGGTCCACGACACGAGCTCGTTGCCGGTGAGCCGGCACCAGGCCGGCAGGTCCTCGTCGACGGAGATTTCCGTCGAGCGGATTTCCAGCAATCCGCCGCGCGGCAGCGGGTCGATGTGCTTGCGGATCAGGAGCAGGAGGCCGTTCCCGCAATCGAGGTCGCCACCGTCGAAGCTGACATCGGATTTTTCGCTATGGCCGGGAACGGGCTGCATGACGATTCACTCACCAGTGCCCGCGCGGAACAGGATGTCCCGCGCGGGTCTTCTTTCCGTTCAGGACCTGCCGCGCCGGCGGCCGACTTCGTAGCCGACCGCGCCGACGCCGAGCGCGAGCACGCCGAAGGCGGCGATCAGCCCGGGCGAGAGCGGCGCAGCCGGCGCAGGCTGCGGCGGCGCCTGCTTGGTCGCGACGGGTGCGGGGGCCGCCGCCTGCGGAGCGGAAGCGGGCGTGGCGTTCGCCAGCATGTTGCTGTAGGTGCGCGCGAGCATCTGCCGGCCCACATCCTTCAGGATCGCCTGACCGGCGACGCGGCCCTGGCCGAGCACGAGATCGACGTTCGTGATCTCCGGCCCGCCGAGATTGGCCGAGCGGTTGCCCTGCTTGTCGGCGACGTGCCAGGCGAGCACCTTGTCGCCTTCGATCCTGTCGACGGCGATCTTGAAATAGCCCTCGGGACCGTCGACCGAGCCGCCGGGCTTCAGGCGGATCTCTTCTTTGTTGACCAGCATGAACCCGAAATTGTGCCCGGTCGGGCAGCCGACCGGATAGACGGCGAAGCGCTTGTCGTCGGCATAGTCCTCGCCGTACCGCAGGCTGAACGCCTTGGCGTAGATTTTCAGGTTCGCCTTGCCGTCCTTGAAGGCCTCGGGCCACGGTGGCAGGAAGCCGATGACGTCGCCATGCTCGAACACGAGCGCCTTGCGTGCCGTCGTGTCTTCGATCAGCAGCTCGTTCTGCACCGGCCCGAGCGTCTTTGTGAGCACGACGCTGCCATTCTCGATCACTTCGACATTGACCGTGCCGGCCGCCTCGTCGATCGATGCGATCCTGACCGTGCGGTTGCCGGCCTTCCATTCGTCGCCCGCGCCGCCGAGGCCGGCGAACACTTTCTCGTCAGCGAGCACGATGCGGTCCATGCGCACGCCCGAGAGCCACTCGAACACCATCTTCTCGCGCGTGACTTCGCTGGCCTTGCCCTGGTTGTAGAGCTGCGTGAATTGCTGGCCGCCCCACCAGCCCGGCTGCGTGGTCGACAGCACCGGCGAGCCGAACGCCCATTCCCAGTCGGTGCCCGCGATCGTCTTGACGTGCAGCGTGTGGTTCGCGGTCTTGTTGTGTCCGACGGTCGCATAATATTGATAGACCGTGCCGCCCACGACCACGCTCTGCCCGGCCGGGATCGTGACGTTCTCCTTCACCACGATGCTCATGTCGTAGTCGACGTAGGTCGGCATGCGGCCGAGCACGGGGATCGGCTCGCCGCGCAGCGCGACCTGCCCGCCCCAGGTGTCCTCGTGATAGGCGAGCCCGCCGGCGGGAATGACGACTTCGCCGTTCTCGACGCGGCTCTGGCGGATGAAGACGCCGTCGAACTTCGGCGGCTTGCGGCCGAAATCGTCGACGACCGTGCGGCCCTGCGGCAATCCCGGCAGGCCGGGCACGTAGGCCGGGCGTACCGGACGGTCCTTGATGAGCGAGAAAGGCGGAGGCGGGATGTCGCTTGTTGCGATCGGATGCGCAAGCGGCATGCCCGGTTTCGCCGGTTGCAGGATTTTTGAATAGTCGGTGGCGGAAGCGGGTGTTGCTGCGAGCAGCGCCGCGGCGGCCGCGCCGAACAGAATATGCTTTGTCATGGTTTCCCCCTTCAGTTTGCCGCCGCCGGGCTTGAGCGGGACGGCAGAGCACAAGAAGTGAGCCGGCGGGCGAGGAACATCGTTCCCCAACCCGTCAGCAGCAGCGTATTGAGGGCAATTAGCCATTTCGGCACGCCGGCGAGCAGCGTTCCTGCGATGCCGAGTCCGACGACGGAAAGCACGGGCGCGAGGCAGCTCACGCACAGCGCGGAAATTGCGAGCACGCCGCCGCCCATGGCCGCGCCCGCCGCAGCACCGCCGCCCGCGCGCCGGCCTGCGATCAGCGCGAAACCGACAAAGGCGACCGCGAGGCCGACGGAAAACGTCGTCCAGTATTCCTGCATCCGCGTGAAGCTGATCCACCAGGCTTCGACGGGCGGGTAGGCGAGCTGGCCCGCGGCAGTGAAATCGCCCTCGAGGAAGCCGCAAAGTTCGGCTTCTTCGAGCGTCTCCGGCATCCTGAACGTGAGATAGCTGAGCACCACGTAACCGAGCGCCGCCACCGCGAACAGGATCGCCATCGTTCGAACTGGAATCATTCGTTGTCTCCGCAGGGAGAAGACGCGTCAGTAGCTGACGCTCGGGCAAGCCTCGCCCATGAACTCGACGAGCTTTGCGCCGCCGACGACCACGGCACCGGCCACGAGATTGTTCTCGTCGAGCGCGCGCTTCTTGAAGCAGGGCGAGCAGACGTAAATCTTGCCGCCGGCCTCCGCGAAGTTCTTGATCAGGTCCTTCAAGGGCGCGAAGCCTTCTTCATGTATGTCGTCGGCATAGCCCTTCTGGGAGATGCGCGTCCCTTCCGTGGACAGGAACACGACCGTTTCCTTGTCCGACGCGACGGCGGCGTTGGCGACGACGAAGGCGACGGTCGCGTTGTCGGTGCTGTCCTTCGCGCAGGTGAGGCTCACGACGAACTTGCCAGGCATTACTCTCTCCTTCGGATAATTGGGTTTCCCGTTGTCGTTCCAAATCTGAGCTCGACCTCCGCGCGGGCGCGGGCTCAATCCCAGTTCATTCTCGATTTGATCCAGAAACTCCTCGATGCGGCGTCATGGCGGACCAGTTCGTTGCTCGTGAGCCGGCACCATGCGGGCAGGTCGATCGGCGCGGATGCATCGAGGGCGATGACTTTCAGCACCTTTCCCGGTATCCGCCGCAGCTTCTTGCGCAGCTCGATGACCAGCTCGCCGCAGGCAAGATCGCCGGCATCCCATTCCTCGCAGCTCTCGAACGGAGCGATCATCGGCGGCATTCCCTCACTCGTCCGACGAGACCATTCCGGAGCAACCGATCGGAGAAACTCGGCACACGGCTTTCCCTCCGCGGAATCGACGGATTTCTCCGGCGCGCGGTCATTCAAATGCATGCCGGCGCCTGCGCACTTGCGTGCGCACGGCGCATCATGCGTTGGTGATTGAAGACGGCGTATGCGAGTAACGTCCCGTGCAACATTTGCAACGGTAGGAGCCCGGCACGGGGCATGACGTTCTGAGCAATGCCGCTCAAAAAGAAAGATTATTGAGCATTCATTGGCCGGTCAAGCAGATTGCTTCTGCGAAAGCGGCAAGAGCGCCGGACTCGTTGCGTGTTCGACCGCCGCACGCCAACGTCGCTGCTTGCGATCAATCAATGCGTATTCAAGTATAAATGGCTTTTAGTCGTCGCCTTTGGCAAGGCGCAATACGCAGCTTCGATAGCAATTTTCAATCGCTCCATATCGAATGCTCGCTTGTGCCGGCGGCGTCGAATCCGGTCTGATCCGGTCGCGAGGTCAATCGATTTGGTTTTTCCCTTCTTCAGCCGCTGTGCTGCCTCGCATAACTTGCTTCGCAATGATTGATCGTCTGGAATTTCTCATCGCGCTTGCCTCGGAGCAGCATTTCGGCCGCGCGGCAGAGGCTTGCGGCGTCACGCAGCCCACGCTCTCGGCAGGCATCAAGCAGCTCGAGGGCATGTTCGGCGTCATGCTCGTGCAGCGCGGCTCGCGATTCATTGGCCTGACGGAAGAGGGCGAGCGGGCGCTGGAATGGGCCCGGCGTATCGTCGGCGACGCAAGGGCCATGCGTCAGGACATGGACGCGATGAAGCATGGTCTCGTCGGACATATCCGCATCGCCGCCATACCCACGGCGCTCGCGATGATCGCCATGCTGACGACTCCGTTCCGGGCGCAGCATCCCGACGTGCGCTTCACCGTTCTTTCCCGCACCTCGGTGGAGGCGCTTGCGCAACTGGAGAATCTGGAGGTCGAGGCGGCGGTCAGTTACATTGATAACGAGCCGCTCGGCCGCGTCAGCGTCGTGCCCCTCTATCGCGAGCGGTACCGGCTCCTCACCTCGGCTGACAGCGAATTCGGCCAGCGGGACCATGTCACCTGGGCGGAAGTCGGCCGGATTCCCCTGTGCCTGCTGACGCCGGACATGCAGAACCGGCGCATCATCGACAAGTTGCTGCGCGCTTCCGGTACGGAGCCGGCGCCGACCCTGCAGTCGAATTCGATGATCGTCCTGTATGCGCATGTAAGGACCGGGCGATGGTCGACCGTCATGCCGGCCAAGCTCGCGGAAACGCTCGGGCTTACCGACGCCGTCAGGTCCGTCCCCATCGTCGATCCGGAGGAGACGCACACCATGGGTCTCATCGTGCCTGATCGAGAGCCGATGACGGCGATGACGTCCGCGCTGGTGAAGGAGGCGAAGCGGCTCGCCAAGGTGCTGGAGCCGTCGCTTGCGGCCGGTGCCGAGAGCTTGCGCCCCCGCCCAATTGTGTAGAATTTTCGATTGTCTGATCCAGATTTTTGATCGTTGGGTTCTTCGTATTCTCCTAATCGGCCTTTATTCCTTTCGGCCTGTTGCAAATCGATTGCGTTTTCCAATCGCAGCATGCATCCGTTTTATTGATTGAGCCGGGGCAGATCGGCAGTTTCATCTCAGAACCGTTCAATCCTGAGATTCCCGATGCGTGAATATGAGCCCTGGAGCGAAAGCCGTGCGGCGGAAGTGGTCGCTGCGCATAACGTAGGCGAGGGTGCAGCGTTACCGATTCTCCATGCGCTGCAGGAAACCTTCGGCTGCGTGCCGGAGGCGGCCGTGCCGATGGTCGCGCACGCGCTCAATCTATCGCGCGCCGAGGTGTACGGCGTCGTCACCTTCTATCACGACTTCCGGCGCGAGCCCGCGGGCAAGCATGTCCTGAAGCTCTGCCGCGCCGAGGCGTGCCAGTCCTGCGGCTGCGACGATCTCGTGGAGCACGCAGAGCGCAGGCTCGGTGTGAAGCTCGGCCAGACGAGTGCCGACGGCCGCGTCACGCTCGAAGCCGTCTATTGCCTCGGCCTGTGCGCCACCGCGCCGTCGGCGATCCTCGACGGCCGCGTGGTTGGGCGGCTCGACAAGACGCGGCTCGACGTGCTGCTCACGGAGGCGCAGGCATGAGCGTGCGCATCTACATTCCGCGCGATGCCGCTTCGATCGCCGTCGGCGCCGAAGAGGTGCTCGCTGCCCTGACCGCCGCGCTGGAGCAGCGCGGCGTGCAGGCCGAGATCGTGCGCAACGGCTCGCGCGGCCTGTTCTGGCTCGAGCCGATGATCGAGGTGGCGACCCCGCGCGGCCGCGTCGCCTATGGCCCGGTGAGCGCGAAGGATGTCGAAGGATTGCTCGACGCGGGCTTCCTCGACGGCGCAAACCACAAGCTCTGCCTCGGCGTCGCCGACGAAATCCCCTGGCTGAAACGGCAGACGCGGCTCACTTTCGCGCGCTGCGGCGTCACCGATCCGCTCTCGCTCGACGACTACCGCGCGCACGGCGGCCTTAAGGGGATCGAGAAGGCGATTGCGCTCGGACCAGAGGCGACGGTGGAAGAAGTGATCCAGTCCGGCTTGCGCGGCCGTGGTGGCGCGGGCTTCCCCACCGGCATCAAGCTGCGCACCGTCGCGCAGACGCCCGTGCCGCAGAAATACATCGTCTGCAACGCCGACGAGGGCGACAGCGGCACCTTCGCCGACCGCATGATCCTCGAAGGCGACCCGTTCGTGCTGATCGAGGGCATGGCGATCGCCGGCATCGCGACCGGCGCCACCAAGGGCTACATCTATATCCGCTCGGAATATCCGCACGGCATCGCCGCCTTCGAGGCGGCGGTGAAGACTGCGCGTAAAAGCGGACTTCTTGGCAGTCACGTCGCGGACTCCGCATATTCGTTCGACATCGAGGTGCGCGTTGGCGCAGGCGTCTACGTGTGCGGCGAAGAGACCTCGCTCCTCGAAAGCATCGAGGGCAAGCGCGGCGAGGTGCGCGCCAAGCCGCCACTGCCCGCGCACCAGGGACTGTTCGGCAAGCCGACTGCGATCAACAACGTGCTGTCGCTCGCGACGCTGCCGGTGATCCTCGCGGAAGGCGCGCAGCATTATAAAAACTTCGGCATGGGCCGCTCGCGCGGCACCATGCCGATCCAGCTCGCCGGCAACATCAAGCACGGGGGCCTCTACGAGACTGCCTTCGGCGTGACGCTCGGGGAACTCGTGGACGAGATCGGCGGCGGCACGGCAAGCGGCCGGCCCGTGCGGGCGGTGCAGGTCGGCGGCCCACTCGGCGCCTATTTCCCGCGTGCCTTGTTCGATACGCCATTCGACTACGAAGCCTTTGCCGCGCGTGACGGGCTGATCGGCCACGGTGGCGTGGTCGTATTCGACGACACCGTGAACATGGCGAAGCAGGTGCGCTTCGCCATGGAATTCTGCGCCATCGAATCCTGCGGCAAGTGCACGCCCTGCCGCATCGGCTCCACGCGCGGCGTCGAGACCATCGACCGCATCGTGCGCGGCGAGAACCACGCCGCGAATCTCGAAGTGCTCGAAGATCTCTGCAACACCATGAAATTCGGCTCGCTCTGCGCGCTCGGCGGCTTCACGCCCTATCCCGTGATGAGCGCGCTCACCCATTTCCCGGAAGACTTCGGCACGCCGCCGCGCCTGCAGGCCGCCGAATAGGAGGAACGCCATGTCCCTCATCAGAGAGATTGATTACGGCACGCCCCGCTCGAAAGCGGAGAAAGAGGTCACGCTCACGGTGGACGGCATGTCGGTGACCGTGCCCGAAGGCACCTCGATCATGCGCGCGGCGATGGAAGCCGGCACGCAGATCCCGAAGCTCTGCGCCACTGACATGGTCGACGCCTTCGGCTCCTGCCGCCTTTGCCTCGTCGAGATCGAGGGCAGGGCCGGGACGCCTGCCTCCTGCACGACGCCTGTGGCGCAGGGCATGGTCGTGCATACCCAGACCGAGCGCCTGAAGAAGCTCCGCCGCGGCGTGATGGAGCTTTATATCTCCGACCACCCGCTCGACTGCCTGACCTGTTCGGCGAACGGCGATTGCGAGCTGCAGGACATGGCAGGCGCTGTCGGCCTGCGCGAGGTGCGCTATGGCTATGACGGCGCCAAGCACCCGAATCCCGGAGTCGATGCGTCCAACCCTTATTTCACCTACGACCCTTCCAAGTGCATCGCCTGTTCGCGCTGCGTGCGCGCCTGCGAGGAAGTGCAGGGGACCTTCGCGCTGACGATCGCGAGCCGCGGCTTCGCTTCCGTCGTTTCCGCGGGCATGGAGGAGCCGTTCCTGAACTCGGAGTGCGTGTCCTGCGGCGCCTGCGTGCAGGCGTGCCCGACCGCGACGCTGAACGAAAAATCCGTGATCGAGATCGGCACGCCCGAGCGCTCGGTCGTCACCACCTGCGCCTATTGCGGCGTCGGCTGCGCCTTCAAGGTGGAGATGCGCGGCGAGGAAGTCGTGCGTATGCTCCCCTACAAGGACGGCAAGGCGAACCGCGGCCATTCCTGCGTCAAGGGCCGTTTCGCCTGGGGATACACTACGCATAAAGAGCGCATCCTCAAGCCGATGATCCGCGAGAAGATCACCGACCCGTGGCGCGAGGTGAGCTGGGACGAGGCACTGAATTACGCTGCGTCGGAGTTCAAGCGCATCCAGGCGAAGTACGGCAAGCGTTCGATCGGCGGCATCACGTCGTCGCGCTGCACGAACGAGGAGACCTTCCTCGTACAAAAGCTGATCCGCGCGGGCTTCGGCAACAACAATGTCGATACCTGCGCGCGCGTCTGCCATTCGCCCACGGGCTACGGTCTCAGCCAGACCTTCGGGACGTCGGCCGGCACGCAGGACTTCGACTCCGTCGAGCATGCGGACGTGGCCATGCTGATCGGGGCCAACCCGACCGATGCTCATCCGGTCTTCGCCTCGCGGCTGAAGAAGCGGCTGCGCAAGGGCGCAAAGCTCATCGTCGTCGATCCGCGCCGCATCGACCTCGTGCGCACGCCGCATGTGGAGGCGGCCCATCATCTGCCGCTCCTGCCGGGCACGAACGTCGCGGTGTTAACCGCGCTCGCCCATGTGATCGTCACCGAAGGACTCGTGAACGAACAGTTCGTGCGCGAGCGCTGCGACTGGGATGAGTTCCAGGAGTGGGCGGCCTTCGCCGCCGACAAGCGCAACAGCCCGGAGGAAGTGGCGAAGGTTTCCGGCGTGCCCGCGGAGGCGATCCGCGCCGCCGCGCGCCTCTATGCTACCGGCGGGAATGCGGCGATCTATTACGGCCTCGGCGTCACCGAGCACAGCCAGGGCTCGACCACGGTGATGGCGATCGCGAACCTTGCGATGGCGACCGGCAATATCGGCCGGCCCGGCGTTGGCGTGAACCCGCTGCGTG
>JADYXZ010000013.1 GCA_020853885.1 Bradyrhizobiaceae bacterium | reverse complement strand
TGTCGCGCCCAGTCGAGTGTGCGTAGGGCGGATCAAAGAAGATGCCGCAGCGATGTTTCTGCATGAGCGACGGGAAGAAGATACGCGACCAATCTCCGCAGGTGATCGAAAGGTGGCGAAGTCGATTAGACAGCGCGGTGATAATGCTGGTGACCGCCTGGCGGCGTGACCTGGCGAAGATTCCATTGACATTGAGTTGGGGAATCTTGCCGCCGCTGATGCATGTTCCACGATTGCGCTCGTCACCTGGACCGAACCACTCCGCTTCGCAGATGCCGCCGCCGATCCAGGCACTCTTGAGATAGAGCCAGTCGCCGGCGGCGACGGCGTCGAAGTACTCCGGCTCCAGGCCCATGCGTTCGACCAGGCGGCGCTTGCGCTTTTGGTCGCAAAGTCTGCGGTGGCGGGCGAGCATGTCGATCTCGCTGAGCGGGTGATCGCATCGACGGGCGACAGCGGCCGGGTCATGCTTGATGGAGCGCCAGAGGTTGGCGACGAAGGCGTCGGCGTCGTTGATGATCTCAAGGCGGCTGCCGGGGAAATCCGCTGCCAGCGGCCTGCCGAGCAGTGCGGCGGCGCTGCCGATGAAGGGCTCGATGTAGAGCGAGGGATCTCCGAGGGCCTGCCAGATGAGGGGGGCGACCCTGCTTTTCCCGCCGTAGTAGGGAAACGGCGCTGAGAGTTCTTGGCCGTCGTCATTTTGCTTGCCGGTTGACACTCACATTTCGCTTGCTCCGGGGCCGATTCAGTAACTGGTCGAATGCGGCCGGCGTGATAAATCCTCGTGTGCAACCACGAGTGTCGGCACCCGGATTCCGGGGCCAACCGACGCGCCGGTCCTTCTCTCATATTGCCTTCTTTTCGGCACCGGGGTCCGCGCTGTTGGAGTCCGATTCCATCTCGTCGCAGAGGGCCAGCATGTCGGTCGCCAGGCGGCGGGCCTCCGCCTGGTTGAATCTCATCCCGATCGTGAACCGCTTCTTGCCGCGCACGACCGCTGTGAGCAGAAGGCAGGGCTTGAGCTTCCCGGATGGATCGGCGCGGCGCACGGCCGACGCATCGAGGGCACCCATCAGCACGCTTTGAACCTTGTTCTTTGACGGCTCGCAGTGGTATATGGGGCGCGGGGTATGAGACTCGGAGCGCAGTCGCTCCAGAGATTCGGCGAGGAGGTTGAGGCGGCGTCGCGGCATGGGTCATTTCACCATTCTCATATCGGGACGCCTTCTCTGCGCGTGGGCGGCCAGGCGCTTGCGTCCAGGCCGGCGGCGGCGAAGTAGGCTTCCTCGGTCGGACAATCGACCAAATCTCCAAACTGGCCATCTCCGAATGACTCGTTGCATCGGCTGGTGCAGCGGTCCAGGACCTTGTAGAGAAAGCCCTCATGCTGACGATGGCGGCGCTGGCGCAGGCGCGTCACGAGGCACCTGGCGAAGTCACCGCTGCCGGTGCGAATGGCGAGGATCGGTCCCCAGTTCTCGGTGAAGCAGCAGTAGAGCTCGTGCGGCACGTCTTCAAATGTGACGCTGATCCGGCGATCGCCTGCGGACCGAATGAGGAGCGTCCGCTCAAGCCCAAGCTCACTGGCGCGAGCAGCGATCGCGGACTCCACCCGCATGCCGCCGAAAAGATCGTTGGGAACCTCGATCCACTTGGGGATGACGACGTGGTCTATGTCGCCGACCTCGGGGCGCTTGCGGCGGATCGAGCCGGCGAATTCCCAGCGATCGTAGCAGCCTTCGAAGAGGTCTCGAAAGCGCTTCGCGTGGGCCTCGGCTTCGGCCAGCGGGATTTTTGTTTTCGTCGTGCTCACATCACCCTCAACGAGACACGGCACCGGCGGCGAGCGCCGGTGCCGTGCGGGTTGCAACTATCCGCCGACCGGTCCTTCGATCGGCGTGCCTTCGGACGGCGGGGCCTGGCTCGGCTCGCCGTGGGGCGGTGGTTCCGGTCGGGGAAGGACTCCGGCGTCATCCGTCGTCTCGTCGGGCGGTCCATCGGGCGGGGGCATATGTTTGCTCCTTTTTACCAAGCTGTCGGCTTAGCCTTCAGCGGTCTCGGAATCGCCCGCCGCACTGTGCGGCGGGTCGTCGGTCTTTGACAAAGACGATGGGCCCGGCTCCATGCCTTGGATGATGCGGGCCAGGCGGTGGACGATGCCGCTGATCTTTGGATCGTTGCGGTGCTCGGCATCGAGTTCGATCAAGGCGCGTTTGAGCCGCTCGACGCGTTCGGCAAGGGCGGCGTAGCGGAGAGCACCATTACGCCATGAGTCCGCGCAGCTACCGGCGATCAGGCCGATGGCACCAAGCACGAGGCAGAAGATGAAGATGATGCCGGGGCTCATGCGGGCTCCTTCTTCCGGGCGGAATCGATCTTCAGCGTGATGACGCCTTTGATCGCACTCGCGGCCACTTGAATCAACTCATCTTCCATGTTGGTGCGATCGCGGTCGTGGCTCTTCTTGAAGACCTCGGTCTTGAACTCTTCGAGCTCTTCGAGGATGACGGCGTAGGCCTCATGCATGGACGCGAAGGTCGGCCCGTGCTTCTTGATGGCCAGAGAGATTTCCGCGCCGACGTCAATCAATGTCCTCTGCATTAACTCGGTTTCAATCAGCTTGGCACGATCGATCATGGTGTGGTTCCCCTGTCGGAACAATCGGGCTTCTCAGGCTTGTCCTTCGTGCGGGCCACCTTCGCGTGGAGTGAACGGAATTCATCAGTCGTCACGAGGCAGTGCATGCACTGCCAGGGTTCGTAAACCCCGGTTTCGCAGATGCAACGGCTCCTGCAATCAGGGCACTCGTGAATGATGGCCTTCGGTACCGGGAGCGTATGGGTCATGGTTCCCTCCCTTGTTCCACCGCGCGGCGGGCGTCGAAGTCCATGAGTGACAGGATGATGGCACGGCACAGGGTGCAGTCTTCGCCGTCGGGCATCGGGGGTCGCCCTTTGAGCGCGGTAAAAGCTGTGTCGGCCCGGGCCCGCAGGGTGTCTCGCTCCGGCTTGGGCAGCGCCTGATACCGCGCAGCCAGGGCGAGTAGTCGCAGGCAGGCGGCGCGGGTTGTCTTTTCGGCGGCGCGCGGGTGGCGGAGGCGGTCGATGCGGCCCTTGATCGAGCGCAGGTATTCGGTGATCGACATCGACTGCTGGTTGGCCTGCTGGGCGAAGCGGCCGACGCCGAGGTTCTCCACGACGCGCGTCGCCGCCAGGTGCAGGCCGTCGGTCTTGCCGACCGGGCGGCCGATGCGGCGGAGTTGGTGATCGATGTTCTCGTCGGCGTCGCGCAGCCAGTCGGCGAATCGCTTCCAGGAGGCGAGTCTCACGTTGGTCGGGCAGGCGGCGTAGGCGGTGATGGCGGCGGTGACATCATCGTCAGTGAAGCGCTGGTCGGCAGGCCGCTGGCAGTTGCGGCGGTGGAACTGGATGGCGACGAATCGGTTGCGCCGGGTGTCGTAGACGCGGTATCCGCCGGCGACTGAATCGAAGGCCTTGTTCCATGCGCTCATCACCAATTCGGCGAATTGCAGTTCGTCGGGGCTCCAGCAGGCGGCGGACTTGCGCCGCGCGGGGGCGCGATCATTGAAGAGGGCCGGTTGGGCGCTCATGAGCGCTTCCTCGCTACATTGGTTTCAATGATGATTGTCCCGACGTCGGTGCCGGAAGTCGCAAAACTCTTCTCGGGCAGGTTGTATATTGCGTAATTGGCCCCGTGCTCTTCGAGCTGAGCGCGGAGGGCTCCTACCTTTTTCCCGCTCGCATTCAAGAACCCAGCGCTTGCGATGGTCACAATCTTGCCCCCATTCGGCCTAACGAACTTAAGCATGTGAAGAATGTGATCGACGTACTGCAGCCGGTTGAACGGCGGATTAGCGATCACGCGATCGAAGATTGGCTGCGGTGGAGCTTTCAGAAAATCAGAGGGCTCGCACCGAATGCCCCGCGCGTTGAGCTCCGCAACGTTTTCTGGCATCAGTTCAAAACAAGTCAGTCGAGTATTGGGCCAACGGTGCATGATCTGGCAGGCAATGCGCCCGTCGCCGGCGGAAGGCTCCAGTACCGACAAGCCGTCCCTCATTTCGGCAATGGCCAACATTTGATCAACGAGGAAGTGAGGCGTCGGAAAGAACCCGAAGGCTTGATTGCGATTGACGACTTCACCCGCCTCGATTGCGGCCGCCAGTTCGACAGCTATGTCACGATCGAACTTGTGGGCACCCTCGCGGCGATCCCATTTGCCGCCGAGCGCCTTAAGAACGTGGTCCACCTTCGCGTACAACGGTCGGTGCATCTGCGGCAGTTTCAAGAGATTGCCGACGACACTCGCCGCTGAGAGAAGTGGCATGATCTCGTCGGTGATGCGGATAGATTTCATTTCGCCCCCCCGATCTTGGCGATGACGCACCGCTCATCGTCCGTGCCCTCGTCGGCGCTCTGGTCGGCGGCGGCATCGTCGGTCACGAGCTCGGCTTCCATGCGTGCGATCAGCCGGGCCATCTCGGCGCAGGTCGTCGGGCAGCTTGCCCGCTTGCCGCATGCGATCTGTTCTGAGTCGGCCCAGGCGGACCAGTCATCGCCGGGATTCGCCTCTCGCCACTTGGCGCAGCGGTTGGCGAAGAGGGCGGCGATCGCTTCGTGCGGCGGGAGCTTTTGCATCATCGGCTTGATCTGCTTGACGTCGGGCTCTCCGGGCGGGAGCAAGC
>JADYXZ010000012.1 GCA_020853885.1 Bradyrhizobiaceae bacterium | reverse complement strand
ATCGCTTCAGGTGGAAGCGCGAGCGCTTCCACCTGAAGCGTGAATCGCACCCTAAACTATTGAATAGGGTCGGATTCACGATCCAGATGGAATCGCAAAGCGATTCCATCTGGATCGATCCGACCCTCGCGGAAGCCGGCGTCACCTGTTCCGTGTTCAGCGTTCAGTGGGCGATGACGCTCGACGCGTCGTCCTCGTCGGACACCGCCGGCGCAACCGGCTTCGCCGATGCTTCGTCCCACTCGATCGGCACCGGCATGCGCGTGAGCGCGTGGCGGAGCACTTCGTCCATGCGCGAGACCGGCACGATCTCCAGCCCGCCCTTGATTGCGTCGGAGATCTCGGCAAGGTCCTTCGCGTTCTCCTCGGGGATCAAGACCTTCTTGATGCCGCCGCGGTGCGCCGCGAGGAGCTTCTCCTTGAGGCCGCCGATCGGCAACACGCGGCCGCGCAGCGTGATCTCGCCGGTCATGGCCACGTCCCTGCGGACCTGAATGCCGGTCATAACGGAAACGATCGCCGTGACCATCGCGACACCGGCCGACGGACCGTCCTTCGGCGTCGCGCCTTCCGGCACGTGCACGTGGATGTCCTTCTTCTCGAACATTGGCGGTTCGATGCCGAAGTCCACCGCGCGCGAGCGCACGTAGGACGCCGCCGCCGAGATCGACTCCTTCATCACGTCGCGGAGATTCCCGGTGACCGTCATCTTGCCCTTGCCGGGCATCATCAGGCCTTCGATCGTGAGCAGCTCGCCGCCTACCTCCGTCCAGGCAAGGCCTGTGACGACGCCGACCTGATCCTCGGCTTCCACCTCGCCGTACCGGAACTTCGGCACGCCCAGGTATTTATCGAGGTTGTCGACCGTGACCGCGACCTTCTCCTTCTTCTCGGCGATCAGTTGCTTGACCGCCTTGCGGATGAGGTTCGCCAGCTCGCGCTCGAGGTTCCGCACGCCCGCCTCGCGGGTGTAGCGGCGGATCAGGTACAGGAGCGCTTCCTGGTCGAGCGACCACTCGTCAGGCTTCAGCCCGTGCTTCGTGATCAGGGCCGGGATCAGATGGCGGCGCGCGATCTCCACCTTTTCATCCTCGGTGTAGCCGGCAATGCGGATCACTTCCATGCGGTCCAGGAGGGCCGGCGGAATGTTCAGCGTGTTCGCCGTCGTCACGAACATCACGTTCGAAAGGTCGTAGTCGACCTCGAGATAATGGTCGTTGAACGTCGAGTTCTGCTCCGGATCCAGCACTTCGAGCAGCGCCGAAGACGGATCGCCGCGGAAATCGGCGCCCATCTTGTCGATCTCGTCGAGCAGGAACAGCGGATTCGACTTCTTCGCCTTCCGCATCGACTGGATAACCTTGCCGGGCATCGAGCCGATATAAGTCCGGCGGTGGCCGCGGATCTCCGCCTCGTCGCGCACGCCGCCGAGCGACACGCGCACGAACTCGCGGCCCGTGGCCCGCGCGATCGACTTGCCGAGCGAGGTCTTGCCGACGCCGGGCGCGCCGACGAGGCACAGGATCGGACCCGTCAGCTTGTTCGCACGGCTCTGCACCGCGAGATACTCGACGATCCGCTCCTTGACCTTCTCCAAGCCGTAGTGATCCTCGTCCAGCACCTGCTGGGCGAAGTCGAGATCCTTTTTGATCTTGCTCTTGTTGTTCCAAGGAATCGAGAGCAGCCAGTCGAGATAATTGCGCACGACCGTTGCCTCGGCAGACATCGGCGACATCTGCCGGAGCTTCTTCAGCTCGTGCTGCGCCTTCTCGCGGGCTTCCTTCGAGAGCTTGGTCCGCTTGATCTTGTCCTCAAGCTCCTGCAGCTCATCGCGGCCTTCCTCGTCTCCGAGCTCCTTCTGGATCGCCTTCATCTGCTCGTTGAGGTAGTACTCGCGCTGCGTCTTCTCCATCTGGCGCTTCACGCGCGAGCGGATGCGCTTCTCGACCTGCAGGACCGAGATTTCGCTTTCCATCAGCGCCAGGACCTTCTCGAGCCGGGCGCCCACATTGGTGAGTTCCAGCGCCGCCTGCTTGTCCTGGATCTTCACGGCGAGGTGCGACGCGACCGTGTCCGCGAGCTTCGAGTGGTCGTCGATCTGCGTGACGACGCTCACGACCTCCGGCGAAACCTTCTTGTTGAGCTTCACATAGCTCTCGAACTCGTTCACGACCGAACGCGCGAGCGCCTCGACCTCGACCGCCTCGCCCGGATCGACTGCAAGCACCGTCGCGTTCGCTTCGTAGAAATCTGTCCGGCTGGAGTACTCGCCGATCTGCGCGCGCTCGACGCCCTCGACCAGCACCTTCACGGTGCCGTCCGGCAGCTTCAGGAGCTGCAGCACGGTGGCGAGCGTCCCGACCTTATAGATCGCGTCGGTCGCCGGATCGTCGTCGCCGGCGTTCATCTGCGTCACCAGCAGAATGTAGGTGTCGTTCTTCATTACCTCTTCGAGGGCGCGGATCGACTTCTCGCGGCCGACGAAGAGCGGCACGATCATGTGCGGAAACACAACGATGTCGCGCAGCGGCAGAACCGGGAATGCCTGGGTCTGTCCGGGTGTCAGAGGCGGGCGCGCTTTTTGAGTGGCCATGAGCCCCTCATCCTTTCTTTTGGCGCCGCTGCCGCCGGCCGGGCCGGGGAACGAAGACGAGCGCACGGCGGCGGCGCGAATCGAGTACCAAGGCTACGGGTTCGCTCGAAAATCGTCCGCAGCACTGTCGTCGCACCGTTAGGTGGCGACGGGTACCCCCGAAGTCAAGGATCGGCGGACGTTCGGCTGCGAGCGCCGGCCGGTCCAAACGGTCTAGGCGCTCACGCCCGCGCCGGTGTCCCCGGCGCGATCCGCGTAGATGTAGAGCGGCCGCGCGCCACCCTCGACTACCTCGCGGCTGATCACGACTTCCTCGACCCCTTCCAGGCTCGGCAGGTCGAACATGGTGTCGAGCAGGATGCCCTCCATGATCGAACGCAGGCCGCGCGCCCCGGTCTTGCGCTCGATCGCCTTGCGGGCGATCGCGCCAAGCGCCTCTTCGTGGATGGACAGTTCCACGTTCTCCATCTCGAACAGCCGCTGGAATTGTTTCACCAGCGCGTTCTTCGGCTCGAGCAGGATGCGCTTCAGCGCCGTCTCGTCCAGGTCCTCGAGTGTCGCCACGACTGGCAACCGGCCGACGAACTCGGGGATCAGGCCGTACTTCAGGAGGTCTTCCGGTTCGACCAGCCGGAACAGCTCGCCCGGCTTGCGGTCTTCCGGCGCCCGCACCGACGCGCCGAACCCGATCGACGTGCCGCGGCCGCGCGCCGAGATGATCTTCTCCAGCCCGGCGAACGCGCCGCCGCAGACGAAGAGAATGTTGGTCGTGTCGACCTGCAGGAACTCCTGCTGCGGATGCTTGCGTCCGCCCTGCGGCGGGACGCTCGCGATCGTGCCTTCCATGATCTTCAGCAACGCCTGCTGCACGCCCTCGCCCGACACGTCGCGCGTGATCGACGGGTTGTCGGACTTGCGGCTGATCTTGTCGATCTCGTCGATATAGACGATGCCGCGCTGCGCGCGCTCGACATTGTAGTCGGCGGCCTGCAGCAACTTCAGAATGATGTTCTCGACGTCCTCGCCGACGTAACCGGCTTCGGTGAGCGTCGTCGCATCGGCCATCGTGAACGGCACGTCGAGGATGCGCGCGAGCGTCTGCGCCAAGAGCGTCTTGCCCGAGCCGGTCGGCCCGATCAGCAGGATGTTCGACTTCGCGAGTTCGACGTCGTTGTGCTTCGTCGCGTGGTTGAGCCGCTTGTAGTGATTATGCACGGCGACCGAGAGCACCTTCTTCGCGTAGTCCTGCCCGATCACGTAGTCGTCGAGGACCTTGCGGATCTCCTTCGGCGTCGGAATGCCGTCGCGCGACTTCACCAGCGAGGACTTGTTCTCCTCGCGAATGATGTCCATGCACAGCTCGACGCACTCGTCGCAGATGAACACGGTCGGCCCGGCAATGAGCTTGCGCACCTCGTGCTGGCTCTTGCCGCAGAACGAGCAATAAAGCGTGTTCTTCGAGTCGCTGCCGGCCTTGCTCATTCCGTCTCTCCGTCCCCTCGCCGGGCCGGGGCGAGTTGGCCCGCGGGAGGCGAAGTCTGCTTCGAAGTGTACTCAAGCATGGTCCTAATCGACCATGCTAGCTCTAGGGGGATCAAGAATCCATTAATGCTAAAGCGTGGATGATTGATCCCGCCCCGGTACCGTCGGGTTCCACCATGCAAGGCGAATGCCGCTGGACCGGGACTCGACGCCGCAGCCTCAGGTTTTGGCCGCAGCTTCATCTACCAGACGCTTGTCGATAACCGAATCGACGAGGCCGAACTTCTTGGCCTCTTCGGCGCTCATGAAGTAGTCGCGGTCGAGCGTCCGCTCGATATGTTCCCGATTCTGTCCCGTGTGGTGAATGTAGATATCTTCCAAGCGGCGCTTCATCTTGAGGATATCCTCGGCATGCCGCTCGATATCCGAGGCTTGTCCCTGGAACCCGCCCGAAGGCTGATGCAGCATGATGCGGGCGTTGGGCAACGCGAAACGCTGCCCCTTCTCGCCGGCCGTGAGCAGGAGGGAACCCATCGACGCGGCCTGGCCGACGCAGAGCGTCGACACCGCCGGGCGGATAAACTGCATCGTGTCGTAGATCGCCATGCCGGACGTCACCACCCCGCCCGGCGAGTTGATGTACATCGAGATTTCCTTCTTCGGGTTCTCCGCCTCGAGGAACAGGAGCTGCGCCACGATCAGCGACGCCATGCCGTCCTCGATCGGCCCCGTGATGAAGACGATTCGCTCCTTCAGGAGGCGCGAATAGATATCGTAGGCGCGCTCCCCGCGGTTGGTCTGCTCGACCACCATCGGCACGAGAAGGTTCATATAGGTATCGACTGGATCACGCATTCTCATTCCTCCGCGCACCTGCGAACGATTCGTCTTCTGTCAACATAGCCGATCTCATCGGCCGGCAAGCCGCTGCATTACGCCTTCTTGGACTTCTTCGCCGTCTTCTTTCCACTCTTGGTTTCCGAATCGTCGTGGTGATGGTGGTCATGGTCGTGATCATGGTCATGGTCATGATCATGATCGTGGTCGTGATGGTGATGATGACCGTGATCATGGTCATGCGCATGATCGTGATCGTCCTCCGCGGCGAACAGCGCTTCGCGGCTGACCTCTTTGTCGTTCACGGTCGCAAGCTCGAGCAGGAAGTCCACGACCTTCTCCTCGAAGATCGGCGCCCGCAGCGCGGCGAGCGTGTTCGGATCCTTGCGCATGTGCTCGTAGGCCTGCTGCTCCTGACCGCGGAACTGGCGTGCACGCTCGATCAGCGCGCGGTTCAGTTCGTCGTCGGAGACGGTGATCGAGTTCTTCTCGCCCACTTCGGCGAGCACGAGCCCGAGCCGCACGCGCCGGTCGGCGATCGTCCGATATTCCTCGCGCGCTTTTTCCTCGGTGGTGTCTTCGTCGGCGAAGCTGCGCCCCGAAGTCTCCATCTCCTGCGTCACCGACGTCCAGATGCCGTTGAACTCCTGGTCGATAAGCGACGGCGGCGCCTCGAAGCGGTGCGCCTCGTCCAGCGCATCGAGCAGCACGCGCTTCACCTTGGCCCGCGAAGCGGCATTGTGCTCCTGCTGGATACGCTCGCGCACCATGCTCTTCAGCTTCTCGAATGACTCCAGGCCGAGCGACTTGGCGAACTCGTCGTCGAGCTTCACTTCGCCCGGCGCCGAGAGTCCGGTGACCGTGACCTCGAACTCCGCATCCTTCCCAGCGAGGTTTTCGGCCATATAGTTTTTCGGGAACGTGACCTTGATCGTCCGCGTCTCGTCCTTGGCCATTCCGACCAGCTGCTCTTCGAACCCGGGAATGAACTGGCCCTGGCCGATCACGAGCGGCACGCCCTCCGCCGTCCCGCCCTCGAAGGCGACGCCGTCGATCGTGCCCTTGAAGTTCAGCACCAGCCGGTCGCCGTTCTCGGCCTTCCCGTCCTTGTCGTTGAACGGCCGGTTCGCGTCGGCGATCCGCTTGACCGCTTCGTCCACCTGCTCGTCGGTGACGGGCGCGACGGGCCGCTCAAGCATGAGCTTGCGGAAATCCGCGAGCTCGATCTTCGGCAGCAATTCCATCGCCACCGTGTAGGCGAGATCGGCGCGTCCCTCGATCACCGCGCGGACCGCGTCCTGATCGTCGGAGGCGAGCTTCACGCGCGGCTCCACCGCAAGCTTGAAGCCGCCGTCGCTCACGATCTTGCTGTTCACTTCGGTCATCGCCTGCTCGATGACCTCGCCCATCACCGCCTTGCCATAGACCCGCTTCAGGTGCGGGATCGGCACCTTGCCCGGGCGGAAGCCGTCGAGACGCACGCGGTCCTTGATGGCGGTCAGCCGCTCGGTCGCTCGTTGATCGAGCTCCGCCACCGGCAGAACCACCTGGTATTCTCGCTTCAACCCCTCGGCGAGGGTTTCGGTAACTTGCATCGTTCCGGATTCCAGAGCCTTGTTGCGGGAATGGATCAGTCGGCCGGCGCGGCGATGGTGCGGGCGGAGGGACTCGAACCCCCACGACTTTCGTCACGGGAACCTAAATCCCGCGCGTCTACCAGTTCCGCCACGCCCGCTCTAAGCACGACCCCGAAAAGCGGAAACCGCTTTCCGAAAAGATCATGCCTAAAAGCATTAATCCAGCAGGGCGCGGCGCCGCTCTCGGCACCGGCCGGGCGCGTCTATAGCACGGTGCGTCGCACGAGCAACAATATGGGGCCAGGCTGAGCCGCCCTCAAGCACCGAAAAGCCTAGGCTTTCCTGGCCTCCAGCCGCTTCCGGATCAGCCGCTGGAGGACGAGGCGCAGGGCCGGGTCCAGGTCCTCGGAGGTCATGCCCGGCCCCGCCTCCTTGCCCGCCTCGCCGTGCAACCAGACTGCGGCACAGGCTGCCTCGAAAGCGGGCATGCCCTGGGCGAGCAAGCCAGTGACGACGCCGGCCAGCACGTCGCCGCTCCCTGCCGTCGCGAGCCACGGCGGGGCATTGGAGGCGATCGCCGCCCGCCCGTCCGGCCCGGCAACCACGGTGTCGGGCCCCTTGAGGAGCACGGCTTTCCCGATCTGCCGCGCTGCCGCCCGCGCCCGCTCGACCTTGGACGCTGCACGGACGACGGCCGGCTGCGCACTGAAGAGACGCGCGAACTCCCCGTCGTGGGGAGTCAGGACGGCCGCCGGAACGGCGGCAAGTATTTTGGAAAGTGCCTTCGCCGCGCCGGCAAAGCTTGTCAGCGCGTCCGCGTCGAGCACGAGTGCACGCCTAGCCTTGGCCGCGGCAGCCACCGCGTCCTTCGTCGCCTTGCCGACGCCCTGCCCCGGCCCGAGCAGCACGGCATTGAGACGCTTGTCCCCAAGAAGTTTCGCGAGTCCCTTGGCTCCATTGGCCTCGCGCACCATCACCGCCGTCAGGCTCGCGCCGAGCACGGGCACCGCCGCCTTCGGCGCTGCCACCGTCACCAGCCCCGCCCCCGTCCGTAGCGCCGCCCGAGCCGCCAACCGCGCCGCCCCTGTCGCATGCATCGGCCCGCTCACCACGACTGCGTGGCCGCGATCGTATTTATGTCCGTCCGCACGCGGCACCGGAAAATGCGCGAGCCACAGCGGCGGCTCATTGGCGAACGTCTGTGGGCTCACGGCGCGCACGGTTTCATCCTTGATGCCGATATCCGCCACGTAGATCTCTCCGCAGTGCAGTCGGCCAGGCAACAGCAAGTGTCCCGGCTTGCGCCGGCAGAATATTACGGTTTCCGCCGCGCGCACGGCAGCGCCGCGTACCTGACCCGTTGCGCCGTCAATCCCGCTCGGCAGATCGACCGCAATCGCCGGCTTGCCGGCAGCGTTCATCGCATCAACCGCAGCCTTCGCGTCGCCGTCGAGATCGCGGGCGAGCCCCGCTCCGAACAATGCGTCGATGACGACGTCGGTATGTGCGAGCGCCTCGGGCGTGAACGTCTCGACTTCTCCCGCCCAGGCGCGCGCCGCTTCTGCTGCATCGCCCCGCAGCTTCTCCCGCGACCCGAACAGCATCAGGCGCACGCGGTAGCCACGTTCGTGCAACACCCTTGCCGCCACAAATCCATCGCCGCCGTTGTTGCCTGGCCCGCAAACGACCGCGACGCGCGAACCGGGCGGACACCACAGCGCCGTCCGCTCGGCAACCGCGCGCCCCGCCCGCTCCATCAATTCGATGCCGGGCATGCCCTCGGCAATCGTCTGCCGATCCGCGCGGGCCATTTCGTCAGGCGTCAGGAGCTCGAACATGCGGAACCTTTCCGTTCGCTCCTGTGTAGATGAGCACCAATGAATTTGCCGCTTCTTGCAGATGCCTATGATTTATGCATCTTGCACAATAATTAGACACGCTTCCTGCCAAACCGCCGGCACTATCGCCCGAAATCTTGGCAAATAGCTGAATTTGAAGCGGATTTCGTAGTCCACAAAGCTGGCATGAGACCTGCAATTCATCCGCGGGCTTCCAGCGCGGCAGCAGGGCGAGGCTCAATCCGGGGGGACGCAATGAAGAAGATCGAGGCGATCATCAAGCCGTTCAAGCTCGACGAGGTGAAGGAAGCGCTCCAGGAAGCCGGCCTGCAGGGGATCACCGTCACCGAAGCCAAGGGCTTCGGCCGTCAGAAAGGCCATACCGAGCTCTATCGGGGAGCCGAGTACGTCGTCGATTTTCTTCCCAAGGTGAAGATCGAAGTCGTCCTTGCCGACGAGATGGTCGACAAGGCCATCGAGGCGATCCGCCGCGCCGCGCAGACGGGGCGCATCGGCGACGGCAAGATCTTCGTCTCCAACATTGAGGAAGCCATCCGCATCCGCACCGGCGAGTCGGGAATCGACGCGATCTAGCCGGACCTGTATTGCAACTCGAATGACCTCGGGCCCGAGGCAACTGAAAACAGAGGGGGATAAGTCTCCATGACGACCGCAAGCGAAGTCCTCAAGATGATGAAGGAGAACGACGTTAAGTACGTCGACTGCCGCTTCACCGATCCGCGCGGGAAGTGGCAGCACGTGACGTTCGACGTCTCGTTGTTTGGCGAGGATGCCTTCGCTGAAGGTGTCATGTTCGACGGCTCGTCGATCGCCGGCTGGAAGGCGATCAACGAATCCGACATGAACCTCATGCCGGACCCCGAAACCGTATTCATCGATCCGTTCTTTGCCGAGACGACGATGGTCGTCGTCTGCGACGTGCTCGAGCCGACCACCGGCGAGCCCTACAACCGCGACCCGCGCGGCATCTCGAAGAAGGCGGTCGCCTACATGCAGTCGACCGGCGTCGGCGACGCCGTCAACTTCGGGCCGGAAGCCGAATTCTTCGTGTTCGACGACGTCCGCTTTTCGAGCGAGCCGTACAACACCGGCTTCCGCGTCGACTCCGTCGAGCTGCCGACCAACTCCGCCACCGAATATGAAGGCGGCAACCTCGGCCACCGCGTCCGCACCAAGGGCGGCTACTTCCCGGTCCCGCCCGTCGACTCCCTGCAGGACATGCGCTCCGAGATGCTCGGCGCCATGGCCAAGATGGGCTGCGTCGTCGAGAAGCATCACCACGAAGTGGCGTCGGCCCAGCACGAGCTCGGCCTGAAGTTCGGCCCCCTGGTGCGCATGGCCGACCACATGCAGATCTACAAGTACGCGATCCATCAGGTCGCGAACATGTACGGCAAGACCGCGACCTTCATGCCGAAGCCGGTCTACGGCGACAACGGCTCCGGCATGCACTGCCACCAGTCGATCTGGAAGGGCTCGACGCCGGTGTTCGCCGGCAACAAGTATGCCGACCTCTCGGATATCTGCCTCAGCTACATCGCCGGCATCATCAAGCACGCCAAGGCGATCAACGCCTTCACCAACCCGTCGACCAACTCCTATAAGCGGCTGGTGCCGGGCTTCGAGGCGCCGGTGCTGCTCGCTTACTCCGCGCGCAATCGCTCGGCTTCGTGCCGCATTCCGCTCGCAAGCTCGCCGAAGGCGAAGCGCGTCGAGGTCCGCTTCCCCGACCCGACCGCCAATCCCTATCTCGCCTTCGCGGCGATGCTGATGGCCGGCCTCGACGGAATCTTGAACAAGCTCGATCCGGGCTCGGCGATCGACAAGGACCTCTACGACCTGCCGCCGAAGGAGCTGAAGAAGATCCCGACCGTCTGCGGCAGCTTGCGCGATGCGCTCGGCAATCTCGACAAGGATCGCGAGTTCCTGAAGAAGGGCGGCGTCTTCGACGACGACTTCATCGACTCCTACATCGACCTGAAGATGACGGAAGTGATCCGCTTCGAGCACACGCCGCATCCGATCGAGTACGACATGTACTATTCGTACTGAGCTCCCCCTCAGTTCCTCCCGAGCCGTGGGCGACCACGGTCAACTGAAACGGGGCGCCGCAAGGCGCCCCGCTTTCTTTTCCGGCCAAGCCGAATCTCAGAGCAGGATCAGAAAGGCGAGCAACGCACTCGCGCCCAGCGCAAGTCCCAGCGGGCGCCGCCTGGGATGCAGCGCAAAGTAGCGCCGGATCATGTCCTTGTGCAGATCGTCGGCGGATTCGTGCCTGCAAGCCAACGCACTACGCGCCTGCCACGCTTCTTCATCGAGCCGCGCGAGGTCTGCCCGAAAATTGTGAGTCGCTTCCGCCGCCATGCTCAAAGCGTAGGGCTCGAATGGTTAACGGATTGCAACCACATTCCGCCCCGGTGAAACGGTCGTTTAGTCGTCGCATGCGGCCGCTAGCTTGCGTCCCTTCCCGAATATCGCCCGAGGGGCCTAAGCCATGAGCCAGGAGCATTCCTTCACCCGTGCGCAAGCCTGTGACGCGTCCGAAGACATCGGCCGCAATCCGTCAGCGAACCCGACCCTAGGCGACGTCATCGCCGCCCGCTTCCGTCGCCGCGATATCCTGAAAGGCGCGCTCGGCGTCGCCGCGATCGCGGCGACCGTGAGCCCCCTCGCCCTCCGCGTGGCCAATGAGGCTCGCGCCGACAACGGATTCCGCTTCGATTTCAAGGAAGTCGCCGCCGGCGTGGACGAAAAGCACTATGTCGCCGAGGGCTACGACGCCGATGTCCTGATCCGCTGGGGCGACCCGGTGCTGCCGGAAGCGCCGGCCTTCGATCCGCGCAGGCAGACGGCATCCGCGCAAAAGCTGCAGTTCGGATACAACAACGACTATCTTGGCTTCGTTCCGCTCCCCGGTGAGAACCCGAGCCGCCGCGGCCTGCTCGTCGTCAATCACGAATACACAAATGAAGAGCTGATGTTTCCCGGCCTCGGCCGGCAGGACGGCAAAACCGCGTTTGCCGGCATGACGGAAGAACTCGCCGGAGTCGAAAAGGCCGCGCACGGCGGCTCCGTGCTCGAGATCGCACGCGACGCCGCCGGCAAATGGCGCGTGGTCAAAGGCTCGAAATATGCGCGCCGCATCGACGCCGATACGCCGATGCAGATTTCCGGCCCCGCCGCCGGTCATGACCGCATGAAGACCAAGGCCGACCCTTCTGGCCGCCGCGTGCTCGGCATGCTCAACAACTGCGCCGGCGGCATCACACCGTGGGGAACCTGGCTGAGCTGCGAAGAGAACTTCCACGGCTATTTCCTGGGCAGGCTCGACGATGCACACCCGGAAGCGCGCAACTATCGCCGCTATGGCGTGCCCGGCAACTGGCAGGCTTGGGGCAAGTGGGACGAGCGCTTCGATGTTGCGAAGGAGCCGAACGAAGCCAACCGTTTCGGCTGGATTGTCGAGATCGATCCGTTCGATCCTGCCTCCACGCCGAAGAAGCGCACGGCGCTCGGCCGCTTCAAGCACGAAGGCGCCTTCGTGCTCGTGAACAAGGACAACCGCGTCGTCGTCTATTCCGGCGACGACGAGCGATTCGACTACGTCTATCGGTTTGTCAGCGCGCGCCCCTATGATCCGAACAACCGGGCCGCCAACATGGACCTCCTCGACGAGGGCACGCTTGAGGTCGCGCGCTACAATACCGACGGCAGCATGGATTGGCTGCCCCTCGTCCACGGAAAAGGCCCGCTCACCGATGCCAATGGTTTCGCGAGCCAGGCTGACATCCTGATCGAGACGCGGCGCGCAGCCGACCTCCTTGGCGCGACCAAAATGGACCGTCCCGAAGACATCGAAGCGAATTTGCAGACCGGCAAGGTCTATCTGATCCTGACCAACAACTCGAGCCGCAAGCCCGACGCCGTCGATGCCGCGAACCCGCGGCCCGTCAACAAGTTCGGCCACATCATCGAGATGACGCCGCCCGACGGCGACCACGCCGCCGCGCGCTATACGTGGGAGATCCTCGTGAAGTGTGGCGATCCGGCCGTTGCCGCAGTCGGCGCAACGTTCTCGTCCGCAACGACCAAGGATGGCTAGTTCGGCATGCCCGACAATTGCGCGGTGGACGGCGAAGGCCGGCTCTGGATTGCGACGGACGGCAACTCCGACAAGGCGACCGGCCGTGCTGACGGGCTCTGGGCGCTCGAAACCGACGGCGCCGCGCGCGGCACGAGCCGCCTCTTCTTCCGCTGCCCCGCCGGCGCCGAACTATGCGGACCGGTTTTCACGCCGGACGGCGAAACCTTGTTCGTCGCCATTCAGCATCCGGGCGACGACGGACAGGAATGGAGGGCGTTCGGACGGGTTTCCACCTTCGACGACCCTTCGACGCGCTGGCCCGACTTCGATCCGGACATGCCGCCGCGTCCTTCCATCGTCGCAATCACGCGCAAAGGCGGCGGCAGGATCGCCGGCTAGCCTCGCGCCTGCACCATCGCAGCGGCTCGCGATGCGTTGCGAGCTGCGCCTTGCGCCGGCACGATGCCCGGGCTCACGATCGATTCCGCTTCCTCGGCCCACGGCCACGGCTGGGAAGCCGACTGCATTTCCCGCCCGCTTCGCGGCGCCATTCTCATGCGATCCGAATAGTCGTCGGCCAGTTCCACGCGGTTGCGGCCGCGCGCCTTGGCCACGTAGAGCGCCTCGTCAGCGCGTGTGAGCATCGTTTCGATCTCGACCAGGTCCTGCGCGGGCACGCTCATGACCCCGACGCTCACGCTCAGCCCGGGATGTTCGCTGTTGCCGGGATGTGCGGCCGCGAATGCCTGACGAATTCGCTCCGCCGTGGCCACCGCACTTCCGGACTCGGCGCCGAACAGGATGGCCGCAAACTCTTCGCCGCCGATCCGTCCGAGCAGATCCGTCGAACGCAGCTCGGAAACGGCGATATGGGCGAACTTCCGCAGCACCCGGTCGCCGACCAGATGGCCGTACCGGTCGTTGATCGACTTGAATCGATCCAGATCGAACAGAAGGACCGAGACCGGCACGGGCGCACGCGGCCGCTGCTTCAGGCTGCGTGCGGCGATCTCCAGAAACGCCCGGCGGTTGGCGACCCCTGTCAGCGGATCGACCGTCGCCGCCACCTTGTGCTCGAGCTCGGTCCGCTCCTTCGCCATTGCCAGGAGAATGAACGCGGTGGCGATCATGTAGAGAAGCGACTCCAGACCGATCACGCCGAATGAAGCCGGGGAAAGCAGTGCCTCGGCCTTCTGCCCGCCCAGGAACATCGCAAGGGGGACGCGTACCAGATAGAGAACGCCGTGCGTGAACAGCAACACCACGAGAGGCAGCCGCGAGCTCAGGCCTTCAACGCGCCCCCGCCAGAACTCGACGGCCGTGGCAAAGGTGTAGAGCGAAATCATCATCGAGCTGAACACCACCGGCACATGCGGCAACGACAGCAAACCTGTCGTCCGTGTGGCGATCAGCCATACGACCGCTCCGCCGAATACCCCGATCAACGACGCACGGTTGCCGTCGAACAGGCGTGCGCCGCCCCAGGTCATTCCCGCTGCGATGAAGAGAAGCGCATTCGCGATTTCGATCGACCAGAAAGTGGAAACGGCGCCATGCGCGCCGATCAGCCAGACTCCGGTGCACGCGACCAGGTGCGCGCATCCCCACCACGCCAGTGCCGGAATTTTGCGGTGCTGATTCCAGACATAGATGAGCAAGAGCCCGAGGATGGCGGTGACGGTGATCGTCACCACAAACATCGTCCCAACATCGAGTTGCATTCGTCCCCCGGCCGGCGGATCGAAGCCCAAGATCGGCCTCCAGAGTTCCGACTATGACCGCAAGACGCTACGGTTTCGCTTTAATACTCGATAAAATACTACGAAATTGCTCGTTCGTTCGGCTGCTGTCGACGCGTCTGTAGCGGTATGGCGATCCGGCCCTGCTCGCCGGCCGCTCAGGTGGCAGGCCGGATCGCCGAGCGAGCCGCCGTAATTGCCAGAACCAGATCGTTCGGCGCGATGCTTGCGCTCGCAATGCCGCCTCGCCGACGATCCGCCCGCTCCTGCGATGCCGCTGCTGCGGCAGCTTTCCTGGCGTCCGCCGCGGCGCTTGCAGCGAGCTCTTCTTCGGATCCGGAAAGCACGTAGCGGTTTCTGCCGGAGGCTTTGGCCGCGTAAAGCGCCTTGTCCGCGAACTCGAGAAGGGCGTCCATACCGATCGTCGGATCCTCGGTGGCCGCAGCACCGATGCTCACGGTTCCACCGATCGGCAGACCGTCGATTTCCTTCGCCGCCTCCTCGAACGCGGCGCGCACGCGCTCGGCCGCAACGCTTGCGGAGATCAGGCTCGTCGCCGGCAGGATCGCGGCAAATTCCTCGCCACCCAGCCGACCGAGGATGTCGGTGGCGCGCAACCGTGCCGCCGCCGTTCGAGCGAACGTCTGCAGCGCACGGTCGCCAACGGCATGGCCGTAGCGGTCGTTGATCTTCTTGAAGTGATCGAGGTCGAACATCAGGACGGACACCGGCTGCCGGTCCCAGGCCATGCGGCCCAGCACGCGCCGTCCCGCCTCCATCAAAGCGCGCCGGTTGAACACCTCGGTAAGCGGATCGATGGTCGCCGCGGTGCGATGGACCCGCTCGCTGCGCTCTTTTGCCATCGTCAGGATGATGAACGCGGTGGCAATCGCATAGAGCAGCGTTTCCAGCGCAAAAATGCCGAACCACCCGCCCGCAAAGTCCTCGAACCGCGCGCCTCGCGGCGACAGGACGACAACGAATGCCGGCACAAGAAATACGATCCCCTGCAACGTCAGCACGGCGACCGCCGGCCAGCGCGACAACAGGCGCTCCTTGCGCCCGCCCCACAGCTCAAAAGCCGTCAGCAGCGTGTATCCGGAGATCGCGATGGACGACAGCGCGATCCGCGCCGCGGTCGATTGCGCGAAGCCGGGAATGGTGAGCGCCGTCAGCCAGGCGATCGCGCCCGCAAACATCCAGAACGGCAGCACTTCTCGTCCGTGGAACAGGCGCGAGCCGTTCCAGATGACGCCGCAGGCCACGAACAGCAGCGCGTTACCGATCGCAACCGAGAGCGCATCGGACAACGAGTCCTGCATCGTGTAGATGCCGACTGACAGCCCGCCGAGGAGATACGCCGCGCCCCACCACGCCAGCGCGCGGATGCTGCGGTCCTGCGCCCACGCAAACAGCAGGAACAGACCGAGGATCGTCGTCACGAAGATCGAGACGATGAATAGCGTCGGGACGTCGAGGGACATCGGGTGGACTCATTACTTTTTCACCCGAAATCCTGTGCCTGCCGGCTTGCAAATGGCTTGCCCCGATCAGTCGAATGCAAGCGAAAACACCCGGGCGTTGCGCATACGCTTTGTTTCCGCTTGCGCGGCTGATCGGCATTTGGCGAGAAAACCGCGCGAATGAGAATGGAATTCGTTTCGAATTGGATGAAAAATGAAAAGGGCGCGGCCATGCCGCGCCCTTCCCCATTCGAATGGTCGCTCCGCCTCAGCGCTTCGAGAACTGGAAGCTTCGGCGCGCCTTCTTGCGTCCGTACTTCTTGCGCTCGACCACGCGCGAGTCGCGGGTCATGAAGCCGCCCTTCTTCAGCGCGCCGCGCAGATCCGGCTCATAGAACGTCAGCGCCTTCGAGATGCCGTGACGCAGCGCACCTGCCTGTCCCGACAGCCCGCCGCCGGAAACCGTGCACTCGACGTCGTATTGTCCGGCGCGGTTCGCCAGCACGAACGGCTGCTGGATCAGCATGCGCAGCACCGGCCGCGCGAAATAGACCTCGATCGTCCGCTCGTTGATGACGATCTTGCCCGAGCCCGGCTTGAGCCACACGCGCGCAACGGCGTTCTTGCGCTTGCCGGTCGCATAGGCGCGGCCCTGCTTGTCGAGCTTCTGCACGTGCACCGGCGCTTCCGGCGCCGCGGGCTTCAGTGCCGCCAATCCTTCCAGAGACTGGACCGTATCGGCCATTACGCGCTCCTCGCGTTCTTGCGGTTCATCGCGGCGATATCGAGCCGCTCCGGCTTCTGCGCTTCGTGCGGATGCTCGGCGCCCTTGTAAACGCGGAGGTTGCCGAACTGCTTGCGCGCGAGCGGCCCCTCATCGAGCATGCGCTCGACCGCCTTCTCGATCACGCGCTCGGGGAACTTGCCCTCGAGGATGAAACGAGCCTTGCGGTCCTTGATGCCGCCCGGATAGCCGGTGTGATGGTGGTAGACTTTCTGATCGAGCTTACGCCCGGTCAGCACGACCTTCTCCGCATTGATGATCACGACGTTGTCGCCGCAGTCGACGTGCGGGGTGTAATTCGGACGGTGCTTGCCGCGCAGGCGCATGGCAACGATCGTCGCGAGCCGGCCGAGCACAAGGCCGGAGGCGTCGATCAGCACCCATTTCTTGTCGATCTCGGCCGGTTTGGCCGTGACGGTTTTCATGACGGATCCGTTTGAACGGGCTTGGAAGCGCGCGGTTTTAGACGCGCCCGGCGGCAGCGTCAATGCATCAAATATCGTTTTTATCGATAAATTACAAAAGCTTACTATTTTGGTATTTTAATACCATATCATAAGCTGGTCTATTCAGGCGGAATTGAGTAGGTCGCGACACAATGGGCGACCAGTTCTTCATCGCCCTCCGCGCGGATCGCCGCCTCGGCGACGACCAGCCGCTTGCCTGCCTTGAGCACTTTGCAATCCGCGATGAGATCGCCGGGCTCCGGCTTCTTCAGGAAATTGATCGAGAGATTGGTGGTGACGGCGAGCGCCTTCGGGCCGATCGCGCCCAGGATCGCCACGTAGATCGCCGCATCCGCAAGCTCCATCATGGCAGGCCCGGAGACCGTGCCGCCCGGCCGCAGGTGCCGCTCGCCTGCGGTCATCCGCACCCGCGCCGTGCCCGCGCCGACGGCTTCCACCTTGTGCGCACCGCCCGGCCCGAACACCTGCGGAAATACCTGCGACAGGAAGGCCGAGACCTCGGCGGTGGACATCTTCGTCGCGGCTGCGTCCATCTATGTCTCCCTGCCGGCACATTCGCGCCCTGCCCTGCTTCGGATAATATGCCCGCGATCAAAGGCAAGCCCCGAAATGTCCAAGTCCGCGCACGCCGCTGCAACTGACTCCGCTCCGATCCTCCTGCGCGAGGACCGCAACGGCATTGCCATCCTGACGCTCAACCGGCCCGCGGCGCGCAATTCCCTGTCGGAAGCGATGCTCGCGGCGCTCGACGCCGAAATCGGCGCGATCCGCACTGACCGGTCCGTGCGCGCCGTCGTCCTCGCCGCAAACGGCCCGGCCTTTTCCGCCGGCCACGATCTCAAGGAAACCACCGCGCACCGGCAGGACGCCGACCGCGGCCTCGCCTACTTCCAGCGCACGTTCGATTTCTCCGCCGGACTCATGCAGTCGATCGTGAATCTGCCGCAGGCCGTCATCGCGGCAGTGGAAGGTGTAGCGGCGGCAGCCGGCTGTCAGCTCGTCGCTTCGTGTGATCTGGTCGTTGCTTCCGAGAACGCCCGCTTCAGCACGCCGGGCGTGGACATCGGCCTCTTCTGCTCGGCGCCGATGGTCGCGCTCTCGCGCAAGGTCGCATCCAACCACGCGCTGGAGATGCTGCTCACGGGCGAACCGATCACGGCCGAACGCGCCCGCGAGATCGGTCTCGTCAACCGGGTGGTCGCTCCGGGCCACGCGCTGGAGGAAGCCGTCGCGCTCGCACGCATCATCGCCGGCAAATCGGCACATGTGCAGAAGATCGGCAAGGAGGCGTTCTATCGCCAGCGCGAGTTGAATTTGGCCGATGCCTACGCATATGCGACGAAGGTGATGGCCGAGAACATGCTGGCGCGCGACGCCGAGGAAGGCATCTCCGCCTTCATCGAGAAGCGCACGCCGAAATGGGAAGACCGTTGAGCCGCTAGAATGTAATTCCCTCATGGCCGGGCCGCGCGCAGCGCGAGACCCGGCCATCCAGAGCTTCACGCCGCTTTCTGGATGCGCGGGTCAAGCCCGCGCATGAGGGAGAAGGAAAAGCAAGACCAATGAGCCACGACAACTACGACGACGCGTTCATCCGCGGCATCCTCGACAAGGTGAAGACCGTCGCGGTCGTGGGCGCGAGCCACGGCGACGACAAGCCGTCCATGTTCGTCGTGAAGTACCTCAGCGAGCGCGGCTACCGCGTCTATCCGATCAATCCCGGCCGCGCCGGCAAGGAGATCGCCGGCAACAGGATCTACGCGCGCCTCGCCGATGTGCCGGAGCCGATCGACATGGTCGACGTCTTCCGCGCCTCCCCGCACGTGCCGAAGGTCCTCGACGAAGTGCTCGCCCTCGATCCGCTGCCCAAGGTCTTCTGGATGCAGCTTGGCGTCCGCAACGACGAGGCGGCCGCGCGGGCCGAGGCCGCGGGCTTGACCGTGGTCATGAACCGCTGCCCAAAAATCGAATACGGTCGCCTCTCCCGTGAGATCGGCTGGGTGGGCGTCAACACGCGCATGCTTTCCTCCAAGCGTCCAAAACGCCTCGGCGCAGGCGTGCAGCGGCTGCAGCTCGGCCCCGGTACGAAGCCGGACCATTGACGGCGCACCCGCCAAAGCATAAACAACAAATGAAAATTGAGTTTAGATTGAAATCACATAATAAAGGTGTGCAATGAACCAAGTGCAGAAGGGCGAGCAGCGCACGCCCGGCTTCTCCACCCTTTCGGTCCATGCCGGCGCGCAGCCCGACCCGACCACGGGCGCCCGCGCCACGCCGATCTACCAGACCACTTCGTTCGTCTTCGACGACGTCGAGCACGCGGCCCAGCTCTTCGGCCTGCAGACCTTCGGCAACATCTACACCCGCATCGGCAACCCGACCTGCAACGTGCTGGAAGAGCGCGTCGCCGCGCTCGAGGGCGGCACCGCCGCGCTTTCGGTTGCATCGGGACACGCCGCGCAGGTGAACGTCTTCCATCTGCTCATGCGGCCGGGCGACGAGTTCGTCGCCGCGAGGAAGCTCTATGGCGGCTCGATCAACCAGTTCACGCACTCGTTCAAGAGCTTCGGCTGGAACGTCGTATGGGCCGACCCCGACGATCTCTCCACATTCGAGAAAGCGATCACGCCGAAGACCAAGCTGATCTTCATCGAGTCGATCGCCAACCCCGGCGGCATCGTCACCGACATCGAAGGCATCGCCAAAATCGCGAAGAAGGCGAATATCCCGCTCGTCGTCGACAACACGCTGGCGACACCCTACCTCTGCCGCCCGTTCGAGTTCGGCGCCGACATCATCGTCCACTCCGCGACGAAGTTCCTCGGCGGCCACGGCAACTCGATCGGCGGGCTGCTCGTCGACGGCGGCAAGTTCAACTGGGCCGGCGACGACCGCTACCCGATGATCTCCAAGCCGCGTCCCGAGTACCACGGCATCGTCATGGCCGAGACCTTCGGCAACTTCGCGTTCGCCATCGCGGCGCGCGTGCTTTCGTTGCGCGATCTCGGCGCGGCGCTCTCGCCCTTCAACGCCTTTCTCATCATCACCGGCATCGAGACGCTACCGCTGCGCATGCAGAAGCATTCCGACAATACGCTCGCCGTCGCGAAGTTCCTGTCGGGCCACAAGGCGGTGAAATGGGTGAGCTATGCCGGTCTGCCGGGCGATCCCACCTACAAGCTCGCGCAGAAATACTGCCCGAAAGGCGCCGGCGCCGTGCTCACGCTCGGCCTCAAGGGCGGCTTCGAGGCGGGCGTGAAGCTCGTTTCCGACGTGCAGCTCTTCTCGCACCTCGCCAACATCGGCGACACGCGCTCGCTCATCATCCACCCGGCGTCGACGACGCACCGCCAGTTGTCGGACGAGCAGAAGGTCGCGGCCGGCGCCGGCCCCGACGTCGTCCGCCTCTCCGTCGGCATCGAGGACGTCGAGGACCTGATTGCGGATCTGGATCAGGGCTTGGCGGCCTGAGCCGACATCTGCGTCACGTGGCTGGTGGCTGCGACCAGCACCAGGACCGCTCCGGCCTGGTGCAGCAGCGACAGCCATAGCGGCGAGATCCACAGGAGCGTGATCACGCCGAGGGCCGCCTGGCCGGTGACCAGCGCGAACAGCGTGATTGCCCGCTGCGCCGCCGGAACCGGCCCCGTGCGGTGCAGGTCGAGCGCGTGGATAAGCGCGACCGCAAACAGCAGATACGCCACCATGCGGTGCGTGAACTGCACCGTCATCACGTTCTCGAAGAAATTCGTCCAGAGCGGCTGCATCGGGAGCAGTTGCTCGAACGGCGGAATGATCCGCCCGTCCATCAACGGCCACGTATTGAAGGTGAGCCCCGCGCTCGTCTTCGCCACCAGCGCGCCAAGGAAAATCTGCACGAACACGAGCACGAGGACGGCGATGGCGATTGCCCGCGTTCGCCGCAGCACCATGTCGGGCGTGCGTCCCCGCAGGCTCACGGCGACGGCGACGATCGCCGAGAGAATAATGCACGCGACCGTGAGGTGAATCGCCAGCCGGTATTGGCTCACGTCCGTCCGTTCGGCGAGGCCCGAGGCGACCATCCACCAGCCGATGGTGCCCTGGATGCCGCCGAGCACGAACAGGCCGCCGAGCTTCCAGGCCAGCGCGCGATCGATCACGCCGCGCGCCCAGAAGATGCCGAACGGAACGATGAACGCCAAACCGATCAGCCGTCCGAGCATCCGGTGCGACCATTCCCACCAGTAGATGAACTGGAAGCCGCCGAGCGTCATGTCGGGATTCAGCACAAGGAACTGCGGAATCTGCCGGTACTTGTCGAACTCGAGCAGCCAGTCGGCGGTGGTCAGCGGCGGAATAATGCCGGTGACCGGCCGCCACTCGGTGATGGAGAGGCCGGAGCCGGTGAGCCGCGTCGCGCCCCCGACAATCACCGTCACCGCGACGAGCGCGGCGACGCACCAAAGCCAAGTCCTCACCGGCCGCATGGGATCGCGGGTGAGCGAAATCTGCGACATTGTTGCTTGGGTTTCCTGCATTCCCGTCAGCCGCGCTATAGCAGAATCGCTTCAGGTGGAAGCACTTTCGCTTCCATCTGCAGCGATCGTGTTTTAGAGATATCGGGCCCGGAAACGGCAGGCAATCGGCCTACTCGTCGCGCCCGCCGCCGGACTCCAAGGACCAAGATCAGGAATGCAAGTCCGCACCCGCAAGCTCATCGGCGCCGTCGGGCTCTTGGCGATTGTGGTTTTCTGGCCGCTGTTGATGCTGGGCCTCGGCCATTCCGCGATTTCCCGCTTCTACGCGCCGGCGCAGCTCATCTTCTTTATCGTGTTCGGGCTGATCTGGCTCGTCCCGGCAGCGTTCCTGATCCGCTGGATGCAGCGCCCGTAAGCACCGGCTCACGCCGCCTCGACGCGGCCGCCGGTTCCCGCGAGCACGAACGGCAGGCCGGAAACCAGCACGTCGATATAGCGAAGCGCCTGGAACTCGCCGTTGATGGAAATGCGCGGCAGCGCCGTCAGGTGTTCGCGGTGCCCGGCCAGCAGCGCGCCCGCCCGCGTCGTCACCGCCGTCTTGAACCCGAGCTCGCGCGCCAGCGCAAATTCCCGCACTCCGGCCGCGTTCGCGCCTCCGTACGGGTAGGCGAAATGCTCCGGCCGCTTGCCGAGCGTGGATTCGATCACGTCGGCGCTTCGCTTCATTTCCGTGCGCGCGACGTCGGCCGTCTCCCTGCGCAGCGCGACATGGTTGATCGTGTGCGCGCCGATCGTACAGAGCGGATCTTCCGCCATCTCCGCGATCTGCGCCCACGTCATGCACAATTCCCTGCACGGCACGTTCATGTCGATGCCGTAGCGCGCGGCGAGATCGCGGATCGCCCGGCGCAATTCGGCCTCGCCGCTCAATCCGCGCAGCCATTGATAGATTTCGCCGAATGCCTGCCGCTTGCCGCTGACACTCGCGCAATTGAAGAAGCGCGGCTGCCCTTCCATCTCGACGACGATGCGATCGTTTCGCGCAACCACCCGCTCGAGCACCAGCCACCACAGCTCGCCGAGCTTGTCGGGGAAGCTCGTTGCCACGTAGAGCGTGAACGGAACGCGCTGCCGCTTGAAGACCGGCCATGCCTGTTCGTAATTGTCGAGATAGCCGTCGTCGAGCGTGAAGGCGACGAAATATCGGGCGAAGTCCCGCTCGACGAGCCGCCGGTGCACTTCGTCCATGCTGACGAGCTCGATCCCGCGCGCGCGCAGCCGCAGGATCATTCGTTCCAGAAACTCCGCCTCGATCTCGAGGAAGCGGTTGGGCTGGAAACGCCCGGGCCGTCCGGGCCGCACATGATGCAGGGTGAAGATCGACCCCACTCCGCCAAAGATGGGGCGCAGCGCGCGATGCGCGCCGGAAAAATACAATGTCTCGAGCCCCGCTCGATAAATCGCGTAGCGCAGATTTGGCAATGCAGCCCCGGTCAACGGTTCCGCGCGATATACGCGCGAAATCTTGTCATTCCGTTGCCCCGGCCAGGCACGAATTGCGGTTTCCCGCAGGCGCGAAGGACCCGGGAATTCCTGTCACGCGGCGGCGCGGGGCGGAACTGCCTCCGGCGGCGTCGGCATATGACTGGCGGTGGCGACCACGATATTGGCGAACCCTTTGGCCGCGAGCGTGTCGCTCGCTGACGCGGCGGTACCCGGCTGATCCTCCGAGGCAACCAGCACGACCGCGCGCGAGAACCGCGCGAGCCGCTCTCCCCGCTTCAGCGACGCGAGCGGCGGGGTCGCGAGGATGACGTGATCGTAGGTCTGCGACACCGCCCCGAAGATGACGGCAAGCCGCTCAGCCGCAAGCAGCGCGGCCGCGTCCCGGACGCCATGCCCCATCGGGATGACATGGATCGGCGACAGCGGGTCGCGGTGGATCACCTCGCTGAAAGTGGCGACGCCGAACAGGAGATCGGCGAGACCGGGCGCGCGCGGATCGTCCGCAAGCGCATGCGAGCGCGCGCTGACCGGATCGAAATCGAGATACAGCACGCGGGCGCCGGCCCGCCCGAGCTCGCGGGCAAGTTCGAGTGCGACCCTCGACGCGGCGTCAGCCTCTTCCGTACCGGTCACGACGACGATACCGCGGCCGATGCGCCGGATATGTTCGACCAGTGCGGCAACCTTCCGCTCGTGCGTTTCGCGGGAAGAGGGCATGCCGGCCGCAGGCGCCTCGCTCGGCCCGATCCACGACGGCGCCTGCTGCGGCAGCACTGCGGGCATTGAATCCGCGAGCGGCGTCGCAACCGGCGCATACGCTTCGCCCGACAACAACTCCTGCATCACCACAATGGTCGCGCCCGCCATCAGCATGGCGAACATCGCGATCAGCACGGTTGGCAACTTCTTCGGGAAATACGGCGTCGACGACGGCACCGCCTGCGAGAGAATGCGCGCATCGGGCGGCACCGCATCCGGCCCTTCCCGCGCCGTCACGTCGCGATAGCGTGCGAGATAGGATTCCAGCAGGTCGCGCTGCGACTTCGCTTCGCGTTCGAGCGCCCGCAATTGCACGTCCTCGACGCCGAGCGCCGACGCCTGCTTCTTCACCTGCTCGAGGTTGGCCGCGAGCGTATCCACCCGCGCGCCCATGATCCGGGCGTCGCTCTCCAGCGTGCGCGCGAGCTTCTCCGCTTCGACGCGGACCTGCGCCTCAAGATCGGCGATCTGCGCCTTCAGCTCCTTGATGCGCGGGTGCTGATCGAGCAGCGTCGACGACTGCTCCGCAAGCTGCGCCCGCAGCGTCACCCGCTGCTCGTTGAGCCGCCGGATCAGCTCGGAATTGACGATCTCCGACGCCTCGATCGGACGGCCCGATTTCAGCATCTCGCGGATCATTCGCGCCTTGGATTCGGCTTCGGCTTTCTGCGTGCGCGCGAGCACGAGCTGCGAGTTTGCCTCGGCAAGCTGTTGCGCGCTCAGCGGCGTGTTGTTGCTGCCGACGAAAAGATTGGACTTGGCGCGGAACTCTTCCGTCTTCGCTTCGGTGTCGGCAACGCGCGCGCGCAACTGCTCGATCTCGCCGGAGAGCCAGTGCGCCGCCTGACGCATCGATTCCTGCTTGGCGCGCTGCTGGAATTTCAGGAGTTGATTTGCCACCGCGTTTGCCGCCTCCGCGGCAAGCACGGCATTCTCGGAGCGGAACTCGATCGCGATCACCCGCGACCGCTCCACCGGATGCGCCGATAGCCGCTCGTAGTAGCGCTCGAGTACCCGCTCCTCGAACGACAGGCGGGACGGATCGCGGGCGAGGCCGACCAGCCGAAGCAATCCCGTGAAGACCGATCCGCCCGCTTCCGGGTTGAATTCGGGACGCGTCGCCAGCTTGAGATCGGCGATCACCGTGCGCGCGAGGTCGCGCGAATAGGCGAGCTGCACCTGGCTCTGCACCGTCTCCGTGTCGGGCCGGTCGCGATCGGCGCTGCGGTCCGCGCCTTCCGGCCGGTTGTATGCCGTCTCCCGGTTCTCGATCAGCACCTGCGCTTCCGAGCGATAGACCGGCGTCATGAGATTGACGGCCACCGCCGCTATCAAGCCGACAAGAATCGCGGGAAGGACGATCCAGTATTTCCGGCGCCACAGCGCGTGCATGAGCGCGCCGAGATCGAGCTGTCCCCCGGTCGGGCTGCCCGTGAACGCTTCCTCCCCGTTCGCTTTCTGATCGCGAGGCATGACGGCACTCCGACGCACGGCACTGCATGAGGCAAAAGTACGCGCGCATAAGAAATCATTAGGGTTGCCATCGCGTTAACCCCCTCCGGCGCGGCAGGAAAGACTGCATCGCTTCCGGCGCGCCGAACCTTTTCTTGAGATTTTTCAAGCAGGGTCGCCGTGCCGGAAGAGGCGCGGCCGGATGAACGAAATGCGGAGTGTTGTCGACGCGGCCGACGGCCGGCTCGGTGCGTATGCGCCGGCGGACTCGCCGCTGGAGCGGCGGAGTGCTGCTGTCCCAGCAGCCGGCATTCGGGTTTCCGGCGATCTGCGCGAAGTCGAATCCGCGTGGCGCGCGCTCGAGGCCGGAGCCGCTGGCACGGTTTTCCAAACGTTCGATTTCGCGGTTGCGTGGCAGAAGTCGATCGGCGCCGCCGGCAACGTGCGCCCGGCAATCGTGATCCTGAGCGGAGACAAAGGAACGCTCGCGATCTTTCCGCTTGCGGTCGCGGGCGGCGTCGTGCGCCGGCTGACCTGGCTCGGGCAGGAGATCTTCGACTACCTCGGCCCCCTGCTCGCCCGGGATTTCGCGCAATCAGTTCCGGCCGAACGCTTCGCCGGCCTCTGGCGGGAGATCCGGTCGCTGCTGCAGCAGGACGCGCGCTTCCGGCATGACATGATCGACCTGCGCCGGATGCCGGAAGACATCGGCGGCCAGCGCAATCCATTTCTTGCGCTTGGCGTCGCGCCGCACCCGAGCAACGGCTACGTCACAACGTTGCGCGGTACCTGGGACGAATTTTATCAGAACCACCGCTCCGCCAAGGCGCGCAAGCAGGACCGCTCGAAGCTGCGCCGGCTGGAAGAGTTTGGCCCCGTCGACGTGTTCACCGCCGAGGACCGCGCCGGCGCCGAGCGGTTGCTCGATGCGCTGTTCGAACAGAAAGCGGAGACCTTCCGGCGCAAGGGGATTGGCGGCTTTACCGAGAAGCCGGCCTGCCGGGCATTCTTCCGCGAGCTCGCGCTCGGCCCGCGGACAAAAGGCATGGCCCATCTCAGCGCCTTGCGCGTCGGCGAGAGGCTCGCCGCCGTCAACCTCGCCGTCGAGCACGCCGGCCGCTACTCGCTCTTGCAGGTCAGCTACGACGAGGAATTCGCGCGCTGCAGCCCCGGCGCGATCCACCTGACCGAGCTGTTCCGCCGCGCGATCGGCCGCGGCCTGCAGGAATTCGATTTCCTTGTCGGCTATCAGCGGCTCAAGCACGAATGGTCGGACCGGGAGATTCCCCTCTTCGACCACGTCGCTCCCGCGACGATTCGTGGCGTGCTTCCGGCGGCGGCAACCTGGCTCGCTACGACAGCCAAACGCCACATCAAGCAGAACGAGCGGCTCTGGACGGCATTCCAGAACCTCCGTGCCCGCGTGGGCGCGTTCCGCTCGCGCCTGTCGCGCTGAACGGCGCCCGCCGCCTGCTCTCCGTGAGAATTCGTTAACCATGCCGCCGGTAAGAATTCGGCAACGATTCCAAAGCCCGGCGCGCCGAAATGTTCGTTCGCTCCCTCGCCCTCTGCGCGGCCCTCTTGACGCTCGCCGCCTGCGCCTCGACGCGCGCGCCCAGCGTCGATCCCGCCTTCGAGACGCCCTATGTGCTCGATTCCGGCGACAAGCTGCGCGTGGTCGTCTTCGGCCAGGAGGGCCTCTCGAACTCTTACGCGGTCGACGGCGCCGGCAAGATCGCGATGCCCCTGATCGGCGCGGTGGACGCGCGCGGCCGCACCACCGAGGAACTGGGCCGTACGATCGCCACGCGCCTGCGCTCCGGCTACGTGCGCGAGCCGCATGTGGCGGTCGAGGTGGAAACCCACCGCCCCTTCTTCATCCTCGGCGAAGTCACGGCCGCCGGCCAGTACGCCTTCGTGAACGGAATGACCGTCGAGACCGCCGCCGCGATCGCCGGCGGCTACTCCCCGCGCGCGCTGAAGACGCACGCCACCGTCGGCCGTCTCGTCGACGGGCAGATGGTGCACGCGACGGTGCCGATCTCCTATCCGCTGCGGCCGGGCGACACCGTCACGATCGAAGAGCGCTGGTTCTAGTTCACGCAGGACATTAATGAGTAGCGAAGCACCGCTGCGCATTCTTCACATCATGCGCGCGCCGATGGGCGGCCTGTTCCGTCACGTTGTCGATCTGGCGCGCGAGCAGGCTCGCCGCGGACACGCAGTCGGCATCGTCGCCGACAGTACGACCGGCAGCGCCTCGGCGGGACAGATCCTCGCCGACCTCGCCCCCGCGTTGAAGCTCGGGATCACCCGCACGCCCATGAGCCGCCAGATCGGCCCGCGCGACCTCGCCGCCTTCCTGCACGTGCGCAAGCGCGCGCAGGAAACGCGCGCCGACGTACTGCACGGTCATGGCGCAAAGGGCGGCGCCTATGCGCGGCTCGTCGGCGGCCCCGCCATCAATGCCTACACGCCGCACGGCGGCAGCCTCTTCTATGCGCCCGACTCCCTCGCCGGCCGCGCCTATCACTCGATCGAGCGCTGGCTGCGCAGCCGCACCGACCTGATCCTGTTCGAGAGCGAATTTGCGCGCACGATCTATCGCCAGTGCGTCGGCGAGCCGCCCTTCTCGCGCGTCATCCACAACGGCATCTCGGCGGCGGAGCTTGCGCCGGTCACACCTAATCCCGACGCCGCCGATTTCGTTTTCATCGGCGAGCTGCGCTGGCGCAAAGGCATCGACGTCCTGCTTGAAGCCTTGGCCGCGCTTGCCGCCGAAGGCTGGCGCGGCAAGGCGCTTTTCTACGGCGCCGGGCCCGACCGCGCCGCTGCCGAGGAGCGCGCCCGCCAACTCGGCCTCGGCACGCAGGTGACGTTTCCCGGAGAGTCGAAGCCGCGGCCGGCGTTCGCGTCGGGCAAGCTTCTCGCCATCCCCTCCCGCCAGGAGTCCTTGCCCTACATCGTGCTCGAGGCCGCGGCGGCCCGCATGCCGATGATCACCACAAGCGTCGGCGGCATTCCGGAGATATTCGGTCCCGATGCGGGCGCGCTGGTTCCCGCCGGCGACAAGGATGCGCTTCTCGCCGCCATGAAACGGATGCAGCAAGGCGGCGGCACGGAGCTCGCGAACCGCCTGCAGCAACGCATCGCGCGGTCATTCACGGTGGAAAGCATGACCGACGCCGTGCTCGCGGCCTATGCCGAGATTCGCCGCACCAAATCAATCATTTCCAATTAATCTAAAAATGTAGATTTAAGCCCTCCGAAATCAATCCGCGCTAGTGTCCGCGCGACTTCACACGGGAAACCGGCGCTCATAACGGCCGGCCCGTGACAGGGATGCGGCACCCATGCAGCAAATCGGAGCGCGCGAATTGAAGCGCGCGGTCGGCGCGCAAACCGCCGCCGCACGCACCATTCCATTCCCCCGCGAGCGGAAGGCCGCCGCCGGATTGAGCCCGCTCGCGCAAGCGATCGCGTCCCAGCGGATCGCGCCGGCGATCTCGCAAGTCGTCCTTTCCGGCGTCGTGCGTCTCGCCGAATTCCTCGCGATCGCAGCACTCGGGACGGCGATCTATCTGCTCTATGTCCGCACCGCGGGCACGCACGACTGGTATTACGTCGCCGCAATCGCGGCGATCTCGCTCACCGCCATAGCAGCCTTCCAGCGCGCGGAGCTCTATGACGCGCCGGCGATGCGCAAGCACTTCTACCAGTTGAGCCGCATCGCCGCTGCCTGGGCCATCGTGTTTCTCATCGCCTTCGCGCTCGGCTTCTTCCTGCGGCTGGAAGCGATCTACTCGCGCGTGTGGGCCGCCACCTGGTTTGCCAGCGGTCTCATGATGCTGTTCGCCGGCCGGATCGTGCTCGCCACGCTCGTCCGCCACTGGACGCGCCAGGGCCGCCTCATCCGCCGCACGGTCATCGTCGGCGGCGGGCCCGCCGGTGAGGCGCTGGTGAAATCGCTCGCGGCACAGACCGACTCCGACCTCGAAATCTGCGGCGTGTTCGACGACCGCGCCGACGACCGCTCGCCGCCGAGCGTGGCCGGCGTGCTCAAGCTCGGTACCGTCGATCACCTCATCGAATTCGCTCGCCGCACCCGCATCGATCTCCTGCTCGTCTCGCTGCCGATCACGGCGGAGGAACGCGTGCTGCAGATGGTGCGCAAGCTCTGGGTGCTGCCGGTCGATATCCGCCTTGCCGCGCACATCAGCCGGCTCCGCTTCCGCCCGCGCGCCTACAGCTACATCGGCAACGTGCCGATGCTCGACGTGTTCGACCGGCCGCTCGCCGACTGGGACGTTGTCCTCAAGTGGCTGTTCGACAAGATCGTAGGCGGCCTGCTGCTGTTCGCGGCCGCGCCCGTCATGGCCGCCGTCGCCGTTGCCATCAAGCTCGACAGCCGCGGCCCGGTGTTCTTCAAGCAGCGCCGCTACGGCTTCAACAACGAGCTGATCGAGGTCTTCAAGTTCCGCTCGATGTATGTCGAGACGAGCGACGCGACCGCAGCCAGGCTCGTGACGAAGGACGATCCGCGCGTCACCCGCGTTGGACGCTTCATCCGCAAGACCAGCCTCGACGAGCTGCCGCAGCTCATCAACGTGGTGTTCAAGGGCAATCTTTCGCTCGTCGGCCCGCGCCCGCACGCGACCCATGCCAAGGCCGCCAACCGCCTCTACGACGAAGTCGTGGACGGCTATTTCGCCCGCCACCGCGTGAAGCCCGGCATCACCGGCTGGGCGCAGATCAACGGCTGGCGCGGCGAGACCGACACGCCGGAGAAGATCGAGCGCCGCGTCGAGCACGATCTCTACTACATCGAGAACTGGTCGTTGCTGTTCGATCTCTACATTCTGGCGAAGACGCCGTTCGCACTCCTGAAGACCGAGAGCGCCTATTGACCGCGGCTTCGGTTGACATCGCCACGCGATCGGCGGCCCGCAATCGCCAGCGCAACGATGCGGCTGAACGGCTTCTGCATGCAACACTCTTTCTCACGATCCTCCTGAGCCCGTTCGTCTTCATCGAGCCGTCGCCCTACGAGTTCATGATGGTGCCGCTCGCGCTTGCGAGCGTCGTCGCCGGCGTCGTCGCGCCCCGCCTGATCGCGCCCCTGTTCGCCCTCCTGATGCTTTGGAACATCGGCGGCTTGCTTTCCCTCTTCAACGTGCATTGGAAGACCGACGCCGTGATGTTCGTCGCCACGTCGTTCTACATGGCCGGCAGCGCAGTGCTCTTCGCCTGCATCTTCTCGGAGAATAGCGTCCGCCGGCTCGATGTTCTGCGTACCGCCTATGTCATCGCCGCCCTTATTGCGGCCGCGGTCGGGATCGCCGCCTATTTCAATCTGTTCCCCGGCGCCGAAGCGCTCACCATGGGCGGCCGCGCCAAGAGCACGTTCAAGGACCCGAACGTCTACGCGCCGTTCCTGGTCCTGCCGCTCCTGCTCCTCGTCGAGGTCACGCTGCGCGAAGGCATCCGGCCGCGGAACATCGTCGCCGCCGGTGTGCTCGTCATGGCGCTCCTCCTCGCTTTTTCGCGCGGCGCATGGGCGAATGCGGCGGCGTCCGCCGCCGTGCTGATGGGGTTGATGTTCCTTGCCGCCAGCGGTCCGCGGCTGCGCGGGCGAATTCTCCTGCTCAGCGTCTTGTCCGTCGCCGGCATTGCGGCGCTGATCGTCCTGCTGATCTCGTTTGAATCGATCGGCGGCCTGTTCAAGGAGCGCGCCGCGCTGATTCAGTATTACGACGCCGGTGAAGCCGGCCGCTTCGGCAACCAGCTCCGCAGCCTTTCAATGCTGCTCGAGCGCCCCAACGGTTTCGGCCCGCTCGAGTTTGGCGTGATCTTCCCGCAGGCGCCGCACAACGTCTATCTGAACGCCTTCTCGGCCTATGGCTGGCTTGGCGGCGTCACGTACATTCTGCTGATCCTCACGAGCCTCGCGATCGGCATCCGCTACGCGCTGGTCGCCACGCCATGGCAGCCTTATTTCATTCCAATCTATGCGGCGTTCGTCGGCGTGGTGCTGGAAGGCGCCATCGTCGACACCGACCACTGGCGCCACTTCTTCCTGCTGCTCGGCGCCGTATGGGGCCTGACGGCAGCCACGCTCGCGCACCTGCGCGCCGCCCGGCGCGCAGCCAATGGCAGCCCTTCATCCGGTCACTTGGTGGTCAGCAGGATCGGCTGATGCTGGGCGCCGCCCGGCATGTGGATCACCTCGCAGCGCGAGAATCCGATCCGGCGGCTCATCTCGAACAGGAAATCGGTCGTATAGGCCACCGCCGCTTCCGGCTGCGCGAGCGACTCGACCCGCACATTGCCGATGCGATGGCGGAACGTGTGGCGCGTGCCGTAGGTCGCGGGCGGATAGTCGAGATTGAAATGCGAATGCATCGCCGCCCCGCCCTTGCGCAGAAGGCGGAAGCTCTCCTGCAGATAGTTCTCCACTTCCCGCTCCAGCAGATGCGTGAACAGCGAGTTGGAGAAGATCAGGTCGAACGTCCCGTCCGGCTCCGGTACGCGGTAGGTCGCATTCGGCGTGCCGTCCTGATTGTAGGAGACGCTCGCATCCGTCGAACGATGGAAGCGGAACCGCTCGGCGTCGAACGCCTTCCTGCACCATTCGATCGCCTCCGCATCGATGTCGATGCCCACATAAATGCCCGAGAAGCGGCGGCCGCGGAAATTGTAGTCGCGCAGCCAGTGCGCCCAGCGCCCGCAGCCGACGCCGATGTCGAGGAAGTTTGACTGCATCGTCGCCAACCCTTCGCTGAACACGAACATCCAGAAGTCGCGGGCGTGCACGAGGTAGTGCACCTGGTTATTGAACAGCCGGTTGCCGACGCCGATGCGGATGCGCAGATGGTTCGGCGGCAGCGTCCTGAACTCGCTGAACGCGAGCCGCGGCAGCACGTCGCTCGCATTGGCCAGACCGCGGAACAGCGGGTTGAAGGTCAGACGGGACGTCGACGGAAACACGCGCCGGATCAGCCGATTGAAGCTGAAGCCCGCCGCCGGCCCGTTCGCGGCCGTGGACACATCCGATGACGACATGGTTCCTCTCTGGACGCGATCGACGCCGCGCTTGAGCCCTGTGAAGGGCAATATCGCTAGCAGATCGCGATTAAGGGGCCGTTACCCCGGCGCTGAAAACTGCGGTTAAGACCGCGCAGATACAGCGTTTTTCGGTTCCGCTCCTCCGGTGGGCCGCATGAAGCGGCGGCTGCGCCTCGCCGCGACCAGCCTTCCGTAAAGTGCGTCCGGCAATACCTTCGAGAGCGCAAGGGCGAGCAGACCCTTGGCGAGCGACACCTTTCCCGGCCGGCCGCGCGTTCGCCGCCAGAGCGTCAGGATGGACGACAGCCGATATGCGTCCCGGTGCTTCTGCCGCATATAGCGCCAGAGACGCACGTGCGCCGGCGACGAACGTCCGAGCAGCATGCCGCCGCTCGCCATGTTGTAGACGAACAGCGGCTGCGCGATCTCGACGCCGTCGTAGCCGTGCAGCGCCATGCGCAGGAAGAACTCCCAGTCCTCATAGCCCTCGCGCATTGCCTCGTCGTAGCCGCCGATCGCCGACCACGCGCTTTTGCGGATCAGGGCGCACGACGGGATTCCGTTGGCGAACAGCAGATCGAACGGATGGAAGTGACGCTCCAGCTCGCCGTGCGCCGCACCGCTCAGGCGGATATGCGTGAAGACCACGCCGGCGTTCGCTGGCGCCGCCCTCATCACGCTCACGGTCGTCGCCAGAAACGACGGCTCGATCTCGTCGTCGCAGTCGAGCGGCAGCACGAGCTCCGCCTTCGCCGCGCGGAACCCGGTATTGCGCGCGCCGGAAAGCCCGCAGTTCTCCTGCCGGATGACGCGCACGCTCGCAGGCAACGACGCGAGCTTCTCGACCGTCGCCGCGTCCGCCGATCCGTCGTCGACAATGATGGTCTCGAAATCACGGAAGCGCTGGCCGGCCAGCGAGGCCAGCACCCGGTCGAGATATTGCCCGCCGTTGTAGCAGGGAATGACGACGCTCACGGCGGGTGCGCGATCAATCTCGGACATGGCACGAGCCTGAGCTGACGGTTCGATCTTCCTGTTGGGAACCGCCTGAACCTAGGACGGGAGGGGTAAACGTTCCGTGTGGAGGAGCTTGCCGTCATCAGCACAAGCGGTGTCGTGCTGTCGGCCGTGCTCAATGCGCTGCTGATACCGCTCGCCGGTCTTGCCGGCGGCGGCCACCTACATCATTACTGCGTCAACGCTGCTCACAGCGCGCGTCCGGGTCCGTTTCGGGAAAGCCTGAACGCCGCAGGATTTCGCGGCCTCCGACCGTTGCGCGCCCGCGGCCGCCTACCTATAGTCCCGGCCACGGTCGGAGCGTGGCGCAGCCCGGTTAGCGCACTAGTCTGGGGGACTAGGGGTCGCGAGTTCAAATCTCGCCGCTCCGACCAGTTCAACCCCGATCCACTACATCCCGTAGGCCTGTCACCGCGGCTTCCGCCGCCGTTGCTCCGCCTCGTCCCACGCCGTCAGCGCCTGAAAGTCGGGCACGAACCCGAGCCCCTTCTGCGCATCGGACGACAGCACGGTCTGCGACGTAACGACGTCGACGAGCGCCGGCGCGTTCTTGATCGCGCGTTCCAGCGCGCCGCGCAGCTCTTCGGGCTTCTCCACCCGCTCCCCGTGCGCACCGAGCGCGCGCGCAAGACCCGCGTAATCAGAGTGGCGCAGCGTCGTGCCGACGACACGCCCGCCGTAGTTTATCTCCTGGTCCAAGCGCTCGATGTTCCAGGCCGCATTGTTGGACACGACAAACACGACCTTCGCGCCGTGCCGGACCGCCGTGTCGATCTCCATCGCATTGATGCCGAAAGCGCCGTCGCCGTTGACCGAGATCACCTGCCGCCCCGGCATCGCCAGCGCCGCCGCCACTGCAAACGGCACACCCACGCCGAGACAGCCGAAGGCGCCGGCGTCCATGTAGGTCTTTGCCTGCAACCCCGTTCGCGCGAAGCTCAGCAGATCGCCGCCGTCGGCAATGGCGATGTAATCGGGATCGGCAAGCTCCGCGATCGCGTCGAAGATCGCCCGCGGATGGATCTTGCCGTCGGCGCCCGTCGCCGGTCCCTTGTTCTTCGCCGCCGCCTCCGACCGCTCGCGATGCCGGCGCCGCAGCCCGTCCGCCCACGCCTTGTCGATCGCGGGCTCGCGATTGCCGGCAGCCGCCACCATAGCCTCGAGCGCGAGCCGTGGCGAAGCCAGCAGTTCTGGCCGGCCGCGCCGGTTGTCGATGAGCTCGCCGGGTGAATCGGCAATGCGGATGAACCGGGCGTTGGGAAACACCGCGGGCGATCCGTATGCGACCTGGTAGTCAAGCTTGCGCCCGATCAGGAGCACGACGTCCGCGTCGGTCATGGCCGCCGCGCGCACCGCCGCCGCACAGGACGGATGATCGGGCGGCACAAGCCCGCGGCTTTCCTGGGTGTCGAGATAGAGCGCGCCGCTCGCGTCGAGCAGACGGACGAGCGCCTCCTCCGCCCCGCGCGCGCCGCGGCCGGTGATGACGACCGGCCGCTTCGCCGACCAGAAGACGTCGACGGCTTCGGCGATCGCCGCCGGATCGGGCGGCAAGAGCCGCGCCGGCTTCGCCTGCATCCATTCGTCCAGCACGAGCTGCGGCGGCACGTGCGTGCGCAACACGTCCGTCGGGATTTCGATATAGACCGGGCCGGGCTCCCCCGCGTCGCCCATCGCGCGCGCAACCGCCTCGTCGAGCTCGCGCACGACCTGCTCGGCCACGCGCGCCGTGCGCGAAGTGCGCGTGACCGGCCGCAGGATGTCGACGTGCGGAATGTCCTGCAGCGGCCCCATGTTCGCCTGCGGGCGCGAGGTGCAGCCGCCGATCAGCAGCACGGGCACGCGGGCGAGCGAGGCGTTCGCCATCGCCGTCACCGTGTTGGTCACGCCCGGGCCTGCCGTCACCATGGCGACGCCGAACTGCCCCGTCAGCTCGGCATGCGCATGCGCCATGTGGACCGCCGCGCCCTCGTCCCGCACGTCGATGATGCGGATGCCCTGCCGCGCCACGTGGTCCCAGATCGGCTGGATGTGCCCGCCCTGCAATCCGAAAATCCGGTCGATCCCGCGCGCTCGCAGAAACCGGGCGACCCACGCGGCGCAGGAATTCTCGTCGGCGTTCAAGTCCTGGCTTGCTTCCTTCGCCGCTGCCATTCATCCCTCCCCATCACACCGCGTCCGCTCGCTTGGCGGCGAGCCGCTCGCGCAGCACACGATGCAGGATTTTTCCCGTCGCCGTCCGCGGCATCTCCTCGTCGCGAATAAAGGAGACCGATCGCGGCCGTTTGTATCCGGCGATCCGGTCCTTGCACCATTCGAGAATTTCGCTCTCTGCAAGCGTCTGCCCGCCGTGAACGATGATCACCGCGTGCACCCGCTCGCCCCACTTGCCGTCGGCCATGCCGATCACCGCGACATCCTTGACCTTCGGATGCGCGCCCAGCATCGCTTCCACCTCGGAGGGGTACACGTTCTCGCCGCCGGAGATGATCATGTTGCTCTTGCGGTCGACGAGATGGATGTAGCCGTCCTCGTCGCGCCGCGCGAGATCGCCGACGGTGCAATATTCACCGCGGAACGCCTCTTTCGTCTTCTCCGGCAGCTTCCAGTAGCCGTCGAATGTGCTGCCGTTGCACGAGTAAAGCTCGCCCGCTTCGCCGTCGGGCACGTCGTTGCCGTCCGCGTCGAGCAGCCGGATCGGCCGCGACCCCACGCATTCGCGCCCGACCGAGCCGAGCTTCGAGAACTGCTCGTCCGGATGCAGCATCGTGACCCAGCCCGCCTCCGTCGAGCCATACAGCTCGAACAGGCCCGTGTTCTTGAAATACTCCATGATCGCGAGCTTGGTGTCGCGCCGCGCCGGCGCCGACGAGATCATCAGCTTGGTGACGGCATCGACGTTGTAGCGCTCGCGCACGCTCGCCGGCAGCGCCAGCATCATGATGTAGTGCGTCGGCACGAGCGAAGTGAAGGTCGATCCGCCCTCGGCCAGCGTGCGCACGAGATGTTCGGGGTCGAAGCTCTTCCGGCTGTAAACGGTGCACGGCGCGCCGCAATAGGCGAACGCCCCGAAGAAGAACAGCGAGTTCGCGTGGCACATCGGCATGACGAGCAGCGCCGCGTCGTGCCTTGTCAGGCTCAACTCCACTTCGGTCACGAGCGACAGCATGGCGCTGCCGCGATGGCTGCGGATCGCGCCCTTGGGTTTTCCCGTGGTGCCGGACGTGTACATCAGCGCCCAGCAATCCTCGGGCGTCACGACCGCATCCGGCGGCGTGTCGCGTGCGGCGGCGATCAGGTCTTCGTAGGCGCGATAGCCCGCACGGCGGTTGCCGCCGAACGCGATGTAATTACTTGCCGAGACCGGCAGATCGGCGCGCACGGATTCGACCGCGTCGATCAGCTCATCCTGGACGATGATCGCTTTCGCCTCGCAGTTCTCGACGATATAGCGGATTTCCTGCCCGACCAGCCGGAAATTGATCGGCACGCAGATCAATCCCGCCAGCGCCGCCGCCGCGTAGATCTCCATCCACTCCACGCAGTTGTAGGCGAGCACGCAGACCCGGTCGCCCTTCGCCAGCCCGATCCCCGTCAATGCATTGGCCAGCCGGCAGGAGCGGCGATGCCATTCCCGGAACGTCATCGACCGTTCGAGGTCGCGCGCGCCGATCTTATCGGGAAACATCCGGGCATGCATCGCCAGCACGTCGCCGATGTGCGCGAGCGGACTCATCCGGCATGTCCCTGCGGGCTCACACGAAACCGGCCCGCGAGGAAGTCTGCATCACGCCTGCATGTCTGGCAACGCAGGCGTTCGGACGGCGATGAATTTCAGATGGTGCCGGCGATTAACGCTCGTCGCGGCTCGTATCCAGAAGCCGCTTGCATTCCCCGAGCTCGAACAGCGTCGCCTTGAGGAGGCGGATCGCCTCCGGCGACAGCTTGCCCGCATCCACCGCCGGCCGCGCTTCCGCGTGCCGGACGGGTGCCGGTGCGCGCACCGCCGGCGCGGCTTCGTCGTCGAAGACCGGCCGCACGGGCGGACGCACGATGCTTTCCGCCGCCGGCGCGGGCGCCGGCCGCCGGAACGGAAACGGCGGCATGTCGTCGTCTTCGCCGGATGTCGCGGGGCTCGGCCGCTGCGGCAGCGGCACCTCGACAACGCGCGGCAACTCGGGCGCCGGCCGCGGCGAACGCAGCGAAGGCAGGAGATCGATCAGCCCGCCCGCTCCTTCCGGCGAACGCGCCGGAGACGGGCGCTGCTCCTTGGCCGGCCCGCTCGGCACGACGGCGGGCGCAACCGTTTCCGCTTCGCGCCCGATCGCCTGCACATGCCGCACCCCCTGCTCGCGCAGGATCTGCTGCACGCCGCGGATCGTGTAGCCGTCTCCGTAAAGGAGCTGGCGGATGCCGCGCAGGAGTTCGATGTCTTCGGGCCGGTAATAGCGCCGACCGCCGCCGCGCTTGAGCGGCTTGATCTGGGCGAACCGCGTCTCCCAGAAACGCAGCACGTGCTGGGGCAGGTCGAGGTCTTCGGCAACCTCACTGATGGTGCGGAACGCGTCGGGCCCTTTTTCCACCGCCAGTCCCACAATTGTCCTCAGCGCTTTTTCCCGTCGTTGATTCGGCTCTTAAGAATATTCGATGGTTTGAAAACCATCACCCTTCTTGGCTCGATCGGGACCTCTTCGCCGGTCTTGGGATTGCGCCCGATCCGCCGTCCCTTCTGGCGGACGACGAACGATCCGAACGAAGAAAGCTTCACGTTTTCGCCCCGAGCGAGGCAATCGGTGATCTCCCGCAGCACCAGTTCGACCAAGGCAGCCGATTCGGTGCGCGAAAGACCGACTTTCTGATAGACGACTTCGCTCAGGTCCGCACGCGTAATGGTCGTGCCCCCCATGGTAGCCCCCGTCTCCTTCTGCGGCGGTACAACTATCTTTCTGTTTTTCCAAGGCTATTCGTGACCGCCGCCCTGGTCAACCTTGCAGGCGCGATCCGGCAGGGACGGCAATGCGCTGCGGCACAACTTATCGACCGCGGGCGAACCGGAAACGCATCGGCGCGCCCGATTTTCCGCCGCTGCGTCTTTGAAGCCACACCTTACCACCGCACGAGCGCGGACCCCCACGTGAAGCCGCCGCCCATCGCTTCCAGCAGGACAAGGTTGCCCGGCTTGATGCGTCCGTCGGAGGTCGCTTCGGCGAGCGCCAGCGGAATGGACGCGGCCGACGTATTGCCGTGCCGATCGACGGTCACGACGATCTTGTCATCGGCGATCCCGAGCTTGTGCGCGCTGCCAAGGATGATCCGCCGGTTGGCCTGGTGCGGAACGAACCAGTCGATGTCGCCGGCGTTGTAGCCGGTCGCCGCGAAGGCATCCTCGATCACGTCGGTGATCATGCCGACCGCGTGGCGGAACACCTCGCGCCCCTCCATGCGGAGATGCCCGACGGTCCCCGTCGAAGACGGCCCGCCATCCACATAGAGCTTTGCGCGGTGCCGGCCGTCCGACCGCAGCCTGGTGATGAGCACGCCGCGATCCTCGCGCGTCCCCGGCTGGGTGGCAGCCTCCAGCACGACCGCGCCGGCGCCGTCGCCGAACAGCACGCATGTCCCGCGGTCGTTCCAGTCGATGATCCGCGAGAACGTCTCCGCGCCGATCACCAGCGCGCAGCGGAAGTCGCCGCTGCGCAGGAACTGGTCGGCCGTCGCCAGCGCAAACACGAAGCCCGAGCAGACGGCCTGCATGTCGAAGGCTGCGCCGCGCGTGATGCCGAGCTCCGCCTGGATCGTGACCGCGGTCGCCGGGAACGTCTGATCAGGCGTCGAGGTCGCCAGCACGATGAGGTCGATCGCATCCGCGCCCATACCGGCATTGGCGAGCGCGGCCTTGGCCGCGGCGAGCCCGAGATCGGAGGTCATCTCGCCCGTCGCGGCGATGCGCCGCTCGCGAATGCCGGTGCGCTGTACGATCCAGTCGTCGGTCGTCGCGACCTTCTTCGTCAGGTCTGCATTGGTCATGATGTGCGCAGGCAAATAGCTCCCCACGCCGCGGACGATGGAACGCAAGACGCTCACGATGCTGCCTGACTTGCTGCGATTTTGGGTAACTTGTTTTCGGATCGGTGGATGCTGGCGGTAATGCTCGACACGAGCTCGTGCCGTGCCACGTCATAGCCGAGATCGATGGCGCTGGCGAACCCGACCGCATCGGCGCCGCCGTGGCTTTTCACCACAAGGCCGTTGAGCCCGAGGAAAACGCCGCCATTCACTTTGCGGGGGTCCATCTTCTCCGCCAAAATCCGGAAGGCGCCGCGTGCGAGAAGGTAGCCCAGCCGAGACCGCCAGGTGCGGCTCATCGCGGCCCGCAGGTACTCGCCGATCTGCCGCGCCGTGCCTTCCGCCGTCTTCAGCGCGATGTTGCCGGCGAACCCCTCGGTGACGACCACGTCGACCGTTCCCTTGCCGAGGTCGTCGCCCTCGACAAAACCGTGATAGGCGAAATTCGGCGCGTCGAGCTCGCGCAGCAGCCGCCCCGCCTCGCGCACTTCCTCCACGCCCTTGATTTCTTCCACGCCCACATTCAGCAGCCCGACCGACGGCCGCTCGAGCCCGAACACGATCCGCGCCATTGCCGCGCCCATGACGGCGAGATCGACCAAGTGCGGCGCGTCGGCGCCGATCGACGCGCCGAGATCGAGCACGATGCTTTCCGCGCGCAGCGTCGGCCATAGCCCTGCGATTGCCGGCCGGTCGATGCCCGGCACCGTTTTCAGGCAGATCTTCGCCATCGCCATCAGCGCGCCGGTGTTCCCGGCGGACACGGCGGCGTCGGCTTCGCCGTTTTTCACCGCGTCGATCGCGAGCCACATGGAGGAACGCCGCCGCCCGTAGCGCAACGCCTGGCTCGGCTTGTCGTCCATGCGGATCGCCACGTCCGTGTGGATGATCTTGCTGATCCGCTCAAGGCGCGGCCGCGCGCTGACGAGCGGCTCCAGCACCGCCTCGTCGCCGTAGAGGATGAACTCGACGTCGGGATGGCGCTGCCCCGACAATTCCGCCCCGCCGACGATCACGGCAGGGCCATGATCGCCTCCCATGGCGTCGAGCGCGATTCGAACCGGTCGGGTCATGCAGGAAATTGCGGGCGGCGCAGCCCGGCCTCAGGGGTGAAGGGTCGCCCGGCGCAGAGCCGGCTTGGCGCGACAATAACGATCCCCGTCCCGGACACAACAGCCACGGGTTGCCGGATTTTCAATCGTTTTCATCGGCTTGGCGGCCCTTCAGCTTTTCCAGCGCCGCGAAAGGCGACGATTTTCCGCCGGATTCTCCGGCCGCGGGCTGCGAGAACACCGCGCCCGGCTTCCGCGGGTAAGGATCGATCGAAAGCGCCAGAAACTCCGCGACCACCGCCGCAAGATCGAGCGTGCCGTCGACCAGGGCGTCCGGCGGTTCCTCCGCCTCCAGGTCGACCAATCCGTCGGTCTCCGGCGCGATCGTCTCGGCCGGCGCAAAGCGGATGCTGATCTCCTCGCTGATCGGATTGTCGAACGGCTCGAGCGTCACGACGCAGGTCTGCCGTACCGCCGCCTGCAACGGCCCCGTCACCTCCGCGCCGCCGCGGCCGTCCGGCTGCACGTGCAGCCGCGCCGTCAACTGCGGAACCGCCAATACATCCACATGCCGGGCCAGCACCGCACGGATTTTTTCATCCGGCACCAGTTCGTAATCCGCACCTTCCTCCGGCAATTCGGCAACGGCGACGGGAAATTTCCAATCGAGATCTTCTGTCATTCCTCAAACTCCGGCGCAGGAAACGAAATCAGCCCGCGCGCAAACAGGCTCACGTCGCCGCCCGCGAGCGTTTCCTCGACCTGCCGCACGTAACGCGCGAGCTTTCGTGCTGCCGGCGCGGCACTCTCCTCGCCGGCATAAACGTTGCGCAAGAGCGCGCCAGCCAGCCGCGCGTCGTCGGCATCGCGCAGCGCAAGGTCGTAGGCTTCCGCGCGCCCGTAGAACGCCTCGCCCATCGCCCGCATCCGCTTGGGGACGGCGAGATCGCCGGTTCCCATCTCGCGCAGGCTGTCGTCCATATCCTCGACGAACCGGTCGAACACGGCCTGGCCCACCGCGCGCGCCTCCGCGTCGCCGGCCAGCCGGCGAAACACGAAATAGACGTGCAGCACGAGGAGATCGAAGCGGCCTTCCAGCGTGTCGGGCACATGTAAGCCGGAATAGAATTCCGGCAACCGGGCCTGCGCCACGATCGCGCCATAGAGCCTGTCGATGGTCGCCTGCCGTTCCCGGCGGCGCCGAAGGGCTGCAAACATGGCTTCTTTCTCAATCGCTTGCACGATACGCCGCGGCGTTGCCTTTCCGCCGGGCGCGGGGTACTTGAGACGCGGGGTCGTGACAAGCCCGGATTGCGAGATTGGTCGATGAGTAGCCGAATGCTCCCCGCCCCGGCCGCGCCCGTGCGCGCCCGCCCGATCCGCCGGATGGCCGCAATCCTGTCGCTGTCGCTCCTGACCGCCGGCTGCCTCGCCAACACCTATCAGCGCGGCTACGTGTTCGATCAGGCCTCCCTCGATCAGGTCCCCGTCGGCGCGAGCCAGGAGCAGGTGCTGCTCGTTCTCGGCACGCCCTCCACGATCGCCACGGTGAGCGGCGAAGTTTTCTATTACATCTCGCAGAAGGCCGAGCAGAAAGCCGCCTTCCTCAACCCGCAGGTCGTCGACCAGCGGGTGCTCGCCATCTATTTCGATCAGGAACGGCGCGTCACCCGCATCGCCAACTACGGCATTCAGGACGGCAAGATCTTCGACTTCGTGAGCCGCACCACGCCCACCGGCGGCCAGGAGCTGAGCCTGTTGCGGCAGGTCTTCTCCGGCCTCCTCGGCGTCGGACGGTAAGACCCGCAAATCCGCCACCGGAAAAGGAAACGGCCCGCATAGGATGCGGGCCGCTTTGCTTTCGGGACGCGTGACGATCAGTAGTGCGCGAGGATCGCGAGCAGCAAGAGCGCCACGATGTTCGTGATCTTGATCATCGGGTTCACCGCCGGACCCGCCGTGTCCTTGTAGGGATCGCCGACTGTGTCGCCGGTCACCGCCGCCTTGTGCGCGTCCGAGCCCTTGCCGCCGTAGTGGCCGTCCTCGATGTACTTCTTCGCGTTGTCCCAGGCGCCGCCGCCCGAGGTCATCGAGATCGCGACGAACAGGCCCGTGACGATCACGCCGAGCAGCATCGCGCCGACTGCGGAGAACGCCGCCGACTTGCCCGCCGCACCGCCACCGGCGATGAAGTAGATGATGAAATAGCCGACGATCGGCGACAGCACCGGCAGCATCGAGGGAATGATCATTTCCTTGATCGCGGCCTTGGTCAGCATGTCCACCGCGCGGCCGTAGTCCGGCTTGTCGGTGCCCTTCATGATGCCGGGCTTCTCGCGGAACTGCCGGCGCACTTCCTCGACGATCGAGGACGCCGCGCGGCCGACCGCCGTCATGCCCATCGCGCCGAAGAGATACGGCAACAAGCCGCCGAACAGAAGGCCGACCACGACGTACGGATTGTTCAGCGAGAAATCGAGCGTGATGCCCTTGAAGTACGGATGCTGCGCCGAGTTGGCGATGAAGTACTTGAGGTCTTCGTTGTAGGCCGCGAACAGCACCAGCGCGCCGAGGCCCGCCGAGCCGATGGCGTAGCCCTTGGTGACGGCCTTGGTGGTGTTGCCGACCGCGTCGAGCGCGTCCGTCGACTTGCGCACTTCCTTCGGCAACCCTGCCATTTCGGCGATGCCGCCGGCGTTGTCCGTCACCGGACCGAACGCGTCGAGCGCGACGATCATGCCGGCGAGCGCCAGCATGGTGGTCACCGCGATGGCGATGCCGAACAGACCCGCGAGCGCGTAGGTGATCAGGATGCCGGCGATGATGACGAGCGCCGGCAGCGCCGTCGATTCCATCGAGATCGCGAGACCCTGGATGACGTTGGTGCCGTGGCCCGTGACCGACGCCTGCGCGATCGACTTCACCGGGCGATAGTCGGTCCCGGTATAGTACTCGGTGATCCAGATGATCAGCGCGGTGACGACGAGTCCGACGATGCCGCAGATGAACAGCGACGTGCCGGTGTAGGCCACGCCCGGAATGGCGCCGAAACCGATCATCAGATGCGTCACGATCGCAATGCCGCCGAGCGAGAGCACGCCCGTGGCGATCAGGCCCTTGTACAGCGCGCCCATGATCGACTGGCTGGCGCCGAGCTTCACGAAGAACGTGCCGGCAATCGACGTAAGGATGCAGACGGCGCCGATCGTCAGCGGATAGATCATCATGCTGCCGAGCATCGGCGTGCCCGCGAAGAAGATGGCAGCGAGCACCATGGTCGCGACGACCGTCACCGCGTAGGTTTCGAACAGGTCCGCGGCCATGCCGGCGCAGTCGCCGACGTTGTCGCCCACGTTGTCGGCGATCGTCGCGGGGTTGCGCGGATCGTCTTCCGGGATGCCCGCTTCCACCTTGCCGACGAGGTCGCCGCCGACGTCCGCGCCCTTGGTGAAGATGCCGCCGCCGAGACGGGCGAAGATCGAAATGAGCGAGGCGCCGAAGCCGAGCGCCACCAGCGCATCGACGACGGTGCGGCTGTTGGGAGCAAGCCCGAGACCGCCGGTGAGCACATAGTAGTAAACCGCGACGCCGAGCAGCGCGAGACCGGCAACCAGCAGGCCCGTGATCGCCCCCGCCTTGAAGGCGAGATCGAGACCGCCGGACAGCGATTTCGTCGCCGCCTGCGCGGTGCGCACGTTCGCCCGCACCGAGACGTTCATGCCGATGAAGCCGGCCACGCCCGAAAGGATCGCGCCGATCGCGAAGCCCACCGCGACCAGCCAGCCGAGCAGGAAGCCGACCAGAACGAAGATGACGACACCGACGATGCCGATGGTCGTGTACTGGCGCCGCAGATAGGCTTGCGCGCCCTCGCGCACGGCCGCGGCAATCTCTTGCATGCGGCTGGTTCCGGCATCCGCCGCGAGCACCGACTGCGTCGCCCAGATGCCGTATGCGATGGCGGCAAGGCCACACAGAATGATCAGCCACATTGCAGTCATGGACTTCTACCCCAACGTTGGTTTCAATTTTTCTGGATGCGGCCCGGAAGGCGGGCGCTCGATCGGTCGCCTGAACCGCAGCCCCTCGGTCCAAGGCGGGCGGACATTGCCAAAGTTGCAGTGGGGAAGCAATCGCTTCGCACCGGAATCGCCCCGGTTTTCCCTTGCTAGCCGCGCTCAGAAGTGGCTGAACGATGCCTGTTTCAGAGAAAGCGGCTGCCCATCCAGACCGAGGACGGTGACGCCCTCGCCCGCCTCGATGCGGCCAATTGCCGTCACGTCGACCCCGGCCTCGGCGCCCGCGGCCTGCAGCGCCTTGAAGTGATTCTCGGGAACGGCGGCCGCGATCTCATAATCGTCGCCCCCGCCGAGCATGGCCTCGATCAGCCCGGGTTCCTCGGCGAGCACCGCCCGCGCGGGCGCCGAGAACGGGATGCGCTTCGCTTCGATGCGCGCGGCCACGCCCGAAGCCGCCGCGAGCTTACCCACATCGCCGGCGAGCCCGTCCGAGATGTCGATCGCCGCCGTCGCCTGTTCGTGCAGGGAACGGGCAAGTACAAGCCGAGGCTGGGGCATCAGGTAGCGGTCCCCGAGATGCGCGCGCGCCGTCCGGTTCAACCTTGCAAACGCCGGGCTGTCGGGCTGATGCCGCAGCTTCAGCCCGAGCACCGCGTCGCCGATCGTCCCCGTGACGACCAGAACATCGCCCGGCAACGCGCCGCTCCGCTTCACCATCTTCCCCGTGGGCACGGCGCCGAGCGCCGTGACCGAGATCGTCAGCGATCCCGGCGTCCCGGTCGTGTCGCCGCCGAGCAGCGGACAATCGAATGCGTCGCAGTCCTCGCCGAGGCCGCGCGCGAACGCCTGCAGCCAGTCGTTGCCGGTGTTTTCCGGCATCGACAGGGACAGCAGCGCGCCAAGCGGCTTTGCGCCCTTCGCCGCGAGATCGGAGAGATTCACCCGCAGCGCCTTCTTCGCCACCAGATCCGCCGCGTCGTCCGCGAAGAAATGCACGCCGGACACGACCGCATCCACCGTCAGCACGAGATCGCTGCCCTCCGGCGGCGTGAGGAATGCCGCGTCGTCGACGAGGCCCAGCGCGCCCGGATGTTTCGCGATCGGCCGGAAGAAGCGGTCGATAAGCCGGTCCTCGCCGGATCGTCCGTCCTGACGGCTGCTCATAATCGTCTCATCTCGTATGGATTTGCGGAAATCATGATAACGTGTCTGAAAAGCATAGACAAAATTACGGGGGAAGCGCTTGGAGCCGTTCGACCTTTATTCGCCGGAAATCGACGTCGACCCGTTCCCCCGCTACGCCGTCCTGCGCGAACAGTTCCCCTGCTACTGGTGCGAGAGCGGGCAGCTCTGGATACTTTCCCGCTACCACGACATCGCGAACGCGGCACAGGACTGGGAGACCTTCTCCTCGTCCGAAGGCAACCTGATCGACGAACTGCCCGGCCGCGCGGGCGCCACGCTCGGCTCCACCGACCCGCCGCGCCACGACCGCCTGCGCGCGCTGAGCCAGGCGGCATTCCTCAAGCGCAACCTGGACCACATGGTCGAGCCGGCGCTCGAGCTCGCCGACCGCGCGCTCGACCGCATCCTTGAGCGCGGGGAATTCGACTTCGTCACGGACTTCTCCAGCCAGATCACCGTCGGCGTGCTGTTCAAGGCGATGGGAATTTCGCCGCGCGACCCCGCCGAGATCCGCCGCCAGGCCGTGCTGTCGATCTCCACCGACAAGGCACGCAAGGGCCGCAACGAGGAGCAGATCGCCGCCTTCCGCGCCCTCGGCGAGTTTCTGGCCTCCGAAGTGGAAGCGCGGCGCAGGCATCCCGCCGACGATCTGATCACGCATCTTGCCGAAGCGGAAATCGACGGCGAGAAGCTCTCCGATCGCGAGGTGGTGCTGACGACGGCCACCTTCGTCATGGCCGGCGTCGAATCCCTCTCCAGCTTTATGACGATGTTCGCCCTCAACCTGCACGACCATCCCGACGCGCGCCGCCGCCTCGTCGCCGATCCCATGCTGGTCGCGCCCGCGATCGAGGAGTCGCTCCGCTTCAACACGTCGGCGCAGCGCTTCAAGCGCACGATCAGGCGGGAGATCGAGCTGCACGGAAAGCGCCTCCGCGTCGGCGACAAGGTCGCCCTCGCCTATGGCTCCGGCAACCGCGACCCCCGCAAGTTTCCCGATCCCGATGTCTACGACATCGACCGGCGGCCCATCGGCCATCTCGGCTTCGGAGCGGGAAAACACTTCTGCCTCGGCAGCCAGATGGCGCGCATGGTCACCGAGCTCGCCATGCGCCGCTTCCTCGAACGCATCCCGGAATTCCACCTGACGACCGGAAAGCTCGAATGGATCTCGTCGTCCAACTTCCGCAGCCCGGTCGCCCTGCCCTTCGCAGTCAAGTAGAGCCAGCGTCCGTCATTGCGAGGCGGCGAAGCCGCCGAAGCAATCCAGTGATAATGAGACTACGGAGTCTTTCTCGGCTCGAACTCGCCCGCCCGCAATTTCTTCGCCAGCCCGTCGAGCACCGCATTGACCATGCCGGTCTCTTCACGGTCGAGAAACGCGCCGGCCACGTCCACATATTCGCTGACGACGACCCGCGCCGGGACGTCCGGCCGGTGCATCAGCTCGTAGGCACCCGCGCGCAACACGGCGCGCAAGACCGCCTCCACCCGCTTGAGCGGCCAGCCTTTCACGAGCGCATCGTCCACCAGCGGATCGAGCGTGCGCTGCTCGTTCAGGACGCCGGAGACGATGTCGCGTAAATAGGCGGCCTCCGCTTCCGGATAGGTCTCGCCCTCGACCTCGCGCCCGATCCAGTAGGTCTCGTATTCCGCGAGCACGTCCGGCAGCGGCGTGCCCGCGATGTCCATCTGGTAAAGCGCCTGGACGGCGGCGAGCCGTGCCGCGCTGCGCTTGACGAGCTTCGCCATGACTAGCCGGCCTTCGCGCGCGCGAGCCGCACGAGCGCGAGCGTCGCCGCTGCCGCCACGCCGCCCTTGTCGCCTTCGGCACGACTGGCGCGCTTCTTCGCCTGCGCTTCGGTGTCGACCGTGAGGATGCCGTTGCCGACCGGCAGCTTCCGCGCCACGCCAAGGTCCATCAGCGCGCGCGCGGATTCGCCCGCCACGATGTCGTAGTGGCTGGTCTCGCCGCGGATGACGCAGCCGAGTGCGACGAGACCGTCGAACGGCTTTCCCGCCTTCGCGGCCGCATCGAGCGCGATCGCCGCCGCAACCGGAATCTCCAGCGCGCCCAGCACCTGGATGTGCTCCACTTCAACCCCCGCCGCTTTCAATCGCGCCATCGCGCCCGCGCGCAGCTCCACGGCGATCGCTTCGTAGTAAGGCGCTTCCACCACGAGGATGCGGGCGCCCGGGATCGGCGCCTCCTCGGCAGGATGCTGCGGGTTGTAGGCCATACGGTTCACCGGAATTCGGCCCGGAGGTACAGGGCCCTAGTGTGGTGGTTCAGAAATTCCCTTCGTTGCTCGCCGCGAGTCCGTCAAGGGAATTTCTGAACCAAACCACACTAGATCATAGGTTTGCTAGTGTCCTACGAATCCGAAGTTCGCTCACGAAGATGCCGCAGGGTTAAGCGAACTTCGGATTCGGGACACTAGCGGGCCTCCGCAAGCCGGGCGAGATAGCGCGCGACCAGATCGACTTCGAGGTTCACCGCGGCCCCGGCCTGCAGCGAATGCCAGTGGGTCGCCGCGAGCGTGTGCGGAATGATGAACACGCCGAATTCGCTGCCGGAAACCTCGTTAACCGTCAGCGAAATGCCGTCGAGCGTGACCGAGCCCTTCGGCGCGATGAAGCGCGCAAGCTCCTTCGGCGCGCGGAACCGCAGCCGCGCCATCTGGTCGATGTCGTCCCGCGCGACGAGCTCCGCGAGCCCGTCCACATGCCCGCTGACGAGATGCCCGCCAAGCTCGTCGCCCACCTTCACCGCCCGCTCGAGATTGAGCTTCTTCCCTTTCGCCCACTTCCCGGCCGTCGTGCGCGCCATGGTCTCGAGGCCGACTTCCACCTCGATCCAGCTACCCTTGCCCCGCGCGCCCTTGGCGACGACCGTGAGGCAGATGCCGTCGAACGCAATCGACGCCCCGAGCGCAATCGACCGCGCGGGATACTTGCTCGCCACCCGCAGCCGCCGCACCTCGCCCTTGTCTTTGACCGCGACGAGCGTGCCCACGTCGCTGACGATGCCGGTGAACACGGATCAGCTCCGGAAATAGCGCGTGTAGGTATCGACGCCGGCCATGCGGCGCTCGATCACCTTGAGCTTCGGCGAACCGGTCAGCGCCCCGAGCGGCATCGCTTCGAGCGCATTGATCGCGTTCGGGCCGAGCTCGCGCGGCGAGCGCACGACCACCGCCTCGTCGACGAGATCGGCGCGCACCAGCATCGCCGAAAGCACCGGTCCGCCTTCGACCAGCACGCGCGTGAGCCCGCGCTCCGCGAGCCGCCGCAACGCGGCCAGCAGGTCGACGCGCCCGTCCGCCGCCGCTTTCACGCGCAAGACCTCGACGCCGGCAGCCGTGAGCTTCTTCTCCGCCTCGGCGGGCGCATCCCGTCCCGCGAGGACCCAGACCGGCACCTCGCGCGCCGTGCGCACGAGCTTGGAGTTCGTCCGGATCAGCAATTTCCCGTCGAGCACGATGCGGATCGGCGAACGCCCCGCCATGCCCGGCAGGCGGCAGGTGAGCAGCGGATCGTCAGCGACCGCCGTGCCGCTGCCGACCAGCACTGCGTCCGATGTCGCGCGCAGCATGTGCGCCTCGGCGCGCGATTCCGGACAGGAGATTTCCGCCGGCCGCCGCCCGGCGAGCGCCGTCTTCCCGTCCGCCGAGACGGCGATTTTCAGAATGACGTGCGGCCGCCCGTCGATCATGCGGCGGAAATGCCCTGCATGCGTGATGCGCGCTTCTTCTTCCCCGACGCCGAGCACGACCTCGATGCCCGCCGCACGCAGCAAGGCAACGCCCTGCCTTTTCACCTCGGGATTGGGGTCTTCGATCGCGATCACCGCGCGCTTGATGCCAGCGTTCACGATCGCGTCGGCGCACGGCGGCGTCTTGCCGTGGTGCGCGCAGGGCTCGAGCGTGACGTAGGTGGTGGCGCCGCGCGCCGCTTCGCCGGCGATCCGCAAGGCTTCCGTTTCCGCATGCGGCCGGCCGCCCACCGCCGTACAGCCGCGCGCGATGATGACCGGCTGGCCGTTCTCGAAACGGACGATCAATGCCCCGACGGCGGGATTGGGGAACGCCTGCCCGAGATTGCGCCGGCCGATCGAATGGGCCGCCGCCATCAGGCGCCGGTCCCATTCCTCGAGAGAAACCGGCGCCTCTTCCACCCGCGCGTGCGCGCTCATGCCGGCTTCCGCCCGTCCGGCGCAAGCTCGCCGAGCACCTTCTCGAAGTCCTTCGGCTCGCGGAAATTCCGGTACACCGACGCGAACCGCACATAGGCGACGTCGTCGAGCTGCTTCAGTTCTTCCATCACCAGTTCGCCGATCACCGACGAGGCGATCTCGCTCTCGCCCATGCTTTCCAGCTTGCGCACGATCGCGGAGATCATGCGCTCGATCCGCTCCGGATCGACCGGCCGCTTGCGCAAGGCGATCTCGACGGAGCGCAGCAGCTTCTCGCGGTCGAACGGCACCCGCCGGCCGCTCCGCTTCAGCACCGTCAGCTCGCGCAGCTGCACGCGCTCGAACGTCGTGAAGCGCCCGTTGCACTCCGGGCAAACGCGCCGGCGCCGGATCACCGCCGAATCCTCGGTCGGCCGGGAATCCTTCACCTGGGTATCGAGGCTACCGCAGTAGGGGCAACGCATCGACGCTCCCTCGGTGCCGGATCAATCGTAGATCGGAAAGCGTGCGAGCAGCGCCGAGACCTTCTCGCGCACGGCGCCTTCCACGAGCGCGTCTTCCTCGGCGCCCTTCTGCGACAGCACGTTCAGCACCTCGGCGATATAGTCGCCGACCTGCTGGAATTCCTTCACGCCGAAGCCGCGCGTCGTGCAGGCCGGCGTGCCGAGCCGGATGCCGGACGTGATCGTCGGCTTCTCCGGATCGAACGGAATGCCGTTCTTGTTGCAGGTGATGTGCGCGCGGCCGAGCGCAACCTCGGAGATCTTGCCGGTCAGTTGCTTCGGCCGCAGGTCGACCAGCATCAGGTGCGTATCCGTGCCGCCGGCGACGATATTGAAGCCGTGCCCACGCAGATTTTCCGCGAGCGCCTTCGCGTTGGCGACGACATTGCGCGCATAGACCTTGAAGTCCGGCCGCAACGCCTCGCCGAACGCCACCGCCTTCGCCGCGATCACGTGCATCAGCGGGCCGCCCTGCAATCCCGGGAAGACGGCCGTATTGATCTTCTTCGCGATCTCCTCGTCGTTCGTCAGGATCATGCCGCCGCGCGGGCCGCGCAACGTCTTGTGCGTGGTGGACGTCACCACATGCGCATGTTCGAGCGGCGACGGGTGCGCGCCGCCAGCCACGAGCCCGGCGAAATGCGCCATGTCCACCATGAAATAGGCGCCGACCGAATCTGCGATCTTGCGGAAGCGCGCAAAATCGATGATGCGCGGATAGGCAGTGCCGCCGGCGATGATCAGCTTCGGCTTGTGCTGCTGCGTAACGCGCTCGACCTCATCGAAGTCGATGCGATGATCGTCCGCCCGCACGCCGTAGGGCACCGCCTTGAACCACTTGCCCGACAGGTTGACCGGCGATCCGTGCGTAAGATGCCCGCCGGCGGCGAGATTGAGCCCCATGAACGTGTCGCCCGGCGAAAGCAGCGCCAGAAACACGGCCTGGTTCATCTGGCTGCCGGAATGGGGCTGCACGTTCGCAAACTTGCAATTGAACAGCTTCTTCGCCCGATCGATTGCCAGCTGCTCGGCAATATCGACCCACTGGCAGCCGCCGTAATAGCGGCGGCCCGGATAGCCTTCGGCGTACTTGTTGGTGAGCACGGAGCCCTGCGCCTCCAGCACGGCGCGGCTCACGATGTTCTCCGAAGCGATCAGCTCGATTTCGTTCTTCTGCCGGCCGAGTTCGCCCTGGATCGCGAGGAAGAGTTCCGGATCGCTCTCTTCCAGGCTCGACGAGAAGAAACTGTCAACGACGCGGCGGTCCTGCGTGACATTGGTCACGGACATGCCCGGCCTCCAGGGGATTTGACGCTTCGGAACGGGCCGCCCGCGGCCCTGCCGGACGGTTACCCGTCCGCCGGATAGCACAAGGCTACCCCAAAATGAAGCGTGTCGGGCGCCTAGCCGCCCCTATCGCTGGAGAGGCGCCGCTTCAGCTTGTTCACGGCGAGTTCTTCCAGGGCGCGCTGAGAGGCCGAGGCGGGTCCAAACACAATCACCTCGACACCAGTAGCGACGTCGACAGCCGCCACCCGCACGACAGAGCCGACGGGCCGCATTTCGATGATGACCTCGCCCTGATCCGGGCCTCTGCCGACCATGTCGCCTCGCCGCGACTCGGTGTCGCGACATCATGCGGGCATGGAGCCCCATGCGCAATCGAAGATCGCGGAAACGCGCCCTCACTCCCGGTCGGATGCGCCGGGCGAACGAATGCAACTACCTGAAATATCTACAACTACCGCTTCCACCGCCCAAAATGCGAGCTTTCACGCGCACCAGCGCCGCCGGGGATGCGGCGGGGATGCGGAATGATTCTCTCGCCGGATGTGCGTCGGCAATCAGATCGCGGTGCAGCGCATCAGGATTCCTGCACGAGGTGGTAGATGCCGGCCACCTTGTCGACGGGCACGACGAAGACGAGCCCGTGACCGGGGACGGTCAGTTCGGCGGCACGTACGACCTCCTGCACGACCGCATCTCTGATATCGGAGGGCACGAGCGTCAAAACGATTTCTTTCTCCGGCTCGATCTGGATGCCGAAGACTTTCTGTTGCTCGTTGCGGCCGATTCCGCGTCCGAACATTACGGTTCCGCCGTGGGCGCCGGCATTCATGGTCGCTTCCAGCACTGTGTCGCCCCATCCCTTCCTCACAATGCTCACAATCACACACGGGTTCAGCATCTCCGCTACTCCTTGTCGCGAGTTTCCGGATGGACGAGGATTCCCAGGATCATGACGGAAATAATCGGCGCGAGCGCGATCAGCGCCACCAGCCCGAAGCCCTGAACGATGACTTCCTGGCCTTCCATTGCCGCCGACGCGCCCAGCGCGAGCGCGAGAAGAAAGCTGTTCGCCAGCGGTCCCGTGGCGACGCCGCCGGCGTCCACGGCGATGGCGACGAACGCCTTGTCGCTGAACCACATCAGGCCGATGGCAAGCGCATAGCCGGGCGCGAGCAGGTACAGCAGCGGGATTTCATAACTGATCCTGAGAAATCCCAGCCCGACCCACACAGCAACCCCGATACAAATCGCATACAGGACCATCAACCCGCGAATGGAGCCGTTCGAAGCTTCTTCCACCTGGTCGGCGAGGACGCGCACGGCAGGCTCCCCCCACGTGGTGACAAAGCCGAGCAGCAGCCCGATAAGCGCGAAGAGCCACGCCTGATCCAGAGCGCCGAGAGCCGCCCCGATCGCCCGGCCGAAGGGCAGAAACCCGACGCCAATTCCCAACAGAAACAGGAAAAGCCCGATCACCGCGATCGCGGTGCCCGTCAGGATTTCAACAATCTGCTTCCGGGGAAGCCTGAGCAAAAAGAATTGAAAGGCCAGGAACAGCGTGACCAGCGGGACCACCGCAATGGCCACGCTCCATGCGGTCGTGGTGATCTCGTCGGCCAGCATTCCGCTCACGACGGCCACATCCCCATGATCAGGATGGCGATGATCGCTCCGGCAGAGGCAAAGCCCAGCAGTCCAAACCCGTCGGACACAGCCGACCGGCCTGCAAGAACGGAGCTCAATCCGATGGCCAATGCGATCATCACCGGTGCGGACAGGGCGCCGGTGGTCACGCTGCCGGCATCAAACGCCAGCGGTACGACGTCCGTCGGCGCGAAAAGAGAAAGAGCGAGGGCGATCAGATATGCTGTCGCCAACATATACCGCATCGACCAACCGGCGATGATGCGAACCATCGCGACCGCCGCCAAAGCCGCCAGACCGACACCGATAGCGGTTACAACCGCCCGCCAGGAAATGCCGCCGGATGAGACCGCCTCGACCTGGCCTGCGAGGACCAGCACGTCGGGCTCGGCAACGGTCGTGGCAAAGCCCAGGGAGAATGCCACAGCGACAATCAGCGCCAACGAGTTTCTTTTCGGAAGTTCGGCGCCGACGAATTTCCCCATCGGCAGAATGCCGAAGTCGATGCCCATGAAGAACAGCACCATGCCGACGATGGCGAGCGCCGAGCCCGCGAGGAATTGAATAAAAAGCGCAAGCGGCGCATGGACAACGGTAAACTGAAGTACACATCCGACAAGGACAAGCGGCGCGACCGCCTTCAGCACTTCCAGCAGTTTTTCTCGTGCCAGGGAAAGCATATTGATGAATGCTATGGCTTGCCGTGCAGAGCACGTCAACGAAAGGCGCGCCGCCGAAAAACGACGCTGGGGAAGAAAGCGCGCCCGCGTGGTTGCGGCCCGGCGCTGGACAGCCGATCATCGGGCGGATTCAATCAGCCAGCGTTAAGGGGGTCTCGTGCGCCGGATTCTTGCTACGACCGATTTCTCCAGACGTTCGGAACGGGCGCTGCGCCGTTCCGGGATGCTCGCCCGGCAGTTCTCGGCAGGCCTTACCCTGCTGCACGTGGTCGACGACGACCAGCCCGCGGCTCAAGTCGAGCATGAGAAGACGGTCTCCGAAGCGACCATGAGGGAGCAGATTCGGACCCTGCCCGAACTGCGAGACGTCGATTGCCAAATCCTCGTCGTCGCCGCCGCTCCCTTCGACGGTATCCTGCAGACGGCGGAATCCACGGCCGCCGACCTCATCGTCATGGGTTCGCATCGCAAGCAATTGTTGCGCGATGTCTTCATCGGGACGACGATCGAGCGGGTGATCCGCACCGGTCCCCGTCCCGTCCTGATGGTGAACCAGGAGCCGGCGCATCCCTACCGGCGCGTGCTCGCCGCGGTCGACCTGTCGGAAGCGTCGGCCCATGCAATCAGGATCGGCAACGAGTTGGGCCTGCTCGACGGCGTCGATCTCGCCGCGGTCCACGCCTTCGTCCCCCTCGCGAAGGGCACGATGTATGTGGGCGGCGCTCCGCGCGCCGACTTGGAAAAATACGTGTCGGATGAACGATCGAAGCTGCGCACGGAATTGCGATCGTTTCTGGCGGCCGCCGGCACACAGAGAGGAGTCCCTTCCTGCCGGGCCGAAGAGGGCGACCCATATGAAGTGATCGAGGCGGCGGCCCGAGAAACCGAGGCGGAGCTTGTGGTCATCGGCACGCACGGCCGCACCGGCGTGGCCAAGGCGTTGCTCGGAAGCGTGGCGGAGCAGGTATTGTACAGGCTTGGTATCGATATCCTGGCCGTACCGCCGCCGCGCGGCTGATCGTTGCCGCCTAGCTCGGTCAGATCGGCGTCGACGCCACCGGCCGGATGCCGAGCCCGTCCTGTCCGTAAACGTCGTCGCGGAATTGCACGACGCCGTCCGGGTTCGCCCATGCCGTGATGTACACCCAATAGACCGGCACGGGCCGCGCAAGCTTCGCGTCCACCCGCTCGCCGCTCTTGATCAGCGCATCGACCTGATGGCGCGGCATGTTCGGCGTATCCCGGAGCAGCCACACCACGAAGTCGCGGATGTTCTGCACGCGCACGCAACCCGACGAATGGAAACGCTGGTCCTCGCCGAACAGGTTCTTGGATGGCGTGTCGTGCATGTACACCGCGTGCGGGTTCGGCATGTTCACGCGGATCGTGCCCATCGAGTTGAGCTCGCCCGGGTCCTGCCGGAACATGTAATCGACCGCCTCGTCCGACTGCCAGTTGACCTGCTCCGGCTGCAATTCGCGCCCGCGCTTGTCGTAGATGCGGATCTTGTTCTTGGTCAGATAGTCGGGCTCGGCCTGCATCTTCGGGATGAGATCCCGCTGGATGATGCTGACCGGCACCGTCCAGAACGGATGGAAGTTCACTTCGACGATTCTTGCCTGCAACACCGGTGACGGTCGGTCGGTCTTGCCGACGATCGCGGTGTGCCGCGATACCGCATTGCCCTTTTCGACGGTCTCCAGATGCGCGGCAGGAATGTTCACGACGACATAGCGGTCGCCAAGATTGCCCGACATCGCCCGCACGCGCACGACGTTGGTCTCGAGCTGCCGCAGCCGCACGTCGGCCGGCACGTTCATGGCCGCGACTGTCGCCTCGCGCAGCACGCCGTCGGGCGTGATCCCGTTGCGCGCCTGGAAGCGCTTGACCGCCGCTTCCACATACGAGTCGAAGATTTCCGAGACGCCCGCCGCCTGGTCGAGGTCGCCGGTCGCGATCAGCCGCTGGCGCAACGCCGCGACGTTGCGGTGCTGGACTCCGACCCGGAGCCGTTCCGTTGCGGGCACGGCCGGCCAGCCGCCCTGCTGCTGAATCCGCGAGTAATCCTGAATCGCCCGCTCGAGCGACTGCACGGTGCTCGCCGTGAGGGTCGCAAACCGGTTGCTCGGCATCGCGATCGTCCGCGAGGCCGAATCGAAGCCGTGGCCCCACTCGCCGGCGGAGCCAAGCAGGGAGAGGTCCGACGGCGCCTGCGCCGACGCAACGCCGGGCAGCGCCACGGCCGCGCCGGCGGCCGCCAATCGCCGCATCAACTGGCGCCGCGAAATTCCGGTTTTGTCGGGTGCCGCCGCCAATGCCCGCTCCCCATGCCCCACTGCGAATGCAAGCAGATGGGCTCGCGAGCCCATAGCATCTTGCTTGGTTCATGAACAACGCGGCGAGACTGTGGCCGCGCCCAATGTTCGCGGGGTCACAATCGGTTTTGCTGCCGCTTATCGCTCGGACGGCACGATGCCGGGCGCCACGCCTTCCAAAATCGAGAAGGGCGCTGCGGATTGATCGAGCGCCGCGGGGGCCCTGGCCGAAAGCTCGAGGGACATGTCCGGCCCTTGCAGCCGGCTGCGTCCGAGTTCCTTCGCCATGTACATGCGCACGTCGGCGGCCTCCACCAGGTCGCGCCAATGGGCAGCCTGATCGCCGATGCGCTCGGCCAAACCGATGCTCGCCGTCTGCGGCACGCCGTCGGGGCGCAACGCCAACCCGTGACGGCATATGGCCGCCGCGACCTGCACCGCCTGGGCGGCATTCGTAAAGGGCAGGACGATCACGAGCTCCTCGCCGCCCCAGCGGATCACGGCATCCTGGCGCCGCAGGCGCCGCTGGATCGCCTCGACGACCTCGCGCAGCAATTGATCCCCTGCCTCATGGCCATGGCCGTCATTGACGGCCTTGAACCGGTCGAGATCGATCAGGAGGAGCGACAGCGGCGCCCCCGCGCGGCGTGCATGCTCGAACAGAATGGTCAGGAGCTCCGTTCCCGCAAGCCGCGAGATCGCCCTGGTCAGCGGATCGAAGGTGGACTTGCCGAACAGCCCTTTCAGCAGCACGAGCTGGCTCATCGCGCTGCTCGCCGTGGTCAGCATGATCAGGCAGATCAGCAACGCTGCGATGTCCCGATACAACCAGACTTGCCCGCCATCGAGCAGCAGCGTCTCGAGCAGAAACGCGAGCAACGGCAGCAATGCAAGCACCGTCGCCTCGACCAATGTCAGCGGAAATATCGACAGGCCGACCGCGAGCGCAATGGGCAGCAGCATGTATTGGGCATGACCCGGGCTGCCGATCAGGTATTCGCCGCCATGAGAGATTACGGCGTGGGCGAAGAAGAAGAACGCAATTCCGGTGATCACCGTCAGCGCGAGGGCCGCGATCGGCTGATACCGGGAAGCGCCCCAGGCCTGCGCGCTGGCGATTGCCAGAAACGCGGCGGCCGTCACGATGCGGCCCGCGGCCAGCGGCAAGACGACGTCCCAGTTCGCGTTGAACAACGCGATGTCGATGACAATCCAGGCAACCGTCGCAAAGGAAAGGAAGATCAGAACTGCGCCGAGCCGCGCCGACAGAAACCGCATGCGATAGTGCACGAGCAGGACGTCGTGATCGCGCGAGGAGAAGAGATCGGTTGGCAGGCTGGCGACCCGCCATAGCGACGAGAGATTGCGCTGCGCCGACTTGCGGCCGAGCTGCCAGCCGGGCCAGCGCTGCTTCGCCGGAGCCGGCGCGCCGGCGCCCGCTCCAGCCGGCGAAATCGCGGCCTCAGCCGGTTTCCGCCGCGTATCCCCCTTCATTGTTCTTGTTTCCCCCAAGACGCACTTCAACCGTGGCGCTACCCACAAGCGCGGGTATTGGCGATCGCCGGCTTGAAGTTACAGGCGGTAGAGGATCTGGTCGGTCCAGAAACGCTCGAGCCGCTGCAGCGCCTTGTTCAGCACGTTGAGATCGGTGGAATTGATTCCGCCCACCTGCTCCAGCGTGCGAACGTGCTTGTCGTAGAGCTGCTTGACGATCTCGTGCACTTCCCGGCCCTTCTCGGTCAGGCTGATGCGCACCGAGCGGCGGTCGAGCCGCGAACGCTGGTGATGCAGGTAGCCCATCTCCACGAGCTTCTTCAGATTGTAGGAGACGTTCGAGCCAAGATAATAGCCGCGCGTGCGCAGCTCGCCGGCCGTAAGTTCTGAATCGCCGATGTTGAACAGCAAGAGCGCCTGCACGCTGTTGATGTCCGACCGGCCGCGCCGATCGAACTCATCCTTGATGACGTCGAGCAGACGACGATGCAGGCGCTCGACGAGCGTCAGCGCCTCGAGATAGGACGTCGCCAATTCCGGCGAGCGCTCCTGGAGGGCGGCGGTCTCCACCGCGCGCGCGACATTTTTCATTTCACGCCTCTCTCTGTGTGTCTTCGCCCGGCGAGATTTTTCCCCCGCTCTTGAAACGTATCTCTACCGAAGACGCACAAAGGAAGGCTTAAATTGCACGATAAATCTTTCCTCACCGAACAAGATTGACGCTTTCTTGACGGCGAAGGTCGGGTTCGAAAGAACTCAGATTCCGCGCAGGAACCGGATGATGCCGGAGAAGTCGCGGCCCGCCTCCCCCTGTCCCACATAGAGACCGTAGAGCGATGCGGCCTCCGCGCCGAGCGGCGTCGTCACGCCGGCCGCGCGGGCCGCGTCCTGCGCGAGCCGCAGGTCCTTCAGCATCATCGCCGCCGTGAAACCCGCCTGGTAGTCGCGGTTCGCGGGCGACGCCGGAACCGGTCCCGGCACCGGGCAATAGGAGGTGAGCGACCAGCATTGCCCGGATGCTTTCGACGCGATGTCGAAGAGCTTCTGCTTGTCGAGGCCGAGTTTTTCCGCAAGCACGAAGGCTTCGGAGACGGCGATCATCGAGATGCCGAGGATCATGTTGTTGCAGATCTTCGCCGCCTGCCCGGCACCGGCACCGCCCGCATGCACGATGTTCTTTCCCATCGCCGCAAGCACCGGCTGCGCCTTCGCGAACGCCGCCTCCGGTCCGCCCACTATGAACGTGAGCGTCCCCGCCTGCGCGCCGCCGACGCCGCCGGAAACCGGCGCATCGAGCATTTCGAGTCCCTTTTTCTCCGCGGCCTCGGCCACGGCGCGCGCACTCTCCACGTCGATGGTCGAGGAATCGATCAGGAGCGTCCCCGGCTTCGCCGCGGCGACGATGCCGCCGTCGCCGAGATAGACCGCACGCACGTCCTTACCCGCCGGCAGCATCGTGACGACGATCTCGGAATTCGCCGCGAGGTCGGCGGCGCTCTTGCCCGTGCTCCCGCCGCTCGCCTTCAGCTTCTCCAGCCCGGCCGGGCTCACGTCATAGCCCGCGACCGCGTGCCCCGCCTTGATGAGATTGAGGGCCATCGGCAGGCCCATGTTGCCGAGGCCGACAAAACCGATCCGCGCCATTTCTTCCTCCCCTGCTTTTTTATCGCCGCCGTTCCGCTTCCGTGTGCACCATGAAGCGGATGATGACATAGCCCGCGACCAGCAACACCTCGACGATCGTCAGCAGCACGTTGAATCCGGAAAGCTCGAGCAGCGCCACGTCGGCGAAAATCTGCAAGCCGGCGGCGAGCAGCCACAGCATCGCGCCCCAGGTCGAGCCGAGCCACAGCGCGACGCCCGCGACGAGGTCGATCACCGCGAAGAACACCGTCGCCGCCTGCACGTCGAGCGCCTCCCGCACGAACTGCGACGAAGGCCCGTCGCCGAATCCGAGCAGCATCATCCAGTGCGACAAACCCTTGAAGATCATGAACCCGCCGGCGATGCGCTGATACAGGATCAGCCGCCGCCGCCACGGTCCGATCTCGACCGTATGCGGTCCGATCGCATCGAGCGGCGCCGAAGGATCGGCAGGATCGATCGAGGTCATCACAGCGGCAGTTCCTCGGCTGCGGGCGCAAGCGGCGCGAAGTGCGCCGCCACGTCGGCATCCTTCACGTCGGCCAGCGAGGCCGGATTCCAGCGCGGCGCGTTGTCTTTGTCGAGCACCGCCGCGCGCACCCCCTCGATGAAATCGTGCCCGCGCACGATCCGCTGCACGATGCGGTATTCGGTGCGCATGCACTCGGCAAAATCCATGCGTGCGCCCTGCTTCACCTGCTCCAGGGCGATCTTGAGGCTTGTCGGCGATTTCGCCCGCAGGCCCGCTGCCTGCGCCTTGGCGAATTCGGCATCTTCTCCTGTCCCCTTCGCCTCGCGATCGAGGTTGTCCAGAATGGCCTCGACCGTCGCTCCTGCAAACGCCCGGTCGATGACGCCCATGCGCGGCGCGAGCTTGTCGGCCTCGGGCTCGATGCTGAACGCGCGAAGCGTCGCGCCCACGTCCTCGTTCCGGCCGAGCGCGTCGACGAGCTCGGGAAAGCGCGCGGTCGGCACGCGGTGCGTGGCAAGCCCGAGCCCCATCCCCTCGCCCGGCCCGATCCGCGCCGCCGTCAGCCCAAGATAGGCCCCGCTGCGGCCCGGCAGCCGCGGCAGAAAATAGGTGGCGCCCACGTCGGGAAAGAATCCGATCGCCACTTCCGGCATGGCGAAGAGATAGCGGTCGCCCGCGACCCGGTGCGAGCCGTGCACGGAGAGCCCGACGCCGCCGCCCATGCAGATGCCTTCGACGAGGGCGATGTAGGGCTTCGGGAAGCGCTTGATCTCCACGTTCAGCAGGTACTCCTCGCGCCAGAATTCCATCGCCTCGTCGAAGCGGCCGGCCTTCAGCCATTCGACCACGGTGCGGATGTCGCCACCCGCGGCAAAGGCCTTGCCGCCCGCAGCCTGGATGACGACCCGCGTGACCGCCGGGTCCGCCGCCCATTCCCTGAGCTTCGGCCGGATCGCCTGCACCGCCGCGATCGTGAAGGCGTTCAGCACCTGCGGCCGGTTGAGGGTGATGATGCCGGCGGCACCCCGCCGCTCGAACAGGACTTCGGGTTCGGTCAAGTTCAATTCCCCAGCATGTCGCGGCTGACGATCACCCGCATGATCTCGTTCGTCCCCTCGAGGATCTGGTGCACGCGCACGTCGCGCAGCACGCGCTCGATCGGATGGTCGCGCAGATACCCGTAGCCGCCGTGCAGTTGCAGCGCGCCGTTGACGGCCTCGAAGCCCACGTCCGTCGCGAGCCGCTTCGCCATCGCCGCCAACCGCGTCGCGCCCGGCTCCTTCGCGCCGACCGCCACCGCCGCCCGCCATAGCAAAAGCCGCGCCGCCTCCAGTTCCGTCGCATAGTCGGCGATCTTGAACCGCAACGCCTGGAAGTCGGCGAGCCGCGATCCGAACTGCTTGCGCTCGCGCATGTATTCGATGGTGCGGTCGAGGCAGAATTGCGCCCCGCCGATCGAGCAGGCACCGATGTTCAGCCGCCCGCCGTCAAGCCCCGCCATGGCGATCCTGAACCCGTCGCCTTCCTTGCCGATCAGGTTCGCCGCCGGCACCCGGCAATTCTCGAACATCACCATCGCCGTCGGCTGCGACTTCCAGCCGAGCTTCTGCTCCTGCGCACCGTAGGAAAGCCCCGGCGTCCCCTTTTCCACGACGATGCAGGAAATGCCGCGCGGCCCGCTGTCTCCCGTCCGCACCATGCAGACATAGATGTCGGAGACGCCGCCGCCGGAGATGAACGCTTTGGCGCCGTTCAGCACATAACTGTCGCCGTCGCGCACCGCGCGCGTCTTCAGGCTCGCCGCATCCGAGCCCGAGTCAGGCTCCGTCAGGCAATAGCTCGCGAAGTGCTCCATGGTGCAGAGCTTCGGCAGGAAGCGCTTGCGCTGTTCCTCGCCGCCGAACGCGTCGATCATCCATGCCGCCATGTTGTGGATCGAAATATAGGCGGCCGTCGACGTGCAGCCCTGCGCCAGTTCCTCGAAGATGATCGCCGCGTCGAGCCGCGCGAGCGCCGAGCCGCCCACGTCGTCGCGCACATAGATGCCGCCGAAACCGAGCGCCGCCGCCTTGCGCAGCGCATCGACCGGAAAGGTCGACCGCTCGTCCCACTCCCGCGCGTGCGGCGCCATCTCGTCACGTGCGAAATTCCGCGCCATCTCGCGAAATGCGCGCTGTTCTTCGGTGAGTTCGAAATCCATGGGCCGGCTCCCCGCTTCGCATATCCGGCGGCGCGGCCGAGTGCAAATCCCGGAAACCCGTCAATCCCGCCCCATCCGTCATCCCGCTATTCCCGAGCAAGTGTTTGTTGGTGCGCAATTTTTGCTCTGAGAAAAAATTCTTTTCCCCACCCCCTTCCGGCGCCCTTACACTGTTGCCGTCTCGATCCAAACGAGGGGCGCTACCGGTGCGACCTGTGGTGCGGATCGGGAGCGGCGCCCGCTGTCGTGCCTCGCAAGCACGGGACCGGGAGCTGCGGGGCTCCGCCCGGCGGCATTACGACCGCCTGCCAGGAGCT
>JADYXZ010000011.1 GCA_020853885.1 Bradyrhizobiaceae bacterium | reverse complement strand
GCGGCATTTGAGCGGTCGCACCGGTTGCCTCCTGTCTGAGAGGATTGAGGGTTTTTCGAAGCCCAACCCTTCAGACAGGAGGTTTTCCGATGGCTGAGATCAGCCCTCTTCGACGCCGCATGATCGAGGATATGACGGTCCGCAATCTGTCGCCGGCGACGCAACAATCGTACCTCAACGCCGTATCGAAGTTCAGCCGGCATTTTGGTCGTTCACCTGATCGTCTGGGCCTGGAAGAGGTCCATGCCTTCCAGCTTCATCTGGTCGCGACGGGGATCTCGTGGCCTGCGCTGAACCAGATCGTCTGCGCGCTGCGGTTCTTCTATGGCGTGACGCTCGGCCAGGCCACGGTGCCGGAGCGCATCGCGTATGCACGTGAGCCGAACAAGCTGCCCGTGGTGTTGAGCGCCGACGAGGTCGTCCGCTTTCTGGAGGCGATCCCAAGTCTCAAGAGCCGCGCCGCGCTGACCACGGTCTATGCCGCCGGACTGCGCGTGTCGGAAGTCGTTCTTCTCAAGATTGCCGACATCGACAGTCAGCGGATGGTGATCCGGGTCGAGCAGGGCAAGGGCGGCAAGGACCGCTATGTCATGCTCTCTCCGCAGCTCCTGAGGATTCTACGCACATATTGGCGGCTCGCTCGGCCGAAGCAATGGCTGTTTCCCGGCCGCGACGACGAGCGTCCGCTCGTCCCCAATGTCTTGCATGCCGCCTGCCGTTCAGCTCGCGCGGCGGCGGGCTTGAGCAAGCACGTGACGGTGCACACCTTGCGCCACACATTCGCGACCCATCTGTTGGAGAGCGGGGCGGACGTGCGCATCATCCAGGTCCTGCTCGGCCACGCCAGCATCTCAAGCACGGCGCGCTATACCCGGGTCGCCACCAAAACGATCAGCAACACACCGAGCCCGCTCGATCGGCTCCGCTTGGAAGTCGTCCCACCCGGCTGAGTGGGCACCATGGCTCCAGCACTGGAGGTGGCGGACATCTTCCGCCGCCATGGCGAAGCGTTCCGACAGGCGCATGCCGGTCATCTCGGCCGTGACGAACGCCGTATCATGGGCGCCATTACGGCGTGCCGGACGGCGGCGCTCGGCGGCCATGTCGAGCAATGCGATGATTGCGGCGCGACACGCATCGCCTACAACTCCTGCCGTAACCGTCACTGTCCCAAATGCCAGGGGCTGGCGCGGGCCCAATGGCTCGCGGAGCGGCAAGCCGAACTGCTGTCGGTGCCCTATTTCCATGTCGTCTTCACTCTGCCGGCGCCGGCGGGCGGGATTGCCTTCCAGAACAAGGCCATCGTCTATTCGATCCTGTTCCGCGCCGCGGCCGAGACGCTCGTCACCATCGCCGCCGATCCCAAGCATCTGGGCGCGCAAATCGGCGTCACCGCGGTGCTCCACACCTGGGGACAGACCCTGCAGCATCATCCGCACATCCATTGTGTGGTGCCGGGCGGCGGCCCCTCGCTCGACGGCACGCGCTGGGTCGCCTGCCGGCCCGGCTTCTTCCTGCCGGTGCGCGTGCTCTCGCGCTTGTTTCGCCGATTGTTCCTGCATGGCCTGCGGGAAGCCTTCGATGCCGGCAAGCTGCGCTTCTTCGGTGATCTCGCCGGTCTTGCCGAGCTTTCGGCCTTCACCGTCCAGCTCGACGAGCTGCGGCGCATCAACTGGGTCGTCTATGCCAAGCCGCCGTTTGGCGGGCCCGAACAGGTATTGGCCTATCTCGGCCGGTACACTCATCGCGTCGCTATCGCCAACGGCCGGCTGATCGCGCTCACCGATAACGGCAAGGTCAGCTTCACGTGGAAGGACTATCGACACCACAGCAAGACCAAGGCAATGACGCTTGACGCCGACGAGTTCATCCGCCGTTTCCTGCTGCACACCCTGCCGTACAGCTTCCACCGCATCCGCTACTATGGCTTCCTTGCCAATGGCGGACGCCACGACAACATCGCTCTCTGCCGGCATCTGTTGGCCATCAGGTCGGCCGATATCGGACCGGCCGCCGCTCGCGGCAACAGCGATCGGCAGTTCAACGCCTGTGACTTCGCCATCTGCCCTGAATGCGGCGGCACCATGCGGCGGATCGCAGTCGTGCCGTGCTCCTCCAGCCATCAACCGTTCCGTTGCGACACATCATGACATCGATACCGCTGCCTGCCATCGATGGCACCGCCCTTGGAATTGCGGCGCAAGCCGCCGCCATGCGGACTGCTATGTCAATCAACAACCCCAATTCCAATGGCGGCAGCGCTTCCAGGGTCAATCTGAACACGCACCCGCGCCCAGCTCCTGACCACCCAGACCACCTCCGCGCAAATAGCTGTCCACACCCGCACGGCAACCGGTGTCGTGCATGGTTCTCCAGCCCGCCGCCGTCACTATCTCCATAGCGCCCAACATCCGCGGCTTCGTTCAATCCGGCTTCTATGAGGTCGTGCTCCAGACCCCGCACGCGGCACGACCGTGCCACGCGACCTCACAGAACCCTCAAGATTCCTTCGAATCGACCGCCGTGATTCTCTCGCCCTGAGGTGATCGGGCGGAGGGATTTTGCCATGCGGCCGAAGGAGCGACGCGAGACCGGCGAGCAGGATCTGTTCCGCTCGCGGCTCGACCAG
>JADYXZ010000010.1 GCA_020853885.1 Bradyrhizobiaceae bacterium | reverse complement strand
GCCAGCGTCATTGGCCGCCGCGTGCCCGAGAGGGCACGAACACGATGCAGCGCCGAACGGCGCTCCATCCCCTCACTTCAAGTGAGGGAAACTGCCGATGCCTCGGGCGCGAACGCGCCGCGAGAACACAATCTGCTGTTTGAGAATCTGAATTTGCCGGTGGACGCAAGCCGTCCGTCATTGCGAGGCGGCGAAGCCGCCGAAGCAATCCAGACGGCACGGAAAGCGCCTAGATTGCTTCGCCCCTCGCTGCGTTCGGGGCTCGCAATGACGAAAGAAGATGCGCCGCCGCGTCCGGGACGACGAGATATCTTGCGTTCGGCCGGGTCGGGGCTCGCAATGACGAAAACCAAGAAGCGCCGCGAGAACGCGTCACCCGCCCGCTTCCGCCACCGCGGCGAGGAGTTCCTTCGTTTGCTCCTCGTTCAGCGCGTCGAGCGGCGGGCGCACGCGCGCCCAGTCGGGCGTGCCCTCGCGCGCGGCGAGGATCGTCTTCACGCCGGGAATCCAGCCGAACGGCTGCACCGCCTCGCGCACCCGCGCGGCCATGTCTTGCAGGTCCTGCGCGTCCGGTCCTTCCCAGCCGTCATAGAGCCAGCGGATGCCGGTGACGTGCGTGTTCGCCGTCGCCGAGATGCAGCCCGCGGCGCCCTTGCGCAGCGCACGCAAGAGCATCGATTCGCTCGACGGAAACACCGCAAAGCCCGGAAACTGCTCGAGCAGCGTCTCCATATAGTGGACCTGTCCAGAGCTGTCCTTGAGGCCGACGACCGTGTCGGGGAAATCCTGAATGAGCAGGCCGACCAGCACCGGCGACCAGGTGATCGTCGTCATCTGCGGGAAATTGTAGAGATAGAGCGCGAGCCGCCTGTCGTTGACGCGCTTGATCACTTCTGCGACGAACGCATAGAGCCCTTCGTCGCTGACGTTCTTGTAATAGTAGGGCGGCAGCAGGAGCACACCGCGCACGCCGAGCGAGACCGCATGCCGCGTCAGCCGCACCGTGTCGCCGATCGACGGCGCGCCGGTGCCGGGCAGCAGCCGGTCCGCGGGAATGCCCGCCTTTACCAGCCGTTCCAGCACGTTCTCGCGCTCGACGAAATCCAGCGAGTTTGCCTCGCTCGTGGTACCGAGCACGGCGAGACCGTGCGCGCCGTCTTCGAGAAGCTTCTTGCAATGCGTGATGTAGCGGTCGAAATCGATGGAGAGGTCGGCCTTGAACGGCGTCGCCGCCGGCACCCATACGCCGGTCGCCTTCTCCGGCCGTTTGACCGCTTCGCCCGCCGTCTCCGCCGCCTTCCGGTCCAGCAATTCGCTTCTCCTCAGTTCGTCCGCCGCGGCCCGAACAGCCGCTCCGCGTTTGCATGCGCGATGCGCCGCGCCTGATCCGCCGGCAATTGCGCAAGCCAGCCGCGATATTCGCCGATGATGTTGTCGTACTGGAACCAGCGCTCGTTGATCCAGGTGTCGGAGCCGAGCAGGAAACGATCGGAATAGCGCGCGAACAGGTCCTGCCACTCGGGCGAGAGCTTGCCCGTGCCGTCGGTGATGCCGCCGCGATAGGAGAGCTCGCCCATCAGCGCCGGATACTTTTCGAAAAGCTCAGCGACCCGCGCCGGCGACGTGGAAAATCCGGTGTGCGCCCAGATGATCCTGGCGCGGCGGTCATGCGCAAACAGGAGCTCCAGCGCCTGCTCGTTGCAGTGCGCGTGCACATAGAGATCGCGCGCCACGGCAAAGCGCACGACCTTGCCGGCGATCTCACTCGATGCCGCAGAGCCGTAGATATGGAATTCGCCGACGCCGCGGAAATAGCCGCGCTTGAACTCGCTCTCGACGAGCTCGTAGATCGAAGGATCGTTGAACCAGGTCTGGATGTCGGCGCGCACGCGGTACGGCCGGATGAACGGAACCACCCAGATGTCTTTCGGCTTCGCGTCGACAAGCGCATGCGTGCCGTCGTTCGGCCGGCTGGTGGCGAGAATGCCGGTGACGCCGTTCCTGCGGAAGAGGTCGAGCACCTTCTCGACCGGATAGAACGGCTTCGGCTCCCAGTTGTAATGCAGGTGTGCGTCGAAGATCGGCAGTTTGTCCTGCGCAGACGCCGGCAGCGCCGCGCCGAGCGCGGCCGCAAGCGTCGCAGAGATCAGCAGCTTCACGCCGGGCCCTCCAGCCAACTGCGCTATTTTTTCCGAATGCGGAATACGATCAAGTCCGGCTGCCTGTGCGTATCGAGGAGCGCGTCGCCGGTCTCCCGTAGGAGGTTCGGGATGTCGACGCCGGCGAGCGGGTCCGTGCACTCGACCACGAGCTCATCGCCCGACGCAAGGCGGGTGAGGGCCTTGCGGGTCTTCAGCGCGGGCAGGGGGCATTTCAGCCCCCGCAGATTGAGGTTCGTCTCGGCCATGCCGGGACCTATAGCAGAATCAGGCTTTTCGCGGCTGCTACCGGCCCCTCCGGCGTTCGGCTAGACATGGTGCCATGAGCCCGCCGACCGAGGCCTTGCAGCGGATTACCCGGCTCGCGCCGCTCCCCGACGTGCTGGCGCGCATCGAGGCCGTGGTGCGGCCCGTCGCGCCCAGGGATATCGACCCGGCCGGCGCCGTGGGCGCGACGCTCGCCGCCGATGCAGTCGCCCCCGCCGATCTGCCGCCTGCTGCAATCGCGGTCCGCGACGGCTGGGCGGTCGCGGCCGAACAGGTAGCCGACGCCGGTCCCTACGCGCCGGTGCTGCTTTCGCCCGCGCCCCCCTGGGTCGAGACCGGCGAGCGGATGCCACCGGGTACCGACGCCATCCTCCCGCTCGACGCGGTCGCCGTGACGAAGACCGGCGCCGAAGCGCATGGGCCGGCCGTGCCGGGCGAAGGCGTGCTCCCGGCGGGCGCCGACGCCGCGCGCGGCGACGTGTTGCGGCGCGAGGGTGCGCGGCTGCGTCCAGGCGACGCCGCCATTCTCCGCGCGGCGGGGATCGCGTCGCTCGGCGTGCGCTGGCCGCGCGTGAAGATTTTCTGCGCGAGCGTTCCCACGCGAAGCGCCGCGGACACGCTCTCGCCGCTGCTCGCCCGCGCCATCGAAGCGGAGGGATGCGTCGCCGAAGTCGCGCAGGCGTCCTCCCTGGAATCTGCTTTGCTCGATCGGGCTTGCGACGCCGTCGTCACGGTTGGCGGCACCGGCAGCGGCCGCCGCGACGCGAGCGTAAAGACGCTTGCCCGCGTCGGCAGGGTCGAGGTTCACGGCATCGGCATTGCGCCCGGCGAGACGGCGGCGTTTGGCATGATCGACGCGCGGCCGGTCCTGATGCTGCCCGGCCGCCTCGATGCGGCGCTGGCGGCGTTTCTCATGGTCGGCCATCCGCTCCTGCGGCGGCTGGCGGCATGCACGGAGAGCGACATCAAAATCCCGGTGCGGCTTGCGCGGAAGATCGCCTCGACCGTCGGTCTTGCCGAGGCCGTGTTCGCTCGTCATACCGGCAGCGAGGCCGAACCGCTCGGCACCGGGCTCTTCTCGCTTGCCGCACTCGTGCGCGCGAACGGCTGGGTCCTCGTGCCGCCCGAAAGCGAAGGCTTCTCCGTCGGCGCCGCCGTCGATATGAGGCTGCTTCCGTGAGCAGCGACCGCACCCGGAAATTTCCTCTTCCGCCCGGCAAGCTCCTCGATGCCGTGCGCGCCGCCGCGCGGCAGGAGCAGTTCCTCGAAGTGGTGTCGGCGGAAGAAGCGAAGGCGAGGTTCGAGCGGCATCTCGATCTCGCTCCGCTCGGCGCCGAGACGGTCGCCCTCGCGGACGCGCTCGGCCGCGTGCTCGCGCACGACATCGAAGCCGCGGTCGACGCGCCGCCGTTCGACCGCTCGAACGTCGACGGCTTCGCCGTCAGCGCGTCCGACACGGCCGGCGCGAGCGATGCAAGACCGCGCCGGCTGCTCCTCAATGCGGAGGTGCTCACCTGCGGCGCGGCACCTTCGCTCACTGTCGCGCCCGGCACCGCGACCGCGATTGCGACGGGCGGCATGCTGCCGCGCGGCGCCGATGCCGTCGTCATGATCGAATGGACCGATCTCGTCGAGACGGAGAGAGGGCCCGCCATCGAGCTGCGCCGCGCCGTTTCGCCCGGACAGTTCGTATCCTATGCCGGTTCCGACATCGCCCGCGGCGAGACGCTGCTTCGCCGCGGCGTGCAGATCGGCTCGCGTGAGATCGGCATGCTGGCCGCCTGCGGCCTTGCCTTGGTCGAGGTCGTGCGCAAGCCGAAGGTGGCGGTGCTTTCCACCGGCAACGAGCTGACCGAGCCGGGCAAGCCGCTTGCACCCGGCACCGTCTATGACAGCAATGGCGCGATCATCGCCGCCGCCGTGGCCGAAGCCGGTGGCGAGGCGGTCCAGTTTGGCGCCTTTCCCGATGATGAAGCCGTGCTCGACAAGGCCATCCGCCATGTCCTGACAGACTGCGACATGGTGGTGCTCTCCGGCGGCACTTCAAAGGGTGCGGGCGACCTCTCCCATCGCGTGGTCTCGAAGCTCGGCAAGCCTGGCATTCTCGTGCACGGCGTCGCGCTCAAGCCCGGCAAGCCGCTTTGCCTCGCCGTCATCGGCAAGACGCCGGTGATCGTGCTCCCCGGCTTTCCGACCTCGGCGATCTTCACCTTTCACGCCTATGTCGCGCCGGTCTTGCGGGCGTTCGCCGGTCTTCCGCCCGAAGCCGCGGAAAGCGTCGAGGCGACGATCCCCGTGCGCCTGCCGTCCGAGCTCGGGCGCAAGGAATTCGCGCTGGTGGCGCTCGTGGCGGGCGAGAGCGGCCCCGTTGCGTTTCCGATCGGCAAAGGCTCGGGCGCGGTCACGGCCTTCTCGGAAGCCGACGGCTTCATCGAGGTCGATGCGCTGACGGGCAGCATCGACGCCGGCACGCACGCGCCGGTGACGCTGCTCGGCAAGTCGGTGCGTGTGCCCGATCTCGTGCTGACCGGCAGCCACTGCGTGGCGCTCGATGCAATGCTCGGACGATTGGCGGAGCAGGGGTTCACGACCCGCCGCATTGCCGTCGGCAGTCAGGGCGGCGTTGCCGCCGCCCGGCGCGGCGAATGCGATCTCGCGCCCGTGCACCTGATGGATCCTGCGAGCGGCAAATATAACGAGCATCTCCTCGAGCCCGGCCTTTCTCTCGTCCGCGGCTGGGAGCGCATGCAGGGCATCGTATATCGTCAGTGCGACGCACGCTTCGAGGGCAAGGCCGCTGCCGAGGCCGTCAAATCCGCGCTGGCCGATCCGGCCTGCATCATGGTCAACCGCAATGCCGGCGCCGGCACGCGCGTGCTGATCGACCAGTTGTTGGGCGGCGCGCGGCCGTCGGGCTACGGCAACCAGCCGCGCTCGCACAACGCCGTCGCCGCGGCCGTCGCGCAGGGCCGCGCCGACTGGGGCGTCGCCATCGAATCCGTGGCGCGGCTCTATGGCCTCGGCTTCCTGCCGCTCGCGCCGGAACATTACGACTTCCTGCTCGTCGAAGCGCGGCGCGACCGCCCGGCAGTGCAGGCGTTCCTTGCCGCTTTGCGCAATTCCAAAGTGCGCGAGAAGATCGCCGCGCTCGGCATGCGCCCCGCCGCCGTCTGATTTGGAACAGATGCTTCCATCCGCCTCCTGAATCCGACCCCTGGACGCCGGCCGTTTTGCTATAAGACCGCCATGCGCATCATCGGGCTCGCCGGCTGGAGCGGCTCCGGCAAAACCACCCTCGTCGCCCGGGTTATCCCGGTGCTGGTCGCCCGCGGGCTGCGGGTGTCCACCGTCAAGCACGCCCATCACGGCTTCGATGTCGACATTCCGGGCAAGGATTCCCATACCCACCGGACGGCCGGCGCGACCGAGGTCTTCGTGTCCTCGGCGCGCCGCTGGGCGCATATTCATGAGCTGCGCGGCGAGGAGGAGCCCGGCCTCCACGATCTGCTCGCGCGCCTCACGCCCGTCGATCTCGTGATCGTCGAGGGCTACAAGCGCCAGGCCCACCCCAAACTCGAGGTCTATCGCGCTGAGGTCGGCAAGCCGCTCCTGCATCCCGATGACGACTGGATCGTCGCCGTCGCTTCCGACGCGCCGGTGCCCGCCGCGCGGGTTCCTGTGCTCGACCTCGGCGACGCGGAAAAGATCGCCGATGTGCTGATGATCGAATCGATTCCGGTCGATCGGATCGCCGCCGATGCGGAGCCGGTCTGATGGCGCAGCTCTCCGACGATTGCTTTGCCTTCGGCGGCACGCTCCTGGCGATCGAGGACGCCGCTGCGCTGATGGCGGCGCATGTGCCGCCGGTGCGCGAGACGGAGAAGGTTGGTCTCGCCGACACGCTCGGCCGCGTCGTCGCGCATGACCTGCGGACGAAGGTCTCGCTGCCGCCATTCGATAACTCGGCGGTCGACGGTTACGCCGTGCGCCATGCCGATCTCGCGGCGGATGGCGAGACGCGGTTCCGGATTGCGGGCCGCATGCAGGCCGGTAGCCGCACGGAAGCTTCGGTCGGCGCCGGGGAGGCGATCCGCATCTTCACCGGCGCGCCGATGCCGAAGGGCGCCGATACCGTTTTCATGCAGGAGGATTGCCGCGTCGACGGCGAGACGGTGATCGTGCCCGCTGGCCTGCAGCCCGGCGCCAACCGCCGTCTTCGCGGCGAAGACATCGCGGAAGGCGCCGTTGCGCTCCCGGCCGGCCGGCGGCTCGGACCGCAGGACGTGGCGCTTGCCGCCGCGATCGGCTGCACGCAGATCGAAGTGCGCCGAAGGCCGCGCGTGGCCGTCTTCTCCACCGGCGACGAGATCGTCGAGCCGGGCAAGCCGCTCGGCGCGAGCGCGCTCTACGACGCCAACCGCTATCTCCTGCTGGCGCTGCTCCGCGAGATGGGCGCCGAGCCGCACGATCTCGGCATCCTCAAGGACGATCCGGCAGAGCTCGCGCCCGCGCTTGCCGCGGCTGCCGAAGGGCACGACCTGATCCTGACTTCCGGCGGCGTCTCCACGGGCGACGCGGATCACGTCAAGGCCGCGGTCGAGCAGGTTGGCAAGCTCGTGTTCTGGCGGCTTGCGATCAAGCCGGGACGTCCGGTCGCCATGGGCGTCGTGCGCGGCACCGCGTTCGCGGGGCTCCCGGGCAACCCGGTCGCCGTGTTCGTCACCTTCGTGCATGTGGCGCGGCCGCTCATCCAGCGGCTCGCCGGCGCCGAGGCAACACCCGCAAGCGCACTGCCCGTGCGGGCGGCCTTCAAATACAGGAAGAAGAAAGGCCGCCGCGAATATGTTCGCGTCGGCCTGCGCCGCGGTGCGGACGGCGTTATCGAAGCGGTGAAGCACCCGCAGGACGGCGCGGGCGTGATCACCTCGCTGACGGAGACCGACGGCCTCGCCGAGTTGCTGGAGGACCGGGTCGAGGTGGAGCCCGGATCCACCGTCGGCTTTCTCTCCTACGCGGCGCTTGTTGGCTGAGCGCCGAACGGGCTCTTCCGGGCGCGCGCCGCCCGGTATTCAGCAGTTCGGGTGTTGCGCCAAAAGACGCTCTGCTTCGGCCAGATCCTCCGGCCGGTTGACGTTGAAGAACGGATCGACCGGCTTGTCCGGCCATTCCGCGAGTGCGATGCCGTGGCGCGCGGTCCAGATCTCGATCTTGTGAAGTCCCTCGTGCATCAGCGCATGGCGAAGATCGGCGCGCAGCGAGACCGGCCACAGGCCGGCGACCGGATGCCGCCAGTCGCCAGACTTCGCGCAGGCGAGCAGCGTTCCCGCCTCGACGCGCGCCGCGTGCAGCCGCGGAACGAGATCGCGCGGCACGAACGGGCAGTCGCCCGGCACGCTCGCGATCCATTCGATCTCAGGCGCGTGCTTCGCTACCCAGTCAAGTCCCGCGAGAATCCCCGCGAGCGGTCCGGCAAAATCCGGAATGTCGTCGGCCACGACCGGCAGGCCGAAGCGGGCAAAGCGCGCGGGGTCGCCGTTCGCGTTGAGGATGATGTCCGCGCATTGCGGCTTGAGCCGCGCGAGCACGCGGTCGAGGATCGTCACGCCGCCGATCGTAAGCAGCGCCTTGTCGCCGCCGCCCATGCGGCGCGCAAGGCCGCCGGCAAGCACGAGGCCGAGCGTCGGAGAAGATTCAGTCTTCATGCACCGCGGCTTTGCGCCGATGCTTCGCGCTCTCGTCCTCGACGTAGCGCAGGTCCTGGTCGAACACGATGCGTTCCTCGCCGGAGAGCGCGAGGAACCGCTTGCCGCGCGCGCGGCCGATCAGCGTGAGTCCGGCCTTGCGCGCAAGCTCGACGCCCCAGGCGGTGAAGCCCGACCGCGACACCAGAATCGGGATGCCCATGCGCACCGTCTTGATCACCATCTCCGAGGTGAGCCGGCCGGTCGTGTAGAAGATCTTGTCGTCCGGCCGGACGTTGTTCCTGAACATCCAGCCGGCGATCTTGTCGACCGCGTTGTGCCGGCCGACGTCCTCCATATAGACGAGCGGCCGGTCCTGTTCGCACAGCACGCAGCCGTGGATCGCGCCCGCTTCGAGATAGAGCGACGGCGTCGTGTTGATCTTGTGGGTCAGGGCGTAAAGCCACGATGTGCGCAGCTCCGCCTTCGGCAGGCTCGCGTTCTCGATCGCCTCCATCAGGTCGCCGAACACGGTGCCCTGCGCGCAGCCCGAGGTCTGCACTTTCTTCTTCAGCTTCTCTTCGTAATCGGTAGCGCGCTTCGTGCGCACGACCACCACCTCGAGGTCGTCGTCGCACTCGACCGCAGTCACCACGTCGTCCAGCCGCAACATATTCTGATTCAACAGGAATCCGAGCGCGAGATATTCCGGATAATCCCCGATCGTCATCGCGGTGACGATCTCCTGCCGGTTCAGGAAGATCGTGAGCGGCCGCTCGACCACGACGCCGGTCTTGACCCGCGCGCCGGTCTGATCGACGCCTGCGACGCGCACCGTGAGCTTCGGGTCGTCCGGATCGGGCCGGACGCGATATTCGTCCTCGGCTTCGGGAACGATCTTCACCTTGCGCATGGCTTGCTCACTCGGCGGCGATCCGCCGCTCGGCGGACAGCGACCGCACGGATTCGATCACGTTTCCGAGCCGCGCGCCATCGGGGTCGGCGAGCGCCGCAAGCCGCGACTGCAGCACCGCATCCGCGAATTGACCGGCCGGCAACTGCCCGGCGAGGAACGGCTCGATGATTTCTGCCGCGATGCGGTCCCAGTTGCCGCGGCCGCGCTTGTAGGTCTCGCCATAGCCCTTTACGAGCCGCGCGGTCTCCACCACTTCGCGCGCCGCCTCGACATCGACGGCCGCCGCGCGCTCGACCAGCCCGAGCCAGCGCTCGATCCATGCCTGTTCTTCGGCGTAGCGGAGCGTGCGCGGACGAAAACCGCGCAGCTTTGCGAGCATCTGCAGCCGCAGGAACCCGCCCACGCGCGTCGTCCGCACTTTCATGGGGAAAGACTTTTCCATCCAGCCCATGCGCGCGACGAGCCGCAGCACGCCGCGCCCGAGCGCGGGCGGCAGCAGCGAGAAGATCTCCTCCGGCCCCGGCTTCAGGAATTCGGTGATCTCGACGATGTCGCGCTCGCGCACTTTCGCCTCGTCGCGCAGCCGGCCGACGCGGCCGCCCCTGAGCTTCAGTTGCGCGACGCGGATCGTGTCCTCGAAGCTCATGCGCACCGCCAGGTGCCGCGCCAGCTCGCGGACGAGCGTCGCGTCGATCCCGGGCTTCGCGGCGAAGCGCTCGAGCCGGTCGAGATAGAGCGAGGCATATTCCGGCCCTTGATAGTCGAGCAGGCGCCGCACGCCTTCGGCTGCGATGTTCGCGGCAACGACGGGCAGCGATTTTCTCGCCCGCGTTTCGATCTCGCCTGCGGTCTCGGTCCGGGCCGGGCCGGCCGGCACATCGCGCTCCGGAGCCGGCGCCGCCGCGCCCGCGGCGATCTGCAGGCCCGCCTCGAAGCCGCGCAGGTTGGCCTCGACCGCCTTGCCCTCTGCCTCGATCGCCGCCCGGAATGTTTCCACCGGAATCGGCAGCTTGCCGGAGCCGGCGATCGCGCCGAGCAGCACAGCATTCGGCTGGCAGCGTGCCGCCGCGGCGGCGGCCGCGAAATCGGCGATCACTGCCTCCTTCGCGAACTTGCGCGCGACGCTTTCCATCCGCTCCGGATCGAGCCGGCCGTCGCCCATCGCCGACTTCTCGTCGACCGTGAACACGCGGCTCTGCGACGCGATCAGGAAGGTGCGGTCGGGGCTGACATAGCCCGCCTGGATCGTGCGCACGGTTTCGAGCAACTCGCTCGCCGCCACGAGGTCCACTTCGCCGGGTGCGGCGTTGAGCGCGAGCACCGGCCGTTGTCCGCGCGCCTTGGCGCCGCCTTCGAGGATTTCGATGTAGTAGGTCGTGGCGCCGGTGCGCTGCGCGACGCCGGGGATCGACGTGCGTTGCGAGAAATGGCCGCTCGCGTTCGCCGCATTGGAGATCCAGCCGGCGAGCACGCCGCCGCCTTCGCCGCCGAGTGCTGCGATCAGGAGCCGAATGGGTTTCGCATCGCTCATGATCTACTCCGCCGGAACGAGCGTCGGTTCGGCGGCGGGCGCCGCCTGCCGGCCCTGTCCGCCACCGAACAGTCGGATCAGCGCCTGTGAGACACGATGGCGCGCGCGGTCCCACAGGTTCGGATTCTCGATCACGTTGATCTCGGCGAACGACGGGCAGAGCTGCGCCGCGTGGCTCACCTCGCCGCAAAGGCCGCAGCCCACGCAATCGTTGTTCACGTGCGCGATGGGATCGGTGCGCAGCGGGTCCTCGTTCGGTTTCACCGTGAGCGAGGGGCAGCCGGACAGCCGGATGCAGGAATGGTCGCCGGTGCAGACCTCGGGATCGACCCAGAAGCGGTTGCGCTCCACCCGCTTGCCTGCCGCCGCGAGCCGCGCCCGCTCCGGCCGGATGCGGCGCTGGCGCGCAAGCTGGCACTCGCCATCAGCGATGATGACCTTGAGGCCGTCATCCGGCGTCTGCAGCGCTTCGCGCAGCGTCTTCACGACGTTCGCCACGCCATAGGTGCGCACGCGCTTGATCCAGCGCACGCCGAGACTTTTCACGGCGTCCTCGATGTCGACGCCACGCCCGCGGCCGTCGTCCTCCGGCGCGCTCGACGGCAGGTCCTGCTGTCCGGTCGCGCTGGAATAGCCGTTGTTCATGACGATCAGGATCTCGTCATCCTTATTGAGCACTGCGCCCGCGACGCCGGAAAGCAGCCCGTTATGCCAGAAGCCGCCGTCGCCCATGATCGACACCGGGCGATGCTCCTGCGTGCCGGAGACCGCCGCCGCCGAGGCGAGCGACATGCCGTAGCCGAGGATCGAGTTGCCCTGGCTGAACGGCGGGAAGGTCGCGAGCGCATGACATCCGATGTCGACCGCCACATGCACCGGCCCCATTTCCTTCTTGAGAATCTTCATTGCCGAGAAGATCGGCCGCTCCGGGCAGCCGGTGCAGAAGGTCGGCGGCCGCGGCGGCAGCGCTGTCGAGAGCGCCTTCGCCACTTCGCCGTTCCGCTGCTCGACGCCCGCGATCCAGTCCTCGAGCGGCTCGTTCTTGCGGCCATAGGCGGCGAGGAACTGCGCGAGCCCCTTGCCCAGCACGAGCGGGGTGTATTCGCCCGCCATGAGCAGGAAATCCTTGCCGTGCAGTTTGGTGTTGAGGTCGGCTTTGCGCAGAATGTGCGCGATCGACTGCTCGATAAAATCCGGCGAGCCTTCCTCCACGAGCAGCACCGCGCGCTTGCCCGCGCAGAAGCTCGTGATCTCCTCCGGCACCAAGGGGTGCGTGACGTTGAGGACGAGCGTCGGAAGTTGCACGTCGCCATAGGCGTCGGAGAGGCCCGCGAGCGACAGCCGCGAATTGAGCGCGTTGAACAACCCGCCCTGCACGATGATGCCGATGTCGCCGCGCTCCGGCCCGATGCGTTCGTTCAGCTTGTGCTCGAGGATGAACTTGCGCGCGGCCGGCAGCCGGTGCTCGAACTTCGCCACTTCCTGCGGGAAAGTCACCGGCGGATGCGCGAGGCGATTGTACTGGAACTTCGCCGGCGCCAGCCGGTTGTTCGCCGAATAGGCGGGCGCCACGTTGTCCTTCGCCTCGAACGAGCCGAACACGTGGCAGGCGCGCACGCGCAGCTCCAGAATGACCGGCGTGTTCGACGCTTCCGAAAGCTCGAAGCCTTTTTCCACGAGCCGCACGATGGTGGGCAGCTCCGGCCGCGGATCGAGCAGCCACATGGACGACTTCAGCGCGACCGCGTGCGTGCGCTCCTGGATGACGCTGGCGCCTTCGCCGTAGTCCTCGCCGACGATGATCATGGCGCCGCCGACCACGCCCGCCGAAGCGAGGTTGGAGAGCGCGTCCGATGCGACGTTCGTGCCGACGATCGACTTCCAGCATACCGCGCCGCGCAGCGGATAATTGATCGAGGCGCCGAGCATCGCCGCCGCCGCGGCCTCGTTGGTGCAGGTCTCGAGATGAATGCCGAGCTCCTCGAGCATCTCGCCCGATTGCACCAGCACGTCGAGGAGATGCGTCACCGGCGCGCCTTGGTAGCCGCCGACATAGGCGACGCCCGATTGCAGCAGCGCCTTCGTCACCGCAAGGATCCCCTCGCCATAGAAGGTCTCGCCATTGCCGAGCCGCAGGCCCTGGATTTCCGAATGGAAGGAGACTTCAGCCATCACATTCTCCAGCGTCAGTCGCGCTCGCGGGAAGCGCCGTTCGCTCTCTCGTCCCCGGCAAGTTCGGCGATCAGCTTCTTCAAGGTTTGCAAGAACCGCGCCTTGTTCTTGGTTCCGATGATGCGGTCGAGATTGGCGTCGTGCCGTTCGGCGCAGGCGGTGAGTTGCTGCAGGAGCCGGTCGCCGGCGGGCGTCAGCGTCAGTTGATAGCTGCGGCGGTCGCGCCGCGTGCGCGTGCGTTTGATCAGCTTGCGCCGCTCTAGATCGTCGAGCACCGGCGTGAGCGAGGATTTGTCACGCGCATTGGCGCGGCTCAACGCCGTCTGCGAGATGCCGGGATTGCGGCCGATCAGCATCAGCACCGCGAACCGGCCGGGACTGAGATCGATGCCGCGCGCCTCGCGTGCGAATGCCTGAAACGAAGCGTTCTGCGCGAGCCGCAGATGAAAGCCGATCCAGCCTTCCAGCGGGCCGAGATCGACGCCGCTGCTCGCCTTTGCCTCAGTCCGCCGGGTTCTTGCCGGTCCGTTCCCGAGAATGTTCAATTCGGCCACCACACACACCTCTCCGGGCCACAATTGGTCTCTCAACGGGCCGCCGGGAATATATCAGAGGCGGCCTCCGGGCAGAATAGTTTAACTCCCAACTATTGCAGGCCGGACCCATCTGCCGTAAGGCTTGAAACAAAAGGACCGATATCGGTCCAAGAACAATGATGGCGGAGGAGAAAACGACATGCTTTCAAAATTCTCGAATCTGACGATATCGGCAGCCGCGCTCATGGCCGCGATTGCCGTGGGTGGAACCGCTGCAGCACAGGACAAGACATTCGAGCTGCGGCTGTCCCATTGGGTTCCGCCTGCCCACCCGTTGCAGAAAGCGCTCAAGGACTGGGGCGCGTCGATTGAGAAGGCTTCGAACGGCACGATCAAGTCCAAGGTGTTCCCCGCGCAACAGCTCGGCAAGGCCATCGACCACTATGACATGGCGCGCGATGGCATCGCCGACGTGACCTACATCAATCCGGGCTATCAGCCGGGACGGTTCCCGATCATCGCGGCGGGCGAGCTTCCCTTCCTGATGTCGAACGCCAAGGGCGGCTCGGTCGCGCTGGACACTTGGTATCGCAAATATGCCGGGGAGGAGATGAAGGACGTCAAGTTCTGCCTTGCCTTCGCCCATGACCCCGGCGCGCTGCATTCGAAGAAGAAGATCGAGACGCCGGATCAGGTCAAGGGCATGAAGATCAGGCCCGCGCACGCCACGATGGCGTCCTTCGTCACCCTGCTGGGCGGCACCAACGCGCACGGCTCCGCGCCGGAAGCGCGCGAAATGCTGGAGCGCGGCGTGGCCGATGCGATCACGTTCCCCTGGGGGTCGGTCCTGCTGTTCAAGCTCGACAGCGCGGTCAAGTTCCATCAGGACGTGCCGCTTTACGCGACGACCTTTGCCTGGGTGATCAACAAGGCGAAGTACAATGAGATGTCCGACGCGCAGAAGAAGGTGATTGACAATCATTGCACGCCGGAATGGGCGGCGAAGGTTGCCACGCCGTGGGCAGACTACGAGGCGTCGGGCCGGGACAAGCTGCGTACGGCGCAGGGACACACGGTCTACAAGCTGACCGACGCGCAGGTGGATCAGTGGAAGAAGGCGTCCGAGCCGCTGGCCGCGACCTGGGCTGAAGGCGCGAAAAAGGCTGGCATCGACCCCGCCGCAACGCTGAACGCGCTCAAGGAAGAGCTGAAGAAACAGAACGCAGCCTATTGATGCGCCGGGGCGTGCGCATGCGTAACGCCGTCGACCGCTTCATCGACGGCATCGAACGGACGGCGGCGATATTTCTCGCCGCCGTCACCGTGCTTGTTTTCCTCAGCATCGCGTTGCGGGCGCTGTTCACCTACGCGATTCCGGACTGGTACGATCTCTCCCGCCTGATGCTGGGCGTGATGATCTTCTGGGGCATCGCGGGCGCGAGCTACCACAATCGCCACATCAAGGTGGACATCCTCTGGGAATGGGCCGGACCAAGGGCCCGCCGGTGGATCGACATCGCCGCGAGCCTCATTCTGCTCGCCTTTCTTCTCGTCTTTTCCTGGATGCTCGTAGAGAAAGTGCGTAGCGGCTATCTCAGCGGCGAAAGCACCTTCGACCTGCGGATGGTGATCTGGCCGTTTCATTTCGTTGCGGCGCTCGGCATTTTCAGCGCCACGGCCCTGATGGTCGTTCGGATCGTCCGGCTCCTGCGGGGCATGGACGACACCGAAGCGATGCCGTCCTACGAATAATTTCGCTCCCGCGGTGATGCCCCAATGACCCAGGAACTGATTGCGATTCTCGGGTTCGTCGGTCTGTTCGCCCTGATGGCCGTTCGCGTGCCCATCGGCGTCGCGATGGGCATCGTCGGTGTCGCCGGCTTCGGCGTGCTCGCAAGCACGGGACCTGCCCTCAACCTGTTGGCCCAGTCGCCGATCCGGGTGACGACCGACTGGGACCTGGCGATCATTCCCATGTTCATTCTCATGGGCGCCTTCGCGACGGCGTCGGGCATGAGCCGCGAGCTGTTCGAGGCGAGCAACGCCTGGCTCGGGCATCGCCGCGGCGGCCTGGCCATGGCGACGGTCACCGCCTGTGCGGGCTTTGCGGCGATCAACGGCTCCTCCGTGGCGACGGCCGCAACCATGACCAACGTGGCGCTGCCGGAAATGCGCCGCGCCGGCTACGATCCGGGCCTCGCGACCGGCGTGATCGCCGCCGGCGGCACGCTCGGCATCATGATCCCGCCGTCGGTGATGTTCGCCATCTACGGCATCCTGACGGAGGAGGACATTTCACGGCTGCTGATCGCCGGAGTCATTCCCGGCATCCTCGGCGCCATCCTGTATATCGTCGCCGTGCAGGCGGTCGGCTATCTGCGTCCGGAACTGATGCCGCGCGGCAAGCGCGTGGGCTGGAGCGAGCGGTTCATTTCGCTCAAGCCGATCTGGGCGGTCGGGCTGCTCTTTGTGTTCGTGATGGGCGGTCTCTATGGCGGTCTCTTCACCGCGACGGAAGGCGCGGCGATGGGAGCGAGCGGCGCGTTCCTGATCGGCCTTGCGCGCCGGCGGCTCTCGGTGGCGTCGATCATGCAATGCCTGGTGGAGAGCGTGCGGACGAGCGCCGCCATCTTTACGATCGTGATCGGCGCTTTCCTGTTCGGTTATTTCCTGGTGATCACGCAGACGACGCAGAATTTCAGCGCGTTTCTGCTCAGCCTGCCGATCGGCCCCTACGGGGTCCTCGCGCTGATCCTGCTGATGTATATCCTGCTCGGTGCCATCATGGACGAGCTCGCCATGGTGCTGCTGACGGTGCCCGTGATTTTTCCGGTGATCACCGGGCTGGGCTTCGACCCGATCTGGTTCGGCGTCATCATCGTGATGGTCGTGGTGCTCGGTATGATCATGCCGCCGATCGGCATGAACGTATTCGTCATCAACTCGATCGCGCACGATGTCTCGCTGCAGACGATCTACAAGGGCGTGATGCCTTTCATCGTCGTCGACCTGATCCGGCTTGTGCTGCTCGTCGCGTTTCCCTCCCTGTCGCTGTTCCTGCCCTCGCGCATGTAGCAACAGGCGCCGCCAAGCAGAAGGGAAGCGGGGCGGCCGGCTGTCGACCTCCTCTATGCGGTTTTCGACCCGCGCATCCGGTACCAGTGACATGGCAAGCGTCGCGCGGGCAGTTTTCGCCCCCGCGGTGAAGTTCAAGCGCCGCAGCACGATCGTCGAGTTCTGCCGGCAGCAGCCGCTCGGCGCCGTAAGCTTCGTCGTCATCGTCGTGATGATGTTTGCCGGCGTCTTCTCCGAGCTCGTCTCACCCTATAATCCGCTCGACATCGACTTCGCCTCGATCCTCGCCGCCCCCTCCTGGGAGCACTGGATGGGCACCGACGCCTACGGCCGCGATATCTTTTCCCGCATCATCCACGGGTCGCGCACCGCGCTGGTGATCGGCTTCTCCTCGTCGTTTCTCGGCGCCACGCTCGGTGCCATCCTCGGCGTCGCCTCCGCCTATTTTGGCGGCAAGATCGACGACTGGATCCAGCGCTTCGTCGATGTGCTCCTGGCCTTCCCGATCATCGTGCTGGCGCTCGTGGTCGTGGCGGCGCTCCCCAAGACCGTGGTCGCCGGCGTCGACGTGAACCTGATCTTCGCGATCGCGATCCCGATCCTGCCGCGCGTCGCCCGCGTCGTGCGCGCCGCGGCGCTCTCGGCGCGCGTCATGCCCTATGTGGATGCCGCGCGCGCTGCCGGCTATTCCAGCCGCCGCATCATCTTCCGCCACATGGCGCCGAACGTGGTTGCGCCCTACCTCATCATGTTCACGGCCTTCATCGCCCAGGCGATCCTGCTCGAAGCCTCGCTGTCCTTCCTCGGGCTGGGCGTGACCGAGCCCACGGCGGCCTGGGGGCTGATGCTGTCGGGTAACGCCGCGGACTTCTATCGCGAGGCGCCGTGGATGATCCTGTTCCCCGGCATCGCCATCAGCCTTGCGGTGTTTGCCTTCAATCTGTTCGGCGACAGCCTGCGCGACTATCTCGACCCGCGATTCAAGACCTGACGCTCAGGCCGCGCCGCGCTCGTAGGTGCCGGCATAAGTGTCGCGTAGCACGTTCTTCTGCACCTTGCCCATGGTGTTGCGCGGCAGTTCGTCGACAAAGAACACGCGCTTTGGCTGCTTGAATTTCGCCAGCCGGTCCGCGAGCGCCGAAATCACGTCTTCCTCGCCGAGGTTCGCGCCCTTTTCGCGCACGACCACGGCGGTGACGCCCTCGCCGAAATCCGGGTGCGGCAGCCCGATCACCGCGGATTCGACGACGCCAGCGATCGCGTCGATCTCCGTCTCCACTTCCTTCGGATAGACGTTGTAGCCGCCGGTGATGACGAGATCCTTGGCGCGGCCGACGATGTGCACGTAGCCGCGCTCGTCGATCCTGCCGACGTCGCCGGTGATGAAGAAGCCGTCCGGCCGGAATTCGGCCTGCGTCTTCTCCGGCATCCGCCAGTAGCCCTTGAACACGTTGGGGCCGCGCACCTCCAGCACGCCGACCTCGCCCTGCGGCAGCACGCGCCCGCTCTCCACGTCGGCGACGCGCAGTTCGACCCCCGGCAGCGGGAAGCCGACCGTGCCCGGGATGCGGTCGCCGTCATAGGGGTTCGACGTGTTCATGTTGGTTTCAGTCATGCCGTAGCGTTCGAGGATCGCGTGTCCCGTGCGCTCGGAAAAGGCGCGGTGCGTCTCCGCGAGCAGCGGCGCCGAGCCCGACGTGAACAGCCGGATATGTTTCGTCAACGCGCGTGTGAAGCCCGGATGCTCGAGCAGCCGCACATAGAAGGTGGGCACCGCCATCATGCTGGTCGCCTTTGGCAACAGCCGCACGACCTCGTCGGCGTCGAACTTCGGCAGGAAGATCATCGATCCGCCGGCGAGCAGGATCACGTTGCTGGCGACGAACAGCCCGTGGGTGTGGAAGATCGGCAGCGCGTGCAGCAGCACGTCCTCGCCGGTGAAGCGCCAATAGTCGACGAGCACCTGCGCGTTCGAGAGCAGGTTCTCGTGCGTGAGCATCGCGCCCTTGGAGCGCCCGGTGGTGCCCGAGGTGTAGAGGATCGCCGCGAGATCCTCGGCGTCGCGGTCGACCACCGGCCGGATCGGCGCGTCGGCGGCGGCAGCGAGGAGCGTCCCGTCGCCGCGGGTGCCGAGACTCTCCACCGTGGCCCGGCCGAGCCGGGCGCAAAGACCGCGCACGCCGGCTTCGCTCTCCGGCCGGCAGACGACGAAACTCGGCTGCGCGTCACCGATGAAATACTCAAGCTCTGCCAAGGGATAGGCCGTGTTCAGCGGCAGATAGACGGCGCCCGCCCGCACGCAGGCGAGATAAAGCGCGAGATTCTCCCACGACTTCTCCACCTGCACCGCGACGCGGTCGCCGGGCACGACGCCGGCGCGGATGAGATGCGACGCCAGCCGCTCCACGAGATCGAACAACCGTCCGTAGCTGATCTGCGTCCCGTCGCCGAGCTCAATCAGCGTCTTGCCGCGGTCAGGAATAGCAGCCGCGATGGCGTCGAACAGATGATTGCTCATGACTGGGCAACCAGCGTGCGTTGCGGCTTTTCGGCGCGCAGCAGGCGCTTTACCGCGCTGCTCGCGACGACTTCGCCGGCCTCCGCATAGGCTTCGTGGTTCTTCTCGATGTCGGCGATGTCATATTGGTAGTTGACCATGATCCCCGCCGATTGCGCGAGCGCCTTTTCCGACAGGTCGGCGAACAGATTGATGCGCTCGAGCCGCGCGCCGTTGCCGAGGTGGAAGCGCGCCACAGGATCGACCGGTCGCCCGCGCACCGTGCGCGCGACAAGAAAGTAATGCGCGGCAAGCGGCCCGAGCACCGGCCGCAGCGCCTCCGTCGCCCGTTCGTCCGCGTGCCATCCCGGCGCGTCGAGCATCGCAAGGACCGGCTCATCGGCGGGATGGATGGCGTCGGAATCCGCCTTGGCCCGTTCCTCGGCAAGCCAATCCATGAAGCCCGGCACCGGCGACAGTGTCACGAACGTGGTGAGGTTCGGCAGCTCGCGCGAAATCTCCTCCACCACCTGCTTGATGAGGAAGCTCCCGAACGTGACGCCGGTGAGCCCGCGCTGCGTGTTCGAGATCGAATAGAAGGTCGCGGTCGTCGCCTCGCGCGGGTCGAGCGGCGCGCGGCTGCGGGCAAGGATCGGCGCAATCGCGTCCGGGATCTCCCGCGTCAGCGCCACCTCGACGAAGATCAGCGGCTCGTCGACCATCACCGGATGGAAGAACGCGTAGCAGCGCCGGTCCGGCGAATCGATGCGCGCGCGCAGGTCGTCCCAGTCGTGGATTTCATGCACCGCCTCGTAGCGGATGATCTTTTCCAGCACGTTGGCCGGCGACGACCAGTCGATCCTGCGCAGCACGAGAAAACCCCGATTGAACCAGGACGAAAGCAGATAGGCGAAATCGCGGTCAACGGGCGCGAGGTCGCGCCGGTTCGCGAGCGCGTCCATTAGTTGTTCGCGCATGGCGACGAGCGCCGCGGTCCCGCCCGGCGCAAGATTGAGCCGGCGGATGAGCTCCTGCCGGCGCGGCTCGGCGGCGTCATGGACTTCGTGCGCCGCCGTCTCGCTCGGGTCGCGTGCATAGGCTTCGCAGGCGCGCATCAGCCGCTCGCGGTCGACCCCGAATTCCAGCGCGAGCGCCTCGAAGAAGCCGATCCGCTCGCCGGTCTTCAGCTCCTGGAAGTCGCCGAGGATTTCCCGCGCGAGCGCCGTGCCCGACGCCTCGCCGCGGCCCGACAGCAATTCCTCGCAGCGCTGGATGAGGGTCGCGGTACGGACCTCGCCCGCCGCCCGTCGCGGCCGCCGCGCGATCAGGGCGCGGCCGCGGTCGGCGATCGTCTGCAGCATTTCGCCGAGGAAACCGGTGTTCACGGGCATCCGCTCGACCCGGGAGGACTTGGACAAGGGGAATAGCGAGGAGGTCGGAGCCTGATCACCTGGGGCACCGGGTGTCAATCGATGTGGACGAAGGGAAAACTTGCGGATTTCCAATGGGTTCCGCCAGCATAGACTGGCCATCTCAAGAATAGGAGAGGTATTGCAATTGCAAATTAGTTGCAATAAATAGCCCTCAAGAGAATTTGATTATGCTTCGACGCTTGGAATCGCTCCCGACAGAGGCTGCAAAAATCGATCCGGGTTGGCGCCGCGCGCGCACCCGGCCACCGCTCGCGGAAGTCTTTGGCTCCATCTCCACGCGGCCTACCGGCCCGTTCTGGCGCAAGCTGATCGCCTTCCTTGGGCCAGGGTACCTTGTCGCCGTCGGGTACATGGACCCGGGCAACTGGGCGACCTCGCTCGCGGGCGGCTCGAAGTTCGGCTACGCGCTGCTGACGATCGCGCTGCTTTCCAACCTGATGGCGATCCTGCTGCAGGCGCTCTGCGCGCGCCTGGGAATCGCGAGCGGTCGGGATCTCGCGCAAGCGTGCCGGGACGCCTTTCCCCGCGCGATCTCGTGGCCGCTTTGGCTGCTCGCCGAAGTCGCGATCTGCGCCACCGATCTTGCCGAGGTGATCGGTACCGCGATCGGCCTGAATCTTCTGTTCGGCTTGCCGCTGGAGATCGGCGTCATCATCACGGCGCTCGACGTGTTTCTGATCCTTTGGCTGCAGAATCTCGGCTTCCGCTGGGTCGAAGCATTCATTGTGACGATGCTTGGCGTGATCACGGTCTGCTTTGCGATTCAGATTGCGCTCGCCGATCCCGATTGGGGCGGGGTGATCCGCGGCTTCGCGCCGACCACCGAGATCGTCACCAATCCCGAAATGCTGTACCTGGCGCTTGGCATTCTTGGCGCGACCGTGATGCCGCACAATCTCTATCTTCATTCCGGCGTCGTACAAACCCGCCGGTTCGGCGATTCGGTTGAGGAGAAGCGTGAAGCGATCCAGCTCGCGACCGTCGATTCGACGATCGCCTTGATGTTTGCATTGCTGATCAATGCATCGATCCTGATCTTGGCGGCCGCGACGTTCCACAAGACAGGTCAGACCGATGTAGCGGAACTGGATCAGGTGCATTCGTTCCTCGCGCCGTTGCTCGGCTCTGCGATCGCGCCGACCTTATTCGGGATCGCGCTTCTGGCCTGCGGGCTGAACTCGACGGTCACGGCGACGCTTGCCGGGCAGATCGTGATGGAGGGGTTCCTCGACTTGCGCCTTCCCGGCTGGGCCCGGCGTCTGATTACGCGGGGAATAGCCATCGTACCGGCGGCGGTCGTGACCGTTCTGTATGGCGAATCCGGAACGGCTCAGCTCCTCATCTTCAGCCAGGTCGTGCTCAGTCTCCAGCTTCCGTTCGCCGTCGTGCCGCTGGTGATGTTCACCGCCGATCGCAGGAAGATGGGCGAGCTCCGCGCGCCGGCCTGGGCGATCGTGCTCGCTTCTGCGACCGCCGCGATCATCATTGCGCTCAATGTCAAGCTCGTCGTCGACTTCGCGCTCGGCTGATCTTCAATCTAGATCTTCACGAAGAATCCCGTGAAATACATAACCGCGAGTCCGATCACGAATCCGGCGAGCGTTGCCGGAGACAGCCAGGTCTCGCCGTAACGTTGTGCGTGGCGCAGGAGATAGGCGCCGACTTCGACGATCACTTGCAGGATCGCACCGGTACCGATGGCCAGGGCCAGCGCCGCCCATTGCGGCTCGAATGAGACGCTGCCGAGCCAGATGCCGGGAATCGCCGGCACGCCGGCCAGCGCGGCGAGCCCGATGAAGACCGGCAGCGCCGGCCGCTTCTCGACCAGCGGCGCGACGATGCCGATGCCCTCGGTTACGTTGTGGAAGGTGAAGCCGAGGACAAGGAACGTGCCGAGCCCGGCGACGCCGGCGGCGAACGCCGCACCGATCGCCAGTCCCTCGCCGAAATTATGCAGCCCGATTCCGAGCGCGATATAGGTCGCGAGCGCAAGGCCGCTCGGCGTGCCGTGGCGGCGTCCGACGACCATCAGCACAAGAAAGGCAGCCGCAGCGGCGGCGAGCACCATGGCCGTGCCCTGGAACGCTTCCGCCGCCTTCGCCGCGATCTCCAGACCTTCCTTGAGCGTATCGATGAAGAGGAATGCGAGCAGGCCGATCGTTAGCGCCAGCACGAAGTTCAGGTGTCTGCTGCCGAAGCTGCGCAGCACCGGAAAGAAAAGCATGCCGATGGCGACGGGGATGACGCCGACGAACAGCCCGAGAAGCGCCTGCGGCTGCAACTGTCCGACTTGCGGCTTGGGCGTCGGAACGGCCACCTCGATCGTCTTTGCGAAGGCCACGCCCGATTTGGTGCGCACCTTGATCTCATGCGCTTCGCCGAGCACCCACGGATAGGGAATGTGCAGCCATGCCGTGCCCAGCCGGTCGATGGGCCCCGGCGGTTCCTGCGTGAAGGCCCAGAACGCGTCGTCGACCGTCACCTGCGCGATCGTGACGGGTTCCGAACCGCCTGCACGCACGGAGAGATGAATACCGTCGCTGTCGAGCATCGTCCGCTCGAAAGTAAGCTTTTCGACCGGGGGCGCGCCGACGTCGAACGCGCGCAGCCAGTCACCGGCAATGAGCCACACGGACGCCGCAACGAGCGCGATGAGCGGCAGCGCGAACCAGAGATAGTCCCGCGCGCTTGCCCTCGGCGTCGCCTTGGCGGGAGGCGTCGCCTCTTGCAGCGGCTTGTTCATGCGGTCGCCTCGACGACTTCGAACATGCCCATCCATCCGAGCTCGGCGAACTCGGACTGATGCGCATGGAACATGTAGAGGCCGGTCTCGTGGTCCTTGAACGTGAACTCGAGGATGCCGCGCTGCGCCTGGCACTGCATGATCGTGTCCACGGTCCGCAGCGTGGGCGTCAGCGTGGTGCCATGATCGTAGTAGTCGAAGAAATTCGCGTGCAGATGAAATGAATTGATCAGGTCGAATTCGAGCGCATTGACAAGATAGATACGCACCGGCCGTCGGCGATCGATCTTGATCGGATGCTTCGAGAAGTGATGCGCAACGGTGTTGACGGCGTAGATGTCGTTCTCGTTGTCGAAGTCCGTGTCGAAACCGTTCATCACCATCACGAACTCTTGCCACTCCTTGTTCTCCGGCGTGCCGAGCAGGCGAGAACGCGCAATGCCCTCGTGCTCGGGATGCCGCGCCGGATCGGGGTCGATGATGAAGGCCGCATACATGCCCTTGTGGATGTGCCGCTTCAGGGGCAGCCAGTGGCAGTGGTAGAGGTGACAGCCGAAGGGTAGGGCGTCGAACTCATAGATGAATTCACCGCCGGGCAGCGCCTCGCCGGCGCCGGGGATGCCGTCCATCCGCGCCGAGTGAATGCCGTGAAAATGCATCGTGTGCGGGTGTGCGCTGTTGTTCTGGAAAACGATGCGGATCCGCTCGCCTTCCGTGACGCGCAGCGACGGCCCCGGCACGCGGCCATTGAAGGTCCAGGCGGGGAAGAGGATGCCGGGCGCGATCTCGATTTCCTTGTCCTCCGCGACGATCTCGAACGTCCGCAGCGTCCTGCCGTCCGCGAGTTTCGATACCTCGCCGGTTTCCCACTCCGTCAGCATCGCCGACGGGTCGAACCCGTTGCGCGCACGGTCGACGCCGCCGACCGAGATCATCGGCCCGTGCGCCCGGGCGTGTGCCGAGTCGGCGGCAGCCGGCGTATAGTGAGGATGCTGGGGTGTGGACGACGGGTGGCCGTCGTGCCCGCTTTGCGCCCCGGCTCTCCGGCCGCCTGCGACCGCTGCGATCAGGCTCCCGCTGGCCGCGACGAGCCCGCCGGAAAGCACGCCTCGCCGGGTCAATCGCTCCCGAATCCAGCTTTGCATCGCGCGCTTCTCCCGTTGCGAGCCGGCCTGACGGTGTTTCTTGCTGGTCTATTGCCGGTTCGGTCGCATCTGACGTTCGCATACGGTAACCGAGGACGTCAATGCAATTGCGAATGATTTGCAATAAGAAATAGGTAAGGCGCAGAGACAAAAGTAAGGCACAAGTAAGGAGTTTTACATTTTAGAATTGCGCCATTGGCCGACGATGGCGGTCAACGCGTCGAGTCCGTCTGTCAGCGCCGCCGGGCCCGGCTGCAGGATCAGCGCGGATTTCACCTCCCGCAACCAGCCGGTCCGCACCGCGGGCAGGCCGTCGAACCCTGGCCGCGCCGCAAAGCGCTCGGGCTGAAACTTCTTCCCGCACCAGGAGCCGACGACGATGTCCGGCCTTGCGGCGATCACCTGCTCGAACGTGACGATCCGCTCCCGCGCGGCGTCGCGCGCCGCAAGCTCCGGAAAAACCTCCCTGCCGCCCGCGATCTCGATGAGCTCCGACACCCAGCCGATTCCGGAGATCATCGGCTCGTCCCATTCCTCGAAATAAACCCGCGGCCGCGGCCCGCCCGCCATCTTCGCTTTGATCCCGGCCACGCGCTCGCGCAGTTCGTCCGCAAGGCGGACGCCTTTTTTCGGCACGCCGGCGAGCGCGCCGACCGTCTCGATCATGGCGTAGATGCCGGCGAGGTCGCGCTGATTGAACGCATGCACGGCGATCCCGCGCCGCAGCAGCGCGGCGACGATGTCTGCCTGCAGGTCGGAAAACGTAAGCACGAGGTCCGGCTCGAGCGCCTCGATCTTCCCGATGTCCGCCGAGGTGAAGGCGGCGACGCGCGGCTTCTCCTTCCGCACCTGTGGCGGCCGCACGGCGTAGCCCGACACGCCGACGATCCGCGCGTCCTCGCCGAGGAGATAGAGCGTCTCGACGGTCTCCTCGGTGAGGCAGACAATTCGCCGCGGCGGGAAGATTCGCATGACCAAGCTTACCGCTCCGGCCCGACCGGCGGGCTCTTTCGTTGCGCGGCGCCGGGGGCTATAGCGGCCGGGGGGAGGACGCAAGCATGAGCGCATCGACGGGCGCCGAAAGCGCGGGCGAGTTCGACTACATCGTGGTCGGCGCGGGCTCAGCCGGCTGCGTGCTGGGGAACCGGCTTTCTGCCGATCCTGGCAAGCGCGTGCTGCTCCTGGAAGCGGGCGGCCGCGACAACTGGATCTGGTTCCACATCCCCGTCGGCTACCTGTTTGCGATCGGCAATCCGCGCTCCGACTGGATGTTCAAGACCGAGCCCGAGTCCGGCCTGAACGGCCGCGCGCTCAATTATCCGCGCGGCAAGACAATCGGCGGCTCGTCCGCGATCAACGCCATGATCTACATGCGCGGCCAGGCAGCCGACTACGATCATTGGCGCCAGCTCGGCCTGCCCGGCTGGGGCTGGGAGGACGTCCTGCCCTTCTTCAAGAAGCACGAGGACAGTTTTCTCGGCGCGAGCGAGTTTCACAATGTCGGCGGCGAATGGCGCGTCGAGTTTCCGCGCGTGAGGTGGGAAATCCTCGAGCGCGTGCGCGAGGCGGCCGCGGAGGCCGGCATTCCCCCGGTCGACGACTTCAACTGCGGCGACAACGAAGGCTCCTGCTATTTCCACGTCAATCAGCGCCGCGGCCTGCGCTGGAGCGCCGCGCGCGGATTCCTGAAGCCGGTTCTGCATCGCCAGAATCTCCGGCTGGAGACCGGCGTGATGGTGGAGCGGGTCCTGATCGAGAACCGCCGCGCCGTCGGTGTCGTTTATCGCCAGGACGGCGCGGAGAAAGTCGCGCGGGCGAGGGGCGAGGTGATCCTGTCCGCGGGCGCGATCGGCTCGCCGCATATCCTCATGCTCTCCGGCGTCGGACCCGCCGCGCATCTTGCCGAGCACGGCATCCCGGTCGCGCTCGACAAGCCCGGCATCGGCGAGAACCTGCACGATCATCTGCAGCTTCGTCTGATCTACCGCGTCGACGGCGTTCCGACCCTGAACGAGCGCTATCACTCCCTGTTCGGCCGCGCCTGGATGGGCATCGAATACGCGCTCTTCCGCACCGGCCCGCTGACCATGGCGCCGTCGCAGCTCGGCTTCTTCACGCGCTCCGACCCCAAGCGCGAGCGGGCGAACATCGAGTTTCATGTGCAGCCGCTCTCGCTCGACAAGTTCGGCGATCCGCTGCACACGTTTCCGGCTTTCACCATGAGCGTGTGCAATTTGCAGCCGACGAGCCGCGGCACGCTGCGCCTGAAGAGCCGCGCGCCGGGCGCCGCGCCGGCGATCCGGCCGAACTATCTGGCGACCGACGAAGACAAGCGCGTCGCCGCCGATTCGATTCGCGTCGCCCGCGGCGTGATCACAAAGCCGGCGATGGCGCCGTACCATCCCGAGGAGATTTTGCCCGGCTCGAAGGTGCGCAACGACGACGAGGCCGCGCTCGTCAAGGCCGCCGGCGACGTCGGCACGACGATCTTCCATCCGGTCGGCACCGCCAAGATGGGCCGCGACACCGATCCGCTTGCGGTGGTCGACGCGCGGCTGCGGCTGATCGGCATCGACGGCTTGCGCGTGGTCGATGCCTCGGTGATGCCGGCGATCACCTCCGGCAACACCAACTCGCCGACCATCATGATCGCGGAGAAGGGCGCCGCGATGATCCGCGAGGACGCCCGTTGAATCGGAATGTGAGCGGCCGTTCGTCTGGAGTCTGACTTCCATCTGAATCGGACTGACAGCCAACTGCATCGGAATCGGAGCTTCCGCCGGCCTGGATATCCCGCTGAATCGACTCAGGTTTTCCGGCGCCGGTTTCCCCGGCTTCGCCTGAAATATGGGATGAAGCTGATCCTGCGGAACAAAGCCGCATGATCCGGTTTCGCATTGACGGCGCATGCCCCAATCCGCTCCATAGTCCGCCTGCTCTGCGGCGAGATGCGGCGGCGGGCGCGGCGAATGGGAAGCGAGGCCGGGCAATGGGCGGCGACTTGGTGTTGCTTGCGGCGATCGGGTTTCTCGCCCAGCTGGTCGACGGCTCGCTCGGCATGGCCTTCGGCGTGATCTCGACCTCGGCCATGCTGACGATGGGCTTGCCGCCCGCGCACGCGAGCGCGATCGCACACACGGCGGAAATCTTCACAACCGCGGCTTCCGGCACCTCGCACGTCTATTTCAGGAATGTGGACTGGCGGCTCGTCCTGCGCCTCGGCGTCGCCGGCGTTCTGGGCGCAATCCTCGGCGCCTGGGTGCTGTCCAACGTCGATGCAGACCTCGCGCGTCCGTTCGTCGCCGCGTATCTGCTCGCCGTCGGCGCGTTGATTTTGTTCAAGGCGCTCCGGCGCGCGCCGGCCAAGGATCGCTCGCTGTCGCTGGCGCCGCCGCTCGGGCTCGTCGGCGGATTTCTCGATGCGAGCGGCGGCGGCGGCTGGGGTCCGGTGGTGTCGTCGACGCTGATCGGCTCCGGCCACGCGCCGCGCACGGTCGTCGGCTCCGTCAACACAACGGAATTTTTCGTCGCCACGGCGGCCGCGACCACCTTCTTCACGCAGCTCGGCATGACGCCGGTCTATGAGCTGATCGCGCTCGTCGCCGGCGGCATCGTCGCCGCGCCGTTCGGCGGCTGGATGGTGAAGCGTCTCGCGCCGCGCCTGCTGATGACGCTCGTCGGTATTGTCGTTTGTCTGCTCGCGGCGTGGCAGCTCGTCCGCGCGTTGCTCTGATCAGCGCGCGATCAGCACCTGCCGGCAGGCGTCGGGCAGGTCGGCCATGGTCAGCGGCGGTTTCGGCTTCGGCGGCTCCTTCGGCGGCGGCGGATGCAGGATCGATTCCTGGAACCAGTAATCGAGGTCCTTGCCGCAGCCGTCGCCGTCCGCCGTCGGGTCCTGCGGTTTGCAGTCCGGGCTGTCCTTCGGGCAGCGGATGCGGACGTGCATGTGATAGTCGTGCCCCCAATAGGGCCGCACCTTCTCCAGCCACTTGCGGTCGTTGCCCGCTTCGCGGCAGAGCGCCTTCTTGATCGCCGCGTTGACGAAGATGCGCTCGACCGTCGGCTCCTCGGCCGCGGCCTTGATCATCTGCAGATGCCCGGGCGTCCAGGCCTGGGGATCGACGTCGCGCCGGTCGGGCCGCACGATCATCGTCGCCGACATCTTCTCGCGCTCCTCGCGCGAGAGCGTGCGCGCAGGCATCGGCGTGAGCCAGACGTCGGCGTCGAGCCCGAGCTGGTGCGAGGCGTGGCCCGTGAGCATCGGCCCGCCGCGCGGCTGCGCGAGATCGCCGACGAGAATGCCGGGCCAGTCGGCAACCTTGGGCGCCTTCGCAGCGAGGCGTTCGAGCAGCGCGATCAGCTCCGGATGTCCCCAGTTGCGGTTGCGCGAGAGCCGCATCACCTGCCAGGTCGGCCCGTCGACCGGCAGCGCGGTCGCGCCGGCGAGGCAGCCCTTGGAATAGAAGCCGATCGCCCGCGCCGCCATCGGCGCCGCGCTCGCGAGGCGGCCGAACAGCTCCTTTGCCGGCTTTTTCTTGTCCGCGGCGGCGGCCTGCTCCGGCGCAACGGCCTTGGCCGGCGTCGCCTCGGTGACGGCCGGGCGCGGCAGCGGCATCGGCACCTGCGCGGCCGCGGCCGGCAGCGCCGGGAGCGTGAGGCAGAGGAGGATGGCAATCCCGAGTCGCATAGGTTGATGGTAATGCGTCCGATTGAGTCGAAGAAATGGCCTTCTTCCCCGGAAATCGCCGGCAAACGGAACCCGACGCCGCAACAATAACGCTCCTGTCCGGTTTTTGCGCGTGATCCGATCCGAAACCGGTTCCCCCTTTTCGGGATCGCGCGCTAAGCTTTGCGCCGCGAGGTGTCTTCAACCGGGGGCTGCCATGGCACGACCGGAAGACATTCTGCCCGACGATATCAAGAGCATTCCGACTTTCCGCGCCGCCTATTCCGATCGCACGTCGCTCCTGCTGGCGCGCCTTGCGCTGCGCGCGTATCAGTCCTTCGACGCCGACGACCAGTCGTTCGTCGACTTCAGCAAGGGATTCGAGGAGCTCGGCCTGCGCCCATGCTTCGGGCTGGTCGATCCCGTAAGCGGCACCGCGGGCTACGTCGTCGCCGGCGACGACATCATCGCCGTCGTGTTTCGCGGCACCGAGAACACGCTCGACTGGAAGACCAACTTCCGCATCCAGTTCGTCGTCCTGCAGGGCGGCGTCGAGGTGCACGCCGGATTCTTCCAGGCCTATCTCACGATCCGCGACGAGCTGTTCCAGCGCATCAAGGAGCTGCTCGAACCGCCGCATGAGCCGCGCCCGGTCTACCTCACCGGGCACTCGCTTGGCGGCGCGATCGCCATGATGGCGACGGCCGAGCTTTCCAATCATGAAGACCGCACGCTGCGCGACAGCGTGGCCGCCTGCTACACGTTCGGCTCGCCGAAGGTCGGCAACCGCTCGTTCGATCAGTTCGTTAAGGTGCCGCTCTATCGCGTGACGAACGGCTACGACATCGTCCCCTTTGTGCCGCCCTGGTTCGGCTATCGTCAGGTCGGCGACACGCGCTATTTCGGCTTGCCCGGCGTTGCGCCGCTGCGCCGCGCCCCGCGCCTGTGGCGCCAGGTTCTGCACAGCGCGCGCGGACTGTTCGACCTGCTTTGGTCCGGACGGCTGGCGAATGTCGCCGATCACGGCATGCAGGTCTATGTCGCCAAGCTCGTCAAGTGGGCCGAGATCAACATCGACGAGACCCGGACGCGACGCGCCGAGACCGCGGACCCGGAAATCAGATAGGCCGGGGGCAAACCGCGCTTCGCTCGATTCAATCCGCTCATTCCCGCGCAAGCGGGAATCCAGAGCCCAGTGCATTCGCTTGCGACCAAATCCCTGGGTCCCCGCTTTCGCGGAGACGAGCGGAATAAATTTGAAGCTCATCTAGCCAACGCTCCGCCGCCCGGCGTCCTGGGGCGGCCGGGTTCGCCCTTTCCCATTTTCCCTCTTCGCTCACGCGAAAATGGAGCGCCGGGAGGCGCCAGGGCGTTTGCGAGACGCCCTTGGCGGAGCTTGCGAGGCTCCGCCGGAACGCTTGCGAGGCGTTCCACCTCTCTGGCGAAGAGAGGCGGCGCCTCCGGGCGCTCCATCTGATCGGGGCGGGATATCTGCCGCCCCGTCAGATTTGCGGTGTAGAATATATTCCTATAATGGGAAAGTGTCAAGGTTCCCGTGAATGCGTGACGGAGGCGCGCACCTTGGCGTGCGATCCGCCTTGGTCTAGCGTTCGCGCATGGAGAAAATCCGCATCGAGCAGCACAGCTCGCTCGGCCTGATCTGGGCCGCCGGCTGGCTCTTCACCGTCGGCTATCTCAAGCTCGGCTTCTGGCAGGGCGTGCTCGCGCTGTTCATCTGGCCCTACTATATCGGCGCCGCGCTGGCGCAGTGACGCGCGCCGTTCCCGATGCGTCTTCGCCCAGCCGTTCCCGCGGACGTTCCGCTCCTGCAGCATTGGAGCGCGCAGCCGCATATTGTTGCCGCGAGCGGCGACTTCAACGAATTCGACTGGCAAGGCGAGGTTCCGCGCCGCGTCGGCTGGCGCGAAATCCTGATCGCCGAGAGCGACGGCTGGCCGATCGGCGTCATGCAGATCATCGACCCGGCGCGCGAGGAGACGCATTACTGGGGCGACTGCGAGGAGAATCTCCGCGCCATCGACATCTGGATCGGCGAGGCGGCGGACCTCGGCAAAGGCTACGGCACGCAGATGATGCGGCTCGCGCTCGACCGCTGCTTTGCGAACCCCGCGGTCAAGGCCGTGCTCGTCGACCCGCTCGCCTCCAACACCCGCGCCCACCGCTTCTATGAGCGGCTCGGCTTCGTTGCCGCGGAGCGGCGGATGTTCGGGACGGATGATTGCGTGGTGTATCGGCTCGACCGCGCTGTCCGGCTTCCCTCGGCTTCGGCCGCGCGCTGATTAGCCCGAACGTGCCGCTCCCACAACGTTGTAAACCTCGATCGGCCGGCGGATGCCCTTGAGCGTCAGCTCGCCGGTGGGCTCGACGGTCACGGCGTCCGCCACCGCCGTCAGCACCCGGCTGCTGATGAGAATCTGCCCGGGCTTCGCTTCGCTGCACAGGCGCGAGGCGACGTTCGACACGGTGCCGACCGCCGCGTAGTCGAAACGGCCCTCGAATCCGATCGTTCCGAGCGTCGCATAGCCGTGCGCGATGCCGATGCCGAAGCCGATCTCGTGGCCGAGCCTGCGCCAGTTTTCCGCGAGCGCGCCGATCGCCGCGCGCATCTCCAGCGCCATCTGCACCGCGTGCAGCGAGGGGTTCGGCAGCGGCAGGGGATCGTTGAAGATCACCATCACGCCGTCGCCGACGAAGCGCTCGAGCGTGCCGCCGTGCTTGAAGATGATCCGGCCGATCGCCGCGTGATATTCGCGCAGGAGCTTCATCACGTCTTCCGGGTCGGCGCTCTCCGAGAACGCGGTGAAGCCGCGCAGGTCGCAGAACAGCGCCGTGATCTCCCGGCGATGGCTTTCGAGCTGCTGCTCCCCGCCGGAAGAGACGATCAGGTCGGCGACCTGCGGCGGCAGGAAGCGGCGCAGGCGGCCCATGCGCTCGATCTCGGCCACCTGATCCGACACGCGCTTCTCCAGCTGCTCGTTCAGCGAGCGCAATTCGTTCAGTAGCCGGCTGTTCTCGATGGCGATCACCGCCTGGGCGGCGAAGTTTTCGACAAGCTTGATCTGCTTGTCGCTGAACGGGTCGACCTCCTGGCGATAGATAACGATGCCTCCGATCAATTCATCGTCCTTGAGCATCGGCACGGTGAGGACGGTGCGATAGCCGCCAAGTTCGGCGGCGGCGACGGCAAACGGATCGCGTTCGACGTAGCCCGTCTCCGTCCGGATGTCGGCGATCTGCACGGATTGCTTCGTCTCGGCGGCTTGGCCGATCGAACTCGAAGCCGGCGGCCGGACCAGCGGATCGCGCTTGCGCATCTCGGCAAACGCGGGCGGGGCGTTATGCATCGCGGCCGTGCGGAAGGCATCCCCTTCGCGTAGGTACAACGTGTCGAATTTGGCCGTGCAAAGCCGAGTGGCGTTCTCGAGGATGGCGGAAAATACGGGCTCCAGATTGCCGGGCGAGCGGGAAATGACGCCCAGCACTTCGGAGGTCGCCGTCTGCCGCTCCAGCGACTCTCGCAGCTCGTTCACGAGCCGCGTGTTCTCCATTGCAATCACCGCCTGGTCGGCAAAGGTGCTCACCAGCTCGATCTGCTTGTCGGTGAAAGGGGCGACGATCGGGCGGCAGGCTGCGATGACGCCGATCACGATTCCGTCGCGGATGAGCGGCACGCCGAGCATCGTGCGGAAGTCGCCGCGCCGGACCGATTCGCTCCAAGTGTATTCGGGATCTGCCAGGACGTCGGGAATGTGAACCGTGTGCCCCTCAAGGGCGGTGCGGCCGACCAGCGTTTGCCGCCCCTTCGTGATTGGTTGGCTTTGCATCCATTCACGATAATTGGCAGCGAAGCCGTGACTTGCAGCCAGGCGGAAGACGTCCCCCTCGCGGCGGAAGATGAACGCGTAGTTTGCCGCGCACAGCCGCGCGGCGGATTGCACGAGCGCGTCGAGAACGGAGTGCAGATCGAAGATCGATCGGCTGATGACCTTGAGCACGTCCGCCGTCGCGGTTTGCTGCTCCAGCGCCTCCGTGAGGTCGTCTGTGCGCCGGCGAAGTTCGTTGACGAGCCGCGCGTTCTCGATGGCGATCACTGCCTGCGTCGCAAAGCTCTCCGCGAGCGAGACTTGCTTCGCGGTGAACGGCCGCACGACCGTCCGCCGCAGCGTCAATGCGCCGATGGGATCGTCGCCGTGCATCATCGGCACAGTCAGGATCGAACGATAGCCCATGCGGGACGAGGCGACGTTGCCTTCAGGAAAATCCTTTGCCCGCCGCATGTCGCGGACGTGAACGGTCTTGCGGTCGAGCACCGCGCGGCCGCCGGTCCAGTTCCGCGACACCTTCCAGCTCGCGAAGTCGACGGGGATGTGCCCGAAATGCGATCCGAACACCATTGAATTCCCGTCCAGCATGAGGATCGTTGCGTCTGACGCCTTGCAGAGCCGGGCCGCAGAGGCTGTCATGGAGTCGAGCACGCGCTGCAGATCGAATGTCGGATTGCTGATCGCTTTCAGCACCTCGACGGTTGCGGCCTGCTGCTCCAGCACTTCTTCCAGATCGCGCGGGCGGCCGGCGGCGATGCGCGGCGGCCGGGCTGGGGAGCGTCTTCTCCTTTTTTGGGAGGTCTTGCGCGGCCGCGGCATGAGGAGCTCTCAGTTCAACGATCCACCTTCAATGCCGCGATGAACGCCTCCTGCGGGATGTCCACCTTGCCGTACTGGCGCATCCGCTTTTTGCCTTCCTTCTGCTTCTCGAGGAGCTTGCGTTTGCGAGTGGCATCGCCGCTATAACACCCAACCATCCTACTGGATGATCGGCGTACTGTGTATGCTGGCCCCCATAGCTATCCTTCTCGCAAGGTCTTCTTCAGATACTTGATTGTGCGCTCAAGCGCCACAGCGGCCGCGTCGGGCGCATGCTCCGCGCGCCGGTCGGTTTCGGCAAACCAGTGCGCCGTTCCCGGATAGTCGAAAGCCGTATAGGAGCGGCCAGCCTTTGCAATCTCGGCCTCCATTTTTCGTCGTGAGGCCCGGCTGACCCAGGAATCATTCTCCGCGAAGTGGGCAAGGTACGAGGAGCGGCTCCCGCGAAAGCTGCCCGCCCTTGCAGCATAGTAGAGCACAGTTGCTCCGATCGGCAGGTCCGGTCTTTGCGACAGCCAGACGGCCCAGTGTCCGCCCATTGAAAAGCCGACCACGCCGATTGCCGGATGCGTGCCGTCTACTGCCCGGAGTTCGTCGATGTTGCGGATCAACGTCTTGTACATTGGCTCCTTGCGCGGAGCGCGTCTGAGGTGCGTCGCCTGCCGGACATCGGCGGCGGTCCTCCCGTCGAACAAGTCGGCGAGACCTACGACGAAGCCTTCGTCCGCCAGCGCCCGGCCAAAGACCCTGAACGAGGCCGTCAGCCCCCACCACGAATGAATGACGAGGACAGCCGGCCTTCGCTTTCTTCGAGGAAGAAGGATAACCAATCGTTTGCTGATGGGCTTTGGCACGCTTGCTCGACCCGGGATCGACTGTCATCAAGCTGCTGCGGTCAGCTATCCACCTTCAGCGCCGCGATGAACGCCTCTTGCGGGATGTCCACCTTGCCGTACTGGCGCATCCGCTTCTTGCCTTCCTTCTGCTTCTCGAGAAGTTTGCGTTTGCGCGTGGCGTCGCCGCCGTAGCACTTCGCCGTCACGTCCTTGCGCAGCGCCCGGATCGTCTCGCGCGCGATGATCTTGCCGCCGATCGCCGCCTGGATCGGAATCTGGAACATGTGCGGTGGGATCAGCTCCTTCAGCTTCTCGCACATGGCGCGGCCGCGCTGCTCGGCGCGCGTGCGGTGCACGAGCATGGCAAGCGCGTCCACCGGCTCCCCGTTGACGAGGATGGAGAGCCGCACGAGGTCCGCCGGCCGCCGGTCGATGATCTGGTAGTCGAACGACGCATAGCCGCGCGAGACCGATTTCAGCCGGTCGTAGAAGTCGAACACGACTTCGTTCAGCGGCAGTTCGTAGGTCACCATCGCCCGCGTGCCGACATAGGTCAGCTCGATCTGGTTGCCGCGCCGGTCCTGGCACAGCTTCAGGATCGCGCCGAGATGCTCGTCCGGCGAGATGATCGTCGCCTTGATCCACGGCTCGCGGATCTCCCTGATCCGCGTGACCTCCGGCATGTCCACCGGGTTATGAATTTCGATCGTCTCGCCGCTCGTCAGCTCGATCTCGTAGATGACGGAAGGCGCCGTCGCGATCAGCTCGATGTTGAACTCGCGCTCCAGCCGCTCCTCGATGATCTCGAGGTGCAGGAGCCCGAGGAAGCCACAGCGGAAGCCGAAGCCGAGCGCCGCCGATGTTTCCATCTCGTAGGTGAAGCTCGCGTCGTTGAGCCGGAGCTTCGCCATCGCTGCGCGCAACTGCTCGAACTGCGCTGCGTCCACCGGGAAGAGCCCGCAGAACACGACCGGCTGCGCCGGGCGGAAGCCGGGCAACGGCTCCGCCGTGGGCTTCCGGTCGTCGGTGATCGTGTCGCCGACGCGTGTGTCGGCGACCTCCTTGATCGAGCCGGTGAGGAATCCGATCTCGCCCGGCCCGAGCGCCTCCACCTCGATTTTCTTCGGCGTGAAGGCGCCGACGCGCTCGACTTCGTAGGCAGCGCCGGTGCCCATCATGCGGATGCGCGTGCCCTTCTTCAGCGCGCCGTCGACGATGCGCACGAGCACGACGACGCCGAGATAGGCGTCGTACCAGCTGTCGACGAGGAGCGCCTTGAGCGGCGCCTCGGCGTCGCCCTTCGGCGGCGGCAGCCGGGTGACGATCGCCTCCAGCACTTCCTCGACGTTGAGCCCGGTCTTCGCCGAGATGCCGATGGCGTTCGAGGCGTCGAGGCCGATCACTTCCTCGATCTGCGCCTTCACCTTCTCCGGCTCGGCCGCCGGCAGGTCGATCTTGTTCAGGACCGGCACGATCTCGTGGTTGTTGTCGAGCGCCTGATAGACGTTGGCGAGCGTCTGCGCCTCGACGCCCTGGCTCGCATCGACGACGAGGATCGAGCCCTCGCAGGCGGCAAGCGACCGGTTCACCTCGTAGGCGAAGTCCACGTGCCCCGGCGTGTCGATCAGGTTCAGCACATAGTCTTTGCCGTCGCGCGCGCGGTAATTCAGCCGCACGGTCTGCGCCTTGATGGTGATGCCGCGCTCACGCTCGATGTCCATCGAGTCGAGCACCTGCTCGGTCATCTCGCGCTCGGAGAGCCCGCCAGTGAGCTGGATCAGCCGGTCGGCCAGCGTCGACTTGCCGTGGTCGATGTGTGCGATGATCGCGAAGTTGCGGATGCGGTCGAACGGCTGTGTGCTCATGGCGGGCGGGAATAGCATCGGGGCGGCGGCGGGCGAAGCGCCGTGCCGCCGCGGCGGCTGGCGGTGGACCCATTTCCCTCGGCCGATATAATCGCAACCGGCGCGGGAGGGCACTTTCTATGGCGATGCAACGGAGGATGCCAGCCTTTTCAGGGGCCGTGGCGGCGGTTTTTTCAGCCGCGCTGGCGGCGGCCGCCCCCAGTCCGGCAGCCGCGCAATCCTACAAGGTCGTGACCGCCGTTCCCGGCAAGATGAGCGGCGGGACCACCGCCTTCATCGACGCGATGCAGAAGCGCGTCATCGAGCTCGACTATGCCGGCAAGGTCGTCTGGCAATGCTCGCTTGCCGCATCCCATTTCAAGAGCGCCGAATTGCAGCGCGCCGCCGACCTCGAATGGATCAAGGCCGACGACACCTTCCTCGTCGCCGTTCCGTTCAGCGGCGTGTTCCGCATCGACCGCAAGTGCAACGTGGTCTGGCGCTATCTGACCGCAAAGGTAAGCCACGACGCCGATCTCCTGCCGAACGGCAACGTCCTGCACACCTGGGCGTGGGACGCGCCGAACGACTATCAGGCTGTCGAGGTCGATCCCTCCGGCAAGGTCGTCTGGCGTTGGCAGGCGCGCGACCACGTGGACAGGAAATGGGCGGCGGAAGGCAAGGGTGCTCCCGATACGCCCACGAGAGGGCCGGGCTCCGGGCAGGGCGGCGGCCGCGGCGAGGGCTTCACCCACGCGAACGCCGTGGTCCGCCTCCCCAATGGCGACACGCTCGTCAGCCTGCGCAACTTCCATCGCGTCGTGCGCGTGGCGCCGGACGGCTCCGTCCGCCGCAGCTGGGGGCCGATCAACTATGTGCATGAGCCGAGCTACCTGCCCGACGGCGCGCTGCTCGCCGCGCAGCGTGCGCCCATGATCGTCGCCGCTTACGGCCAGGGCCCGCGGAAAACCGTCTTCTCGAACAAAATCGGTATCTCGCCGATCCGCACGGTGGAGCAGCTCGACAAGGGAAATCTGCTGCTCACCGGCGGCGAGGACATCGTCGAGATCGACGCCGGCGGCGAGGTGGTCTGGCACGTGAAGATTTTCTCCGCTCTCGGCGCGCGCATCCGCGACGGCGTCTACAAGGCCGTGCGCGTAGCGAAATGACGGTCAGAACCGCGACAGAGGCCGATCTGCCTGCAATCCTTGCGATCTACAACGATGCGGTCCTGCATTCGACGGCGATCTGGAACGAGACGCCCGTCGATCTTGAAAATCGCCGCGGCTGGTTCGAGGCGCGCCGCGCTGCGGGCTTTCCGGTGCTGGTTGCGGAAGAAGCGGGCCGCGTCGCCGGCTACGGCAGCTTCGGCGATTTCCGCCCGTTCGAAGGCTACCGCGTCAGCGTGGAACACTCCCTTTACGTCGCCGCCGACGCGCGGGGCAGGGGTCACGGCGCGGCGCTCCTCGCGGCGCTCATCGAGGCGGCGCGCGGGCTGAACAAGCGCGTCATGATCGGCGGCATTGACGGCGCGAACGCGCCGTCAATCGCGCTCCATGTGAAGTTCGGCTTTGTCGAAGTCGGCCGCCTGCCCGGCGTCGGCGAAAAGTTCGGCCGTCCGCTCGATCTCGTGCTGATGCAGAAGAATCTCTGACGGCTATTCCGCCGCGAGCCGCGCTTCGTAGGGAAACGGCTCGAGCGTTACCGGCCGCCCGTCGCCCGCCACGATGAAGTGGCCGGGCGGCACCGGCTTCCAGTGCGAGCGGTCCTGGTCGAGCGGCTCCGACACGACCACGACGTGATCCCCCGCGTCCCAATAATAGAGCGACGTCGCCGTGTCGTCGGTGGCGAAGCGGAAGGCGAACAGCCGCTTGCCGTCGGCGAGCGCCGCGGTGAAGCGCACCGGCTCCCGCGAGCCGCTCGAGCGCGCGATGTCGGCGACGGTCGCCAGCGTGCGCGACACCGCGCCCACCACGTCCTTGTCGGCGCCGGCGCCGAGGATGGCGAGGAACACGGCCTCCGAGTCGGTCGTGCCGAGGCGCGAGCGGTAATAGGCGTCCGGAATCATCGCCTCGACCTTGCGCCGGATCAGCGACCAGTCGCCGATCTGCCCGTTGTGCATGAACAGCCACCGCCCGTAATGGAACGGATGGCAGTTCGGCCGCGTGATCTGCGTGCCGGTCGACGCGCGCACGTGCCCGAAGAAAAGATGCGAGCGGATGTGCTGCGCGAGCGAGCGGAGGTTCTCGTCCGACCAAGCCGGCCGGATTTCCCGGTACACGCCGGGCTCGCGCTTCTCGCCGTACCAGCCGAGGCCGAAGCCGTCGCCGTTCAGGCTGTCGGTGGACTCGCGCGCGCGGCGGCTCTGCTCGATCAATGAGTGGACGGGCGCCGTGACGTATTGTTCGAGCGCGATTGGCTTCCCGCGATAGGCGATCCAGCGGCACATGAGATTGATGACTCAGCCCGGCGAACTACTAGCAGCTTTCTTGAAAAGAATGAACCATTTACGGTGAACTCTAGGTGAACGGCGGCCCCGGCTCCGCCCCTGAAGAAACAAGCCGTGGACACGATCGTTAATCCGATGGAACCGGACTCGCGCCCATGCCGGCACCTGCCATCAAGTCGCTGAAAGGGCTCCGGGAAGCGGAAGCGCGCTGCACCCGCTGCCCGCTCTATGCCGACGCGACCCAGGCCGTGCCGGGCGAGGGGCCGTTGCGGGCGCGCTTGATGCTGGTCGGCGAGCAGCCGGGCGACCAGGAGGACAAGCAGGGTCATCCTTTCGTCGGACCCGCGGGACGCCTCCTCGATCAGGCGATCGCGGGCGCCGGTCTCGACCGCTCCGAGGTGCTCGTCACCAACGCCGTCAAGCACTTCAAGCACGAGCTGCGCGGCAAGCGGCGGCTGCACAAGCGGCCGAACACCTATGAAATCGACCGCTGCAAATGGTGGCTCGATCTGGAGCTCGTAATCGTGAGACCGAGGGGCATCGTCGCGCTCGGCGCGACGGCGGCACGCAGCCTGTTCGGCCGACCGGTGCCGGTGGAAAAATCACGCCGCCGGCAACTGGCGCTCGCGGACGGCACGCCGGTATTCGTAACCCAGCATCCCTCGGCGATGCTCCGCATCGAAGACCGCGCGGAACGGCGCGCACGCTTCCGCCAGTTCACCGGCGACCTGCGCCACGCCGCGCGGCATCTCTCACCCTGAATTACTCGCCTTCGCCGAAGCGGTCCCTGCACAGGGCTTCGATCGCCGCGAGCGCGGCCGCGGCATCCGGCCCGCGCGCCGTCACGCGGATCGTGCTGCCGAGGGCGGCTGCCAGCATCATCAATCCCATGATCGACGTGCCGTCCACCGTCTCGCCGCAGCGGGAGACCGTCACCTCCGCCTTGAAGCGCTCGACCGTCTGCACGAATTTCGCCGACGCCCGCGCATGCAGCCCCTTCTGATTGACGATGCGGATTTCGCGGCTCAGCGCGCCCGCCGGCGGGACGGGATTCGGCGCGCAGTCCTCGTCGCTCTGGCCCTTCGGCATGCCCGTCATTTGCCTGCGAGCACGTGGCTGGCGATGTTGATGTACTTGCGTCCGGCTTCCTGCGCGCAGGCGACCGCGTCGGCGAGCGGCCGCTCGTTGCGCACGCTCGCGAGCTTCACGAGCATCGGCAGATTGATGCCGGCGACCACCTCGACGTTGGGCACGTTCATCACCGAGATGGCGAGGTTCGACGGCGTGCCGCCGAACATGTCGGTCAGGATCACGACGCCGTCGCCGCTTTCCACCGATTTCACGGCGTCGACGATTTCCTGCCGGCGGTCTTCGATATTGTCGTCGGGCGCGATCGCCACCGTCGCGATCTGCTGTTGCGGGCCGACGACGTGTTCGAGCGCCGCGCGGAATTCAGCGGCGAGCCGGCCATGCGTGACGAGAACAAGTCCGATCATGATCTCTCTGGAGGACCTCGGCGGAGGCGTTGTGGCTGCCGCGGCCCACGAGGGCGCACATATTCGTTGGGGAGTCTGCCGAAGGCAAGCGCGAACATTCACGCCTTCGTGACGGTTTTCAAGGCGGCAAGGACGGGAGAAAAAGGCTCGGCGCCCTTGGCAACGGGCAGGCGCGACAACTTGACGCCAAGGATCTCGGCGCTTCGAGCAGCGGCATCCGGAAGGCGGGAGGCGTCCTCCGCCGCGAGATCGACGACGAGCTCGACGAGCGCGAGCGGCTCGCAGGGGAACTCGGCGATGCCGAATCCGCGCACCTCGATCTTGCCTCTGATCGCATCGGGCGCGGCCGCAAGCAGCCGCCCGTGTGCCGCAAACAAATGCACGCGATCGTCGGCGACCAGCCGCGCCGGCGGCAGGAGTCCGCTCTCGCCGGCCCGGATGAGGGCGAGCGCGAGCCGCGACTTGCCGCTGCCCGACGGTCCGCGAATGAGGACGGCGCTCCGTCCCACGAGCACACAGCTCGCATGCCTGGTCGTGCCCTTGTCGGTCGTCATCGATCAGATGGCGGGCAGGCAGGCGACGAAGCGTGCACCCTGCACCTCGCGCGTGCCGCCGGCGGATGCCCGCCCGTAGCGGTTCTCCGCCCAGATGCGGCCGCCGTGTCCCTCCACGATCTGCCGCGAGATGGAGAGGCCGAGGCCGGAATTCTGACCGAAGCCCTGTTCCGGCCGGTCGGTATAGAAACGCTCGAAGATGCGCTCGAGCGCGTCCGGCCGGATGCCGGGCCCGTCGTCGTCGACGATGATCTCGGCCTGCGTCTTCAGCCGCCGGCAGTTGACGCGCACCGTTCCGCCCGGCGGCGAGAACGAGCGGGCGTTCGCGATCAGATTGTCGATCACCTGCCCGAGCCGCGAGTCGTGACCCGGCACCACATAGCTTTCCGGCGCGCCCGCCGCGCGCGTGAAGGAAAGCAGAATGCGCACGCCGTCGTCGCGCGGTACTTCGTTGGCGATCTTGACGACCGCAGTGAGCAGCTTCTCGAGATCGACCGGCGCGGCTTCCTGCCGCTGCATCTCGGCGTCGAGCCGGCTCGCGTCGGAGATGTCGGAGATCAGCCGGTCGAGGCGGCGGACGTCGTGCTGGATCACGGCGAGCAGCCGGTCGCGCGATTCGGTGGTCTTCACCAGCGGCAGCGTCTCCACCGCCGAGCGCAGCGAGGTGAGGGGGTTCTTCAGTTCGTGCGCGACGTCGGCGGCAAAGCTCTCGATCGCTTCGATGCGGCTGTAGAGCGCGTCGGTCATGTCGCGGATCGCGCCCGACAGATGGCCGATCTCGTCGGAGCGCGACGTGAAGTCGGGGATCTCGACGCGCGAGCGGGTGCGCCGGCGCACGCGCTCGGCCGCCGAGGCGAGCCGCCGCACCGGGCCGCCGATGGTGCCGGCGAGCAGCACCGACAGCACGACCATGACGAGCGCGGCCATGCCGAACACGCCAAGGATGAGGAGCCGTTCGCTTTCCACCGCGGAGTCGATTTCGCCGCCCTGCGTGGACAGGAGCAGCGCGCCGTGAATGGCGCGGAACCGCTGCACCGGCACCGCGACCGAAACGATCACTTCGCCGCGGTCGTTCGTGCGCACCATGCTCGACTTCACGCCGCTGAGGGCGCTCACGACTTCCTCGTAGCCCTTGCCGTTGCCCGGCCCGAGCTCCTTGTAGAGCGGCAGCTCGCCGCGCAGCACGCGCTTGTAGATCGAATTCCATTGCCGCTGGAAGAAGCCGGGCCTCTGCGCGAGCGGGGCGGGCAGGTCGAAGCGCAGAATGTCGCCGCGCGAATAGAGCGTGCTCGAATCGAGCAACAGCGTTCCGTCGCGATCATAGATGCGCGCGCGCGTATCGGTCGGCGAGATCAGCCGCCGCAGGAGCGGCGCCACCCGCTCCGGGTTGATGGGGAAATCGTAGGGCGCAAGGATGTCTTCGCCCGGCCCGTAGCTCTGCCCCTGCTGCAGTTCGAGCAGACGCTGCGGATCGATCGTGATCGCATGCATGTCGGCGGTGGCCGAGGCCGCGATCGCGCCGGCGATGATTTCGCCCTGCGTGAGCAAGCTCTGGATCCGCGCGTCGACGAGATTGGCGCGATAGTTCGAAAGATAGAGAATGCCGGACACGAGCGCGACGAGGCCGGCGAGATTGAGCAGCACGATCCGGCGCGTGATGCTGGAGAAGCCGCGGTTCGCCATCCGCTGCTGCCCCTCGCGCAGCGCGGTGATCGTGCGCGAGAAGAAGCCCTTGGCCGGCGGCGGTGCCTCGGCCGGCGCTGCCTCGGCGGCGGAAGCCGCCTGCTCGTCTTGCGGCTCGGCTTCGGCCGGCAGCTTGCGTGCGAGAATCTCCGACAGCTCGTCGTGCGACTGCTGCAGCTTGCGCGCGCTGCCCGGCGCCGGCTCCCCGCCGCCGCGGCGCGACCGCATTTCAGCAAGATTCTCGACGTTTGCCTTCATGCGTTGCGCCCCGGCCCGGCCGGACTACGCTCAGATTTCCTTGAAGCGATAGCCGACGCCGTACAACGTCTCGATCATCTCGAAATCGTCTTCGACGACTTTGAACTTCTTGCGCAGCCGTTTGATGTGGCTGTCGATGGTGCGGTCGTCGACATAGACCTGATCGTCATAGGCCGCGTCCATCAGCGCGTTGCGGCTCTTCACGACGCCCGGCCGGCTCGCGAGTGCCTGCAGGATCAGGAATTCGGTCACGGTGAGTGTCACCGGCTGGCCCTTCCACGTGCAGGTGTGGCGCTCCGGGTCCATGCGCAGCGGCCCGCGCTCGAGCACCTTGGCGTCGTTCTCCTTCGGTGCGGCGCCGTCCTTCGGCGTGACCCGCCGCAGCACCGCCTTCACCCGCTCGACCAGCAGCCGCTGCGAGAACGGCTTGCGGATGAAATCGTCGGCGCCCATCTTGAGGCCGAACAATTCGTCGATCTCTTCGTCCTTCGACGTGAGGAAGATCACCGGCACGTCGGTCTTCTGGCGCAGCCGGCGCAGGAGCTCCATCCCGTCCATCCGCGGCATCTTGATATCGAGGATGGCGAGGTCGGGCTGCTGGGTCTTGAACCCGTCGAGTGCGGTCGCGCCGTCCGTATAGGTCAGGATCCTGTAGCCCTCGGCTTCCAGCGCCATGGACACCGAGGTCAGAATGTTACGGTCGTCGTCGACCAAAGCGATCGTTGGCATGAAGTCTCCTCACCGCCCAAAGGAAGGAAATCCCCTTTGGGTTGAAGCTGGTAGCCGGGGCCGAAATGTGACGGCGCCCGCGATCTGTGCCCCCGATCGAGGCGAAACTAGCCCTTTACGGGTTCAATTGCCACGCCTGACGTCCCCCTATGCTGGACGCGGCGATTTCGCACATATTGGCGTGAAATTGCCCTGTGGAAGGGGCGAATCGCAGAAATCGTAAAGGCAGCCGGAAATGCTCTCCAAGACCGAGTTCGATCCCGCTCGATTCGCCCGCCGCATGTTGCGGGAGGCGCGAACCGGCGCGCTGGCGACGCTGCTGCCGAGCGGCGCTCCCCATGCGTCTCTCGTCACCGTCGCCAACCTGGCGGACGGCTCGCCCGTGCTCCTGCTCTCGCGACTCGCGCGGCACACCGAGAACATTCTTGCCGATCCGCGCGTATCGCTGCTGATCGAGGGTCCGCGCGCCGGCGATCCGCTTGCCGGCGCCCGCGTCAGCATCGCCGGAACGATCGCGACGACCGACAATCCTGCTGCGCGCCGGCGCTTTCTCGCCCGCCATTCCTCTGCCGCCGGCTATGCCGGCTTCAAGGATTTCGCGTTCTGGCGGATCGAGATGACCGGCGCGCATCTCGTCGCCGGGTTCGGCCGCATCGTCGACCTTTCGGCCGCCGACCTCAGCACCGAGGTCGCCGACGCGGCGGAGGTCCTGGCCGCGGAGGAGAGCGCCATCGAGCACATGAATGCCGACCACGCCGACGCGATCGAGCGCTACGCGACGCGCCTTCTCGGCGCGGAGGCGGGGCCCTGGCGGGTCATGGGGATCGATCCGGCGGGCTGCGACCTGTTCCTGGGCGAGACGATTCGCCGCCTGGAATTTCCGCAGCGCGTCATGACGGCTGATGCACTGCGTAAGATGTTGGCCGAACTGGCGCGACAGGCGCGGGACACCTGAAAAATACGGTTAAGCCCGCCGACGGCCGCGGACGCGCAAACATCGCGCTTCACTTTGCTCCGTCTGGTTATTATGGTCCCGGCCGCCCACCGTACCAACCGCCCAAAACCCGGCAAACTTGCCGGCGAGAGGACGTAACGGCGGATTGCAAGACCCGGGCCTTCGCCCGGCCGTGATTCTGGGAGGAAGTTCGTGAAAGAGACCGGTATTCGCAACGGTGCATTCGGCGCCGACAAATTCGGCTTCAAGGATCTGGCCGCCGTCCATTGGAATCTGCTCGAGCCGGTGCTCTACGAACATGCGATCGCCAAGGGCGAGGCGTCGATCGTCGCCGGCGGCGCGCTGTGCGCGGAGACGGGTGTCCACACCGGCCGCAGCCCCAAGGACAAGCACACCGTCGTCGATGCGCTGACCGAAAAGACCGTCTGGTGGGACGGCAACCGCAAGCTGTCGCCCGAGCACTTCCAGGTCCTGCTCAACGACTTCATCGCGCATGTGAAGGGCAAGGAGCTGTTCGCGCAGGACCTCTATGGCGGCGCGGAACCGAACTACCGCATCAAAACGCGTGTCTATACCGAGCTCGCCTGGCATTCCCTGTTCATTCGTACCCTGCTGATCCGCCCCGACCGTTCGGAGCTCGCCAATTTCGCGCCCGAGCTCACGATCGTGTGCCTGCCTTCCTTCAAGGCCGACCCCGCGCGCCACGGCGTGCGTTCCGAGACCGTGATCGCCATCGACTTCTCGAAGAAGATCGTGCTGATCGGCGGCTCGTCCTACGCCGGCGAGATGAAGAAGTCGGTCTTCACCACGCTCAACTTCTATCTGCCGGCGCAGGGCGTGATGCCGATGCATTGCTCGGCGAACGTCGGCCCCGACGGCGACAGCGCGCTGTTCTTCGGGCTCTCCGGCACCGGCAAGACCACGCTCTCCGCCGATCCCAACCGCACGCTGATCGGCGACGACGAGCACGGCTGGGGTCCGAGCGGCATCTTCAACTTCGAAGGCGGCTGCTACGCCAAGTGCGTCAATCTCTCCCAGGAGAACGAGCCGCAGATCTGGGCGGCCACCAACCGCTTCGGCGCCATCCTCGAGAATGTCGTGTTCGATCCCGACACGCGCGTTCCCGACTACACGAATGTCTCGAAGACCGAGAATACGCGTTCGGCCTATCCGATCGAATCGATCCCCAATGCGTCGCGCACCGGCCGCGCCGGTCATCCGAAGAACGTCATCTTCCTCACCGCCGACGCCTTCGGCGTGATGCCGCCGATCGCCAAACTCTCGCCGGCGCAGGCGATGTATCACTTCCTCTCCGGCTACACAGCGAAGGTCGCCGGCACGGAGAAGGGCCTGGTCGGCGTGGAGCCGAATTTCTCCACCTGCTTCGGCTCGCCGTTCCTGCCGCGCCCGCCGGCGGAGTACGGCAATCTGTTGCGCAAATACATCGCCGAACACAAGGTCGATTGCTGGCTCGTCAACTCGGGCTGGACCGGCGGCATCTATGGCGTCGGCAGCCGCATGCCGATCAAGGCGACGCGCGCGCTCGTCACAGCCGCGCTCAACGGCTCGCTCAAGAGCGCGAACTTCCGCACCGATCCCTATTTTGGCTTTGCCGTGCCGACCGCGGTGCCCGGCGTCGACAGCACGCTCCTTGATCCGATCAAGACCTGGAAGGACGCCAAGGAGTTCGATGCGACGGCGCGCAAGCTCGTCGCCATGTTCACGGACAACTTCGTGAAGTTCGAAAAGACCGTGGATGCCGAAGTGCGCGAGGCCGCGCCCGAGGTGCGCATCGCCGCGGAGTAACGGCGGCTTTCTCGAAGATGAAAGCAGCGGCCGTTGCGGTCGCTGCTTTTCTTTTTGGATGCCGTCTTCGCGTTACCGGCGGCCTCGCGGGAATGAATCCGGCGTGCCCGCGGGCGCGAAATTCAGGCGGATGTTGCGATCGCCCGCTTCCGCAGATTCTCCCGCCGTTGAAGCATTAGCCTTCCCCGCGGTTTCCCGCCGCACGCGGATTTCGCTGAGCTCGTCGCGGGTGCGCTTCGGCAGCCCGCGGTAGTTTTCCGCCGGTTTGAATTCGTCCGCCGTATGCGGCAGTCGCGGGTCCCCGGCGAAGACCTTCGGCCCGTCGCGCGTCACCACGATATCGCCGCGCCGCAGCGTCGGATCGTCTTCCGCGCGCAAGGCCGCGAGCCCGGGCGCGCCGTTGCCTGTGCAGGAGCAGCCGTCCACCTGTTTCTCGCGGTAGAGAAACGCATGCTCGATGCTGGAATAGTTCCGGCCGTCGGCCGCGACGGCGCGCGAGATGCTGTCGCCGTGGAAAATCCTGGTCTGCGCCGCCGGGCACATCGCCGCGCACAATTTCTCCGGCGAGGAGCCGGGCGCTCCGGCATTGCGCGGCAGCGGAAAGTAGCGGCCGTCGCACAGGCGGACGCAGTAGGCGACCGCCGGCCCGCCGCTCTCTTCCGGCACTTTCTCGATCCCGCCGGGAAAGCCGTCGAGCGGAAGCGGCGGCAGCACGCGCTCCACGGGCGGCGGACGATGGCCGCCGAAAATCCCGCGCAATACGTCGAAAAAGCCCTGCGCCTCCGCTGCGCCGGAAAAAGCGGACACCGCCAGCACCGCCGCGGCCGCCAGCGCGGCCATGACAATCGATCGTCTCCTGCCGATCGGAGGATGCAAAGGGAAGCCTTCCTGTTCCGGGGCCGCGGGCGCGCCCGCCGGCGACGTCCGTTAACGCCGGCAAGGCGGCGCCGGTTCCCCGAAGGAAGGACGGTGAGATCAGAGGAAGAAGATCAGCGTGACCAGCGCGAAGCAGGGCAGCAGGAACACGGCGGCCCAGCCGATATAGCCGAAGAAGCTCGGCATCTTCACGCCGCGGTGCTTGGCGATCGACAGCACCATGAAGTTCGGCGCGTTGCCGATATAGCTGTTCGCACCCATGAACACCGCGCCCGCCGAGATCGCCGCGAGTGTCGCCGCCATCGGTCCCATCAGGGTCTGCGGGTCGCCGCCCGCGAGATTGAAGAACACGAGATAGGTCGGCGCATTGTCCAGGAACGAGGAAAGTGTGCCCGTGAGCCAGAAATACCAGATGTTGTTCGGCTGGCCCGCCTCGTCGGTGACGAGGCTGACGAGCGGCGCGAGCGCGCCTTCCTTTCCGGCGCGCAGGATGGCGATCGCCGGAATGATCGTGATGAAGATGCCGGCGAACAGCTTGGCGACTTCCACGATCGGTCCCCAGTCAAAGCCGTTGCGCTCGTGGATGTATTTCGGCGTGATCCAGATCGACACGCCGGCGATGGCGAGCAGGAACAGGTCGCGCACGATCGATTGCAGCTCGACATGCGTGCCGAACACGTTGAACTCGATCCCCGGCTTCCAATAGGCGCTCATCAGGATCGCGCCGATGATGCAGAAGATCAGCGGGATATTCTGCGTGCCGCGCAGCCCGATGCTGTCCGTGTCCGGCGTCGGGTCCTTCTTGCGCGGCAATCCCTCTTCCTTGGCGTAGTACCAGCGGTCGAGGAAATAGAACACGACGAGCAGGATGCCGGCGACGAGCACGGTCTTTGCGAACAGGTGCGTCGTCGTCCAGAAGAAATCGACCCCCTTGAGGAATCCGAGGAACAGCGGCGGGTCGCCGAGCGGCGACAGCGAGCCGCCGATGTTGGAGACGAGGAAGATGAAGAACACCACCGTGTGCACATTGTAGCGCCGGTCGTCGTTGGCGCGCAGGAGCGGCCGGATCAGCACCATCGAGGCGCCGGTGGTGCCGATGATGCTGGCGATCACCGTGCCGATGCCGAGGATCGAGGTGTTCACGACGGGCGAGCCGTGCAGGTTTCCCGTCAGCAGAATGCCGCCCGCCACCGCGAACAGCGCGAACAAGAGGATGATGAACGGGATGTATTCGAGGAGCGCCGTGTGCACGACCTCCGCGCCGGCCGTGCCCGCACCGTGCAGGATCGCGAACGGCACGATGAAGGCGAGCGCCCAGAACAGCGAGACCTTCCCGAAATGATGATGCCAGAAGTGCGGCGCGGCGAGCGGGAAGATCGCGATCGACAAGAGGATGCCGGCGAACGGCGCAATCCAGATCAGCGAGAGCTGCCGGCCGTCGAACCCTTCGGCCAGCGCCGGCTCCACGGCTGCGATCAACGCAAACAGCCCCAATGCGACAGCGCGCAGCATGGCCCCTCCGGCGTTTCCCCGTGCATGGCTAGCAACGGACACGGAAAGTGGCAATCGTTGCGCCGCCGCAAGCGCCAGGATTACGCCGCGAGCGGCGAATGCTCCACGCAGATCGACCGGCTGTCCGCCTCGCTCAGCCGTTCGTCGAGCAGCGCGCACCAATGCGGCGCCCCGTTCGGCGCGTGCGGGCGGAAATGCCGGCACGTGCGGCAGACGCCGAACGGCACGAGGCCGTTGGCGCGTTGCAGCGCGGCGAGCATGTCCGCGAGAACGTCCGCCGCTGCCGCGCGCACGCGCCGGTCGCATCCCGCGGCGGCCGTGGCGAGCTGGATGAGCGGGTCCTTGGCCGCAAGCGCTCGGCCGGCGCGCGTGAGCAGGAGCCGCACCACGCGGCCCGACGCCGGATCGGGCCTGCGCTCGATCAGGCCCTTGCGCTCGAGCGCATTGAGCGTCTGCGAGACCGTGCCTTTGGTTGCGGCGAGGTAGCGCGCCAGCGCGCCCGGCGTGTTGGAGAAGCGGTTGCAGCGCGCAAGGTAGCGCAGCGCCTCCCACTGGGCCGGGTTGAGGCCGCCCTGGTGCTCGCCGGCGCGCACGACGCGGCCGAGCCGGTCGACGAGCTCGGCGATTGCGCGGGCCTCGGGCGGCGGATCGGCGGAACGGTCCATGCCATATTGTATCGAGTCGATAGCATCTTGCCAAGCGTGGAGCGAGTGGCTAGCCTAATGGTATCGACTCGATACCAAAGGAGGAGCCCCATGCTGAAACCGTTCGTCTTGTCGGCCCTGCTCGCGTCGGTGCTGCCCGCCGCCGCCCACGATCTCAAGTCGGAGAAGAAGGCGGGCATTTCGCCGAGCTTCGACATCCTGTCGGCCGAAGCGAAGGCCAAGGGAAGGATCGTCGCCTTCCGCATGACGATGGCGGGCAAGGCCGGCGCCGTGACCCCGAAGCCCGCCGGCAAGCTCGCGGGCGCGGAGGTGTTCGCCTATGTCTGGCCGACGACGCTCGATCCGGCAGTCGCCGGCTTCGCGAAGGCTTCCGGCATTCTTGCGCTCGCGGTCACGTCGCATCCCGACTTCGACGACACGCCGCTGTTCGACGAGGACGGAGACGGCGATCCGAACAATGACGGCAAGAACTGGCACAGCCACTGGGTCGTGCTCGCCAAGGACGAGGCCTGCGGGCCGGGCGGCCTCAAGGTGCGCGACATCTCGCCGGGCGAGGACATCGCGATGCCGGCGACCGCGCCCGGCCTGCCGCTCATGCTCGACAGCCCCGGCTACTCGCCGCTCATCAGGGGCGCCGACATCGCCGTGAACAGCGCGGTCGGCGGACCGAACCAGGCTGCGGGCGCGGGATTTGATGCGGTCACCGCCAGGCTGCGCGTGCACAAGGAGACCAAGGCCCCGCTCCTCTGCGTGGTCGAGGCCATGGACGTGGCCTCGGGCAAGCTCGATCTCTCCGGACGGATCGTCGAGGAAAAATAAGGGACTGCTTTATGGGTCGGGACGCGCGGCCTCCGGGCCGCGCTCCTCGCCATGCGATGGAAAAAGATCGGCGAAGCGCTCAGTGCGCCTCTTCCCAGTTGTCGGCGGCTTTCGCGTCCACGTGCAGCGGCACGGAAAGCGACACCGCTGGCAGTGGCGCTTCGCTCATCACCTTGGCGACGAGCGGCAACGTCTTCTCCACTTCCTTGTCCGGCACCTCGAACACGAGCTCGTCGTGCACCTGCAACAGCATGCGCGCGTCGAGCTTCGCCGCAGCCAGCGCGCCTTCCATGCGGATCATGGCGCGGCGGATGATGTCGGCCGCCGTTCCCTGCAGCCGCGCATTGATCGCCGCGCGCTCGTTGAAGCTACGCACCGACGGGTTGCTGTCGGAAATCCCCGGGTAGTGGCACTTGCGCCCGAACAGCGTCGTCACATAGCCGAGCTTGCGGCACGACGCCTTCGTCTCCTCCATGTAGTCGCGGATGCCGGGGAAGCGCTCGAAATATTTCCTGATGTAGGCGCCGGCCTCCTCGCGCGGGATGCCGAGCTGGTTGGCGAGCCCGAACGCGGAGATTCCATAAATGATTCCGAAATTGATCGCCTTCGCGCGCCGCCGCACCTCCGGCGGCATGCCCTTGATCGGCACGCCGAACATTTCCGAAGCGGTCATCGCGTGGATGTCGAGCCCGTCGCGGAACGCCTGCTTCAGCGCCGCGATGTCGGCGATCTCGGCGAGCAACCGCAGCTCGATCTGCGAATAGTCGGCCGAGACGAGCTTGAACCCCTTCTCCGCGACGAACGCGCGCCTGATCTTGCGGCCTTCCTCGGTGCGGATCGGGATGTTCTGCAGGTTCGGGTCGGACGACGACAGCCGCCCGGTCGGCGTTGCGGCGAGCGCATAGGACGTGTGCACGCGCCCGGTCGCGGGATCGATGTGGTTCGGCAGCGCGTCGGTGTAGGTCGAGCGCAGCTTCGAGAGCTGCCGCCATTCGAGAATTTTCTGCGGCAGCACGTGGCCTTCTTCGGCAAGGTCTTCGAGTACATTCGCCCGCGTCGACCAGGCGCCGGTGGAGGTCTTGGTGCCGCCGGGCAGGTTCATCTTGCCGAACAGGATGTCGCCGAGCTGCTTGGCGCTGCCCGGGTTGAAGTCCTCGCCGGCGATCTCGCGGATCTCGTCTTCCAGCCGCGCGATACCCTGCGCGAACTCGCCCGATAGCCGCGCCAGCATCGCCCGGTCGATCGCAATGCCGCGCCGCTCCATGCGCGCGAGCACCAACGGCATCGGCCGTTCCAGCGTCTCATAGACGGTGTCCATGCGCTCGGCGACGAGCCGCGGCTTGAGCACGCGCCAGAGCCGTAACGTGACGTCGGCATCTTCCGCCGAATATTCAGCGGCCTTGTCGATGGGCACGCGGTCGAACGCGACCTGCGCCTTGCCCTTGCCCGCGACGTCCTCGAAGGCGATGCAGGTGTGGTTGAGATGCTCGAGCGCGAGGCGGTCCATGCCGTGCCCGCCTTTGCCGGCGTCGAGCGCGTAGGAGATCAGCATCGTGTCGTCGATCGGCGAGACTTCGATGCCGTGCCGCGCAAGCACGAGCCAGTCGTATTTCAGGTTCTGTCCGATCTTGAGGACGCTCAGGTCCTCGAACACGGGCTTGAGTCGCGCGAGCACGTCGCGGATCGGAAGCTGCCCCGGCAGCAAGCCTTCGCTGAACAGTCCTTCGCCCGCGCCCTTGTGGCTGATCGGGATATAGCAGGCTTCGTTCGGCGCGAGCGCAAGCGACACGCCGACGAGTTCCGCCTGCATCGGATCGAGCGAGTTCGTCTCCGTGTCCACGGCGACGAAGCCCGCTTCCTTCGCCTTCGCCATCCAGGCGTCGAGGCGTCCGAGATCGACGATCGTCTCGTAGCGCGAGCGGTCGCACGGCGTCGCTTTGGCTTCGCGCGCGCGTGCGGCGGCGAGCGCCTGCGGCGTCAGCTCGCCGGCGGGATGCGTCGCCTTCTCTTCGCGCGGGGCCGCCCCGCGCGTCTTTGGCGCTTTCTCGGCCTCGGCGGGCTCTTCTCCGGCAACCACCGCTGCCACGCCCGCGCCGCCCGGGGCGAGCCGCGCGTCGGGCATGACTTCCTCGGCATTGAGCCCGTGCGCCTCGGCGACGCGTTTGGTGAGCGAGTTGAACTCCATCGCCTTGAGGAAGGCGACGAGCTGCTTCGGCTCGATCGTGTGGTCGACTTTGAAATCGTCCACCTTGAGCTCGACCGGCGATTTGTCGTCGAGGAGCACAAGCCTCTTCGAGATGCGCGCCTGCTCGGCGAACTCGATCAGCGACTGCCGCCGCTTCTCCTGCTTGATCTCGCTCGCCCGGGCGAGCAGCGTTTCCAGATCGCCGTATTCGTTGATGAGCTGCGCCGCGGTCTTGATACCGATGCCCGGCACGCCCGGCACGTTGTCGGTGCTGTCGCCGGCGAGCGACTGCACCTCGGCGACCTTCTCCGGCGGCACGCCGAATTTCTCCTCGACCTCCTTCGGCCCGACCCAGCGCTCGCGCCCCGGCATCGGGTCGTACATCTGGATGCCCGGCCGGATGAGCTGCATCAGGTCCTTGTCGCCGGCGACGATCGTCACGTCCGCGCCCTGGTCGAGCGCCTCGCGGGCATAGGTGGCGATCAGGTCGTCGGCCTCGTAGCCGTCGAGCTCGATCGGCGTCAGCCCGAACGCCTTCACCGCCTCGCGCATCAGCGGGAACTGCGGCACGAGATCGTCCGGCGGGTCGTCGCGGTTCGCCTTGTATTCGGGGTAGATCTCGTTGCGGTAGCCTTCGCCCGAGGCGTCGAACACGACCGCGATGTGGGTCGGCTTCACGCCGTCGATGCCCTCGCGCATCAGCTTCCACAGCATGTTGCAGAAGGTCATCACCGCGCCGACCGGCAGGCCGTCGGAGCGCGTGAAGGCGCGGCCGCGCGACTGCGCGGCTTTGAACATCGCGAAATAGGCGCGGAAAATGTAGGACGAGCCGTCCACCAGAAAGACGTGGCCGTTCCCCTTGCCGGCCTTGACGGGCGCGGCGGCGGGTTTCGCCGGAACGGCAGGTTTCGGCGCCCTCGCGGGGAACGGCTTCGAGACTTTCGCAGGCACGGTGGCCTTGGCGGCAGCCGCGCGCTTCGCGGGCTTTGCGGTCTTGGACTTCGAGGGCATGGCGGCACGATGCCCCAAGCGCGCCGCCGGATACAAGTGCAGATTCTTCCCGTGCACCTCATCCTTCGAGACGCCCTCCAGCCTCATCCTGAGGAGCTTTCGCGAAGCGAAAGCGTCTCGAAGGACGAGGCTGGAGAGGTGCTGATCTATTCCGCCGGCTGCAGCGCCGCTCGGCGCGGGCGGTCGATGTGGAAGAAAGCCGGCCGCCTGAACAGGAAGTCGAAGCGCGTGCCGCTGACGAGCCAATGCAGGACGAGCGGCGCGATCGCGCCCGCCGTGGTGACGATCAGGGCAATGGTGCCGATGTCCGTCACGATCCCCGTCTTCAGCAGGACGGTGCGCGTGACCGCCATCGGCAGGAAGAAAGCGAGATAGACGGCGATCGAATGCTCGCCCGCGTGCCGCAGGAGATCGGCGGCGTTCGCCCGCGCGAGCAGCGCCGCGATGGCGATCACCGCGCTTGCGCCGGCAAAGCCGAGGATGAGTGAGATGCCCGGCAGCGCCGCATAGCCGGCGGCGACAAGCAGCCCGTTGATGACCGCCCAGCCGCCGATCGCAGCGACAGCAGCGAGCGGGCGCGCCTGTACTCCACGCGCGAACGCGAAGAAGCGCGACGCCAGCCAGTAGCCCGCGAAGAAATAAACGAAGCGCGCCGCGAACTCGTCGATCATGATCCAGCCGGTCTCGATCGGCAGCGCTTCGAGCACGGCGCCGACGGCAAAGATGAGAACGGGCGGCACGCGCCGCGCGAGCTTCGTCACCACGAAAAAGACGGGCAGGAGATAGATGAACCACAGCGTGCCGAACGGCTCGATGTAGGAGAAGAGATAGAACTTGAGGACGCCGAGCGGCCCCATCTCCGCCGCGAGCCCCGGCGCCTTGAACGCGAACTGGATCGTCACCCACAGCGCATAGAAGTAGAGAAAGTGCACGACCTTGCGGTCGAGATAGCGGGTCCAGTCGCGGTCGATCGTGCGGGCGAGGAAGAGGCCGGAAATGAGAAAGAAGTCCGGCATGCGGAAGGGTTTCGCAAACTCGACGAGCGCATGCATCCAGCCTTCGGCGCCGGCCGCCGCCTCGACGCCGAGCGTCGAGTGCATCGTCACCACCATGACGATGCAGATGCCCTTGGCGTAGTCGACCCAGTCGACCCGCCCGGATTGCCCCGCGTTGCTCATGCCGCTTCTTCCAATATTCGTCCGTCCCTTTTCGGGACTGGCCGCGCCTGCCTGCGGCCTGTGTCGCAAGGCCCGTGCCGCCTTTGACCCCCGTGAACCCGGCCGCTATGCCCGCGGACGGCCGAATATCCTTGAAGCACGGGACGATGACTGATCCGTTTCGCGACAGCCTGCCGGTCGACGAGGCGCTGCCCGGCCTGCGCCGGGCGCTCGCCGGAGGCCGCGCCGCCGTGCTCGTCGCCCCGCCCGGCGCCGGCAAGACGACCCGCGTGCCGCTCGCGCTGATGGACGAGCCCTGGGTCGGCGGCCGGCGCATCCTCGTGCTGGAGCCGCGGCGGCTTGCCGCCCGCGCCGCCGCCGCGCGCATGGCTTCAACGCTGGGCGAGCAGGTGGGCGAGACCGTCGGCGTCCGCGTCCGCTTCGGCTCGAAGGTGTCGCGCCGGACCCGGATCGAGGTGGTGACCGAGGGCGTGTTCACGCGCCTGATCCTCGACGACCCGGAGCTCAAGGGCGTCGCCGCCGTCCTGTTCGACGAATTTCACGAACGCTCCCTCGATGCCGACCTGGGCCTCGCGCTCGCGCTCGATGCGCAGCGCGGCCTGCGCGAGGACTTGAGGCTCGTCGCCATGTCGGCGACCATCGATGGTGCGCGCGTGGCGGGCCTCCTCGGCGATGCGCCGGTGATCGAATCGAAAGGCCGCGCCTACGACGTCGAGACGCGCTATCTCGGCCGCGTGCAGCGCGAGCCCATCGAGCGGCAGATGGCGGGCGCGATCGAGCGCGCGCTCGCGGGCGAGCGCGGTTCGGTCCTCGCCTTCCTGCCGGGTGCGGCGGAAATCCGCCGCACCGCGGATCGCCTGCTGGAATCCGTGCGCGATCCATCGGTCGACATCGTGCAGCTCTATGGCGCGCTCGATGCCGAGACACAGGACCGCGCGATTGCGCCGTCGCCGCCGGGCCGCCGCAAGGTGGTGCTCGCGACCTCGATCGCAGAAACGTCGCTCACGATCGAAGGCGTGCGGATCGTGGTCGACTCCGGCCTCGCCCGCGTGCCGCGCTACGAGCCGGCCGTCGGCCTGACGCGGCTCGAGACCGTGCGCGTGTCGCGCGCCTCCGCCGACCAGCGCCGCGGCCGCGCCGGCCGCACCGAGCCCGGCGTCTGCTACCGGCTCTGGGACGAGGCCGAGACCATGAGTCTTGCGCCGTTCACCACGCCGGAAATCCTCGCCTCCGACCTTTCCGGCCTCGTCCTCGACCTCGCGGTCTGGGGCGTGGGCGATCCCGCAACGCTCGCCTGGCTCGACCCGCCGCCGCAGGCGGCGCTCGCCGAAGCGCGCGCGCTGCTCGCCGAGCTCGACGCGCTTGATGCCGCCGGTCGCATCACCGAAAAGGGCAGGCGGCTGGCGCAGCTTCCGCTGCCGCCCCGGCTTTCCGCCATGATCGTCGCCGCCGCGGAAGAAGGCGAAGCCCTGCTCGCCGCCGAAATCGCCGCTGTGGTCTCCGAACGCAACCTCGGCGGCGACGACATCGATCTCGCGCACCGCGTGGAGAATTTCCGCCGCGACCGCTCCCGCCGCGCCACGGAGGCCCGCAACATGGCCGGGCGCTGGGCGGCGCAGGCAGGCGGCAAGCAGCGCCAGACTTCGACTGAGCACGCAGGCTCGCTGCTTGCGCTCGCATTCCCCGATCGCGTGGCGAAGGCAAGGGCGGGCAGGCACGGCGAATTCCTGCTGGAGAACGGCCGCGGCGCGCGGCTCGACCCGGCGCATTCCTTTGCGCGGGAGAAGTATCTTGCCGTCGCGGAACTGGCCGGTACCGCCGCCGAGGCGCGCATCCTGCTCGCCGCGAAAATCGACGAAGCGGAGATCGAGCGGCGCTTTGCCTCGCACATCGTCGAAACGACGGAGGTCGCCTTCGACGACAAGACCATGTCCGTTCGCGGCCGCGCGCTGCGCAAGCTTGGCGTCATCGCGCTCGCGGAAAAGCCGCTGCCGGTGCAGGCCGGCGAAGCGTCCGCGGCGGCGCTCGCGGAGGGAATCGCAAAGCTCGGGCTCGACCGCCTGCCGTGGAACAACGAGCTGCGCCAATGGCTTGACCGCGCTCGTTTCATGCGCGCGCTGGAAGGCGAGCCGTGGCCCGATCTTTCCGAGACGCGATTGAAGGAGACCGCCGCGGAATGGTTGGCGCCCTTTCTCACGAGCCGCACCGCGCTCAGCCAGATCTCCGGCGACGATCTCTCCCGCGCCGTGCGCGCGCTCCTGCCGCACGATCTCGCGCGTCGGCTCGACAAGGAGATGCCGACGCATCTCGTGGTGCCGACCGGCTCGCGCATCCCGATCGACTACGCGGCCGAGCAGGGCCCGACCGCCGCCGTCCGTGTGCAGGAATTGTTCGGCCTCGACGCGCACCCGAAGATCGGCGGCGGCAAGCTGCCGCTGATTCTCGCGCTCACTTCGCCGGCCGGCCGGCCGATCCAGGTCACCCGCGACCTGCCGGCCTTCTGGCGCGGCTCCTGGGCCGAGGTCCGCCGCGAGATGCGCGGCCGCTACCCGAAGCATCCCTGGCCCGAGGACCCGCGCACGGCAGCGCCCACACGCCGCGCCAAGCCGCGCGCCCGCTAATGGCGTCATTGCGAGCGAAGCGAAGCAATCCAGCGCATGTTCCGGCGAAGTGGACACCGGTTCGCCGCCAAGAACATGCGTCACGCAAATGCAGCGAGAAACTGGATTGCTTCGGCGCTGCGCGCCTCGCAATGACGGCAATATTCGGCCTGGCTTCATCCCGCTCCAAGGTACTTAGACAAGTCCTTTACCAAGAACCGACGGTGAAACGCGCGTTTACCGGGAATTCGCCATGCTTGTGCAGGCTGCGCGCGAAAGCGGAGCCATGCTGAAACCCATTCTCCTGCTCGTTGGCCTCGTGGTCGCGGTCGCATTACTTGCGCCGGATTATCTGTCGCGTCTCGCCGAGCGGCGCGAAACCGCGGCGGTGGCGACGCCCGCCGAAACGCCTGCGCACGCGAACGATCACGGCGGGCTCGTGCGTCTCGCTGCCGATCGCAACGGCCACTATTTCACGAACGTCGAGATCGACAATCGCAACCTCAACGCGCTGGTCGACACCGGCGCGAGCGTGGTCGCGCTCCGCTACGAAGACGCGCGCTCGCTCGGCCTCGTCTTTCCCGGCGACAAGTTCGATGCCCGCGTCCGTACCGCCAACGGCGAAGGCCGCGCCAAGCGCGTGCAGTTGCGCTCGGTCAGCATCGGCGCCATCACCATCCACGACGTGGACGCGCTCGTGCTGGAAGAGGGTGCGATTGGCGTCAATCTCCTCGGTATGAGTTTCCTCAGGAAGCTTTCCCGCTTCGAGGTGCAGCGCGGGGAGCTGGTGCTGGAGCGCTGACGCGGAACCTTCCTCATTCCGCCCGGTTTTGTGCTATCTGGCGGGCCGAGTTGCCCGCCTGCCCATCCTGGATTTCCTGATGTTTCCGCCCCCGAAGCCTTCGCTCGTTCCCAACACCTATGCCTTCGAATCCGAGCCGATGGTGAAGGCCACCGGCTTTCGCGAGTACGACGCACGCTGGCTGTTCGGGAAGGAATTGAACCTCGTCGGTGTGCAGGCGCTCGGGCTCGGCCTCGGCACGCTCTTTCACGAGCTCGGCGTGAAGCCGGATGTCGTCGTCGCCCACGACTACCGGTCTTATTCCGCGTCGATCAAGTTGGCGCTCACGACCGGGCTGATGACCGGCGGCATGCGTGTGCATGACATCGGCCTCGCTGTGACGCCGATGGCCTATTTCGCACAGTTCGCCCTCGACATTCCCTGCGTGGCGATGGTCACCGCTTCGCATAACGAGAACGGCTGGACCGGCGTGAAGATGGGTGCGGCGCGCCCGCTCACCTTCGGCCCCGACGAGATGGGACGCCTCAAGGAGATCGTGCTCGGCGCGAGATTCCAGCCACGGGACGGCGGCGCCTATCGCTTCGTCTCCGGCATGGCCGACCGTTACATGGCCGACCTGACGAACCGCCCGAAGCTGAAGCGCAAGCTCAAAGCCGTCGTCGCCTGCGGCAACGGCACGGCGGGCGCCTTCTCGCCGAAGGTGATGCAAGCGATCGGCTGCGAGGTGGTGCCGCTCGACACCGAGCTCGACTACACCTTCCCGAAATACAATCCCAACACCGAAGACCTGAAGATGCTGCACGCGCTGCGCGATGAGGTGCTGCGCACCAAGGCGGACGTCGGCCTTGCCTTCGACGGCGACGGCGACCGCTGCGGCGTGGTCGACGACGAGGGCCAGGAGATTTTCGCCGACAAGGTCGGCGTCATGCTGGCGCGCGATCTCTCCGCGCAGCATGGCGGCGGCACCTTCGTCGTCGATGTGAAATCGACCGGCCTGTTCCTCACCGATCCGGTGCTGAAGCAGAATGGCGCCCGGGCGGATTTCTGGAAGACCGGCCACTCCTACATCAAGCGCCGCGTCGCCGAGACGAAGGCGCTCGCCGGCTTCGAGAAGTCCGGGCACTTCTTTTTCAATCCGCCGGTCGGCCGCGGCTATGATGACGGCCTCGTCGCGGCGATCGCGATCTGCGACATGCTCGACCGCAATCCCGGGAAGAAGATGTCGGACCTGCGCAAGGCGCTGCCGCAGACCTGGGGTTCGCCCACCATGTCGCCGCACTGCGACGACGAGAAGAAATACGGCGTCGTCGAGAAAATCGTCGCGCGCTTTCAGGCGGTGCGCGACAAGGGCGAGCCGGTCGCCGGCCAGAAGATCCGCGATCTTGTGACGGTGAACGGCGTCCGCGTCACGCTCGAGGACGGCACCTGGGGCCTCGTCCGCGCCTCATCGAACAAGCCGGAGCTCGCCGTCGTGGTGGAAAGCCCGGTGAGCGAAGCGCGCATGCGCGAGATGTTCGCGGCGGTCGACGCCGCCTTGCGCGAGCATCCGGAAGTCGGGGAATACAACCAAAAGATCTAGCTAGCCCGTAACATCCTGGAGCTTGCAGATCGTCTCCGTCGCGGTCTTGCGGCAGACGTGGGGCTTCAGACGCGGCCGCAGATAGATGTGATCCTTCAGCGGTACGACGCCGCCGGGATAGAGCGCATTCGTGAAGACCAAGCCGAAAATCGGGGTGTAGGAGTATTCGCCTTCGGCCCAGATCAGCGTCGTGGTGGCGGGGACAGCACCGAGCCCGTCCGGCAACGTGGCTTCCTGATGCTTCGCGGCGCCGCCGTGCGCTTCCGACCAGATGATTTCGGCATTTCCGTCGGCGTCAAACCCGACGCTCGACACGACGATCTTGAAATTGGCGTCCGGGAACGGCTGGATGACCGCCTCGATGGCCTTAAAGATGTTCGCCAGGTCCGTATTGTCGATTTCGGTCGACTGGGCGATCAGATCGGCAATCGCGCGCGTCGCGATCGTGGTCTTGCGTTTGGCCGTGATGGCCTGGGTAAGCTCGGCGCCGCCCAGCAGCAGCGTCACCATGATCGGCGCCACGAACGCGAATTCGACGGCCGAAATGCCGCGGGTTTCGCGCAGATAGCGGCGGATCGTGCAGAGAAGTCCGCTTCCGGCCGGCGACGCCATCATTGCCTCAGTTGCTGTACGGCTCGTTGCGGAATGCGGCGGTGGCCATCAGGAGATGGTTGCCGTTCGGAAGCGAGGAATAGTCGAGACCGAGGAACCCCCGAACGAAGGTCGGCCATTCGTACACGACGCGCACGACGACGATGTCGCCTTGCTTGCCCGGCTTGAATTCATTGAACTCGGAAGTATCGAGTTTTCCTTCCTCTTCGTCGTACGTCGGCTTCGAGAGTTCAACGGCGTCGAAGGAAGTATAGGTCCTGACGTCGATATGGACGCCTGAGCACGTGAACATCGCCTTCAGGTGGCTGCAGACGTCCTGTTTGAACGCGGTCTTGTCGAAGCTTTGCTTCTGCGCTTGCCCCGTCATGATCAGGCGCGCGGAATCGGCAGTCGCCGTTTCGAGCACTTGTCCGGCGAAGAAGATCAGCGCCATCTCGATGATGGCGAACATCCACGCAACAAAAGGACCGATGATCGCGGCGAATTCGATGACGGTCGCGCCGTTCTGCCGGCGCGCGAACCGGCGCAGCATTCGCAGCAAGGAGAACTTGCGGGCGCTGGAGCGATTGACGCGATCGGACGGCGTCGGTGAACTGCGCATGGCCAAGACGATTCCCACCGGTTCGTATCGATGAATAATCGATACGATTTGACGAACTGTAACGACCGGACCTTAAGGGGGCGGCAGCGTCTTTACGGCGTGTTAAGCGTGGCGCGGCCTCGCCGGCTGGCACGCCGCTGCGGCAAGCCTGCGAATCACTTCGCCGCTGACGGCCGCGAGCTTGCCTGGCCCGCGCGGGACTGCGCCTGCTCCATTGCGCCGCTGAAGAAACCCGGATCGTCGCCGAGCATGACGGATTGCTCGCATTTGGGCGCGCAGCTCCACGTCTCCCGCGCCACGCCGCGCCAGACGGTCAACGTGCCGTCCTTCGGCGCGCCGACCGTGATCGTGTGTTCTGCGAGGATTTCGCCGCTCGGGTCGAGCGCGATCAGGTTGGTGGTGCCGTAGTTCTTGCCCGTCACCACCAGGAGTCCGCCGGTCTGCAGCGTGCCGTCGGCGACCGAGGGATTGCCGATCACAAGCGTCGCGACCCGTTCGGGAAGCCGCAGGATTTTCGCCTGATCGAGCACCACGTCGATGGTGTCGGCCGCCGCCGGTAGCGCCGATGCGACCGACAGCAACGCACAGATCACTGCAAATGTACCCTTGGCGGTCGCGCTCACGTTGTTTCCCTCGCAGAATGATCGCTTCACGACGCAGTCTGGCGCCATTGGCTCGAATACTCGTCACTTTCGATGAAAATGGTGAACGAACTGCAAATGCTTCGCGCCGGATAGCCGGCCGGAAAGCGCTGCCTGCGAGGCCGCGTCCCGCCGGCTTAACCGCAGCGCAACCGATGATCGATAGGCTGAAATCTCCGGCGTGGAGCAGCGAACCCGCGAATAAGCAGGCGCTCCGCCGGGCGTAGAGTCGGCGTCAGAGGGTGCGTCCCATGCGTATCTTTGCCCGTTTCGTTCGCGACGAAGCCGGCGCGTCTTCGGTCAAATACGGACTGATTGCGGCATGTATTTCGATGGCAATCGTGACCGTGCTGCATAGCGTCGGCCCGAAGCTCGTGGATACGCTTGCCGCAGCCGAGTGACGAGCCGGCCCGCCGAAATCCGTAAAATCTTATCGATCCGATAAAGCCGATTCTAAACCGGCTCCCGTAGAAAGTACGACGTCCGGCGAGTTCCGGACGAACGTAGGGAGAAGTCAAAGATGATCTTGCGCAAGTTCCTCAGCGACGAATCCGGGGCGACCGCTATTGAGTATGGACTCATCGCGGCTTGCATCTCGGTCGTCATCATTACCGTCATCCAGACGGTTGGCACCAACCTCACCGCCACCTTCCAAGAAGTGGGCGATGCGCTCACTCAGGGCGGCGGTGGCAGCGGCAGCGGCGGCTAAGAAAGCTGACGCAATCAGTTTGCGAGGGGCCCCGGCTTGTCCGCGGGCCCTTCGTCTTTCCGGCAACGGCGTGAGCCCGGCGTCGTTCATAGTTCGCTTAGATCGCTCCGCTACAAAAGCCGGAGCGCTGACGATCCTCGAAAACGGCTCGCCCGAAGCATGATTCGCGATTTCCTGCTGCTCGCGTTGTTTCCGGCCGCGATGGCGTTCGCCGCCGCGAGCGATCTCCTCACCATGACCATTTCGAACCGGCTGTCCTTGTTCCTGACGGCGGGCTTTTTTCTCGTTGCAGCGATCATCGGCATGCCGCTCGCAGAGGTCGGATATCATCTGCTCGCGGGCATGCTGGTCTTGTCGGTGACGTTCGGCTTCTTTGCCGCCGGCTGGATTGGCGGCGGCGACGCCAAGCTTGCGGCCGCGACCGCCTTGTGGTTCGGATTTTCGGATCTGATCCAGTATCTGTTTTTAGCCTCGATCTTCGGCGGCGTTCTGACGCTGGCGCTGTTGACGCTTCGCAGGGTGCCGCTGCCTGCGGCGCTCGTTCGCACGGCCTGGATTGAACGCCTGCACGCTGCCAACGCAGGTATCCCCTACGGCATCGCCCTCGCCGCGGCAGGGCTGATGGTCTACCCCAAGACGCCGTTCATGCAGGCGATTGCCGGCTGAAACAAAACGTCCGCGGTCCGACGATTAAAATCGGATACGCCTCATTAACCATAATTTGACGAATGGCTGCTGCAATCCCGCTGAAGCCGGCCATGCGGCCGCGTTGATTCTTGGGATTTGGGCGTATGAGAACAGCTCGCATCGTCGTCCTCGGCATTGCACTCGCCGCCGGGGGACTGGCCTTCATGCTGTCTGGCCGCACGCCAGCACCTGTAAAGGTGGTGCAGCCGGCGTCGGAGACCGTCGATATCCTGGTCGCCAAGAGCGACATCGACGTGGGCCGTTCGATCGGCAGCGACAACCTGGCATGGCAGCCGTGGCCGGTGAAGGCGGCAGGTCCGCTCTTCGTCAAGCGGTCGGCGCGGCCGAACGCGATTGACGAATTGAAAGGCTCCGTCGCCCGCGGCTCGTTCATCGCCGGCGAGCCCATCCGCGAGCAGAAATTGGTGAAGGCAAGCGGGTCCGGGTTCATGTCGGCGATCCTCCCCGCCGGCATGCGCGCCGTGTCCACGGAGATTTCGCCGGAGTCCGGAGCGGGCGGCTTCATCCTGCCGAACGACTATGTCGACGTGATCCTCACGCATCAGAGCGACGATCGCTATACGAGCGAAACGGTTCTGCGAAACATTCGCGTCCTCGCCATCGATCAGACGATCCAGGAAAAGGACGGGCAGAAGGTGGTGGTCGGCCGGACCGCCACGCTCGAGCTCTCACCCTCGCAGGCGGAGACCCTGGTTTTGTCCCGCCGGCGCGGCGGCCTGTCGCTCGCGCTTCGCAGCCTGGCCGACGCGCGTCCCGCCGGCGCCGTCGTGGAAGAAGAAGTCGAGCGAAAAGGCGGAAACATCAACGTGGTCCGCTTCGGCGTGACCTCCGTGCAATCCGTGAGGTAGCCGCAGTGCGACAGAAACATTCGAAGATCGGGCTGACCGCGACCTTCGCACGCCTCCTGACCGCTGCCGTCCTGCTGGCCGGCGCGGCCGTGCCGATGGCGCCGCTGCCGTCGGCCGCGAGCGAATTGATTCCTCCGCGTGCAGACTCGCTGGCCGGCGGGCGCTTCCTCGCGCTCGGCATCGGCAAGTCCACCGTCATCGATCTTCCGCGTGACGCCAAGGACGTGCTCGTCGCCAATCCGGCGATTGCCAACGCAGTCGTGCGCTCCGCCCGCCGGGCCTACCTGATCGGTGTCGCACCGGGCCAGACCAACGTGATCTTTTTCGATACCGAAGGCCGGCAGATCGCCGCCTACGACATCGAGGTCGGCCGCGATGCATCGGGCGTGCGCGAAGCGCTGCGCCGCGTGATGCCGAACAGCTCGATCCGCGTCGACGCCGTGAACGACAGCGTCGTGCTTTCGGGCGAGGTCGCCAATGCCGCGCAGGCGCAGCATGCCGTCGATGCGGCGGCGAGGCTGGTCGGCAATCCCGCCAAGGTCGTCAATGGCCTCACCATCCGCGGCGGCGAGCAGGTATTGCTGAAGGTTACGGTTGCCGAGGTCCAGCGGAGCGTGTTGAAGCAGCTCGGGTTCAATCTCGACGTCATCAATGTCGAGATCGGCAGCGCGGTGCTCAATCTCAACATCAACAATCCGTTCTCCGTGCAGGGAAACATCGTAGATCCTCCTAATGGGATCACCCCGAGGTGGAACGTTGCCGGCGGGACGGTAGCGGCCACGCTGCGCGCGATGGAGCAATCGGGCGTGCTGCGCACGCTCGCGGAGCCGAATTTGACGGCGATTTCCGGCGAACCGGCGAAGTTTCTCGCGGGGGGCGAATTTCCGGTCCCCGCCGGTTTTAGCTGCGACAACGGCGTATGCAGTCCCACCATCGAGTTCAAGCAATTCGGTGTGTCGCTGGATTTCACGCCGGTCGTGCTGAGCGAAGGCCGCATCAGCCTGAAAGTCGCGACCGAGGTCAGCGAGTTGTCGAACGATGGCGCCATTCGGCTGAACGCGATCACCATTCCAGCCTTGAAGGTCCGCCGCGCGAATTCGACCGTCGAGCTGCCGTCGGGCGGCTCGCTCGTTCTCGCCGGGCTCCTGCAGCAGACCACGCGGCAGAACATCAATGGCCTTCCCGGCCTGATGAACATTCCGATCCTCGGCACGCTCTTCCGCAGCCGCGACTACCAGAGCGGCGAGACCGAGCTGATGATCATGGTGACGCCCTACACGGTGCGGCCGAATTCGGCGCGCAATCTGGCGCGACCGGATGACGGGTTCGCTAACCCGGACGATCCGTCGACGATTCTGCTCGGCCGCCTGAACCGCATCTATGGCGGGCCTGGCACTCCACTTCCGCAGCGCGCCTATCACGGCAGCTACGGCTTCATTCTCGATTGATGCCGCCGAGGGAACGGTTCATGTCGCAGCTTTCTCAATCCGGCTACCGCGAACGGCTTCTCTACGGCGGATTGGTGCTCGCCATCACCGTGTTCGTCGCCGCCTGCAACACCGATCGCACCATTGTGACCGGCTCGGTCCCGCTCGACTATCGCGAGCGGCATCCGATCCGTATCACCGAAGCAGAGCACGACATCCAGTTGCTTGTCGGCAGCGGACGCGGCGATCTGAACGCCGAGCAGCGCGCCCAGGTCACCGCGATGGCAGGCAACTGGCACCGCGAAGGAACCGGCATCTTCAGGATCGAAGTGCCGAAGGGATCGCCGAACGAGCGGGCAGCGAAATATGCGGTGCGCGAGGTGCAGAGCCTGTTGCGCGCATCCGGTGTCGCCGCGCATGCGATCACGACGAAAACCTATAGCCCGCCGCCGGAGAGCTTCGGGCCGATCCGCATTGCCTACCAGCGCATCGAGGCGCAGGTGGGCCCGTGCGGCCTGTGGCCGGAAGATCTCGGGGCATCCTTGACTCCGAGCCTGGAGCGGATGCCGCCGCAATATGACAACCGGCCCCACTATAACTTCGGATGCTCGACCCAGCAGAACCTGGCGGCTTCCGTATCCAATCCGCAGGATCTCGTGCAACCGCGCGCCGAGACCGCGGCCTACGCCCCGCGCCGGCAGACCGTCATCGAAAAATACCGCAAGGGCGAGATGACAGCCGGGCAATATGAATCCTCCGACGCCAAGATCAGCAAAGTTGGGCAATGACAAACTTCGCACTCGCGCTTGATCGAGAACCCGCGGCAACGCCGTCCGCCGCAGAGGGGCACGTCGCGCCGGTTCCGCGTGTGACCATCCAGGCGTTCTGCGAGCTTCCGGAGCTTGCACAGGCCGTGCAGTCCGCATCGTCGGACCGGCGCATGGCAAGGACGCATGTGAAGGTGCAGACGGGCGGGCTGCCCGCCGCCATCGAAGCCTATCGGGACTCTCCGACGCCCAACGTCATCTTGATCGAGCACAACGGGAGCGGCACCGAGCTGCTTCATGGCCTCGACCGGCTGGCCGAGTTCTGCGACGCCGGCACGAAAGTCATCGTGGTCGGCCGTCTCAACGACATCCTTCTCTATCGCGAGCTTATCAGCCGCGGGATCAGCGACTATCTGATTTCGCCGCTCTCGCCGCTCGATGTGGTGCGGTCGGTCTCCGGCCTCTTTTCTTCTCCCGACGCCAAGGCGGTCGGCCGCGTGCTGGCCGTTGTCGGCGCCAAGGGCGGCGTCGGCGCCTCCGTCGTCGCGCACAATCTGGCTTTCGCCGTCGCCCGCGACCTCGAGCTCGACACCGTCATTGCCGACATGGACCTGCCGTTCGGGACGGCCGGGCTCGATTTCAATCAGGATCCGGCGCAGGGAATCGCCGACGCGGTCTTCTCGCCGGAGCGCGTGGACCACGCCTATATCGATCGGCTGCTCTCCAAGTGCACCGATCATCTCAGCCTGCTGGCGGCGCCGGCAACGCTCGACCGCGAATATGACCTCGGCGTCGACGCGTTCGATCCGATCGTCGATTCCATGCGCGCGTCGGTGCCTTATATCGTGCTCGACATTCCGCACGTCTGGTCGGCCTGGTCGAAACAGGCCCTGGTCTCCGCCGACGATGTGTTGATCGTCGCGACGCCGGATCTCGCCAATCTGCGCAACGCAAAGAACCTGTTCGAACTCGTGCGCGGCGCGCGCCCCAACGACCGGCCGCCGAGCTACGTCCTCAACCAGGTCGGCATCCCGAAACGGCCGGAGGTGCGCGTCGCCGATTTCGCCAAGGCGCTGGAGCTCGAGCCGCTGGCGGCGCTCCCCTTTGATCCGCACCTGTTCGGGACCGCGGCCAACAACGGACAGATGATCGCGGAAGTCTCGCCGAAGCACCAGATCACGGAGACCTTCCTGTCGATCGCGAAGACGATCACCGGCCGCGCCGACGTGAAGAAACAAAAGCGGGACCTGCTGTCGCCGCTCCTCGCAAAGCTGCGGGGAGGGTTCCGGTAGGCGTTCGCGTATAGGGACCGGCTATGTTCGGTAAGCGAAGTGCAGGCGCCGACTCACAGCGGGCCGATGCCCGGCCTGCGCCGGTAGCGCCGGCGCCGAAGCCCGCGGCGCGGGCGAACGATCTGCCGCATCCGGCCGCCAGGCCGCAGGCATCCGCGTTTTCCGAATTGAAGCTCAACGGCGATGCGCCGATGGCCTCGCCGCCGATCGCGCCGGAGCCCGCGCCCGTGTTCGCCGAGACCCGGCGCTCGGAGAGCTTCTACGAGACCAAGGGCCAGATCTTCAGCGCCCTGATCGAAGCGATCGACCTCACGCAGCTCTCCAAGCTCGACCCGCTCGCCGCGCGCGAGGAGATCCGCGACATCGTCAATGAGATCGTCGCGATCAAGAACGTTGCGATGTCGATCTCCGATCAGGAGGACCTGCTCGAGGACATCTGCAACGACGTGCTCGGCTACGGTCCGCTGGAGCCGCTGCTTGCGCGCGACGACATCGCCGACATCATGGTGAATGGCGCCGACACCGTCTATATCGAAGTGCAGGGCAAGATCCAGAAGACGGGCGTCCGCTTCCGCGACAACCAGCAACTGCACAATATCTGCCAGCGCATCGTCAGCCAGATCGGCCGCCGCGTCGATGAGGCGAGCCCGATCTGCGACGCGCGTCTCCCTGACGGCTCCCGCGTCAACGTGATCGTGCCGCCGCTCTCCATCGACGGGCCCGCGCTCACGATCCGCAAATTCAAGAAGGACAAGCTGACGCTGGAGCAGCTCGTCCGCTTCGCCACGGTTTCGCCCGAAGGCGCGCAGCTCCTGCAGGTGATCGGCCGCTGCCGGGTGAACACGCTGATCTCCGGCGGCACCGGTTCCGGCAAGACCACGCTGCTGAACTGCCTGACCCGCTACATCGACCACGACGAGCGTGTCATCACCTGCGAGGACGCCGCCGAATTGCAGCTCCAGCAGCCGCACGTGGTCCGCCTCGAAACCCGCCCGCCCAACCTCGAAGGCGAGGGCGAGGTGAAGATGCGCGACCTCGTGCGCAACTGTCTGCGTATGCGCCCGGAGCGGATCATCGTGGGCGAGGTGCGCGGACCCGAGGCGTTCGACCTCCTGCAGGCCATGAACACCGGTCACGACGGCTCGATGGGAACGCTGCACGCGAACAGCCCGCGCGAGGCGCTCTCCCGTCTCGAGTCGATGATCACGATGGGCGGCTACCAGCTCCCCTCGCGCACCATTCGCGAGATGATCGTCGCCTCGATCGACGTCATCGTGCAGGTCGCCCGCCTGCGCGACGGCACCCGCCGCATCACCCACGTCACCGAGGTGGTCGGCATGGAGGGTGACGTCATCACCACCCAGGATCTCTTCGTCTACGACTTCCTCGGCGAGGATGCGGGCGGCAAGATCATCGGCCGCCACCGCTCGACCGGCATCGGACATCCGCGCTTCTGGGAGCGTGCCCGCTACTTCGGCGAAGAGCAGCGCCTTGCCGCCGCGCTCGACGCCGCCGAAGTCATCGACGAGACGCTCCGGGCCTGATCCATGCTGCAGGCGCTCATCATACCGGCGCTCGCCACCCTCGCTGTCGGGGGGGTAGCCTACGTCTTTCTCTATCCGCTGCTGTCGGGCGAGCGGCGGGCCGAGCAGCGCACGCGCGAGATCGCGCTGGCGGACATGGAGACGCGGCGGGCGCGCAAGGGCGCCGATGCGGCGACCTCGCGGCGCCAGCAGATCGAGGAAACCCTGAAGCAGGTCGAGGCGCGCCAGCGCTCGCGCAAGAACCCGCCGCTGGCCGCCCGCCTGCAGCAAGCCGGCGTCCGCTGGTCGAAGCGCCAATACTGGTTCGGCAGCGCCGTGCTGGGGCTCGTTGCATTCGCGATCCCCCTCGTGTTCGGACAGGCCTGGTATATAGCCCTCGGTCTCGGCCTCGCCGCCGGCCTCGGCTTGCCGCGCTGGACGCTCGCCTTCATGAAGAAGCGGCGCGAGGACAGGTTCGTCGAAGAGCTGCCGAACGCGATCGACGTCATCGTGCGCGGCGTGAAATCCGGCCTTCCGTTGGGCGATTGCATCCGCATCATCGCTTCCGAATCGCGCGACCCGCTGAAATCCGAATTTCGCACCATCGCCGAAAGCACGGCGATCGGCATGCCGCTCGGCGAGGCATGCGCCAAGCTTTACGATCGGGTCCCGCTGCCGGAAGCCAACTTTTTCGCCATTGTCATCGCCATTCAGCAGCGCTCCGGCGGCAATCTGGCCGAGGCGCTGTCCAATCTTTCGCGCGTGTTGCGCGACCGCAAGAAGATGAAGGCGAAGATCAAGGCGGTGAGCACCGAGGCAAAGGCGTCCGCCGCCATCATCGGCTCCCTGCCGGTCGCCGTGATGATTCTCGTCTACCTCACAAGCCCGACCTACATCGAGCTGCTGTGGACGCATCCCACCGGCCGCATCATGCTTGCCGCGTCGGCCGGCTGGATGCTGGTGGGCAGCCTGGTCATGCGCCGCATGATCAATTTCGAGATCTAGGAGCGTGCCATGGTCGAACTCCTGATCGACCGACTGCATGACCCCCGGTTTCTGGTGACGGTGTTCACCGCGATTGCCGCGATGGCAACGGTGCTGACCATCGCGATGCCGTTCCTCGCGGGCGACAATTTGCAGCGGCGCATGAAAACGGTTGCGCTCGAGCGCGACAAGATTCGCGGTCGTGAACGCGAACGCCTTGCAAGAGGCGAGCGCGTATCGCTGCGCCAGTCGCCGAAAGCCTACATGCAGACGATCGTCGAGCGGTTGAATCTGCGCAAGCATCTCGGCGAGGAGGACGCCCGTGCGCTCCTCGTCCAAGCCGGCTATCGCGGACAGGCGCCCTATGTGACGTTCCTGTTCTTCCGCATGGTGACGCCGATCGTCATGTTCCTGATCGCCGTCGTCTATATGTTTGTCATCACCAAGTTCGATCAGCCCCTGATGGTGAAGATCGGCATCACCATCGGCGCTGCCTGGCTCGGCATGCGCGCGCCCGGCCTGTTTCTGCAGAACATGATTACCCGGCGGCAGCAATCGATCCGCCGCGCCTTTCCCGACGCGCTGGATCTGCTGCTGATCTGCGTCGAATCCGGCATGTCGATCGACGCCGCCTTCAGGAAGGTGAGCGAGGAGGTCGGCACCCAGTCGATCCCGCTGGCGGAGGAATTGACGCTGACGTCGGCCGAGCTGTCGTATCTGCAGGAACGCCGGGCGGCTTACGACAACCTCGCCAAGCGGACGAACATGGACAACGTGAAGTCGGTCTGCATGGCGCTCGTGCAGGCCGAGCGCTACGGTACGCCGCTCGGTCAGGCGCTCCGCGTGCTCGCGCAGGAAGACCGCGATATGCGCATGACCGAGGCCGAGAAGAAGGCGGCCGCCTTGCCGCCGAAGCTCACCGTGCCGATGATCCTGTTCTTCCTGCCGGTTCTCTTCGTTGTCATCATGGGACCGGCCGCAATTCGCGTGTTTGAATTGCGCTGACGGGCGCGGCTTCGCACAAAAGCAGGCAGTGGATTGTCAGCCGGCCGACGCCGTCTTGCGGTGGCCGGGGTCCTTCGCGCGTGCGGGCTCGCGCATCATCTCGCGAACATAGGCGACATTCGCCCGCGCCTGCTCGGGCGGCAGCACGCCGCTCGCGACTTTCTCAGCCTCGTCGAACTTCGAGCGCAGCGACAGGACGACCGCAAGATTCTGCTGCACCTTGGGCTCGGCGTTCGGGCTGGCTGCGGCCTTCCGCAGGGTCGCTTCCGCCTGGTCGAGCTTCCTGGAAAGCGCGTAGGAGAGCCCGAGGTTCGATAGAACCGCCGGCTCGTTCGGCGCCATCTTGAGCGCCGTGCTGTAATAACGCTGCGCCTCGGCGTGCCGGCCCATCTGGTCGAGCACGGCGCCCTGTGCATTGAGAATTCGCCAGTCCGGCCGGTCGGGCGTGTGCGCCTTGCCGAGAATGTCGAGCGCCTCGTTCAACCGGCCCACTTCGGCGAGCGCGCGGCCATAGGCGCCGAGCACCGCCGGGTTCTTCGGATTGCGGATCGATGCCTGTTGCAGGACGGCGGCCGCCTGCGCGCGCTGGTCCCCTGCGCGCAAAGCCTGCGCATAGGCGATGGCCGCCTCCGGATCGTCCGGTTTGCTCTGGTATCGCGCCGCCAGCGCCTCGGTCTGCTGGCGCAGATCGCTCCCGGCAAGCGCCTTGTCCGGGCTGCCGATTGATCCGGTCACTTCCGGGCGGCTGTTGGCGCAGGCGCCGAGCACGGCGGCGAGCGCGACGACGAGCGCGATCCGCGACGGGCCTCTGAGGCTGCGTGGAAGGTTCTGGTGGGGCGAAAACATGGCAGACTCCAGCCGGGAGAGGTGGCGCACGAGCTTGCGCATCAATAGAGAATTAACCCTAATGGCCCGTTAAAGAGCGTTCTTTGCCGAAATCCTGACAGTGGAACCGCCCCTTTGATCGACAAGCTCCATGCCGCGTTCGCCCCTCCGTCCGCTTGGGGCGGGGCGCTTCCCATCTGGTGCGTTGACGCGGATTCGTGGGCCGCGATCCGTGGCGGGCTTCCGCCCGCCGCCCGCGGCTTCGCCGACGTGGCCGGCTTCAAGCCGGAGGCCGGCAATGCCTTGCTGCTGCCCGGCGGGAACGGCGCCGTCGCTGGCGCGCTGTTCGCGTTCGACAAGCCGTCGGTGCGGCCCCGCAACCCGTTCCTCGCAGGCAAGCTTGCGGGCATCCTGCCCGCCGGCGACTGGCGGTTCGCCTCGCCGCCGCCCGATCCGCGGCTCGCCGCGCTTGCGTTCGGGCTCGGGCAATATCGCTTCACGCGCTATCGCAAGTCCGAAGCAAAGGATGTTCGGCTCGTCCTGCCGGACGGCGTCGATGGCGCGGAGCTGACGCGGACCATCGACGCCGTTTTCCTCGTCCGCGATCTCGTCAACACACCGTCGAACGATTGCGGTCCCGCCGACATCGAAGCGGCGGCCCGCGCAATCGCGGAACGTTTCGGCGCGTCGTTTCGCGCCGTCGTCGGCGACGATCTGCTCGGCGAGAATTTCTCGCTCGTCCATGCCGTCGGCCGCGCCTCGGCGCGCGCGCCGCGCCTGATCGAATTCACCTGGGGCGACGCGAAGCATCCGAGGGTCACGCTCGTCGGCAAGGGCGTCTGCTTCGACACCGGCGGCCTCGACATCAAGCCGAGCTCGGGCATGCTCCTGATGAAGAAGGACATGGGCGGCGCCGCGCACGCGCTCGGCCTCGCGCAGATGATCATGGACGCGAAGCTGCCGGTGCGGTTGCAGGTGGTGATCCCGGCGGTGGAGAACGCGATCTCGGGCGAAGCGTTTCGTCCCGGCGACATTTTCAAGAGCCGCAAGGGCGACACGGTCGAGATCGGCAACACCGACGCCGAAGGCCGCCTGATCCTCGCCGATGCGCTTGCGCTTGCCGGCGAGAACGAGCCGGACTTGATCGTCGACTTCGCGACGCTCACGGGTTCCGCGCGTGTCGCGCTCGGCCCCGAATTGCCGGCGGCGTTCACCGACGATGACGATCTGGCGATCGCATTCGCGCGGCATGCTGACGCGGAGGCCGATCCGCACTGGCGCCTGCCGCTCTGGCGGCCCTATCAGTCGATGCTGGAATCGAAGGTCGCCGACACCAACAACGTGTCGTCCGGCTCCTTCGCCGGCGCGATCACGGCGGCGCTGTTCCTTTCGCGCTTCGTCGGCCGCGCCAAGTCGTGGCTGCATCTCGACCTGTTCGCCTGGAATCCGTCGGCGAGGCCCGGCCGGCCGGAGGGCGGCGAGGCGCAAACGATCCGCGCGCTCTTTGCGCTCCTGGCGGAACGATATCGATAAGCGCTTGCACTGCGATCCGAGCCGGAGAACAATACGCCCCCGAAACGAATTCCGGGGGCTCCCGTGGTGGAGATGCGTCCGTCGCAGGCGCTGCGGCTCCTGCACGATTTCTCTTATGTGCTCGTTCGCGACGGCGAGAGCGATCTTTCCTCGCGCCAGCTCACGGTGCTGCTCACCGTCTATCTCGAGCCGCCGCCGCACACGGTGCGCGGGCTTGCGGCGAAGCTCGGCGTGACCAAGCCCGTCATCACCCGCGCCCTCGATACGATGGGCCGGCTCGGCCTGCTGTCGCGCCGCCGCGACGAGGCCGACCGCCGCAACGTGATCGTGCAGCGGACGGTGAAGGGCGCACTCTATGTGGAGCGGCTCGGCGATCTCGTCGTCGAGAAGGCGAAGGACCTGCCGCGATGAGCTTCGACCCGCGGCTCACGCCCGCGCGTCCCGATCTTGCCGCCGCGCACCTCAAGGGCCGCGTCGACGCCGCGCGCTTCGTGGAAGGGACATTGCAGCGCGTGACCGCGCCGGTCGCAGCGTTGCGCCGGAGCCCCGCGCCCGACGCGCCACTCGATACCGAGGCGCTCTATGGAGAGCGGGTGACGGTCTATGAGACCACCGACGAAGGCTGGGCGTGGGGACAGTTGCAGTTCGATTCCTATGTCGGCTGGCTGCCGGCGGAAGCGCTCGGCGATGTGCGCGGCGAGGCGACGGATCGCGTGATCGCGCTGCGCACCTTCGTGTTTCCCGGTCCGAACATCAAGCTGCCGCCGCTCACGGCGCTGCCGTTTGCGAGCCGCGTGACCGTCGCGCGCAGGGAAGGGGAATTTGCGGTGACGGATGCCGGCGGTTTCATTCCCGCGCGCCACTTGGCGCCGCTCGATTTCGTTGAGCCGGACTTTGTCTCGACGGCGAAGCGTTTTCTCGGCGTGCCCTATCTCTGGGGCGGGCGCTCCAGCCTCGGGCTCGATTGCTCGGGCCTCGTTCAGCTTTCGTTACAGGCAGCGGGATTTGCGTGCCCGCGCGACAGCGACATGCAGGCGGCGTTCGGCGAGCCCGTCGCCTTCTCCGGCGATCTCGCATCGCTCCAGCGCGGCGATCTGATCTGCTGGCAGGGGCACATCGGGTTCGTTTCCGATCCCGGCCGCCTGCTGCACGCGAACGCCTATCACATGGCCGTCGCCGAAGAGCCGCTGGTGAAAGCAATAGAACGGATTCGCAAGTCGGGCTTGGAAGTGACGACGGTGCGTCGTTTAGTGGGTTGATTTTTTCTGGATGGCCGGGTCAAGCCCGGTCATGAGGGATACATGGAGTCAGGTCACTCTCTCCCTCATGCGCGGGCTCGACCCGCGCATCCAGAGCAGGTTGGGTTGGCACTACCAAATTCAGTAGCCGCGCGTGCGGTCGATGACGTTCTCCAGTGGCTCGCCGCGCTCGAACCGCTCGATCTGCGCGAGCACGTACTTCGTAAGTGCGCGCGGATCGCTCTGCGCCGCATTGTGCGGCGTGACGTAAACCTTCGGATGCGGCCAGAGTCTGCTCTCCGGCGGCAGCGGCTCCTGTTCGAATACGTCGAGGCTCGCGCCCATGAGCGTGCCGTCGTCGAGCGCGCGCAGGATATCGGCCTCGATTTGCAGGCCGCCGCGCCCGGCATTGATGAGCGCCGGGCCGCCGAGCGCGCCGTCGCGGGCAAGACCGCAAAACAACTCGTAGCGCAGGATGCCGCGCGTATCCTGTGTAAGCGGCAACAAACAAACGAGAATATCGGTTCTTGCCAGGAATGGCGGAAGCTCGTTCTCGCCCGCGTATAGCTCGATGCCGGGTACCGCCTTCTTCGTCCGGCTCCAGCCGGCGACCTGGAATCCGAGCCCCTTGAGCGCGTCCGCCGCCGCGCAGCCGAGCACGCCCATGCCCATGATGCCGACGCGCACTTCGCTCGCCGCCGGATCGGCGTGCTCGCGCCATACGCGTTCACTTTGCTGCTTTTCGTAAAGCTTCATGCGCCGGTGATGCAGCAGTACGTGCAGCACCACGTACTCCGTCATGCGCAGGGTGAGGTCGGGATCGACGATCCGCACGATCGGCACGTCGGGCAGCGCAGGATCGTTCGTCAGGTGATCGACGCCCGCACCGAGCGAGAAAATTGCGCGCAGGTTCGGCAACGTGGCGAGCAGGCCCGCAGGCGGCTTCCACACGCAGGCATAGTGGATCGCTGAGGGATCGCCGAGATCCGGCGCGAGCCGCACTTCGCGCCTTCCGGAGAGCGCGCGAAAGCGTTCGAGCCAGGCTTCCGGCTCCCAGCCGGTGACCGCAAGCAGGATGGTCATGCCGCGCCGAGCTCGGCGGCGAGCGCGCGCAGCCGCTCGCGGTTGAGCGCAAGCCATTGCAGCGCGATCACGGCATTGCCGTTGTGTACGCGACCGCTTTCCACTGCTTCAAGGGCGGCGTCGATCGAGACGCGCACGGGCTTCGTCTCCTCCTGCTCGCCGGCCATGCCGGCTCGCTCGGGCAGATTCTCCGCATCGACGATGCCGAGAAAGATCGTGATGGCTTCGTCCGTGACGCCCGGCGTCGGCAGGTAGGTGATCAGCTCCTTGAGCGCCAGCGGCGCGAGCCCGATCTCCTCCACGCATTCGCGCCGCGCGGTCTCCGTGATGTCCTCGCCCGGCTCGAGGCGGCCGGCGACGATCTCCACCATCTCGCCGAGCCCGAGCGCGAGATGCGCGGTCAGCCGGAACTGGTGGATCAGCACGATCTCGTTCCGCTGCGGGTCGTAGGGCAGCACCGCCGCCACTCGCCCGCCGCGCACGATGTCCGCCGTCGAATGCCGCACCGCCGCGCCGGCATCCTTCAGCGTCACCTCGAGCCGTTCGTAGCGGAAATAGCCTTTGCCGAGCGGCGTCGCCTCGCCGACATCCGCCTCGGCCTTGGCGTCGGCAAGCGGCTTTTGCGCGCGCATGCCCGACTCTATTGCGCCACGACGCCTTCCGCCGCCGTCTCCAGCGAGAAGGCCGCGGCGAACAGCGCGCGCGTGTAAGGTGATTGCGGATTGCGGAAAAGCTCGGCGGCCGGTCCCTGCTCCACAACCTTACCGGACCGCATGACGATCACATGACTGGCGAGTGCCGCGACGACCCGGAGGTCATGACTGATGAACATGTAGGTGAGCTCGCGCTTGCGCTGCAACTCGCGCAGGAGGTCGACGATCTGCGCCTGGATCATCATGTCGAGCGCGCTGGTTGGCTCGTCGAGCACGACGAACGACGGCTCCAGCACCATCGCGCGGGCGACCGCGACGCGCTGCCGCTGTCCGCCGGAGAACTCGTGCGGATAACGATGTCGCGTCTCCGGATCGAGGCCCACGTCCTTGAGCGCGGCGACGACGCGTGCGTCGCGCGCTTCGGCGGAAAGCTGCGGTTGGTGCACGCGCAGGCCCTCGCCGACGATCTCGGCCACCGACATGCGCGGGCTGAGCGAGCCATAGGGGTCCTGGAACACCACCTGCATGTCGCGGCGGATCGGCCGCATCTCGCGGAATTTCAGTCCCTGTACGGACTTGCCCATGAACACGATCGGCCCGTCGCTGGAAATCAGGCGCAATAGCGCGAGCCCGAGCGTCGTCTTGCCGGAGCCCGACTCGCCGACGACGCCGAGCGTCTCTCCGCGGCGGATGGCGAGCGACACGCCGTCGACCGCCTTGATGTGGCCGACCGTGCGCCGCAGGAAGCCGCGGCGGATCGGGAACCAGATCTTCAAATTCTCCGTCGAGACCACGACGGGCGCCGCGGGCTGCGGCTTTGCCGGCTCGCCCTTCGGCTCCGCGGCGATCAGCGCGCGCGTGTATTCGTGCTTCGGCGCCGCGAAGATGTCGGCGACCTTGCCCTGCTCGACGATGCGCCCGCCCTGCATGACGCAGACGCGGTCGGCGATCTTCTTCACGATGCCGAGGTCGTGCGTGATGAAGAGCATGGCCATGCCGAGCCGCGCCTGCAGGTCCTTCAGGAGCTCGAGGATTTGCGCCTGCACCGTCACGTCGAGCGCGGTGGTCGGCTCGTCGGCGATGAAGAGGTCGGGCTCGTTGGCGAGTGCGAGCGCGATCATCACGCGCTGCCGCTGCCCGCCAGAAAGCTGGTGCGGATAGGAGCTGAGCCGCGTCTCCGGCTCGGGAATGCCGACTTCGCTGAGAAGCTCGACCACGCGCTTCGTCGCCGCCGCGCCGGAAAGCCCGCCGTGGATCTCCAGCACTTCTTTGATTTGCCGCTCCACCGTGTGCAGCGGATTGAGCGAGGTCATCGGCTCCTGGAACACCATCGTGATGTCGTCGCCGCGCACGCCGCGGATTTCGTGTTCGGACATGGCGAGAAGATTGCGGCCCTTGAACAGGATGCGCCCCGAAGGATGGTTTGCGGCCGGGTAAGGCAGGAGCTTCAGGATCGAAAGCGCGGTGACGGACTTGCCGGAGCCGGATTCGCCGACCAGCGCCACCGTCTCGCCCGACTGGATGTCAAACGAGACGCGGTCGACGGCGAGCGTCTCCCGGCCCGCCTGCCGGAAGGCGACGGACAAGTCCTCGACCTTGAGCAGCGGCTCACTCATTGGAACGTCTTTCTCGGATCGAAGGCGTCGCGCACCGCTTCGCCGACGAAGATCAGGAGCGACAGGAGAATGGCGAGGGTGAAGAAGCCGGTGAGCCCAAGCCACGGCGCCTGCACGTTGGCCTTGCCTTGCGCCAGCAACTCGCCAAGCGACGGCGAGCCGGGGGGCAGGCCGAAGCCGAGGAAATCGAGCGCAGTAAGCGTCATTACCGATCCGGACAGGATGAACGGCAGGAAGGTGAGCGTCGCCACCATCGCGTTCGGCAGCAGATGCCGGAACATGAGGACCGCATTGGAGACGCCGAGCGCCCGCGCCGCCTGCACATATTCGAAGTTGCGCGCCCGCAGGAACTCCGCGCGCACGAGCCCGACGAGCGCCACCCACGAGAACAACAGCAGAATGCCGAGCAGCACGAAGAAGCCGGGCACGAGCACCGAGGAGATGATGAGGAGGAGATAGAGCGACGGGATCGAGGTCCAGATTTCGATGAAGCGCTGGAACAGGAGGTCGGTCCAGCCGCCGAAATAGCCCTGGATCGCGCCGGCCGCGACGCCGATTACCGAGGAGATGATGCTCAGCGTCAGCCCGAACAGCACGGAGATGCGGAAGCCGTAGATCATGCGCGCGACCACGTCGCGGCCCTGATCGTCGGTGCCGAGCCAGTTGAATTCGAGGTCGCGGCAGCCGGTGAGGCCCTTGCGCTCCACCACCTGCTTGCACTCCTCCTCCGTGAGCGTCCAGGTCGGCGGCGAGGGCGCCGGCGTCGGCAGGTCGAGATTGTGCGTGTTGTAGCTGTAGCGGATCGGCGGCCAGATCATGAACCCGCCCTTCTTCTCGATCAGCTCCTGCAGGTAGGGATCGCGGTAGTCGGCTTCAGTCTCGAAGTCGCCGCCGAACGTCGTTTCCGCGTAGCGGACGAGCGGCGGGAAATACCAGTGCCCGTCGTAGGAGACGAGGAACGGCTTGTCGTTGGCGATCACTTCCGCGAACAGGCTCGCGATGAAGAGCACGAGAAAGATCCAGAACGACCACCAGCCGCGCCGGTTCGCCTTGAAGTTCCGCCAGCGCCGCCGGTTGATCGGCGACGGGCCGAAGTGCTTTCCCGTCGGCGGCGCGACCACGCCCATCGGGGTGACCGGCGCGACTTCGGTGATGGGTTTCGGCGCGGGCGCGTCCATCACGCCTCCCGCGTTTCGAAGTCGATGCCCGCCGCGCCGCCGAAGCCGCGCCGCGAAGCGGCCGGCGAGGGTCCGGCGCGGCAACCAAAAATCAGCAGCAGGAGTGGCCCATGCATTGGTCACGCCTCCCGCGTCTCGAAGTCGATCCTCGGATCGACCCACGTGTAGGTGAGGTCGGAAACCAGATTCACGATCAGGCCGACCAGCGAAAAGATGTAGAGCGTCGCAAACACCACCGGGTAGTCCCGGTTCAGGACGCTTTCGAAGCCGAGGAGCCCCAGCCCATCGAGCGAGAAGATCGTCTCGATCAAGAGCGAGCCGGAGAAGAACGCGCCGATGAAGGCACCGGGAAAGCCCGCGATGATGATCAGCATCGCGTTCCGGAACACGTGTCCGTAGAGCACGCGCCGCTCGGTCAACCCCTTCATGCGCGCCGTCGTCACATATTGCTTGCGGATTTCATCGAGGAAGGAATTTTTCGTGAGCAGCGTCATCGTCGCGAATGCGCCGAGCACCATCGAGGTCAGCGGCAGCACGAGGTGCCAGAAATAGTCGGCGATCTGCGCGTACCAGGGCAGCGACCAGAAATTGTCGGAGGTGAGCCCTCGCAGCGGGAAGACGGAGAAGAACGATCCGCCGGCGAACAGCACGATCAAGAGAATGGCGAACAGGAATCCGGGGATCGCATAACCGATCACAATCACGCCGGAAGACCACACGTCGAACCGCGATCCGTCGCGCATCGCCTTGGAGATGCCGAGCGGGATCGAGATGAGATAGGTGATCAGCGTCATCCACAGCCCGAGCGAGATCGAAACCGGCAGCTTCTCGATGACGAGATCGATCACCGAAGTGTCGCGGAAATAGCTCTTGCCGAAATCGAAGCGGGCGAAATTCCACAGCATCAGGAGGAAGCGCTCGTGCGCCGGCTTGTCAAAGCCGAATTGCCGCTCGAGCTCTTTGATGAACTGCGGGTCGAGCCCCTGCGCCCCGCGGTACTTGGAGACGATGGGATCGGCCGGCCCCATGGTCGTGGCGCCGGGCTGGACGATCTCGCTGCCGCCGCCGGAGATGCGCGCCGTCGCCGACACGTCGCTGCCGGTGAGCTGCGCGATCACGCGCTCCACCGGCCCGCCGGGCGCGAACTGCACGACCACAAAGGAAACGAGGAGAATCCCGAGCAGCGTCGGGATCATCAGGGCAATGCGGCGCAGGATATAGGCGGTCACTGGCGGTTCCGTCCGTTTCGCCGATTCCACGTTTTGCGGCGAGTGGTGAGCGATACCGAGAATATCAACGTGAATTCCTTCTCAATCACCCCGGCAATCGCAAACTGCCGCGTGCTCCGGCTACAGGTCAACGGCGCAAAAAGCACGTCGTTCCTAGGCTTTGCTCCACCAGGTCTCCGGAAAGCCCCGGCCGTAGCGCGGCTTCTGCGGCGGCCGCACAAACCGGTCCCAATAGGCGAGCCGGTGCGAAGCCGAGTACCACTGCGGAACCCAGTAGCGCCCCGCCCGCAGCACCCGGTCGAGCGCGCGGCAGGCGATCACGAGCTCCGGCCGGGTCTTCGCATCAACGATGCGCTCGACCAGCTCGTCGACCACGGGATCGGCGATGCCGGAAAGATTCTGCGTGCCCTTGATCGCCGCCGCCTGCGAGGTGAGGTAGGTCCGCATCGACTCACCCGGCGTCGTCGAGAAGCTGAAGCGCTGGATCGTCAGATCGAAGTCGAAATCGTCGACGCGCCGGCGGAACTGCACCGGATCGACCAGCCGCAGGTTGGCCTCGATGCCGACCGTCGCGAGGTTCTTGATGAACGGCATGTGGTGCGCCTGAAAGCTCGGCTCGTCGAGCAGGAATTCCACCTGGATGCGCTCGCCCTTGTCGTTGACACGCCGCCCGTCCTTGATCGAGTAGCCCGCTTCCTGCAGGAGCTGCGACGCGCGGCGCAGGAGCCGCCGGTCGTTGCCGGAGCCGTCGGAGACCGGCGGTACGAACGGCTCGCCGAACACCTCCGCCGGCAGCTTGGCGCGGTGCGGCTCGAGCAGCGCGAGCTCTTCCGGCGCGGGCGGTCCCTTCGCCATCATGTCGGAATTCTGGAAATAGGAATGCGTGCGCTGGTAGGCGCCGTACATGATCTGCTTGTTGGTCCACTCGAAGTCGAACGCATAGATCATCGCCTCGCGCACGCGCGGGTCCTTGAACTGCGCCCGCCGCGTGTTCATGAACCAGCCCTGCGCGCCGGACGGCGTCTCGTCCGGCAGGATCTCCTGCTTGACGCGGCCGTCCTGGATCGCCGGAAAATTGTAGCGCGTGGCCCAGATGCGCGCCGTGAACTCCTCGCGGAAGAGATAGGAGCCCGCCGTGAACCCCTCGAACGCCACGTCGCGGTCGCGGTAGAACTCGTAGCGGATGATGTCGAAGTTGTTCTGCCCGCGGCTCACCGGCAGGGCCGCGCCCCACCAGTCCTTCACCCGCTCATATTCGATGTAGCGCCCCGCCTCGAAGCGGCCGACCTTGTAGGGGCCGGAGCCGAGCGGCGCGTCGAGCGTCGAGTCCTCGAAGTTGCGCGTCGAGTAATAGGCGCGCGAGAAGATCGGCAGGCTGGCGACGAACAGGGGGATCTCCCGCCCGCGCTTCGGATTGAAGCGCACGGTGACGACCGTATCGTCATCCGCGGAAACCTCCTCCACGTCGCGCATGAGCTGGCGGATGATGGGGTGGCCTTTCTCTTTCAGCGTCGAGAACGACCAGGCCGCGTCCCGCGCCGTTAGCTTCGATCCGTCGTTGAATTTCGCCTCGGGCCGGATTGCGAAGCGATAGATCGATCCATCCTCCGAGACGCGCACCGCGCTTGCCGCGAGCCCGTACATCGCGTCGGGCTCGTCGAGCGCGCGCACCATCAGCGTTGCGAACGTGACCTGGATGCCGAGCGCCGCGTCGCCGCGCAGCACATAGCCGTTCAGCGAATTGAACGTGAGAAAGGACTGGTTGAACTGCCGCGTCGAGCCGATGTGGGAGAATGTCCCGCCTTTCGGCGCGTCCGGGTTGACGTAGGAGAAGTGCTTGAAATCCGGGGGATATTTCAGGTCGCCGAAGGCGGAGATGCCGTGGGTTTCCCGCTCGCTGGCCAGCACGACATCCCGCGTGAGCAGCCCCGCCGTGGCGCCGGCGCCGAGCACGAGCACCGAGCGCCGGGACAGCCTCACTGCCGCACCCCGGTCTTCTCGGCCCGCGCCTTGTCGAACCACCAGATGTCCGGGAAGCCGTAGGAATATTCGGGAAGCGTTGAAGGCCGCCCGAACCGGTCCCAGCGCGCCGTGCGCGTGTAGTCGATCGTCCAGGTCGGCACGGCGAAATGATTCCACAGGAGCACGCGGTCGAGCGCCTTCGTTGCGGCGATCAGCTCCTCGCGGTTCGTCGCGAAGATCACCCGCTTGATCAGCTCGTCGACTGCCGGGTCCTTGATGCCGCCATAGTTGCGCGACGCCTCGCGGTCGGCCGCGTCCGAGCCCCAGAAATCGAGCTGCTCGTTGCCGGGCGACAGCGACTGGCCCCAGCCGGTCACGATCATGTCGAAATCGCGCGCCCGCACGCGGTTGATGTATTGCGAGCTGTCGACCACGCGCAGCGTTACCCCGATGCCGAGCCGCTCGAGCGCCGGCTTGTAGAACAGGACGATCCGCTCGAAAGCGGGGCTGACGAGCAGGAAATCGATGGTGAGAGGCTCGCCCGTCTTCACATTGACGAGCCGCTTGTCGCGGATTTCGTAACCCGCCTCGCGCAAGAGTCGCACGGCTTCGCGCAGGTTCGCCCGCCGTGCTTCCTCAGTGCCGCCGACCGGCGGCTTGAATTCCTTGGTGAAGACTTCGGGCGGCACCTTGCCGCGAACCGTCTCCAGGATTTCCAGTTCCTTGCCTTGCGGCAATCCGGAAGATGCCAGCTCCGTACCGTCAAAGTACGATCGAATGGGCCGGTACTGGCCGAAGAACAACGTTCGATTCATGTCTTCGACGTCGAGCGCGTAGCGCAGCGCGAGCCGCACCCGCGCATCCTTGAACTTGTCGCGCCGCAGGTTCGGCACGAACGCCTGCATCACGCCGCGCGCCCGCTCCGGGAAGGTCTCCAGGATCACCCGTCCTTCCCGCTGCGCCGGGAAGTCATAGGCGGTCGCCCAGCTGCGCGCCGAGCTCTCGACGCGGAAGTCGTACTGATCCGCCTTGAACGCCTCGAGCTCCACCGTGTCGTCGCGGAAATACTCGTAGCGGATCTCGTCGAAATTATCCTGGCCGAGCTTCACCGGCAGCTTCGCGCCCCAGTAGTCCGGCACCCGCTCGTAGGCGATGGTCCTTCCCGGCACCACGTTCTTGACGCGATAGGGTCCGCTGCCGAGCGGCGGCTCCAGCGTGCCCGCGTCAATGTTGCGGGGCCGGCCCTGCGCGTCGGTGCCGGTCCACCAGTGCTTCGGCAGCACGGTGATCTGACCGACGATCTGCGGCAGCTCGCGGTTGCCCGGGCTGTCGAACGTGAACGTCACCTCGCGCTCGCCGGTGACTTCCGCCTTGGTGACGTGCTGATAGTAGAAGCGCTGGTTCGGATTGAGCTTGACCAGGTTCTCGAACGTCCAGACCACGTCTTCCGGCGTGACCGGCTTGCCGTCGTGCCAGCGCGCTTCCTTGCGCAGACGGTAGGTCACGGAGGACCAGTCGGGCGGATGCCGCACCGCTTCGGCGAGCAGCCCGTATTCGGTGCCGACCTCGTCGAGCGCGTTCGTCATCAGCGTGTCGTAGATCAGCGTGATGCCGGCTGCAGCCGTGCCGCGCGGAATCACAAAATTCAGGCTGTCGAAGCTGCCGTCGGCGCCGAACCGCACCAGCCCGCTCTTCGGCGCGCTCGGATTGACGTAGTCGAAATGCTTGAAGCCTTCCGGATACTTCGGCTCGCCCATCAGCGAGAGCCCGTGGCGCCATTCGCCTTCACCGGCGGAAACGGCCGGCTGGGCGTTGGCCAGAACAAAGGCGGCGAGGGCGATCCCGGTGAGCAGGAAGGGCGAGAGAAATTTGCGGTGCACGCGCGCTCCGTTCGTCGGCCGCCCCCGGGGAACTGCAACGCATTATGCCGCATTTGCGCGCTGCTGCCAGCGCGCAAATTCAGCTAACGGATTCTTGAATGGGGCGCCGAATCTATTGCTTCGGCAGCGGCTTCGGGCTGTCGGCAAGCGAATTGAGGAACGCGATGACGTCGGCGCGCTCATCCGGCCGCTTGATGCCGACGAAGGCCATCGACGTGCCCTTGATCGTCTCGCGCGGGTTCGTCAGGAACTTGTCGAGGCTTTCATAGTCCCACTTGCCGCCCGCATCCTTCATGGCCCCCGAGTAGGAGAAGCCCTGCGCATGCGCCCGCGGGCCCTCGACGACGCCGTAGAGATTCGGCCCCACCTTGTTCGGGCCGCCCTTCTCGAAGGTGTGGCAGGCGACGCACTTCTTCGCCGCGGCTTCGCCCTTCTTCAGGTCTGCCTTGGCGAGGCGGACGTCGATCGGCTCCGCCGGCGGGATCGCCGCCTGGGCGGCGCCGGCGCTTGGCGCCTCCTCGACCGCGATTTCGTAGCCGGGTTTCTCGGGCGTGTGCGGCGCGAACAGTCCGCCCGCAACAATATTCAGCGACAGCGTAAACAGAAGGGTGCCAAGCACCGCACCCAAAATCTTGTTGAGTTCGAATCCGCTCATTTTGGCCGGGCTCCCGTTCCCGAACCGAGCAGACCTATCGCTTTGCCCAAGGGCACGCAACCCGTATAACGGCCGCCTTCACTGCTACCTGTTGCCGCCCCGGCGGCTTTTCCCATGGTCCGTCCCGAATCGATCGCTGCCCACGCCATCGTATTGATTCCCGCGCGCATGGCGGCGACGCGCCTGCCGGGCAAGCCGCTTGCCGACATCGCCGGCAGGCCGATGATCGCCCACGTCGTCGCGCGGGCGGTGGAAGCCCAGGTCGGCCCGGTCTGGGTCGCGACCGACGCGCCGGAGATCGCCGCCGCCGTCAAGGCCGAAGGCGCGAACGCGGTGATGACGCGTGCCGATCACGCATCGGGTTCCGATCGCGTCTTCGAGGCGCTCGGCAAGGTCGACCCGGGGGCGAAGACCTCGATCGTTCTCAATCTGCAGGGAGACCTGCCGACCGTTTCGCCCCGCGCGATTCGCGCGGCGATCGCGCTCCTCGCCGATCCGGCCGTCGACATCGGCACCATCGCCGCCGAGATTGCCGACAACGCCGAGCGCACCGATCCGAACGTGGTCAAAGTCGTCGGCACGCCGGTCGGCGAAGGCCGGCTGCGCGCACTCTATTTCAGCCGCGCGACCGTGCCGGCGGGCGAGGGGCCGCACTATCACCACATCGGGCTCTACGCCTATCGCCGCGCGGCGCTGGAGAAGTTCGTGAATCTCAAGCCGTCGCCGCTCGAACGGCGCGAGAAGCTCGAGCAGTTGCGCGCGCTCGAAGCCGGCATGCGCATCGACGTTGCCATCGTTGACGCCGTTCCTCTCGGCGTCGATACTCCCGCCGATCTCGCAAAGGCCCGCGCGCTCCTCGGCAAGCGGCCGCATCAGCCATGACCAAGAAACGCAAAACCATCGTCTTCCAGGGCGAGCCGGGTGCCAACTCGCACATCGCCTGTCACGAAGTTTTCCCCGATCTCAAGGCGGTGCCGTGCCCGACCTTCGAGGACGCGTTCTCCGCCGTCTCCAGCGGCGAGCATGACTTCGCGATGATCCCGATCGAGAACTCGGTTGCCGGCCGTGTCGCCGACATCCATCACCTGATGCCGCATTCCGGCCTGCACATCGTCGGCGAGCACTTCCTGCCGATCCGCCATCAGTTGATGGCGCCGAAGGGCGCGACGCTCGCGACCATCAAGACCGTGCAGAGCCACATCCATGCGCTCGGCCAGTGCCGCAACATGATCCGCAAGCTCGGCCTGAAGACGGTGGTCGGCGCCGACACCGCGGGCTCGGCGCGGCAAATCGCCGAATCCGGCGACCAGACCCACGCCGCCATCGCCTCGCGGCTCGCCTCGGAAATCTACGGGTTGCAGATCCTCGCCGAGGACATCGAAGACGAAGCGCACAATACGACGCGCTTCATCGTGCTGTCGAACGAGCCCGACTGGATTGCGCACGGCAACGGCCCCACGGTGACGACGTTCGTCTTCCGCGTGCGCAACGTGCCGGCCGCGCTCTACAAGGCGCTCGGCGGCTTCGCCACCAACGGCGTGAACATGACCAAGCTGGAATCCTATCAGGTCGGCGGCAGCTTCTTCGCCACGCAGTTCTACGCGGACGTGGAGGGGCACCCCGACGACCGCCCGCTCAAGCTCGCGCTGGAGGAACTCGCCTTCTTCTCCGCCGAACTGAAGATTCTCGGCGTCTATCCCGCGCATCCCTACCGGCTGCAGACGCAGGAACAGGCGGACTAGCCGCCGCGCAGCACGTCCGCGCCGCGCTCCACATACGCACGCAGGATGTGGTGCGCGATCGCCATCGGCGGCGGCGTGAACAATCCGTTCGGATGCTGCCGCTTGAGCATGAGTCCCACTTCCTCGCGTGACACCCAGCGCGCGTCTTCGACTTCGTTGCGGTCGATCTGCAGCGCGGTCGAGGTGGCTTCGCCGAAGCAGCCGATCATGAGCGACATCGGGAACGGCCACGGCTGCGAGCCGAGATAAGTGACCTGGCCGACGCCGATGCCGGCTTCTTCGCGGATCTCCCGCCGCACGGCTTCCTCGATCGTCTCGCCCGGCTCGATGAAGCCGGCGAGGCACGACCACATCTCCGGCGGGAAGCGCGGCGCGCGGCCGAGCAGGCAGCGCTCGCCGTCGATCGCGAGCATGATGACGCAGGGGTCCGTGCGCGGGAAATGCTGCACGCCGCACGCGGGGCAGTCGCGCCGCCAGCCCGCTTCGGTCACGCGCGTCGGTGCGCCGCAATTCGCGCAGAAGCCGTGCCGCGCGTGCCAGGTGAGCAACGCCTTCGCCGTCGCGATCGGTTGCAGAACTTCGGGCGCGACCTGGCCGCGCATGGCAAGCGAGCGCAGGTCGCCGACGAACAGCTTGCCGTCTGCCTGCAGCGCGGTTGCTTTTTCCGCCGTGATGCCGACGGCGAACACGCCGGCGTCTTGATTGACGCCGAGCAGCACCGGCTCGCCGGCCGCACCGAGCGACAGCGCCTCGGAGACGGCGAGCAGCGGATTGGCTCCCAGATTCTGCCGCAGCACGATGAGCTCGCCGCCGATGGCGACCGCGCTTGAGCGCGGATTGCGCAGCGCCGCGTCGAGGAAGGCGGCATCGCCGCGCCTGTCGGCAGCGCGATCGAGCAGCGAGCCGACATAGCCGAGCCGCGGCCACGGGCCGAATTCGACCGGTTGCGCCATCCGCTATCCGAAGCCGAAGCCCGCCCTGAGCTTGCCGGCGAACTCCGCGCGGGCGACCGGAGCATAGGGCTGCCGCTCGCCGCCGCCCCAGACGGGGTTTGGCCACGTCGCGTCGTTCTCGAACCGTGCAACGATGTGCACATGCAACTGCCGCACCACATTGCCGAGCGCCGCCACATTCAGCTTGTGGGGGGAGGTGGCCGCTTCGAGCACCCCGGATGCGGTCGCAATCTCTTCGATCAGGCGCACGAGATCGCCCGCCGCGAGGTCGATGATTTCCACGAGCCCTGCCCGCCTGGGCACCAGGATGAGCCAGGGAAAGCGCGCGTCGTCCACCAGGAGCACCCGGCAAAGCCCAAGTTCCCCGAGCACCACTGTCTCGGCTGCAAGGCGCGGATCGAGCACGAATTCCTGGGCGGTCACGCAAGGCTCCTGTGTGAATTATCGTTAGACCTTCAATCGAATCGGCACAATTGCGGAATCGGAAGCGGAGCTTGCCATCATAGGCGGGACAGACGATATAGAGGCGGGAGGTTGGCGGTGGACGAGCCACTCGCCAACCGGGTCAGGTCCGGAAGGAAGCAGCCCTAACGAGACCGGTTCGGGTTACCGGTCCAACCTCCCACCCATTTTTCATTGATCGACGGGCCCAAGAAAGGCGCCTTGAAGAGACGCACCCCTTGCCCGGCGCGACCGGAGGCAGATTGAGCGCAGGCATGAGTGACGCGCCGGAGACCGCCGAAAAGGCCGCCCGTGCAGCCGCCGGAACCGGCGCGCGGCCCGATGTCGCGGCGCCGGGCGACGCCGGCTACCGCGTGCTCGCCCGGAAGTATCGTCCCACCACATTCGCCGAGCTGATCGGGCAGGAGGCGATGGTCCGCACGCTTTCGAATGCGTTCGGAAGCGGCCGCATTGCCCAAGCCTACATGCTTTCCGGCGTGCGCGGCGTGGGCAAGACCACGACCGCGCGCATTCTCGCCCGCGCGCTGAACTACGAGCCGCTTGAAGGCGGCGGCGGGCCGACGCTCGACATGCCGAAGCTCGGCCGCCATTGCGAAGCGATCATGGAGAGCCGGCACATCGACGTGCTGGAAATGGACGCCGCCTCGCACACCGGCATCGACGACGTGCGCGAGATCCTCGACGGCGTGCGCTACGCGCCGGTGAGCGCGCGCTACAAGGTCTATATCATCGACGAAGTGCACATGCTCTCCGACAAGGCGTTCAACGCCTTCCTGAAGACGCTGGAAGAGCCGCCGCCACATGTGAAGTTCATCTTCGCCACGACCGAGATCCGCAAGGTGCCGGTGACGGTGCTCTCGCGCTGCCAGCGTTTCGATCTGCGGCGCGTGGAGGCGGACCTGATCGTTCGCCACCTCGCGCAGATCTGCGAAAAGGAAAACGTGAAGGCGGAGCCGGAGGCGCTCGGCGTCATCGCCCGCGCCGCCGAGGGCTCGGTGCGCGACGCGCTCTCGCTCCTCGATCAGGCGATCGCGCACGGCAACGCCGACCTCAAGGCCGACGAGGTGCGCGCCCAGCTCGGCCTCGCCGACCGTTCGCGCGTGATCGATCTCTTCGAGGCGGTGATGAAGGGCGACATCGCCGCGGCGCTCGCCGATTTCCGCGATCTCTACGACATCGGCGCCGACCCCGCGGTGATCGTCACCGATCTTGCCGAGTTCACCCACCTCGTCACCCGCTTCAAGCTGGTGCCGTCGTCCGCCGAGGACCGCAGCCTTACCGAGGACGAGCGCAAGCGCGGCCGCGAGTTCGCCACCAATCTTTCCATCCGCGTGCTGTCGCGCGCCTGGCAGATGCTGACCAAGGGTCTCGGCGAAGTGCAGGCTTCGGAGAAGGCGGTGCAGGCGGCCGAGATGGTGCTCGTGCGCGTGGCGTTTGCGTCCGATCTGCCGACGCCGGACGAGGCGCTGCGCGCGCTGCGCGACAGCGACGGCAACGGCAGCGAAGCCGTCGGCGTGCCTAGTGGGAACGGCGGTAACGGCCGGCCGGCGCCGCGGCTTTCGGTGGCCGAAGAAAATACCGCGCGGGCCGATCCCGCGCCGCGCCGCAATCCGGCGCCGCGCGCCGCCGCGCCCGCCAACGCGCCGACGCTCGCGAAATTCGAGGATATCGTCGCGCTCGCGGCACAGAAGCGCGATCTTCAGATGAAGCATGCGATCGAGCAGTTCGTCCGCCCGGTGAGCCTGCAGGAAGGCCGCCTGGAAATCTCCGTCGCCGAGGGCGCGCCGCATAATCTCACGAGCAATCTCTCGGCGAAGCTCACCGAATGGACCGGCAAGCGTTGGCTCGTGGCTCTCTCGGATCAGCCGGGTGGCGCGACCATCGCGGAGACCAAGGCCGCCGACCGCGACAAGCTCGAGCGCGACGTGCGCAACGATCCGCTGGTGGAGGCCGTCCTGCGCCGCTTTCCGGGCGCGGAGATCGTCGGCGTCCGCATGCGCGGCGAGGAAACACTTGCGCCCTCGACGCCGGACCTCGCGGATTTCGACATGCCGCCCGACCCGCCGGACGACGACGGCGACGATCGAGAATAGGGAGTGCCGAGATGCGCGATCTCATGGGCATGATGGGCCAGATCAAGGAGCTGCAGGCGAAGATGCAGCAGCTTCAGGCCGAGCTCGAAACGACCGAAGTGAGCGGCACCGCCGGCGGCGGCGTAGTCACGGTCACGATCACCGCCAAGGGCGAGATGAAGAAGGTCGCGGTCGACGCAAGCCTGATGAAGCCGGAGGAAAAGGAAATCCTCGAAGACCTGATCGTCGCCGCCCATAGCGATGCGCGCGCCAAGGCCGAGCGGCTGGTGCAAGAAAAGGCGAGCGCGCTCACCGGCGGCCTGCCGCTGCCGCCGGGGCTGAAGCTGTTCTGAGGCGCGCTTTGACGAACCTCTCAAGCAACGTCGTCCCGGACGGCCGCAAAGCGGCCGATCCGGGACCGTTCTCAGTCAATCACAAGACGATCCCGGCTCTCGGCGCGTCCGCGCCTCGGCCGGGATGACGAAGATTCCATGCCCCGCGCCGTTGCCGGCCCCGAGATCGAACGGCTGATCCAGTTGCTCGCACGCCTGCCGGGCCTCGGCCCGCGCTCGGCGCGCCGCGCAGCGCTGCATCTCGTGCGCCGCCGCGCCGACCTGATGGAGCCCTTGACCTCGGCGCTGCGCGACGCACTGGACAAGATCGTCCTCTGCCGCACCTGCGGCAACATCGATACCCGCGACCCCTGCACCGTCTGCGCCGACCCGACGCGCGACCGCTCGATGCTGATCGTGGTGGAGAGCGTCGCCGATCTCTGGGCGCTGGAGCGCGCGGGCGCAGCCCCCGGCCGCTATCACGTACTCGGCGGCACGCTCTCGCCGCTCGACGGCATCGGCCCCGACGACCTCAACATCGCGAACCTCGTCAAGCGCGCGCACGAACCGGAGGTGAAGGAGCTGGTGCTCGCGCTCAACGCCACCGTCGACGGCCAGACCACGGCGCACTACATCACCGACCTCATGCGCGATACCGAGGTGAAGGTGACGCGCCTCGCGCACGGCGTGCCGGTCGGCGGCGAGCTCGACTATCTCGACGAGGGCACGCTTTCCGCCGCGATCCGCAGCCGCACGCCCTTTTAATTTTCCCTCATGGCCGGGCTTGACCCGGCCATCCAGGATCAAAATGCGCCGTCGGCTGGATGCGCGGGTCAAGCCCGCGCATGAGGGATGTTGTTGTTCTCACCCTGCTTGGCGATCGAGCCCCTTGAAATGCCCGCGCGCCTGCAGCCACGCGAGCAGGAAGAGGCTCGGGATCGCCGACAGCGCCGTGATCACGAAGAACCACGCCCATCCGGTCGACTCGGCGACGAAGCCGCCGCCCGAGGCGAGCGTCGTGCGGCCGACGGCGGCGAGCGCCGTGAGCAGCGCGAACTGCGTCGCCGTGTGCATGCGCTCGTGGCAGAGCGCGGAGAGATAGGCGACGAAGATCACCGTGCCGACGGCGCCGGTGAAGTTCTCGACGATGATCGTCGCCGTCAGCGCCGCGTGGTCGACGCCCATCCACGCCTGCCACACGAACACGAGGTTCGACGCCATCTGCAGGAAGGCGGCAAGCCACAGGCTCGTCACCAGCGGCAGCGCCCGCGCCACCACGCCGCCGGCAATGCCGCCGATCAAAAGCGCCGCGAGCCCGACGCCCTTCACGATGCCCGCATAGGCCGCCTTGTCGAAGCCGATCGAGATCACGAACGGCCCGGTGAGCACGCCCGCGAATGCGTCGCAGAACTTGAACAGCACCACGAACAGCAGGACGGCGATCGCCGCGTCGCGCGTGAGGAATGCGCGGAACGCTTCGAAGGCCGTTGAGAGCACGCGATGCAGGGCATTGCCGCGCGGCTTTTCGTTCTGCAGCTCGGCAGGTGCTGCGGGCTCCCGCGCAAGCAGCGCCGCAGCGAGCCCGACCGCCACGAACGCCGCCGCCGCGGTGTAACCCCACATCCACACCTGTTCACGCGCGACGCCGGCATATTCGAGCCAGGCGACGAACGCGATCACGCCCGCGCCCGAGACCAGCATGCCGATGCGGTAGGCGAAGACGTAGGACGCCATGCCCGCCGCCTGCTCGCTGGTGTCGAGGCTCTCCACGCGGAAGGCGTCGATCACGATGTCCTGCGTGGCTGAGGCCGATGCGACCAAAAGCGCGCCGAACGCGACCGCAAAGGGCGAGGCGACCGGATCGAGCGTGCCGAGGAAGACGATGGTCGCCGCGAGCACGAGCTGGCTGAACACGAGCCAGCCGCGCCGCCGCCCGAGCGCGCGGGAAAGGAAAGGAACATTGAGCGCATCGACGACCGGCGCCCAGAGGAACTTGATGGTGTAGGGGAGCCCCACGAGCGAAAAGAGGCCGATGGTGCCGAGGTCGACGCCGCGCTCGGTCATCCAGATCGCCAGCGTCCCGCCGGACAGCGCGAGCGGCAGCCCCGAGGAGAAGCCGAGCAGCAGGATGATCAGCACCCGCGGCCGCAGATAGACGGCGAGGGCGGAGAGGAAGGATTGCTCTTTGGTTGCTTGCTCGCGGACGGCTTCAGCCAAGCGCGTCTCCTTTACCCTCCCCTTTGCGGGGAAGGCAGAACATTACTCCGCCGCGCCGAGCTTGAGACGGAGCGGCGCCGGAATTGGGGCGGGAGCGTCGCTGTCTTCCTCGAGTTCCAGTGCCTCGATCTTCGCCCCGCGCTTTGCCACCTTGTCGGCGGAGATCAGCACCTGGCCCACGTCGTCCGACGCCTGCGCGAAATGCTTCTGCAGGTTCAGCGCCCGGTCGCGCAGCCGCGTCACGTCTTCCATCAGCCGCCCGACCTCGGTGCGGATCAGCTCGGCCTGCTCGTGCATGCGCGCGTCCTTGACGATCGCCTGCATCACCTGGATCGCCAGCATCAGGAGCGACGGCGACACCAGCAGCACCCGCGCCCGGAACGCCTTCTGCACCACGTCGTCGAAATGCTCGTGCAGCTCGGCATAGACCGACTCCGACGGCACGAACATCAGCGCCATGTCCTGCGTCTCGCCGGGAATGAAATAGCGCTCCTCGATATCGGAGACGTGCTTGGCGATGTCCTGCCGCAGCCGCTGCATCGCCGCCTTGCGCGCCTCGTCGCCTTTCGCTTCGCGGAACGCCGTGATCGCCTCCAGCGGAAATTTCGCGTCGACCAGCAACGGCCGCGCGTCGCCGGGCAGAAAGATCGCGCAGTCCGGCCGCCGCCCGTTCGAGAGCGTGAACTGGAAGGCGTAGGCGTCTTTCGGCAGGCCGTCGGCGACGATCGCCTCCATGCGCCCCTGGCCGAACGCACCGCGCGCCTGCTTGTTGGCGAGCACGTCCTTCAGCGTCACCATGTGCGACGACAGCTCGGCGAGCCGCGCCTGTGCCGCGTCCACCACCGCGAGCCGCTCGTGCAGTTGCGACAGGCTCTCGTGCGTCGTGCGCGCGGCATTGTTCATGCCTTCCCCGAGCCGGTGCGAAACCGAATCGAGCCGCTCGGTGACGACGCGGGCGAGCTCCGCCTGGCGTCCGCCGAGGATCTCGGCGAGCGTCTGCATGCGCCCGGAGGTTTCCGACTGCGCGCGGATGAGCTCGGCGACGCGATCCTCGAGCGCCTCGGCGCGCCCTGCCTGTTCGTCGGCCTCGAGCGCCCGCCGCCGGCCGGTGCGCCAGAGCGCGATCGCGACCGCCACGAGCAGCACCAGCGCGGCGAGGGCGAGCGCGAGCGACGCCTCCGCGATCGTCACCGGCCGCGTGCCGAGAAAGAACAGGATTTCGCCCATGGGGCACCTCTTCGGGCCTTTGTAGCCCGATTCGCAGCATAAGAACGAATAGTGAACAACTTGCTGCCGGCGATTGCAAGGCGGCGCAAACGGCCGGCATTTGACCGCCCGCCATCGGCACCTTATCTCGCCCGCATGGCCATCCGTCCGATCATCGTCCTGCCCGACAAGCTTCTGCGCGTCGTCTCCGAGCCCGTGGCCCGGATCGACGACGGAATCCGCACGCTCGTCGCCGACATGTTCGAGACCATGTACGACGCGCCCGGCGTCGGCCTCGCCGCCGTCCAGGTCGGCGTGCCGAAGCGGGTCGTCACCATCGACGCCACCCGCGGCGAGGAGGAAAAGAAGCCGATCGCGATGATCAATCCGGAGATCGTCTGGAAGTCCGAGGAAACCGCGGCGCAGGAAGAGGGCTGCCTCTCGATCCCCGAATACCTCGATCAGGTCATCCGCCCCGACCGCGTGAAGGTCCGCTTCCTCGACGTTGACGGAAAAGAGCACGAGATCGACGCCGACGGCCTGCTCGCCCGCGTCGTGCAGCACGAGGTCGACCACATCAACGGCGTGCTGTTCATCGACCACCTGTCGAAGCTGAAGCGCGACCGCGTCGTCAAGAAATTCACCAAGGCCGCCAAGCGCATCGCGGCGGAATGATATATCTGTCATCCCGGCCGCCGCGCAGCGGCGGTCAGGGATGACAGGGAGCGAAATTTGCGCATCGTCTTCATGGGCACGCCGGATTTCGCGGTGCCGACGATGGTCGAGCTCGCGAGCCGCGGGCACGAGATCGTCGCCGTCTACACGCGCGCGCCCGCGGCCGCCGGCCGCGGCATGGACGAGCGCCGCTCGCCCGTGCACGAGACGGCCGCGCGCCTCGGCGTGCCGGTGCTGCATCCGCCTTCGCTGAAGGGCGAGGCGGCGGCGGAGACGTTCCGCGCGCACAAAGCGGATGTCGCGGTCGTCGTCGCCTATGGCCTGCTGCTGCCGAAAGCGATTCTCGACACGCCGCAGCACGGCTGCCTCAATCTGCATGCCTCGCTGCTGCCGCGCTGGCGCGGCGCCGCACCCATCAATCGTGCGATCATGGCCGGCGACGCGGAGACTGGCGTGATGGTGATGCGCATGGAGGAGGGACTCGACACCGGCCCCGTGGCGCTTGCCGAGCGCGTGCCGATCGCGCCCGACGCAACGGCGGGCGAATTGCACGATCAGCTTGCCGTGGTCGGCGCCGATCTCATGGCGCGTGCGCTCGCGGCGCTCGTGCGCGGATCGCTGAAATTCGAGCCGCAGCCGCAAGCCGGCGCGACCTACGCCAAGAAGATCGAGAAGGGCGAGACACGGATCGACTGGTCGCGTCCCGCCGCCGAGGTGCACAATTATATCCGCGGCCTCTCGCCCTTTCCGGGTGCGTGGTTCGAGCTCGCGGCGGACGGAAAGCCGGTGCGCGTCAAGGTGATCCGCTCGATCCGCGGCGAGGGGAGCGGCGCGCCCGGCACGGTGCTCGACGACCAACTGACCATCGCCTGCGGCGAGGGCGCCGTGCGGCTTCTGCAGGTGCAAAAGGCCGGCGCTAAGGCCATGAGCGCGGAGGAATTCCTGCGCGGCACGCCGCTGCAAGCCGGGACACGGCTGCCATGAGCACGTCAACGCTGCTCCTCCACGAGGAAGCCGCCGCGGATTGGCGCGCCATCGATCGCCTGCACGAGGCGGCCTTCAACGGCCGGACGGAATCGGATCTCGTGCAGGCTCTGCGCCGCGAGCGAGCGGTTGTCCTGTCGCTGGTTGCGGAAGAAGACGGCCGCATTGCCGGACACGCGCTTTATTCCCGCGTCACGATTGAGATCGGCAGCGAGTCCGTTCCGGCGCTCGCGCTGGCGCCGCTTGCCGTTGCTCCGGAGCGGCAGCGCCGCGGTATCGGCAGCCGTCTTGTGCGGGAAGCCCACCGGCGGCTCGCGGCGCAAGGCGAGGGCATGGTCTTTGTCGTCGGCGATCCCGCCTACTACGAACGCCTCGGCTTTTCCAAAGCGGCGGCGCGGCCGTTCCAGACCCCTTACGACGGTCCGCATGTGATGGCGCTCGCGCTCAATCGCGGCGTGTCGGCAAGCGGGGTCGTGCGCTACCCGGCCGCGTTTGCGGAGGTCGGGTGAGTCATGCCCCGCTACAAGCTTACCATCGAATATGATGGCACGCCCTTCGTCGGCTGGCAGGTGCAGGACAACGGTCCATCGGTTGCGGGTGCAATCGAAGCGGCGTTAGCGAAGTTCGCGGGCGAGACGCCGAAGCTCTTTGGCGCGGGCCGCACCGACGCCGGCGTGCACGCGCTCGGCCAGGTCGCCCACGTCGATCTCGGCAAGGAATGGGAGACCGACACCATCCGCGATGCGCTGAACGCGCACCTGCGCCCGGCGCCGATCGCGATCCTGCGCGTGGAGCCGGTCGCGCCAGATTTCGACGCGCGCTTCTCCGCGCGCGCGCGACATTATCTCTACCGGATAGCCAACCGCCGCGCCGATCTTGCGCTCGACCGCGACCGCGCCTGGCGCATCGCCAAACCGCTGGATTCCGCGGCCATGCATGAGGCGGCGCAGCGCCTCGTCGGTCATCACGACTTCACAACCTTCCGCTCGGCCGAGTGCCAGGCGAAGTCGCCGGTGAAGACGCTGGACGTGCTTGATGTCGTCCGCAGCGGCGAGGAAATCCGCGTCACCGCAAGCGCGCGCTCGTTCCTGCACCATCAGGTGCGCTCGATGGTCGGCTCGCTCGCGCTCGTGGGCGAGGGGAAATGGAGCGCCGACGATCTCGCGGCGGCGCTCGAAGCGCGCGATCGCGCCGCCTGCGGTCCCGTCGCGCCGGCCTGCGGGCTCTATCTCGTCCGCGTCGACTACTAAGCCGGCTCCGTTCATCGGAATTTCGGGAAGTCTGTGTAATCGTGTGATATTTCCTTATTGACAATATATTGTCAAAATGACAATATGGAACCATGAAACGGAACGTCACCGACGCCATCACGGACCTTGTCCTTGAAACATTCCGCTTGAACGGCGAGCTGCTTGCGATGGGCGACGCGCTGGTCGCCGACCTCGGGCTCACCAGCGCGCGCTGGCAGGTGCTCGGCGCCGTCGCGCTTTCGCCGGTGCCGCTGCCGGTCGCGCATCTTGCCCGCAACATGGGTCTCACCCGGCAGGCGGTGCAGCGCATCGGCAACGAGCTCGCAGCCGGCGGCCTTCTCCGCTTCGCGCCCAACCCGCATCATCGCCGCGCCAAACTCGTCTTGCTGACCGAAAAGGGAAGGCGGGCCTACAAAGCCGCGACCGCCCGGTGGAAGCCGCGCGCCGCGGCGCTCGGCAAATCCCTGTCGGCCGCTTCCATCGATCAAGCCACTTCCTTGTTGCAAACCATCCGCATGCGCCTCGAGGGCGCGGCCAGCTCCGGAGTCCGCCATGCAATGGAAAAGCACCCTTGACCGCTACGGTGCCGTGGCCATCGCGATTCACTGGATCACGGCGTTTTTGATCGTCGCGATGCTCGCCACGGGTTTCCGTGCGGCCGGTACGGTGGATCCGGTGGCGAAGGCGGCGATCCTGCGCTTTCACGCCGCCGCCGGCGTCAGCGTCCTGCTCTTGACGCTCGCGCGCATTGCCTGGTGGTGGTTCGCGGACAAGAAGCCGGAACCCGTCGAGGGCGTGCCGCCGCTGCAGAACCGTCTGGCAAGTGCCGTCCACGTTCTCTTCTACGTGATCATTCTCGGGCTCGCCGCGAGCGGCGTCGGCATGATGATCCTGTCCGGTGCCGGGCAGATCATTTTCGGCAGCGCGCCGGGTCCGCTGCCCGATTTCTGGAACTACCCGCCGCGCCTTCCGCACGGTATCGGCGCGCGGGTCATTCTTGCGTTGTTCGTCCTGCACGTCGGCGCCGCGTTCTATCACCAGTTCGTTCTTCGCGACCGGCTGCTCGCCCGCATGGGCCTCGGCAGCGCGACGGCTCAGGCGAAGTAGCGCTCCAACACCTTGCGGTAGATCACCGTCAGCGTCTGCAAGTCCGCGACCGGCGCGTGCTCGTCGATCTGGTGCATGGTCTCGCCGACGAGGCCGAGATCGACCACCGGGCAATAGTCCTTGATAAAGCGCGCGTCCGACGTGCCTCCGGCGGTGGAGAGCGCGGGCTTCCTGCCGGTGACGTCCTTGATCGCCGCCGACACGAGGTCGACGAACGGCCCCGGCTTGGTGATGAAGCTCTCGCTCGCCGGCTCCCAGGCGAGATGAAAATGCGCCGCCGGTGCGGCGTCGCGGCAGCGGTGTTCGACCAGCGCCTTCAGGCTCTGCGAGGTGTGCTTGTCGTTGAAGCGGATGTTGAACTTCGCCTTCGCCTCGCCGGGGATCACGTTGAACGCCGGATTGCCGACGTCGACCGACACCACCTCGAAGTTCGAGCGGTCGAAGTGCCAGGAGCCGTCATCGAGCGGCTCGTTCAGCTTGTTCAGCATGGCGACGAGGAGGCGGATCGGATTGTCCGCGTGCTGCGGGTAGGCGACGTGGCCGGCCTTGCCCGCGACCGTGAGCGTGCCCGACAGGCTTCCGCGCCGGCCGATCTTGATCGTGTCGCCGACGGCCTGCGTGCTGGTCGGTTCGCCGATGATGCAGTGGTCGAACGTCTCGCCGCGTTCCTTCACCCATTGCAGCAGCTTGACCGTGCCGTTGACGCCCGGTCCCTCCTCGTCGCCGGTGATCAGGAAGGAGATCGCGCCCTTCGCCGGCGTCTTGCCGCCGAGATAGGCGATCGCCGCCGCCGCAAAACAGGCGATCGCGCCCTTCATGTCGACGGCGCCGCGGCCGAACAGCAGCCCTTCGCTGACCTCGCCCGCGAACGGCCCGTGTCGCCAGTGCGCGGCGTCGCCCGGCGGCACCACGTCCGTATGGCCCGCAAACGCGAGATGCGGCGCGCCGCGGCCGATCTTCGCGAACAGGTTGTCGACCGGCGGCGTGCCCGGCTCCGCGAAGGTCACCCGATGCGCCTCGAAGCCCGCGCTCTTGAGCAGGCTTTCGAGACAGGCGAGCGCGCCGCCTTCCGCCGGCGTCACTGACGGACAGCGGATCAATGCTTGCGCGATCGCGACAGGGTCGTGAGCAGTCATCAGAATGCCTTCGGAATTCCTGCCTGTTTCAATACATCGTTCGCGGTGTGCCGCGACTTTGTCGTGCGCGGTACGGTGACGTGCCGTCCGTTTACCGGGCTGTACCAGATCTCATGACTGCCCTTGCCCTGGCGGACGAGATAGCAACCATGCGCACGAAGAATGGAGACAAGCTCGCGATAAAATTCCGCCATCACGCGCCGGCGACGTCGAGGTGCTCTTCGGCTTTGAAAGTGAGCGACAGTTTATCGCCCCGTTCCCCGGAAATTTCGAGTAGTTCCGGCAGCACGATCCGCACCTCTTCGATCATCGCCGGCCACGTGTCGGCCTCGACGACGAGTCCCGGCACGTCCTCGCTGGTCGCGAGCCAGACGCTCGCTTCGCCGTCCCAGCGCGCTTGAATGGTGATTTCGCGGTTCATGGCCGTAAGATCGGACTCCTTGCCGGATCGGTCAATCCCTCAGCAACTCGTTGATGCTCGTCTTCGCCCGCGTCTTCTCGTCGACGCGCTTGACGATTACCGCGCAATAGAGCGACGGGCCGGGCGTGCCGTCCGCCAGCGGCTTGCCCGGCAGCGAACCCGGCACGACGACGGAATATTCCGGCACTTCACCCATGAACACCTTGCCGCTGTCGCGGTCGACGATCTTGGTCGACGCGCCGAGGAAGACGCCCATTGAAAGCACGGACCCGCGCCGCACCACGACGCCCTCGGCGACCTCCGCGCGCGCGCCGATGAAGCAGTCGTCCTCGATCACCACCGGCCCCGCCTGCACGGGTTCCAGCACGCCGCCGATGCCGGCGCCGCCGGAGATGTGGCAGTTCCTGCCGATCTGCGCGCAGGAGCCGACGGTGGCCCAGGTGTCCACCATGGTGCCCGAGTCGACGTAGGCGCCGATGTTCACGAAGCTCGGCATTAGCACCACGTTCGGCGCGATGAAGGCGCCGCGCCGCACCACCGAGCCCGGCACCGCGCGGAAGCCCGCCTTCCTGAACTTCGCCGCGTTCCAGCCGTCGAACTTCGACGGCACCTTGTCCCACCACGCGGCCTTGCCCGGTCCGCCCTTGATCACGCCCATGTCGTTGAGGCGGAAGGAGAGGAGCACGGCCTTCTTCAGCCATTGCTGCACGCGCCAGCGGCCATCCGCCTGCTTTTCCGCGACGCGCACCTTGCCGGAGTCGAGAAGCTCGAGCGCGGACTGCACCGCCTTGCGCACCGGCCCCCTGGTCTTCAGGCCGATCTCGCTGCGGCGCTCCCAGGCGTCGTCGATGGTCTTGGCGAGCTTGTCCGACATTCCCTGTTCTCCTTGGGCGGGGCGGCGGACCTTGTCGGCGGGCGGGGCGTTCGTGTCAACGGCTGGGAATTGCTGTCCCCGGCTGCGTGGCGAGACAGAAGACCGCGAAGGCGCGCCTCCCTCATGCGCGGGCGAAAGGCGCCAACGGGTCCGCGCGAAGCGCGGCCCGATGACAGGCTACGCGCCGTCTTCGCGTCTGAAGACCCGCGCATCCAGAGGGCAGTGCCACTTGCTCTGGATGGCCGGGTCTCGCCCCTACGCGGCGGCGCGGCTGGAATCAATTCGAGACAAATGCGGGCAACGCGGCCGCCGGTTTGGTGTAGGATACAATGGGCGCTGGCTCTTTGAAGCGAGGGACCCATGACACACGCATCGGCTTCTCCGCACGTGCAGTCGGTTCAGGCAATCGTCGCCGAGCATCGCACCTGGTTCATGGTGCTCGGCATCGTGCTCGCCATTCTCGGCGTCGTCGCCATCGCATTCCCGTTCGTCACCACCATCGCCGCCAAGATCTTTCTCGGCTGGCTGTTCCTGATCGGCGGCTTTGCGCAGATCGCGCACGCCTTCTCCACGCAGAGATGGAGCGAGTTCTTCCTCGATCTCCTCATCGGCGTTCTCTACGTGGCGGCCGGCGGCTGGCTCGCGTTCTTCCCGCTCACCGGCATCATCACGCTCACGATCTTCCTGGCGGCGCTGTTCATCGTCGAAGGCATCGTCGAGATCGTCATGGCGTTCCGCCTCAACCCGCGCACGGGCTGGGTATGGATGCTGATCTCGGGCATCGTTGCCGTCGCCGCGGGCGTCCTGATCTTTGCCGGCCTGCCGAGCACGGCGACATGGGCGATCGGCCTCCTCGTGGGCATCAATCTGCTGATGTCGGGTTTCTCGTATCTCCTGCTTGCGTCGGCGGTGCGGGCATGAGCGCGACGGCTCGCGGCGGGGCATGACCGAACGGCGCAACTAGCGCAGCCGCATGAGAAAGCCCGCAAGGTCGTCCGTCACGTGGTCGACGTGCGCCGCGTCGCGGCCTTCGAGCTCCCAGTCCTCGCGGAAGACCTCGCGCGTCTGCTCCGGCACCACGAGCACCGTGCGCATGCCGAGCCGGTGCGGGACCTCAAGGTTGCGGGACAAGTCCTCGAACATGGCCGCGCGCACCGGCTCGACGCCGTGGCGTGCGAGGAAGCGGTCGTAGGTCTGCGGCAGCGGCTTCGGCTCGAGCTCGCCCGCCACGATGTCGAACACGTCCTCGAAATGCCGGCCGATCTCGAGCCGCTGCAGCACGGCGTCGGCGTGCGCGCGCGTGCCGTTCGTGAGGATGAGCTTGCGGCCGGGCAGCTTCTCCAGCGCCTCGCCGAGCGCGGGGTTGGGCTCGAGCGGCGAGTGGTCGATCTCGTGCACGAAGGCGAGGAAATCGTCGGGGTTCATGCCGTGCTCGGTCATCAGCCCGCGCATGGAGGTGCCGTAGCGCCGGTAATAGTCCTTCTGCAGCCGAAAGGCTTCGTCGTGGGTGAGCTTGAGGAAGTCCGCGATGAACTCGCGGATGCGCGCATCCACCTGCTCCCATAGGTTCAGATGGTGCGGATAGAGGGTGTTGTCGAGGTCGAACACCCAGGTGTCGACGCCCGAAAAATCGTGCGCCATCATGGCTCCTGAAACCGCACGGTGGCGCCTGCCGGCAGTTCGACCGTCGCAAAGCCCTGCGTCGCCAGCCCGCGCGCCGCGCAATCCTTGTGCTCGCGAATCTCGAAGCGCGAGTTGCGCACGCAGAGGCGCATCGCGCCACCCCAGGTCAGCGCCTTGCCCTTGCGCTCGATCACGGCGCCCGCGCCGTCCACGGCTTCCGCGAAACTATAGGCTTTCACGGTCTTTTGCGGCAGTTCGGGGCGGAGGCACGCGCCCGCCTCGATCCGCCACCAGCCGCGCGTAACGACGCCGCCGTCCTCCTCGACGCCGAGTGCCGCCATGACCGTGTGTGCCGTCTCGTTGCACCAGAGCAGTCCCGCGCCCGCGCCTTCGCGCACGGCGCTCGCGAGCAGATCGAGGAACGCGGATGCCGCCGGCGCGTCGTCGGGCAGGTTGCGCTCGCGCAGGAACCGGGCAAGCGCCGCGTCGGTCTTCGGACCGGCGACGCCGTCGACCGGCTCCGCGTTGTAGCCGGCGAGCGTCAGGAGCCGCTGCACGGCCGCAAGCCGCGCCTGCTCCGGCCCGTAGTCCGCGGGCTCGGCGAGGAAGATCGCGCGGCCGGCCTCGCTCGCGCGCGGCTGCATCTCGCCGAACGGCACGAGCCGCTGCCTGTCGCGCTTGCAGTCGCGCGCGCCCGCGATCAGGAATTCGCCGTCGCCGACGCAAAGCTGCACTTCGTTCCCGTGCATCGGTTTCACCGCGCCATAGAGCGGCAGGGCGCGCACGTGCGCGAACAGCCGCTCGAAGCTCGGATCGCCGCGCATCACCGCGCGGCACGCGCCGGGATCGACGCGGAACCAGCCGCGCGTCGCCGTGACACCCTGGTCCTCGATGCCGATCGCCGCCTCGACGATGAAGCTCGTGCGGTTGCAGATTTCCAGATCGGCGCGGGCAGGGGAGGCACTCAGCACGATTGCTGCGAACACGGCGACAAGAACTTCCGCTCGTCCCCGCGAAAGCGGGGACCCAGAGCCAAACCTTCTGGATTCCCGCTGGAGCCTGCCCTCGGGCGAGCCGAAGGCGAGACCCGAGGACGGGAATGATCGGGATAAATCGCCGTGACGGCGAAGTGTGCGCATCAGCGGTGAATGAGCGTGCCCGCGCCGAGGTCGGTGAGCAGTTCGAGCAGCACGGCGTGCTGCACCTTGCCGTCGAGGATCACGACGCCCTCGACGCCCTTGTCGAGCGCGTCGATGCAGGTCTCGACCTTGGGGATCATGCCGCCCGAGATCGTGCCGTCGGCGATCAGCTTGCGCGCGTCCTTAAGCGAGAGCTCCTTGATCAGCTTCTTCGACTTGTCGAGCACGCCCGGCACGTCGGTGAGGAGCAGGAGCCGCTTTGCCTTGAGCGCGCCCGCAACCGCGCCCGCGAAGGTGTCGGCATTGACGTTGAAGGTGCCGCCCTTCTCGCCCGCGGCGACCGGCGCGAGCACCGGGATCAGCTCGCGGCCGAGGATCTGCTCGAGCACGGTGGTGTCGACCTTCACCGGCTCGCCGACGAAGCCGAGATCGACCACCTTCTCGATGTTGGAGCCCGGATCGGCGACCCTGCGCGTGACCTTGCGCGCGAGCACCATGTTGCCGTCCTTGCCGGAAAGGCCGACCGCGCGGCCGCCCGCCTCGTTGATGTAGCCGACGATCTGCTTGTTGATGGAGCCCGCGAGCACCATCTCGACGATCTCGACGGTGGCGGCGTCGGTGACACGCAACCCGTCCTTGAATTCGGACTTGATCCCGAGCTTCGCGAGCATCGCCGCGATCTGCGGCCCGCCGCCGTGCACCACGACCGGGTTGATCGCGGTCTGCTCCAGCAGCACGATGTCCTTGGCGAACGCCCGCGCCGTCGCCTCGTCGCCCATGGCGTGGCCGCCGTATTTCACCACCACGATCTCGTCGTCGTAGCGCTGCATGTGCGGCAGCGCCTCGGACAGCACGCGCGCGGTCAGCAGCGCTTCGGCGGCAAGATCGGTCTCGGTCTCTTTCTTGGTCATGGAATCAACCGGTTCGCGCGGGTGGGTCGCGGTCTTCTAGCCGATCGGGAGGCGCGCCTCAATTCACCGTCGTCCCGGCCGAGGCGCGTAAGCGCCGAGAGCCGGGACCGTTTGGAGACAAGATGCGGACGGTCCCGGATAACGCGCTTCGCGCGTTTCCGGGACGACGATTTAGCTTCCCCGCTCCCGCATCACCCGCACGATCGCGGCGCGCAGCTCCGGCAGGCCTGCACCCGTGTGCGCCGAGGTGGGAAACACGACGGGGAAGGCCGCGGCGCGGCGGCTGATGCCGGCGGCCGTTTCGTCGATGCGGGCGGCAAGCTCGGCGGCGCTCAGCTTGTCGGCCTTCGTCAGCACCACCGCGTAGCTCACGGCGGCCTGGTCGAGCAGGTCGAACACGCCGCCGTCCGCCTCCTTCAGCCCGTGCCGCGCGTCGATCAGCACGAACACCCGCGCGAGACTGGCGCGGCCGGCGAGATAGGCTTGCGCAAGCCTGGTCCATTGCGCGGCCTTCGCGCGCCCGGCCTTGGCGTAGCCGTAGCCGGGCAGGTCCACGAGCCGCAGGTTCATCCCGCCCTGAAAGAAGTTCAGCTCCTGCGTGCGGCCCGGCGTGTCGGAGACGCGCGCGAGCGCCTTGCGGTTGGTGAGCGCGTTGATGAGGCTCGACTTGCCCACGTTCGAGCGTCCGGCGAACGCCACCTCGATTCCCTGCATCGGCGGCAGCGATTCTGCCGAGCCCGCACCGGCAAGGAACGTCCATTCGCCGGCAAACAGCTTGCGGCCGGTTTCGATTTCCTCGTCGGTGAAGCCGGCCGCTACGCTCATGCCGAGAGCTCCTCGCGCCGCGCGCTCGCCTCGAGCCATTCCTCCTCGATTTTCGCGAGGCGATCCGCGAGCTGCGCCCGCTGCGTGCCGAGCTTTGCCAGCTCCGCGTGGCCGTTCGCCTGCAGCGCCGGATTGGCGAGCTTCTTGTCCACGCTCGCAAGCTCCCGCTCCAGCTTTTCGATCTCGGTCTCCAGCGCCGCGATGCGCTTGCGCAGGGGCGCAAGCTCCGAACGCTTGCCGCCGCCGCGCGCGCCCGTCTCCGCCTTCTCCTTGCCGGCGAGGCGCGCCGCGCCCGCGCGCCCCAGCACCTCGCGGCGATACTGGTCGAGATCGCCGTCATAGGGCCGCACCGTACCGTCGGCCACGCGCCACAGCCGCTCCGCGCACGCATCGAGCAGATGCCGGTCGTGCGTCACCAGGAGCACTGCGCCCTCGTAGTCGTTGATCGCCTCGATCAGCGCCTCGCGCGCCTCGATGTCGAGGTGGTTGGTCGGCTCGTCGAGGATGAGGAGGTGCGGCCCGTGGAACGCCGCGAGCCCGAGCTGCAGCCGCGCCTTCTCGCCGCCCGACAGCGAGGCGACTTTGGTGTCGGCAGCCTCGCCCGAAAAGCCCATTTCCGCCGCCCGCGAGCGCACCTTCGGCTCCGGCGCGTTCGGCATCAGCCGCCGCACGTGCTGATAAGGCGATTCCTCCGCGCGCAGCTCGTCGAGCTGATGTTGTGCGAAATAGGCAACTTCCAGCTTCGGCGCCCGTACCATGCGGCCGCGCTGCGGCTGCAGCCGCTCAGCCAGGAGCTTGGCGAACGTCGACTTGCCGTTGCCGTTGGGGCCGAGCAGCGCGATGCGGTCGTCCTCGTCGATGCGCAGGTCGAGGTTCTTCAGCACCGCCTTGTCCGGCTCGTAGCCGACCGCGATCCCGTCGAGCACGATGATCGGCGGCGAGAGCTGCTTGTCCGGCGAGCGGATCGAGATCGCCGCCGCCATCTCGCCGACGGGTGCTGCGATCGGCTCCATCTTCTCCAGCGCCTTCAGCCGCGATTGCGCCTGCCGCGCCTTCGACGCCTTGGCGCGGAAGCGCTCGACGAACGCCATCATGTGCGCGCGCTTCGCCTCCTGCTTCTCGCGGGCGCGCTGGTCGACGATCATCTGCTCGCGCCGCTGCCGGTCGAACTGCGAGAAGCCGCCGCGATAGAGCTTCAGCTTCTGCTGGTCGAAATGCAGGATGAAGGAGACCGAGGTGTCGAGCAGGTTGCGGTCATGGCTGATGAGCAGGACCGTGTGCGGATAGTGCGCGAGGTAATCCTGCAGCCATAACGTGCCTTCGAGATCGAGATAGTTGGTGGGCTCGTCGAGGAGCAGAAGGTCCGGCTCCGTGAACAGGACCGCCGCGAGCGCGACGCGCATGCGCCAGCCGCCGGAAAACTCCGAGCATGGCCGCTGCTGCGCCTCGTCGCTGAAGCCGAGGCCTGCGAGAATGCGCGCCGCCCGCGCCGGCGCCGACCAGGCGTCGATCTCCACGAGCCGGTGCTCGATCTCGGCGATGCGGAACGGGTCCTGCGCGGTCTCGCGCTCGGCCATGAGCGCGGCGCGCTCCGTATCGGCGGCGAGCACCACGTCGATCAAGGACTCCGGCCCGCCCGGCGCCTCCTGCGCCACGCGGCCGATGCGCGCCCGCGACGGCAGCCGGATCGCGCCCGTCTCCGTGTCGACCTCGCCCTCGATCGCGCGAAAGAGCGTGGTTTTCCCCGTGCCGTTGCGGCCGACAATGCCGACCCGCGCCCGGTCGGGGATCGAGACCGAGGCGTGGTCGAGCAGGAGCTTGCCGGCGATGCGGAGCGAGATGTCTTCGAGGACGAGCATGGGGGCGCCTTCTCGCAAGCAGGAGAGAAGGGTGCAAGTCCGAACGTGGAGGGATCAGCGCGCGCGGTTGCCCGCCAGCATGCCCGCCACGCTCAGGTCCTCGTCGAGATCGGGCCAGTGGATGCCCATCGGCATAATTTCATAGTTCTCGCGGGCGGCGGCAGGCGCGTTCTTGAGGCGCGGATACCAGTCGAGCGGCGTCGAAATCTTGCGGCCATCAGCGAGCGTGACAACGAGATCGGACGGCGTGAAGACAACGGTCTTCACCCGCAAATCGCCAACCTCGATTTCTACGGTGCTCATGGTTCGAAGTGCTCTTCCCAAGCTCGCATCAGAGCTTCACGGTGGTATCTCAGTTCAACAAGAATACTTGTTATCTCATGGGCCGGAAAGCCCGCGTTAACGGCGACGCTCAAGTCGTGGAGCCACACTTTGACTTCACGATTGCCCGACCGCACATGCACATGCGCGGGCTCGTTGCCCTCATTCGAGTAGAAGAACGCGCGGTAGGAACCCCAGCGCAGAACCGTCGGCATGTCGCCCCCCAAGAGGGAGCTTTGCAAGCCGCATAGGGTTGGACAAGGGACGTAGCGCCCGTGGTGCGCTTACCCCTTCGGCTTCTCTGGCGCCTTGTCCTTGTCCGCGCCGCCCTTGCCGAACATGCCCTTGAGGTTGTCGAACAGCTCGATCTTCACGCCGTGGCGCTGCATGATGAAGCCCTGCTGCAGCACCGAGAGGAAATTGTTCCACGCCCAGTAGATCACCAGCCCGGCCGGGAACGAGGCGAGCAGGAAGGTGAAGAACACCGGCATCCAGTCGAAGATCATCTTCTGGGTCGGGTCCGGCGGTGCCGGATTCATCTTCATCTGCACGAACATGGTGAGGCCCATGATCAGCGGCCACACGCCGATCCACAGGAACGCGCCGAGCACCGGCAGCGTCGTCGGATCGAACGGCAGCAGCCCGAACAGATTGAAGAGGTTGGTCGGATCGGGCGCCGACAGGTCCTTGATCCAGCCGTAGAACGGCGCGTGCCGCATCTCGATCGTGACGAACAGCACTTTATAGAGCGCGAAGAACACCGGGATCTGGATCACGATCGGCAGGCAGCCGGAGATCGGATTGATCTTCTCCTGCTTGTAGAGCTCCATCATCGCCTGCTGCTGCTTCACCTTGTCGTCGGCGTAGCGCTCGCGGATCGCCAGCATCTGCGGCTGCACCGCTTTCATGCGCGCCATCGACGCGTACGACTTGTTGGCGAGCGGGAAGAACACGATCTTGATCAGCACCGTGACGATCAGGATCGCCACGCCGAAATTGCCCGTCAGCCGGAAGAACCAGTCGAGCACGAAGAACAGCGGCTTGGTGATGAAGTAGAACCAGCCCCAGTCGATCAGGAGCTCGAAGTTCTTGATGCCGAGCGCCTTCTCGTAGCCGTCGACGACTGCGACCTCCTTGGCGCCGGCAAAGAGCCGCGCCTGCGTGCTCGTCTTGCCGCCCGGCGCCACCGTGACGGCGTCGAGGAGATAGTCGGTCTGATAGGTGTCGACCGCGCCGGCCTTCGCCGAGGCGAAACGCGCCTGCAGCTCCTTCGCCTGATCGGGGATGAGCGTGGCCGCCCAGTATTTGTCGGTGATGCCGAGCCAGCCGCCGGTGGATTTCAGGGTTTGCGGCGGCGAGCCCTGAATCGAGCTGTAGCTGATCTCGTGCAGCTTGCCGTCGCCGAGCACGCCGACGAGGCCCTCGTGCAGAATGTAATAGCCGAGCACCTTCGGCGTGCCGTGCCGCGAGATCAGGCCGTAGCCGTAGATCGTCGCCGGATTGGCGCTGGCATTCTCGACCTCGTCGTTCACCGTGAACATGTAGTTGTTGTCGACGGAGATCGTGCGGCGGAACTTCAATCCTTCACCATTGTCCCAGGTGAGCGCCAGCGGACGCTCGGCCGTCAGCGGCCCCGGTGCCTCCGCGGTCCAGACGGTGTCCGGTCCCGGCAGCTTCGCGCTCGCGTTGGCCGGCGCGACCCAACCGAATTCCGCGTAGAACGCATGCGGCGCGCCGGAAGGCGCGAACAGCACGATGTTCGGACTGTGCAGGTCGACGGTCTCGCGATAGTCCTTCAGCGCCACGTCGTCGATGCGTGCGCCCTTGAGCGCGATCGAGCCGCGGAGGCGCGGGGTCTCGATCGCGATGCGCGGCAAGGCGGCGAGCACGGCCTCGCGCGTGGTGCCCGCGGGAGCGGGCGCGCTGCCCGGCGCAGCACCGGGAACGGGCCGTCCGTCCGGCGTCGGCGCGGGCGCCGGCACGCCGCCAGGCACGGTCTGCTCGACCTGCTGCTGTTGCTTGAGAGCTTCCTGCTGCGCCTTCTGCTTCTCCGCCTGCGGGAGGCCGAAGAAATATTGCCAGGCGATCAGCACGAGCGCCGACATCAGAATGGCAAGAATTGTATTTTTTTGATCAGGCATCGGTTTCTCCGTCGCCCGGCTTGGCCGGGCGAGCCGGGCGTTGCCCGGCCTTCGCAGGCGCATGCACGCGAGAAACCGCGCGCTCGAGATCGGCAAGCAGCGTATCGAACGGCAACGTCAGCGCCGGCCGCCGCGCCACCAGTACATAGTCGAAGCCCGGGCGTCCCGCCCGTGGCAAAACGGCGTCCGCGGCAGCGCGCAGTCGCCGGCGGATCCGGTTGCGTTCGACCGCCTTGCCGACCTGCTTCGTGACCGTGAGCCCGACCCGCGACTGCTTGCGATCGCGCCGGTCGCGCGCCTGCATCAGGAACGGCGCCGCCTGGACCCGCGCACCCTTGGCGGCCGCAACGAAATCCGCGCGTCGCTTCAAGCGGTCCATGGCCGACGGCGCGGATACGCCTTCAGGCGGACAGGCGCTTGCGTCCGCGGGTGCGGCGCGCGGCGATCACCTTGCGGCCGCCCACGGTCGCCATGCGCGCGCGAAAGCCGTGCCGGCGTTTGCGAACGAGCTTGCTCGGTTGATAGGTCCGTTTCACGGGTCCGATCTCCGCATTGAAATTTCACGGGATTCGCCGACAAAAACAGGGGCTGCAGCCGCGCCTCGTCGGCCCGCGGCTTATATGGGCCACCCCCTGCGAAGTCAATGCAACGGCCGCCATATGCGGCGGTTTTCGGTCGTTCGGGCCGATCCAGCGAGCTCGCGGCGTTGCCCGGAACGGCAATTCCCGGCGCCATGGTGGGGCGCAACATGGACAATCGTTAATCTCGCCATGCCTTCTGCGCGTGTCTCGCAAATTGACGGGCCGGGGAGTGCGGCGCATCATTATTGTTGCGCCTGTTCCATCGGGCGCTTTGGAAGCCGTGCATGCTGGAAGAGCGAAGCGAAGCAACGCCATCGGAGGAAGCGGGGACGCGGCGCGTGCGTTTCGGCCTCTCCGGCAAATTGCTGTTGCTGACGGCATTGTTCGTGATGATCGCCGAAGTCCTGATCTTCGTTCCGTCGATCGCGAACTTCCGCCTCGCCTGGCTCTCCGACCGGCTGGCCGCCGCGCACACCGCGGCGCTCGTGCTCGACGCCGCACCCGACGGCATGGTCTCCGACGAGCTCGCGCGCCAACTCCTCGGCAGCATCGGCGCCAAGGCTTTCGCGATGAAGATGGGCGACTCCCGGCGCCTGCTCGCGGCTTCCGAGATGCCGCCGGAAATCGACCACGAAATCGACGTGCGCGACGTCTCGACCTACCGCGCGGTGGTCGATGCCTTCGAGACGATGCTCGGCCCCGTGCGCTACGACATGCTGCGCGTCGTCGGCCCCGCGCCGCGCGGCGGCGAGTTCCTCGAGATCATCATCGACGAGGAGCCGCTGCGCAAAGCGATGTTGCGTTACTCCGGCAACATCCTGCTCGTGTCGCTGGCGATCTCGGTGATCAGCGGTATCTTCGTCTATCTCAGTCTGGTCTGGCTGTTCGTGCGGCCGATGCGCCGCCTCACCGCGCGCATGGTCGGCTTCGGCCGCAATCCCGAGGACGCTTCGCAGATCCTGCAGCCCTCTTCGCGCGCCGACGAGATCGGCGTCGCCGAGCGCGAGCTCGCCGAGATGCAGCGCGAGCTGATGGCCGCGCTCAACCAGAAGAGCCGGCTCGCGTCGCTCGGCCTCGCCGTCTCCAAGATCAATCATGACCTGCGCAACCTGCTCGCGCCGGCGCAACTCCTGTCCGACCGGCTCGCCAATCTCGGCGATCCGGCGGTGCGCAGCCTGACGCCGAAGCTGATGGCGACCCTCGATCGCGCCATCGCCTATTGCGAGCAGACGCTGGCCTATGGCCGCGCGCAGGAGCCGCCGCCCGAGCGCCGGAACGTCGATGTCGCGCAACTGCTCGAGGAAGTGCGGGAATCGCTCGGCCTCGTCGGCAATGCGGGCATCGGCTGGGTGCCGTCGGTGGAACGCGGCCTCACCGTGGATGCGGACCCCGATCAATTGCTGCGCGTCCTCATCAATCTCGTGCGCAACAGCGTGCAGGCGCTTTCCGCACGCGCGCCCAACGATCCGGAGCGCGATCAGATCCGCGTCATCGCCCGCCGCGAGGGCTCGGTCGTCGTCCTGCAGGTGAACGATACCGGGCCGGGTCTTCCGGAACGCGCCCGCACGCATTTGTTCGAGGCGTTTCAGGGCGCGGCCCGCCGCGGCGGCACCGGCCTCGGTCTTGTGATCGCGGCCGAGCTCGTGCGTGCGCACGGCGGCGAGATCAGGCTGCTGGAAGGCACGCTCGGCGCCGCCTTCCGGATCGTCATCCCCGACCGGCCGGTGGTGCTCGATCAGCGCCGCGCCGAGCGGGCCAGCGCCTGAAAAACGCGCCCTCTCGCCCGTCCGTGACGGCCTTGTAAAAGCCGGGCCAAGGCTTTAGCTATGCCCCGTCCGCGCCTCCGGCGCGGCTCGCGTTTCCGCGATCAGCGCCCGTAGCTCAGCTGGATAGAGCACCAGACTACGAATCTGGGGGTCAGAGGTTCGAATCCTTTCGGGCGCGCCACTTCATGCCTGTGAAAAAAATCGGCTTCCTGTCGTTCGGGCACTGGTCGCCCTCGCCCCAGTCGCAGACGCGAACGGCGTCCGATGCACTGCTGCAGTCCATCGACCTCGCCGTCGCCGCCGAGGAATTGGGCGCGGACGGCGCGTACTTCCGCGTGCATCACTTCGCACGCCAGCTCGGCTCGCCGTTCCCGCTGCTCGCGGCGGTCGGTGCCAGGACCAGCCGCATCGAGATCGGCACCGCGGTCATCGACATGCGCTACGAGAACCCGCTGTACATGGCCGAGGACGCGGGCGCGGCCGACATCATCGCCGGCGGCCGCCTGCAGCTCGGCATCAGCCGCGGCTCGCCCGAGCAGGTGATCGACGGCTGGCGCTACTTCGGCTACGCCCCCGCCGAGGGCGAGACCGACGCCGACATGGCCCGGCGCAACGCGGAGATCCTGCTCGAGGTGCTGAAAGGCGGCGGCTTCGCGCAGCCCAACCCGCGGCCGATGTTTCCCAATCCGCCGGGCCTCCTGCGCGTCGAGCCGCACTCCGAAGGCCTGCGCGAGCGCATCTGGTGGGGCGCCGCCACCAACGCCACGGCGGTCTGGGCGGCGAAGCTCGGCATGAACCTGCAAAGCTCGACGCTTAAATTCGACGAGGGCGGCCAGCCCTTCCACGTCCAGCAGGCGGTCCAGATCAGGGCCTTCCGCGACGCATGGAAAGAGGCGGGCCACAAGCGCGAGCCGCGCGTCTCCGTCAGCCGCAGCATCTTCGCATTGGTGGACGACCGCGACCGCGCCTATTTCGGCCGCGGCGGCAAGGAAGAAGACCAGATCGGCTTCATCGAGGCGGACACGCGCGCAATCTTCGGCCGCAACTATGCCGCCGAGCCGGACGTCCTCGTCAAGGAACTGGCGAAGGACGAGGCCATCGCCGAAGCCGACACGCTGCTGCTCACCGTCCCCAACCAGCTCGGCGTCGACTACAACGCGCACGTCATCGAGGCGATCCTGAAGCACGTTGCGCCCGCGCTCGGCTGGCGCTGACGCGCGCCGCGAAGGGACGCGCGCCCGCGCCATTCAACTCACGAAAGCAGCAACGACGGTTTCGACAGTAAGAACACTGCGCCGCACGAAACGATAATCTCATTCCGTCGGAGGTCGTGCCGTCGAATTCCTCCACGATTACCTCCGGCACCGAAGCGATTTCACTTAACCCGCCCTTAAATATCGATTTTGTATATTTCTTTTATTGGAAGGCGCGAAGCGAGGCTTCGTCGGCCGCCCGTCCGCTCAGTCATCCGCAGCAACAGCCGCGCGGAATGGGAGCGGCGCGGGGCGGATCAAGGGGAGCGAAGTAAAATGGGATTTGTTTTCATCATACTGAGCATCGTTGGGGCGCTCATTCATATCGCCATCAAACGCCCCAAAGGCCGAGCAGCCATCCTCGATATCTTTCTGCTGCATTCGCTGGTGTTCAACGTCGGCTTCGTAGGGTTCTTCTTCGGCTTCATCCCGCACGTCTTTTATGCGGACTACGCCGCGACCGTCATCGGTTGGCAGACCGGCAGTCATTTCCAGTACGAAGTCGGCTTCCATGACGGCGCCTGGGGCATTCTCGGCTTCCTGTGCATCTGGATCCGCGACCGCTTCTGGCTCGCGACCGGCCTCGGCTGGTCCTTCTTCATGCTCGGCGCGGCCTATGGCCATCTGCAGGACACCATCCTGCATGCGAACTACGCACCCAACAATTTCTGGATGATCTTCGTCGACACCCTCATCGCCGTCATTCTTCTCGGGCTGCTCGCGCTCAAGTACTACTACTGGGCGCCCAAGCGCGCGTAACGCACAAATGCGGCGCGCTTTTCACGGTTCGGTCGTCCTGTTCCTGACGGTTGCGTTCGCTTCCGCCGGTGCGGCGTCCGACATCGACTACAGCCGGCCCGACTCCTGGCTTGCGCGCCCCGGGCTCGAATCCGCCGCCGGTCTCGTTCCCAAGGATAGCGGCTACAGCAATCTCGCGGCGTCGGCCCGCGCCGACGTCTTTTGCGTGCATCCCACGACCGGGATGCGCAAGGACGTCGCCAACGTGCCGATCGACGATCCGCAGGCGATCGCGATCGGACGCATGATGCTGATGGCGCAGGCAACGCCCTTCAACGGAATTGCGCGCATCTATGCGCCCCGCTATCGCCAGGTCGCCCTGCATGTTTACGACGAGAGCGAGGCGGCGCTGCAGCCTCCGATGAATTTCGCCTACGAGGATGTACGGCGGGCCTTTGCATATTATGCGGAGCACGAGAACCAGGGGCGGCCGTTCTTTCTCGTCGCGCACAGTCAGGGCAGCAATTACGGGCTGCGCCTGCTCATGGAGGCGATTCAGGGCACGCCGCTGCAGGCGCGCCTGGTGGCCGCTTATCTTCCCGGCATGCCAACGCCGCGCTCGGTTTTTGCCGAGCATCTCGCCCGCATTCCGCCCTGCGCTACGGCCGGGCAGGTCGGCTGCGTGGCAATCTGGGGCGTGTTCAAGGATGGCTACCGCGACTTCGGCGGCTGGGAAGCGATCAACGTCTATTGGGATGCCGCCGCCCGCCGTTGGCGTTCGGCGAAAGGCATGCCGCTCGTCAACATCAATCCGGTGAGCTGGCGCGCGGACGACGTGCCGGCGCCGCAGAGCCTGCATCTGGGCGCGGTGCCGTTCGGGGTTGCCGCGACGCATTTCTCGCGGCCGGTCGCGCACCTGGTCAGCGCCCGCACCGGGCACGGCTACACGCTGGTGTCGCCTGCCTTGCCCGCCGGCCTGTTCGATGACGGCGGCGTCTTCGACCCGGGCAACTATCATGTCTTCGACATCAACCTGTTCTGGGTGGATTTGCGCGCCAATGCGCGCCACCGCCTCACCGCCTTCCTCGCCCAACGCGAGCAGGCGAAATATCCGCTCATCGAAGGCCCCATGACGGCAACGGCAATTGTCGGCCGTGCGTTTCGCCTGAAGCTTGCCGTGCGCAACGGGCCGGCGGCCTTCCGCGCGGAGGGTCTCCCGGCAGGGCTGCATCTCGACGCCGCCACGGGCGAGATCGCCGGCGTGCCGGCCGCGCCCGGCCATCACGCCGTCGTCGTGACCGCGACCAATGCCGTCGATGCGTCCACCGCGGAACTCGCGCTCGCGGTGCAAGCCGCTCCCCACTGACAGGCTGGCGTTCGCAAGCCGGACGCGGGCAATTAGTTTGACATATCAACCGTTGGATTCTATCACTTTATTCCGGCAGGACGGCCGTGAAGGCTCGTTCCGCAAGGGAGGCAGGCATGGCTGAAAAGATCAGGGTTCACGATCCGCGCGGATACCCGCCCAAGGTCGTCGGCAAGCGCCTCGCCAACCGGCCGCAGAGCCTCGACGGCAAGGTGCTCTATCTGGTCGATTGCCTGTTCGATAATGCCGACGTGTTCATGGAACAGCTCCGCCTCTGGTTCGCGGAGCACATGCCGAAGGTCGAGACGCGGATCATCCGCCCGCGCGAGAGCTGGGTCGACGATCCGGAGATGCGCGCCAAGGTCGTCGCCGACGGCGACGCTGCCATCATCGGTGTCGGTCTTTGAAGCACCTGCTGCCCCACGGTCGTGGGGTTCGCACTAGCGCTTGAGCAGGACGGCGTTCCGACCATCCCGGTCAGCACGCACGTCTTTGCGCGGCTCGCCAAGGCGACCTCGCTCGCCGCCGGCATGCCGACGGCGCGCAACGTCTTCGTGCCGCAGCCGGTCGTCGGCCGCACGGCATCCGAGCTGCGCGCCTATATCGAGGGCACCGATCCCGTCCTGAAGCAGCCCTTTATGAAGGGCGTGATCGAGGGCCTGACCCAGCCGCTCAACGAAGAGGATCTCAAGGGCGCGACCTTCGAGCGCTCGACCCCGCGGCTGCTCGAGCCGGACACGGAAGAGAACTTGCGCCAGCTCTTCATCGAGAACCACTGGACCGATTACCTGCCGATCATCCTGCCGACCGAAGAGCGCGTCGAGCAGATGCTCAAGGGCACCTCGGTGCCGGGCGACAAGGTCGTCGGTCGGCTACGCCCGACGGCGTTCCGCGAGTTCTGGCAGTTCGACGTCGAGAAGGTCGCGGTCAATGCGGTGATGGCGGGCGCGCGTCCGGAATATCTGCCGGTCATCCTTGCGTGTGCGGCGACCGGCATCTCCGCGCGTTCGAGCAGCACGACCTCCTGGGCGACGATCTCGGTCGTGAACGGCCCGATCCGCAAAGAGATCGGCATGAACGACGGCATCGGTGCGCTCGGACCATACAATCTCGCCAACTCGACGATCGGCCGCGCCTACGGTCTCCTCAGTCAGAACCTGCAGGGCGGTTCGGTGCCGGGCGACACCTACATGGGCTCGCTCGGCAGCAACTGGGCTTACACGGCCTGTTTCGCGGAAGCGGAAGAACGCAGCCCGTGGTCGCCCTTCCATGTCGATCAGGGCTTCAAGCCGACCGACAGCACGGTCAGCGTCTTCTTCGGCGGCTGGTACACGCAGTCGGGCTTCGGGCCGCGCGAGACCTGGAAGGACAAGTTCATCCGCTGCCTGATCGGCACCGATCACTACAGCCCGCCCTTGATCGTGATGGACCCGATCGTCGCGCGCGCCTTCGTCGATCTCGGCTTCACCAAGCAGTCGCTGCGCGAATGGTGCGCCGAGAATGCGATGATGCCGGCGAAGAATTACTGGGACGACCAGTGGGTGACGACGCTCGTCCGGCCGCTGGCGATCGCGGGTGTCGAGCCCTTCGCAACCCGGCTGAAGGCCGCGCCGGACGAGCTCATCAGCGTCTTCACGCCGGAAACCATCAACATCGTCGTCACTGGCGGCGAGACCCAGGGCGCCTTCAAGATGATCAGCGGCCGGCTGATCGGGCACGGTCCGGGCACGGCGGACCAGAACAATCCGGTCAGCCTGATCGACATCTGGCGTTGATTCCGCCGGCCGGATGCCGGGGCGGGCCTGAGCCATGCCGCGGGCCGGCTTTCCTTGCGGTTTGCAATAGTTGAAGTTTACAACTAATATCCTGCGCGACGAAGCGGGGGGTCCTGCTGCGCGGATCGTAGGTCCGGCTCCTCCGGAATCGGTGTTGCATTTGGAGATGGACGATGAGCGGTGAGTATGACGTTGTGGTCGTGGGTGGCGGATTGGCCGGCATGACAGCCGCCCTGACGAGCGCGCGCCTCGGCCGGCGCACGGGACTGATCACGGGCAACGTGGTCGGCGGGCAGTTGGTCAGCATCGACAAGATCGAGGGCGTGCCGGGCTTTCCCGAGGGCGTGCCCGGATACGATCTCTGCCCGATGGCGCAGGAGCAGGCGGACGCCGCCGGCGTCGAGCTCCTGTCGGGAAGCTGCGAATCCGTCGCGGCCGCGGGCGACCGCTGGAGCGTGACGAGCGACGGCAGCAGCGTAACCGCGCGCGGCGTGATCCTCGCGACGGGCACCGCCCTCGCCAAGCTCGGCGTGCCCGGCGAGGAACGGCTATTCGGCAAGGGCGTGAGCGAGTGCGCGAGCTGCGACGCCCCGCTCCTGCGCAACAAGGTCGCCGTCGTGGTGGGTGGCGGCGACAGCGCCATGCAGGAAGGGCTCACGCTCGCCGACCATCTCTCGAAAGTCATCCTGATCGAGCAGGGCGACGCGCTCACCGGACAGGCAAGCTATCGCGACCGCGTCAGCGCCAATCCGAAGATCGAGCTGCGTTTCGGCGCAACTGTCACCGGGATCGAAGGCGACCAGACGGTGAGCCACGTGCGCGTCAAGGACCTGAAGTCCGGCGCGGAAAGCGATCTGGAGACGGCGGCGATCTTCGCCTTCGTGGGCGTTGTTCCGAACACGGCGCTGTTCCGCGATCTTGTGCAGCTCGATGCCACGGGCCGTATCGGCGTCGACGCCGCCATGCGCACGTCGGCCAAGGGAATCTGCGCCGCGGGCAATGTGCGTGCGGGTTCTCCGCACCGCGCCGCTGCCGCAATGGGCGACGGCGCCACCGCGGCGCTTGCGATCGATCGCTATCTCGCGAACGGCGAATGGGGCGGGCCCGCCTGACGGGTTTGGTTCCGGCCGCCGCGGCCGGATGGGAGAAGGCGATGACGCAGGCAGATCCAGTGCGGGCCGAGGCGCCGGACCAGGCAGCGGCGTTGAACCTCGGCCTGCTCGCGGATTTCGTGGGGCCGCGCGTGCGCATCATCTGGAATCTGCTGAGCGCCGACATGGCCAAGGCGCTCGCGCCCTTCGGGCTGCGCACCGGCGCCTTCTCCGCGCTCGCCCTCATCGCCGCCAATCCCGGATGCTCGCAGAACCAGCTCGCGCAGGGACTCGGCATGGATAAATCGGCCGTGGTCGCCATCGTCGACGAGCTGGAGCGCCGCGACCTCGCTACTCGCGTGCGCCACCCCGAGGATCGCCGCTTTCACGCGCTGAAGCTCACGGCGAAGGGGAAGGCGCTGTTGCAGCGGATGAGCGAGCCGGCCTCGCAGCCGGGGCAGCCGATCCGCGATGCGCTCTCGCCGCGGGAAATGCAGCAGCTACTGTCGCTCCTGGATCGCGCCTGCCGCGCCCTCGAACGCCCGGCGCCGCCTGCGAAAGCCGCCGCCGTCGGTGCGCGTCGCCGCCAGCCCGAAAGGTCGGTTCACACCTAGACCTCGGGACGGTGTGCCGCGATGAATTTCGCGGCCTTCGCCCTCACTTCGTCGAGATGCGTGAAGAGGGCGACGTGCTCGCCGCCATCGATCGCCACCATCTCCACGCGCGCTGCACGATCTGCGATCGATTGCGCGTGCGTGAAGGGAACGACGCGATCCGCTGTTCCGTGCACCACCATGATCGGCGCCGCGATCTGCTCCACCGGATAGGCCGCGAGCCCGGCAAACAGCATCGTGTCGTTGATCGTGCCCGGCAATCGCATCCGCAGCCGGTCAAAGATGCTCGATTGCAGGGCGCTGAGCAGCGGTCCGGCCTCCGCATGACCGAGCGTGCGTTCGCGGACGACCGGATCGGGAATCGAGCGGCGTGCCGCTTCTTCCGGGTTCTTCATGGCCCGCTTCCGCATGATCGCTGCGAAGCCCGGCACCCGTGCGAGCAGCTTCATGAAGCGCAGTCGCGAGACGATTTCGGGAGGCGTTTCAAGCCGGCCGCTGCAGGCCGAAACCAGGATGAGGCCCCAGCATTTCCCCGGATGCCGCAAGGCGTACTGAAGCGCAGACGGCCCGCCTGCAGAGACGGTGGCGACGGCCGTCGCGGCAATCCCGAGCGAATCGAGCAGCGCCGCATAGGCGTCGGCCTGTTCCGCCGGGGTGCGGCCGACGCCGAGCGGCGTGCCCAGGTATCCGGGCCGCGATACGGCGACGATCCGAAATCCGTGGAGATCCGTCAGCAGCGAACGCGCGAGCAGCCAGGACTGGTCGTGACCGCCCATGCCGCCATGCAGGGCGACGATGGCCGGTCCTTCACCGGATACGGCGCATTCGATGGGTCCGCACCGGGTCCGGATGATGGTTGGCGTCGGCTCGATGGACAATCCGTCCCCCATTGCTTCCCGTGGCTTTGCCGGTCGGCTTAGCCTCGATTGGATGCCAATGCGAGGAGCAGGTCGGCGCATGAGCGTTTTCGAACGCCGGCTTGGCGCGCCGCCCCCGCCGCGATGCGGGAAGGTATAGAGCCGCCCGATGCGATGATCGCAAAACGCAATCACGGAGCGATTATTCAGCATCACCCGAGATCACCCGTCACCCTATGATGCCTGCACAAGAGAAAGGTCCACGACGCCGATGGTGTCGGGGAGAGGTGTTGTGCGCGGGTTCGGCCATGACGATCCGAAGTCATGTGCATCACGCGCTCGCGCTGCAAGGGCCTCGCGTGCGGCGGCTCCGCCGCATCGGGGTCGGGCGCAACGCACTTCGGACATCGTGTCCAACTGATCGGAAGGGATGGAAGACATGGGTATTCCGGCAATGATTTCGCGCAGGCTGTTCGGCATTGCGTTCGGTACGGGCGCCGCGGTCCTGCTCGCGGGCGCGCTGCAGGCGCAGGCACAAACCGTCAAGATCGGCGTGATCCTGACCTATTCGGGGCGCGACGCCGCGCTCGGCGAGCAGATCGACCGCTCGATCGACCTGTTCGTGAAGCTGCACGAGAAGGAATTGCCGCAGGGCGTCAAGATCGAGCTGATCAAGCGTGACGACACCGGCGTGAACCCGGACCTCGCCAAGCGCCTCGCGCAGGAGCTCGTGCTGCGCGACAAGGTGCAGATCCTGACCGGCGGGCAGTGGACGCCGAACGCGATGGCGGTCGCCGCCCTGACCAAGGAGGCGAAAATTCCCTTCGTCACCATGACCGCCGGCGGCAGCGCCGTGACGCTGCAGTCGCCCTATGTCGTGCGCACCGGCTGGACGCTGTGGCAGACGAGCTATCCGCTCGGCGAATGGGCGGCGAAGCAGGGCTGGAAGAACGGCTATACGGTGGTGAGCGACTTCGCCCCCGGTCACGACGGCGAGGCCGCCTTCACCAAGAGCTTCACCGAGAACGGCGGCAAGATCATCGGCTCGGTGCGCATTCCGCTGAAGACCACCGACTACCTGCCGTACTTCCAGAAGATCAAGGACATGAACCCGGACGTCGTCTATGTGTTCAATCCGGGCGGGCCGCAGGCCACTGCATTCATGAAGGCGTTCGACGACGTCGGCATCACCAAGTCCAACATCAAGCTGATCGGGCCGGGCGACATCACCGCCTCCGACGAGCTGCCGAACATGGGCAAGCGGGCGCTCGGCGTCATCACCATGCTGCAATACTCGCCGGCCGCCACCCGCAAGGCCAACGTCGATTTCGTCGCCGCCTGGAAGAAAGAGTACGGCGCGAACACGGTGCCGAACTATTTCGCGGCCGCCGGCTGGGACGGCATGCGCGCCATCTTCGACGTGATCAAGGCGCAGAACGGCAAGATCGACCCCGACGCCACGATGAAGCTCCTGCGGCAGTGGAAGAATCCCAACAGCCCGCGCGGACCGGTGCGCATCGACGAGCACGGCGACATCGTGCAGAACCTCTACATGCGCCGGGTCGAGGAGAAGGACGGGGTGCTGGCCAACGTCGAGTTTGCCACCATCGAGCAGGTCGGCGACCCGTGGAAGGTGCTCAACAAGAAGTAAGGCGGGGGCGTGCTCCAGAGCGCGCTCCGACTATCCCTGTCGCCCGGGGCGGCTTGCACGAAGCGCAAGCCGCCGCGGGTGACGGCTGGGACCGGCAGCACCGGCCTGTCGTCCCGCGAGACGCACGCTTGCGCTCGAGGATGACGGATCGGCGAGGGACGGGCGCGTTCGAGGTCAGCACGCTTCAGGCAACGCAAGCAGAGACGCAGACAGGCGCAAGATCGTGACGACGGCCATCACCATCCTGTTCTTCGGGATCGCCTACGGCATGATCCTGTATCTGATCTCCGTCGGCCTGTCGGTGACGATGGGACTGATGAACATCGTCAATCTCGCGCACGGCGTCTTCGCCATGCTCGGCGGCTACATCACCGTGACGCTGATGAACCACCTCGGCGTGCCGTTCCTGCTGGCGCTCGCCGCCGGCTGTGTGCTGGTCGCGATCCTCGGCTTCGTGCTGGAGCGGCTTCTGTACCGGCATCTCTACGGGCGCTCCGAGCTTGACCAGGTGCTGTTCTCGATCGGCCTGATCTTCGTCTCGGCGGCGCTGGCGCGCATCGCCTGGGGACCGCTGGCGCAGCCGATCGAGCTGCCCGACTATCTCAAGGGGCAGGTCGAGTTCCTCGGCCTCGAACTGCCGACCTACCGGCTGGCGCTGGTCGGTTTCGGCTTTGCGGTGATCGCCGGGCTGTGGTTCGGCTTCGACCGCACCCTGTTCGGCGCGCGCATCCGCGCCACCGTGAACAACCGCGAGATGGCGCAGTCGGTCGGCATCGACACCGACCGCCTGTTCGCGTTGGCCTTCGCGCTCGGCACCGGCCTTGCAGCGCTCGGCGGCGGGCTCGGCGCCGACGTACTCGCCATCGCGCCGACCTATCCGCTGCAATACATCATCTACTTCCTGATCGTCGTTGCCGTCGGCGGACTCGGTGACATCAAGGCGCCGTTCCTGGCCGCGATCCTGATCGGCCTCGCCGACACCGCCTGCCGCTATTTCCTGCCTGAGGTCGGCGCGATCTTCATCTTCGCCTTCGTGTTCGTCGTCCTGATCTGGCTGCCCGCCGGCATCATGCAGTGGCGCCGGTCATGACCGCGGTCTCCACCTCCGGTCCGGCCTATCCGGCCGCGTCTTCGCAGCTTCGCCGGCTGGCTCTGCCGCTGCCCTGGCTCGCGACCGCGGCGCTGCCGCTGTTCCTGCCCGGCTACGAGCCGCTGGCGACGCAGATCCTGGTGATGATCGTGTTCGCCCTCTCGCTCGATCTTCTCGTCGGTTATGCCGGCATCGTCACGCTCGGCCACGCCGGCCTGTTCGGCATGGGCGCCTATACGGCCGGCATCCTCTCCGTGTACGGCATCACCGATCCGCTGCTGACGGCGGGCTGCGCCATGCTGGTTGCGGCGGCGACCGGCCTCGTCTTCGGCTGGGCCATGCTGCGCACGAAGGACCTCACGCTCCTGATGCTGACCATGGCGTCCGCCTTCCTGCTCTATGAGATTGCCAACAAGGCGACCTGGCTGACCGGCGGCGAGGACGGCCTGCAGGGCGTCAACTTCTCGTCGCTGTTCGGCACCTTCGCCTTCGATTTCCGCGGCATCACCGCCTTCTATTACAGCCTTGCGGTGCTGTTCGTCGTCTTCCTTGCGGTGCGGGCGCTGATCGCTTCGCCGTTCGGCTGGTCGCTGCGCGGTATCCGCGAGAACAGCGCGCGCATGGCAGCGATCGGCTGCCCGATCCTGAAACGGCGCGTCATCGTTTACGTCATCTCGGCGGCGCTGGCAGGGCTTGCCGGCGCGTTGCAGGCGCAGGCGACGCAGTTTGTCGCGCTCTATTCGCTGAGCTTCGAATTGTCCGGCAACATCCTGATCATGCTGATCCTCGGCGGCTCCGGCCGCCTCTACGGCGCATTTATCGGCGTGCCGGCCTTCATGTTCGCGCAGGACCTGCTGGCCAAGCAGGACCCGGCCAACTGGTTCCTCGGGCTCGGCATCATCCTGATCGTCCTGGTGATGCTGGCGCCGGGCGGCATTCTTGGCATTGCCGAGCGGGTCATGGCCGCAATCCGGCGGCGGCGCGGGGCGGCGTGATGGAAACGGCGACGCTCGAGACGCGCGGACTGAACAAGTCGTTCGGCTCGGTGCCGGTCATCACCGACGTCGATTTCGTGCTGCGTCCCGGCGAGCGGCGGGCGCTGATCGGTCCGAACGGCGCCGGCAAGACGACGTTCGTCAACCTGCTGACCGGCAATCTGCGGCCGACCTCCGGCCGCGTCCTGCTCGACGACCATGACATCACCGAGCTCGACGAGGCGCGGCGCATCCGGCAAGGCATCGGCCGCACCTTCCAGATCACCTCGCTGTTTCCCATGCTGACGGTGCGGGAAAACGTGTTTCTCGCCGTCTCCGAATGCGAGGGCATTGCCGGCAACCTGTTCCGCTCCGCCCTCCGGCATCGACCGCAGATCGAGCGCACCGACGAGCTGATCCGCCGCGTGGGCCTGAGCGACGTCGCCAATACGCACGCGCAGCTTCTGCCTTACGGCCGCCAGCGCCTGCTGGAGATCGCCATCGCGCTGGCGCTGCGGCCGAAGATCCTGCTGCTCGACGAGCCGGCCGCCGGCATTCCGACGGCGGACAGCCACGTCGTGCTCGACATTCTCGCCACCCTGCCGAAGGACATCGCCGTGCTCCTGATCGACCACGACATGGACCTGGTGTTCCGCTTCGCCCAGCAGATCACGGTGATGGTGCAGGGGTCCATCTTCGCCCAGGGCTCACCGCGCGAGATCGCCGCCGACCCGCGCGTGCGCGAAGTCTATCTCGGAGACAGCAAGCATGGCCTCGCTGCTGCGTCTTGACGGCGTCACCGCCGGCTACGGCCAGACGGTGGTAATCGAGGACATCAGTCTCTCGGTCGAGCCGGGCGGCGTGCTGGCGGTGCTCGGCCGCAACGGCACCGGCAAGTCGACGCTGATGAAGACCGTCGCCGGACACACCCGCCTGCACGGCGGCGGCATCGTCTTTGCCGGCGAGAACATCGAGCGCCGGCCGAGCTATATCCGCACCCGCAACAACGGCATCGGCTATGTGCCGCAGACGCGCGACATCTTCCAGTCGCTGACGGTCGAGGAGAACCTCCTGATCGCGACGCAGCCGGGGCACTGGAACCTCGACCGCGTCTATGAGCTGTTTCCCAATCTGGCGGCGCGGCGCAACAATGGCGGGCGCGAGATTTCCGGCGGCGAGCAGCAGATGCTCAGCATCGGACGCGCGTTGATGGGCAATCCGCGGCTGTTGCTGCTCGACGAGCCGATGGAGGGGCTGGCGCCGGTCGTCGTCGGCAAGCTGTTCGAGGTGTTCGAGCTGCTGCGCGACCGCGGCGATTTCGCCATCATCCTGGTCGAGCAATACGTGAATCTCGCGCTCGACTTCGCGCCGCACACGATCGTGCTGGACCGTGGCCGCGTCGTCTATAACGGCAGTTCGTCAGACTTGGCCGGCAACCCGGAAAAGATGGCGTTCTATTTCGGCGTCAGCGGCCAGGACGCGCTGGCGGGGTAGGGCCCGCGACAGGCGGGCGCCGCGGAAACGCGGGCGCTTCCATCCGAAGCGATCGCCCCCTATGGTCGCGCGCACGCGCCCGTAGCTCAGCTGGATAGAGCATCAGACTTCGAATCTGAGGGTCGGAGGTTCGAATCCTTCCGGGCGCGCCAGCACCTGGCGAATTTCAGAACCCGCCATGTCGCAAATATGTTGCACGCATATAGCTGTAGAATTGCTGGTGCGGTTTCGCTGAGTGCTCGTCGGCCTATTGTGCGGGCCGACGAGCATTTCCGTTACTGCACGGGCACGACCGTCAACTGTTTTAGATCGACCTTCATTGCGCCGGGTCCCTCAAATAATTCGGGTCGGGACGCCAGCGCTTTGACATTCTTCTCGTCGAACGAGCGTTCCGAATGCTTCTGGAAAAACTGCTTCGACAGCGTGATCGCACGCGATTCTAGTTCTTTCTGATCCGGGGCCGGGTCCGCGCCCTCGTACGAAACGGAATGATAAACGGAGAGTATATCTCCGTTGGTGGGATCGTAGACGACGTAGGTGAGGTGATCCCTAACTTTAGAGGATTGATTGGCGAACTGCATCGAATCGCTCCCTCAGAACTGAAACACTGTCAGCATTGCTTCAGCGTACTCGCCTTCCGCGACGACGCCCCATGTGACCTGTCGCACTTGATTGCCGGCGATTGCAGGCACATTGCCAACATCGCTGCCATTAACACTTATTATGGCAGCGTAACCTCCCGCACCGCTGGAGAACGTTCCATGTCTTGTCTTGGTAAGGCAGACATTGGCGAGAGTTTCTTGCGGCGCTTGATTGAAATCCACTATTGTAGCGCTACCGCGCCGCGCTATTGTCCATTGTGCTTGAATGAGTCTGATCGGCATTGCGACCTCCTCTTTCTGCGCAAAGGAGGCTAGCACCGGTCATAATCCAAACAAGTCCAATCCACGTCCGCCCATCGAAGCCCGCGCAACTCGGAAGCCCGAAGGCCGGTAAAGATGGCGTGCCTGGAGCCTGAGGCGACCGCCTCTGGTGCACAGCGGACTGTGCTTGGAAACCATACAGGTCTTTGCCCGCGAGCCGCGCGAGACTAGCGGTGCACGCCGGCAAGCGACGCGGCGCCGTCAGTGCAGCAGCCGGTGCAGGTCCCGCTCCGAGGCATCGGCCGGCGCGTGCGCACGCTCGAACATCGTCAATTCCCACTCGTTGCGCGGCTCGTCGTGGCGGACGATGTAGATGTTCCCGTCGGCGTCCCGCACCTTGAAATAGCGGTAGTCGGCGCCCGCCCACTGGTCCGCGGTCTCGGCGATCTCGACCTGCCGGCCGTCGAGCCGGAGCGAATGGAGTTGCTCGGCGTCCTGTCCGGCTGGCTGTGTCTTCACGGAAATGCGCATGGCTTGCCCGTCTCTTCAATCGCTCACAGACGGCCCATCTCGAAATCCTCGCAGGAGCGGCCGAACAGCGACAGCCCTTCCTCGAGGTAGTCGGCGAGCAGCGGCGTGCCGAGCAGATACTTGGCCGTCCGCTCGTTGTGCGCGTCGCTCGCATCCGAGCGGATCTGCGCCCAGTCCTGCAGCGTGCCGTCGCCGCGGCCGAGCCACATCAGGGCGACCAGATCGATCTGCTCGTCTTCCGACAGCGAATCGATCGTCTCCGTGAGCTCCCGCACGGTCGGATCGTTGCGATGATCTTCCAGCACCGACACCATGCGGTCGTCGCTCGGATTCGAGCCCGGATCGGGTTCGGTGACGATGTCCTTCGCCGCAAATTCCCGCGCCTTCACGATGACGAAGCACACCTTGTCGGTCGAGATGCCGAGCGGCGGAACCGCGCGCGTTGCGAACATGGCTTGCCTCCGACGGATACGGCCCGCAGCGCGGGCCGCGGTTCGGAGAGCATAAAGACAGCAGCCGGCCGCCGGCAACCTTGAGGTAGATCAACCGTTCCGCTCGAGCGCCAGGCACTCTTGCAGGAACGCCGCCTTCAGATTCGGATCGGTCAGGAACTCGCCGTAGAAGGCGGTGTTCACCATGCGGCTGTTCATGCTGGCGCGGACGCCGCGCTGCGTCCTGCATAGGTGAACCGCGGTCATGCGGACCGCGAGCCCGCGCGGCTGCGTCATATCCATGATGTAGCTGCCGATCTGCCCGACGAGCTCTTCCTGGATCTGCAGCCGCGCGCCGAAATACTGCGCGATGCGGTCGTATTTCGACAGCCCGATGATCTTGCCGTCGGGCGACGGCAGGACTCCGATGAACGCCTGCCCGTAGATCGGCAGCAGGTGATGCGCGCAGGTCGAGCGCACCTCGATCGGCCCGGTCACGAGCATCTGATCGTAGCGTTCGACGTTCTCGAAATCGGTGATCGCCGGCGGCGCGTTGTAGCGCCCGTAGAGCAGCTCCTCGACCCACATGCGCGCGACCCGCATAGGGGTCTCCTGCATGTTGTGGTCGTTCTTGTAGTCGAGCTGAAGAATGTCGAACAATTCCTCGAATTTCCTCGCGGCCGCGCCGATCATCTGCGCGCGCTCAGCCGGGTCGATGTCGCCGACCGCCTCGTTGCTGCGGCGCGCCGGCCGGATGCGATGCACCTTCTGATTCATCGGACCTCGCAATGCGAAAAGTGGCGGATTATTGCGCCCGCCGGCCTTGCGTCAATGGAATTCGCGCCGGTTGCGTTAACCGCGGTCCGTATACCCTGCGGCAAGTTCGCCGCAGTGTGCAAGTATTCCTACGGGCCGTCCTGCCGCAGGCTTCCGGCCGCATCGGCGCCCGGCCCGCCGCATCGCCGGCCCCCGGGGAACGCCGCTCGCCCCGGTTTTGGGTGCGCCATCCGGCCTCTATATGCTCTTATATAGAGTGCGGCCGGCCGTTTGCCGCCCTTGTCAATCTTCCGACAAGGCTCGGCTGGTAGAATGCGCTTGATCCAGGCAGGGGGCTTGCTAGAGGCTCGTCGGCCGGAACCGGCTGGCATCGCCGACGCGCCGGTTAAAAAAGGAGCACCATGCTGCTGGACGCGGTACGCGCGATTGCCGGCATTCTGCGCGAAAGAGTGAATTGGCACCGCTTCGGCATCTTCCTCGGCGTCGCCATCACGGCGATCGCGCTCTACGTGCTGTACCGGCTGTTGCACGGCATCGAGCCCGTCGAGGTCTTCGCCGCGATCAGGCGCACGAACCCGTTCGACATCGTCGCTGCCGCGCTGTTTGTCGCCGCCGGCTATCTCACGCTGACGATGTACGACTACTTCGCGCTCCGCACCATCGGGCGGGGAGAAGTGCCCTACAGCGTCGCCGCCATCGCCGGCTTCACCAGCTACTCGATCGGCCATAACGTCGGCTTCACCGCGTTCAGCGGCGGCACCGTCCGCTATCGCGTCTATTCAAGCACGAGCGGCCTCTCGGCGCTCGAGGTGGCGAAGATCTGCTTCATCGCCGGGCTCACCTTCTGGCTCGGCAACATCACGGTGCTCGGCCTCGGCTTCATTATTCATCCCGAGGCCGCCTCGGCCGTCGACCATCTGCCGCCCGAGGCGAACCGCGTCGCGGGCTTTTTTCTGCTCGCCGTGCTCGCGCTCTACGTGATCTGGGTCAGCCTTGCGCCGCGCACCTTCGGCCGCGGCGGCTGGTCGGTCACACTGCCGGGCGGGAGTCTCACGCTGCTGCAGGTGGCGATCGGCGTCGTCGATCTCACTTGCTGCGCCGCCGCCATGTACATGGTGATGCCGGCAGCCCCCGCGATCGATTTCATCTCGCTCTCCGTCATCTTCATCACCGCGACGCTCTTTGGCTTCGCCGCTCATACACCGGGCGGCATCGGCGTCTTCGACGCGACCATGCTGATCGCGCTGAGCCAGTTCGACCGCGAGGAGCTCGTCGGCGCGCTCCTTCTGTTCCGGCTGCTCTATTACATCATTCCCTTCGCGCTTTCGCTGGCGATCGTCGCGTTCCGCGAGTTGATTCTGGAAGCGCGGAGATCCGCAGCCAACGCCGCGGCGCTGCACGAAAGCGGCGCCGGAGCGGCAAGTGACGTCTCGCCGTCCGGCCGCAAGCCGGCCGCCGGCAAGCCGCGACAGAAGCGCGCTCCGTCCGAAGCGGCGTGAGCGGGAACCGCTTCATCTACAAGGACTATCCGCTCCGCGATACTCCACTCGGGCGCGCGCAATACGATGCCCTCATTGAGCAGGTAAGACGCGCGCCCAGAAAGCGGCATCTAAAACGCGGGCTCTGGCAACAGCAGACAAGTAACTTCCAGTGCTCCGAATGGATCGTAGCGCATGCATACGTGCATGCGTCCGTCTTCGGATTTTCCCGTCGTGAAGGCGCGCTGCACAACGGCAGTTCTGTAGTTCGAGGAGATGGCTAGTTGCGGTGGTGAACCACGGCCTGGGCTGACCCAAACCGCATTCTCGATAGGTCCGCAGTAGTCGACCGAGAGGCAGTCCGGCGGATACCAGGTGTGAGCACTGGGCTGCGCGGCGAGAACGCCAACACCCGCCATCAGCACGCCACCAACCAAAGTGAGCTTGAGCATGGCTTCCTCCTTATTTTCCCGGAAGCCAACCTCTATTGGCTAGGAAACCTCATGTCTTTGGGATAGCCTTGAAAGGTCTTGAGACCCTGCTGATTTTTCCTGAGGTCCAGACCGGTGATTTATGAGTTCGAGAACTTTCGGCTTGATGCCGATCGGCGCGAACTCCGGCGGGGTGCCGAACTGGTCGCGCTCGAACCGCAGGTTTTCGACGTCCTGGAATACCTCATCCGCAATCGCGAGCGCATCGTCAGCAAGAATGACCTGATTGCCGACGTGTGGGATGGACGCATTGTCTCCGATTCGACGCTGAGCAGTAGGATCACCGCGGTCCGGCACGCTATCGGCGACAGCGGCGAAGCACAACGTCTACTACGAACCGTATCTCGGAAGGGATTTCGCTTCGTCGGTGAAGTCCGGGAGCAGACAAAGCTGAACAAGAATGTCTCTGCGACGGGCGCCGAGATTGCAACGTCAAATCAAAATAGCAATCACGCCCCATCAGTCGAGGATGCAGTAATATCGGCGCAACTGCTGCCTCGCCCAACAAAAATCCTTATAGTGGATGATCACGTCCTCGTTCGGGAGGCGTTGCATGGCGTTCTTCGGGAGCTGACCGGACCGGAGACCACAATAGTGGCGGCCGGCAATTCTCGACAAGCGAAGCAACAACTTGAGCAAAGCGCTGACCTGCAGTTGGTAATTCTTGATCTTGGCTTGCCGGATCAAGACGGTTTCGAGCTTCTCCGTGAATTTTGCGCGAACAATAAAGCCATCAGCACCGTCGTATTGTCAGCCTCCCACGACCGTAACAGCGTGGCAAAAGCCCTGGATCTTGGCGCAAGGGGATTCATTCCAAAATCCGCGTCGCGCGAAGTCATGGTCGCCGCGTTCAATCTTATTTTTTCAGGGGGCATCTATATTCCGCCGGATATTCTCGATCGTCCATGATGGACGTTGCGGTTGCTTTGCAATCATCTCGCAACAAGCATGACGCGCATCATCCGGCTGGGCCAGACTCCTTCAGAAGCCGGTCGACCACGGTGCGCAGCGTCATTGGCGAAAGAGGTTTTTGCAGCAGTTGGTAGCCCGCCGAATCTACCTCTCGCAGACGTTCGGGACTTGTATCCCCGGTTACGATGAATGCCGGAATCTGGGCGCCAAGTTTGTTTCGCAGGTTTGCGATAGCCGTGATGCCGGTATGCCCGCCAGCAAGACGATAATCAGAGATGATAAGATCTGGCCTAGACTCCTGTTCGGACAATTGGGCGAGCGCTTCCGTATCGGATGCTGCGGCTACCACACGACAGCCCCAGCTGCGCAAGATTCCGCGCATACCGTCGCGAACGAGCGTATCGTCGTCCATGACCACTATTAATTTGTTCTGTGCGCGGTTGGCGATCAGCGGTATCGTTGAAAGGTGCGCTGCCTTTCCTTTGGACTTCACACGCGGCACCAGTACAGAAAAGCGCGTTCCCCTTCCCACTCTTGAGCTTAGGCCAACTGTATGACCGAGAAGTCGCGCTAGCCGGTCGACGATCGACAGGCCTAACCCTAGCCCGCCCAAACGATCGCGGTCCGGCGTGTCGAGCTGATAGAATTCCGAAAAAACCTCTTTTTGCTTATCTTTAGGTATGCCTTCTCCAGTGTCACACACGTCAATCCGCAACATGGTGCCAGCTTTCCGGCAGCCGACCACAACGCCGCCGCGGATGGTGTAACGGACGGCATTAGATACCAGGTTAAGCAAGATTCGTTCGAGTAAGATCGGATCGCTGCGCACCCACGCGCTGCTCGACACGACCTTTAATCGAATCTTCTTTTCGCGTGCCGCCTCGGCAAAGGTTGTCTGCAGGCGGCTAAACAAGCGTGCAATCGGGAACTCCGTCGTTGTTGGTTCCAGAATGCCCGCGTCGAGCTTTGAGATATCCAGAAGCGAGTCAAACAGTTCATTCATCGCTATCATCGCCGCATCGATGCGAGACACGAGTCTCGTCCGTTCCTCTGCATTGGAATGATCGAGATGGAGTTGGGCGACGAAGAGATTCAACGCGTGCAATGGCTGTCGTAGGTCGTGGCTCGCTGCCGCAAGGAAGCGAGCCTTGTCGGTGTTGGCAATTTCGAGCTGCCGGCTTTTTTCGGAAAGCTCGTCGGTTCGCTCCCGCAGAGCGTTCAACAGTCGCACGCTCTCGATTGCAATTACGGCTTGGTCTGCAAAGGTCCTGACCAGCTCGATCTGGCTGTCAGAAAATGGATGCGGAACAGTCTTTCCAACGAAAATGACGCCAACTACTCTGCCATCACGCAAGAGAGGGACACCGAGCGCCGCGCGATAGCGACCAATGTTTTGCGCGCCGGCCCAGGTATATTCCGGGTCAGCGAGCACATCAGGAATGTGAACTGCGTTCCCCTCCAGGAACACGCGTCCTGTCACGCTCCCGCGGTCGGCAAAAACCTGTCGCGGTTTGAAGTACTCTTTAATCTGTTCCTGCACCTCGGGCGTATCGCCGAAGCTGGCTACCCATATAAGACGGTCGCCTTGCCGTTGGAACAGGTATGCATGATCAGCGTCGCATAACCGTGTCGCCGACTCCACCAAGGAGTTGAGAACGGTCTGTAAGTCAAAGGATGAGCGACTTATGGCGTTAAAAATGTGAGCAGTGGCACTCTGCTGCTGTAGGGCTTCCCGCAGCTGGACTTCCTGGTGTCTTAGCTTGGTGATGTCGGTAACGACGCCGATCAGTCGTAATACGCGCCCGGTCTTGTTCCTAACTGAGCCTGCGTGATCGCTTAGCCAGCGCCACTCGCCCGCACTATTTCGAATACGATATTCGCAAGCGAAGTGAGGGGTAAGCTGCTTAAAGCAATCGACCGCTGCATCACAGTAACGTTTCCGGTCGTCCGGATGCATGCGCTCCATCCAACTGGTGGAGCTCAGTTCTCCTTTCTTGAAACCGAGCATCTCCCTTAGTCCCCGCGAAAGCTCCAGCCGGTTCGTGTCGATCGACCATTCATAGATGCCTTCGGCCAGTGCCTCGACTACGAGGCGATACCGTTCTTCCGTGTTCGGAATGGAATGGCTTAGCGGGCTCGGCCCTTTGCGACGCCGAAGTCTCGTCTTCTTGCGTGTACCTGCTTTCATCCGCCGCCAACCTCGAAAAAATCGATATTAGCAGGCTATGGGCTAAGGGTCTTGGGTTCGTTGGACTATTCAAATCATTGCAGCGGGTCATGTCATAGGCCAAGTCTCGAAGTGGCCCGTCGCGGACCTCGAGCAATGTCCGCTTACTTGATCGGCGGCATCATCCCTTTCGGAAGCTGCATCGGCTTGACGTTCGACGGTGGCGTCATCAGCTTGGCGTCGATCGGCGCGCGGCTGACCTCGGTGGCCTGAAAGATCGTCTCGCGCTTGCCGTTGACGGTTGCTTCCACCCGCAGTGGAATGCCGTCCGCCGTGACGCAGGAGACGGTGTCGGCGGATTTCTCTTCTGCGTTCGTGGGCTCGATCCGCCACAGGTCGCAGCGCTCGCCGGCGATGGTGGCGCTGCCGACGCGCCGCCCGCTGCCGGTGGCGACGCCGTGACCGCCCTTGCTGTCGAGCTCCATCTCCATCGCCATCGGCGCCATGCCCGGCACTGACATGACCGAAACGCCCTTGCGCGTGCGCAGATCGAAATAGGCGACCATCGGCTGTGGCATGCCGGGCGGCTGCATGTCGACGCGCAGCTTGCCCCTGGAATGCCGGCTGATCATGGTCATGCCGCCGGTCATGGTGGCCTTGACCGAATAGTCGGCGCTCGGGATCGGCAGCGGGTCGGCATATGCGGTGCCCGCGCAAAGGGAGATACCGAACAGCCCGATGAAAGACCGATGAATCGCTGATGTCATGGTGCCCCCTGGATTCGGCGGATGTCCGCGCGGCCGTTGATCCCATGCGCATCGGCCGCGCGCAAGGCACCCGGCGCACTTGTTAACCAGACGCAATCTTGCCGCGCCACCGCATGGCGCAGGCCCGGCGCCCGCGCTACATGTGGATCGGAAACGACGAACGCGATGACCGATTCCTATCCGCAGGCAAGCTCCGGAAGCTCCGGCGCGCGTAGCGCCCTGGATCGCTTGTTCGCCGCCCGCTGGATCATCGCCGCAGCCTTTGCGGTGATTGTCATCGTCGCCGCGCTCGGACGCCTGTCGCCCTACGCGGCGTTGCTCGCGATGGTCGTGGTGCTTGCCGCCGCCGCGCTGCGTCCGCCGCGTCCGCAACCGGCAAAGCCGGTGCAGCTTGCGGTCGCTCCGGTCACGAGTTCGCGCATTCCGTTTGCGGTGGATCCGCAGCTCGCCGCCGTCATCGGCGCGCTGCCGGCGCCGGCGCTCCTCGTCGACCGCCGCGGCACGATCCTTGTCGGCAACGACGCGGCCGTGTCCTCGCTCGGCCCGGTGCGCCGCGGCGAGCCGATCAGTTTCACGGTGCGCGCGCCGGAAGTGATCGAGGCGCTGCGCATGGCGGCGACCGACGGCAAGGTGCGGCGCGTCGAGTTCACCGACCGCGTTCCGGTCGAGCGTACGCTGGAAGCGCATGTCGTGCCGATCGCCTTTAACCATGCCGACGACGCCCCGCATCCGCCCGACGCCTTCCTCCTCACCTTCAGCGATCTGACGCAGCAGCGCCGTCTCGATCGCATGCGCGCGGACTTCGTCGCCAATGCGAGTCACGAGCTGCGCACGCCGCTCGCTTCGCTCTCCGGCTTCATCGAGACGCTGCAGGGCCCGGCGCGCGGCGACGCCGCCGCCCGCGACCGCTTCCTCACCATCATGGTCGAGCAGGCGCGGCGCATGTCGCGGCTGATCGACGATCTCCTGTCGCTGTCGCGCGTGGAGCTGAACGAGCACCTGCACCCGCAGACCGTGATCGATCTCGTCCCCATTGTCGGCCATGTCTGCGACACGCTCTGCCCGCTCGCGCTCGAGCGCGGCGTCGAGCTTGTCGTGAAGCGCGATGCGGAGCGCCTGCCGGTGCAGGGCGACCGCGACGAGCTCATCCGCCTGTTCGAGAATCTCGTCGAGAACGCGCTGAAGTACGGCGCCTCGGGCAAGCGCGTCGAAGTCACGCTGGCGCGCGATCCCGCCGCCAACGGCGGCGAGGCCGTCGTCACCGTCCGCGACTTCGGTCCCGGCATTCCGCCCGAGCACCTGCCGCGGCTGACCGAGCGCTTCTACCGGGTCGACGTGGAGACGAGCCGCGCCGAGGGCGGAACGGGTCTCGGCCTCGCCATCGTCAAGCACATCCTCACCCGCCACCGCGGCCGGCTGGCCGTCGACAGCACCCTCGGCCAGGGCGCGACATTTGCCGCGCGCATCCCGCTCTCCACAGACAAGCTTGAGACAAATCAAGCGAAAACAGTCGCTTAGACTGTCACCTGTCTGTCATGGGAGCGTCATAGAAGTTTGTCCGAGCACTCCTAGGAGTCGTCGAGCCCCGGCTATTTCCGAGGCTGGATGGCCGAACCGGCCGGAAACTCCGTCACAGGAAGGAGAACCCCGTGAAACTTGTGACCTACGCAACCATTTCCGCGCTCGCGGTCGCCGGCGTTGCCTTTGCCGGCGCTGCCGAGGCGCGCGACCAGATCCGCATCGTCGGTTCCTCGACGGTGTACCCGTTCACCACCGCGGTCGCCGAGCAGTTCGGCAAGTCGGCGGGCGTCAAGACCCCGGTCGTGGAATCCACCGGCACCGGCGGCGGCATGAAGCTGTTCTGCGCCGGCGTCGGCGAGACGCATCCCGACGCCACCAACGCATCGCGCCGCATGAAGAAGGGCGAGTTCGAGACCTGCCAGAAGAACGGCGTCAAGGACATCGTCGAGGTCACCGTCGGCTATGACGGCATCAGCGTCGCTCAGTCGAAGGCCGGCACGCCGCTCAAGCTCACACTCGGTCAGCTTTATCTGGCGATCGCCAAGGAAGTCCCCGGCGCGGACGGCAAGCTCGTCGCCAACCCGAACAAGAACTGGTCCGACATCGACAAGTCGCTGCCGAACGTGAAGATCGAAGTGCTCGGCCCGCCGCCGACCTCCGGCACCCGCGACGCCCTGCACGAATTGCTGCTCGAGCACGGCGCTGCGCAGATCCCGGCGCTCGCCGCCCTGAAGAAGAGCGACGCCAAGGCGTTCGAGAAGGCGTGGAAGTCCCTGCGTGAGGACGGCGCCTACATCGAGGCTGGCGAGAACGACAACGTCATCGTGCAGAAGCTCGTCGCCAACAAGGATGCCTTCGGCATCTTCGGCTTCTCGTTCCTCGAAGAGAACTCCGCGCAACTCCGCGGCGTCGCCCTCAACGGGGTCGATCCGACCTACGACAACATCGCCGCCGGCAAGTACCCCGGCTCGCGCCTGCTCTATGTGTACCTGAAGAAGCAGCATGTCGGCGTCGTGCCGGGCCTCGACAAGTTCGCCGCCGAGTACGTGTCGCAGAAGGCGATCGGCGAGGACGGCTATCTCGCGAAGAAGGGCCTCGTGACCCTGCCGAAGAAGATGGCCGACGACGTTCGCAAGGCCGTGTTGGGTCTCGCCCCGATGACGGGCGATCCCCTCACCAACTGACGGAGCGTTGCGTAGCGGCGGCCGCGTCGATGGTGCGGCCGCCGTCCTTCCGCGAAGCCGGTCCGCGATAGGTCCGGCGGAAGCAGGGCGAAGAATATGTCGGCAATCTATCTCATCGGCCTGGCTGTTCTCGTCGCCGTCGGCTTCCTGTTCGGCCTCGCCCGCGCCGCCGCCACCGCCCGCTCCGGGCCGCTGCATTCCCGGCCTCCCTATCACGGTGTCTTTGTCGCGCTCGGCGTGCTCGTGCCGATGGCAGCGCTCTATGTGATCGGCGTTCCGGTCGGCCAGCGTCTGGCCGAGAGCCAGGCGCTCGCCGCCTTCGATCTCGGCGTGATCGACGACCTGAAGCGCAGCGCGATTCTGCGCGACGTGCAGGCCGTCCTTGCCGGACGGTTTGCCGGCGACCCCGGCGAAGCGCTGCGCCGCGCCGCCGAGACCTACGCCTCCGTCCGCTGGATCGCCAACGGGACCCTGCTGGCCGTGGGCTTTGCGTTCGGCCTGCTGGGGCTTGTGCTTTCCCTCCGCTCCGTTTCCGCGCCGTTCCGCGCGCGCACCCATGTCGAGCGCTTCATCAATATCGTCCTGTTTGCGAGCGCGACCGTCGCCGTCCTGACCACGCTCGGCATCGTCATGTCGGTGCTGTTCGAGACCCTGCGTTTCTTCGAGCGCGTGTCGCCGGTCGATTTTCTGTTCGGGCTGCAATGGAGCCCGCAGACCGCGATCCGCGCCGACCAGGTCGGCTCCTCCGGCGCCTTCGGCATCGTGCCGCTGGTGACGGGCACCCTGCTGATCACGGCGATCGCGCTGCTCGTCGCCGGCCCGATCGGCCTCTTTGCGGCGATCTACATGGCCGAATATGCGACGCCGCGCTTTCGCGCGTTCGTGAAACCCATCCTCGAGATTCTCGCCGGCATCCCCACCGTGGTGCTCGGCTTCTTCGCGGCGCTGACGGTCGCGCCCTCGATCCGCGGCTGGGGCCAGGCGCTCGGGCTCGATGTGGCGTCGGAAAGCGCGCTCGCCGCCGGCGTCGTCATGGGCATGATGATCATCCCGTTCATTTCCTCGCTCTCCGACGACGTGATCAACGCCGTGCCGCAGTCGCTGCGCGACGGCTCCTATGCGATGGGCGCGACGCGCTCGGAGACGATCAAGAAGGTGATCCTGCCGGCCGCCTTCGCCGGCATCGTCTCCGCCTTCATGCTCGCGATCAGCCGCGCCGTCGGCGAAACCATGATCGTGGTGATGGCCGCCGGGCTCGCCGCCAACCTCACCTTCAACCCGCTCGAGGCGGTCACCACCTTCACCGTGCAGATCAAGACCATTCTGGTCGGCGACCAGGAGTTCGAGAGCGCCAAGACCCTGTCGGCGTTCGCGCTCGGCTTCGTGCTCTTCTTCTTCACGCTGACGCTGAACGTCATCGCCCTGCAGGTCGTGAAACGGTATCGGGAGCAATATGACTGACGTCGCCCTGCCGGCAGGAGCCGCCCGATCCGCCCGCGACGTGGCGGCGGAGGCGCGCATGCGCGCGCGCTACCGCGCCGAGCGGCGTTTCCAGCTCTATGGGCTGGTGGCGATCGGCCTCACCGGCATCTTCCTTGTGATCGTGCTTGCCGACGTGCTGTTCAAAGGGCTGCCGGCCTTCACCCAGCATCAGTTCGTGTTCGGCGTGAAGGTCGACGCGGCGGAGATCGATCCGAACAACACCCGCAAACCGGACGAGATCCGCGCCGGCGATTTCCAGGCGCTCGTGCGCAACACGCTGCGCGGGATTTTCCCCGAGGCGAGCGACCGCGCCGCGCGGCGGCGGCTCGATGGGCTCTTGTCTTCCGGCGCGGGCGATGCCCTGCGCGACCGCGTCGTCGCCGATCCGAGCCTCATCGGTCAGACCGTGCGCGTGTCGGTACTGACGTCGGCGGATGCCGACCTCTATTTCAAGGGGCTGGGCACCGAGATCACGCGGCGTGCCGGTCGCGGCACCGCCACGCCAAGCGATACGTCAGGCAGTATCGAGATCGCCAGTACGGTCACGGATTTTGCGTCGGACGGCACATTGACGGATGCCGAGCCGAGCCAGCTTGTTGCCATCAATGGCGGCGTCGTCAAACTGACGGAGATCAGGGGCAACCGCGCCGCCGGCGAGGTTCTGCTGCCCTTGTCGTCGGCTGCAGCGGCCGCGCCCGGCTCCTGGCAGGTCGTCACCTACGTCACGCCGGAATCGAACCGCCGCGTCGGCGACCGCGAGGTTGTCTGGCTGGAGCGGCTGAAGGAAATGGGCGCAGTACGGAGCACATTCAACTGGCGCTTCTTCACCGCCGGCGACAGCCGCGAGCCGGAGCTTGCCGGCATCCGCGGCGCGTTGGTCGGCTCCGCGCTCACCCTGTTCGTGACCTTGGTCATCTGCCTGCCGCTCGGCGTTGCCGCGGCGATCTATCTCGAGGAATTCGCGGTGAAGAACCGCGTCACCGAGCTGATCGAGGTGAACATTAACAACCTCGCCGCGGTCCCGTCGATCGTGTTCGGCCTGCTCGGACTCGCGGTGTTCCTCAACTTCTTCGGCCTGCCGCGCTCGGCGCCGCTCGTCGGCGGCCTCGTTCTCGCGCTGCTCGTCCTGCCGACGATTATCATTGCCGCCCGCGCGGCGCTGAAAGCCGTGCCGCCCTCGATCAAGGAGGCCGCGCTCGGCGTCGGCGCCTCGCACCAGCAGGCGGTGTTCCACCACGTGCTGCCGCTCGCCGTGCCCGGCATTCTCACCGGCACGATCATCGGCATGGCGCATGCGCTCGGCGAGACCGCGCCGCTCCTGATGATCGGCATGGTCGCCTTCATCGTCGAGGTGCCGCACGGCGTCACCGACGCCGGCACCGTGCTGCCGGTGCAGATCTATCTGTGGTCCGACCTTCCTGAGATCGCGTTCCAGGCGAAGACCGCCGCCGCGATCATCGTGCTCCTTGTGTTTCTGTTCGTGATGAACGGCATCGCGATTTACTTGCGCCGGCGCTTCGAGCGGCGGTGGTGACAGTCTGCGGAGGCGCTAAGATGGATGTGATGGTGCACCCGATCAAAACGCCCGGGCCAGCGTCGGCGGCCGCCGCCGCGGCGGCGCCGGATTCGGCCAAGATCATCGCCCGCTCGGTCAACGTCTATTACGGCGACAAGCACGCCCTGAAGGACGTCTCCGTCGACATTCCCGAGCGCGCGGTCACCGCCTTCATCGGTCCGTCCGGCTGCGGCAAGTCGACCTTCCTTCGCTGCATCAACCGCATGAACGACACGATCCCGATCGCCCGCGTCACCGGCGAGATCAGGATCGACGACCTCGACATCTACGATTCTTCGCTCGATGTGGTGCAGTTGCGCGCGCGCGTCGGCATGGTGTTCCAGAAGCCGAACCCGTTCCCGAAATCGGTCTATGAGAACGTCGCCTATGGCCCGCGCATCCACGGTCACGCAAGATCCAAGGCGGAGCTCGAGGAGATCGTCGAGACCAGCCTGAAGAAGGCGGGCCTCTGGGAGGAAGTGAAGGACCGGCTCAGCGATTCCGGCACCGGCCTCTCCGGCGGCCAGCAGCAGCGGCTTTGCATCGCCCGTGCCATCGCCGTCTCCCCGGAAGTGATCCTGATGGACGAGCCGTGCTCCGCGCTCGACCCCATCGCCACCGCCCGCATCGAGGAGCTGATCGACGAGCTGCGCGCCAACTACACCATCATCATCGTCACCCATTCGATGCAGCAGGCCGCGCGCGTGTCGCAGCGCACCGCCTTCTTCCACCTCGGCGTGCTCGTGGAGGAGGGGCCGACCGAGACGATCTTCACCAATCCGTCCGACAAGCGGACGCTCGACTACATCACCGGCCGCTTCGGCTGACCGGAGCGGGACGCGCATCGCGCGAGAGGACAAACGGATGACCGACCAGCATATTCTCAAGGCCTTCGACGAGGATCTTCGCGAGCTCTCCTCGCGCCTCGCGGAAATGGGCGGGCTCGCCGAGCGGCTCGTGGCCGATTCCGTCGATGCGCTCGTCAAGCGCGACGTCCTGATGGCGCAGCGGGTGATCGCCGCCGACGACCAGGTGGACGCGCTGCAGCGCGACATCGAGGAGAAGGCGATCCTCACCATCACCCGCCGCCAGCCGATGGCCATCGACCTCCGCGAGATCGTCTCCGCGCTCCGCATCGCCAACGACCTCGAGCGCGTCGGCGACCTCGCCAAGAACACCGCGAAGCGCGTGCTCGCGCTCGACGGCGAGTACCAGGCGCAGAAGCAGCTCCGCGGCGTCAAGCACATGGCCGACATGGTGCTGCAGCGCCTGAAGCAGGTGCTCGACGCCTACGGCGCCCGCGATGCCGAGCGCGCGATGGACGTGTGGCGCCGCGACGGCGAAGTCGACGCCATGTACACCTCGCTGTTCCGCGAGCTCCTCACCTACATGATGGAGGACCCGCGCCACATCACGCTCTGCATCCATCTCCTGTTTGCGGCGAAGAACATCGAACGCATCGGCGACCACGCCACCAACATCGCCGAGACGATCTACTACCTCGTGGTCGGCGAGGTGCTCACCGAGGAGCGCCCGAAGCTCGACACCACGAGCATCACCAAGGTGAGCCTTCCGCGCTGACGCATTGCCATGAAGCCGCGCATCTTGATCGTTGAAGACGAGCAGGCCCTGAACCTGCTGTTGCGCTACAACCTCGAAAGCGAAGGGTTCGATGTCGACGTCGTGGAGCGCGGCGACGACGCCGAAACCCGCGTGCGCGAGAACACGCCCGATCTCGTCATACTCGACTGGATGCTGCCCGGCGTCTCCGGCATCGAGATCTGCCGCCGCCTGCGGGCGCGGCCGGAGACCAAGCAGCTGCCGATCCTGATGCTGACCGCGCGCGGCGAGGAGGCCGAGCGCGTGCGCGGCCTCGGAACAGGCGCCGACGACTACGTGGTGAAGCCGTTCTCGCTGCCGGAACTCTTGGCGCGCGTGCATGCGCTGCTGCGCCGCTCCAAGCCCGAGCAGGTGATGAAGGTCCTGAAGGCGGGCGACATCGAGCTCGATCGCGAGAAGAAGCGCGTGCATCGCGCCGGCCGCGAGCTGCATCTCGGCCCGACCGAGTTCCGCCTCCTCGAATTCCTGATGGTGAGCCCCGGCCGCGTCTTCAGCCGCGAGCAGTTGCTCGACAGCGTCTGGGGGCGGGAAGCCTATATCGACGAGCGTACCGTCGACGTGCATGTCGGCCGCTTGCGCAAGGCGCTCTCGCGCGGCCGCGAGCCCGATCCCATCCGCACCGTGCGCGGCGCCGGCTACAGCTTCAACGAGCGCTTCGCCGAGGCGAGTTAAACAGCCTCAAATATCGCCGGCTTTGTCCAAAATAAATGAGCCCTCATCCTGAGGAGCCTTCGCGAAGCGAAGGCGTCTCGAAGGATGAGGGGCTCTATGTGTACTTGACTTGATTATCCCCTTGCCTGCTGCCGCTGCCGCCGCCGCTCTGCGAGCGGCTGGTAGGCGACGCGCGAGTGATACGGGCAATAGGGCGACTCCGCCTTGGTCTGCGTTCCGCAATAGGCGAAGCCTTCCTTGCCGGGCTCGCCGATCGGCCAGCGGCAGGTGGACTCGCTGAGCTCGAGGATCGAGACGCGCGGGCCCATCGGCACAATGTTGGCGAGCGGGTCGAGGTCCTCTTCCACTTCGTATTGCGGAGCGAGCGCCGTGTTGCCGTGATAGCGCAGCCGTGGCCGCATCGAAGCCGGGCGCGGCTTGCGCACCCGCGGCACCGAGGAGGAGGGCGTCTTCGCCCGGCCCGACAGGCCGAGGCGGTGCACCTTGCCGATCACCGCGTTGCGCGTGACCCCGCCGAGCTGGGCGGCGATCTGGCTCGCCGAGAGCCCGTCCGCCCATAGCTTCTTCAGGAGCTCGACCCGCTCGTCATTCCAACCCATTCGCCGGTCTCCCATGTGCGGCTTTGGCCGCTGCTGGCGGCGGAATCCTTCCCCGTTCCCCGGAATCGGACGAAAAATCCGCCCCGGAAGCAGAAAATCAGCTGAAAACGAAGGTGGCCCGCCGCACGAGATATCGTGTTTAACGGCCTTAAGGCTACTATACGCAGACTCGGCGGAACAAGCGTTCGGCCTGTTTGGCGGGCGTTTTCCCCAACATCTAGTAGGTCGTGTTGCTTTTTTGCATAAGCATCGCGCAAGTTGACACCTCCCGCGGCTCCAATAGATTCGATCGGTGCCGCTCGTGAGCCGGGCGGCACATTTCGTTTGGGGGCCTGCTGCCGGTCCGGGCGGCGGATTGAAGGGGTTTCGGCGCGTTGCCGGGCCCGCGAGCCGACAGACACGTTGCACTACGTCCGGACATGACCAGCCGGCCGGCCTGCACCGGCCCGGACGAGAACGCCGTTTTTGGAGTGGGAACTTGATTGCGCCGCTGTTGCCGACCTACGCCCGTGCCGACCTCGCCTTCGAGCGGGGCGAAGGCGCTTGGCTCGTCGGCACCGACGGCAAGCGCTATCTCGATTTCGCCGGCGGCGTCGCCGTGAGCGCGCTCGGCCACGCGCATCCGAAGCTCGTCGCCGCCATCACCGAACAGGCGGCGAAAGTCTGGCACGTCTCCAACCTGTTCCGCATTCCCGAAGCGGAAAGGCTCGCCGAGCGCCTGGTCGCTGCGAGCTTCGCCGACACGGTGTTCTTCGCCAACTCCGGCGCCGAGGCGATGGAGTGCGCGATCAAGATGGCGCGCAAGTATCACGCCGTGAGCGGCAAGCCGGAAAAGTATCGCATGGTCGCGTTCGAGGGCGCCTTCCACGGCCGCACGCTCGCAACGCTCGCCGCCGCCGGCATCCAGAAATATCTCGAAGGCTTCGGCCCGCGGCTCGAAGGCTTCGATCACGTTCCCTACGGCGACCTCGCCGCGGTGAAGAAAGCGATCACGCCGGAAACCGGCGCGATCATCGTCGAGCCGATCCAGGGCGAGGGCGGCGTGCGCGTGCCGCAGGCCGGATTCCTGAAGGCGCTGCGCGAGCTCTGCGACGACAAGGGACTCCTCCTCGTGCTCGACGAGGTGCAGACCGGCATCGGCCGCACCGGAAAATTCTTCGCCTATGAATGGGCCGGCATCGAGCCCGACATTCTCGCGGCGGCCAAAGGACTGGGCGGCGGTTTCCCGATCGGCGCCTGCCTCGCCAAAGCCGAGGCTGCGAAAGGCATGACCGCCGGCACGCACGGCTCGACCTTCGGCGGCAATCCGCTGGCGACCACCGTTGCCGGCGCCGTGCTCGATGTCGTGCTCGAAAAGGGTTTTCTCGACCGCGTCGCCAGGACCGGCCTCCTCTTCAAGCAGCGGCTCGCCGAGATCAAGGACCGGCATCCGGCGGTGATCGCCGAGGTGCGCGGGGAAGGGCTCCTGCTCGGCCTGCGCGCGGTGGTGCCGGTCGGCGACCTCGTCGCCGCCTGCCGCGCCGAGGGCCTGCTCACCGCGCCCGCCGGCGAGAACGTCGCCCGCCTTTTGCCGCCGCTGATCATCAGCGAGACGGAGGTCGGCGAGGCCATGACGCGGCTCGACGCCGCCTGCGCGAAGATCGAAGCCACGCTCGCCGCGCAAGCCCGGGGGGCCGCCGAATGAGCGCGAACAGCGTCCGGCACTTCCTCGATCTGTCCGAGCTTCCCTCGAAGGAGCTGCGGCGGATGATCGACCGCGCGCGCGACCTGAAGAAGCAGCGCGCCTCCGCCGACAAGCCGCTCGCCGGCCGGACGCTGGCGATGATCTTCGAGAAACCGTCGACCCGCACCCGCGTCTCCTTCGACGTGGCCATGCACCAGCTTGGCGGCCATTCGATCATGCTCACCGGCAAGGAGATGCAGCTCGGCCGCGGCGAGACGATCGCCGATACCGCCCGCGTGCTGTCGCGCTACGTCGACTGCATCATGATCCGCATCCTCGACCACAAGGCGCTGGTCGAGCTGGCGCGGCACGCGGCCGTGCCCGTCATCAATGGGCTGACCAAGTTCTCGCATCCCTGCCAGGTGCTCGCCGACGTGATGACGTTCGAGGAGCACAAGGGCGCGATCCGCGGCAGGACGGTCGCCTGGACCGGCGACGCCAACAACGTGCTCACCTCCTGGGTGCACGCGGCCGCGCGCTTCGAGTTTGCGCTCCGGGTCGCCGCGCCGAAGGAATTCTCTCCGAAAGCGGCGCTGCGCGACTGGGCCCGGCGCGAGCAGGCGGACATCCGGTTCCTGCGCGATCCCGAAGAGGCGGTGAGCGGCGCCGATTGTATCGTCACCGACACCTGGGTCTCCATGGGCGACAAGGACGGCAAGAAGCGCCACAACATCTTCAAGCCCTATCAGGTGAACCGCGGCCTCTTGAAGCTCGCCAAGCGCGACGCCATCTTCATGCATTGCCTGCCGGCGCACCGGGGCGAAGAGGTCACCGACGAAGTGATCGACGGCCCGCAATCGGTGGTGTTCGACGAGGCCGAGAACCGGCTCCACGCGCAGAAGGGAATTCTCGCCTGGTGCCTCGAAGCATGAGCGCGCGAAGCGCCTGACGAATGCGGGGAGAAACGCTGGCCGCTCGCGGGAATGAGCGGAAATAGGGCGCCTGAGGCAATTCAAACTGAATCCTTCGCGCTTGAAGGGCGTGACCCGATGAACGTGCAGATTCCAGAACGTCGTCCGCGAGACCAGGCCGAGGACGATCAGGTCCAGGCATTTCAGGTCGAGGCCCTCGACGTGCGCGGCCGCATCGCGCGCCTCGGGCCGATGCTCGATGAAATGCTCGGCAACCACGACTACCCGCAGCCGGTCGCCCGCGCGCTTGCGGAGGCGACGACGTTGGCCGTCCTCCTCGGCTCCACTCACAAGCAGGTGCGCCGCTTCATCCTGCAGACGCAGACCGACGGCGCCGTCGACCTGATGGTGGTCGACATCACCGCGCCCGACCGCGTGCGCGCCTATGCCCGCTTCGACTCCGGCAAGCTCGAGGCGCTCTCGGCGCCCGGCACCGGCGCCTTGGTCGGCAACGGCCATCTCGCCATGACGATCGAGGCGGGCGGCGACCACAACCGCTATCAGGGCATCGTCGCGCTGCAGGGCGAGCCGCTCGAGGCGGCGGCGCACCGCTATTTCATGCAGTCCGAGCAGATCCCGACGCGGCTCAAGCTCGCGGTCGGCGAGAAGATGCATCCCGGCGGCGCCAAGGCGACCTGGCGCGCTGGCGCCATGCTCGTGCAGTTTCTGCCCGAGGATTCCGCGCGCGCGGCGCAGGCCGATTTCGATCCCGGCGACGCGCCCGAGGGCCACGAACTGCACACCGTCGAAGAGGACGACGCCTGGACCGAGGCGCAGTCGCTGATCGAGACCGTCGAGGATCACGAACTGCTCGACCCCACGCTGTCGAGCGAGCGCCTGCTGTGGCGGCTTTTCAACGAGCGCGGCGTGCGCGTCTTCAACGCGCAGACCATGACTGCGCAGTGCACCTGCTCGCGCGAGCGGGTGATGTCGGTGCTGAAGAGCTTCCCGCAGGAGGAACGGGCGGACATGGTGGAGGACGGGCAGGTGCAGGTCACCTGCGAGTTCTGCGGCCGCCACTATGCGTTCGCGCCGGAAGAGATCGGCGTCGAAGACGCATCCGGCGAAGCGGGCGAATAATCCCGCTCACGCCACGGCGCGATTCGGCGGCTTCGACGAAGAAAGCGTGACGATGCCGAGCAGCGAGCCCGCGGCGATCGCGAGCAGCGCCAGCGCATAGCCGCCGCTCGCGTGGTAGATCGCGCCGACCAGCGACGGACCGATGGCATAGCCGAACACGCCGACGAGCTGGCTCACCGAATAGACGCGGCCGTAATTCTCCACGCCGAACGCTTCCGCGAGCAAGAGCGGCTGCATCATCAGCATGCTGCCGGCTGTAAGCCCGAACATGGCGACTGACGCAATGACGGCCGGCCCCGTCCAGGCATAGGCGAGGCAGACCAGCGCAACCGCCTGGATGATCAGCAGCGCAATTGTCATCGCCCGCGAGCTGACGCGGCTCAGCAACCAGCCGGCAACGAGGCGGCCGGTCAGGCTCGAGATCGCGAGGCAGGCGACGGCGACTGCCGCCGTCTCCGTATCGACCCGCGTGTTGGCGATCCGATAGACGTGCGCGATCCCGCCCACCTGCGCGCCGAGCCCGAACAGGAATGTCGCCGCCACCGCGTAGAAGTAGCGGCTCCGCCAGACCTCCGCGAGCGGCATGCTCGCGGATGCGCGCGCTGCCGCGGCACTGCCTTCGTGCCGGGTGGCGCCGTCGGGCAGGAGGCCCATGGCGGCGGGCGTCGCCCGCACGACGAAGAGCGTTGCCGGAACCACGCCAAGGAAAAGGGCGAGCGCCATCCAGGGCGCCGCACCCGCGAGCCCGAGCTTCACGACGAGAAACGCCGCGACCGGCGTCAGCACCACGCCGCCGAGCGACAGGCCGGTCGAGGAAATCGACAGCGCCATCGCCCGCCGCCGCTCGAACCAGCGCGCGATGATCGTCGTGGTCGGGACGAGCCCGCAGCCGCCATAGGCGAGGCCGAACACGATATAGAACGCGAAGAGCTGCCACGGCTCGCGCAGGAGCCCGATGCAGAGCAGCGCGAGCGAAGCCATCGTGGCGCTCGCCATGATGATGTACCGCGAGTCGAAGCGGTCGACGAACTGTCCGGCGATGAGGCCGGCAAATCCCGCGGCGAGGAAGAAGGCGGCGGTCGCGTTGCTCACGGTCGCCACCGCGAACCCGTGCTGCGTCACGAACGCATCGAGCAGCACCGGCAGATTGTAGAAGACGAACCCGGCCGTCGTCGTCATCACGAGGCCGATCGCATAGACGACGTACCAGCCGTAGAACACGCGGGGCTTGTCGCTTTGCGTCATGTGCTCTTGCTCGGATTCGATGTATTGGCTCGATACACATTCCGCTCATTCCCGCGTAAGCGGGAATCCAGGACCAAAAAGCACGGACGTGCAGTTGGCCCTGGGTCCCCGCTTTCGCGGGGACGAGCGGGATTTTTGATCGGCTTCACTGGAGCAACTTAAGGATCGAGCCGCGATCTATTTCAGACCGGCCGCCCGGCCGCAATCCTCCTCGCGGGGAGGGAGCCGTGCGTCAGGCGAATGCGCGAGATCGCCCCGCACATTCAATGCAGTACGCGCGCGATGTGCGGGCTGTCGAGCGAGAACGTCGGCACCACCGCGTCGAAGCGCTCGCCGTCGTCTGCGACCATCTGGTACGTGCCGGCCATCAGCCCGGTCGGTGTCGTGAGCGGTACTCCGCTCGTGTACTCAAAGCGCTCGCCCGGCTTCAGGATCGGCTGCTCGCCCACGACGCCCGGCCCGCGCACTTCCTGCACGTGGCCCTGCGCGTCGGTGATCTTCCAGTGCCGCGTCTTCAATTGCACCGTGACGTCGCCGAGGTTCACGATCTCGATCGTGTAAGCCCAGAAATAGCGGTTGTCTTCGGGCGACGATCGATCGGCGAGGTACGACGGCGTCACCGTCACCTGGATGCCGCGGGTTACGGCGCGATACATGCGTCCCTCCTGACGCCTGGCGGGCCGACGCGGAATATTAGATCGCCTTGAGCCCGCGCGCGAGGTCCGCGGCGAGGTCGTCGGCATGTTCGAGCCCGACCGAGAGCCGCAACAGCCCGTCGCCGATGCCAATTTCCGCGCGCGCCTCCGGCGTGAATCGCTGGTGGGTCGTGGTGGCCGGATGCACGATCAGGCTCTTCGCATCGCCGAGATTGTTGGAAATCCGAATCAGCCGCAGCGCGTTGCAGAAGCGGAACGCGCCTGCCTTGCCGCCCTCCACCTCGAGCGCGATCAGCGTGCCGCCGCCCTTCATCTGCCGCGCCGCGAGCGCCGCCTGCGGATGATCGGCACGGCCGGGATAGAGCACCTTCCTGATCCCTTTCTGGCTAGCAAGGAAATCCGCGATCTTGGTGGCGCTCGCCTGCGCGCGTTCGACGCGGATCGCGAGCGTCTCCATGCCCTTCAACAGCACCCAGGCGTTGAACGGCGACAGCGACGGCCCCGTCTGCCGCAGGAAATTGTGCAGATGGTCCATAATGAACTTCTCGGTGGAGAGGACCGCGCCGCCGAGACAGCGCCCCTGTCCGTCGATGTGCTTCGTCGCCGAATAGACGACGACGTCGGCGCCGAGCTGCAGCGGACTTTGCAGGAGCGGCGTCGCGAACACGTTGTCGACGATGAGCTTCGCGTTTGCGCTCTTCGCGAGCTTGGCGATCGCCGCGATGTCGAGCACGTCGAGCGTCGGGTTGGTCGGGCTCTCGAGGAAGAAGGCGCGCGTCTCCGGCCGGATCGCCGCCTTCCATTGCGCGAGGTCGGTGCCGTCGACCAGCGTGCAGGGCACGCCGAAGCGCGGCAGGAAATCCTCGATCACCCAGCGGCACGAGCCGAACAGCGCGCGCGCCGCCACCACGTGATCGCCGGCTTTCAGGAAACAGAGGAGCGACGCCGTCACCGCCGCCATGCCGCTCGCCGTGCCGCGGCAGGCTTCGGCGCCTTCCAGCGCGGCGAGCCGCTGCTCGAACATCGCGAGCGTCGGGTTGCCGTAGCGCGAATAGACGAAGCCCGGCGCCTTGTTGGAGAAGCGCGCTTCCGCCGTCTCCGCCTCGTCGTAGACGAAGCCCTGGGTGAGGAAGAGCGCCTCGGCGTTCTCGCCGAACTGCGAGCGCAGGATGCCCGAGTGCATCAGCCGCGTTTCCGGATGCAGCAGTTCGGGGTCGAGCGGCGGGCGCGGGATCGAGTTCATGACGTGCTCCTTGAACAAATAACCCGGCCGGGGGACGACCCGGGCCGGGTTCGGCACGTCCCCGGCCTTTTAGCGAGTTGTTTTACGTGGCTGCAAGCCGGCCGGCTCAAATGACCACGGAAGATAAATGTGATTACTCCCGGCTCGCGCTTGGCGTCAAGCTGCGCGTCCGCTACTCGCTAGAACCAGCAAGTTTGCTATGAGTAAACTTGCAAATTGCGCCTCATCCTGAGGAGCCCCGACACCTCACCCTTCGAGACGCCCTCGCTTTGCTCGGGCTCCTCAGGGTGAGGTGTCGGGGCGTCTCGAAGGATGAGGCGCCCGGAGCGGACATGAAGGCAGCGCTGAAAACCGATACGGCGACCTTGCCCAATGGCATCCTGCCCGGGCAGGGGATTTCCGCGCTCGTGGACGCGGGCGTGGTTGCCGCCCACGCGCCCGTGGGCGACGACCAGATCCAGCCGGCCAGCCTCGATCTCCGCCTCGGCGCCCGCGCCTGGCGCGTGCGCGCGAGCTTCCTGCCGTCGGCGGCAAAAAGCATCGACGCGCGCCTGCAGGAGCTTGCGCTGCACGAAGTCGATCTGCGCGACAAGGCGGCTGTGCTGGAAACAGGCTGCGTCTATCTCGTCGAGCTCGAGGAATCGCTGAAGCTGCCGGCCGATCTCGCCGCCGCTTCCAATCCGAAAAGCTCGACCGGCCGGCTCGACGTCTTCACGCGCGTGATCGGCGAACGCGTCTCGGCGTTCGACGCGCTGCCTGCGGGCTATGAAGGTCCGCTCTATCTCGAAGTGAGCCCGCGCACCTTTCCCATTCTGGTGCGCCGCGGCTCGCGCCTTTCGCAGATCCGCTTCCGCCGCGGCGCCGCGAAGCTCGACGGCAAGGCGCTCGCGGCACTGCATGCGCGCGACCGCTTGGTCGACAGCGAGACCGCCGATCTCGGCGACGGCGCCGTCGCCGTGAGCGTCGATCTGTCGGGGCGCAACGCCGGCGGCCTTGTCGGCTTCCGCGCCAAGCGCCACACCGGCCTCATCGACGTCGACCGGCGCAACAACTACGACGTGCTCGATTTCTGGGAGCCGCTGGAAGCGCGCGGCCACGCCGGCCTCGTGCTCGATCCCGACGCTTTTTATATTCTCTCTTCCAAGGAGGCGGTGCACGTGCCGCCCGACCACGCCGCCGAGATGGTGCCGTTCGATCCGCTCGTCGGCGAATTCCGCGTGCACTATGCCGGCTTCTTCGATCCCGGCTTCGGCCACGCCGCCGCGGGCGGGCAGGGGGCGCGCGCGGTGCTCGAAGTACGCTCGCGCGAGGTGCCCTTCATCCTCGAGCACGGGCAGATCGTCGGCCGCCTTGTGTACGAGCGCATGACCGAGCGCCCGACCGTGCTCTATGGCGAGACCGGCAGTTCCAACTATCAGGCGCAGGGCCTGAAGCTCTCCAAGCATTTCCGGCCGTTCTCGCGCTGAGGCGCGCGCAGCGCTCACGCTTTCTTCAGCGGCAGGCGCACCTGCACGATGCCCGCGTCGTCCTGCGAATGCTCCACCGTGAAGCCGAGCCGCCGGCATAGGTCGAGCATGACCGTGTTTTCCGTGAGCACCTGGCCGTGGATCGCCTCCAGCCCTTCGCTGCGCGCATAGGTGATGATGAGGGCCATCATCTGGCCGCCGAGGCCGCGGCCCTTGAGGTCCGACCGCAACAGGATCGCGTATTCGGCGGTCCGGTAGTCCGAATCCGAGTGGATGCGCACGACGCCGAGCAGCTCGTTTGCGGCCTCGTCGATCGCGGCGAACGCCATCGCGCGCGCGTAGTCGATCTGCGTCAGCCGCGCGACGAAGCTGTGCCCGAAGTCCTTGGCCGGCGAGAAGAAGCGGAGCCGCAGGTCCTCGTCCGTCACCCGCTCGAAGAACGGCGCGAACAGCGGCTCGTCCTCGGGCCGGATCGGCCGGACGAAAGCGATCTGCCCGTCGCCGTAGGTGAGGTGCCGCTCCCATTCCCGCGGATAGGGGCGGATCGCCATGCGCGGATGCCAGCGGCCCTTGAACTTCGGCACCGTCAGCTCGACCGCGATCCGCGCGTCGACCGCGGTCGCGCCCTTTTCGTCGGCGAGCAGCGGATTGATGTCGATCTCGCGGATTTCCGGCAGGTCCGCGACGAGCTGGGAGAGCTTCACCAGCGCCAGCGCGACCTCATCTTCCTTCGCTGCCGGCACGTTGCGATAGGCTTTCAGCAGCCGCGAGATGCGCGTGCGCGCGATCAGGTCGCGCGCAAGGTTGAGGTCGAGCGGCGGCAGCGCCAGCGCCTTGTCGTTGATGACTTCCACCGCCGTGCCGCCGTGGCCGAAGGCGATGATCGGCCCGAACGTCGGATCGTCGGCGACGCCGACGATCAGCTCGCGCGCGCCTGGCCGCTCGATCATCGGATGCACCGTGACGCCGTTGATACGCGCCGCCGGCCGCAGGGCGCGCGCCCGCGCGATGATCTCCGCCGCCGCCTTGCGCACTTCGTCTTCGCTCTGCAGGCCGAGCCGCACGCCGTCGACATCCGACTTGTGCACGATGTCGTGCGAGAAGATCTTGACGGCGACGCGCTGTCCCGCCGCGAGCATCGGCGCCGCGGCCTTCGCCGCCTCGTCCGGATCGTGCGCGGCAATGGTCGCGGCGATGGGAATCCCGTAGGCTTCGCAGACCTGCGTGGCCTCCACCGGATCGAGCCACATGCGGCCGGCATTGATGGCGCCGTTGACGATGATCCGCGCCGAATTCGCGTCCGGCGAGAAGTCCGCGGGCAGGCCCGGCGGCGTCACCATCAGCCGCGCCTGCGCCTTCGAGTAGTCGACGAGATGCATGTAGCCGCGCACGGCTTCCACGTCGGTCGGATAGTGCGGAATGCCCGCTGCGCTGAACGTCGCCGATGCGGTCTCGTCTTCGCCGATCCAGGCGGCAAGAACGGGCTTTGGCGGAAACCGCTGCGCGCGGTCGGCCTTGGCGATGTCCGCCACCCGCGCTGCGATCGCATGCGGCACGCCGAGCGTGGTCGGCACGTTCAGCACGAGGATCGCGTCGTTCGCCGGGTCGTCGAGCAGCGCCTCGAATGCCGCCGCATAGCGCGCTTCGTCGGCATCGCCGATGATGTCGACCGGATTGCCGCGCGACCAGGTGGGCGGCAGCGCGGCGTCGAGCCGCTTCAGCGTCTCCAGCGACACCTCCGCAAGCTTGCCGCCGAAATCGATCAGCCGGTCGACCGCGAGCACGCCGACCCCGCCGCCATTGGTGAGGATCGCAAGGCGGTCGCCGGCGAACGGCCGCAGCAACCCAAGCGTTTCAGCCGCGTCGAACAGCTCGTCGAGGTCGTAGGCGCGGAGCAGGCCGACGCGCCGGAACGCCGCGTCATAGACGGCGTCGGAGCCGGCGAGCGCGCCCGTGTGCGTCTTCGCCGCTTGCGCGCTCTGCGCGTGGCGGCCGGCCTTGATCACCACGACCGGCTTCGTGCGCGCGGCGGCGCGCGCCGCTGACATGAACTTGCGCGCGTCCTTCACCGACTCGACATAGAGCAGGATCGCCCGCGTGCCGCGGTCGAGCGCGAAATAGTCGAGCAGGTCGCCGAAATCGACGTCGACATTGTCGCCGAGCGAAACGACGGCGGAAAAACCGATCGCGCGCTGCGCCGCCCATTCCACGACGCCCGCCACGATCGCACCCGATTGCGAAATGAGCGCAAGGTCGCCCGCGCGCGGCATGCGGATGGCGAAGCTCGCATTCAGTTTCGCCGGCGGGACGATGACGCCGAGACAGTTCGGCCCCACCAGCCGGATGCCGTACTTGCGCGCCGCGTCGTCCGCCGCCTGCGCGAGCGAGCCCGGACCATGCCCGAGCCCGGCCGTGATGATGACGCATGCGGCGATGCCTTTCCTTCCCGCCTCGTCCACGAGCTGCGGGATCGTGACGGGCGGCGTGGCGAGCACGACGACGTCGGCCGCCTCCGGCAGATCGGCGATGGATTTGACCGCCTTGATGCCGTCCACTTCCGCATGGCGCGGGCTGACGAGGCGGACGGGGCCGTCGAAGCCGCCGAAGACGACGTTCTTCAGAATGCTGCGGCCGAGCGACCGTTCGCGCGGGCTCGCGCCGATCACCGCAACCGAACGCGGCGCAAACAATTTGTCGAGGCGGTAGGACGACATGCGGTCCGGAGCATCGCACGAAATCGCGGAATTTCAATTCGGTGGCGCTTGACGTACATCAAAGCAGTGACAGACTGATGATGGGACCTTTTTTGCAGCCTGGAGAACCAGCATGAAAGCGCGCGATATCATGACGACGCAGGTCATCTCGGTCCGGCCGGGGGTCTCGGTCGCGCAGGTGGCGGACATCCTCGTGAAGCGCGGGATCAGCGCGGTCCCGGTCGTCGATGAAAAGGGCGCGATCGTCGGCATCGTCAGCGAAGGCGATTTGATACGCCGCGCCGAAACCGGCACGGCGCGCCGCCGCTCCTGGTGGCTGAGCTTGCTGACCGGAGAGGTGTCGTCGGCATCCGATTTCATCAAAGCGAACGCGCTCAAGGTCGACGATATCATGACGCGCGACGTCGTCACGGTCAGCGACGAGACGCCCGTGCAGGAGATCGCGGAGGTTCTCGAGAAGAAACACATCAAGCGCGTCCCCGTGGTCGCCAACGGTCAGCTTGTCGGCATCATCAGCCGCGCCAATCTCGTGCAGGCATTGGCCGCCGCCATTCATCGGCCGCACCTGGAGGTCGCCCAGAGCGACACGACGATCCGCGATCAGTTGACCGAGCGCCTCAAGAAGGAGCCGTGGGCGCATCTGTCGCTGATGAATATCGTCGTGACGGACGGCGTCGTGCATTTGTGGGGCATCGTGCCGTCTTCGGTCGAGAAGAATGCCATTCGCGTGGCCGCGGAATCGACGCCCGGCGTCCGCTCGGTCGCCGATCATCTCAGCGTGCGGCCGATCGAGACCGGGTATTGAATAAAGATGGATTGAAAACCTGGCGTGCGCGGCAAGAGGCGCCGCCGCGCGGGTCCGGCCAAAGCTCCGGATAGCGCCGACACCAGCGGTTGATTTGCCTCAACGTGGCGCTTCCGGCGGATCGTATTGAATGGAATGCTGTCAGAGGGAGCATTGCCATGAGCGCCACCGGATTCGATAGCATCGATCACACGATCCAGCTCACGCACATCTGGATCAACGAAATCGACAAATCGCTCGGCTGGGAAAACAAGCCGCGCGCATTTCGTCTCCTGCGCAGCGTCCTGCACGCGCTGCGCGACTGGCTGCCCGTCAACGAGGCCGCCGACCTTGCCGCGCAATTGCCGACTTTGGTGCGTGGTATCTATTATGATCAATGGCGTCCTGCCGCGGTGCCGGTCAAGGAACGCAGCCGGGACAGTTTCCTCGCGCGCGTCGATCGCGATTTCAGGACCGATCCGATCGACGACACGGCTGCAGCGGTGACCGCCGTGTTCCGCCTGCTGTCGGAGAAGGTGACGGCCGGCGAAATCTCCGACGTGCGCAACGCCCTGCCGGCCGACTTGCGCGCGCTTTGGCCGGCGCCGGCGAAGGCGGCGTGACGTCGGTCCCGACAATGCAGGCGCATGCCTGCATTGAACTTCGAACCGAGGAGACTGTGCCATGTTGAAGGTCATCGAAGTACTGGCCGAATCCAACAAGAGCTGGGAGGACGCCGCGCAGCAGGCGGTTGCCACCGCCGACAAGAGCGTCCGCAACGTGAAATCGATCTATATCGAGAACTTCCAGGCGACCGTCGACAATGGCCAGATCAAGACCTACCGGGTGAACGCGAAAATCTCGTTCGTCCTCGAATGACGGCAAATCGCGGCGTCCGCGCAGCCAGCGCCGGCACGCGGGCGCCGCGCCAGCCATCGAAGCACCTGAGACTGAAGCACGGAGCGATGACATCATGGAGACCCCGGTTCAAATCGACTTTCAGGGCACTGACGCGTCGCCTGCGCTTCGCTCCATGATCGAGGACTACGTGGCGGGCCTGGAGGAGCGCTTCGGCCGCATCACCTCTTGCCGCGTCGGCGTGAAGGCACCCGGCGGGCACCATCGCACCGGCGGCCTGTTCGAGATCAGCATCCATCTCGTGCTGCCCGGCGGGCGGGAGGTGAAGGTCAGCCGGACGCGGCAGAACGACGAACGCTTCTCCGATCCGGAGTTCGCGATCGGCGATGCGTTCAAGCGCGCCCGGCGCCAGCTCCAGGACAACGTCAGGAAATTGCAGGGCAAGGTGAAGGAAAGCGTGACCCCGCCGGTCGGCACCGTCACGCAGCTCAATACCGCGGACGGCTTCGGCTTCCTGGAGACCGACGACGGGCGGGAAATCTATTTTCATCAAAACAGCGTGTTGAACGGCAGCTTCGCGCAACTGAAGCCCGGCACGCGCGTATCGTTTCATGAGGAAGTGGGCGACAAGGGCCCGCAGGCCAGCACCGTCAAGCTCCTCGGCAAGCACGGGCTGCGCTAGCCGCGACCGACGGTTGCGAAGAAGCCCGCTACTTCGTGCGTAACCTTGACGGGCGTGCTTCCGCGCCTTGAAATCCGTCCGCGCCCGCTACTTCAATACAAATTCAATGCAAAGCGACAATTTGATGAATTCCAAGTCTCCCGCCGTTTCCGCGCTTTCCGTGGATCGCCTGTACCGGCCGGTCGACCCCGCGGGATTGCCGTTCCAGTCGACCGCCGAGCTCGCGCCGGTCGAAGGGCTGGTCGGGCAGGGGCGCGCGCTCGACGCCATCCGCTTCGGCACCGGCATCGACAAGCCCGGCTTCAACCTGTTCGTGATCGGCCAGCCGGACGCGCGCATGCGCGAGACGGTGAGATCGCTCCTGCAGCACGCGGCGAAGGAGCAGCGCCGCCCTTCGGACTGGGTTTACGTCAACAACTTCAAGGAGCCGCACAAGCCCGTTGCGATCGAGATGCCGGCCGGCCGCGCGCCGGAATTCCGGGCGGCGATGCAGGAGCTCATCGACGACCTGAAGGCGGCGCTGCCGGCCGTCTTCAACAGCGAGGAGTATCAGACGCGGCGCGGCGCCATCGACGAGGCGTTCCAGAAGCGGCAGGGCGAGGCGTTCTCCGAGCTGCAGGCCAAGGCCACCGCGAAGAGCATCGCCATTCTGCGCACGCCGCTCGGCTTCGCGCTGGCGCCCATGCGGAACGGCGAGGTGATCCCGCCGGCCGAGTTCAACGCCTGGCCCGAAGAGAAGCGCAAGGAAACGCAGGAGACGATCGCGGAGCTGGAACGCGAGCTCGAGCAGATCATGCGTCGCCTCCCGCAATGGGAAAAGGAGCGGCGCGACGACATCCGGACGCTCAATCAGGAGACGGCCCGCGTTGCCGTCGATCAGTCCGTCGAGGAGGTGAAGGGAAAATTCAGCGGGCTTGCCACCGTGGCGGAGCATCTCGAACACGTCCGCACCGACCTTATCGAGAACGTCGGCATCTTCATCATGAAGGGCGAGGAGGGGGAGCGCCCGAATGACGAAGGCCCGGCGGGCGGCCCGTTCGACCGCTATCAGGTGAACGTGCTCGTCAGCCAGGCGGACCACGAAGGCGGCGCGCCGGTCGTAGAGGAGCAGCACGCGACGCTGCAGAATCTCATCGGCCGGGTGGAGCACGTCGCGCGGCAGGGAGTCCTCATCACGAATTTCCGCCTCATCAAGCCGGGCGCGCTGCACCGGGCGAACGGCGGCTACCTGCTTCTCGACGTGCGCAGCGTCCTGACCGAGGCGTTCGCCTGGCCCGCCTTGAAGCGCGCGCTCCGCCGCCGCGAGATCGTCATCGAGGACGTCGGCCGCCTGATCGGGCTCTCCACCACGGTCTCGCTCGAGCCCGATCCGATCCCGCTCGACCTGAAGGTCGTCCTGTTCGGCGACCGGCTGCTCTATTTCCTGCTTGCGGCTTACGATCCCGAGCTCAACGAGCACTTCAAGGTGCTCGCCGATTTCGAGGACGATATCGACCGTTCGCCGGAGAGCGAGCGCGTGCTCGGCCAGCTCGTCGCCGCCATCGTCAGGCGCGAAAATTTGAAGCCGATGGACCGCGACGCGGTGGCGCTCGTGATCGAGCGCGCAGCGCGCATTGCCGGGCATTCCGGCAAGCTCTCGCTCCTGACCGAGCAGATCCGCGACCTCCTGGCGGAAGCGGATTTCTGGGCGGGGCAGGCGGGCCGCGCGACGGTCACCGGCGCCGACGTGCGGCAGGCGACCGACCGCAAGATCGAGCGCGCGAGCCGCCTGCGCGACCGTATGCAGGAAATGATCCTGCAGAAGGTCGCCCTGATCGACACGGCGGGCGAGCGCATCGGCCAGCTGAACGGCCTGAGTGTGATCGAGCTCGGCGGCTTCGCCTTCGGCCGGCCGTCGCGCATCACCTGCCAGGTGCGTCCGGGCACCGGCAAGGTGGTCGACATCGAGCGCGAGGTGGAGCTCGGCGGCCCGATCCACTCCAAGGGTGTTTTGATTCTGTCGGGCTTTCTCGCCGGCCGCTTCGCCCTCGACACGCCCATGTCGCTCTATGCGAGTCTCGTGTTCGAGCAGTCCTATTCCGGCGTGGAGGGCGACAGCGCGTCCTCGGCCGAGCTTTACACCATGCTCTCCGCGCTTGCGGACGCGCCGCTGCGGCAGGATCTCGCCGTCACCGGCTCCGTCAACCAACACGGCGAGGTGCAGGCGATCGGCGGCGTCAACGAGAAGATCGAAGGCTTCTTCGATATCTGCGAGAAGCGCGGGCTCACCGGCACGCAGGGCGTGCTCATTCCGGAAGCGAACGTGCAGCACCTGATGCTGCGGAACGACGTGGTGGAAGCCTGCGCCGCGGGCCGCTTCGCCGTCTATCCGATCGCGACCATCGATCAGGGCATTGCGCTCCTCACCGGCCGCGAAGCCGGCGTGCGCGGGGCCGATGGGCGCTATCCCGGGGACAGCATCTACGGCCGCGTGGAGGACCGCCTGCGCGCCTTCGCGGCGGTGCGGCGCAGTTTTGCAACTTCTGTCACACCGGAAGGAAACAAGAGCTGACTATGGCCACGAGCCGCGAGTTTCGTCGTGCTGTGCTTGGTTTGCACCAGAGCGTGCTCGACCGTGCGATGGTCGATCTTGCCGCCGATTTCGCGCAACTCCTGCGGCTCGACATGTTCGGTTTCTTCATCGAGGAGCCGGGCGTCAGCGGCCTCGCCGGCCTCCCGTTCGCCCGCGAGTTCCGCATGCTCGGCCGCGAGTGGCGGCCGCTCGACGTGGAACGCATCGCCCGTGAGATGGAGCTTTCCGCACTCACCGCGCGCCGCCTCGTCACCCAGGCCGCGGCAGCGCACCGCATCAGCTGCAGCTTCGAGGTGGTCCGGGCCCGCACCGAGCAGGCGATCGCCTCGATCTCGCAGGCGTCGGACATAGTCATCATTGCCGAGCCGAAGAGCGCGGTCGACCGCATCGCCGGCGCCTTCCCGGGTCTGGCCGCCGCCGCGTTCCGCTCCAAGGCGTCGGTGCTGCTCCTGCCGCGCAGGGTCGCCCGCGCCCATGGCCCGATCGCGGCGCTTGCAGCAGCCCCCGGCGATCCCGCCATCGACGCCGCGCTCTCCATTGCCGCGGCGGCGCGGGAGAATGCCGTGATCCTCGCCGAATTCGACCGCGCGAGCGCGGACGCGACGCTGCCCGCGGCCGGTCTTGAGTTTGCCCGCCTTCCCGCCGGCATGCTTGCGAACGAGCGCTACATCTCGAGCGTGCTCGACCGCTACCGCGAACGGCTCCTCGTCGTGACCCGCGGCGCGCTGGGCGAGGGGGCGGAGCCCTTGCTGCTGTCGCTCGCGTCGGCGCGCGGCGTGCCGGTGCTCATCGTCGAGCCGGCGGAGACGGGCCATTGAACGGGGCCGTCCGGCGCCGCCGCATCGTCATCCTCGGCGCGGCCGGCCGCGATTTCCATAATTTCAATGTCGTCTGGCGCGACGATCCTGGCGTCGAAGTGGTCGCCTTCACGGCGGCGCAGATTCCCGACATCGCCGGCCGCCGCTATCCGCCGTCGCTGGCCGGGCGGCTTTATCCTGAAGGCATTCCAATCCTCGACGAGTCCCGGCTCGAGGAAATCTGCCGCGAGAGCGGCGTGGACGAAGTCGTCTTCGCCTACAGCGACGTGACGCACGAGCACGTGATGCATCTTGCCTCGCGCGCGCTCGCCGCGGGCGCGGATTTCTCGCTGCTCGGCCCGAAGCGGACCATGCTGCCATCGAAGCTGCCGGTGATCGCCATCACCGCCGTCCGCACCGGCTGCGGCAAGTCGGTGATCGCCCGCTGGCTCTCGCGCCGCCTGTCGCAGCGCGGCCTGCGCGTCGCCGTGCTGCGCCACCCGATGCCCTACGGCGATCTCGCGGCGGCAGCCGTGCAGCGCTTCGCGACGCTTGCCGACGTGGACGCTGCGAACGCCACCGCCGAGGAGCGCGAGGAGTATGAGCCGCATCTCGCGCTCGGGCACGTTGTCTTTGCGGGCGTCGATTACGCGAGAATATTGCAGCTTGCCGAGCAGGAAGCCGACGTCATCGTCTGGGACGGCGGCAACAACGACTTTTCGTTCCTCGTGCCTGACCTTTCCGTCACGCTGGCCGATGCGCTGCGGCCCGGGCAGGTCGCGAAGTATCATCCGGGCGAAGCCGTCGCGCGCATGGCCGACGTGCTCGTGATCAACAAGGTGAACGACGCCGCACCCGGCGACGTCGAGACCGTCCGCAAGGAATTGCAGGCGGTCAACGCGCGCGCGCCGATCGTCCTTGCCGCGTCAGAGGTCCAGTTGGAGAACGCGGACAGCGTGCGCGGCAAGCGCGTACTGGTGATCGAGGACGGGCCGACCATCACCCACGGCGGCGCGCCTTATGGCGCGGGCTATGTCGCGGCGAAAGCGGCAGGTGCCGCCGAGATCGTCGATCCGCGCGAGCGCGCCGATCCGGAGATCCGCAAGGTGTTCGACGCCTATCCGCATATCGGCACGGTGCTGCCGGCAGTCGGCTATGGCGAGAAACAGCTCGAGGCGCTGCGCCGGACGATCAACGGCTCGTCCGCGGAAGTCGTCATCTCCGCGACGCCCCTCGATCTCGCGCGGATCGCCCGCATCGACAAGCCGCTCGTCCGCGCCCGCTACGAATTCGCCGAAGCCGGCGAACCGACGCTCGCTTCCTTCGTCGACGCATTCATCGCCAGGCGGTTTCCGGGGCGGCGCTGATGCTGGTCGTGCTCGCCCTTGGCGGCAATGCGCTCGTCCGCCGCGGCGAGCCGGCGGAAGAGGCGACGCAACGCCGGAACGCGCGCGCGGCCGCCGCTGCGGTCGCCGAGATCGCCCGCGAGCATCGCGTCGTCATCACCCACGGCAATGGTCCGCAGGTCGGCCTGCTCGCGTTGCAATCGGCGGCCTACACGGACGTGCGGCCTTACGCGTTCGATATGCTCGGCGCCGAAAGCGCCGGCATGATCAGTTATCTCCTGGAAGAGGCGCTTGCCGCGGAGTTGCCCGGGCGCGAGACGGCGACCTTGCTTACGCTGGTCGAAGTGTCGCCAAACGATCCCGCCTTCGCCGATCCGAAGAAGCCGATCGGTCCCGTCTATGACGAAAAGGAATCGCGCGCGCTCGCTGCGCGCACCAGCTGGCATTTCATGAAGGACGGCGCGGGCTTCCGCCGCGCCATCGCTTCGCCCATGCCGCAACGAATCCGCGGCCTTGCCGCCGTCGAGAGTCTTGTCCGGGCGGGCGTCGTGCTGATCTGCGTCGGCGGTGGCGGTATTCCTGTCGTCGTGCAGGCCGACGGCAGCGTGCGCGGCGTCGAGGCGGTGATCGACAAGGATTTCACGTCGGCGATGCTCGCCGAGGCGATCGGCGCCGACGCGCTCCTCCTGCTCACGGACGTGGAAGGCGTCTTCACCGACTGGCCGCACGCGAAAGGCCCGCCGCTTCGGAAGGCAACGCCCGCGCTGCTGCGCGGGCATCAATTCGCGCCGGGCTCGATGGCGCCCAAGGTCGAAGCCGCCTGCCGCTTCGTCGAGCGCACAGGCCGTCGCGCCATGATCGGTGCGATTAAGAACATGTCCAAAGTACTAAAAGAAACAGCCGGAACGATTGTATTGGCCGATTAGCGAACACGCGTATTGCTTGACACAAGTCAATACATCGGAATCAAAAAAACGCGATAAGGGCGCGGGACCGGAGTACTCCCGTATCCGGCTCCAATCCGTCGACTGCCCCGGCCCTTTGGGCCGGGGCATTTTCTTTTCCGCTTCCTTTTCGCCAAGTTCTGCCCGTTTCATCGATTGATCTGGCGCAATTGACACGCCGCGCGTGCAGCTAGTCTAATTTCCACAAAGGAGATTCCCATGAAAGCCGCGGACGTGATGACCGAACGCGTCGTTTCCATCGGGCCCGACGCCACCATTCAGGAAGCCATCAAGCTGATGCTGGAGAATCAGATCAGCGGCCTTCCGGTCATCGACGCATCGCGCGAGCTGGTCGGCGTGATCACCGAAGGCGATTTCCTCCGCCGCGCGGAAACCGGCACCGTCCGCCGCCGGCCGCGCTGGCTGGAATTCCTCGTCGGCCCCGGCAAGCTCGCCGACGAATTCGCGCGCGGCCACGGCCGCAAGGTCGCGGAGATCATGACTCCCGATCCGATCGCGATCATGGAGAATACGCCGCTCAGCGAAGCCGTCGACCTCATGGAGCGCCATCGCATCAAGCGGCTGCCGGTGATGCGCGGCAAGTTCGTCGTCGGCATCCTCACGCGGAGAAGCCTGCTGCGCGCGCTGGCCGGGGTGGCGGGAGAGGTGAAGCCCGCGGCCGCGTCCGATGCCGCCATCCGCGAGCAGGTCATCGCCGAACTGAAGAAGCAGCCGTGGACGCCGATCCAGTCCATCGACGTGACGGTGCGCAACGGTGTCGCCGATCTCTGGGGCTCGATCATCGACGAGCGCGAGCGCAAGGCGCTGATCGTCGCCGTCGAGAACGTACCGGGCGTCAAGGAAGTGCGCGATCATCTGGCCTGGATCGAGCCACGGACCGGCATGCTCGTTTACAATCCGGACGAAGAGAAGAACGAAACGAAGACCGGATAGCCGCGCGTCGAGCGGGCGAACGCCGATGGATGCTTGCCATGCCGTCCGCATCCTTGAGTGCCTATCGGAAGAAGCGCGACTTCTCCAAGACGCGCGAGCCAAAGGGCAGGCCGCGCAAGTCCGGCCGTGCGCACGCCTTCGTCGTGCAGAAGCACCGCGCATCGCACCTGCACTATGATTTCCGGCTCGAGGTCGGCGGCGTACTGAAGAGCTGGGCGCTGCCCAAGGGCCCGACGCTCGATCCGAAGGAGCGCCGTCTCGCGGTGCAGACGGAAGATCATCCCTACGAATACAAGAATTTCGAGGGCACGATCCCGCCCGGCAACTACGGCGCGGGCGAAGTCATCGTCTGGGACCGCGGCACTTTTCGTGCGGCCGATGGCGAGGAGGAAGTGGCAAAGGGTCTGCGCAAGGGCGCGCTCAGCATCGTGCTGCACGGGAAGAAGCTGCGCGGCAGCTACTCGCTCGTGCGCCTGAAGCGTCCGCGGCAATGGCTGCTGATCAAGAAGAACGACGAATATGCGAGCTCGCGCGACGTCACGCGCAACGACCGCTCGGTGAAATCCGGCCGGCGGCTTCCCGACCGCAAGCCTGCGCGCAGCGCCTGACATGCCCCCACGCAGCAAACGCGCGCACCTGCCACGCTCGGTCCTGCGGCCGATGCTGGCGACCCTGATCGACGCGCCGTTCGACGACCGCGCCTTCGTGTTCGAGACGAAATGGGACGGTTTCCGCGTCGTCGCCCACGCCGATCATGGCGAGGTCCGCCTCTATTCGCGCGGCGGCAAGAATCTGACGAATGTCTATCCTGCCATCGCCAAGGCGCTCACCAAGGTCCGCCACGACGCGGTGATCGACGGCGAGCTGGTGGCGCTCGACAGGAAGGGCCGCTCGAGCTTCCAGCTCCTGCAGGAAGCGCGGAAGTCGCGCGCGCGGCTCCGCTACTGCGCGTTCGATCTCATGTACCTCGACGGGCACGACCTGCGGCGGCTGCCGCTCCTCGAGCGCAAGCAGAAGCTCCACCGCATCCTGCGCGGCGGCTCGCTCGTCCGCTACAGCCGCCATGTCCGCAGGAACGGCATTCGCGCCTTCCGCGCCGCCGCCCGCAAGCGGCTTGAAGGCGTGATCGCCAAGCGTGCCGAGGGCCGTTACTATTCCGGCCGCCGCACCCGCGAATGGCTGAAGATCAAGACCGGCAAGCGCCAGGAGGTGGTGATCGTCGGCTTCACCAGGCCGCGCCGCTCGCGCAAGTATTTCGGCGCGCTCGCGCTCGCCGTGCGCAAGGCCGGCCGCTGGCAATATGTCGGCCATACCGGCACCGGCTTCGATGCCGCGAGCCTGAGGACGATCTACGGGCGCATGCAGAAGCTTCTCGCCGCGCGCAAGCCGGTCGCCGGCAAGGTGCCGAACGAGCAGGCGACCATCTGGGTGCGGCCGCGTTTGGTCGGCGAAGTGAAATTCACCGAGTGGACGAAGGACGGGAGAATGCGCCACCCCGCCTTCGTCGGCCTGCGGACGGACAAGCCGGCCTCCAAGGTCGTCCGTGAATACGAAGCGCATCTGGAGCGCAAATGAAACGGCGTCGGGCCAAGTCGCGAAGAGCGCGCGCAAGGCGCGGCGGCGCGCCTAAGGGGCGCTTCACCCGTCTCGACAAGGTGTTCTGGCCGAAGGAAGGCTTCACCAAGGGCGACGTCATCCGCTACTACGACCGCGCCACCGAATACGTGTTGCCCTATCTGCGCCACCGGCCGATGGTGCTCGCCCGCCACCCGAACGGCATCCGCGGTGGCGGCTTCTTCCAGAAGAACGTCGCCACCTTGCACCTGCCGCCGTTCGTGAAGACGATCTCGATCCGCGCGAAGAGCACCGGCCGCAACGTTCAATATGTCATCTGCGACAACAAGCACACGCTGCTCTATCTCGCCAATCTCGGCTGTATCGAGATGCACCCGTGGCTCGCCCGCACCGCCAATCTCCGCAATCCGGATTTTCTCGCGCTCGATCTCGATCCCGGCGGCAATCCCTACAGCGACGTGGTGGCGGTGGCCCGCGCGACGCGCAAGGTGATCGAGGCGGCCGGCGGCACCTGCCTCGTCAAGACCTCCGGCAAGACCGGCATCCACGTGCTCGTGCCGCTGAAGTCGAGCTACGACTTCGACGAGGTGCGCGAGGTCGCAAAGCTCATCGGCCGGCTCGTGCATCGCCGCCTGCCGCGGCTCACGACCACGAAGCCCAATGCCGGCCGCCGCACGCTCAAAGTCTATCTCGATTATGTGCGCAACAGCTTCGGCCAGACGATCGTGGCGCCCTATTCGCTGCGCGCGTTTCCCGGCGCGACCGTTTCGACGCCGCTCGCATGGAGCGAGCTGACGCAAAGCCTCCGCCCCACGCGCTTCACGCTGCGCACGGTCTTCCGCCGCCTCAACAAGAAGGGCGACGTCTGGGAGAAGGCGTTCCGCCGCAAGGTCAGCCTGCGCGCGCTCGCCCGCAAACTCGAGCGCATGAGCGAAGAGAACAAGCGTCCTCCGGCACGCAGGAGCAAGGCGCGGCGTCGCTGATCGGAACCGGGCGGTGGTATCCCCGTCGCGCCGGACGCCCAAATTTGTGCGGATTGCCAATAAATTAGGGAACCGACCGCCGTCGCGTCACATCCGACGCGCTAATTTGCTATCGCTACGGGTCGGCGAGGCTGATTCTTCGAACGGTAGGAGTGTGACCGTGCAACCGCTGCTGAAAAGCACTGCCGCGACGGACCGCCTGGAGCTTTCCGCCGCCGGGTCCTGGACCGCCGTTCACGCCGGAGAGCTGGAGAAACTGGTCGAGCCCGTCCTGCGCGAGCCCGCCGCCGCGCGCCCCGCCGTCATCGACATCGCCGAGGTGCGCGAGCTCGACACCTTCGGCGCCTGGCTGATCGAGCGCCTGTTCCGCCGCTTCGCCGAGGGCGGGCCTGAGCCGCGCCTCGTCGGCGTGCCGGAGCATTTCCGCGGCCTGCTCGACGAGGTGCGCCATACCAATCGCCGCCCGCCGGCCGCGCGCGGGCAGGAGAATCGGTTTCTCGCGGCGGTCGAGAATCTCGGCCGGCATACCGCGGAGATCGGCAGCGACTTCCTCAACCTCGTCGCCACGTTCGGCGAAATGGGCGTGGCCCTCGGCCGCGCCTTCCTGCGCCCGCAGATCCTCACCTCAATCGTGCATCATCTCGACCGCGTCGCCTGGCAGGCGGTGCCGATCATCCTTCTCATCACGTTCCTGATCGGCGGCATCATCGCCCAGCAGGGCATCTTCCACTTCCGCAAGTTCGGCGCCGAGGATTATGTCGTCGACCTCGTCGGCATCCTCGTGCTGCGCGAGATCGGCGTCCTGCTCGTGGCGATCATGGTGGCCGGCCGCTCCGGCAGCTCTTACACGGCCGAGCTCGGCTCCATGAAGATGCGCGAGGAGATCGACGCCCTGCGCACCATGGGTCTCGACCCCGTCGAGGTGCTCATTCTGCCGCGCGTGCTCGCGCTCGTCTGCGCGCTGCCGATCCTGACCTTCCTCGGCTCGATGTCGGCGCTCCTCGGCGGCGGGTTCGTGGCCTGGCTCTATGGCGGCATGGCGCCGGAAATCTTCATCGAGCGCTTGCGCGAAGCGATCTCCATCGACCACTTCGAGGTCGGCATCATCAAGGCGCCGTTCATGGCGCTGGTGATCGGTGCCGTCGCTGTCAGCGAGGGCCTGAAGGTGAAGGGCAGCGCCGAATCGCTCGGCCTGCAGACCACCACGTCGGTCGTGAAATCGATCTTCTACGTCATCGTGCTCGACGGCATCTTCGCCGTCTTCTTCGCATCGATCGGGATGTGACGGCATGGCTGCGCCCGACCGCGAACCCGTGATCCGCGTGCGCGACCTCGTGGTCGGCTTCGGCGACCGCGTCGTGCTCGATCATCTTTCGCTCGACGTGCGCCGCGGCGAGATCCTCGGCGTGGTCGGCGCCTCCGGCGGCGGCAAGTCGGTGCTGCTGCGCACCATCATCGGCCTGATCCCGAAGCGGCAGGGAAAGATCGAGGTTTTCGGCATCGACCTCGACGCGGCGACGCCCGACGAGACCCGCGCCATCGGCCGCCGCTGCGGCATCCTCTTCCAGCAGGGCGCGCTGTTCTCTTCGCTCACCGCGTTGCAGAACGTGCAATACCCGATGCGCGAGTTTCTTGAAGCGTCCGAGGAACTGATGACGGACGTGGCGCTCGCCAAGCTGGAGATGGTGGGGCTGACCCGCGAGGACGCCGAGAAGTTTCCTTCCGAGCTTTCCGGCGGCATGACCAAGCGCGTGGCGCTCGCCCGCGCGCTCGCGCTCGATCCGGAAATCGTGTTTCTCGACGAGCCGACCTCCGGCCTCGATCCGATCTCCGCGGAAGACTTCGACTCCCTGATCCGCACCCTGCAGCAGACGCTCGGTCTCACCGTTTACATGAACACCCACGATCTCCACACGCTCAATTCCGTCTGCGACCGCATCGCCGCGCTCGCCGACGGCAAGGTCGTGGCGCTCGGCGACATGGAAGCCATGCACGCCTGCGAGCATCCGTGGGTGCACGAATATTTCGGCGGCAAGCGTGCCCGCGCCGTGGCGCATGAGCCCGAGCCGGCAGCAACATGAGGTCGATGCAATGGAAACCCGCGCGCGCTTCGTTCTGATCGGCTTCTTTGTATTGGGCGTGATCGTCGCCGGCTTTGCCTTCGTCTACTGGCTCAACTACGCGGGCGGCTTCCGCGCACAGACCGTCTATCGCGTCCGCTTCGAGGATTCGCTGCCGGGGTTGCAGGCGGGTTCTTCGGTTCTGTTCAACGGCATCCGCGTCGGCGAGGTCACCGCGCTGCAGCTGAACCCGAAAGATCCCCGCGAGGTGACGGCGACGATCTCCGTCGATCGCAGCACGCCGATCCGCGCCGACACGCAGGTCGGCGTCTATTCGCAGGGTCTGATGGGATCGCCGACGATCGCGCTGCAGGGCGGCTCGCCCAGTTCGCCGCCGCCAGCGAGCACGGACGGCCAGCCGCCGCTGCTCAACGCCGATCCGCAGGCGAGCCAGGACGTGATGCAGTCCGCCCGCACGGTATTGCGCCGGCTCGATGAGCTGCTCACGGAAAACGCCGAGCCGATCCGCAACATGGTCGCGAACCTCGGCATCTTCGCCGACGTGCTCGCGAAGAATTCCGGCCGGATCGATTCGATCGCCGCCGGCCTCGAGCGCATGCTCGGCGGGGGAGGCGAGAAGCCGCAGCCCGTCACCTACGATCTCCGCGCGCCCACGTCGTTTCCGCCGCTCGCCAAGGTTCCCGAGGGCCAGCTCGCCGTCGGTGAGCCGAGCACCGTGATCTCGCTCGATACCCGGCGGATTCTCACCTACGCTGCCACCGGCGAAGCGCCGACCTTCGCCGACGTGCAGTGGAGCGACAATCTGCCCAAGCTGTTCCAGGCGCGCATCGTCCAGAGCTTCGAGAACGCCGGCTACGGCAAGGTCGACCGCGATGCGGACAATCCGGAAGTCGACCACAAGCTCCTGATCGATCTGCGGACGGTGCGGCTGTCGGTTTCGCCGCAGCCGGCGGGCGAGATCGAATTCGGCGCCAAGATTGTCGACAAGGACGGCCGCATCGTGCAGTCGCGGATCTTCCGCGCCACCGCGCCTGCCAAGGCCGTCGACGCGGCGGCGGCAGCGGCGGCGCTCGATCAGGCGTTCAGCAAGGCGGTCACGGAACTCGTGGAGTGGACCCTCGGCGCGATCTGAGAATCGCGCCGCTCACCCGGCCTGCGACATCGTGCCGGCAGCTTTCCGCGGCGCAGACCAGCTCTGCCTGCCATCCTTGATCTAAATCAAGGCCGGGGACCGCCCTCTGCTGAGACTGCCTCACGCTGAGTTGCATGAGGGGTGAGGCAATGGAGCACCACGACATTCCCGGTACCACCATCTTTGACGGAGACCAGGCACGGAAGGGCCTTGCCCTGAACCGCATGTGCTTCTCCTTCAACTCCGCCGAAAACCGCGAAGCGTTCAAGCGGGACGAAGATGGCTATTGCGCCCGGTATGGTCTTACCAAGGAACAGCGCGAGGCGGTCCGCGAACGCAATGTGCTCAAGCTGATCGCGGCCGGCGGTAACGTTTACTACCTCGCCAAGCTCGCCGGCATTTTCGGCCTCAACGTCCAGGACATCGGCGCACAGCAGACCGGCATGAGCGTCGAAGAATTCAAGCAGAAGCTCGCCGCGGCAGGGAGGTAATATAATGGCACACATTATCGGCGGCGTAGCGACGTCGCATGTCCCGGCGATCGGCAAGGCGATTGCCGACAAGAAGCAGAACGAGCCCTACTGGAAGCCTTTCTTCGGCGGCTTCGATTTCGTGCACCAGTGGCTGCAGCGCGAGAAGCCGGACATCGCCGTCTTCTTCTACAACGACCACGGCCTCAACTTTTTCCTCGACAAGATGCCGACCTTCGCGGTCGGCGCCGCCAATGAATATCACAACGACGACGAAGGCTGGGGCCTTCCGGTCTCCCGCAGCTTTGCCGGCGACGCCGCGTTTTCCTGGCATCTGATCGAGGCGCTGGTCGCCGACGAGTTCGACGTCACCATGTGCCAGGAGATGCTGGTCGACCACGCGGTCGCCGTGCCGATGCAATTGATGTGGCCGAATGCCAAGGAATGGCCGGTCAAGATCATCCCCGTGTCCATCAACACCGTGCAGCATCCGCTGCCGTCCGCCGCGCGCTGCTTCAAGTTCGGCCGCTCGATCGGCCGCGCGATCGAATCCTACGCGGGCAACCAGAAGGTGATGGTCGTCGGCACCGGCGGCCTCTCGCACCAACTCGACGGCGAGCGCGCGGGCTTCATCAACAAGGAGTTCGATCTCCTCTGCATGGACAAGATCGTCAGCGATCCCGAGGCGCTCACCGGCTACTCGAGCGAGAAGCTCGTCGAGCTCGCCGGCACGCAGGGCGTCGAGTTGCTGAACTGGATCGCCATGCGCGGCGCGCTCACCGGGCGCGTCACCGAGGCGTTCCGCAACTATCACATTCCGATCTCGAACACGGCCGCCGCCACGATGGTCTTCGATCATCAGCCGCAGCCGCAGCGCAAGGCGGCCTAAGGCCGGTTGGCCGGGGGCGATCACCTTCGGGTCGAGCAAATGGACGGACTGGACTCAGGCAACTGAGTCGACGGAGAGGGCATGGCACACGTGGAGACACTGCAAAAACGAATGACGTTCGGCGAACTCGGCCTTCTCATCACGTTCGGCCTGCTCGCCTTCGCCTCGATCATCATCTTCGCCAGGGCGTGGACGCCGGAATACGCGTTCCACGCCCTCCTGTTTGCGGCGGGAAGCATCGCCGCCGTCTTCGCGATCGGCAACCGCTATCTCGACCGCCCGGCGGCGCCCCCGCCGCAGACGATCGACGGCAAGCCGAACTACAATCTCGGCCCGATCAAGTTCGCGACCATCGCCGCCGTGGTCTGGGGAGTGGCGGGCTTCCTCGTCGGCCTCATCATCGCGCTGCAGCTCGCCTATCCCTGGCTGAATCTCGATCTGCCCTGGATCTCGTTCGGGCGCCTGCGTCCGCTGCACACCTCCGCCGTCATCTTTGCCTTCGGCGGCAACGTGCTGATCGGCAGTTCCTTGTATGTCGTGCAGCGCACCTGCCGCGCGCGTCTCGCCGGCGACCTTGCGCCCTGGTTCGTCGTGCTCGGCTACAATTTCTTCATCGTGGTCGCCGGCACCGGCTATCTCCTCGGCATCACCCAGTCGAAGGAATACGCCGAGCCCGAGTGGTATTCCGACCTGTGGCTCACCGTGGTCTGGGTCGTCTATTTGCTCGTCTATCTCGCGACGATCTGGAAGCGAAAAGAGCCGCACATCTTCGTCGCCAACTGGTTCTATCTCGCCTTCATCCTCACCATCGCGGTGCTGCACCTCGGCAACAACGCGACGATCCCGCTCTCGTTGTTCTCGCCGAAGTCCTACATCGTCTGGGCGGGCGTGCAGGATGCGATGGTGCAGTGGTGGTACGGCCACAACGCCGTCGGCTTCTTCCTGACGGCCGGCTTCCTCGGACTGATGTATTATTTTGTTCCGAAGCGCGCCGAGCGGCCGATCTATTCCTACCGGCTCTCGATCATCCACTTCTGGGCGCTGATCTTCCTCTACATCTGGGCCGGTCCGCACCACCTGCACTACACGGCGCTGCCGGACTGGGCGCAGACGCTCGGCATGACCTTCTCGGTCATGCTCTGGATGCCGTCCTGGGGCGGCATGATCAACGGCCTGATGACGCTGTCCGGCGCCTGGGACAAGCTGCGCACCGATCCCGTGCTGCGCATGATGGCGGTGTCCGTCGCCTTCTACGGCATGTCGACCTTCGAAGGCCCGATGATGTCGGTGAAGGCGGTGAACTCGCTCAGCCACTACACGGACTGGACCATCGGTCACGTGCATTCCGGCGCGCTCGGCTGGGTCGCCTATATCTCGTTCGGCGCGGTCTATTGCCTCGTGCCGTGGCTGTGGAACAGGCCCGGCCTCTATTCGCTGCGCCTCGTCAACTGGCACTTCTGGATCTCGACGCTCGGCATCGTCCTCTACGTCTCCGCGATGTGGGTCTCGGGAATTCTCCAGGGCCTGATGTGGCGCGCCTACACCGCGCTCGGCTTCCTCGAGTATTCGTTCATCGAGACCGTCGAGGCGATGCATCCTTTCTACGTGATCCGGGCGCTCGGCGGCCTCCTGTTCCTCGTCGGCGGGCTGATCATGGCGTGGAATATCTGGAAGACCATCGTCGCGGTCGAACCGCAGTCGACGTCGGATTCCGGACAACCCGCGCTCGTGCCCGCTGAATAGATCGGAAGACGAACATGTCGCTCTGGAACAAGCACAGCATCCTCGAGAAGAATTCGATCCTTCTCGTCATCGGCATCCTGATCGTCGTTTCGATCGGCGGCCTCGTGGAGATCGCGCCGCTCTATTACCTGAAGAGCACGATCGAAGCGGTCGAGGGTGTCAGGCCCTACACACCGCTCGAGCTCATCGGCCGCAACATCTACGTCCGCGAAGGCTGCTACACCTGCCACTCGCAGATGATCCGGCCGCTGCGCGACGAGGTCGAACGCTACGGCCACTATTCGCTCGCCGCCGAAAGCATGTACGACCGGCCCTTCCAGTGGGGCTCCAAGCGCACCGGCCCCGATCTTGCCCGCGTCGGCGGCAAGTACTCCGACGAATGGCATCGCGAGCATCTGATCGATCCGCGCTCGGTCGTGCCGGCGTCGATCATGCCCGGCTATTCCTGGCTCGTCCGCACGCCGGTCGACGCGCGCAACATCGCGGTCGACATGAAAGTGCAGGCCGCGCTCGGCGTGCCGTATTCGGACGAGATGATCAAGAATGCCCGCGCCGACCTGCTCACGCAGGCGAATCCGGACGCCGGCGACGTCGACGCGTTGCAGGAGCGCTATCCCAAGGCTTTGGCGCGCGACTTCGACGGCGATCCGCGCGCCGTCACCGAGGCCGACGCGCTGATCGCCTATCTGCAGATGCTCGGCGCGCAGGTCGACTTCTCGCTCTACGACGGCAAGGCCAACCTGCGCTGAGGAGGGGAGAATGGCTGAAACCTATATGGCGCTCGCTTCCTTCGCGCAGACCTGGGGCCTCGTCTATTTCGTCGCGATGTTCCTCGTCGTGCTCGTCTATGCGCTGAACCCGCGCCGCCAGCAACAATTCGACGAGGCCGCCCGCCTGCCGCTGAAAGAGGATTGACCGATGGCCGACAACAAGCACGAACAGATCGACACGGTCACCGGCAAGGCCACCACCGGTCATGTCTGGGACGGCGTGAGCGAGCTGAATACGCCGCTGCCGCGGTGGTGGCTCTGGATCTTCTACGCGACGATCGTCTGGTCGGTCGGCTACTGGATCGTCTATCCGTCCTGGCCGCTCGTCACCTCCTATACCGAAGGCGCGTTCGGCTGGAAATCGCGCGTCGCGGTCACGCAGGAGCTCGATGCGCTCCGCACGCAGCGCGCGGCGATCGTGTCGAAGCTCGAGGGCGCAACGCCGAAAGAGATTGCCGATTCGCCGGAACTCCTGGCGCTCGCCCGCGCGCAGGGCCGCGTCGCCTTTGCCGACAACTGCGCGCCCTGCCACGGTGCCGGCGGCGGCGGTGCCAAGGGCTTCCCCAACCTCAATGACGACGACTGGATCTGGGGCGGCACGTTCGAAGACATCGAGCAGACCATCCGCTTCGGCGTGCGCTCGGTCCACGACGAGAGCCGTCAGGGCTCGCCCATGCCCGCCTTCGGCCGCGACGGCCTGTTGAAGAACGAGGAGATCGAGGCGGTCGCCGATTTCGTCCGCTCGCGCGCCGGCTTGCAGGTCGATGCCAAGGCCGATCTCGCGCTCGGCGCCAGGGTGTTTGCCGACAACTGCGCCGTCTGTCACGGGGAGGACGGCAAGGGGAAGCGCGAAGTCGGCGCGGCCAATATCGTCGACGCCATCTGGCTCTACAGCCCGGATCGTGCGACGATTATCGAGGGCATCCGCAATGGCCGCGGCGCCTCGATGCCGAACTGGGTCGGCCGTCTTGATGACGTCACGATTAAAGCATTGACGGTCTATGTGCATTCGCTCGGGGGCGGTGAATAGCCGGAGAATCTGCGAGCGGAGATGGCAACGACGGTCATTGACAGGAAAGAGGACCTCCACGAACCACTCACAGCGGATGAGGAGCCTCTCTATCAGGCGTGCCGGCGGATCTACCCGCAGAGCGTGAACGGCACCTTCCGCCGCGTGAAATGGATCGTCCTCCTCGTCACGCTCGGCATCTATTATTTCCTGCCGTTCGTGCGCTGGGATCGCGGCCCGGACGCGCCGGGCCAGGCCGTGCTCGTCGATTTTCCGAGCCGCCGCTTCTACTTCTTTTTCATCGAGATCTGGCCGCAGGAAGTCTACTACTTCACCGGCCTTCTCGTCCTCGCTTCGATCGCGCTCTTTCTCATGAATGCGGTCGCCGGCCGCGTCTGGTGCGGCTATCTCTGCCCGCAGACGGTCTGGACCGATCTGTTCATGCTGATCGAGCGCTGGACCGAAGGTGACCGGCGCGAGCGTATGCAGGCCGACGCCGCGCCGTGGACCTTCGCGAAATTCCGCCGCAAGGCGGCAAAGCATTTTCTCTGGCTCGTCATCGCCTGGTGGACCGGCGGCGCCTGGGTTCTTTATTTCGCCGACGCGCCCACGATCGTCTGGCAGCTTGCAACTTTTCAGGCCCCGGCGATCGCCTGGTTCTCCATCGGCATCCTGACCTTCACCACCTATTCACTCGCCGGCCTCATGCGCGAGCAGTTGTGCGTGTATATGTGTCCCTGGCCGCGCATTCAGGCGGCGCTCACCGACGAATACGCGCTCAACGTCACCTATCGCTATGACCGCGGCGAGCCGCGCAACTCCTTCAAGAAGAGCGAGGCGCTGCGCGTGAAGGGCCAGCCGGCCGGCGATTGCATCGACTGCAATCAGTGCGTTGCCGTGTGCCCGACCGGCGTCGACATCCGTAAGGGCCTGCAGCTCGCCTGCATCCAGTGCGGCCTCTGCATCGACGCCTGCGACAACGTGATGGCGAAGATCGGCCGTCCCACGCGCCTGATCGCCTACGACACGGATCTGAACATCCTGCGGCGCAAGGAGGGCAAGCCGGACATCTACCGCGTCATCCGTCCGCGCACCCTGCTCTATGCCGCGCTCATTATCATTGTCGGCATGGTCATGCTGACCGCGCTTGCGACCCGCCAGGACGCCGGCGTCAGCGTGCTGCACGACCGCAACCCGGTGTTCGTGCGGCTCTCCGACGGCTCGATCCGCAACGGCTTCACGGTGCGGCTCCTGAACAAGGAGCGCGAGACCCGCGCCTTTGCGGTCAGCGTCGAAGGCTTGCCGGGCGCCGAGATCGAGGTGATCGGCGAGACGTCGCGCTCGGAAGGCCGCCCCGTAGTCGAGGTGGGGCCGGACCAGACGCGCGAGGTCCGCATGCTCGTCACCTTGCACGAGCCGAACCTGAAGGGCGCACGGCAACTGAGCGTGCGCATCATTGATCTTGCGACCGGCCAGAGCGTCGAGGCGCAGGATCATTTCCGCGGTCCCGAGCACTGAACGGGTGGAGACGGTCATGGCTGCTTTCCGACTGCCGCAACGGGTAACCGGCCGCATGGTGCTGTTTTCGCTGGTCGCCTTCTTCGCCGTGATCTTCGCCGCCAACTTCACGCTGGCGACGCTCGCCGTTTCGACCTTCGGCGGCGTCGAGACGAAGAACGCCTATCAGGCGGGCCTCGCCTATTCGCGCGAGATCGCCGCCGCCCGCGCCCAGGAGTCGCGCCACTGGAAGGTGGATGCCGTGCTGTCGCCGTTGCGCGCCGACGGCGTTACCGTCGAAGTGACCGCGAAAGACGGCGCCGATTTCCCGCTCGCCGGCATCGACTTCACCGCCACCTTCGTGCACCCGGCCGATCGCCGGCAGGACAGCGTGGTGCCGTTGAACGCGAGCGGTTCCGGCCGCTACCGCGGCCTCGCCCGGGTTCCCGCCGGCCAATGGGATCTCGTCGTCGAAGCGAGCCGCGACGGCGAGCGCATGTTCCGCTCGAAGAGCCGCGTGCAGGTGCGCTGAGAGAGGCGGGTACTTACATGGCTGAAGCAGTGGACTTCTCCGCGTTCGTCACGGCCCGCCCCGACGGCGCCTGCGAGATGCAGCTTGCCGTCGAAGGCGTGCACTGCGCCGGCTGCATGGCGAAGATCGAGCGTACCCTCGGCACCATGCCCGGCGTCACCAACGCGCGGCTCAACTTCACCAACCGCCGCCTCACCGTCGACTGGCGCAAGGGCGAAGTCGAGCCCGGGGCGATCGTCGAGAAGCTGGAAACGATCGGCTACCGCGCGCATCCCTTCGCCCATGCCGCCGAGGACGAGGAAGCGCGCCAGGCCGCGTTTCTCCTGCGCTGCCTTGCGGTCGCGGGCTTCGCCGCCATGAACATCATGCTGCTTTCGGTCTCGGTGTGGTCCGGCAATTTCACCGACATCACCCCGGAGACGCGCGATTTCTTCCATTGGCTCTCGGCGCTGATCGCGCTGCCGGCCGCCGCCTATGCCGGCCAGCCGTTCTTCCGCAGCGCGCTCAATGCGCTGCGGCACCGCAGCCTCAACATGGACGTGCCGATCTCGCTCGGCGTCCTGCTCGCGCTCGGCCTCTCGGTGTTCGAGACGGCGATCTCGGCCAGGCACGCCTATTTCGATTCCGCCGTGATGCTGCTCTTCTTCCTGCTCGCGGGCCGCTATCTCGACCTGCTCATGCGCAAGAAGACCCGCGCCCTTGCCGGCAATATCTCGGCGCTGAAGGCCGAGGTCGCGCACCGCCTCGAAGGCGGCCGCGTGACGACCGTACCCGTGGTGGCGCTGCGGCCGGACGACGAGATCATGGTCAAGCCCGGCGAGCGCGTCCCCGCCGACGGCGTGCTGCTTGCCGGCACGTCGGAGATCGACGAGAGCCTCGTCACCGGCGAGACCGCGTTGAAGCGCGTGCAGCCCGGCGACGCCGTCTATAGCGGCAGCATGAATTTCGACGGCGCGCTCACGCTGCGGGTAACGGCGGCCGGCGAGCGGTCGCTGCTCGGCGAAGTCGAGCGCCTGCTGGAAGTCGCCAACGCCCGCCGGTCGAAATATCTGCGGCTCGCCGACCGCGCGGCGCAGCTTTACGCGCCGATGGTACACCTCACCGCCGCGCTCACGCTCTTCGGCTGGCTCGCCTTCGGTGGCGGCTGGCATATGTCGATCGTCACGGCGATCACCGTGCTCATCATCACCTGCCCCTGCGCGCTCGCGCTCGCGGTGCCGGCGGTGCAGGTGGTGGCGACCGGCGCGCTGTTCCGCTCCGGCGTCCTGCTGTTCTCCGGCGACGCGGTCGAGCGCCTTGCCGAAGCCGACACCGTGGTCTTCGACAAGACCGGCACGCTCACGCTGCCCGAGCCGCGCCTTGCCAATGCGCGCGACATCGCCCCCGATCTGCTGGAGACGGCAGCGCGGCTCGCGCTCGCCAGCCGCCATCCGCTCGCCAAGGCCGTCGCCAGGGAGAGCCAGGACAAGCGTCCCGTCGCCGGCGCGGTGGAGGAACCGGGGAGCGGCGTGCGCGCGACGATCGACGGCGCCGAAGCGCGGCTCGGCAGCCCCGCCTTCTGCGGCATCGACCTGTCCGCGGCGGAACAGGCCGAAGCCAATTCCGTCATTGCTTTCCGCCACGGCGCGCGCACCGCGGTCTTCCAGGTGCGGCAGACCTTGCGCAGCGACGCCGCTTCCGTGATCGTCGCGCTGCAGGCCAAGGGCCTCGACGTGCGCATCCTGTCCGGCGACCGCAACGAGGCCGTCGCCGAAGTCGCCGCCGCCCTCGGCGTCGCCGACTGGCGCGGCGGCATCAAGCCCGCCGAGAAGATCGCCGTCCTCGAGGAGCTGAAGGCCGGGGGCCGCAAGGTGCTCATGGTCGGCGACGGCCTGAACGATGCACCGGCGCTCGCCGCCGCCGCCGTCTCGCTCTCGCCGATCACCGCCGCCGATCTGACGCAGGCGCAGGCCGACGCCGTCTTCCTCGGCGAAAGGCTGCAGCCGGTGCTGGACGGCGTGGAGGTTGCGCGCCGCGCCCGCCGTCTCATGCAGCAGAACCTCTGGCTTGCCGTCATCTATAATGCGATCGCGGTGCCGATCGCGATTGCCGGCCTCGTCACGCCGCTGATCGCCGCGCTCGCCATGTCCGGCTCGTCGATCCTCGTCACGCTCAATGCCCTGCGCGCGGGCGGCCGCCGTCCGGCGCCGGGCGAGCAGGCGGCGCAGGAAGTCCCCGCGATGCTGCCCATCGGAGCGTGTCACTGATGGATGTGCTCGTCTTCCTCGTACCCGTTGCGCTCGGCCTCGGGCTGATCGGGCTCGCCGCCTTCTTCTGGTCGCTCAACAACCGCCAGTACGAGGACCTCGAAGGCGCGTCGCTGCGCGTGCTTTCCGACGACGATCTCCCCGACGCCTGACGCGCCGAAGTTCGCGCTCGCGATTTTGTCGGCGAAGGGAAATTCGCCATTGGCGGCGCACGCATGCGCCGCGTTCTGGATGAATTCCAAAACTCTGCAGGCCAGACTGGTTCTAAAGTTATGTGATTTCAAAGCCTTAACATTGACGCACCGAATGCGCAGGCATAGTTGATTTAATGCGCCCTGCGGAAAGCTCGCACCCCTCAAGGAGAAAAAAGATGCGTGGAATCGTTGTGGCAACGATGGCGTTCATTGCGCTGACAACAGCGGCAATCGCCAAGGAATACCCGATCGGCAAGCCGAAAATTGTGGCGGGGATGGAGGTTGCGGCCGTCTATCTGCAGCCGATCGAAATGGAGCCGCAGGGCATGATGCGTGCGGCGAAAGAATCGGACATCCATCTCGAAGCCGACATCAAAGCCGCCAAGGGGAACAAGAACGGCTACGAGAAAGGCGACTGGATCGGCTACCTGAAGGTGACGTATGAGCTGACCAAGATCGGCGAGTCGGAAGTCCTGAAGGGCGAGCTCATGCCGATGGTCGCCGACGACGGCCCCCACTACGGCGACAACGTCAAGCTGCCCGGCAACGGCAAGTACAAGCTCAAGTTTACCGTCGCTCCGCCGAGCGAGGCGCACGGTGCCCACTTCGGCCGTCACGTCGACAAGGAGACTGGCGTCGCGCCCTGGTTCAAGACCTTCGACGTCGAATACGAGTTCACCTTTGCCGGAACCGGCAAGAAGGGCAGCTACTGAGCTGCACAGGAGTGGTGGTTTGGGCTCTGTTCTGGCCCCGGACCGAAACCAGGCCGGCGTAGCGCTCGATGCGCCCCGACCGGGAGGCGTGGACGATGCGTTGCGCCGCCTTGGCGACTGGCTGATGCGGAACCAGCGCACGGTCCGCGCCGGTCAATGGTTCGTGGTGGTGTTCTACCTGGTGCTCCTCGCGGTTCCGGCGTTGCTGCCGTTGCCAACGCGGGCGGCCCACATCTGGACGGACATCACATTGTTCGCCCAGTTTGTGTTCTGGGGCATCTGGTGGCCGTTCGTGCTGCTCAGCGTGATCTTGGTCGGCCGCCTGTGGTGCGGGCTCCTTTGTCCGGAGGGAACGCTCTCGGAGGTTGCGAGCTCGCGCGGGTGGGGCGGCGCTGTGCCGTCCTGGGTGAAATGGCACGGCTGGCCGTTCGTCGCCTTCGCCTGCACGACCATCTACGGACAGATGGTGAGCGTCTATCAGTATCCGAGACCCGCGCTCGTCATCCTCGGCGGCTCGACGCTCGCGGCGATCGCCATCGGCTGGCTCTACGGACGCAACAAGCGGGTCTGGTGCCGTTATCTCTGCCCGGTGACCGGCGTCTTCGCGCTTCTGTCGAAGCTCGCGCCGGTGCATTTCCGCGTCGACCGCAAGGCCTGGAACGCTTGGCACAAGCAGCGCGGTGCCAAGATCGCGCGGATCAACTGTGCACCGCTTGTTCCCATTCGCAACATGCACGGCAACAGCATGTGCCATATGTGCGGCCGATGCAGCGGCTTCCGCGGCGCCGTCACGCTTGCCCGCCGTTCTCCCAACCATGAGATCGTCCACGTCGCCGGGCAGGAGACGAAGCCGATGGAGACGGCCCTCCTCATATTCGGCCTCCTCGGCCTTGCCGTCGGCGCCTTCCAGTGGCCGTCGAGCGCGCTCTATGTCGCCGTCAAGCAGGCGGCGGCGGAGTGGCTGGTCGATCATCATCTCATGTGGCCGCTCGAGCCGCTGGCGCCGTGGTGGATACTGACCAATTACCCCGATCTGAACGACGTGCTGACCCTGCTCGATGGCGCGGTCCTGCTCGGTTACCTCCTCGGCTCGGCCGCGGTCATCGGCGGCCTCGTCTGGCTTTGCGTGCTGGCAGCGACGCGTCTGCTTGGCGTGCGGTCGTCCGCGCGGTTTCACCATCTGGCCCAGAGTCTCATTCCGCTTGCCGCATGCGGAGTCTTTCTCGGCCTATCGTCGCTGACCGTCACGATGTTGCACAACGAGGGATTTGCGCTCGACTTCGTTGGACCGCTGCGCGCCGTTCTGCTGGTTGGCGCCGGCGCGTGGTCCTTGTGGCTCGGCTGGCAGATCGCGGCACTCTATGCGCGCGGTGCGATGCGTCGCGTCGCCGCGATGCTGCCGCTTGCGCTCGCCGTCGCATTGACCGGCGCGAGCTGGGCGACGCTGTTCTGGCCGTTTTGAATGCGGATGTTCGATTCGATGTTGATCCGGGTGAATTCAAGAGCAGGCCGGCGTGGAACGCTTCCAGAGTTGCATTTCTTCAATTACGTCGCATTGACGCGGTCTGTTGGCGCCCGCTAACGATTGCGGCAGAGGGCAGGGGAACATGAGGCGCAAGATCGGTGGAAATTTAGGCTTCCGGCAAGCCTGTGCGGCGACGTTCGTTTTTGGCGCGTTGCTTTCGAGCGGCGCTGGCGCGCGTGCGGAAGAGCAGGGCATCTGGGAGCGGGAAAAGCTGACAGGCGATTGGGGCGGCGCCCGCACCGCCTGGGAGGAGAAGGGCGTCGAAGTCGGCATTGAATACATCGGTGAAGTGTTCAGCGTTCTTTCCGGCGGTCTGCGCCGCGGAACGACGTACGAAGGACGGCTGGACGTTTCCGTCGATACCGATCTCGAGAAACTGGTGGGCTGGAAGGGCGGCAAGACGCACGTGCGGCTGTTCCAGATCCACAATTCCGGCCGCAACGTCGCCGAGAATGTCGGCAGCATTGCCGATCCCAGCAACATCGACGCCCTGCCGACCACGCGCCTGTTCACGGCGTGGTTCGAGCAGGATTTCGGCAGGTTCTCGATCCGCGCGGGCCAGCTCGCCGCCGACGATGAATTTCTGGTCAGCGACACCGCGGGCGGATTGCTCAACGGGACATTCGGCTGGGCGACCATCATGTCGGCGAACTTGCCGAGCGGGGGAGCCGCCTATCCGCTGGCGACGCCGGGCGTGCGCCTTCAGGTCAATCCCGCAGAGAATCTTTCCTTTCTGGCTGCGGCCTTCAGCGGCGATCCGGCGGGCAGGAATTGCAGCGATGATCCGCAGATCTGCAACCGGCACGGTACGACCTTCAGCTTCAGCGGCGGCGCCTTCTTGATCGGCGAGGCGCAGGTCCACGTCAATCAGGAGGAGGATGCCAAGGGACTTGCCGCCGCCTACAAGATCGGCGCCTGGTATCACACCGGCAATTTCGCCGACCAGCGTTACGGAATCGACGGCACCGGTGCGATCGTTTCGCTGGCGACCGCGCCGGACGACGCGCTCTATCATTCCGGCAATTGGGGCATGTACGCAGTTGTCGACCGGATGATCTGGCGCGCCGGCGAGCGCAGCACGAGCATATTCGTGCGCGGCGGAGTCTCACCCTCCAACCGCAATCTCCTGTCTTGGTACATCGACGGCGGCATCGGGTTCAAAGGCCTGATCCCCAGCCGTGCCGACGACACGCTGACGGTGGGCGTCGCGTATTCGAGGATCAGCAAGGCAGCGATCGCCCTCGACCAGGACACGCTCGCTCTGAGCGGGCCGCCGTACCCGATCCGCAACGCGGAAACGGTCTTCGAGCTGAGCTATGTCGCCCAGCTCGCCCCGTGGTGGACCTTGCAGTCCGACCTGCAATACATCGTCCGCCCGGGCGGCAACGTGCCTGACCCGGACGATCCGAGCCGAACCGTCGGCAACGCGTTCGTCGTCGGCCTGCGCTCGACCATCACCTACTGATCTGATCCGGTCCTGCGTCAGTCGTGCGCGGCAATCGTGCCAGTTTGCCGACACCGAACGCTTTGAGGTAGCCTAGCTTCCGATCGACGGCCGATTGGGCTTCGCGGGCGTAGTTCAGTGGTAGAACGACAGCTTCCCAAGCTGTATGTCGTGGGTTCGATTCCCATCGCCCGCTCCATTCCGTTGGGCAGATAAGATCGCTGTCCGCCCAACGTCGAATGCCGTCAGGCGGCACGCCGCCGCGCGCGGCCTCGACCGCGACAATCGAAAATGCCAAGCTTTCGCCTGCAGGGTCCGGTACGCCAATGCCGCACCTGCCGGTTTTGCATGAACGCCTGATCGGAATTTCGGGCGCAACAACCAACAAAATCCCGAGGAAACGCGAAGGAGGAAGGCATGCGACGTCAATCAATCCTGCTTGCTTGCGCGCTCGCTTTGTCGGCTGCGGCGTCCGGCGCATCCGCGCAGGACAAGCAGATCAATCTGAAGCTCAGCTACTGGGTGCCGCCGTCGCACCTGCTCACGCCGGGTTACAAGGAGTGGGCGGCGTCGGTGGAGAAAGCCTCGAACGGCACCATCAAGACGACGCTCTATCCGAGCAGCCAGCTCGGCTCCGGCGCCGATCACTACGACATGGTCAAGACCGGCATCGCCGACTTCGTGCTGGTCAATCCCGGCTACACGCCCGGTCGCTTTCCGGTGATCGGCGTCGTCGATCTGCCATTCCTGGCCGACAGCGCCTACAAGGCGGCGCCCGCCATACGGCGCTTCTATACGAAGTATGCCGAAAAGGAGATGCCCGAGGTCATCGTCTGCCACACGTTCTCGCATGAACCCGGGACCTTCATCTCCAAGAAGGTGGTCAAGGTTCCCGACGACGTGAAGGGGCTCAAGGTCCGCACCGCCAACCAGACGATCACGACGTTCGTGACCGCAATGGGCGGCGCCTCGGTGCAGGTGCCGATCATGGAAGCGGCGGACACGCTCAAGCGCGGCATCACCGATGCGATCACCGGGACTTACGACAGCCTGACGCACCCGGCGTTCAAGTTTCACACGGTGACGGAGTACACGCTCGACACCAAGATGTATCTTGCGACGCTGCTGAATCTGATCAGCCGCAAGACCTATGACAGCATGTCGGCGGCGCAGAAGACGGTGATCGACGACCATTGCACGCCGGAATGGTCGCAGAAGGTCTATAAGCACTGGTACGACGACCAGGTCCAGCGCGAGGACGAGATCCGGAAAGCCGGAGACAAGATCACCAAGATCACCAAGATCGGCTCGGCCGAGCTCGATCAATGGCGCAAGGCCGCCGAGCCGGTGGTGGCGGCCTGGAAGGCCTCGGTGACCAAGGCCGGCCAAAACCCGGATCAGGTGCTCGACGAGTTCAAGTCCGAGCTCAAGAAGGCGGACGCGCTGTTCTGAAGCGCGCTTCGATGCAGATGGGGTGCGGGCACGCTCTTAATGCGTGCCCGCATTGCGTTGCCCGGGCGAGATGTCGGCGCTTGAATTGACGGTCGCCGCATGACCCTGTGGGGGAACACAGCCTGCCTATTGCAAGCTGTGCGGGAGCTTCTCGCGTTGCATGGCATGGGTTGGATTCCCATCGCCCGTTCCATCCCACAAGTGGCCGCCGCTTGGGTGGGACGATACCGCCGCGCTCTACTCCCGCTGGAATAGTGCTTCCCGCGCCTCGACGAGCCCGGGCGAAAATGCAATTGTTATGCAAGTGAACGAGTGTCCGCAGGCAACGCCGCCTGCTGCCCGTTCGCGAAAAAATCTGCGATCGTCCCGGCGAAACAGCCGACAAAGAAGACGACGCGTGGGGAGCCAACGCATGGGAGAGTATGCATGAAGCGCTACGGCATTTCGCTCGCGGCCGCCGCCGCGATGGCGTTCGGTGCAACCGGCACGCAGGCCGCCGACGTCAACCTGAAGCTCAGCTACTGGGTGCCGCCGAGCCATCTCTTGACGCCCGGCTACAAGGATTGGGCCGCCGCGCTCGAGAAGGCGTCGAACGGCACCATCAAGACGACGCTCTATCCGAGCAGCCAGCTCGGTTCCGGCGCCGATCACTACGACATGGTGAAGACCGGCATCGCCGACGTCGGCCTCATCAACCCCGGCTACACGCCCGGCCGTTTCCCGGTCCGGGGCGCGCCGGATCTGCCCTTCCTGATCACCGACAGCTACAAGGCGGCCCCGGCGATCCACCGCTGGTACAAGAAGTACGCCGACAAGGAGATGGCGGACCATTACGTGTGTCACAATTACTCGCACGACATCGGTACGCTCCATTCCGCGAAGAAGGAAGTCCGCGTGCCCGATGACCTGAAGGGCATGAAGGTCCGCACCGCCAACCAGACCATCGCGACCTACGTCACGTCGATGGGCGGCAACTCGGTGCAGGTGCCGATCATGGAAGCCGCCGATACGCTGAAGCGCGGCATTACCGAAGCGATCACCATTCCGTGGGACGGCCTGACCCATCCTGCTTTCAAGTTCGGCGAGGTGACCGAATACACGCTCGACGTGCCGATGTACGTGTCGACCTTCACGCACGGCATCAGCCGCCGCACCTACGATAAGCTGACGCCGGAACAGAAGAAGGCGGTCGACTCCGTCTGCACGCCGGAATGGTCGGCGCTCGTTTACAAGCACTGGTACGGGGACCAGACCAAGCGCATGGCCGAGATCCGCGCCTCCAGCCGCAAGATCACCAAGGTCGGCGACGCCGAGGTGAAACTGTGGCGCGACGCGGCGAAGCCCGTTTACGACGCCTGGGCTGCGGCCGTGCAGAAGGCCGGCCACAACCCGGAGCAGGTCATGAACGAGCTCAAGGCCGAGCTGAAGAAGGCGGACGCCTTGTTCTGATACGCAGGCAATCGCGCCCGCCGGCCAGCTTACGGCCGGCGGGCGCCGCTTCATCGGGCCGGGGACTGCCGTCGTGAATCGCTTCATCGGCATCGTCGAGAAGACGGCGGGCTATTTCATTGCATTGCTCGCGGCCATCACGGTGTGCGAGGCGATTCTTCGCTACGTCTTCAATGCGCACATCCCCGACGGCTTCGTGGTCGGCCAGATCATGCAGGGGATCGCGATCTGCTGGGGCATCGCTACCGCCACCTACGCCGACCGGCACATCACCGTCGATATCGCCTACGAGTTCGGCGGCAGGGCGATGCGGCGAACCTTCGACGTCTTCGGCTATACGCTCAACCTGCTTTTTCTCGCGCTGTTCGGCTACGCGATGACGTTCAAGGTCTTCGACATCCTGCAGGCGGGGCAGGTCTCGGCCGAACTGCTGATTCCGATCTGGATCGGCTACAGCTTCGCATCGATCGGAATTCTCGTCGCCGTCATCATGGGCGCCATCCGCTGGTGGCAGGTCGTAATCCAGAAGCGATTGGGATCGGGCACGGCCGAAAATGTCTGAAGAAGCTTTCGTTGCGATCGTCGGCTGCATCGCCGTCGTCGTTCTGATGTTGTTGCGGGTGCCGATCGCAGTCAGCCTCGGCGCAGTGGCGATCGGGGGTTTTGCCTACCTCGTCGGCATCGAGCCGGCGATCGGCCTCCTGATCCATTCGCCCATTCGCACGGTCACCGACTTCAATTTCAGCGTCATCCCGCTGTTCATCCTGATGGGTGCGCTGGTGAGCGCATCGGGCATGAGCCGCGAGCTGTTCCGCGCGGCCAATGCCTGGGTCGGCCACCTGCGCGGCGGAATGGCGATGGCGACCGTGCTGGCGTGCGGCGGCTTCGCCGCGATCAACGGATCGTCGCTCGCGAGCGCCGCCACCATGACGCACGTGGCGCTGCCGGAGATGCGCCGCGCCGGCTACGACGCCGGACTGTCCGCGGGCGTGATCGCCGCCGGCGGCACGCTCGGCATCATGATCCCGCCGTCCGTTATGTTCATTCTTTACGCGATCCTCACCGATACGTCGGTGGCGTCGCTGTTCATTGCCGGAATCGTTCCCGGCATCATCGCCGTCGCGTTCTACTGCCTCACCATTCAGATCATTTATCAGCTCAAGCCCGAGTGGCTTCCGCGCGGCGAACGCGCCGATCGTAAGGAGCGCTGGGACAGCCTGCGCGACGTGTGGGCCACGATCGCGCTGTTCGCGCTGGTCATCGGCGGCATCTATGGCGGCTTCGTCACCATTACCGAGGCCGCCGGCCTCGGCGTGTTCGGCGCGGTCGCGATCGGCGTGTTGCGCGGCAAGCTGTCTTGGGCGGCGATGGAAGGGAGCCTCGTCGAGGCGCTGCGCACCTCGGCGGCGATCTTCTTCATCGTCATCGCCGCGTTTCTGTTCCAGTACTTTCTCGCCGTCACGCAGATGTCGCAGCTGCTCGCCGACCTTCTGACCACCATGCCGATAGGGCCGCTCGGCATCGTGATTTCGATCCTCGCCTTCTACATCATCGTTGGCATGTTCGTGGACGAGCTCGCGATCATCCTGCTGACGATCCCGATCGTGTTTCCGGTGGTCATCGACCTGGGCTTCGATGCGGTCTGGTTCGGCGTGCTCGTCGTCGTCACCGTGCAGATCGGCCTGATCGCGCCGCCGGTCGGCATCATCTGCTTCATCATGAACAACATGGTTCCCGACATCGGCCTCGTGAACATCTACAAGGGCGCCATGCCCTTCGTGATCGCCGATCTTTTCTGGCTTGCGCTGCTGGTCGCTTTTCCCCCGTTGTCGCTCTTCCTGGTCGGCATGATGGGCTGACCCGCGGGCGGCGGGGCTGACAAAATGTCCCCGGAGCCGGCCTTCTCCCGCCCCGTGCGCCGCGCTATATGAATGGAGCCTGCCGCGGATACCGCGCGGCACGGTGAGAGCAGGAACATGAGCACGCTCACGCAGAATGTTCGCTTCGCGTCGACGCAGCGCATCGCGCTGCTCGCGATCGGCGGTGTTGCGGCGCTGCTGGTTGCGGCCGCCGCCATCTTGTGGATGAAGCTCGGCACCGCCGTGTTCTTCGACGTGGTTCGCGCCGGCATCGCCTATTGCTTCTGAACGTCGCGCCCGCCACCCGCTTCCGGAACCGATGATGAGCCGTTTCGCCCGCGTACTCGTCTTGCTCTCCGCGTTCGTCGCGGCAGCGGCTGCGCTCGCGGCCGTCGCCGTTGTCGTCTGGCCGCGCAACGAAGCGGCACCCGTGCAATCCGCCGTCGGCGGCCCCTTCCGCCTGACCGATCAGGACGGCCGCGCGGTGACCGACGCCGACCTCAAGGGCAAGCCGTTCCTGGTCTTCTTCGGCTTCACCCACTGTCCGGATGTTTGCCCCACCGCGCTGTTCGATATGTCGGAGACATTGCGCCGCCTGGGGCCCGACGCGGAAAAGACGGCGGCGATCTTCATCACGGTCGATCCCGAGCGCGATACGCCCGAGAAGCTGAAGCTGTATCTGTCGAGCTTCCATCCGCGCATCATGGGGCTCACCGGCACGCCGGCGGAGATCGAAGCGGTGACGAAGGCATACAAGGCGTATGCGAAGAAGGTTCCGCTTGAGGGCGGCGACTACACGATGGACCATTCCGCCATCGTCTATCTGATGGACCGGCAGGGCAGGTTTGTCGCGCCGTTCAATCTGAAGCGGCCCGCCGACGAAGCTGCGGCCGATCTGCGACGGTATCTCTGATCTCTACGCCTTTGGGCCGCGTCCCATGTGCGCGTGTTCGCCGCGCGCACCGCGTCCAAAAAAATATACAAGCCGGCCCCGCTCCCGCTTCGGCTTGGCAGTCGCCAGGCAAATGCGGATATGATTTAGTTCGAGAGGTCGGGGAGGAAAGCGATAAACAATGTCGAACCGAACGATCGTACCGCTGCGCGGGGATCAGAGTTCGAAATCGGCGGAGCCTTCGCCACGGCGGACGCCGATACCGGTGCCCGAGCCCGGCCTCACGCCCAGGGAAATGATCGCGCGCGCCGTCGCGTTGCGCCCCAAGCTGCGCGCGCAGCAGGAAGAGAACGACGAACGCGGCGCCTACTCGGAAGAGCTGCACCAGGATTTCCTCAAGGCCGGTTTCTACCGCTGCACCCTGCCGAAGATGTTCGGCGGTTACGAGTTCGATCTGCCGACCTTCTACAAGGTGATGATCGAGATCGCGCGCGGGCATCCCGGCGCCGGCTGGTGTCTCGGGCTTGCCGCGTCGCACGGCTTCGAGGTCGCCTCGCACTGGCCCGAGCAGGGACAGATCGAACTGTTCGGCGCCGACGGCCACTTCATCGCCCCGCATCGCGCGCCGCCCATGGGGACGCTGACGCCCGTCGATGGCGGCTACATCATGAACGGCACCTGGGACTATGCCTCCGGGGTGCCCCACGCGACGCATTTCGTCGGCGGTGCCTTCATCAAGCGGGAAGGGCAGCCGCCGGTGCACGCGCACGGCGTCGTTCCCAAGGGCAGCTACACGATCCTCGACGACTGGGGCGGCGACCGCGTGCTCGGCATGCGCGCGAGCGGCTCCAACGGCGTGCGCGTGGAAAACGTCTTCGTGCCGGAGCACCACGTCGGCTATCTCTCCGCCGGCCTCGGTTCGGATCCGAACGGAATGGAGCACGGCACGCCCGGCACGCGGCTGCACGGCAATCCCATGTATCTCGGCCGTCTCGCCGGGCCGTTCCATGCGACGCTCGTCATGCCGGTGGTCGGCGCCGCCCGCGCCGCCCTCGACGAATATGAGGAGATCATCACCACCCGCAAAACCCTGTCGCAGCCGCAGATCCTCCGCTTCGAGCACGCGGACTTCCAGCGTTCCTACGGCGAGGCGCTGACGCTCGCCGACGCCGCGGAAGCGCTGATGATCAAGGGCTGCGAGATGTATCACGACTACTGCAACCGCTGGGCCGAGCACGGCACGCCGATCACCATCGAAGAGAACATGCGCCTCTGGGGCATGATCCAGCACGCCGGCCGCATGGCCTGCGAAGCGGTGGAGCTCCTCTTCCATACCGGCGGGTCGTCGGTCGCGCGAAAGGGCACGCGGCTGCAGCGCTACTTCAACGACGTCGCCATGTACCGCGGGCATTCCTCGGCGCAATTCGACGCCTTCCAATCCGGCCTCGCGCGGCTCCATTTCGGGCTGCCCTGGGGCATGTACGGGCTCTGAACCATGAACGACAAACCTGCTGTTTCCATCGGAAGTTTCGACTACATCATCGTGGGGGCGGGGTCGGCGGGCTGCGTGCTCGCCAACCGCCTCAGTGCCGATCCTTCGGTCAGCGTGCTGCTGCTCGAAGCCGGCGGCCGCGACAATCACTTCTGGATTCACACGCCGGCGGGCTTGCCCTTCCTCCTCGGCAACAAGGAGGTCGACTGGTGCTACGAGAGCGAGCCGGAGCCCTTCGCCGACAACCGCGTGACGCCGGTGCCGCGCGGCAAGGTGCTCGGCGGATCGTCCTCGATCAACGCCATGTGCTACATCCGCGGCCACGCCCGCGACTATGACATCTGGCGCCAGCTCGGCAACGTCGGCTGGGGCTGGGACGATGTGCTCCCGTACTTCAAGAGCATCGAGAAATATCCGCGCGGCGCCGACGAGGCGCACGGCGCCGGCGGCGAGCTGCACGTGCAGGAAAACAAGATCCGCTGGGACGTGATCGAAGCCTGGAAGCAGGCGGCGCTCGACTACGGCATTCCGCCGAGCGACGACCACAACCGCGGCGACAACGAGGGCGTCGGCTATTTCCAGGGCACCATCAAGAACGGCAAGCGCAACTCGGCGGCGCAAGCGTTCCTGCATCCCGTGATGAACCGTCCGAACCTGCGTGTGCTGACCCACGCGCACGTCAAGGGCTTGCGCTTCCAGGGCAAGCGCGCGGTCGGCGTCGACTTCTGGGAAGGCAACGAGCCGAAGAGCGCGGATGCGCGCGGCGAGATCGTTCTCGCCGCCGGCGCCATCGGCTCGCCGCAGATTCTCCAGCTCTCCGGCGTCGGGCCCGGCGCGCTCCTGCGCCAGCACGGCATTTCGCTCGTGCACGAGCTGCCCGGCGTCGGCGAGAATATGCAAGACCACTGGCAGATCCGCTGCATCTTCCGCGTCAGGAACACGGTCACGCTTAATCAATGGGTGGTGAGCCCGCTTCGCCGCTATGCGATGGGCGCGTATTATTTGCTGACGAAGCGCGGGCCGATGAGCGTGCAGCCGCCGCAGCTCTGCGCCTTCACCCGCAGCGATCCGTCGCAGGACACGCCGAACCTGCACTACCACGTGTCGCCGGCGAGCTCCGACCGCTTCGGCGGGCCGCTGCATCCGTTTCCCGCTTTCACCTGCGGCATCGCCGTCGTGCGCCCGCAGAGCATCGGCTACGTGCGCATCAAGAGCGCGGACCCGCACGCGCATCCGGCGATCCTGCACAACTTCCTCGCCACGCCCGAGTCGCAGCGCGTCGCCGTCGACGCGATTCGCCTCACGCGCAAGATCGTTTCCGGCCGCGCGCTCGCCCGCTTCGAGCCGGAGGAGATCTTCCCCGGCAGGGACGTGCAGACCGACGACGAGATCCTCGCCTATGCGCGCAAGACCGTGATCACGGTCTTCCACCAGAGCGGCACCTGCAAGATGGGGCAGGACCCGATGGCAGTCGTCGACGAGCGGCTGCGCGTGCGCGGCATCGACGGCTTGCGCGTGGTCGACGCCTCGATCATGCCGAACGTGATCTCCGGCAACACCAATGCGCCGTCGATGATGATCGGCGAGAAGGGCGCCGCCATGATCAAGGAAGACCGCCGCGCCATACGTCCGGCTGCCGCTGCTGCGGCCTGACGCAAGTCCTGTAATTCACCGCTCATTCCCGCGTAAGCGGGAATCCAGAGCAGCTTGCTCATCCGGCTGCCGCCCTGGGTCCCCGCTTTCGCGGGGACGAACGCGGGCTAGAAATACCCGAACCTGTATTGCTTCGTTCCGTCGGGCCCCTTGGAGCCCGGCGGCTCGTCCTTCACCAGGAACTGCAGCTCGATCACGATCCCGTTCGGATCGCGCAGGAAGATCTGCCACTGGTTGAGGTTGCGCACGTTGTTCTGCCGGTAGTCGACGCCGTGCTTTTCGAGGTGCGCGCGCCAGGCGTCGTAGCCGACCGCCCGCACCGCGAAGTGGTCGATGTTGCCGCCGCCATAGGCGTTCTGGTCGGTCTCGCCATAGGCCGCCGGCCCCGCGATCACATGGATTTGCGTGCCGACGAAATCGAACCAGGTGCCGGGCGCCGGGATCGTCTCCGGCCGGTTGGGGTCAACCTTGAGGCCGAGGACCTCCGCATAGAATTTGTTGGTGGCCTCGAGGTCCATCGTCTTGATGGCGACGTGAAGGATGTCCTTGATTTGCATAGCCGAATCCCCCGGCAGGCGGCTGGTCCGGCACCAAACTAGAGGCTCGCCCTGGCCCCGTCCATCACGGGCGCCGGCTTCGCGAACGCATCGAGGCATCCGCCCGCCCGCGCCCGCCGCGCCGCGACGAGCGCGCGAGCCCGTGCGGCGTCTTCTCCCACGCATAGGGGTTCCGCACGAAATGATAGAGCGCGCGCCATGCTGCGAACGACAGCAGCAGCCAATAGACGGGAATCGTCAGCAGAACCCAGGCGATCCCGAGCATCCTGCGCCGCGCGAGACCCACGAGCCCGAGTACGCCCGAGCCGAGGTAGCCGACCGCCAGCACCGCGACCGCGAGCGCCTTGCGGAAGGATTCCTCGACCGTCTCGCCGAACGCAAAGAACTCGCCGGCGAGGATGTCGTCCACGACCACCGCCATGAAGATCGGATGCACCACCGCCGACAGCACCGTGCCGCCGACGAGCAGTTGCAGCGCCAGGAAGCCGCGCAAGCCGAGCTCCCGCATGAGCCGCAGCGGCTGCCGCATATGCACGACCCAGGTCTGCATCCAGCCCTTGAACCAGCGCGTGCGCTGGCGCAGCCACTGGCCGAAGCCGACCGGCGCTTCCTCCCAGGTGGCCGAGTCGATGACGCCGACGCGATAGCCGAACCGCGCGAGCCGCATGCCGAGATCGGCGTCCTCGGTGACGTTGAACGGGTCCCATCCGCCGGTCTCGCGCAGCGCCTCCATGCGAAAATGCGGTATTAGGTAGCAAACTCACCTGCCCCACATCGGGACACCGCGCCCCCGGCATTAACCAAGCCGGGGAAGATCGCGGCCCCGTTCACGTTTGTTCCCTTTCCTTAACCACTCGTTAACCGGCGAATCACCGCGCGGGAGGGCTGTGCCATGAGTAAAAGGGACGGCACCAACAAGCTTTACTTTGGTGACAATCTCGACGTGCTGAAAGGCATGCCGACCGCCAGCGTCGATTTGGTCTATTTGGACCCGCCGTTCAACAGCCAAGCGACATACAACGTGCTCTACAGGTCGCCTAGCGGCGAACAGAGTGCGCAATACAAGGCCTTCGAGGATACGTGGCGGTGGGGTCCTGCGGCCGACCAAGCGATGAAGCACGTCCAGCAAAGCGGATCGCCAGCGTTCGACATTCTCGTTTCCTTGAACAATTTCATGCAGAAGAGCGACCTTATGGCTTATCTGGCCATGATGGGCGCGAGGCTCTTGGAGCTGCGACGCGTACTCAAGCCGTCCGGCAGCTTGTTCCTGCACTGTGACGCCGGAGCCAGCCACTACCTCAAGATCGTGTTGGACCAGATTTTCGGGGCCGGCTCGTTTCGCAATGAAATTATTTGGCGCCGCTCTACTGGCAAGTCGCTCATGACGCGCCGGCTACCGACAAATCACGATGTGGTTCTGTTCTATGCCGGCGCCGATGCCGTTTGGAACGGGGATGAGGCGTTCGCGCCGTATGATCCCGATGCGCTGCCACCCAAGACGGCGGCTAAGTATGTTCATTTGGACGCTGGGCGCAGGTACCGGCTGGATAGCCTTATCAACCCGAATCGAAATCGACCGAATCTTACATATGAATTTCTTGGCGTTACGAGAGTGTGGCGCTGGACTCGTGAGCGAATGCGGCGAGCGCACCGGGACGGATTGATAGTCCAGACTGCACCGGGTCGTGTGCCTCAGTTGAAGCGGTATCTAGATGAACAGCGCGGTTTGCCGCTTGACGATGTCTGGACCGATATACCGCCGATTAATTCGCAGGCCCAAGAGCGTCTTGGCTATCCGACGCAAAAGCCTTTGGCTCTGCTTGAACGAATCGTGAAGTTGAGCACGAAGTCGGGCGATGTGGTTCTAGACCCGTTTTGCGGGTGCGGTACGGCGATCGAGGCTTCACAGAAGCTCGGCCGGAATTGGATCGGAATTGATGTGACGGTCCTTGCGATTGACGTTGTAGAAAAGCGTTTGCGGCGAATGAAACTTAAGCGCGACCGCGACTACGCAGTTGAGGGTGTCCCGCTAGATGTGGATGGGGCGCATGCTCTATTCGATTCCGATCCCCACGATTTTCAACTGTGGGCGCTTACTTTGGTGGACGGAACGCCTCGCGATGGCGGGAAGCGTGGCGCGGACAAGGGTGTTGATGGAATGCTCTATTATATGGACGATGCCGCCACTGCTAAGCGGGGTATCGTTTCTGTGAAGGGTGGGAAAAATATTCATGCAGAGCATGTCCGCGAATTGATCGGTTCTATGAAAAATCAAGGTGCCGATATCGGCCTCATGATTACGCTGCATCCGCCGACAAGGGCCATGGAGCAGGCAGCTCGGGACGCGGGCTCAGTAGAAACATTCAACAAGGTGCGGCCGGCAGTGCAAATATTTACGGTCGGCCAGCTTCTGTCCGGTGAAAAGCCAAATTTGCCCCCTGTTCTCGACCTGATTGATACCGCGGCCGCGGCCCGGCGGGCCTTTGCAAAGAAACTGCCGAAGGCTCCAACGCCAGCGGAAATTCGGGAATCGCCCCCACTAAGATTGGTAATTCCTGGCGGGCTGGCGAGCGTTAGGCAGGAAGTGTTGGATTTGGACGAGCCGCTTATGGTGCAGCAAGTTGAACGAAAAAGGCCGAAGCGAGCGCGGCGCACCGCTTAGCGGTGGAGCACGCGCAGCGACCACATCACATTGCCCTTGTTGTCAACGCCCGAACGCACAATCCCTTCATCGCGCTGTTGCCGCAATGCCTTTCCGACGCGCCGAGTAAGGTCCGAGACGTACTTGCGGTCGCGCGCGTCGTGTCCCCCAAGCGCAACGATTGCTTGGGCGATTTCTCGGCTGGTTAGGGGGCCGGAAGCACCTCGCAATTCGTCCAAGATTGCGCGAGTCAACTCACCCTTGCCGAAAATCACGTCCCGCTTCTGGCGCGGCATTTCGGCGTTGAGATCGCCCGTGTAGCCCAAGGTGCCGAGAACGCGGTCTAGCGCGCTCACATCGTTTTTGATTTCGGCCAGCCGGTCGCGGATTCGCTCCGCTTCGTTGAACAGATCGGCGCGCTTGGCGAGCAAGCCGGAAACTGTGTGTTCATAGGTTTCGGTGCGAGCCGGTTTCATTTTGCACTCCGCTGCCAGTAACCTTTCCATTGCTGCGATACCGGATGCGTCAGCGCCGCATTCGCCATCGCGACATACAGAAGGCCGTTAGAGACGCGCCGGTTGTCCTCGCGCCACGCCATTTCGGATGCGTAGGCATTGAGGTACGAACCGGCGATATGGTGGTGCATACCGATTTCCGCGCGGCGCAGGCGGCTAAAGAAACTCTCCGCCTGATTGGTGCAGGCTTCGCCATCGGAATAGTTTTCGCTGTGATTAATGCGCTTCGTTACATAGAGCGCGTGCAGACTGTCCCAATGCGAGGCTTCGTCGGCATGAACGATGGTGCCAGCCGCAACACGCTTCGCGATGGTCGGGATGGCTTCGCCTTCGGACTTGAACGTGGAAGCCAGCGTTGAACCGTTGCGCTCGCGCATGGCGACAACGACCTTGCGCTTGCCGGTTTGATGCTGCGCTTTGCGACGGTCAACGCGATCTTCAACGTGGTTGGCGGGCTTCACGTAGCCGCCGAAGTACGCGCCGTCGATTTCGACCTCGCCAGCGACGTTCTTGCCGTTGGTCTGAGCCGCCACGGCTTCGCGAAGCTTGTGCGCCAGCACGAAGGCCGTCTTGTACTGGCAATCCAGATCGCGGCTTAGCTGCAAAGCGCTGTGACCCTTCGCGCCGTTCACGAAGATCGCGATGGCGAGAAGGTAGTCGCGCACCGGAAGTTTGCGGCTGGCGAAGATCGTGCCGGAGGTGACGCTGAATTGGTGAGAGCAAGCCTTGCAGCGATATAGCTTGCGGGTCTTGTAGTTATAGGAGTCCAGCGAGCCGCAGCGAACGCAGACCGGTTCGCCTTTGGTGTCGGCCCAACGGATCATGCGAAAGGCTTCGTGGGCCTCTTCGTCCGTCATGCGCGCGACCTTCGCCAGACTGAGCGTCCGGGCCTTTGCGCTGAGGAGGAAGTGCTGAGACATGGGGCCAACGTTTTCCGTTGACCTCATTGATAAGTACTGAAACTGATGATGTCAACAATAAACGTTGACGTTGACGAAAATAATTTAGGCTGGTATCAGGGCTATATGACGCCAGAACAGTGCCGGGCAGCCCGTGCATGGCTGAACCTGTCGCAAGAGGAGCTTGCGAAGGCGGCAACCGTTGGCGTCTCGACCGTGCGCGATTTCGAGGCCGGCCGGCGCGAGCCGACCCGGAATAATCTAGCGGCAATGAAAGCTGCGCTGGAGGCTGACGGGATTTCATTCGTTGACGGCGCCAAGACCCTTGGAATTACCGTCTCCAAGGGTAAGTAAGGTGGACCGGTTGGGGATCGGACCCAAACTCGCCTAGGTGGATAGCCAAGCAGAGCGGCAACCAGCCCCGGCCCAAAAAGCAAAAGGCCCCGGACCGCGAATGCGGCCGGGGCGCTTTGCCAGCTAAATCCTTGTTCATTGCTATCTTCTAGCAAATGTTGATTTGCTAATCAACATTTGCAAATCAGCGTTTTTGGCCTATTCTCCGCCGGTCGAGAGGCCGGAGCGAAGATGGCTAGAGTACCGATCACGGTCATGGGATTCCGCTGCGACCGGTGCGCCCACGAGTGGATTCCGCGGGGCGACGAAGAGCCCCGCGTTTGCCCGGCCTGCCACAGCGCCCTCTGGAATCAGCCCGACAAAAAAGCGCGGATGTCCTTCGACGACTTCAAGTCGAAGATCGCAGCCGTTCTGAGGGAAGCTGGCCAACCTCTTACGTGGACCGAAATCCGTACCAAGGCGGCGCTGCCCCATGCATTCCCGAACAACCAATGGGTCCACCGCATGGAGGCGGATATCGGATTAATAAGAAAAAGAGAAAGCGACGGAATAATCCATTGGCAACTGAAGGAATCGCTCTTTGATCAAGACGCCCCGCCCGCTAAAGCTACCAACAAAGTCGCCGCGCGCGCGGGCCGAAAGTAAGGCCCTATGGAATGAAGCGCGCGAGCCGGAATGTGCTGATTTCTTTACGGTTGGCTACGAAGGCCGAACGACAAAGGATCTGTTCGACGCCCTTTCAGCGGTCGATGTGCAGTGCGTCGTGGACATTCGATACAATCCGGTCAGTATGTACAGACCGGAGCTGAGCAAGAGCAACCTCCAACGCGCGCTAGAGCAACTCGGCATAGCCTATTTTCATTTGAGAGAGTGGGGCGTTCCGCGTGAAGTGAGGGCAAAGGCCGTCGAGACGGGGACGCGGGAGACTATCTGGCAATGGTATGATGAGAAGGTCGTTGAGACGCACTTTCAAAACAACCTGCATCGGTTTCTGAATTTCGGGTATCCGGTCGCCATGCTCTGCATGGAGTGCGACCCAACAGAGTGCCATCGGCACCGAATTTCGATGGCGCTCGAAGATCAAGGACTGCAAGGCTTCGATCTCTAGCAGCGGGGGCGCTGCAATGCCGGACTGGGTCAAGAAGCGCGCTTTGATCACGGTGCGAACCTACCCGGTTCCTTCGGCGAAAAGCATTGAGGCTTCCTGCACGGCCGGCGTCACAGACGCGGGCGAGTGGATACGATTATTTCCCGTACCTTATCGACTGATGGACGAGGAAAGGCGTTTCAGCAAATGGCAATGGATCGAATTGAGCCTATTGAAGGCATCGGACGGCAGACCTGAAAGCTACAAGATCAATCCAGATTCGATCACGGTCGGAGAAAGCGTCGGGACCAAAGACGGATGGCGGGCACGCCGCGAGATACTTGAACCCCTGCGCCGCCCGTCTCTGTGCCAGATTCAGCGAGAGCGCGATGAGCATGGATCGCCGACGCTCGGGATATTTAGACCTCACGAAATCAAGCGGCTTCTCATTCAGCCTGCGGAAGAGGCGGGTTGGACCCCCGCGCAAGAGTCCATCCTGAAACAGGATACGCTCTTTCAGAAGGCGCCTGAGCACACGCTAGAGAAAATACCCTTCGATTTCAGGTATGAGTTTCGATGTGGCGATGCCGATTGCAAGTGGCACACGATGCTGTGCACCGATTGGGAAATGGGAGAGGCGTATCGACGCTGGCGCCGCGAATATGGTGACCAATGGGAGGCGGCATTTCGCAATCGCTTCGAGAAAGAAATGATTGAGAAGTACGACACGCACTTTTTCGTCGGGACGGTGCACCAATTCCCGAACGCTTGGATCATCGTTGGGCTGTTCTATCCGCCGAAGCGGGAACCCGATCTTTTTGGCTAGGTGAGTTTGCTACCTAATACCGCGAAAATGGTTGGACGTGCCGCCGAGCGGGATCGGCAGGTTGAGTTTCGTGAGCGCCGGCAACAGCACGTCGAAATGGCCGGCATATTCGCTGGCGAAGTGCCGGCTGAACCAGCCGTCGGAAACATTGTCGATCGCAAGTTTCGCCTGCACGCAGGCAAGCTCCGGCGGCCCTTCCGCGAACGCGGTGAGCGCCTTGCGCAACTGGTCCGGCTCCGGCTCGTCCTCCGCATCATAGACGACCGCGAACGAGCCGCGTGCAAAGGGGAGTGCCGCCGCGAGCGCCTTCGGCTTGGTGCGCGGGCCGTCCTTCGGCGGCGCGATGATCTCGAAAGGCGCCGCAAGGTCGAGGCGGGCGACGGCCTCCCGCGTCTCGAGGTCTTCTTCCTCGAGCAGGAGCTTCACGTCGAGCTTCTCGCGCGGGTAGTCGAGCCGCTGGATCGCTGCGATCAGCTTGGCGACCACCGGCGCCTCCCGGTAGAGCGGCAGGATGATCGTGTAAACGGGCAGAAGCCGCTCCGGGATTCGCGGCATCGACGGTGATTCTTGCGGAAACAGGCAGGCGAGCGTGCGGACGAACGTCCAGGTGATGAAGCAGAACGCCAGGAAATATTCGAGCGAGATCAGGAGCAGCGCCGGCGCAAGAATGCCGGTGGCGATCACCGCCGCGCTGAAACCGATGGTGAACCGGCGCAACTGGCTCGCGCCATAGGCGACCGCCGACAGATCGCGCCGCCGCCGGTGCAATCCGTAGATCGCCGCATCGGAAAGTTCCTGCACGCAGACTTTCCGCACGCGCGCGGCGAGCCGCTCGGGTGCGGCAAGCCGCAGGTGCCGCCCAAGCTGCGGCTCCTCCGCGATCGCATCGGCAAGCCGCTGCACCCCGTCGCTGCGCGGCGCCACCGTGATCTGCGTTTCCCCGTCCGGCGCGGCCCGCGCCAGCACGCCGGCGCAGGCGGCTTCCAGCGCGTGCGGGCGGAAATCGTCGTCGAGCGGGTCGAGCGGAAGGCCGAGCTTCTCCGCCAATGCCGCCGCGATCTGGTCGGGCGGCAGGATCTTGTGGCAGCGGAGCACTTCGTCGACGCCGACGCCGATGAACTCGGCTCGCCGCGCCGCGGCTTCCAGCAGCGCAGGATCGGCCATGCCCTCGAAGGCCGCAAGCTCGGGGGAAAGGTTCGCCGCCCGCGGCCCCTTCCGCGGTTGCGCGCTCGCCGAAACCTTACGCGCCGCGCGGCCCGCCGCCTGCTGGCGGACCGGCCGCGCCGGAAACTCACGCATACTGGAGGCCCCCAAGCCCGCCTCTAGGCTAGGAAGCTTAGCACGGCTACAAACGCTTGCACGGCGGTAGGATTCTCCGCTGTTTCAGGATTTCCGGATGCAGGGCTTGAAGGCGAGGGCGGCCGCAATCTTCGGCGTGGCCATGGCGGCGGCAGTGACCGCGGCCATCCCGCCCGCGCCCGCGCAGCAGGCCGGGCAGGTGGAAGTCCCCGGCTTCTGGGACCCGAAGCGACGGCCCGAACGCCCCGACCTTGGCCGTCTCAGCGCGATCCGCTTCCTCACCGAGGAGGACTACCCGCCCTTCAATTTTCGCGGGCCGGGCGACCAGCCGATCGGCTTCAACGTCGATCTCGCCCGCGCGATCTGCCTCGAGCTCAACGTCACCTGCACGATCCAGGTGCGCCGCTTCGATACGCTGTTGTCCGCGCTCGACGAGAATCGCGGCGATGCGATCGTCGCCTCGCTGGCCGTGACGCCGGAGCTGCGCCAGCGCGTCGCTTTCACCGACCGCTATTACCGGACGCCCGCCCGCTTTGCCGCCGCGAAGGGTTTTCCGCCCGACGACGTGACGCCGGAGAAGATCGCCGGCCGCCGCGTCGGCGTGGTCGCCGGCAGCGCCCACGAGGCATATTTGCGCGCCTTCTTCGCCGAGACCGCGATCCAGAGCCGCCCGAGCCTTGAGGATGCGCTCGCCGCCCTGAAGAAGGGCGAGGTCGATCTCGTGTTCGGCGACGGCATCGCGCTCGCGTTCTGGCTCAACGGCACGAGCTCCGAGCAGTGTTGCGCGTTCCGCGGCGGCCCCTTCACCGAGAGCCTCTACTTTGGCGAAGGCGTCGGCATCGCCGTCAAGCGCGACAACGAGGCGTTGCGCCTCGCCCTCAACTACGCCCTGTTCCGCCTGTGGGAGAAGGGCGTCATGGCCGATCTTTATCTGCGCTACTTCCCGGTCGGATTTTATTAATGAAGCGCCTCATGGTTCGAGACGCCCTTACGCCTCATCCTGAGGAGCTCTCGCGTAGCGAGAGCGTCTCGAAGGATGAGGCATAAGGGCTCCTCACCATGAGGCTGACGCCGCTGGCATGGCGGCGCGTTCTGCGCTAGGCACGCGGCAAACTTGGGAAAGAAGATGACTACCGCCACGCTTGCCAACGATCTGCGCACCGCCGCCGAAACCTCGAATGCCTGGCCGTTCGAGGAGGCGCGGAAAATCGTGGCGCGGCTGAAGAAACGGCCGAAGGACGAGGTCATTTTCGAGACCGGCTACGGTCCGTCCGGTCTGCCGCACATCGGCACCTTCGGCGAGGTCGCGCGCACCACGATGGTGCGCCATGCCTTTCGCGTCCTCACCGGCGACAGGATCAAGACCCGGTTGATCGCCTTCTCCGACGACATGGACGGCCTCCGCAAGGTGCCGGACAACGTGCCGAAGCGGGAGATGCTGGCCGAGCACCTGAACAAGCCGCTCACCAGCGTGCCCGATCCGTTCGGCACGCATCCGAGCTTCGGCGAGCACAACAATGCGCGGCTCCGCGCCTTCCTCGATCAGTTCGGGTTCGAATACGAGTTCCTGTCGTCGACGCAGTGCTATCGCGCCGGCCGCTTCGACGAGGCGCTGCTCAAGGTGCTCGCGCACTACGAGGAGGTGATGGCGATCATGCTGCCATCGCTGCGCGAGGAGCGCGCGCAGAGCTATTCGCCGTTCCTGCCGGTTTCGCCGCGCAACGGCCATGTGCTGCAGGTGCCGATCATTGCTCATGACCCCAAGGCCGGCACCATCACCTACGAAGACCCGGAGACGAAGGAGCGGGTGACGACGCCGGTCACCGGCGGCCGCGTCAAGCTGCAATGGAAGCCCGACTGGGCCATGCGCTGGGTCGCGCTCGGCGTTGACTACGAGATGGCCGGCAAGGACCTGATCGATTCCGTCAAGCTCTCGGGCCAGATCGCCCGCGCGCTTGGCGGCCTGCCGCCCGAAGGCTTCAACTACGAGCTCTTCCTCGACGAGCAGGGCCAGAAGATTTCCAAGTCCAAGGGCAACGGCCTCACCATCGAGGAATGGCTGCGCTACGCGAGCCCGGAATCGCTCTCGCTGTTCATGTATAGAGAGCCGAAGGCGGCGAAGCGGCTCTATTTCGACGTGATCCCGCGCCACGTCGACGAATACCAGCAGTTCCTGGAGGCGTACGAGCGGCAGGACTGGCGGCAGCGGCTTGGCAACCCGGTCTGGCACATCCATTCCGGCAATCCGCCCAAGGCCGACATGCCCGTGTCGTTCCAGATGCTGCTGACCCTCGTCTCCTCGTCGAATGCGGAGAACGCCGAGACCTTGTGGGGCTTCATCGGCCGCTACCGCCCGGGCGTCACGCGGCAGACGCACCCGAAGCTCGGCCGCATGGTCGACTACGCGATCCAGTATTTCCGCGATTTCGTACTGCCGCAGAAGAAGTTCCGCGAGCCGACCGCGGACGAGCGCAAGGCGCTGACGGACCTGCGCGACGCGCTTTCGCAATTGCCCGTGAGCGCGGACGCCGCGCAGATCCAGGACGTGGTCTATGAGATCGGCCGCCGCGAGCCGTTCCTCGACCACAAGAAGAAAGCCAAAGACGGCAAGCCCGGCGTCTCGCTCGACTGGTTCAACATGCTCTATCAGGTGCTGCTCGGGCAGGAGAAAGGCCCGCGCTTCGGCTCGTTCGTCGCCGTCTATGGCATCGACAACACGATCGCCATGATCGACGGCGCGCTCGCCCGCTCGGCGTAGCGTCTGTCATAGCTCCCTCATGCTTCGAGACGCGCCCTACGGGCGCTCCTCAGCATGAGGGAGCTTTTTTTGTTGAATGGATATATTCCCGCCTCATGGTGAGGAGCGCCGCGAAGCGGCGCGTCTCGAACCATGAGGCGGGATGGGAATTATTGCCTCGCCCACATGATGCGCGCGATCCATTCCACCTCGGAGGCGGGCAGCACCCGGTCCTTGTGCGCCGGGTTGAGCGAGCGCAGCTCGATCGCCTTCGCGGTCTTCTTCTTCAACTCCTTCGCCAGCACTTCGCCCGAATTGGTCTTCACGATGACCCGGTCGCCGGCGCGCAGCTTGGCGTTCGGCGACACGACCAGGACGTCGCCCTTGCGGTAGAGCGGCTCCATCGAGTTGCCGGAGACCTCGAGCGCATAGGCGTTCTCATCGTCGATGTCGGGGAACACGATCTCGTCCCAGCCGGTGCCGACCGGAAAGCCCGCGTCGTCGAAATAGCCGCCCGAGCCCGCCTCGGCGAAGCCGATCACCGGCACCGGCCGCGGCGCCGAACGCCGGCTCTTCTTGCTGAGCAGCGAGATGAATTCGTCCACCGAGGCGCCAGTCGCCGAGAGGATTTTCGCGATCGACTCGGTCGAAGGCCAGCGCGGCCGCCCCTCCGGCGTCACCCGCTTCGACTTGTTGAACGAGGTGGGGTCGAGCCCCGCCTTCTTGGCGAGTCCCGACGCCGAATAGCCGTAGCGGGCGGCGAGACGGTCGATCGCGTTCCAGACCTGCGGATGGGTGAGCATGTTGGCCATGGCGAGCCCGTCGGTTTGCTGATAGCCGGCCGGTGCTAGGAATAAGCACCCAAGGCTTGCGCGTCCATAACACGGATTGCGGCGGGCGCAAACCCACAGGACTGTGACGCCGGCGCCACGCCAACGCCCCTTGCAGGCCGCAATGGCGGCCTATAGCGTCGCGCTCGATTCTCCCGTGCTCTCGCTCCTTGATCTCGCCCTTCCGCTCGCCCGGCGCCTCGATCCCGAGGACGCCCATCGGCTTGCCGTGCGCGCGCTGGCAGCGCTCCCGTTCCCGCGCGCCGGCCGCGACGACCCGCGGCTCGCGGTCTCCGCCTTCGGGCTTTCCTTCCCCAATCCCGTCGGGCTCGCCGCCGGCTTCGACAAGAACGCCGAGGTGCCGGACGCCGCGCTCCGCATCGGCTTCGGCTTCGTCGAGGTGGGAACCGTGACGCCGCGCCCGCAGGCCGGCAATCCGCGCCCGCGCGTGTTCCGGCTGCCGGCCGACGAGGGGGTGGTCAACCGCCTCGGCTTCAACAACGAGGGCGCGGAGGCCGCGCGCACGCGGCTCGGCGCCCGCGGCGGGATTACCGGCATCGTCGGTGTCAATGTCGGCGCCAACCGCGACAGCAAGGACCGCATCGCCGACTATGCGAAGGGCATCGAGATGCTTGCGCCCTACGCGAGCTATCTCACGATCAACGTCTCGTCGCCGAACACGCCGGGGCTGCGCGCCCTGCAGGCCGGTGCCGTGCTCGACGATCTGCTCGCCCGCGCCATCGAAGCGCGCGACCGCGTGGCGGCCTCGAAGCCGATGCTCCTGAAGATCGCGCCCGATCTTTCGCTCGCCGAGCTCGACGAAGTGGTGGACGTCGCGAAGAAGCGCGGCATCGACGGCCTGATCGTGTCGAACACGACGGTCAGCCGCTCCCGCGACCTGCGCGATCCCAATGCGCGCGAGGAGGGCGGCCTGTCGGGCAAGCCGCTGTTTGCGCTCTCGACCTGGCTGCTCTCCGAGACCTATCAGCGGGCGGACGGCGCCTTCCCGTTGGTCGGCGTCGGCGGCATCGATTCGGCGGACGCCGCCTGGCGCAAGATCCGCGCCGGCGCGAGCCTGCTGCAGCTCTACACCGGCCTCACCTACAAGGGCTTCAGCCTCGTGCGCACGATCAAGGACGGCCTTCTGGCGCGGCTCACGCGCGGCGGCTTCCCGTCGCTCGCCGATGCGGTCGGCGGCGACGTTAAGAAACGCTGACGATTATTTTCCGCTCGCCGAGCGCACGATGCGAACGATCACCCAGATCGGGATGACGAGCACCGCACCGAGCAGGAAATAGCGCCACAGCCACACCACCGCGTCCCAGCCGAGATCGACGATGCGGCGGATCAGCCGCTCGACGCTCCGCACGATGTCGAACGGGTCGAGCCCGAGCGCCGACAGAAGCACGCCGATGACGATGGAAAGCAGGATCAGCCGCACCACCACCCAGAGCGGCGAGCCGCCGAAGAATCGGTCGATCGTTCCGTTTGCCATGCGGGTCATTTAGCACGGCACGCAGCGGGCTGCGAGACCGCCGCCTGTCCGCCGTTACTCGCGCCGGAACAGGAAATTCGCGAGAATTCCGGTCCCCAGCGCCAGGAATGCGGTCGCGAGCCCGTACAGGAATCCGTGGTCGCGCGCCGCCCGGGCGAACAATTCCTCGAAGCCGGTCTTCACCACTTCGATCGCCGTCGCCTCCCGCGCGATGACCTCGCCGCCGGACAGCAGGAGCGTCTCGACTTCGTAGGTGCCGGTTGGCGCGATCCCCGGGATCGGCACCGTGGCGCGGAACAGCCGCGGCGTGATGAAGGTGAGGCCGGTAGGCTCCTCGTGAAAGAGGCCCTGGTCCATCTTCACGCGCAGGAACGCGACGCGGAACGGGTCCTGCGGCACCACGTCGCCGAAGTCGCCGCCGATCCGCTGCCGCAGCGTGTGGTTGGCAAGGCCGATGCGGTTGCGCCGCAGGAACTCGGGCGCGCCCAGCTCCTGCGGCGGCCGGTTCGACAGCACGGCGATATAGGACGGCACGTCGATGAACTGCCGCGACTCCGTGTTCACCCAGATGCCGAGCACGCGCGACTTGCGCCGCGCGACGACGGTCTCCGTCGGGCCGCGCACCGTCACGACGACGTCATAGCCGGCCGGCCGCGGCACGGTCGTCCCGTCGTCCTCGATCGCGCCGAACAGCACGGCGCTCGTGCCGGTGAAGTTCGACGTGATCAGCACGCGGTGCGTCGAAACCGAAGTGACGAGCCGCTCCGCCGCGAGCGCGGAAGAAGCCGGCGTCCCGGCGGCGAGCGCCGCGGCGAAGGCAACGGCGATGGCGGGCCGCCGCTTCATTGCAGGCGTCCCCCGGGCACGATGGTGAAGAGCTCCTGCGGCGTGATCACGAGATCGATGGCGACGCGCACGGCGACGCCGACGACCAGGATCGCGAGCAGCAGCCGCAACTGCTCGGCGCGGATCGCCTGGCCGGCACGCGCCCCGAACTGCGCGCCGATCACGCCGCCGATCATCAGCACGAGCGCGAGCACGATGTCGACGGAGTGGTTCTCCATCGCGTGCAGCACCGTGGCCAGCAGCATGGTGCAAAGCGTAAGGAACAGCGACGTCGCGACCGACACCGTGGTCGGCACGCGCATGAGATAGATGAGCGCGGGAATCAGCAGGAAGCCGCCGCCGATGCCCATGATCGCGCCGAAGAAGCCGATGCCGAAGCCGATGATGGTGACCGGAATCGCCGACACGTAGATGCGCGATTGCCGGAAGCGCAGCTTCAGCGGCAGCCCGTGGAACCAGGCGTGCGTCCCCGGCCGCCGCACGATCGGCGGCACGCCCTTACGCGCGCGGATGATCGCCCGCACGCTCTCCATCAGCATGATGCCGCCGACGATGCCGAGCAGGATCACGTATGACAGGCCGACGACAAGATCGAGCTGGCCGACGTATCGCAGCAGCGAGAACACCCAGACGCCGGTCGCCGTGCCGATCAGGCCGCCCGAGAGCAGCACCAGCCCGAGCCCGAGGTCGACCAGCCGTTTCCGCCAGTAGGTCATGGCGCCGGACATGGAGGAAGCCGCCATGTGGCTCGGAACGCTGGCGACGGCGATGGCCGGCGGAATGCCGACCAGGATCAGGAGCGGCGTCATCAGGAAGCCGCCGCCCACCCCGAACATGCCCGAGATGAATCCGACCGCGACCCCGAGGCCGAGGATGAGCAGAAGATTGACCGGCAGCTCGGCGATCGGCAGGTAGATCGACACGATGAAAGACCCGGGACTTGGATCCCGCGTGGGGATCGGGCACCGCGTCGCGGTGCTGTCCGCATGAACTGCGGCTGCCCCGGATTGTCAATCAAACGAGCGAAAGAACCGTTTATTTTTTGACGGTTCGTTTGCGGGGCGCGGCCTCGGCCTTGTCCCATTCCGGCTTGAGCCGGATTTCGTTGGCGTCGGCTTTGGTCGCCGCCGGCTGCCATGTCTGTACGGAGAGCTTGGCCGCGACGAGGCTCTGCACGTCGAGCCGCTTGGCGACGTCGTCGCGCTTGGCGCCGGCGTCGTTGTCGCCCTGATTGGCGGCGAGCGAGAACCACCGGTAGGACTCGGCGAAGTTCTGCTCCACGCCGAGGCCCCGCGCATAGAGCACCCCGAGATTGTACTGGCTGTCGCGGACGCCGCGCTCGGCGGCCATGCGGAACCAGCGCGAGGCCGCGCGGTAGTCCGGCTTGCCGTCCGTCCCCTCGGCGATCATCACCGCGAGGTTGTGCATCGCCTTGATGTTTCCGCCCTCCGCCGCGATTGTGTAGTAACGCATTGCTTCGGCGGAGTTTTTCGCGGCACCCGATCCCTTCTCATGGATGCTGCCGAGCCGGTAGGCGGCGGGCATCGATCCCTTGGCGGCGGCGCGTTCGAGCCAGCTCGCTGCCTCGGCGATGCTCGCGCGCACGCCGCGGCCTTCCAGGTAGCGCACGCCGATCTCGTAGGCCGCGACCGGGTCGCCGGCGACAGCGGCGGCGCGAAGCGCCGGGGTGCCGAGCGCGGCCGGCAGCCCGCCTTCGCCTTCCGGCGCGGCTTCCGTCCCCGCCGGAGCCGCGGCGGTCTGGATCGCGCCCGCGGGCTTGGCCGTGGCCGTCGAGCCGGTGGTGTTCGGATCGGCGCCCTCGTTCAGGAATGACAGGTCATGACCGCTGCCGATGACGCCTGCCGGCGGCAGCGCGGCGAGGGCGTCTGCCGGCGCGGGCAGGTTCGATTGGCCTTCCGGCTGCGGCTGCGGCGCTGCGGGCGCCGGGCTGACGGGCGGCGGCGTCTGGGTGGACGACGCCTTCGGTGCCGGCGCGGACGGCGAGCGGAAGGGAAGCAGCGATTGTCCGTCGAAGAACCGCAGCGCGACGAAGATGACAAGAAACGCGGCCAGGGCGATGAGGAGCGACCGCCGCTTGTTGCCGAAGACGGAGCCGATCCCTTTGGGCGTTGCGGCCGTGCTCCGCACGGCCGGCGAGCCGGCGGGTTCGGCCGCCGCTGCCTGGGCCGCGCGCCGTGCGGCGGCGATGAAGTCCGACGTCCGCATGCCTTCTTCATTTGCGGTCGGCGGAGCGATTTCGCCGGGGGCGGCCTCGGACCGGGCGGACCGCGGCGTCGCGTCTGGTGAAGAAAAGCGCGGCACGCCCGAACCGGGCTCGAGCGGAAAATCGGCGGGTATGCCGCCCGGCGTCTCGACCGCCGGTACGAACCGGGACGGAATGGCCGGCGTGCGGGCCTCGGGGCGGACGGCGACGATGCGCGGCTCGGCCGCAATTTCCGGCTTGTCGGCAAGCGGCTCCGCCCAGTGCGGTCTGGCCGGCTCCGGCGCAGCCGCTTCGTGCGGCGGCTGAATGGCGGACTTCGCAAAGGCTTCGATGGTGCTGGCGCGGACTTCCTGCAGTTGCGCGGCAAGCTCCTTCAGCCCGCGCTCGATGGAGCCGAGATTGCCGAGTCTCGCATCGGTCGCATCGATCTTCGCCGCGATTGCTCGCAGGGCGGATTCGAAATTCGGCTCGCTTCGCCGCTCCGTGGAGGTGACGGCCTCCTGCAGGTCGTCCAGCCGCGCACGGATGTCATCGATCGCCGCGGGCGACGGACCCTCCCGGCTCGCGGCATCGATCCGCTCCGACAGGGCGTCGATCCGGCGCTCCAGTCCCTCCAGCACGTCGATAACGGCGTTGTTCGACCCGATACCGCCATCCTCGAACTTGTGGACGAGCAATTCGATCTGATCGACCAGCGCCTTCAGCACGTCGCTCGGCAGGGCGCTCGAAAGCAGGTCGCGGATTTCCGTGGTCTGCTGCTGCAGCCGCGCGACCGTGCGTTCGTCGACGCCCTTGATGTTCAGATTGTCGAGCTTGCTCGACAGTTCTTGCAGGTCGCGCTCCACCGACTTGAAGCTTTCCGCCGGACGCACTTCGGCGAGCGCCGAGCGGATGTCGTGCAGTGCATCGACGACTTCCGACAGCGTCTCATCGGAGCGCGCGATCGAAGCGCGGTCGACCCGCTGCGCCACGGATTCGATCGCGGCTTCCAGCGATGCGAGCGAATGCCGCGGCGCGAGCTCGTTGAGCTTGCCGGCGAGCTGGCGGAATTCCCGGCGCAGCGCGTCGATCGATTCCGTCTGCGTGCTGGCACGGCGCATCGCCTGCATCTCTTCGGTGATCAGGCGAAGCTGGCTTTCAAGGCCGCTCAGGTCCGGTCCGCGGTGCTCGGGCAGGGGCCGGCGCAATTCGCGCGGCGGTGGCACGCCGTCGAGCGCCGATTGCCGCATCATGATCTCGGCGACGGCGTAATCGAGCTCGTCGACCGACGCGGGAACGGCGGTGGCGGCGTACCGGTTGTTCTCGATCTCCAGCCGCCGGCCCATGCTTTCGATCGTGCGCGAGATCGTCTCTAACTTTCGCTCGAGCTCGGCGGGAACGCTCGCGCTGGCAAGCCGCTCGCGCGTCGCGAGGTCGTCGATGCGGTCCTCGAGGCGCTGAATGGCGGTGCGGATTTCGGACGGGCCGTGGCGATCGCCGGCGCTCACTTCGCGGGCGAGCCGTTCGATCCGCTCGGTCAGACCGTCGATCGAGTGGTGCAACGCGCTGTCGCTGCGCGCCGCTCGCGGAGCGGATGCGGGCTCCGATGCGCGCCGGGCGGCGAGATCGAGCCGGTCGGCGATGTCATCGAGCCTTCGCTCGAATACGTCGGCAGACGGACCGCGGCTCCCGCGCCGCGCACCGCGTTCCTGCTGGCCGGCGGCGTCGCGGATGGTCGCTTCCAGCCATTCGCCGACCGACAATCCTTCGCGGCGCGCCGCATCCCGGGCATTGGCCCAGGCTTCCGGATCAACCGCGTTCACGCTCCACGGCACGCTGCCGGTCATTCGATTCTGCTCGCGGCATGCGGATCGATGAATGACGTCCGGATGAAACGGTGCCGCGCTCCCCGGGAGGACTTTCCTATCGGTATGGTAAATGGCGGGTTAATCGGGCCGCCGCGCGTAACGAAGGCTTCAGGATTGCGGCCGCGGCTGCTGCCGGTTTCCGGCAAAATGCGCGCCCGCCGCCCAAGGTCTTGTCATTTCGTAAAAATTTCCGGGTGTGCCCTTGCCAGGGTAATGCCGGCGCCGAAGTTGACGTTTACGTAAACTGAGAGTAGGAAGAGAGCCGTCAGGATCGAAACGCCCCGCGCGGCAACCCATCCCGAATCAGAGGCCCGATGCGGACATCGACGCAAAAAGTCGGACGATCCGAGGTGCCCGACCTCGTCGCCGGTTTCGACGCCGGCGCGGCGCCGCGGCCCGGTCAGGATGAATTCACGATCCGCGATCTCATCCGCGAGTTCGGCGTCACCGCCCGCACGCTTCGCTTCTACGAAGAGAAGGGCCTGCTCGCGCCGCGCCGCGAGGGCCAGGACCGCCTCTATTCGCGCCGCGACCGCGCCCGCCTGAAATACGTGCTGATGGGCAAATGCGTCGGATTCTCCCTCGAGGAGATCCGCGACATGCTGGATCTGTATGACCTGGGCGACGGCCAGGTCACGCAACTGAAGGTCGCGCACGAGCGTTTTCGCGAGCAGATCGACCGTCTGCAGCGGCAGCGCCAGGAGATCGATCGCGCGCTCGCCGAACTGGAACGAGCGCGCGCCGCGGTGGCCGAGATGCTCGCCGCCCGCGGCGCCGGAGCATGATCCCGAAAAGTGGGAACCGGTTTTCGGAAAAGATCATGCTCAAACGATAAAGTGGAGGAGAGCCATGCCGACCTACAAAGCGCCCGTCGAGAACGCCCTCTTTCTTCTCAACGATGTGTTTCACATCGAGCGCTACGGCAACGTGCCGAGCTTCGCCGAGGCGACGCCGGACACGGTGGCGGCCGTCCTCTCCGAAGGCGGCAAGTTCGTCGAAGAGGTATTGCAGCCGCTCAACCGCGTCGGCGACCTTGAAGGCTGCGAGCGCCATTCCGACGGCAGCGTGACGACGCCGAAGGGCTTCAAGGAAGCCTATCGCGCGCTGACGGAGGGCGGCTGGATTGGTCTCGCGATGGAGCCCGAGTTCGGCGGCCAGGGCCTGCCGCACACGATCGCGATCATCATGACCGAGTTCATGACATCGGCCAACATGGCCTTCGCCATGTACCCGGGCCTCACGCAGGGCGCCTTTCTCGCCATCCGCCTGCACGGCAACGACGAGCAGAAGAAGACGTATCTGCCGCGCATCGCCAACGGCGAATGGGCGGCCACGATGAATCTCACCGAGCCGCATTGCGGCACCGACCTCGGCATGCTGCGCACCAAAGCCGTGCCGCAGCCCGACGGCAGCTACAAGATCACCGGCACCAAGATATTCATCTCCGGCGGCGAGCACGACCTCGCGTCCAACATCATTCATCTCGTGCTCGCGCGCATCGAAGGCGCGCCCGCCGGCACCAAGGGCATCTCGCTGTTCATCGTGCCGAAGTTCCTCGTCAACAAGGACGGCTCGCTCGGGGCCAGGAACGGCGTGTCGTGCGGCTCCATCGAGGAGAAGATGGGCATCCACGGCAACTCGACCTGCGTCATGAACTACGACAACGCCACCGGCTGGCTGATCGGCGCCGAGAACCGCGGCCTGAACGCCATGTTCACGATGATGAACGAGGCGCGCCTCGGCGTCGGCGTGCAGGGCTTGTCGATGTCGGAGGTCGCCTACCAGAACGCCGTCGCCTACGCGAAGGAGCGCCTGCAGGGCCGCTCGCTGACGGGACCGAAGAATCCCGACAAGCCCGCCGATCCCATCATCGTGCACCCGGACATCCGCCGCGTGCTGATGACCATGCGCGCCTTCAACGAGGCCGCCCGCGCCTTCGTGATCTGGACCGCGCTGCAGGGCGATCTCGTGATGCAGGGCGAGGACGAGAAGACGCGCCAGGCCGCCGACGACTACATGGGCCTGATGACGCCGGTCCTGAAGGGCTTTCTCACCGACATGGGCTTCCAGAACGCCGTGCTCGCGCAGCAGGTGTTCGGCGGCCACGGCTACATCGCCGAGCACGGCATGGAGCAGTTCGTGCGCGATGCGCGCATCGCCATGATCTACGAAGGCGCCAACGGCATCCAGGCGCTCGATCTCGTCGGCCGCAAGCTGCCGAAGGACGGCGGCCGCGCGGCGATGGCGTATTTCGCCGAACTCTCCGCCTTCATCAAGGCGCACGCCGGCGACGAGGCGATGCAGCCTTACGTGAAGCCGCTGGAAGCGGCACTCGGCGACCTGCAGAAGGCCACCATGTGGTTCATGCAGAACGCCATGCAGAAGCCCGACAACGCCGGCGCCGGCTCCTACGATTACATGCACCTCTTCGGACTGGTGCAGCTCGGCTACATGTGGGCGCAGATCGCCAAAGTCGCGCTGGAGAAGAAGAGCAAAGGCAACGGTGCCGCCGCCGAAATGGACGCGAAGCTGACGACGGGCCGCTTCTACATGGAGCGGATGCTGCCGGAGACGGCCGCGCACCTCGCCCGCATCCAGTCCGGCGCCGACGCCGTGATGGCGCTTCCCGCCGAGGCATTCTGAGCGCAACATCTGGCCGGATCGCCCGGCGCAATTACATAAGCAGGGCGGGCCGGCTGGGACGAAACGGTTTTCAGGAAGGATCGAAACCATGGCCGACGCATTCATCTACGATCACGTCCGCACGCCGCGCGGCCGCGGCAAGTCCGACGGCTCGCTGCACGAAGTCACCGCGCTGGAGCTCGCGCGCCAGAGCCTCGTCGCCATCAAGGAGCGTAACAAGCTCGATCCGATCCTGGTCGAGGACGTGGTGCTCGGCTGCGTCGATCCGGTGGGCGAGGCGGGCAGCGACATCGCCCGTTCCGCCGCGATTGCCGCCGACTACGGCAAGGAAGTGCCGGGCATCCAGATCAACCGCTTCTGCGCCTCCGGCCTCGAAGCCGTGAATTTCGCCGCGGCGCAGGTCATGTCCGGCGCCAAGGAAATCGCCATCGGCGGCGGCGTCGAGTCGATGTCGCGCGTCGGCATCGGCGCCTCCGGCGGCGCCTGGCCGGTCGATCCCTCCATTGCCCTCAAGTCCTACTTCATGCCGCAGGGCATCTCCGCGGACCTGATCGCGACCAAGTACGGCTTCTCCCGCGACGACGTCGATGAATACGCGGTGCAGAGCCAGAAGCGCGCGGCGAAGGCGTGGGCGGAAGGACGTTTCAAGAAATCCGTGGTGCCGGTGGAGGACGTGAACGGCCTCACCATCCTCGACAACGACGAGCACATGCGGCCCACGACCGACATGCAGTCGCTCGCCCAGCTCAAGCCCTCGTTCGTGCAGATGGGCGAGTTCGGCGGCTTCGACGCGGTTGCCATTCAGGCACATCCGGATGTCGAATATGTCGAGCACGTGCACCACGCCGGCAATTCCTCCGGCATCGTCGACGGCGCGGCGGCGGTGCTGGTCGGCTCGAAGGAGGGCGGCAAGGCCGCCGGCCTGAAGCCGCGCGGGAAGATCCGCGCGTTCGCCTCCATCGGCTCCGACCCGGCGCTGATGCTCACCGGCCCCATCGACGTCACCGAGCGCGTGCTGAAGAAAACCGGCATGAAGCTCTCCGACATCGACCTGATCGAGATCAACGAGGCGTTCGCCGCGGTCGTGCTCCGCTTCATGCAGCATTTCGAGATCGACGACACCAACATCAACGTCAACGGCGGCGCCATCGCCATGGGCCATCCGCTCGGCGCGACCGGCGCCATGATCCTCGGCACCGCGCTCGACGAGCTCGAGCGCACCGGCAAGTCCACCGCGCTGATCACGCTCTGCATCGGCGCCGGCATGGGCACCGCCACCATCATCGAGCGGGTGTGAGAATGAAACGGGCCGTCATCCTGAGGTGCGAGCGGCGAAGCCGCGAGCCTCGAAGGATGACGGCGGGAATTGAACCGCGTCATCCTTCGAGGGCGGCCTTTGGCCGCCACCTCAGGATGACGCAGTGGGAGAAGTGCCAATGAGCTACAAGAACTTCAAATTCGACGTCGACGCCGACGGCATCGCGCTCGTCACCTGGGACATGCCCGGCCGCTCGATGAACGTCTTCACCGTCGAGGTGATGCAAGAGCTGTCCGCCATCGTCGACAAGGTGATCGGCGACGCGGCGATCAAGGGCGCGGTCGTCACCTCCGGCAAGGACACCTTCTCCGGCGGCGCCGACCTCACGATGCTGGAAGGGCTCGCCAAGGTCATCCCGGACATCGACAAGGCGAAGGACAAGAAGGCCGCGATGCAGGCGTTCTTCGACCAGTCGCGGCAGATGTCGCTGATCTACCGCCGGCTTGAGACCGGCAAGAAGCCGTGGGTCGCGGCGATCAACGGCACCGCGGTCGGCGGCGCCTTCGAGCTCGCGCTCGCCTGCCATCACCGGGTCGCTTCGGAGAACGAGAAGACCCGCCTCGGCCTGCCCGAGGTGAAGGTCGGCCTGTTCCCCGGCGCCGGCGGCACCCAGCGCCTGCCGCGCATGGTGCCGGCCGCAGACGCCTTGCAGCTCATGCTGCGCGGCGAGCAGGTCCGCCTCGACAAGGCCAAGCAGTTGAAGCTCGTCGACGAGGTCGTGCCCGCCGACAAGCTGATCGAGACCGCGAAAGCGTGGATCAAGAACGGCGGCAAGGCCGTGCAGCCCTGGGATCAGGACGGCTTCAAGCTGCCCGGCGGCCCGGTCTATTCCAAGGCCGGCATGATGGTGTGGCCGCCGGCCAATGCCCTCTACCGCCGCGAGACCTATGACAACTATCCCGGCGCGCGTGCGATCCTGAAGAGCGTCTATGAGGGGTTGCTGGTGCCGATCGACGCGGGGTTGCGCATCGAGTCGCGCTATTTCGCCAACGTCCTGCGCACCAAGGAAGCGGCGGCGATGATCCGCTCGCTGTTCGTCTCCATGCAGGAGCTGAACAAGGGCGCCCGCCGCCCGGCGAACGTCCCGCCGGGCAAGATCAAGAAAGTGGCCGTGCTCGGCGCCGGCTTCATGGGCGCGGGCATCGCCTACGTGACCGCGAGCGCCGGCATCGAGGTCGTGCTCGTCGACAAGGATCAGGAATCGGCAGACAAGGGGAAGCAGCTTTCCGACAAGCTGATCTCCAGCCAGATCAAGAAAGGCCGCGCCAGGCCGGAAGCAAAGGACCAGTTGCTCTCCCGCATCAAGGCGACCGCGGACTACAACGACATCGCCGGCGCCGATCTCGTGGTCGAGGCCGTGTTCGAGGACCGCAAGGTCAAGGCCGAGGTGATCGCCAAGGCCGAAGCCGTGCTCGGCGGGAACGTCGTGTTCGGCTCCAATACCTCGACGCTGCCGATCACGTCGCTCGCGGAAATCTCCAAGCGGCCGGACCGCTTCGTCGGCATCCACTTCTTCTCGCCCGTCGACAAGATGATGCTGGTCGAGGTGATCAAGGGCAAGCAGACCGGCGACGAGGCGATCGCGATGGCGCTCGACTACGTGCGCGCGATCCGCAAGACGCCGATCCTCGTCAACGACAGCCGCGGCTTCTACACCTCGCGCGTTGTCGGCACCTATATCCGCGAAGGCCACCTGATGCTGACCGAAGGCGTGCCCGCGGCGATGGTGGAGAACGTCGGCCGCATGGCCGGCATGCCCGTTGGCCCGCTCTCGCTGAACGACGAGGTCGCCGTCGACCTCGCCTGGAAGATCGTGCAGGCGACCAAGGCCGATCTCGGCGCCGAGGCGGTCGACCCGCGGCAGGAGGCGCTGCTCGAGGAGATGGTGGTCAAGCGCGGCCGCTTCGGCCGCAAGAACGGCAAGGGCTTCTACGACTACCCGGAGAATGCGCCGAAGCGCCTGTGGCGCGGCATATCCGAGATCGTCGGCGAGGCGCGCCCCGCCGAGACCTTCGACGTCGAGGAACTGAAGCAGCGCTTCCTTGTCATCCAGGCGCTGGAGACCGCGCGCTGCGTGGAGGAGGGCGTCATCACCGACGTGCGCGACGCCGATGTCGGCTCGATCCTCGGCTTCGGCTATGCGCCGTTCACCGGCGGCACGCTCTCCTACATCGACGGCATGGGCGTGCAGGCGTTCGTCGCGCTGTGCGAGCGGCTCAAGGGCCGCCACGGCGACCGCTTCAAGCCGGCGGCGCTCCTGGTCGAGATGGCGAAGAAGGGCGAGACCTTCTACACGCGCTTCGCCCCGCCCGCCGGGAAGAAGGCGGCTTAAGTACGCTCGCGTATCCCCGCTCATTCCCGCGAAAGCGGGAATCCAGGAGCAATCAATCGCATAGCTTAGATTTTTCGACTCCTGGGTCCCCGCTTTCGCGGGGACGAGCGACGGATGGGGCTGTTTGGCCGTGTTGCTCAGTGCCTTCCCACGATCCCCGCAAGCCCCATGATCAGTGCCAGCACCCACATGGCAATGGAAATGAGCGCGGTGTACTGCGCGAAGGTGAAATAGGCGTCGCGCATGACGGTCGCCGTCACCCACTGCGCGTAGCGCTCCGGCGGGCGGAAGTCCTTGGGCAGGATCAGCCACATCTCGGTCTTCTTGTAGTCCTTGGTGAGCGCCTGGCGCGCCTTGAGGATGAGGATCAGGGTCATCAGGAGCGTCAGGATCCCGCCTGACTGGAACAGGACGCGCGGATTGAAGCTCATGCCGACCATGACGCAGAAGATGGCGAGCATCCCGAAGCCGCAGGCTCGGCCGACCGACAGGAACGCTGCCTTGCGCATCTCTTCCATGGGCGGAATCGCAGATGGGGGGCGCACGCCGGAGGAGCGATCTTGCCGCCGCTTCTCGTCCGGCGCAATGGAAGAAAAGCGCCTAAAGGCCGAACCGGAAGAAATTGGCCGCCGCCGGCAGGGTCAGCAGGCCCACGCCCGCGAGCCACAGCCATTTGGAGAAGCCGGTCGATTCCGTGGCGCCGGTCCAGCGCTCGTAGAGCGCCGCCGGGATGCCGCCGACGATGAGCGTCATCGTCGCGAAGATGAGCGACGAGAGATAGAAGACGAAGCCCACGCTGTCGACGAACAGGGCCGGCGTCAGCGCCAGCACGAACGGGAAGAGGGCGAACAGGAACGGCGAGAAGATGCCGTTGATGATCGCAAAGAACAGCATCGCGACGACATAGGGCTGGCTGACCATCAGGGCGCCCCTCCCGGTGTCGGCGCGATCCCGAGCGCGAACAGCAGCAGGAGCAGCGCCACCCGCAGCATGAACATCCAGACGGCCGCGAACAGCAGCACGACGACGTGCGGCACGTCGAGCGGCGTCACGTAGCGCACGAGCCGCACCACGGGGTCCGTGACCCGCACGAAGAAGCGCCAGATGTAGTTCGGCGCGTTCTCATCGAAGATGAATCCGAGCACCACCCGGCCAAGCAGCGTGTACATCAGCGCCGCCAGCACGAGGTTCGGCAGGTGATACCACCAGTAGAGGAGGAACGGATTCGAAGCCACGATGGGTCCCGGCGCAGGAATGTTCTTTTGAAGCATGTCCGGCCGGAAAAGAAAACGTCTGCGCGTGCACCGACCTCTCGAAAAAGAAACGGGGCCCCTAGGGTCGGATCGGTCGAAACGGGATCGCTCTGCGATTCCATTTCGACCGTGAATCCGACCCTAATAAAAAGTTAGGGTGCGATTCACGAGGGGGATGGAAGCGTTTCCGCTTCCATCCCCCTCGATCGCACCCTAGGGCCCTGCCGTTTCTGTCCGCGATGCGGGATCGTATCAGGAAGCCTTGTCCTGAATAACGGTCTGGCCGCGCGGCTTGCGGATTTCGTCGACGAACGCCTGCATCTCCTTCGACGGCTCCTTGCCGAGAAGGCTGACGACGATCATCACGATGAAGCCGAGCGGCGCGCCCAGCATGCCGCAGTTGATGTTGTTGAGCCCGAACCAGCCCACCTTCGATTGCAGCGGGTTGGCCGCGCTCGCCGGCACGTCGGCGACCCACTTCGGATCCGCCATCACCTTGGCGATGTCGACCAAGTTGGCGCCCGTCGTCGGATTGGTGAGCGAGCTCATGCCGAAGTAGGTCACGCCCGCCTGCGGGAAGTACCGCGTGCAGACGAGGTAGAAGATGCACAGCCCGAAGCCGGCGATGATGCCGAGCACCGCCGCCGTCGTCGTCGTGCGCTTCCACCAGATGCCCATGACGAGCGCCGGGAAGTTTCCGGCCATCGCCAGCGAGAACGCCCAGCCCACCATCGCGAGGATGTCCGCCGGCCGCGTTGAAGCGACATAGGCGGCGCACACGGCGACGACGAGCAGGAGGATGCGGGCGACCGTGAGCCGGCGCACCGTCGACGCGTTCGGATCGAGCATCTTGTAGTAGATGTCGTGGCTGAGCGCGTTGGCGATGGCGAGCAGCAGGCCGTCGGCGGTCGAGAGCGCCGCCGCGAGACCGCCGGCCGCAACGAGGCCGGAGATGACGTAGGGCAGGCCCGCGATTTCCGGCGTGGAAAGCACGATCACGTCGGTGTTGATGTTGAAGTCTTGCAGCCGGACGACGCCCGGATGGTTGGCGATCGCCTTGCAGGCGGCGATCACGGCATCCAGATTGACGGCGTCCTTGCCGCAAATCTTGATCAGGCCGATTTCGCCCCAGGTGAACAGCCACGGCCGCAGCTGCGTGATGTCGCGGCCGATGATCTCCGTATAGACCTCGAGCTTCGAGAACGCCGCATAGGCCGGCGCCGTGAAGTACAGGAGGAAGATGAAGAACAGCGACCAGGCCACCGACTGGCGCGCTTCACGCACGGACGGCGTGGTGAAGTAGCGCATCAGGATGTGCGGCAGCGAAGCGGTGCCGACCATCATGCACAGGATGATGCCGAAATAGTTCAGCGGGCTGTAGGTCTGGAACGGCACGATGTGCGGCTTGAGCGCCGCCGCCGTGGCGAGTCCGGTCTGCAGCATCTGGCCTTCGCGTGCCGTGATGTCCTGGATCGCCTGCCCGTACATGAGCTGCGGAATGGGGATTCCGTACTTCTGCGTGGACAGGATGATCACCGGCAGCAGGTAGGCGATGATCAGGATGATGTACTGGGCGATCTGCGTCCAGGTCACCGCCCGCATGCCGCCGAGCATCGAGCAGAGCAGGATGCCGGCAAGGCCGACGAACACCGCGATCTCGAACGGCATGCCGAGGAAGCGCGAGGCGATGATGCCCGTGCCGTACACCTGCGCGACGATGTAGGTGAAGGAGCACGACACCAGCACGATCACCGCTAGGAAGCGGGCGAAGTTGCCGCCATAACGGTGCGACATGAAGTCGGGCACCGTATAGGCGCCGAACTTGCGCAGGAACGGAGCGACGAGCGTGGAGACGAGCACGTAGCCGCCGGTCCAGCCGAGCACCCAGGCGATGCCGTCATAGCCGAGCAGGAACAGTGTGCCCGCCATGCCGACGAACGAAGCCGCCGACATCCAGTCGGCGCCGGTCGCCATGCCGTTGTAGAAGGCCGGCACGCGCCGGCCGGCGACGTAGTATTCCGAGACCTGCGCCGTCCGCGACATGATGCCGATCATCGCGTACACCGCGAGGGTGAAGAACACGAACAGATAGCCGATCACCCGGTTCGGGACGCCGATCCATTCGAGAATCGCCAGCAGGACGACGAAGGCGACGAATGCCCCCGTGTAGCTGGCGTAATATTTGCCGAGCTGCTGGGTGAAAGCAGCCGTCGATTGTGATTGTGTTGCCATTGGTCTGCCCCCCTCACTCGTCTTCCGCCACGCCGTGCTTGCGGTCGATCTTGTCCTGGGCCTTGGCAAACCAGAACAGGAGCACCACGAACGCGATCAGCGAGCCCTGCGCGGCCATGTAGAAGCCGAACGGGAAGCCGAGGATGGTGATTTTGTTGAGCACGTTGACGAATGCGTGAATGACGTAGCCAAAGAAGAACCAGATCGCGAGCGTGATCCACATCAGCCGGCTGGTGTCGTTCCAGTAACTTTGGTCTTTCGACTCCATAGGAATAGCCCTCCTGATATCCCGTCGGCGCGCGAACCATGAGCGGACCGCGGCACCCCTGACGTCTAGTAGAAGGAAAACCGTTCGGCCGAGACCGGCCGGCGCCTCCTCCAAGTCGGATGTCCCGCTCTTCTTCTTGTTCGCCCGCGGGTCCGTGCTTGAAGAATTAACATTCCGTAAACTTGGCGCCCTATAAGACTTTCGGTGCAGCGTGGATTACTAATATCCGGAAAGAAAAGGAATTTTCCGCATTGCAGCAGGAGGCGGCGGCTCCCGGCGGGTTCTCCTCCGTCTTCAATGTTAATGTGGAAGAAAGTCGCCCTCATTCGCAATCTTCCGGCGTGCGTCGCTTGCAATGGGCACCTTCGGGGCCGCATTATTCTTTTGGGGGAGTGGCTCACTCGCCACATCATTCTTTCGTCGGACGCAGGTCGGGCGTAATGAATCAGAGGGCGATCACGGGCATCGAAACAGGAGAGGGGCTCTTGGCGGTGGATGCGTCCACGCACTACCGATTCGTCGTAGCCGACGATCACCCGTTATTTCGCGGCGCACTGAAAGAATCGATCCACAATTTGTTCAAATCCGCCGAAATTTTCGAAGCCGGCGGGTTCGATGATCTGCAGACATTGCTGGAGCGGGAAGGCGATGTCGATCTCGTCCTGCTCGATCTCACGATGCCGGGCGTGCGCGGCTTTTCCGGCCTTCTGTATCTGCGGGCGCAGTTCCCCGGCGTGCCGGTCGTCGTCGTTTCCGCCAACGAAGAGCCGGGCGTGATTCGGCGCTGCATGGAGTTCGGCGCATCCGGGTTCCTGCCCAAGACGCTCGGCGTCGAGACCATGCGCACCGCGATCCGCAGCGTGCTCGAGGGCGGCGTCTGGACGCCGCCCGACGTCGATCTTTCCGGCGGCGCCGACGAGGCGACGCGCGATCTTGTCAATCGGCTGTCGACGCTGACGCCGCAGCAGGTGCGCGTGCTGATGATGCTGTCGGAAGGTTTGCTCAACAAGCAGATCGCCTTCGAGCTGAAGGTGTCGGAGGCGACCGTGAAGGCGCACGTTTCGGCGATCCTGCAGAAGCTCGGTGTCGAAAGCCGCACGCAGGCGGTGATCGCCGCATCGAAGATCGAGACCGGCCAGTGGCCGCGCCCGGCAAACTGACGGCGTAGCGTCTCCCGGCCGAGCCAAGCGCAGCATAAATAAGCGCGTCATCCTGAGGTGCGAGCGCATCGCGCGAGCCTCGAAGGATGACGGCTTTATTCCGCCGCCGGTCTTGCGACACGCCACTGCGCGAGGAACGCGCGCAGCGCCGCCGGTTTCACCGGTTTGTTGAACACCTGGATGTCCTTGGCGCGCGCCTCGTCCCGCACGGCGGGGCTGCGGTCGGCCGTGATCAGTGCGGCGGGGATGTTGTCCTTGAGTTGCTTCCGCAGCGCCTCGACCGCATCGATCCCGTTGCTTTCATCGAGATGATAGTCGACGAGCAGCGCATCCGGCCGGAGACCGCTGGCGTCGATTGCGGCAACCGCCCCTTCGAGGTTGGGCGCGGTCAGCACGCGGCAGCCCCAGCCGGACAGAAGCGATTCCATGCCGGCCAGCACCTGCGGCTCGTTCTCGATGCAGAGAACGACGATGCCCTCGAGCGGCGTGACCGGCAGGGGCTTCTGCGGGCGCATCGCCGGCGGTGCGGACAGCCCGGCCCCCATCGGCACGTCGAGCGTGAACGTGGACCCCTCGTTCGGCTGCGACCGCAGCGTGAGCGGGTGATTGAGAATGCGCGCGATGCGCTCCACGATCGACAGTCCGAGCCCGAGACCGCGCGCCACCCGCGCGCCTTGTGCAAGCCGCTGGAACTCCTCGAAGATCACCTTCTGCTTGGACGCAGGAATTCCGAGCCCCGTGTCGTGCACTTCGATCCGCACCGCATTGCCGCGGCGGCGGCAGCCAATGAGCACCCGCCCGCGCGGCGTGTACTTGATGGCGTTCGACACGAGATTCTGCAGGAGCCGGCGCAACAGCCGCCGGTCCGAGCGCACCGTGATCGACGATGGCACGAAGGTGAGCTCCAGCCCCTTGGCGGCGGCGAGCGGCGCGAACTCGACCTGCAACTGCCCGAAGATTTCGTCGATCCGGAACGCGGAAATCTCCGGCTTCATCGCGCCGGTGTCGAGGCGGGAAATATCGAGCAGCGTGCCCAGGATTTCCTCGACCGCCTCGAGCGATGCATCGATGTTGGTGGCGAGCTTCGCTTCCACGCCTTCGCCCTTGCGGTCGACGAGGCTCGTCGCATAGAGCCGCGCTGCGTTGAGCGGTTGCAGGATGTCGTGGCTCGCCGCGGCGAGGAACCGCGTCTTCGAGATGTTCGCTTCGTCCGCTTCCGACTTCGCGCGCGCCAGCGCGGCGTTCAGGCGCGTCAGCTCCTCGGTGCGCTCCTTCACGCGGCGTTCGAGATTTTCGTTGGCGCGCTCGAGCGCCTCGGCCGCCTCCACCGTCGGCGTAATGTCGGTGTAGGTCACGACGATGCCGCCGTCGGGCATCCAGTTCGACCGCACTTCCACCACGATGCCGCGCCGCTGCAGGCGCTCGCGGAAACTCGCCGTGCCGCTGACGTAGCGCTCGAGCCGGTCAGCCACGAGTTTGGCCGGATCGCCCGGGCCGAGATCGCCGCGCTCCCCCGCAACGCGCAGGATTTCATCGAGCCGCGCGCCGAGGCGGCCGGTGTCGGGCGGAAGATCCAGCATTTCGCCGTACTGGCTGTTCCAGCAGATGAGCTGCAGGTCCTTGTCGAACACGGCGATGCCTTCCTGCACGTGGTCGATGGCGCTCTGCAGGATTTCGCGGTTGTACTGGATCGCCGCCGAGGCGTCGTCGAGCAGCTTCAAGGCGGCCTGCCGCGACACCGTGCCCTTGCGCAGGAGGAGCGACAGCACGAGCCGGGAGGAGGCGGCGCCGATCGCCGAGGCGAGCACGTGCTCGGCGTAGCGCAGGAGGAGGATGTCGGCCTCGCGCCGCGGGTCGAGCGAAATCCGGCGGTTCTGCGAGAAGCTCTCGAACGAGCGTCGCGTTCGCTCCTCCCCGAGATAGCGCGCAACGGTCGACATCAGTTCCTCGACGGTGACCGACGAGCGCCATAGCCCGAAGCTCGGCGCGATCGGCCTGCTTTCCGCCTCGACGAACACGTTGGCCTGCAGCCGCTCGATCGGCGTCGCCGAGGTCAGCAGCGACACGAGGACGAAAGCGGCGATGTTGAGCCCGAGGCTCCACAACACGCCGTGCGTGAGCGGCGACGCCTCCAGCCCGAACAGCGACTGCGGGCGAAGCTCGACGATCCCGAACAGGCCGGCGTCGAGGATCGTGCGGTCGAGCAGTCCTGCCGCTACGACGCTCGGCAGCAGCAGCGTATAGGCCCACACGGCGACACCGATCGCCAGCCCGGCGATCGCGCCGCGCGCCGTCGCCCCGCGCCAGAACAGGCCACCGAAGAACGCCGGTCCGAATTGCGCCACCGCCGCAAACGACAAGAGCCCGATCTGCGCGAGCTGCGCCTCGCCCGCCATGTGATAGTAGAAGTAGGCGAGCAGCAGCACGCCGAAGATGAGGAAGCGCCGCGCGCGCAGCAGGAAGCCGCCCATGTCGGCGCGCGTGCTCGGCCCGACGCCGCGCCGCCGCAGCATGAACGGCACCACGACGTCGTTCGACACCATGATCGCCACCGCGACGCTCTCGACGATCACCATCGCGGTCGCCGCCGACAACCCGCCGACGAACGCGAACAGCGCGAGGAAATCCGAGCCCGCCGACATCGGCAGCGCGAGCACGAACATGTCGCTGTCGACATTGCCGTTCGGAAACGCGAGGAGGCCCGCGATGGCGATCGGCACAACGAAGAGATTGATCAGGACGAGATAGACCGGAAACAGCCAGACCGCCCGCCGCAGCTCGTCCTCGCCGTTGTTCTCGACCACCATGACGTGGAACTGCCGCGGCAGCAGCACGATGGCGAGGAACGACAGCACGGTCATCGTGATCCATGTCGCCGGATTGAAGGATGAGAATTTCGGCAGGATGTCGCCGCGCGCCGCCGCCTTGGCGACGAGATCCATCGGCCCGTCGAACAGGTAGAAGAGCACGAACAGCCCGACGACCAGGAAGGCGACGAGCTTGACCAGCGACTCCGTCGCGATTGCGAGCATCAGGCCTTCCTGGTGCTCGGTGGCATCGCTGTGGCGCGTGCCGAACAGCATCGCGAACGCCGCCATGGTGACGGCGACGACGAGCGCAAGGTCGCCGAACATCGGCGCGAGCGTGGACGTGCTCGGCTGCTGCCCGAGGATCGTGAGCAGCGACGCCGACACCGCTTTCAACTGCAGAGCGATGTAGGGCACGGCGCCGATCACGGCGACGATCGTGACGATGGCGGCGACCGTCTGGCTCTTGCCGTAACGCGCGGCGATGAAATCGGCGATCGAGGTGATGTTCTGCGCCTTGGCGAGCCGCACGATCTTCAGGATCAGCGGGAAGCCCAGCACCATCATCAGGACGGGACCGAGATAGATGGTGAGGAAGTCGAGGCCCTGCGCCGCGGAAAGGCCGACCGAGCCGAAGAACGTCCACGACGTGCAATAGACCGCGAGCGACAGCGGATAGATCAAGGGCCGGCTGACGCGCTCGCCGGCGCGCGGGCGCGTTTGGTCGCCGTAGCTCGCCACGGCAAACAGGAAGCCGATATAGGCCAGCGCCACGCCGACGACGACCCAGCCTTGCAGCACGCTCATCTCTGGGCCACTCTTGAATTCCGGGCTCGGTTCCCGGTCTGATGGGAACCATAGCCTATTTGTGTCGGGCTTGCAGGCGTTTCGCGTCGGCCGGCCCTGAATCGGGAGCCGGCATGGGGATTTTCGACTGGTTCAGGAGCCCGCCGCGGATCGCCGATGCCGCGGCGCTTGCGGATTTTCTGGACACCCGCGCCGCCTTTCTCACGCAGAAGAGCATCTTCGATTATGTGCGCGGCCGCTCCGGCTCCTACTTCACGATGATCATCACGGAGGAGGCCTTCAAGGCGAACCTCGAAGAGGGGCGCTGGAAGTCCTATCCCTACGCCCTCTCCATCGTCGCCGAGATGGCGCATGGCGTGCTGCTGCCACTCGCCGGGGAGCCGGTCCGCCTCGCCACCGGCCTGCGCGAGGTGGCGCTCGATGCCTTCGACCGCTATCCCGTGCCCGCTCCCCTCGGCTCCGAAACCTGGACGCAATCGCGCGCCGATCTCGCGCGGCGCGTGGACCAGGTCGCGCTGCATCCGCCGAAGCCGGTCAAGGACATCCCCATTCCCTTCGCCCAGGTCTTCTTCGACAACATGCCGATCCACGAGCGCCTGCGCGAAAACGATTTTCTGCAGATCCGCGAGCAGCTCCGCATCAATCTCCTCAGCATGCATCGCGACTTCACCAAGTACGCCGATCTTCCCGCGCTCGCCGCCGCCATTGCGCCGGCGGCGGACGAGACGGCCGCCTGACCGGAGCAGCGCCGTGACCGACCGCATCAGCGCGACGCCGCTTCTCGCGCTCGATGCCGTTGCGATCGACACGGAGACCACGAGCCTCGATCCCAACCGCGCGCGCATCGTCGAGCTCGGCGGCATCCGTGTCCGCGCCGGTCGAATCGCGGAGAACGAGCGCTTTCGCTCGCTCGTCGATCCGGGCGTGCCGATCCCCGCGGAGTCGACGAAGATCCATGGCATCGACGCCGCGCGCCTGCAGGGCGCGCCGGATTTCGCCGCCGCCTGGAAGGACTTTCACGCGTTTGCCGGCGATGCGGCCGTGATCGGCCACACCATCGACTACGACCTCGCGGTGATCGGCGGCGAGGCCAAGCGCGCGCAGGTCGCGTTCCGGGTGCCGCGCGCCATCGACATCCGCATTCTGGCCGAGTTCGCCAAGCCCGATCTGCCCGGCTTCTCGCTCGAGCAGCTCGCCGCCTGGCTCGACGTCAAGGTGGAGGACCGCCACTCCGCGCTCGGCGACGCGGTGATGACCGCGCGCGTCTTCACCAGGCTCGTGCCGCTCCTGCGCGAGCGCGGCATCCGCACCTTCGCCGAGGCCGAGGCCGCCTGCCGCGAGTTCTCTGAGGTGATCGCCCAGCGCGGCGGCTGGGTCGCACCGGGCGCGCCGGCGCAAACCGAAGGCGAGCGCATGCTCGCCCGCGTCGATACCTATCCCTATCGCCACCGCATCCGCGACGTGATGTCCTCGCCTCCGCTCTACATCGCAGCCGACGCTACGCTTGCCGCCGCAATGGACCTGCTCATGCAGAAGCGCGTGAGCTCGGTGTTTGTGCTGGCGGACGGCGCCGCTCCCGAGACGCCGCAGCTCGCCGCCGATGTCGGCATTCTCACCGAGCGCGACGTGTTGCGCGCGATCGCCAGGGGCGGCGCCGCCACGCTGGAACGCAAGGTCGGCGAGTTCGCGAGCCGCCCGCTCGCGGCGGCGCCGGCGGAAGCTTTCGTCTATCGCGCGATCGGCCGCATGAGCCGCCTCAGGGTGCGCCACCTCGGCGTGGCCGACGAAGCCGGCCGCGTGGTCGGCGCCCTTTCGGCGCGCGATCTTCTCCGTCTGCGCGCCGGCGATGCGGTGGCGCTCGGCGACGAGATCGACGAGGCGCCCGACGTGCACGCGCTCGGCGCGGCCTGGGCGAAGCTGCCGGCGGTCGCCCGCGGACTGGCCGCCGAAGGGATCGATGCGCGCGATGTCGCTGCCGTCATCTCCCGCGAGCTCGGCGCGCTCACCCGCCGCGCCGCGATTCTCGGCGAGGCGCGTATGCGCGAGGCCGGGGAGGGCACGCCACCCGTGCCCTATGCCGTGCTCGTGCTCGGCTCCGCCGGCCGCGGCGAGAGCCTGCTCGCCATGGATCAGGACAACGCCATCATCTTCACCGAGGGCGATCCCGACGGCCCCGCCGACCGCTGGTTCGCGAAGCTCGGCACCCACATCGCCGACATCCTGCACGAAGTGGGCGTGCCCTATTGCAAGGGCGGCGTCATGGCGAAGAACGCCGGCTGGCGCGGCAGCGCGCGGCTCTGGCGCGAGCGCGTGGCCGACTGGATCGGCCGCTCGAGCCCGCAGGATCTGCTGTCCGTCGACATCTTCTTCGACTTCCGCGCCGTGCATGGCGACGGCGCGCTCGCCGAAAGCCTCTGGCGCGATGCGCTCGACATGGCCAAGGGCCAGCTCGCGTTCCTGAAGCTGCTGGCCGAGGCGGCCGGCCCGTTCGAGCCGCCGCTCGGCTTCTTCGGCATCAAGACCGACAACGGCCGCGTCGACCTCAAGCGCGGCGGCCTGTTCGGCATTGTCGCCACCGCGCGCATTCTGGCGCTGCGCTTTCATGTGGCGGAGCGCTCGACGCGCCGCCGGCTCGAAGCCGTGAAGGCGATGAAAATCGGCGCCGAGCGCGACCTCGATGCATTCGTCGAGGCGCACGGTATCCTCCTCGACGCCGTGCTCGATCAGCAGCTTGTCGACATCGCCGCCGGCCGCCCGCCGTCGAACAAGGTCGAGGTCGCCCGCCTCGACCGCGCGGCGAAGCAGCGCCTCCTGGAATCCCTGAGAAACCTCAAGCATATCAACAATACCGTGCGCGATCTTCTCACCGGCGGATAAATCCGGCAGCATGGCGGCCGGCGGATTCACGGGAGAGTCGGCATGAACAAGACGCTGCAGGAATTTCGCGAGTTTGCGGTCAAGGGCAACGTGGTCGATCTCGCCATCGGCGTGATCATCGGCGTCGCCTTCGGCAGGATCGTCGAATCGCTCGTCGGCGACATCTTCATGCCGGTCATCGGCGCGGTGACCGGCGGTCTCGACTTCTCGAACTACTTCTTCGGTCTTTCCTCGAATGTCACCGCGATGTCGCTCGAGGAAGCGAAAAAGCAGGGCGCCGTGCTCGCCTGGGGCAATTTCATCACCGTCGCCCTGAACTTCCTGATCGTCGCCTGGGTGCTGTTCCTGGTGGTGAAGGCGATCAATCGCCTGAAGCGGCAGGAGGAAAAGAAGGAGCCGGCCGCACCGCCGAAGCAGGAAGTCCTGCTGACGGAGATCCGCGATCTCCTGAAGCAGCGTTCCTGACGCCGATCGCCGTCAGCGTTTCCAGCCGCTTTCGATCAGCGCCCGTTCCTGCTCGGCCGCGAGCGGTTCGCTCGCGCCGAGCGAGTCGAGCATGCCCTCGAGGATTTCGTCGCCGCCCGAAGCCGGCCGGTATTGATCGCCGCCGGCAGGGGCGTCGGCGATTATGGCCTCGATGCTCCATCCCGGTCCGCGCTTGCAGCCGAGCCCGCGGGCGGACTGCGCTGCCGTCGCCACCGTGAACGTGCGGCAGAAGCCGCCGTCCACGCCGTAGCTTCCGGTCACGCGCAGCGTCGCTTCCGCGCCGCTCGCGCGCACCACGCGTTCTCCGCCGCTCGGCAGGCTGGCGAGCGCCTCGATGGCGGCCGGGTCGCCGAAAGCGATGGCGCCCGGCGCGGACGGATGCACGCCCCCGGCCCTTTGCCCGAGAAAATACCCGGCCAGCCCGGCAACGATCATGATGCTTGCCGCGAGCGGCAGCGCCGCCCCGCGCAACCGCCGCGGCGGAAACGGCAGCACGCGCGCTCCTTCTGGCGTGCTTTCCAGCACGGAGCGGATGAGCCGCTCCGGCATGGGCTCCGCCAGCACGTCGCCGAACGCCTCCCGCGCGAGCCGCCGCGTCGTGCGAAACGCCGCAACCGTCTCCGCGAGCTCGGGGTTGTCGCGCACCGCGCGTTCGATCGCCTCCGCGGTCTCGCGATCGATTTCCTGATCCGCGAATGCCATCAACATTTCCGGCGTCACTCCGCTCCTGCTCATGGCCTTTCTCCCGACAACACGGCCCGGCTTCCGCTTGGCTTCGCGCGGGTCTCGCCGAGCATCGCCGAAAGCGCCTCGCGCGCCCGCGCGAGCCGGCTCATGACGGTGCCGACCGGAATTTCCAGCGCGTCAGCCGCCTCGCGGTAGCTCAGCTCCTCCACGCAGACGAGCACGAGCACGCTGCGCTGCTCCTCCGGCAGCTCCGCGATCGCGCGCCGCGTCCGCGCCAGCATGAGATTGCTCTCGACCGTGCGATCGCCGTGCGCGCCGGCGATCTGCTCGACGTCGGCGCCCTCGTCGACCGGCGCGGCGCTCTGCGCCTTGCGGAATTCGTCGATCCAGAGGTTGCGCATGATGCGGAACATCCAGCTGTCGAGCCGCGTCCCCGCCTCCCAGCGGTCGATCGCCCGCAGCGCCCGCTCGCACGTCGCCTGCACGAGGTCGTCCGCCGCTTCCCGGTCGCGGACGAGGGCGCGCGCGAAGGCGCGCAGCCGCGGCAGCAGCGCGATGATCTGGTGGCGGACGTCCGTACCCATGCCGGTCCTGCTCGTCTGCCGGGTCAAACGGATGGCCGGGATATTTATTCCCGGTTCCTGTGCCCTTGTGGAACCGCTAATTTTTTTTCCGGATTTCGGGAATTTCGCCGGGGCTCGCCCGTTTGGCTTCAGGGCTCCTAGCGTCCCGAATCCGAAGTTCGCTCAACCGAGCGGCACCTTCGTGAGCGAACTTCGGATTCGTAGGATGCTAGCAAACTTATGATTCTAGTGTGGTTTGGTTCAGAAATTCCCTCGAAGGACTCGCGGCCCGGAGGGAGGGAATTTCTGAACCACCAGACTAGGGGAACTAGCATGCCGGCACCGAAGTGGATGATCTGGAAGGTCTCGCAGCGCTACGCCGTCGTTATCGTGGGCCTGCTCGCGTCGATCCTGCTGGCCGAGGTGCTGGCAGGGGATGCCAAGCCGGGTCAGGGATCATTCGTCGGGAATGGCCTCGGCATCGTCACACCCGCGCTCGCTGACGACGATGACGACGATGATGATGACGACGACGATGATGACGACGACGATGATGACGATGATGACGATCGTCCGGCCCGGCGTGCGCCCGCCTTCGAGCTGATCGTGGTCGCCCGCGGCGCGGGCGAGATCGACCGCATCGCCGGCCAGGGCTACGTGATCGTCTCCCGCGGCCGTCTCGGTGTGCTCGGCGCCGAGATCGCCCGCGTGCGGGCGCCGCGCGGTGTTTCCTTTGCGCGGGCGCAGGCGCGGATCACGGCACTGATTCCGGCGGCGATCATCGACCTCAACCACATCTACCGGCCCGACGCGCTGCGCTGCGACGACAAGGGCTGCGCGAGCTTCGCCATGATCGGCTGGGATCACCGCATCCCCGCCTGCGACATCGCGCCGAAGATCGGCGTGATCGACACGCGCATCGATCACGCCCATCCCGCGCTCCGGCAAAGCTCGATCGAGCAGATCGAGATCCGCGGCAAGGGGCGCCGCCCGTCCGCGGCCGACCACGGCACCGCGGTTGCCGCGTTGCTCGTCGGCGATCCGGAAGGGCCCGCGCCCGGCCTGCTGCCGCGCGCGCATCTGATCGCGGCGGACGCATTCCACCGCGTCACCGGCGGCGACGCCGCCGACGCCTTCGATCTTGCCGGCGCGCTTTCGTCGGTGGTCGAGCGCGGCGCCGGGATCGTGAACATGAGCTTTTCCGGCCCGCGCAACCGCGTGCTCGAGGAGGTGCTGAACGAGGCGCAAGGCCGCGGCATCGGCCTCGTGGCCGCGGTCGGCCATGCCGCTCCGGGCGCGGCCGCGCTTTTCCCCGCCGCGCATCCATCGGTGATCGGCGTGACAGCCGTCGATGCAGGGCGTCGCGTCTATCGCCGCGCTGCATCGGGGCCGCAGGTGGATTTCGCAGCACCCGGCGTCGCGCTCACGACCGCCGGCCGTGGCCGCGCGGGGACGCGGCTGCGCTCCGGGACATCCTTCGCCACGCCGTTCGTCACCGCGGCACTCGCCGCCGCGCGCGCCGAAGGCGACCGCTCGACGCAGGAGGCGACGACGAATCTGGCGCGGCGGGCAATCGACCTCGGCGCGCCCGGCCGCGACGACCGCTATGGATGGGGCTTGATCCGCGCCCCGGAATCCTGCGCCGTTGCCGCGCGCTGAGCATAAAGAAAAAACCCCCGCGGGCGCGGGGGCTTTTCTTCGGGTGACGATCAATCGTCATCATCGTCGTCGTCATCGTCGTCGCCCCGCCGCCAGCGCAGCCGCCGCCGATAGCGGTCGTCGTCATCGTCGTCCCAGTCGCGCAGGACGTAGCCGCGCCGTTCCTGCCAGCCGCGCCAGTTCCGGTCGATGCGCGGCTTGCGCCAGCGGCGGCGGATGCCGTCGTCATCATCGTCGTCGTCCACGAAGATGAGCGCCGCCGAAGGCGCGGTGAACGGCGCAGTCGAGTTTCGCTGTTCCCCGGCGGCGGCCGGCGCCGCCAAGAGGACCCCGCCGATGAGCAGGCCGAACGGCGCCCACAATGCAGGTTTCTGCATGATCCACTCCTGTTCCAGCGCGCCGCGGAGAGGAAAAGCGGCGCCTGCCGGTACAACGGCTGCATCCCCCGCGCATTCCGGCCTGCGCGGATTTTTTTGCGCATGTTCCGGCATTCATTCGCCGCATTGATCCGCGCGATTGTCATTTCTCATTGGGACAGGGTTCCCCGCCGCGCTATGTTCCGTCCGAGGTTTGAAATGCTCATGCAACCCGCAGAGGTCGCCGCGCGTCCCGCGCTGATCGACAACATCCGCGCCGCCGCACGGAACATGCAGGTGAGCGGCATCGTCGAGGCGATGAAGCACGGCTTCGGCCGCCAGGGGCTGATTCCGCTCTGGGCCGGCGAGGGCGACCTGCCGACGCCGGACTTCATCTGCGATGCGGCCACGCGCTCGCTGAAAGCCGGCGAAACCTTCTACACCTGGCAGCGCGGTATCCCCGAGCTGCGCGCGGCGCTCGCGAACTATCATGCGCAGCACTATGGCGTCGCGCCCGATCCCGAGCGCTTCTATGTCGTCGCCTCCGGCATGCAGGCGATTGTCATGGCGTTCGCGCTGACGATCGGCGAGGGCGACGAGGTGGTGATCCCGACGCCGTGCTGGCCGAATGCGGGTGCGGCGGCCGACGCCGCAGCCGCGCGTCCCGTGTTCGTGCCGATGACGCCCGGCGAGAACGGCTTCACGCTCGATCTGGATCGTCTGGCCCGCGCGATCACGCCGCGCACCCGCGTGCTCTTCATCAACACGCCGGGCAACCCGACCGGCTGGACCGCAACCCGCGAAGAGTTGCGCGCGATCCTCGCGCTTGCCCGCAAGCATGGCCTCTGGATCGTCGCCGACGAGGTCTATCACCGCTTCTATTACGGCGATGCGCCGCGCGCGCCCTCGTTCCACGACGTGATGGCGCCGGACGACCGCATCCTGTTCGTCAATACGTTTTCCAAGAACTGGGCCATGACCGGCTGGCGCATCGGCTGGATCGAGGCCGATCCGTCGCTGGGTCAGGTGATCGAGAACCTCATCCAGGCGTCGACGTCCGGCGTCGCCGTGTTCATGCAGCGCGCCGCGGTCGTGGCGCTCGAGCGCGGCGAGGGCTTCGTCGCGCATCAGATCGAGCGCGCCCGCCGCGGGCGCGATATCGTGGCGAAGCTCAAGGACACCGGCCGCGTGCGCCTCGTGCCGCCCATGGGCGCCTTCTACCAGCTGCTCGCGATCGACGGCGAACCTGACTCGCGCGCCCTCTGCTTCCGCCTCATCGACGAGGCGAACATCGGCATGGCGCCGGGCACCGCCTTCGGCCCCGGCGCGGAAGCCTATCTCCGGCTATGCTTCGCCCGCAGCCCCGAGAGCCTCACCTATGCGGTGGAGCGCTTGACCGCGTGGCTGAAACGATGACTTTGTGAGCCCCGTCCCGCTCCCGCCTGCAGCCCCTGGAAATGAGCTTCCTTTCCCCGCGCGGCACGACGTCGCCTGTCGCCACGGTCGTCACCATCGTTTCTGGTGCGCTCGGCGGCGCCCTGTTCGCACTGGCCGGGCTGCCGGCCGCGTGGCTGTCCGGCTCGCTCATCGTCGTGACAACGCTGGCGCTCGTCGGCTACCCGGTCTCGCTGCCCGAGCCGCTGCGCCGCGCCGTCTTCATCGTGCTCGGCATTTCGATGGGCACGGCGGTCACGCCGGAGACCATCGCCGGCATGTGGAACTGGCCGATCACGCTCGCGCTGCTGGTGCTGTCGCTGCCGGTCACCATGGCCGGCGTCGTTCTTTATCTGCGCTGGGCGGGATGGGAGCGTGACGCGTCGCTGTATGCGAGCGCGCCCGGCGCGCTGTCCGCCGTGCTTGCGCTCGCCTATGCAACCGGCGCCGATGTCCGCAAGGTCGCCTTTGCGCAGTCCTCGCGCGTCTTCTTCCTGATCGCGGCATTGCCGGGCACGCTCGCGCTGCTCGGCATGTCCGCGCCCGGCCCCGTTGCCGCGGCGCCGTGGTTCGCATTCGACAGCGGTTGGGATCTCCTGCTCATGGCGGTGTTCGGCATTGCCGGCGGACTCATTGCCGACCGGTTCGGCGTTCCCGGCGGCCTCATCATCGGCGCGATGCTCGCGAGCGCCGTGCTGCACGGCAGCGGCTACGTGACCGCCCGCCTGCCGCAGCTCGTGCTCGTGCCGTGCTTCGTCGCGCTTGGCGCCTTCATCGGCGTGCGCTTCGTCGGCACCGACTTCAAGCTCCTGCGCCGGCTGTTCGTGCATTCGCTCGGCGCGTTCGTCGTCGCGGTCGCGATCTGCGCCGCGTTCGCGCTCGTCGCGGCGCTTGCGGCGGGCGAGGAGCTCGGCAAGACCACGCTCGCCTTCGCGCCCGGCGCGCTCGAGGCGATGATCATCCTCGCCTTCCTGCTCGATCTCGATCCCGCCTTCGTCGGCGCGCATCACCTCCTGCGCTTCCTGCTGATCGCGCTGTGCCTGCCGTTTGTCGCCCGCGCCTGGATCGGCAGGATCCCCGGAAACGGCGGCGGCGGCGGATCGCAGCTATCCGATTGAATTCGGCTGCAATCCGGAGATCGGCAGGATTCGCATACCGCCGGAAAGATGAGCGCGCGGCCCGATTGATCTTGGTCAATGACCGCCGACCGGTCTCCCGGCCTACTGCACGGAGGTAATGGAGATCATTGAAATGTCACGAAGACTCCCGGCGATCGTTCTTCCCGTCGCCCTGCTTGCAGCGATGGCAAGCGCGCATGCGCAAGACGGCCAGAAGCTGTTCTTCGAAGGCGACATGGTGCGCGGGGTCCAGAAAGAAGGACTCACCGGACCGGCCTGCGTGCTGGCCAGTCAGTTCAAGCGTAAAGAGTCCGTCGTCTGGCGCGTGCGCGTGCTCGACGCCGCGGGCAAGCCGATCGACGACAAGGCCCTCAAGAGTCTCACCGTCGAGCTGCCGGACGGGCAGAAATTTTCCATGCGTTTCGGCCCGCATCCGCGCGGACGAACCGATGACTTCTTCTGGGCGACGGCGTGGGTCATTCCGGCCGATTATCCGACCGGAACGCTCGTCTATAAGGTGACGGCGGTCGACCTCAAGGGTCAGTCGCACACGTGGGAGCCGTTCAAGATCCAGCTCTCGCAACTGACGGTCATCCCCGGCGAGGTCGAGTTCACCAAGCCTTGATAGGGCGGAAGGTGATTACGAACGCACTGTTCAGGACGTGCGTGGTGGCAGCGTTCGCGTTGCTGCTGCCGGTCCATGCGGCCGGCGCTGCAAATGATCCGCCGCGTGCCGCCGACCTCGGACCCGAAGTCGCGCTGGCCTCGGCGGCCGGTCCTTACGTCGGGCGTCTCGCCGTCACGCCGCTGCACGGGCCGGTGGGCACGCCGCTCACCGTGCGCGCCGAAGGATTGCCGGCCGGGCAGGAGTTCGCGCTCGTCTGGCGCACGGTGAAAGGCAACTGGAAGGTGGCCGACGGGGAGTATCACGGCCGCGAATACACGCCCGTCGCCTATCGCATCGCCACGGTAAAGAGCGACCGCGACGGGAAGCTTTCCGCCAGCTTCATTGCGCCCGACGATTTCGGGTTCGCGCACGACATCGTGCTGCAGCAGGGCGACCGCCTGTTCACGCAGGCAGGCTTCCACCTGGACATGACGGTCAGGCTGTCGCCGGAAAGCGGCCCGGTCGGAACGCCGATCCGCGTCGACATCAAGGGCATCGGCTGGCGGCAGCTGCAGAATTCCTGGCTGCTGCTCTACGACAACAACTTCACCGGCTGGATTTCCTCGGTGTCGACCGGCGGCTCGGCCAGCTTCACCATTCCCGCCACCGGCAAGCCCGGCCTGCATGTGCTGGAAGTGCTGCACGGCGACTTCACGTTTCCCTATCGCAACATGCAGCAGTCGCCCGAGCCTGACCGGCCGCGCTTTGCCCTGTCCTTCATGCTGACGCCGGGAGACGCCGTCCTGCCGCCGCCGCCGGAGCAGCAGGCGCAGACGGATGTCCGCAGCTTGCCGCCAGAGGGCGATCTGGTCGTGTCGCCGCGCTTCTCCCGCGTCGGACAGCCGGCGACCGTGCACGCCGCGGGCATGACGCCGGGCCGATCGTATGAGCTCAACTGGAACACAGTGACCGGCAATCGGGTCGGCGGCCGCGGGTGGGAAGAATCTTCTTCGGTCATCGCCAAGGCGAACGCGGACGCCTCCGGCCGCGTCGAATTCCGGTTCGAGACGCCGGTCGATCTCGGCGGCGCGCACGCGCTCTGGCTTCAAGATGGAGCGGCAAAGAAGACCGGCACGCATTGGATCGTGCCCACCGCATCCCCGCTCACCGTCGGGCGAGGGCCTGCCGGCACGGAATTCAAGATCCGGTTGAAGGGCGTCGGCTGGACCGAGACGGCGAATATCTACACCGTCCTCTATGACAACAACTACATCGGCTACGCGTGCGGCTTTAACAGCCAGGGCGATGTCGAGATCACGCTGTACGCGACCGGCGAGCCGGGCTGGCATTTCATCGATCTCTATCCCGCGATCTACAAGGGGAAGGAGGGCCGGCCGATCAATTTCCGGCTTCCGCAGCTCACTTACGCCGCCGATCATCCGGGCGAAGACCTGCCGCGCTTCCGCTTCGCGTTCGAGGTGACCACGGCGGGAAACAATTCGCCGAGCCGATAAAGTTGTCCTGCACTTCGCGATCTATTGCGCAGCAAGCCGGGCGCTTTTCGTGGGCTCGAGCGTCGCAAGCAGCTTCCGCAGCAGCCGGGTCAACCGCTCAACCTCGGCAGCCGAAAGTCCGCCGGAGATGAGCGCGCCATCGGATTGCAGGACCTTGGCCATCGCGCGCTCGGCGAGCGCGCGCCCCCTGGCGGTGAGACGCACCGGCTTGCTTCGCCGGTCCGGCCGGCCTTTCCCGCGCGTGACGAGATTCCTCTTTTCCAGCCCGTTCAGAACCTTCGTCAGTCCGCCCGATGAAATCAGAACGGCGCTGTAGAGCTCGGTCGGGATCAGCTCGTGCGGCGGCGGCGCGCCCCGCAGCGTGACGAGGACTTCGAATTCCGTGAGGGTGAGACCGAGCGCGGCCACCTGACGCGTCGCATTGTCGAGCACGAGGTTGTTGAGCCGGAAGACGCGCATCATCAGATTTGAGACCGGCGTCACCGCGGCGGGCCAGTTCTTCGCCCGTTCTCTCAGGATGTCATCGGCGGTCTGCCGGCGGCCCGCATTCATGAACGTCTCCTTACCGTCATTTAATGATTCATATCTTGCTGGAAAGACAAATCCGCATATATTTTCCTGGAAAGATAAATAGGAACGATCCCCGATGAAAGTCTGGCTGCTGAAGCTCCACCGGTGGATCGCTCTCGTCTTCGCGCTTCCTCTCCTGATCGTGATCGGCACCGGTTTGATCCTGTCGGTCGAGCCGTGGCTGGTCGCCGGCTCCATCGAGCCGAACTCTCTGTCGCCCGCCGGCATCGAGAAGCTGTTGAGCCAGCACGACCCGGCCGGCCAGGCCCGCTCGCTCGCGTATCGGAGCTACGACAATACGCTGACCATCGGCGCGGGAAGGAGCAACGGCACGATCATCGACGCCGCCACCGGTCAGGTACGACCGGGGCCGTCGGCGCTCGCGAGCGTGCTCGTCGCAACGCGCCAGATCCACGAATCGCTGCTCCTCGATCTCGGCTGGCTCGTGACGGCCTCATCGATCGCGATGCTGGTGTTGGTCGTTATCGGCGCCTTCATGGGCTGGCCGCGGTTCGCAAATTCATTGTCCGGTTGGCACAAGGCGATGGGTTGGGGCCTGCTGCCGCTCGTCGTGCTGTCGCCGTTGACCGGTCTTTTGATCGCCTGGGGTGTCACGTTCACGAGCCTGCCGGCCGCTCCGGCTGCACCGGGCGCTCCGATCGCGCTGGCGGAAGCAGTACGGATTGTCGGCCAGAGCCACGACCTTTCATCGCTTGTCTGGATGCGGCCGATGGGCGGCCGGCTCATGGTCCGTCTTGTCGAAGACGGCGAATACAAAGTTTACGACGTGACTCGCGACGGCACCATGGTGCTTCCGCGCAATTGGCCGCGCCTCTGGCATGAAGGCAATTTCGCGGGCGCGTGGTCGTCCATGATGAACATCGTGACCTCTTTCGCCATGATCGGCCTGCTGGTGACCGGGCTGTCGATCTGGCTGCGCCGCCGGCTCAGACAGCGCACTCGCCGCCGGGAACGAGCTGCTGCCGCGACCTCGCTGTGAGCGGTGCTTCTGCCGGAGTTGTCTGACCGGACAATGCGGGGAACTGGTGCTGCCGGTGTGGATTGAACACACGACCTCTCCCTTACCAAGGGAGTGCTCTACCACTGAGCTACGGCAGCGACGTCAGGAGAAAGGGGCGCTTCGGGCCCGGAACGGCGCGAAAGTGCCACAGGCACGGGCCCGGCTGCAAGCATGCTTGCGGCGCGGGCGGCGCGGTTGTACCCGATTGCCCATGATCGACAAGCCCGGCTCCGGCCCGCGCCAATCGCCGCAGCGTCCCGCAGCGGACGCCCGCGCCGAGCGGCTGGCCGCCGCGCTCCGCGCCAACCTGAAGCGGCGCAAGGAGCGGGCGCGCAGCCGCACGGCCGAGGCCGCCACCCGCGGCGAGGGCGGATCGGCCCAAAAGCGGCCTGTGGAGTGATTCGCATATCCGCGTGCCCGCGCCATGTTCTCGCCGCGTCCGTGGCGCTAGTTTCCCGCCGCGACGCCTTCGCCTTCATTCCCGCCACAGGAGCCTGATTTGGACCGCATCCGCATCCGTGGCGGCCGCCGCCTGAACGGCACCATCCCGATTGCCGGCGCGAAGAACGCGACGCTGCCGCTGATGATCGCGAGCCTGCTCACCGACGAGACGCTCGTGCTGGAAAACGTGCCGCGCCTCGCCGACGTGACGCTGCTGCAGCACATCCTCGGCAACCACGGCGTCGACATCACCGTGAGCGGCAAGCGCGCGGGCGAGGATGACCATTACGGCCAGACGATGCAGCTCTCGGCGAAGAACATCGTCGACACCACGGCGCCCTATCATCTCGTCACGAAGATGCGCGCGAGCTTCTGGGTCATCGGCCCGCTCGTCGCCCGCATGCGCCAGGCGCGCGTCTCCATGCCTGGCGGCTGCGCCATCGGCACGCGGCCGGTGGATTTCCATCTCGACGCGCTGCGCGCGCTCGGCGCCAACATCGACATCGAGAGCGGCTATGTGCTCGCGAGCGCGCCGAACGGCCTGCGCGGCGCGCGCGTGCACTTTCCGAAAGTCTCCGTCGGCGCCACGCACACCGCCCTCATGGCGGCTTCGCTTGCCCGCGGCGAGACCGTGATCGAGAACGCCGCGCGCGAGCCGGAGATCGTCGACGTCGCCGATTGCCTGCGCAAGATGGGCGCGAAGATCGAAGGCGCGGGTACCTCGACGATTCATATCCAGGGCACCGAGCGGCTCGGCGCCGCGCGCCACCGCGTGCTGCCCGACCGCATCGAGACCGGCACCTACGCGATGGCCGTGGCCATGACCGGTGGCGACGTGACGCTCGCCGGCTCCCGCGCTGACCTTCTGCAATCGGCGCTCGACGTGCTGCGGCAGGCGGGCGTCGAGATCGCGGAGACGAACGAGGGCCTGCGCGTGCAGCGGAATGGCGCGGGCCTTGGCGCGGTGGAAGTCTCGACCGCGCCGTTTCCCGGCTTCCCGACCGATCTGCAGGCGCAACTGATGGCGCTGATGTCGCGTGCGAGCGGCACTTCGCACATCACCGAGACGATCTTCGAGAACCGCTTCATGCACGTGCAGGAGCTCGTGCGTCTCGGCGCGAAGATTCATCTCGACGGCGAAACGGCGACCATCGAAGGCGTCGAGCGCCTCAAGGGCGCGCCGGTGATGGCGACCGATCTGCGCGCGTCCGTCTCGCTGGTGATCGCGGGCCTCGCCGCCGAAGGCGAGACCGTGGTCCATCGCGTCTATCATCTCGACCGCGGCTTCGAGCGGCTGGAAGAGAAGCTCGCCGCCTGCGGCGCCGAGATCGACCGCGTCGCGGGTTAACGGCTACTCCTTCCCCTTCACCCCGCGCACGAGGTCGCCTGCGACTGTGCCGAGCGCCGGGCGCGGGAGCGCGGCAAAGGGCAGGGGCCGCGTTACCTCGATCGCGGCAAGCCCGAGCCGCGCCGTCAGCAACCCGTTCAGCACGCCTTCGCCGAGCTTCGCCGAGAGCTTTGCCGCGACGCCGTGGCCGAGCATCTGCTGGATCAGGCTGTCGCCCGCCGCGAGCCCGCCGGTCACCGCCAGATGCGCAATTGACAGGCGCAGCAGCCGGAACAGGCCGAGCGCGCCCGGCCGCCCGCCATAGAGGAGAGCCACACGCCGCACGACATTGAGCGTCGTGATCAGCACGAACCCCATGTCGATCAGCGCGCGCGGGCTCACCGCCGTCACCACGGAAACGCGCTTGGCGGCATTGCTCACGAGCCGCACCGCCTCCTGATCGAGCGGGCTCATCAGCTCGCGCTCGGCGAGCCGCACCAGATCCGCGCCGTCGATGATGTCGCCGAGATGCCGCTCGACATTGGCGCGCCCCCGCGCGAGCTGCGGCGTGTGGCGCAGGAGCGACAGCAGATTGTCGACAACCGCGCGCCCTTCCGCGCGGTCGTCGCTCGCGATCGCCGCCGTCGCGCGCGCATGCAGCTTCTCGATCGCCGCAAGGCGGAAGAGGCCGAGCGCCTCGCGCGCCACGATCACGAGCAAGGCAAGCGCTGCGAGCACCGCAAGCGCCAGCCCGGCATAGCCGAGCGCCTCGCTGCGCGCGAACAGGTCTTCCACGAGCCGCGTCACCGCCAGCGAAAGGCCGAGCGCCACGAGCCCGCCGAGCGCGGACCAGAACAGCGTGCCCCAGCGGAAGCCGCGCCGCGCCGGAGCGGCCGGTTCCGCCGGTACCGGCAGGGCGGCGTCTTCGCTCTCGGGGATCACGCGCACGCGTGCCGGCGTGTGCACGGCCGCGTCCTCGCGTTCGGTGACGATCACCTGCGGATCGTCGAGCCGGAACGCGGCGGGACGGCGGTGTCGCGAATGTTCGCTCATCTGAGCCGGTCTCCGATCAGGAACTGCAGCGCCCGGTCGAGGCGAATATGCGGCAGCGCGGGCGCGCCGTCTTCCGTCATTTCGACCGCCGGCGGCCGGAAGCGCAGGAAGCGGAAATCCGCCTGCTCCGCCTTGCCCGCGGCGAGTCCGCGGAAGCCGCCCGCGCCGTCAAACAGCGCGTCCGGGTCGGCCGGCAAGTCGCCGGGAAAGATCGCCGTCTCCGTCTTGCCGTCGAAGGTCTCCCCGCCCGCGACCTCGCCCGCCGCCGGCGTGCCGAGGATGGAGGGCAGCGTCTCCCGCCCGCGCTTCACCGTCGCTTCTCGCGTTGCGCGCACGGCGGCGAGTGCCACGACGTCGATCTCGGCCCCGGCGAACTGCGCGCGCTCCGCGGCGTGCTTGGTCATGCGCCGCAGGATCGCTTCCAGCCGGTCGTGGCTCGTGTGGTGCATATGGTCGGCCTTGGTCGCCGCGAACAGCACCCGGTCGACCTTCGGCCGCACCATCGAGCCGAAGAAAGAGCGCTGGCCGACGCGGAAGCAGTCGAGGATGCCTTCGAGCGCGCGTTCGAGATCGCGCACCGCCTCCGGCCCCGCGTTGAAAGCGGCGAGCGCGTCGACCAGCACGATCTGCCGGTCGAGCAGGCTGAAGTGGTCGCGGAAGAACGGCCGCACCACGGCGCTCTTGTAGGCTTCATAGCGCCGCCGCATCATCGCCCACAGCGAACGGTCGGGAATTGGACCGAGCTCGGGCAGCTCGAGCGGCGCGAAGGTGAGCGCCGGCGAGCCCGCGAGATCACCCGGCATGAGGAACCGCCCGGGCGGCAAGAGGCTCATGGCGAAACGCTCGTCGCGGCTCGCCTTGAGATATTCGGTGAAGAGCTTCGCCGCCGTGAGCGCGGCCTGCTCGTCTTCCGCGCCTTCCGCGTCGAGCGTCGCCAGATGCGCGTGCCATTTTGCGGCGAGCTTCGCGCGCGGCTGCTCGCGCGAGAGGCGGATCGTTTCCGCCGACCACTGCTCGTAGGTCTTCGTCAGGAGCGGCAGGTCGAGCAGCCACTCGCCCGGATAGTCGACGATGTCGAGCGTGAGCGTGCGCGTCCGCCCGCGCTGCGACTGGTAGTCGATCGCGAGCCGCAATTCGCTGAGCCGCGTCGTCGAATCCGGCCAGCGCCGCGCGGTCACCAGGTCATGCAGGTGCTTCTCGTAATCGAAGCGCGGCACCGCGTCGTCGGGCTGCGGCTCGAGCCGCGCGCCGGCGATGCGCCCGCTCGCCAGCGGCTCGAACACGGGAAAGCGCCCGCCGCGCACGAGCCCGTGCACGAGCGCGGTGACGAACACGGTCTTGCCGGCGCGCGACAGGCCGGTGACGCCGAGCCGGACGGTGGGGTTGAAGAGACCGCCGCCGAACTCGGTGAGCGCGCGGGCGGTGAGCCGGGCTTCTTCGATGATGTCGGAAAAGTTAACCGCCATGGGCTGCCGGACTGCGGCATCTCGCTCTGAAATGCCCGTGGAGCCGGGCGGAAAGACACGATGAAATAGATAGGTGTCCGCACCGCCGATGTTAAGTACGGCGCCATACGTCGTCCCGGACGCAGCGCTGCGTATACCTGTCATCCCGGCCGAGTGAGCACGCTTATGCGTGCGAGCGAGAGCCGGAATCCAGGAACACCGACGCTGGTGGTCCTGGATCCCGGGTCTCACCGCGCTACGCGCGGTTCGCCCGGGATGACAGTTAGAGGAGGTGCACTGCATCCCGCTATTCCCGAGCAAGTAGTTGTTCACACGCCATTTTCCGCACAGGAAAAAATTCTTTTTCCCACCCCTTCCGGCCGGCCTTAAACTAATCGCGTCCTGATCCACCCCGAACTCGCATGTTTGCGAGTTCGGGCACTAAAAACCGAAGTCGGGCAAGCCCGACTTCGGCGAGGGGCGCTACCGGTGCGACCGTGGTGCGGATCGGGAGCGGCGCCCGCTGTCGTGCCTCGCAAGCACGGGACCGGGAGCTCCGTGGGCTCCGCCCGGCGGCAGTACGACCGCCTGCCAGGAGCTG
>JADYXZ010000009.1 GCA_020853885.1 Bradyrhizobiaceae bacterium | reverse complement strand
GACCGCTCATCGGCGCGCCGCTCGTGCTCCTCGTCGCCGATACGCTGCGCGTCACCTTCACCTCCGAGGTGAACCGCGCGATCTTCAGCATCGTGGTGATCGTCATCGCCCTGTTCATCCCGGGCGGCGTCATGGGCATGCTCGACTATTGGCGACGGCGCCGGAAGCGCGTCGAGGCAGCCGCGGTGACGGAAGAGCGTGCGGATTAGCGCAGGATGAGTTTGTTGTTGTCATTGCGACGCGCGCAGCGCCGGAGCAATCCAGTTTCTCGGCGGCCGGATTGCTTCGCTTCGCTTGCAATGACGTCGGGATTGGCCAACTTCAAATCATCGCTCTAGTCTAATATCAGCGTCGCAGATCTTCGTGCCTGCGCTTGCCGCCCAGCGGGATGCGCTACGTCGACCTGCTTCGCCAGTCACCGGGGATTCGATCGCCAGCTCCGAACAATCGTGTTAATTAGGACCGAACCGCACTAGACATTTTCTTGCGATAGAAGCGTTATCAAAACGGTGCCTTCAAGAGCACAGGGCACGGCTTCGTGCTGAAGGGTCGACATTGCCAATGCGCTTGCGGAGTTCAACGCTATACGCTGCCACACGCGTCAAGGTGAGGTCTTTGGGCAGCCGGGCTTCCCGTGTCTCCGACGGGACTGCGCTTCTCGACACAGCCGCGGGAATCGCCCGGGTCGTCGTCAGCCTCGACGGCTATGCGCCGGCGGCTGGCGAGGCATTCCTGCGAGAGTCGTTGTGCCGCCTGAGGATGGCAAAGATGGCAACGGCGGGCTCGCGCCCCATTGCCCACAGCCGATGCGGCACCTGGGCGTCGAACGATATCGAGTCTCCAGGCCCGATCTCGTATTTCTCGAAGCCGATCTGGATGCCGAGCCGGCCGCTGATGACGTAGCCATATTCCTTGCCGCCGTGCCGGAACAGTGTGCCATCCTCGCAGGATGCACCGCCAACATCGTAAACAACATAGAGAAACTCGATCTCGTCATCGGGGGTGGGCGTCAGCCGCTCCCAGCGCACTCCGGTATGCAGGCGGATCACGTTTCGGCCGCTGCTCCTTTGTACCGGCCCGCGGCCGGTGCCGACCACGGGTGCAATTTCAGGCCTAGCAGCCGGCACGGATCGTTCGCTGCTCTTAAACAGGTCGTCCAGGACCAGGCCGAGTTCATTGGCGATGGCGAACAGCGTGCTCACCGAGGGCATTGCCCGGTCGCGCTCGATTAGCGAAATGAGGCTGGCGGAGACATGGATGCGGCGGGCCAGTTCCCGCACACTCAATCCGACACGCTCCCGCCCTTCCCGCAGTGCCTTGCCGACGCCTGCCGACATCTTGGCAGGGCTTTGGCCCTTGAGGGGGCCGGGACGCTTCTCGGCGGCGGGGCGGCGGGGGGGCTGTTTGCCGACGGCCTTCCTCTTCTCGCGGGATGCGCCTGATCGCATGTCCTGTCCGCTGTTTTTTTGATTTTGCACAGTCGTGCAATTTCGGTTAATGACATTAAACAGTTCGCCATCCTATCAGGGGCCTGCGCCCGCCACAACATCCTCGCCGGCGATGCGCGTGCCCCGACCACGAGACCTCAGGGGGAGTCGGATGACCCGGACCGCGGTCCAGCTCGCAAGCAATAAGCGGCTTCCGCCGGATCGGCTGACATCCGTCTTCGAGATGATGGTACGCACGAGGATATTCGAGGAGCGGACGGGGGATCTGTTCAAGGAGGGTCTCGTCAAGGGAACCGCGCACAGCTATGTGGGCGAGGAGGCGATTGCCGCCGCGGTTTGCGCGAGCCTTCGTCCGGACGACTATGTCGGTAGCAATCATCGCGGACACGGCCACTGCATCGCGAAAGGCGCCGATCTCGCGCGCATGATGGCCGAGCTCATGGGCCGCCGCGACGGCTATTGCGGCGGGCTGGGCGGCTCCATGCATATCGCCGACTTGGATCTAGGCATACTCGGGGCCAATGGCATTGTCGGCGCGACGATGCCTCTTGCCGTCGGCGCCGGACTCGCCGCGCAACTGAAGAAAAGCGGGCAGGTGGCCGTTGCGTTTCTTGGCGACGGCGCCGCAAACCAAGGCGTTTTCCACGAGTCGATGAATTTGGCGGCGGTGTGGAATCTGCCCGTAGTGTTCGTATGCGAGAACAATCAATATGCACTGACTACGCCTTCGAGAAAGTCGACGGCTGGCGCCTCGATCGCATCGCGCGCAACCGCGTACGGGATGCCCGGAGTCCAAGTCGATGGCAACGATCCCGAGGATGTGTACTTCGCCTTTGAAGAAGCCGTGGAGCGCGCCCGTGCCGGCAAGGGACCGTCCCTCATCGAGGCGCTGACCTACCGCTGGGGGCAGCATTCCATGCGTGCCAACCTGCGCGATCCGCGACCCACCGAGGAATTGAAGTCCTGGCTAGAGCGCGATCCGATCAAATATGTCGAAGGGCAGCTGATCTCCAGACGGATCATGACCGCGCCGGCGGTCGAGGGGCTCAAGGAAAGCATCAAAGTAGAGGTCGAGCAGGCCATCGAGTTTGGCAAGGCGAGCGGATTGCCGACCGCAGATCAGGCATTGAGTGCCGTGTACAGTCCGCATCATGCGGTGGTTGAACCGAGCAGCCCCGGCACTCGCACGTTATCCTTCGTGGAGGCGATTTGCGAAGCGCTGCATCAGGAGATGGAGCAGGACGACAATGTCCTCGTCATGGGCGAGGACATCGGCGCCACAGGGGGATTATTCCAGGTCACCAAGGGACTGCACGAACGCTTCGGCGAGGAGCGCGTGCGCGACACGCCAATTTCGGAGGCGACCTTTGTCGGCTGCGGCGTTGGCGCCGCCATCGCCGGCCTGCGGCCGGTCGTCGAGCTGCAGATTTTCGACTTCGTCGCGCTGACCATGGACATGCTGGTGAACCAGGCGGCGAAGTTCCGCTTCATGCTGGGTGGCAAGCCAAAGGTGCCTTTGGTGGTGCGCGGACCGCAGGGCGGCGGCGTGCGTCTCGCCGCACAGCACAGCCAGTCCCTTGAGGCGTGGTTTGCGCACGTGCCAGGTCTGGTCGTGATCGGGCCCTCGACGCCCTACGATGCCAAGGGGCTGCTCATCTCGGCGATCCGCGACGACAATCCGGTCGTCTTCCTGGAGAGCAAGCTGCTCTATGTCAGCTCCAATGGTCCCGTCCCCGAGCAGCCCTATTCCATTCCGATCGGTAAGGGGCAGGTGAAGCGCGAGGGGGCGGACGTCACGGTGGTGGCGACGATGGCCATGGTTCCGCGCGCGCTGACGGCCGCGGCGCAATTGGCCCAGGAGGGGATTTCCATTGAGGTCGTCGATCCGCGAACGCTCCGGCCCCTTGACGAAGATCTGATCCTGAGCTCGGTCCGCAAGACGCATCGTCTTCTTGTCGTTCAGGAAGCTTGGACGCGCTTCGGCTTTGGCGCCGAAGTCACGGCCTTGGTCGTCGAGAAGGCTTTCGACTGGCTCGATGCGCCGATCCTGCGCGTCGGCGCGCCCGATATGCCGATGCCCTTCAATGACGAGCTGGAGCGCTGGGCGATCCCGACGCCGGAACGGATCGCCGAAGCGGTGCGCGAGGTCCTGTTCCGCGCATGAGAAGACGTCGCGCGCAGGCGTGGGAGAATCATCCGACGGCCGACGATCGTCTGCATCCGGAGTGTCCCAGATGCCAATCAATGTCCTCATACCCGCTTTCGGCCCGTCGCAGCAGAGATGCGGCAGTTCGCGGCGCGCGACCTGCGGCCGCACGAATGCTTGGGAGGCTCGATCGCCCTATCTAGTCTCGGCAGGCTCGGCATCAAGGAATTCGCCGCGGCGGTCAATCCGCCGCATGCGGCGACGCTTGCGGTTGGACGCGCAGAAGCGCGCGTGCGCGAGGCGCGGATCGAGGCGGCGACCGTCATGACCGTCACCCTCTCGGCCGACGACCGTGCCGTCGACGGCGCGACCGGCGCGATTCCTCGCCGCATTCAGGGAGCTGGTCGAGCAGCCACTGCGGCTGGTCGTTTGAGGCGAGGCAGAGCATTCTGTAAAGTATGGCTTGACGCCCTATGCCAAGACCGTAAATTGACACTACACATCGCCAGCGAGGTGCCTCCATGCAACGCCGCGAAGTCGAGTTCCCGAGCGAGAATCCCGCTGACAAAATCCGCGCCGATCTCTATTTTCCCGACGAGGGCGCCGGGCCCTGGCCTGTGGTCGTGATGGGCGGCGGCTGGTGCTATGTTAAGGAACTCATCATGCCGGAGTACGCGGAGTATTTCGTCCGCGAGGGCATGGCCGCGTTGATCTTCGACTATCGCTGCTCCGGCGCCAGCGACGGAGAGCCGCGGCAGCACCTGAACCCGTGGATGCAGATCGCCGACTACCGCTCCGCCATCGACGCGGTCAGCTATCTCGACATGTTCAAGGGGATTGTCGATCCCGCGCGCATCGGTGTGTGGGGCATCTCCTATTCCGGCGGGCACTCCCTGATCGTGGGCGCCATTGATCCGCGCGTCCGCTGCATCGTGTCGCAAATCCCGATCATCGACGGTTGGTACAACTCGATGCGGGCGCACGGCTCCGTCGGCTTCCGCGAGCTGACCGCGCTCATCAACGAGGAGCGGCGCAGCCGCTATCTCTCCGGCCAGCACGGGACTATTCCGCATTCAGGCGACCCCAAGACGGAGGTGGTGACCTGGCCGCACCCAGAGACCAAGCCGATCTTCATGGAGATCAAGAGGAAAACGGCGCCGCGCCACGAGCACTACAGCACGATTCAGTCCACGGAGCTGGTCTGGACTTACAATGTGCGCCCATTCCTGCCGCGAATTCTCGACACGCCCACGCTGATGATCGTCGCCGAAGGGGACGATCTCACCATGTGGGAGCAGGAGGTGCCGGCCTTCGGCGATATCGCGACCACCAAGAAGAAGCTTTTCGTTCAGCGGTCGAGCACGCACATGAGCATGTACAGCAATCTGTCGCACCTGGCGGTCGCCGCCAAGGAAGCGGCGGACTGGTACCGCGAATGGCTCGTCGAACCGCATTGACGGCGCGCCGGCGGCGGGATCGCGGGCCGCGTGGCGGACGTAGCTCTCGCCGCGCTAGTATGACGCGATTGACGCAACTGTAGAGATCGTGCGTTCGGCCTGCGTCATAGGCGTTTTTCGCTGCGAAATAGCGAGTTTGACATCTGCACGATGGCGTTTTTCGGTGTGATTGGATACTCCTCGCCAAACTGGATTGCGAACCGGCTCCGTTTCTACTCGGATTTATCTTTGGACCCATGCTCGAAGAATACTTGCGGCGGCTCGCACATGGCGACGCAATCGCGATGGTCAGCCGTCTGACAACCGGGATATTGCTGCTGATTGCTACTGATTGCTGTTGGTTTGCTCGTGCTGTAGCGCTTGCCAATGGTTCCTGGAGTAAGCATTTTGCCTCACGAAGGAAGGCAACTGCCCGCTGGTTAAGAGATAGTTTGATACGTCGCACCGGCTGCCGATTGCGCTCAAAGCCGTAGGGCCAAAAATCCGTCTCCATAATGTGTCGGGTCTGTTCGACCTTCCAGCTGCATGAAGATGGCGTATGGGATGCACTGGTTTAAAAGTCCGTCTTTCACCATAAGCATTCGCTCACATATGCCGCGTTCTTTCGCGTGCACACGCCTGTTCCTGACACGAGCTGGTCCGCAGTTCGATTCCACCCCTGGCGCATAGCCGAACATGGCGGAACAAGAAGCTATTTAGATCTCAGGGCAATCGAAGGAGCACGGGTAAGACATCGGTATCCTGCAAACGATCCAAGACTTCGAGAAGAGGTACAGCGCCTACAAATATCATCGCGTCGTAGAAAGTGCTGCGCAAATGCCTCTGCGACACATAAATGTGGTCGTCGTCGCACCAAAGAATCGGTTTCAGAATCCATCGTGGGACTTCGGCCAAGTATGCTCTGCCGACGGCGCCAAAGCGCGCCACCAGTAGATTTTCCTCCTAGAGCGCCGCGGGGTGAAAATCGCCGAGATTGCCCCCGATCTGGTCAGCCGGCTGGAAGCCAGCATCGGCGACCGGGTCTATAAGGCCACTGCGCTCAAGATTCGGACGAAGGTGCTGGATACCCGCAACGACCCAGATACAGCGGGCGCCGCTGGCGTTCGAGCTAATCCAGAACGCACATGATGCCGGCGGCCAATCTAACAGGTGAGTGCAAGGGCGGATTTCTTTTTGATCTTTTCTTATTGCGATTATAGATGATATATGATTATCTTTTCGAGTTGTTGGGTAAGCACGCGGGCTTCGAATGAGGCGCATACAAATACGCGGTATGACGTGGGACCACCCACGCGGTGTTGCTCCACTGGACGCCAGCATTCCCTTATTTCAGGCGGTTCATCCCGAAGTCGACATAAAGTGGGACAGACGCAGCCTCCGCGAGTTCGGCGAAGCGCCGATCGGAACGTATGCGCAGCAATACGATCTGATTATTATTGACCATCCCTTCGTTGGTTTTGCAGCCAAGCATGGGCCTCTCGCCGATCTTTCGTCCCATGTCGACCCTGACCGCCAGGCCATTTTCGCCTGCGAATCGGTTGGTCCTTCGTGGGAGTCGTATTGGTATCAAGGCAAACTCTGGGCCCTTCCTATCGACGCAGCCGCACAGGTTGCCGCCTGTCGTCCCGATCTACTCGATCGGGTCGGCTCCACCTTTCCGTCGACGTTCGACGAGGTAATTGCACTCGGCTTTCGTCTACGGCGGTCCGGTTGGTGGATCGGCACGCCACTCTTCCCAACCGATGCGATTAGCATGCTTTTTACGCTGGCCGCGAATCTCGGTGAGCCTGTCGGGGCTTCGGAAAGCAAATTCCTTTCTGCTGCTATCGGACGGGAGGTCATGATGCGCTTTCGCACGCTCGTCGCTCTCTCCCATCCACTGTCCCTGAAAATGAATCCGATAAAGATCTATGACCTAATGAGCGAATCGGATGAAATCGCATATTGTCCGTATGCGTTCGGGTATTCGAACTACTCTCGTCGCGATCGCCGCCGGCGACTTCAGTTCGGAAACATTCCGTCTGCAGGGCGTTGCGGAGTTGCAGGCAGTATTCTTGGCGGCACTGGAATAGCGGTATCCAGCCGTACCGCGCATTTTGATCTTGCCGTTGAGTATGCGTTTTTCCTCACCGAGTCATCCTTTCAAAGAAGTCACTACTACGCGAGCGGAGGGCAACCCGCCGCGCGGAGCGCGTGGCTCGATGCGTCGATAAACGAGCATTCAAATTTCTTCTTTCGCAATACCATCAAAACCCTCGACGCCGCCTACCTGCGCCCGCGTTTCGACGGTTTCGTGCCTTTCTATGAGCAGGCTGGAGAGCGTATCGTTGCGATGCTGCAAAACAATCTGAGCGAAAATGATCTCCTGTCTTGGCTTAATGAGGCCTACGACAAGGCACGCGAACAGGGAACGCAGCCGAAGACTTGATCATTTCAACTTAGCTGGCCTCTTCAGGCGGCAACATAGGCCGTCTTGACCGACGTATAAAATTCGCGGGCATAGCTTCCCTGCTCGCGCGGGCCGTACGAGGAGCCTTTCTTTCCGCCAAAGGGCACGTGGAAATCCACACCGGCCGTTGGAAGATTAATCATGACCATGCCCGCCTCCGCGCGGTGCTTAAACTCTTGCGCCAACTTGAGACTCGTCGTGCAGATACCCGCCGACAAGCCGAACGGCGTGTCGTTTGCAACTTCGACTGCCTCGTCAAAATCGGCAACGCGGATTACCGAAGCGCAGGGGCCAAAAATCTCCTCTCGGCTAGAGCGCATTTTATTGTTTGCCCGCAAGAAAATTGCCGGTTCCTGATAAAAGCCATCGGTCTCGCGCTTCAGAAGTTCACCCCCGACAACTTCGCAGCCCTCCTTCTTTGCAAGTTCGATGTAGGCCATGTTCGAAGCAAGCTGTTTCTCGTCGACAACTGGCCCCATCTTCGTTTTCGGGTCGAGCGCGTGACCGACACGAAGCTCTCGCGCAGCGCGCAAGAATTCATCGACAAAAGCATCATACAAAGACTCAACGACAATGATGCGCGAGCTTGCGGTACAACGCTGGCCAGTAGAAAAGAAGGCGCCGTTCACCGCACAGGCCACCGCCTTTGCCAACTCGGCATCTCCAGCTACGACTAGAGGGTTTTTTCCGCCCATCTCGAGCTGAATTTTCTTCCCGAGTTCCGCAGCCCGTAGTGCAATACCCTTACCGATCTTTACTGATCCTGTAAATGAAACAGCGGCTACGCCAGGATGATTGATGATCGCATCGCCCACGATACCGCCGCCACCCATGATGAGACTGAACGTGCCTGCAGGCGTCCCCGCCTCAACGAGAATATTTGCTAGCTCCCACGCGCAGCCAGGCACATTTCCTGCTGGCTTTAAGATCACGCAATTACCGTAGGCGAGTGCTGGTGCCACTTTCCAGGCGGGTATCGCCACCGGGAAATTCCAAGGTGTGATCAGACCAACTACACCAAGAGGCTCTCGCCTGATCTCAACATCAACACCGAATCGCACGGAAGCGATCGACTCACCACCGATGCGCAATGCTTCCCCTGCAAAAAATTTAAAAATCTGACCGCCACGAATCACCTCCGCCAATGCCTCGGGAAGGATTTTCCCTTCCTCTCGGGCCAGCAGCTGTGCAAGTTCGTCCTTTCGGCGAAGGATGGAATCGCCCGCACGGTCGAGAATCTGTGCGCGCTCCCAGAGGCTCATCCGGCTCCATGATGGAAAAGCGCTTTGTGCTGCCTCCACCGCTGCATCAACATCGTCTGCCGTACCCAATGCATATCCGGCAATGACGTCGGCGAGGTCAGAAGGACTTCGCCTCTCCGCGTAATGCTGGCTTTTAGTCCATTGACCTGCGATTAGATTGTTGCGGCGCATACTGCAGCTCCGTTTGCGAGTTCTTTCAGGATATGGCGCCGCGCCCTGAAAGCGAGCGCATGAAGGATCGTATGCCGAAGATCCACGGAGGCGCACGATCGCAATGCTCGACTCGGTTGATAAGGGCGCCAAGCTGCGGCGAGTCGATTTTCACAACATCGCCGACTTTGTGGGTAAACCCGCGGCCGGGCTCGTCGCGGTCATCAACGGGCGCGAACATCGTGCCAAGGAACAGGAACATGCCGTCAGGATATTGATGATACGGACCCATTGCTTGCGCGACGAGGTCAGCCGGATCGCGACTGATCATGGACATCAAGCTTCGGCCTACGAGCCGAAAACCGTCGATTCCATCCACTGTGAGGTCGATCTGCGCGGCTCGCACGTCGTTAAGCGAGAAGGTTTCGTCGAAGAGTCGTAGAAATGGCCCGATAGCGCACGACGCGTTGTTGTCCTTGGATTTGCCGAGCAGCAGTGCCGATCGACCTTCGAAGTCACGCAAGTTCACGTCATTACCGAGCGTCGCACCTACGATTCGTCCTTTGCTGGAGACAGCAAGAACGACTTCCGGTTCGGGATTGCTCCAGGTCGAGCTCGGGTGGACGCCCACATGCGCGCCGAGGCCGACCGCAGAAAGCGGCTGCGACTTTGTGAAGATCTCCGCATCGCGGCCGATCCCGACCTCGAGATACTGAGACCAGGCCCCTTCCGCCTGAAGACGCGCTTGAAGCAGCTGAGCCGCTGCCGAGCCCGGCTTTACTTTGGCCAAGCTTCCTCCGACCAACGCGCGATATTCCTCACGGATCGCCGGCGCCTGGGAGGGGTCGCCTTTCGCCCGCTCCTCGATCACGCGCTCGAGAAGGCTAGCCACGAAGGTCACGCCAGCAGCCTTTAGCGCCTGCAAGTCGCAGGGGGCAAGAAAAGATGGGCGATCGGGCGACCGGATCGCTTGCGCACTGGCGTTCAACAACTCGGCAAGCGGCGCAACAAGCTCCCCCTTGAACTCCCTGACGGCCGCCGCCGGAGAGTCAAGGTCGAGCAAATCGGCGACCGTCGGGTATCTCGCAGTGACGTCAAAAACGCCGTCTTGCCTCAGGACGCAAACGGCGGGACCTCGGTGTTCGGGCCGCCATACGCGAGCAATCAACGTACCTCGCAGGCCGTCGTCCGGCAGTACGGTATCGACGGACAAATCGAGCGCGGCTGCGACTGTCGTAGTATCAGACATCGGTCAGAACTTCCCGAACTGCAGGTAAGCCTCGTGCGGGTCCATGCCGGCGACGATTGCGGTGCGCACTTTGTTTTCCGTACGCATGACTTCTTCGGTTCGCTCCACAACTTCCGAGGCGATCGCGTGCGGAATGATCACGACTCCATCAAGATCCGCGACTGTATAGTCTCCGGGTGACACCGTCACCGTACCGATTGTGATGGGCACGTTGAATGCGTCCGGTGTCCATCGACCAACAACGTCCGCGGGGGTGCGGAACTTGCAGAAAACTGGGAAGTTCATTTTAAGAATGAACGAAACGTCGCGGCATCCTCCATCGACTATATAGCCGCGAATGCCACGCAATTTCAGAGTTTCGGCAGAGAGCTCGCCCATGAGGGCGACCGCGTCGGTGTTTGGCTGACATAGGACAACGCTTCCGGGTTCGGCACGCGACAAGAACTTAGTCCAGCGCAGTAACGTCTCGTGATGATCGAGCGTGTTGTCGATATGGCCACTTACGGTGAACGCACGGCCTACTACGCGCATGCCCGGCTGCAAACCTTGAATCTGAGGCGGCAAAACACAATTCGGATGCCCCATCGCGCGCAGGACATCGTGTACGGCTCCGGTATAGCAAGCGACCAATCGGTCAGTTAGCGGATCGGACGTCACGTTCATTGTGAGGTTCCTTTCTGACGCGGCGCGAAGCTACGGTCGCTAGAGGTTACGAATGGACGGCGCATACGTCCGCTCTACGACCACCCTGTTGACCAGCGGTCGACCAAACCCCGGCGCCTCGATCTCCATGACATCGCCGTCTCGAAGCTCGAAACCGTCAGCAAAGCTGATCGTGGCAGTACCAAGAAAATGCACGTGCACGTCGCCCGGTCGCCGATGCCAGGAATATTTGAAGTGGTGATATTCAATGTTCTCGAGGGAGTGGCACATATTCTCCGTTCCTGTAAGAAACGGCCTCTCCCAAGCCACCGCCGCGTTGCGCCTAATGCGCGAAGTCCCGGTGAGCGAAGAAGGGAAGTCGCCGACGACAAGCTCCGGTCCAATGCTGGAGGGGCGCAGCTTCGAGTGCCCCAAATACAGATAGTTAATGCGCTCGGTGCGATGATCCGAAAATTCGTTGCCAAGCGCAAAACCGAGACGGAAGACGTCGCCGTCATCACCGATAACATAGAGACCGGCAAGTTCTGGTTCCTCGCCCATGTTGAGCGCGAAATCGGGACACGGCAGATCGGCCCACGGACTGACAAGAAGCGCGCCATCGCTCTTGTAACACCATTCGGGCTGCATCCCGATCTCGCCGGCTGCAGGCTTTCCCCCTTCCAGTCCCAACTTGAACATCTTCAGCGAGTCGGTCAGCACTTCCGGGTCGCTCTTGACGGCCTTGTGCATCTGGTCGCGCGCCGCGGCACCGCCCAAGTGCGTGAGGCCGGTCATCGATACGAGGCAATGTCGCGGGTCGGGGTGCAGAAGTGGTGAAATGATGGCTCCCGCTTCGATCAGCGAGTCGTAGTCAACCGGGGCAAGCAACGTCCGCCGGGAGACCGCCTGCTGCAACGTAGATTTTGTGCGAATGGCCTCGATCGCGAGCTCATAGGTCGAAACGGCGGGCTCAATAGGCCGTACTGTCGATTGTCCGCCCTCAACGAGCGCAGCGCGAATTTCGTGTGTGCCATCGCGATACTGCAGCAGCCTCATCGATTTATACCTTCCGGTCCTTTTGGTAGGCCTGTGATGCCCAGGCGAATGCCTTCCGCAAGCATGCGCAGCGCAGAACCCTGTCCCCAGAGATTGAATTCCGTCGGCACCGACTTGTAGCGAAGCGCGTCTGTGCCCGCAGACGTTGCCGCCCAGGTAACGGCTGAAACGCCCCAGACCTTGCCCTCTTCATCAATGCGATCAAGCGCCGCCAACAGCGCCTTCTCGCCGGCAGCGCGATAATCGCCGGCACCGCTGCGCACCAAGCGAAAGAAGGCGGCGGAAAAGAACGTGGCCGTGGACGTCTCGAGATACGCCTCGCGATCGTGCAGCAAGGTGCGCCAGAAGCCACTGGAATCCTGAAGCGGAAGCAGCCGCTCCGCAAGCTCCTGCGTCCAGCCGTGGAATGAATTCCATTGGCCTTCAGGGAGAATCGCAAGTGTGTCGGCGAGCCCGAGCAATGCCCAACCGTGTCCACGCCCCCAACCAAGACCACGGACGGTATCGGTTGCCGTGTCGACTGCTTGTGGCAGAAGTCGCTGCCTGCGGTCATAAAGAACTGCGCGATGCTTTTCGACGACGTCGAGCGCCATGTCGGCAAAGCGCTCTTCCCCGGTCGCCTGCCAAAGTGCCGCAAAGAAGGATGGCTCGTGATAGAGCGTATCAACCCACACCACGTGTCGGTACGCCGGGTCATCTGGTCGATAGAGCGGCGCCCCAGAAGGTTGAGCGCGCGGTACTTCCGCATGCAAGTAGTCAGCAAGCCGTCGAGCAGCCTCCAGCAATAATGCGTCTTGCCGTTCGCCCGCGATCCGCACTAGCGCTGCGCCTGGCGTTAAGTGATCCGTGAACCGCGGCCCTTTGTCCAGGAAACGGCGTGCCCAACGCTCGAGTGAGGAAATCGCCACCGCCGCGAAGCGCGGCTCTCCGAGGAGTTCGGCAGCTTCGAGCAGTCCATCCACCGCGATGGCGTCTCCCCAAAACCACTCGGTCATGTCGAACCGAAGGGTCCGTTCGGCGACGCGTTTTAGGATTTCGTGCATCGGTGTTTTCGAGTAGCTGGACCGGTTCCGAATGGTTCACTACTCACTCGTCCTTCGGCAGGCCTTGCCGCAATCGGTCGAGCGCCACGGCGAGAAGTAGAAGGGTTCCGTGCGCGATAATTTGGTAATAACTGTTGATGCCGATTAGGGTCATTCCATTGGACAAGACCCCAATAATGATCACGCCCAGCAGCGTACCGGCGATCCTGCCTTCTCCCCCGTGCAGGCTTGTTCCGCCGAGCAGCACTGCGGTGACGACCAAGAGTTCGTAACCGATGCCGGCAGCCGGGACTGCGGTTGCCGCTTGTCCAATCAGCAAAATTCCCGCCACGCCTGCGAAGATTCCATTCATCACGAAGACGCCGTAGCGGTAGATACCGATGTTGAGACCACTCAGTCGACTTGCTCGCGGGTTCGCGCCGATTGCATAGAGTGTGCGCCCGACACGGGTATGCGTCGCGACAACATGCAGAATCACGAAAAGTACAAGCATAAGCAGGACGGAGTAAGGAATGCCGTAGATCCTGCCGGCACCCAGTTCGAGCATGAATTCGTTGAATACGTTTACAGTCTGGCCTTCGCTGATAACAAACGCGAGACCGCGAAAGATCGAAAGCGTACCAATCGTGACGATGATTGAATTGATGCCGACATTGACGAACAGCGCAGCATTTAGAATGCCGCACACCCCCCCCGTGACTAATCCCACGGCGATGCCGAGCGGCGCCGAGCTAGTGGCCTCGATCACGAGCGCAACTACAACGCCGACCAAGCCGACGATGGAGCCAACCGAGAGATCCAGTCCCCGCGAAACCAAAACTAGTGCAGAAACGCCCGCCATGGTTCCGATAACCGAAACCGATAGGAGCATGTTGGTAAGGTTCTGCAGGCTCAAAAAATACGGCGATGAAAAGGAGAATCCGACGATCAAGCCGGCAAGACAGATGAGCAGGCCGGCAATCTGCGGGTCAACGCTTGCCCGTAGTCGGGAATAGAACTCACGCACCAACGCCGATCTGGAGTTTTTGCTGTGAGCTGGCCGCGCAATTTGATCCGACTTGGCCACAGTGACCCTCCGGTGCTTATAGAGCTGCTGCGATCAGGTTGGGTACATCGAGATTGCTGGGATCGATCTGTCGCGTGATCTGACCGTGCCGCATCGCATATGCTCGATTGCATAGAGTCGCCACCTCTTCCGCGTCGGACGAGAAGACGAGACAGCATCCGCCCGAGGCGGCGTAAGCGTGGAGAAGACGATAGATTTCAGCCTTGGCCCCGACGTCCACGCCTCGCGTCGGCTCATCAAGCAAGAGAATATCCGTTTGATCGTGATGCCATTTGCCTAGGACAATCTTCTGCTGGTTACCGCCGCTCAGATTACCCGTTTGTTGATCGATCGAGCTGCAACGGATGTCCAATTGATCCACGATTGCGTTGCATTCTGCGTCGACGAGCTCGCGACGAATAAACCCGCCTCGCGTAACCCGGCCGAGATCGGTCATTAGCAGGTTTTCCCAGATTGGGAGATTGAGCGCCAAGCCTGCCCCCTTCCGATCGGAAGGGACGAACCCCAATCCTGCGCGGATCGCCTGAGCCGGTGAGGAGGGAAGTTGATTAAGCGTGCCCATCTCGACGGCGTCCGCATCGGCGTCGCGGAAACCGAACAGAATCTCTGGTATCGCGCTCTGTCCCGCGCCGAGAAGACCAAAAAAACCGACGATCTCACCCTTTCCCGCATCAAAGGAAACGCCTTCCAGCGCTCCTGCCGCCCTTAGATTTTCGACGCGAACCGCCTTGTCCTTTAGCTTGTGGCCCTTCTCAAGCGTCAGGTTCTTGAGTTCTCGGCCCAGTATCTGCTCGACCAAGCTTTCTCGCGTTGTGGTTCCACGCTCCAGTTCGGCGACCTTCCTGCCGTCGCGCATGACCGAGATGCGATCACCGATCTGTATGACCTCGTCGAGCTTGTGCGAAACATATATCAGGCCAACTCCCTGTTCTCGCAAACGGCCAATTGCGGCCATCAGCTTCTGTGTTTCCACCGGCGGAAGCGCCGCCGTCGGCTCGTCCAAGAACAGCACGCGCGCGTTTCCGACCAGGGCCCTGGCGATCTCCACGACCTGACGGTCTGCGATATAGAGATCGCGGACCGGCATCGCCGGATCGATCGATGCGCCTAGGCCTTCGAGGACTTCACGCGCCTTGCCATAAAGCTTTCTGCGGTTGACGAAGCCGCCCCGCGACGGAAGCGCTCCGAGAAATATATTCTCCGCCACGCTGAGTGGCAGCATCAGTTCTAGTTCTTGATGAATAACCTGGATGCCGAGCGCGCGAGCGTTCGCCGGAGACCGTAGCGCTACGGGCTTATCCAGCCAGGAAATCGTCCCACTATCCGGCTCGACCACGCCGGATAGCATTTTGACCAAGGTTGACTTACCCGCACCGTTCTCACCAACGAGAGCGTGCACCTCGCCGGCGGAAACGGTGAAGTCCACGCCGCGTACGGCTTGGACTCCACCAAACGCCTTCCTCAGGCCGGAGCCAGCGAGGAGAACGGTCTTACTCACGAGGGATAGTACTCGTTGATATTTTGTTTTGTAAGGAACAGCTGTCGCTTCGGGTGGATCAACTTGGGTAACGTCTTCCCCGCCAGCATTTCGGCGGCTAGCTGTATGATGTCGTTGCCCCACAGTTCCGGGAAGAAGGCATAGGTCCCAAGGAACGGACTGTTGTCTGCGCGAATTTCTGGAAACGCTGCCCGGTCGCCGCCCGTGGTGGTGATGAAGACGTCGGCGGCGCGTCCAGCATTGCGGACCGCGGCAAGCGCAGAGAGAGCCATTGCGTCAACGTGGACCCAACAGATGACCTTGCGGTTCGGAAAACGCGTCAACGTATCCGTGACCAGTTGACGGGTATGGCCGGCGTCGTTTCGGCTCGAGAACTCGACAAACTCGATTCCGGAATAAACTTTCTGGATTGCTTCCTTAGCTCCGGCTGCTCGTTCCGCGATGAACGGGCCTGCTTCGGGAATACTGATGATGATCGCGACCGGTTCCTGGCCTGACCAGCGTGACTTTGCCGTCTCAGCGAGGACCCGGCCGGAATCCGTTCCAGAGATGCGATTGTCGACGGCGAAGAGCGGTGCTTCACCTACACCGATCTGCACAGCGAGAATCGGTATCTTCGCTTCCTGCATCATCCGCCAGATCGGAAGATTCGATCCGGCCTGAGCGTTGTATTCGATGAACAGATCGAATTTCGCGGCAACGACGGCGCGTGCATTATCGAGGGCACGAGCCGCATCGTTGCGGTTATCAAAGAACGTGGCCTCCATATCCGTTCGCTTTGCGGCGGCGTCCTTTACGCCGCGCAGGACTGAAGCTCCGAACGGAATCTCGTCGGAGATATTGGCGAATGCGACCCGCTTCTTGGCCTGGGCAAACGCCCCGAGACCGCTGCCTGCTACTAACGCTCCGGAGCCGACTACGAGGCGGGTGAATTGACGTCTGTCAATAACGCAATGCATGGGTTCCTCCCTCAGCTTGTACGGCCTAGCCCGCCGTCATCCCCGTGCCGGGAAGTCCAGAGTTCGATGCGTTCGGCCGTCTACATTTCATATATGATACATGTTTTGAGAAGGGGCGCAAGTCTGAAAGCATTGGATTTTATCAAGTCTTGGGTGACCTAAACGTGTGTGGCATCGAGGAAATTTCAGCTTTTCGCTAGCGGCTGCCCCGTTCCCGTTCACGCAACCTCCCAATAAGCTCGCGGCGTAATTTTGCTCGCAATTTGTCCTGTTGTCCCGATGACCATTGTAAGAACGTCTCGTTCGCAGCGGCCTTCTCATCGAGCAGCGGCAAGTCCTTCGCGTTCTCAAGATCGGGAAGGATCAGCTTCGCAATCCTCGCATAGACGGGAAGTGTGGACAGATCGACCATTGCGAGCGGTCCAACCACAGGCAGCCGAAGGCCGTAACCATGCGTCACCACCGCATCGAGATCCTCAGCTGAAATCGCGCCGCGCCGCACGAGGCTTATTGCTTCGCGTACAACCGCGTATTGAAGACGATTGAAAATGAACCCAGGCAATTCGTCGCGCACGAGGACGGGGCGTTTTCCCCAACTACGCAGCGACTCAATGCATTCGCTAATTACTGCTTCGGAGGTCTTTGGGCTCGGAACGACCTCAACGACGGGCATCAAATGCGCAGGATTGGCATAGTGTGCGACAATCACTCGTTCCGGGCGTGCCAACCCCTCAATCATCGCGCTCGCTGGAATGGCCGAAGTCGTGGACCAAATGGCAACATAAGGGAACTGACGCTCAAGATCCCGGAAGAGAGCATTTTTCTCATTTGCCCTCTCGATGATTGCTTCGATGATGACGTCAGGCTGAATGTGCTGAGTATTTTCGGAGACTGAAATCCGCTTCTGCCAATTTGGCTCCTCGCCAATTTCCCGCACTAATTCGTCGGCAAGTTCAGCGAGCTTTGTCTGAGCTTCACTTCGTCGTGCAGGCGTGCGTGAAACCAGAGTGACAGCAATTCCTGCGCGGGCAAGATCAACTGCGATGCCCACGCCCATATTGCCGGCGCCGATAACAAGAGCATGCTTGATCGGCATTAGCGAATGACGCCAACCGGAAGCGCCTGATAGATCAATCGTTCAATATGCTTCTTCATCAAGAGCGTCTCGGTCACGCAATCGAGCGTATCGCATCCCGGAGCGAACTCATTGCACACATACTCGCACGAGATCGCGCGACGGTAGCCAGCCGCAAATAGCTTCTGAACGACGTGAGAGTAATCGACTTCACCGTCCTTCATCCGGCACTGTACGAAGTTGCGATTTCCCTGACGTGCGTCGACCCGGCGGGCATAAGGGATTAGGATGTCGCCGTCGTCCATCGTGTATCCGCCGCGGATAAAATGCGTCCAGTCAAGCGCTACCTGGAGACCGGGCACCTCTTGGCACATTCGTAGTGACGTTTCTGGAGAATGAGTTGGCGACTTCAAGTGCGGCTCAATTCCGAGTTCAATGCCGGCGTCATGTGCCCGCTTAAGCATTTCGACGAGTATCGTCCTGCTCAACTCGAACGATTTTTCAAAGCCGAGATCTTCATGAACCGGTCCCGACGAAACCGTAATGCCCTCGGCTCCAATCTGTTTGATGTATTTGACCATTGCATCAAATAGAAAGAGCACCTCTTTCCGCGCATTAGCGTCCGCTACGTTGATTGCGCAGTTGATCCAGGTAAGCGGTGGCTGTGAATACCGAGTGGCCCAAAATGGATAGACGTCGTGGACGATCAATTCGTGCTTGTCGAGCAATCGCCGGGTATCATCCGCATGCAGCTGCGGGTCCTCCGCGATGATCGCCGGCTGAATGTGCCCGAAGCCGACCTCACAGTGGCGGAAACCAAGTGCACTGATGATACCGAGAGCACCTTCCAGATTCAGCTCTCCGACAACCCACTGCGTTCCGAAGGTCCAGGTCGGACAGGAAACAAACATTCTTCAACTCCCTTGCTGCGTCACACGGGATCAGACGGCTTAACCCTTCTTGCGCTCCTTAAACTTGGCGCGACCCGTCTCAGCGTTGCCGAGGGCAAAAGCGACCGCCATTGCTTCGTTTTCGTAGCGGATTCCAGCTTCCAGCGGCGTCGAGAGAGCGCATCGGATCGATGATTTCACGGTTTGCAGCGCAACCAGCGTGTGCCGCGCCAACTGTTCAGCCACCTTGCGCGCGCGATCGAGCTCCTGCCCGTCACTGACAAGTTTCTCAACGAGTCCCCAGTCCTTGGCGGTTTGCGCGTCGATCGGTTCGCCGCCGAGAAGTAACAACGACGCGCGGCCATACCCGATCAGGCGAGGCAGGAGTTGTGAGGCGCCGCCGGCGCCAACCCAACCGTGCGTCACTTCCGGGGCGCCGAACCGAGCGGACGTAGCGGCGATACGGATATCGGCGCCGAGGCAAAGTTCGAGGCCGCCACCGAGAACCCACCCCTTTAACGCCGCGACGCAGGGTTTGCTGAGATTGCGGATCTGGGTTGCGTAGTCCACGCGATTGCGGAAATGCCATACGCTTGGATACTCGTCGAGCGCGTTGATATCAGATCCGGCGCAAAACGCGCGATTGCCAGCTCCCGCAAGAACGACTGTTCGTATTGCGTCGTCGCGTTCGACAACGCGACAAATTTCCCGCAGTTCGACCGCCATGGACGGCGTCATGGCATTATGTTTATCCGGACGGTCGATGAGAATTTCCGCAACGGGACCGCTGCGAGAGAGGATGATCCTTCCGCTCATGAAACTATCTTTTCGTTTCGTAGGCTTGTGATTTCTTCTTTCGTCATGCCGAGATCGAGGAGGACCTCTTCTGTATGTTCGCCGAGCGTGGGGGGCGGCTTTAATCCAACTGCCTCGCCCTGGGAGAATGAGATCGCTGGCGCAACTGTGTCGATCTGCTTTGATCCCTGACGATAGAATGACGCGAAGAACCCTGCGCTTTGCGGGTGGTCGACCAGTTCCTCGTACGTCTGCACTGGTCCGCACCATATTTTTCGCGGAAGCAATTTTTTGATCCAGGCATTCGTTGTGTCGGACAGCAAAGCATCTTGGAGCGTGCAATAAAGTTCATCGCGCCAAGCCACATTCGCGCTCGAGTCGCCCTTGATCGGTTTCGCTTCAAAAACTCGGATCAGACTTTCACTTCCAACTATCTCTCCGATGGTCCGCATATCATTCTGTGAAAGTGCAATCCAAGAATCGCTAGTTCGATAAATTCCGTAAGGCGGTTCTAACCATATGCTAGCATATGGTGACCGGGTACGCGAAGCTAACTTGCGTGTATGCAGATACGTAGTCAGTTCCTGAATCTGCATCTCCAGGGCTGCCCCAAGAAGCGATACTTTAACGTGTTGGCCGACTCCATCGCGTTGGCGCTGGATGAGCGCAGCGAGAATGGCTTCGGTTGCAAGATGCGATGTTGCAGCGTCGACGAGATACACTGGGGCCGGATGTGGCGGTCCGTCTACATAACCCGCGTTGAACATCATCCCCGAAAATGCCTGCACGAGCAGGTCTTGTCCCGGATGCTGAGCCATAGGTCCGGTATCGCCGAATCCGCTGATAGAGCAGTAGACGATCGAATCATTTACAGCTTGAACATCGCTGTAAGAGACGCCCAACCTATCGACGACGCCGGGCCGAAAGTTCTGAAGAAGCACGTCGGCCGTCTTGGCCAAGCGAAGTAAAACTTCCCTTCCTCGCGCTTCTTTGAGATTGATGCACACTGATCGCTTGTTCCGATTAAGTGCAAGAAAACTCGTCGTATCGGCGTCGATCGTGGTATCATTCAATATAAAAACGCGCGTAAGATCCCCCGAGTCGAGAGATTCGATCTTGATAATGTCGGCTCCCATGTCGCCCAAACGCTGCGAGGCGAGAGGTCCGGCCATGGCAATTGTCAGGTCGATTACGCGCACACCCTCAAGCGGAGGGTGTCGCGACTGCTCGCCAAGCTTCTTTTTCACGTTCGAAAACACAGGTTGGTCGCTCATAGGAGGTTTATCAGATCATATATTATCTATGATAATGCTACGGTGCAATCGCAAAATCAATATTGTAGTCAGCGCCTGTGGTGCTAGCTCTTAGCCCTGCGAATCTTGGAGTTTCCCTTGCTCGAAGCCTCGGCAAATTCCGGCAATAAGCGAAGAAAAAAGCTGCAAGCAGTGAGTCTGGCCGGACAGGCCTTTGAGCATTTGCAGCAGCGAATTACGGACGGGCTGCTTCCGGAAGGAAGCCGTCTAGTCATAGATCAACTTGCTAGAGAATTCGGGGTCAGCCTGATCCCCATACGAGAGGCACTTGCCCGATTGCACGCCGAAAAGCTCGTCGAGTATCACCCCAATAAGGGGTATCGGGTCGCAAAGCGCCTTTCTGACTTCGATTTAAAAGAGCTATTCGACGCGCGTCTCATGATCGAGAAGGCGGTCGTCGACGCCGTAGTCAAGAACCTATCCCCCTCGCTGATCCAGCAACTTCGAGCACTGAACGACAAGATTGCGGCGGTGCCGACGGGAAAGAAGTTTTCACAGTTCCGTAAGTTCGTAGATCTCAACGACGAATTTCATTCCGCCATCGTGCAAGCAGCAGGAAACAATCTAATTCTGCATGCATATAAGGGACTGAGTTATGGACCTCAGGTCGCACGAGAGTTATTTGGACGTGGGGTGCCCGATCTCAAGGAGATCATTGCCGAGCATGAAAGAATCGTTCTCGCGCTTGAGAGTCGTGATGCGGAGCGCACTCGTCAGGCCATTTCCAGTCATATTGTTGACGGTCTCAATCGCCTCCTAGCGATGCATTCGGCTGAAACGAAATACTGACCGGCCCCATCGACGGGCCCAGTGTGATTGTTGGTGCATGAATGGCGCGACGCCAGCGTAGGCTGGGGACGACGAGGGTTGGGCTGCCTGTGCGGCGAAGGTGCGGATGAAGACCTCGAGTCTTGGAGGTTTGTAAAGAGAGGCATCCATCGCTAAGTGCACGGGAAAAATTCCCTGCTTTGACGTCCGAATTCCCTAATCGTCAGCCAAAAATTCGCTGTTCGGTGGAGCAGGGATTTTCTCACCAAGATACTGAAATTAATGAACAATCTGGCAGAGTCATCGGCGGAGATCAGCGCTTCTTCGAAAATTCCCTGTTTTCTTCGCTGTTTTCAGGGAAAGCCACGTAGAGAGCGGTTAGCAAGCGACTGTGTGCTCCGCCAGGTAACTTCGGATTCAGGCCAAGCGCTGGTCGATGATGCGCCGCGCCTTACCTTTCTCGTCGACGCGGGGCAGGGTTCCAGCCTCCGCGATTTCGATGGCGGCGTGAACGCGGATCGCTGCATCCAGTTCGCTGCTCAGCCGGCGTATCACGGATTCCGCGAGGGGACGGCCGTTGCCGGCGGGCTCCACCTTGACGGTCAGCGTCGGCAGGGCATTGCTGCCGGAAATGACGACCTGGAATTCGGGACCGAGCTCGGGAAAGCTCCGGATCGTCTGCTCGATCGCCGACGGGTAGATATTGGCGCCTCGGAACCAGACCATGTCGTCGATCCGCCCAATGATGCCGCCGACCAACCGCGTGCCGGTGAAGCCGTCGGCACCGACATCGTCGAGCGCCTGGCGCACCAGGTCGCCGGTGCGATAGCGCAGCAGCGGCTGGGTATCGCCGACGAGATTGGTCACGACCAACTCTCCCGCTTCGCCGCGCGGGACCGGGGTCCCGGTCGAAGGATCCAGGATCTCCACCAGCGCCATGTCGCTGGCGATGTGGATGTCCGTAGAATGCAGGCGCGAGCCGCCGAGCGGGAAAATCTCCGCGAGGCCGAAGCCATCGATGACGTTCGCCCCCCAGCCCTGATGGAGCCGGGCGCGCGTGGCGTCCACCGCAGCACCGGGCTCGCCGACGGACTGCAGGATTTGCACGCCAGCCTCGCGCAGATCGATGCCGCTCTCGCCCGCCACCTCCAGGAGGTGCAGCAGATAGGACGCCGTGCCGCTGACGGTTTTGGGCCGCAGCTCGAGAAGCATCTGCAATCGCTGCTTCGTGCTGTAACGTCCCGCATAGATGACCAGCGCGCCGCAGCGCTCCGCTGCCGCGGCGCCGAGGGTCGGTCCGATCAGGCCGTCGGTCGGGCTCATGACCATCACCATGTCGCCCGGCCCGACCACGGGGTTGCGCTGGAAGCGGTCCAGCACATAGCCCCAGTCCCGCGCCGAATAGACCCGGCGCAGCGGAGTTCCGGTCGTCCCCGAGGTCGCCGTCATCTTGAACCAGTGGCTCCTCGGCGTGCCGACATAGGAGCCGAAGGGCGGGTTCTTCGCCTGATCTTCCTGCAACTCCTTCTTGGTGCAGAACGGCACGCGGTGCAGGTCCTCGATCGAATTGATGTCTGCCGGCCCGACGCCGGCTGCGTCGAACTTGCGCCTCCAGAAATCGGTGTTCGCATAGACATAGCGCACGATCGCGGCTAGGCGCTCGCCTTGCAGCCGAATCAGCTGCTCGCGCGGAAGCGTGTCCATCTTCCAGTCGAGAATCTTGTAGTTCGGGAGGTATGTCACGTCGTGCGCTGTCCTGATCCCTGAGCCGATATCTCCACGGCAGAAACTTATTTTTCCATCTGCGGGACGAGTTTCGGGTTCACTGGCTTGAAAAGGCGGGTATGCGGCACAGGAAGCTTGTAGACCCGCGCTGCGGTGCCGCCGAGGATGAGATTCAGGTCGTCCTGGGGAATGTCCAGGCGCCAGAGCTGCTTGAGACTCCAGCCCCACATGTCGACCTGGTGCGATACGACGCCTTGGCGCCGATACTGGACGGCATAGGTCTGCGGTTCATGGCGCAGCTGCCCGTGGATCGGCAGGCTCGCGCCCCAGTCCGTACCCCACATGAGCTTCTCCGGGCCGATATTGGGATCGACCAGCGCCCGCTCATAGAGCTCGGTCCACCAGAGGCCGGTCTCGAGATAGACGTTGTCGGATGCCGCGGCGAGGAACAGACAGTCCTCCACCCATTTTTTCGAGTGCCAGCCCTGCATGCCGCCGTGGTTGAGAACCATCGGAACGTCGGGAAACTCCGTCGCGATATCGATCAGCCACATCGGGTTGAGCGTCTCGGGCCAGTAGCAATGCGTGAGCGGGTAGCCCATGACGACGCCGGTGTGGAACTGCATCGGCACCTTGTGCTTGCGCGCGAGCTGCATGGCGACGCGGATCTCGTCCATTCGCTCGGTCTGGCCGATGGTCGTCTTGCGGGTGGGGTTGCCCGGGCAGCCTTCGCCGATGCCGATGAAATTGCCGGTGGACAGATATCCGTCCAGCTCCGCGCAGGCGGCTTCGATGGACCACGGCTCCTCACCCGCGAGCGCCTTGTCCACCGTTTTCTTGGCGTTGCAGACGGCCACGAATTTATCGGGGTCGTTGCGGACGATTTCCAGATTGATCTCGTTGGTCATTCCGAACGACGGCAGCAGCACGCACATGTCGACGCCGTAGGTCTCCATGTCGAACTTCAGTCGGGGCGAATTGTCATACGCAATCAGATGCCGCATTTCGTGACTTAGATCGGTGTAGCGCGCGTCGTTCTGATTGTCCGTGGCGGCCCGCTGCCTCAGCCGGTCGCCGGCAGCGTGGCGCTGCGCATGGACGTGCGTGTCGACGACGAAACGACCGATCTTCATGACATCCTCCCCAGGCAATCGTTTTCGTTATTAGACTCTGTCATTTGACTTTGTCAATAAATCAAGAACAGGATGTGCTTGCCCGGAAAATGTTTCGGCTGGTCAGCAGGGCGCGACTCGTGGCACCCAACCATCGATCCGTTTCCACGACCTTGCGGACGGAAGTTCTGATGGGCAAGAAACCGAATATTGCGAAAAGCCAGCCTCCCGGCGACGGCCAGCGGAGAGGGAAGGACCCCCGTTTCGTCGCGCCGCGCATCTACACGCTGGCGACCGTGTTGCGGCGGGCGACGAACCTCAATGCCAAGCGCGAGATCGGGTTGGCGCAGGAAGGCGCGCGCATCATGATTCTGCTGGGCGAGTTCCAGCCGCTCACATTGAACGAGCTGGCTCAGCATTCCGCGCTCGATCGCGGGCAGCTCAGCCGCGGCACCACGGAGCTTGTTAAGCAGGACCTTGTCTGGCGCGAACGCCGGGGCCGCAACGTCCTGCACCGGCTGACCCGGAAAGGAAGCAGGGTCTTTTTGCGTTTGCTCGCCAATGCCGAGGCCCGCAACGAGATGCTGCTGGCGGGCATCTCCAAAACCGACAGGCAGAAGCTCTTCCGCCTGATGGATCTGATGACCGTGCGAGCGAGCGAGCTGTATGAAACGGAAAGACGGTTGACGTCGCAGAACGGTAACCTCACTTCGGTGGGTGACCGTCCTTCGGAAACACCCTAGCCGACTCCGGATCGAATTCCACGACGACCGGCTCGCCTTGCGCATATTCGCGGGACGAGTTCGTCACGACTCGCAGCCGCACGTCGGGCGCGATCCGCACCGTGTACTCGATGGAGCTGCCCTGGAAGCTGGAATATTCCAGCGTGCCCCGGAGTCCGGCGGCCTTGGGCGATGATTCTTGCGAGATGCGCATGGTTTCCGGGCGCAGAATGACAATGACCTCGCCCCCTTCGGCGACTTCGCTCGTCTTCCGCAAAATCTGGTCTCCCGGCAGCGCGATCCTGTCCTGCGACACGACCCGACCCGGCAATATGTTGGCAGCACCCAGGAAGGTCGCGACGAAGGGCTCGACGGGATTCCGGTAGAGCTCGGAAGGGTCTCCTTCCTGGAGCAGCCTGCCTCGATGCATGACCGCCATCTTCTGCGACAGCGTAAAGGCCTCGGCCTGGTCGTGCGTGACGAAAAGCGCAGTGACGCCGACACGCCGGATCAACTCGGATAGCTCCTTGCGCATTGTGTCGCGCAGACGCGCGTCGAGGTTGGAAAGCGGCTCGTCGAGGAGCAGGAGGGCCGGATTGCGGATGATCGCGCGCGCCAGTGCCACCCGCTGCTGCTGCCCGCCCGAAAGCGCAGTCGCCGGCCGCATCGCATAGGCTTCCATGTCGACCAGCCGGAGCGCGGCAAAGGTGCGCTCCTCGATCTCCGCCTTTTTCGGGGCCTTGCGATCGACCTTCAACGGGAAGGCGACATTCTGGAAGACATTCATATGCGGCCAGATCGCATAGGACTGGAAAACCATGCCGATCGGGCGCTCGTAAATCGGAACGTTGATGCCCTTGGCGTGGTCGTAGACCACCTGCCCCGACATCTCGATGCGTCCGGCGCCGGCGGTTTCCAGCCCCGCCACGCACCGCAACGTCGTGGTCTTGCCGCAGCCGCTCGGCCCAAGCAGGGCGTAGCACTGCCCCTCGGGTATGGAGAAGCTCACATCCTCGATGACCGGCACCGCGCCGTAGGATTTCCGCAGACCTTCGACCTTCAGCATGATGCGAGCCTCAGTTCGTCGACAGGAAACGCCGTGCGAAGAAGATCACCGGAAGCACCAGCACGATGATCAGGGTGGCCAGGGCCGCCGTCACCGACGGCTGTCCCGCTTGGAAGGTCTGCCAGAGCAACACCGAGAGCACGACGTTTTCCGGGCTGTAGAGGACGAGCGGGATCGTGAATTCCCGCACGCCGATGATGAACATGATGATGAAGCCGGAGATCAGTGACGGCATCATCAGCGGCAGCAAAACGTACCATTGCGTGGCGAACCATCTGGCGCCGGAGGCGGCGGCGGCCTCCTCCAGTTCCGGGTGTATCTGGATGAGGCTTGATCGGGTGATGCGTGTAACCGTCGCCATGCGGTAGCAATAGGCGAGGACCAGAATGGCCACCGTCCCGTAGATCTGCAGCGGCAGCGAAAGATAGACGACCATCACGGCGAAGGCGACGATGACGGAAGGAATGCCGAGCGACGTGAATGTTAGCATTTCCAGCGCCCTGCGGCCGAAGAAGCGGGTGCGCGTGACGGTCCATGCGACGATGGTTGCAAGCAGGACCACGATCAGTCCCGAGGCGACGGCGACGATCAGGGTGTTGAGCGCCGCGCGCCAGAACGTCGGATCGGACAGGAGAACCAGATAGGCGCTGAAGCTGAAGTCGGCCCAGCTCGCGCTGCCGGGCATACGGAAGCCGAAGAAGCTCGTCCAAAGCAGGGTCAGGGCGGGAAGCACCGCCGCGAAGGAGATATAGATCCCGAGAAATATGTATGCCGGAATCGCCCATTTGCCCAAGGCGAAGCGGCTCTGACGATACGCCTTTCCGGTCACCGTCACGTATTTCGCATTCTCCCGGGTGACCCAGTTGTAGAGCAGCAGCGCCAGGAAGCCGAGCATGAGAAACAGGATCGATACGGCCGCCGCGCCACCGTAGTTGGGCAGTCCGCTGGCGGGATTGAGCTCGTTGTAGATGCGATAGGAAAAGACGTTGATGCGCGCCGGCAGGCCGATGATGAGAGGAAGCTCGAACTGCTCCAGCGTGATCAGCGTGATGAGGATGAAGGGAGCAAGAATCCCCGGCAGCAGGATCGGGATCGTCACCCGCCGAAAGGTCTGGAAGAAGTTCGCGCCCGATGCCTGCGCGGCCTCCTCCAGCGACGGGTTCATCGTGCGCAGCGTCGCCGTCAGCAGCAGAAACATGAACGGCGTCGACGCCAGCGACTGGCAAACGATCAATCCCCACATGTTGAAGAGATTGAAGGGTCCCTGCGACTGGGAGAGACCGAGCGCGGAACGGATGGCCAGGTTCGCCCAGCCTGCATTGGGGCTGAGCAGGGTAATCCAGGCGATCGCGAGCAGCACTGTCGGAACCAGCGACGGGAAGAGGATGAGCGAGAAGAGGAAGTCGCGGCCGCGCAGCTCGGTGCGCTCGACCAGCCAAGCCAGCACGAATGCAATGGTCAATGTCAGACATGCGGTGCCGGCGACGAAGATCAGCGTGTTCGGCAGCACCTGTTGCAGGATGACCGGATCGTCGAACAGGTTTGCGACATTGTTGAGCGTCCAGCGCGCGCCGTCCTCGAACGGCAGGAAATCGCCCGGCCCGCGGAAGGCGGTGTAGATCAGCACCACCAGCGGCAGGCCGAGGATCAGCACCACCAGCAGGCCCGCCGCCGCGGGGATGAGCCGTCCTGCAAGATCGATTTGTGGCCTGCCGGTCATCGTCGCCTCGTCAGCGGCTGCCGCGACCGGATCGCCGCCACCGCTCTCCTTCGCTCGTCGCTCGACTTTATGCAAAGAGGGCATCGAGGGACGCGTGGAAGACGCGTCCCCCGGCCGGGTTGGCGGCGGTGCGGATGATCCACTACCGGATCGGCGTGGCGGGAGTTTCTATCGCGCCTGGCCTGTCACGACGGGCGAGACCCGGTTGATGATCTCCGCGCGCTCGCCCATGTTCTCGACGGTGTCGTATATGATCTTGGCGCCGGCGGCCTGGAGCGCGGCAGGCACCGGATCGGTGGACCCGGGAAGATAGTTGAACTGAAACGTCGCCTTGGTGCGCGCCGCCCTGCCATCGGGACTGGCGAGATAGCCCGCGAGAAGGCGTGCCGCGCTGGGATGCGGCACTTTGGCCATCACCGACACGCCGAACTGGCTGGTAATGACCGGCGTAAGGATCTTGTAGTCGACGGGAAGGCCGTTCGCGATCCAGGCGCGGACCAGATGGTCGATCTCTCCGAGCGCAATGGACCGCTCGCCGGTCTGCAGGAAGGTATCGCGCGGCGCGCGGGTGAGCAGAAGGTTGGAGCCGCCGACCAGCTTGCGCGCATACTCGACTGCGCCTTGTTCGCCGATCTCGAGGCCAATGCCGCCGATCAGGCGCGGCAGCAGGAACAGGCTCGACACCATCTGGCCGCGATATTTCTCGTCAGCCATTTCCAGCCAGTTGTTCGGCAGCTCTGCCTTCTTGAACTTGTCGGTCCTGAAGACGAGAGCGTAGGCGGTAGTGTGCGACAGGCCGACATGGCCTTTGAGCACCGCATCCGAGTCACGGAGACCGAACATCGACCAGTCGATCGCGGTGAACAGGTTCCGTTCGAACGCCGGAATCATGGAATTGAGCGTCGCCTGGAAGACGTCGACGGAATGGCGTCCGCCCCTGGCCTCGGTGATCGCTTTGGTCACGATGTCGTTGTCGCCCAGGATCTCGACCTGGATGCCGGGGAACGCTGCAGTGAAGGCATCGGGAATCCAGCGGACTTCTGCGGCATTGGTGCCCCAGATGACGACGCTGCCTTCCTTCTGCGCCTCTTTGTAAAGCGCCTGAATCTTAGGAGATTCTTTCCATTCCTGCGCCGGGGCGGCGGCCGATATGGTCAGCGCGCCGATAAGAGCCAGGCCGGATGTGATCGAGCGAAACATAGGGGTCCCCTCCTTTGCACCATCGTCGCTTGAGCGACGTTTTTTTGGCCGGCCGGTGTGGAGAAGACGAAAGCATCCGATCGATGCTGGCCTGTTCATTCATTCGCAGGAAGAGGCCGCAAGGAATCAGTACCGTGGATCGCCCGGACGAACGAAGCTAACTCCTCCCAGCAGCCGTCATTGTAAAACGTATAGCAGCCTTTTGACTAAGTCAAACGACATATCGCCGCCGGCATCGCCCCGGGGAGGCGCGGAAGGACTTCCGCTCTTTCGGAGGCGCCAAGCCGGAGTTGCGCTAAGCTGAATTGTTATCCGTTGCACCGACGCCGGGCGTTTCGTTATGGCCGACTACATTCTCGCGATCGATCAGGGCACCACGTCCACGCGATCGATCGTGTTCGACGACGAGTACCGCGTGCACGGCGTGAGCCAGCGCGAATTCGCGCAATACTTTCCGCAGTCGGGCTGGGTCGAGCATGACCCGGAAGACATCTGGCAGACCGTGCTGGAGACGGTGCGCTTCGCGCTCGCCGACGCCAAGCTCTCGGCGCCGGATATCGCGGCGGTCGGCATCACCAACCAGCGCGAGACGACGCTGCTCTGGGACCGCGAAACGGGAAAGCCCGTCCATCGCGCGATCGTCTGGCAGGACCGCCGCACCGCGGATCTCTGCACCCGGTTAAAATCGCAAGGCGCCGAGCCGGAGGTGACCGAAAGGACCGGGCTGCTGCTCGATCCCTATTTCTCCGCCACCAAGCTTGCCTGGATGCTCGATCACATCGACGGCGTGCGGGCTGCGGCGGAGGCGGGAAAGCTCGCTTTCGGCACCGTCGACACGTTTCTCCTCTGGCGGCTGACCGGCGGCCGCGTGCACGCGACCGATGCGACGAACGCAGCGCGCACGATGCTGTTCAACATCGCAACCGGCGAATGGGACGACGATCTCCTCAGGCTGTTCGACATCCCGCGCCCGATCCTGCCGGAAGTCTTCGACTCCGCCGCCGAGTTCGGCGTGAGCGATGCGGTGCATTTCGGCGCGCCTGTCGCGATCCGCGGCGTCGCCGGCGATCAGCAGGCCGCCACCGTCGGCCAGGCCTGTTTCGCGGCCGGCATGATGAAATCGACTTACGGCACCGGCTGCTTCGCGCTGCTCAACACTGGCGCCGACCGCGTCCGCTCCGAAAACCGGCTGCTGACCACGATCGCCTACCGCCTCGACGGCCGCACCACCTACGCGCTCGAAGGGTCGATCTTCGTCGCCGGCGCCGCCGTGCAATGGCTGCGCGACGGCCTCGGCCTGATCGAACGCGCGGACCAGTCCGGTTTTCTCGCGGAAGAAGCCGATCCGAAGCAGGACGTCTATCTCGTCCCGGCCTTCACCGGCCTTGGCGCGCCGTGGTGGGATGCCGATGCGCGCGGCGCGTTCTTCGGCCTGACGCGCGCCACCGGCCCGAAGGAGTTCGCCCGCGCCGTGCTCGAGAGCGTCTGCTTCCAGACGCACGATCTTCTCGAGGCGATGCGCCGCGACTGGACGGCGGCAGGCGACACCGTGCTCCGCGTCGACGGCGGCATGGTGGCGAGCGACTGGACCATGCAGCGCCTCGCCGACATCCTGAATGCGCCGGTCGACCGCCCCGTCATGCTGGAGACGACGGCGCTCGGCGCCGCCTGGCTCGCCGGCCGCCAGGCCGGCGTTTGGCCGGGCGAAGAGGGCTTCGCCAGGAGCTGGCGCCGCGACCGCCGGTTTTCGCCGTCGATGATGGCTGCGGACCGCGATGCCAGGATCGCCGGCTGGCGCGACGCCGTGCACCGCACGCTTTCACGCTAGCAGCGCCTATAGGCGCCGGAGAAATGTCGCCGCTGCGGGTGGAAAAGGCTTCGCTCGATCTTCGTCCGGCCCTATCGCGCATGGCAGGCAGGCGCAGCAAGCCAATTGACCGCGCACGCGGCAGTGCTACGGTGCACGCTGCAAATTGATGGCTTGGGGGAGTCCGGGGCAGCCGGGCTGAGAGGGTGGCCAGATCCGCCGCCGATCCCGAAAACCCGATCCGGTTCATACCGGCGTGGGGAAAGCCGAAGACGATCTCCCGCAGCGGCGGTCGTTATAGGCCAATTCCACGATCCAGCGGTTTTTCGGCACCTCCGAGCGCAAAGCGAAGGAGGGGATCGTGAGTGAATCAATTGGCCTGATTGTCCTGCTCGTGACGGCTGTCGCCTTTGCGATCCTCGGCATCGTGCTTTCCCGTGGCCGCATTGCCTCGGTCGAAGATTTCATCAGCGCGCGCCGCGCGAGCGGTGCGGGCGTTGTCGCGCTCTCGCTCATTGCATCGACGCTCGGCGCCTGGGTGCTGTTCAGTCCGGCCGAAGCCGCCGCGCGCACGGGCATTATCGCGTTGATCGGCTATGCGGTCGGCAGCGCGCTCGCGATCGCCGTCTTTGCCTGGATTGGTCCGCGCATGCACCGTCTGATGCCAGACGGACACGCCATTACGGAGTTCGTGTTTCATCGGTACGGTCGCAACATGTACATTTTCGTGCTGATCGCGACGGTGGCCTACATGTTCATCTACCTGGCCGCTGAGCTCACGGCGATCGGTGCTGCGGCGGCCGCCATTACCGGAATCAATCCATCGGTGGCCGTGCTCGCTGTCCTGATCGCGACGCTTGTCTACGCCGTCTATGGCGGCTTGCATGCCTCGCTGCTGACCGACGTGCCGCAAGCCTGGTTGATCATGGTCCTGCTGGTGGTCCTGCCCGCGCTTTTTGTTGTGCAGGCGGGCGGGCTGGGGGCGGTCGTGTCCGCACTGGCGGTCAAGCATCCCGAACTTACGAGCGCCACATCGCTGTCCGGATGGGAGACGGCATTCGCACTGGTTCTTGCGATCGTCGGAGCCAACCTCTTCCACCAGGGATACTGGCAGCGCGTATGGACTTCCCGGAACGATGACACCCTGCGCCGCGCGTTCATTATTGCAGGTGTCGTCACAGCGCCGGCGATTTTCCTGGCCGGAAGCTTCGGGCTCATCGCTCAGGGAACCGGCATCCTGACCCAGCCTTCGGCGGCCTTGTTCGATCTGCTCGGACGCTTTGCCGTTCCGGTCGTTGCGTTGGCCGCCTTGGTCCTTGCGGTCGCATTGGTCATGAGCAGCGTCGATACGTTGTTGAGCGCGCTCGCAAGTCTGTTCACGGTCGACGTGGCGAGGCTGCGGCCGGGGCTGTCGGGCTCGCGTCTCCTGTCGGTCAGCCGCTGGCTCACCTTGATCCCGGCGGTACTGGCCGGATTGATCGCCTTGCAGGGCTACAGCGTCCTCTATCTCTTTCTGCTTGCCGACTTGATCTGCGTCGCTGCGGCCGTCCCGACCTTCTACGGTCTCTACGAGGCCCGGCTGTCCGGCGGTGTCGCAATCGCCGCTGCGCTGCTGGGATTGATCGCCGGCGGGCTTCTCTTCCCCGACCCGAACTTTGCCAGCGGCAGCCTGTTCCTCAGCTTCGCTTTGGCTGCATTGGTGCCGGCCGTCATTTGTGTGGTTCTCGGCCGCCGGGGGGATAGTTTCGCATTGGAGAATTTGCAGCGGCGCGTGGGCTCGCTGGATACTTGACCACGCACCGGCCATGTGGCCCCGTGTGCGCAGAAGTGCCACGGCAGCCGATGCGCAGATTTAGGTCTATTGAGGAGATGAAGGCGGCCGTGGGTCAGGAACTGACCCCGAGCACTTGGCTGCGAGTGACGCAAGATCGCATCGATGCGTTCGCGCGCGTGACCGGCGACGATCAATGGATCCACGTCGACGTGGAACGGGCGGCCCGCGAAATGCCGGAAGGCCGTACCATCGCGCATGGCTTTCTGACGCTCTCCTTGATTCCCGCGATGCGGCGGGAGGTATGGCTTCTGGACTCGAGCGTGCGCGGGATCAATTACGGGCTTGATCGCGTGCGTTTTCCCGCTCCGGTCCTTGTCGGCGACCGCATCCGCCTCCGGCAGACGCTGATCTCGGTCGAATCCTTCGGCTCCGGCTTCAAGCTGAAGTTTCAATCGACCGTCGACATCGAGGGTGCGGATAAGCCGGCCTGCGTCGCCGAGGTGCTGGCGCTGGTGTACGAACAATAGGGGAGCGCTGACCGGGGCTGCCCGGATGGGACGCCACCCATTTCCGCCCGGACCGGCTTGCTGCCGTTCCCGCAAGCTGGACGTGAAATACCCGCTTTGTGGTCAAATCGCCTGCCGGGCGGTGCGGAACGTCCCGGAATAGTTGGAAATCATACAATCTGCGATGCTGGGGTTATGGGGTGCACCGCGCATAACCGCGGACGCGCGAGCGGCCCTTGGCGGCTGAATCCGTTGACTCGCTTGTTCGTAAATCCCTAGAATAATTATCAAAAGAAGAATGAAGGGGAGGAGGCTGCGGGGCGGGCGTGCTCCGAATCCTTCTGTGCAAATTCTGCTCGCGAGTGACAGCCGTCGCCATCAGCGGCCGGGCGTCCATCGCGCGAAACGACCGCAGTTCACATCGCGCAGACGGGCACGAGAGAGATCGGCGACAGGAGAGGGTGATGGGCGCAGCGCTGCGGTTCAATGTGATGCACTTCATGCCGTACGTGCATCTGCCGGAGAACCACAAGGAGTATAAGTCGACCTGGGTCAGCTTCCCGAACAAGTATTACGACCCGCACAAGGGCCTTGATCTCTACAACCAGTATCTTTCGCAGCTCGTGCTCGCCGACAAGCTCGGTTTCGACGCGATCGTCGTCAACGAGCACCACAACACCGTTTACAGCATGATGGCCTGCCCGTCGCTGATCGCCGCCGCGCTCATCCCGCAGACGACGAACGCAAGAATTTGCGTTTGGGGCACGCCGCCGAATTTCACGCTGCCGAACCGGCTCGCCGAGGAATACGCTATGCTCGACGTCATGTCGAAGGGGCGGCTCGAAGTAGCGTTCCCGCTCGGCACCGGCATGGAATACTGGTCGAACCCGGTGAACCCGGCCACGGCCCGCGAGAAGTTCAGGGAATCGCTCAAGATCATTCTGCAGGCATGGACCGAGGACGGCCCGACGACGCACTACGGCCAGTACTACACGTACCGCTTCCTCAATCCGTGGCCGCGGCCGTTCCAGCGCCCGCACCCGCCCTGCTACATCGTCGGCACCGGCAGCCCGGAGACGATCGAAATCGCCGCCGAATACGGCTTCGGCTATGCGTCGGTGTTCGTCACCCAGCAGGCCGCGGCCGAACTGAATGACAATCTCCGTCAGCGGGCGGCGAGCTACGGCAATACGCTTCGTCCGGATCAATTCCCGTTGCAGACTTGGGTCTATGTCGCCGAGACGCAGGAGCAGGCCGAGCGCGAGTTCTTCGGTCACTTTCAGCACTTCTTCGAAGACTTCGCGCGTACATCGCCGCAATTTCTCGCGCCTCCGGGGTATCTCTCGACGGATCAGCTCAAGATCCGTGCGGAGATGGCCGACAAGATGCATGGCGGCTTCGACTTCAACGCTATCAGCAAGTCGTTCTTCATTGCGGTCGGCACGCCCGAGAAAGTGGCGAACCAGCTCGGCGAGTGGAGCGTGAAAATGAAAACCAGCCACTTCAACAACGTGATGCACGTCGCCGACATGCCGCACTGGAAGACGGTGAAGAATTTGACGCTTTTCGCCGAGGAAGTGATGCCGCGGCTCCGTTCGCGCTCCACGCCGTCGTACCGCATGGCCGCCGAGTAAGCCGAAAGGACTTCAGCGATGATCAGGTTCGAGCGCGAGACGTTTGTCATCAACGGCGTGAAGACCGTGGTCTTCACGGCAGGCCATGGCGAGCCGGTCGTCTTTTTTCACGGCGCCAGTACGCTCGAGGGCTTTGAGTTTTGCCAATCCTGGAGCGAGCGTCACCGTGTCATCGTTCCGCACCATCCCGGTTTCGGCGAGTCGGGCGACGATCCCAACCTCACCGAGATGCATGATTACGTGATGCATTATCTGGAGCTGTTTGACACGCTGCGGCTCGACCGCTTCACGCTCGTCGGCCTTTCGCTCGGCGGCTATCTCGCTGCGAAGTTTGCATCCGAGCACGGCCATCGCGTGAAGAAGCTCGCATTGATTGCGCCGTCCGGCATGATCGATCCGCAGCATCCGATGATCGACATGCTTGCCGTTCCCGGCGAGCAGGTGCCGGGCCTGCTCGTCTCCAATTTCGAGGTGATGAAGAAGTTTCTGCCGGAAAAGCCGGACCTCGATTTCATGGCCGAGCGCTATCGGGAAGCGACGACGGTCGCCCGTCTTTTGTGGGAGCATCCGGGCGATCCGAAGTTCATGCGCTATCTGCATCGCATCAGGGTGCCGACCATGATCATCTGGGGCGACGAGGACAAGGTCATCCCCGTCGGCCAGGCTGAGACGTGGCGCAAGTTCATCCCGAACGCCGACATCAAGATCTTCAAGGGCGCCGGCCATCTCGTGCATCTCGAGAAGCCGGAGGCCGTCGAAGCAATGAGTAATTTCATCATCTGAACGGAAGCCACGGAACGATCCCATGATCGCCGGCCGTCATTTCGGCGGCCGGTCGCCGAAGGAAGAAGGAGACGAAGACAGAGACAACAAGTTGCTGCGCCCAGGAAATACGCCAAGTGATCATCCAAAAAAACTGGCGCGGCGGACGGTTTCATCGAACCGCAAAGCAGGAGGAAACGTCAATGAATAGAAGAAAGTTCTTGAAGGGCAGTGCCGCGGCGATCGGCGCCGCGACCTTGCCGACGGTGTCCGCGCAAGCGCAGGCGGGGCCGGACAAAATCCGCGTCGGCTACGCGATTACCCAGTCCGGCCCGCTCGGACCGGGCGCTGAGTCGACGGTCGTGTCGCAATACAAGCTCTGGAACAAGCGCGTGAACGACGCCGGCGGCATCGCGCTGAAGAAGTTCGGCAAGAAAGTGCCGATCGAGATGGTCAGCTACGACGACCAGGGCAAGCCGGACGAGCTGATCAAGCTCGTCGAGCGCCTGATCCAGCAGGATAAGGTCGACATGATCCTGAGCCCCTACGCCACGCACATGAATCTGGCGGCGGCTCCGATCGTCAACAAGTACCAATATCCTGTGATCATGACCACTTCGACGACGACAAAGACGTACGACCTGTCGAAGCGGCTGCCCTATGCTTTCTGGCAGATCGTGCAGCCGAACGAGGCCACCCAACCACTCGCGAATTACATCGGCGAACTGAAGAAGCAAGGGAAGCTGAAAGGCACCGTCGCTATCGTGCATCCGACGATCGAATACGGCGTGGAAATGCACGAAGCGTTCCAGAATGCCGCGAAGAAAGCCGGCATCGACGTGGTCTTCAGCAAGAGCTATCCGTTCGGTGCCTCCGACCTGCAGCCGGTGATCCGCGAAGCGATGGCGAAGAATCCGGAAGTCTTCGTTGCCATGAGCTATCCACCGGATACCTTCATGCTGACCGAGCAGATGCAGGTGGTCGGCTTCAATCCGCAGATCATGTATGTGGCGATCGGCGGCGTGTTCCCGACCTACAAGGGCAAGTTCGGCGACAAGGTGAACGGCATCCTCGCCTATGGCGGCCAGGACAAGGCCGTTCCCGGCTATGCCGAATACATCAAGGCGCACCAGGAGTTCCACAAGCGCGACTCGGAAGCCGGTGCGGTCAGCGTCTATGCCGCGCTGGAAGCCACCCAGCAGGCGATCGAGACGGTCGGCGAGATCGACCGGCCGAAAATCCGCGACGTGCTGGCGAGCGCGACCTTCAAGACCCTCTGGGGCGAGTACAAGTATGTCGATCAACGCTGCTCCAGTCCCTGGGCGATCGGCCAGTGGCAGAACGGCGAACTGGTCGGCGTCTTTCCGGCGGACAAGCAGGGCGCCAAGCCGGTTCTGTTCCCGAAACCCAAGTGGTCGTAGCGCGGCGGTGACGGTGCATTGAAAATCCGGGTCAGGCCGCACGACGGTCTGACCCGTTCGTTTGTTTCGCCGGGAGCGCGCTTTGGTCTTGTTCGAAGTCTTCATCAACGGCATCATTTTAGGAGGGATGTACGGGCTGATCGCGCTCGGCCTGAATCTGCAATATGGCGTCGCGCGCATTCTGAATCTTTCTTACGGCGAGTTCTTCGTCGGCGGCGCCTTCACGGCCTTCTTTACGATCATGCTGTGGCAGTACAATCCGCTGCTCAGCCTGTTCATCAGCATGCCGATTGCGTTCGCGATGAACTGGCTGATCTACCAGTATCTGATGACGCCGCTGATCCGCCGCGCGCCGGATCAGGATGCCCTCGACGCCGACGTCGTGCTTGTGACCTTCGGTCTCTTCTTCGTCTTCCAGGGCCTCGCGCTCGTCTATTGGAGCGGCGATCTGCGCGGCTACACCTTCCTCTCGACGCCGGTGAACTTCCTCGGTGCGACCCTCGCGATGAACCGGCTGCTCGCCCTTCTGGGCGCCTGCCTGATTGCCGCGGTGCTGTTTGTGATCCTGCGCCGCACGCGCTTCGGCGCGGCGCTCCGTGCGATCACCATCGATCCGGTTGCAGCCGGCCTCGTCGGCATCGACGTCCGCCGCTATTCGGCGCTTGCTTTTGCCGCCGGCGGTGCGCTCGCGGCCGCTTCCGGCATGCTGGTGAGCACGTTCATCTCCTTCAGCGCGACCACGGGCGTGGCCTATACGCTGAAGGCGCTCATCGTCGTCATCATGGCCGGCGTCGGACGGGTCACGGGCACGCTCGCTGCCGGCGTCCTCCTCGGGGTGGTCGAGGCGCTCGGCGGTTATCTCATCGATCCCGCCCTTACGATTGCGATCAACTTCGGGCTGTTCATGCTGATTCTGCTCCTGCGTCCAACGGGATTGTTCACGCGTGCTTGACGCCCTGCGAAATGCCCGGGCGGCCGCTGCGCTGATCGTGATTGCTGCGATCGCGCTCGCGTTCGTGCCGTTGTTCTCGTCCGGTTACGTCATGTCGGTCTTCATTCTTTTGTTTGCCAATGTTGCGCTGGCAACGGCCTGGTCGTTCTTCTCCGGCGCGACGCGATATATCTCCCTCGCCACGGCCGCCTTCTTCGGCATCGGAATCTATGTGCTCGCCATCGCGCACGTCTATGTGCCGGTGCCGGTGGCGCTCATCGCGGCAGCCATCATCGGCTTTCTCGTCGCGTTGGTCGTCGGGCTTTCGACCCTGCGTCTGCGCGGCGTGTATTTCGTCGTCTTTACCTTCGGCCTGACCGAGCTCATCCACCAGGTGCTCAACTGGTGGGAGGTCAAGATCAATCACACCGTCTCGCGCTTCATCTTCACCGACGTGTCGAATATCGCGATCTACGAGACGTTGCTTGTCGCCGCGCTGATCACCATCGTCGGCAGTTGGTACGTCAACCAGATCCGCCTCGGCTACGCCCTGCGCGCGATCGGCGAGGACGAGACGGTGGCGCGTCATGCCGGCATCAACACCACGCGGGTGAAGGTCGTCTGCTTCGCTCTGTCCGCTTCGGTCATGGCGTTTGTCGGCGCCGTGCTGGCGCTGCGCTATCCCTATGTCGACGCCAGCATCGCTTTCAACAGCACGTGGTCGTTCCAGGTGCTGATCGCCGCGTTGCTTGGCGGCGGCGGCCGGGCCTGGGGGCCGGCCATCGGCGCGATCCCGCTTGTGCTGCTTTCCGAGTATCTCGCCGGCACCTTCCCGCATCACTTCAGCATCGCGCTCGGGCTCTGCTTCGTCGTGATCGTCTATTTTCTGCCCGGCGGCCTCACGCGCCTCGTCCTGCGGCTTTATCATTCCTGGCTCGTGCCGCAGCTGAAGAAGGCCGAGGTGCTGTGATGCAGGCGGGCAACGGCACCATTCTCAGCATTCGGGACTTGCGCAAAGCCTTCGGCGGCCTCGTCGCCGTGCGCGACATCTCGTTCGATATTCCGGAAGGCCGCATCTTCGGCCTCATCGGCCCGAACGGCTCCGGCAAGACCACGGTCCTCAACCTGATCACCGCCGAGTTGAGCGCCGACAGCGGCTCCATCCTCTTTGAGGGCAGGGAAATGGTCGGACGCCAGTCGTTCGAGGTCTGCCGCGCCCGCATTGCACGCACGTTTCAGCTCGTGCGCGTGCTTCCCTACATGACGACGCGCGAGAACGTCATGCTCGGCCGCATGTTCGGCTCCGCGCCGACCTCGCCGGCGCAGGCGGCGCAGGACGCCGACGCGCTCCTGGAGCGGGTCGGCATGGCCGGCCGCGCCGACCTGGTTGCCTCCCAGCTCACCTATATCGACCAGAAGCGGATCGAGCTCGCCCGTGCGCTCGCGACCCATCCGAAACTGCTGCTGCTCGATGAATGGCTGGCCGGCCTCAACCCGTCGGAGCTCCGCATCGGCATCGATCTGATTCGTCAGATCTGCCAGGACGGCGTAACCATCGTCATGATCGAGCACGTCATGGAGGCGATTCGCGCACTGTGCGATCGCGTCGCCGTGATGAACGCGGGCGATAAGATTGCCGAAGGCACGCCGGCATCGGTCCTGTCCGATCCGGAAGTGATGCACGCCTATCTCGGAGCCGACGATGCTGCGGCTTGAACACATCAGCGTCTGGTACGGCAAGCACGAGGCGCTGCACGACGTCTCGTTCGAGGCGGCGGCCGGCCGCACGACCGTCATTCTCGGCGCCAACGGCGCGGGCAAGACGACGCTGCTCAAGACGATCGGCGGCCTCGTCCGCTCGCGGCCCGGCGGTCGCATCCTGTTCGAAGGCAAGCTCCTCGAAGAGGTTCCGCCGCATCGCATCGTCGCTTACGGCATTGCGTTGGTGCCCGAGGGCCGGCGCCTGTTCGGCGAGATGACCGTGATCGACAATCTGCGTCTCGGCGCCTACATCGAGCACGCTCGCGCCAACGAAGAGAAGCAGCTCGAGCGCATGCTCGGGCTCTTTCCGCGGCTTGCCGAGCGCCGCAATCAGCTGGCAAAGACGATGAGCGGCGGCGAGCAGCAGATGCTCGCGATCGCGCGCGCCCTGATGTCGGAGCCGAAGATCCTCCTGCTCGACGAGCCGTCGCTCGGCTTGAGCCCGCGCCTCGTTAAGGATTTGTTCTCGGTTTTACGGAAGATTACCGAAGGCGGTCAGGCGGTCGTTCTGGTCGAGCAGAACGTGCATCAGAGCCTTCGCCTTGCTGACCATGTCTATGTGCTGGAGAATGGTTATATCGTCCGGTCGGGGTCGCCAGCGGAGATCGAAGAAGACAAGGTCATTCAGCAGGCCTATCTAGGCATTGAGGGCGAGCGTGCGATGTCTGCTCAGTACGAGGCCCCGATAACCGGCGGCGATTTCTACAATCCAACCGCCTGCAATCTCACCCCGCAACCTGCCGCTGCGCCGAAGTCCGGCGCGCAAGATGCCGCAAAGGCGAACGGCGCGGCCAACGCCGGCGGCTTCTACAATCCGTTTGCCCGCTCCGTCCCGGTGAAAAAGGGCGAGGCCGCGCAACCGGCGCCGCGCCCTGCGGAGAAACCGAAGAGCGGCGGCGGATTCGTCAATCCGTTTGCGCGCCCCGGCTCGGATCGATAGCGCGCATCGCGCGACAGTCGAGAAGCGTGCCGGAGCAGAGCGCAAGGCACGACCGACGCGGTTCAACGGGAAAAATCCGAAATCGGGGAGCCGTCGGCCAGGCGGCGCGGCGCGCGATGGCTCGACGACGACAGGGGGTCTCCATGCAGCTCGGCTTTTTCACGATGCCGATCCATCCGCTCGACAAGGACTGGCGGCAATCGCTGCGGGAAGACCGCGAGGCTTTCATCCTCGCCGATAAGCTCGGCTTTGCCGAGGGTTACGTCGGCGAGCACGCAACCGACCAGGCCGAGAACATCACGTCCTGCGCGATGTTCATTGCGACGCTCGTCGAGGCGACGAAGCGCATCAGGCTCGGCACCGGCACCGTCAACATGCCGAACAATCACCCGGTGGCGGTCGCCGCGCAGATCGCCATGCTCGATCATCTGCTCGACGGCCGTTTCATCTTCGGCATCAGCCCCGGCGGGCTCCTTTCCGACGCGGAGGCGTTCGGCAATCTCGACGCCGACCGCAACGCCATGTTCGTCGAGGCGATCAACCACGTGCTGGCGATCTGGGCCGGCGAGCCGCCCTACAATCTGAAAGGCGAATACTGGAACGTCTCGATCGAGCGGCACCTGTTGCCGCAACTCGGCCAGGGCATCCTGCCGAAGCCGCTGCAACGGCCGCACCCGCCAATCGTGGTGACGGTCGTGGCGCCCTTCTCGAAGGGGATCACCGAGGCCGCCGCGCGCGGCTGGGAGCCGATCTCGGCGAATTTCCTCATGCCCGCCTGGGTGAAGAGCCATTGGCCGAAATATGTCGAAGGCTGCGAGCGGGCAGGGCGCCCGGCCGATCCCGCGAACTGGCGCGTGGCGAAGAGCATCTTCGTCGCCGCCGACGACAGGACGGCAAAGGAATATGCGACCGCGGAGAACGGCCCGTATCGTTTCTATTACCGGCAGCTCTTCACCAAGCTCGTGAAGAACGGCCGCATCGAGCTGTTCAAGACGCGCCGCGATCAGCCCGACCATGAGGTGACGCTCGACGGCGTCTGCGACGAGCTCGTGATCCACGGCTCGCCCAACAAGGTCGTCGATGAATTGCTTGCCTTCCGCGAGCGGGTCGGCGACTTCGGCACGCTCCTTTATGCCGGCAAGGACTGGAAGGACCGCACGCTCGCGCGCCGCTCCATGACCCTGATGGCCGAGAAGGTGATGCCCGCAATCAACGCGGCGATCCGTTAAGTTTTGCTCGCCTCATGGTGAGGAGCCCTTCCGCCTCATCCTTCGAGACGCCGTGCTCTGCACGGCTCCTCAGGATGAGGCGGAAGGGCGTCTCGAACCATGAGGCGATTTTCTAGCGCAGCCGCGCATTGAACTGTTCCAGCGCCGCCGAGCCCGGGCAGAGCTCGCGCTCGCCGAGCGCGTTGAGCGGCTTGTCGACCGTGCCGAGATGCGCGTGCAGATCCTCGCCGTCCGTTTCGAGATAGAGCAGGCCGGTGACGACTTCCCCCGCCGCCTGCCGCTCCATCAGGAAATTCATTGCCGCCCGCCGGTCGTGCACGTCATATTCGGCATCGAGCTTGCGCAGCGCGATCGTCGTGCCGTCGTGCTGCTCGACGATCTCGACCGTGCCCGGCTCGTAGTCCACGTGGATCGGCGCGCGCCCGGTGATGAAATCGAGCCGGTTCACCGCTTCATTGTGCTCGCGCACGTAGTCGAAGCTCTTGGTGGAGCCGGGGTGATTGTTGAAGGCGATGCACGGGCTGATCACGTCGAGGAATGCCGCGCCCTCATGCTCGAGCGCGGCCTTGATCAGCGGCACGAGCTGCTTCTTGTCGCCCGAGAAGCTCCGCCCGACGAAGGTGGCGCCGAGCTGCAGCGCCATCGACACGAGATCGATCGGCGAGTCGCTGTTGATCGCGCCCCGCTTCGATTTCGAGCCGCGGTCGGCCGTCGCCGAGAACTGGCCCTTTGTCAGGCCGTACACGCCGTTGTTCTCGACGATGTAGGTCATGTTGACGCCGCGCCGGACCACGTGCGCGAACTGCCCGAGCCCGATCGACGCGGAATCGCCGTCACCGGAGACGCCGAGATAGATGAGATCGCAGTTGGCGAGGTTGGCGCCCGTCAGCACCGACGGCATGCGGCCGTGCACCGAGTTGAAGCCGTGCGAGTTGCCGAGGAAATAAGTCGGCGTCTTCGACGAGCAGCCGATGCCGGAGAGCTTGGCGACCCGGTGCGGCTCGATGTTGAGCTCGAAGCACGCCTGGATGATCGCCGCCGAGATCGAATCGTGGCCGCAGCCCGCGCACAGCGTCGACACCGACCCTTCGTAGTCGCGGTGGGTATAGCCGAGCGCGTTCTTCGGCAGCCCGGGATGGTGGAATGTCGGTTTGACGATGTAGGTCATGACACGGCCTTGCGGATCGGCGTCACCTTGCGGGAATCGAGATGCTCGCCGATCGCCCGCGCGATGAAGCGCGCGGTGATCGGCGTGCCGTCATAGTGCAGGATCGGCACGAGCCGCGCCGGATCGAGGCCGGCCTCGTTGATCAGGAGCGCGCGCAATTGCGCGTCGCGGTTCTGCTCGACGACGAAGACCTGATCGTGCCCGGCGACGAAATCCGCCACCTCGTGATGGAACGGGAAGGCGCGCACCCGCAGGAGATCGAGCGCAATGCCGGAAGCGGCGAGGATTTCGTGCGCCTCGTCCATCGCCGGGCTGGTCGAGCCGAAATAGATCACGCCGTAGCGCGTCGGCTTCTCCGCATTGCGGCGGAGGGGCCGCGGCACCAGCCCTTTCGCGGTTTCGAACTTCCGCAGGAGGCGATCCATGTTGTCGACGTAAGGCCCGCCTTCCTCGGTGTAACGGGCGTAAGGGTCCCGTGAGGTGCCGCGCGTGAAGAACGAGCCCCGGCTTGGGTGCGTGCCGGGATAGGTGCGGTAGGGAATGCCGTCGCCTTCGATGTCGAGATAGCGGCCGAAGTCCTTGCCGGCTTCGAGCTCGGCCGCCGTCATCACCTTGCCGCGGTCGTAGCGGCGCGCGTCGTCCCAGGCGAGCGGCCGGCACAAGTGCCGGTTCATTCCGATGTCGAGGTCGAGCATGACGAAGATCGGCGTCTGCAGCCGGTCGGCGAGATCGAATGCCTGCGCCGAGAACTCGAACGCCTCCGCCGGGTCCTCCGGGAACAGCAAAACGTGCTTGGTGTCGCCGTGCGAGGCATAGGCGCAGAGAAGAATGTCGGATTGCTGCGTCCGCGTCGGCATGCCCGTCGATGGCCCGCCGCGCTGCACGTCGATGATGATCGAGGGGATCTCCGCAAAATACGCGAGCCCGAGGAACTCCTGCATCAGCGAAATGCCCGGCCCGGAAGTCGAGGTGAAGGCGCGTGCGCCGTTCCATCCGGCGCCGACCACCATGCCGATCGCCGCGATCTCGTCCTCGGCCTGCACGATCGCGAACCGGTTTTTCTTTGTTTCAGGATCGACACGGAAGCGCGCGCAGTGGCGGGCGAAGGCTTCAGCGAGGGAAGAGGAGGGTGTGATCGGATACCAGGCGCAAACGGTCGCGCCGCCATAGACCGCGCCCAAGGCGGCCGCCGAATTGCCCTCGATGAAGATGCGGTCGCCCACGGCGTCGCTGCGCTTCAGGCGCAACTTGATCGGGCATTGCAGGTTTTGCAGCGCATAGTCGCGGCCGAGGTGCAGCGCGTGGATGTTGGGCGCGATCAATTTTTCCTTGGCCTTAAATTGCTCGCCGATCAGCTTCTCGATCTCGGCGACGTCCATGTCGAGCAGCGCCGAAAGGGCGCCGAGATAGATGATGTTCTTGAACAGCTGCCGCTGGCGTGGATCGGTATATTCGCGGTTGCAGATCGCCGTGAGCGGAACGCCGATCACCGCAATGTCGTCGCGGAATTTCGACGGCGGCGTCGGCTTCGTCGAGTCGTAAAAGAGATATCCGCCCGGCTCGATCGAAGCGACGTCCTTGTCCCAGGTCTGCGGGTTCATCGCCACCATCAGGTCGACGCCGCCGCGTGCGCCGAGATGGCCGGAACCGGAGACGCGCACCTCGTACCAGGTGGGCAATCCCTGGATGTTGGAGGGAAAGATGTTGCGCGGCGCCGCCGGCACGCCCATGCGCAGCACGGCGCGGGCGAACAGCTCGTTGGCGCTAGCGGAGCCCGACCCGTTGACGTTGGCGAACCGGACGACGAAGTCATTCACGCTTTCGATCGGCATGCGCTTCCTGCGTAGGTCATTTCGATAAAGGTTTTCTGCATGTCCCAGGCGCCGGTCGGACAACGCTCGGCGCACAGGCCGCAGTGGAGGCAAACATCTTCGTCTTTCACCATCATGCGCCCGGTCTTCAGCCCGTTCGCGACGTAGAGGTCCTGTGCGAGGTTGCGCGCCGGCGCCGTGAGCCGCGTGCGAAGTTCGGCTTCCTCCCCGTCCTGCGTGAACGTGATGCAGTCCATCGGGCAGATGTCAACGCAGGCGTCGCACTCGATGCAGAGCAACGACGTGAACACCGTCTGTGCATCGCAGTTCAGGCAGCGTTGCGCCTCCCGGAATGCGAGCGCTTCGTCATAGCCGAGCTCGACCTCGGCGCGGATGTCGCGCAACGCCACCACCTTGTCGCGTAGCGGCACGCGATAGCGTTTGTCCGGAGCGATATCGTTGTCGTAGCTCCATTCATGGATGCCCATTTTCTGGCTGACGATCTCCACGGCCGGCGCCGGGCGCTCGGCGATATCCTCGCCGTTGCAGAACTTGTCGATGGAGACGGCGGCTTCGTGCCCGTGCGCCACCGCCCAGATGATGTTCTTCGGGCCGAACGCCGCGTCGCCGCCGAAGAAGATCTTCGGATGCGTCGAGCGCATGGTCTGCGCGTCGACTTTCGGCATGCCCCATTGGTCGAACTCGATGCCGATGTCGCGCTCGATCCAGGGAAACGCGTTTTCCTGCCCGACCGCGATCAGCACGTCGTCGCAGGGAAAATGCCGGTCCGGCTCGCCGGACGGGAGCAGGTGCCGCTTGCCCTTGTCGTCGCGCCACGCCTGAACCTTCTCAAATACGACGCCGGTGAGTTTGCCGTTCTCGTGGGTGAACTCCTTCGGCACGAGGTAATTGTGGATCGGGATGCCCTCGTGCATGGCGTCTTCCTTCTCCCAGGGCGACGCCTTCATCTCCTCGAAGCCCGAGCGCACCACCACCTGCACGTCCTCGCTGCCGAGCCGGAGCGACGAGCGGCAGCAGTCCATCGCGGTGTTGCCGCCGCCGAGCACGACCACGCGCTTGCCGATTTTGGTCGTATGGCCGAACGAAACGCTCGATAGCCAGTCGATGCCGATATGGATGTTCTTCGCCGCTTCCTTGCGGCCGGGGATGTCGAGATCGCGCCCGCGCGGCGCGCCGCAGCCGACGAAGATCGCATCCCAGCCTTCGGCGAGCAGCGCCTTCATGCTGTCGACCCGGCGGCCGCCGACAAATCGGACGCCGAGATCGAGAACGTAGCCGCACTCCTCGTCGAGCACGCTGTCGGGCAGGCGGAATTTCGGAATCTGCGTCCGCATCATGCCGCCCGCCTGCGGATCCTGGTCGAGCACGACCACGTCGTAGCCGAGCGGCGCGAGGTCCCGTGCAACCGTCAGCGAGGCAGGACCGCCGCCGATACACACGACGCGCTTGCCGTTCTTCTTCGCGACCGGCTTCGGCAGGCGCTCGCGGATGTCATCCTTGTAGTCCGCGGCGACGCGCTTGAGCCGGCAGATCGCCACCGGCTCCTTTTCCACGCGTCCGCGCCGGCATGCCGGTTCGCACGGCCTGTCGCAGGTGCGCCCGAGAATTCCCGGAAACACGTTCGACTTCCAATTGATCATGTAGGCGTCGCCGTAGCGGCCGGCAGCGATCAATCGGATGTATTCGGGAACGGGCGTGTGCGCGGGGCAGGCCCACTGACAGTCCACGACCTTGTGAAAGTGCTGCGGCGTGGAGAGGTCGGTGGGCTTCATTTACGCCTCGCCCACGCGCCGTTCGCGCTCTTCAGTTGGAGATTCCGCGATGCAACAATCCTGCATGGCGCCTCGCCTGCGTCGAATTGAAATAACTTTAGCGTGGATTCGGCGCGCGCGTCGATCAGGCTAAAGTGTTATCGAGGTTTCGTGAAGAAATCCTCTGCAGCTTTTCGCCGCGCGTGTGCTTTGAGAAACGCCGGATCGGCAGGGAACTTGGAACGGCGAAGACAAGAAAGCATGCGCAGCAAAAATGCTGCTATGCAACACGCACCGTTCCCTCGTTGCAAATATGCGATCAGATCGAGGCAATCTGATCGAGAATGAGCAACGCACAGTCCGCCACGACGAATCCTGCGCGCATCCGGTGCGGAAGCTTTGCCACCGCGAAGGGAATCCCGCGCAAAGAAAAAGCCCGGCGCGTTGCCGCGCCGGGCCAGCATTCAGGCGCCGACGATTACTTCAGGAACTCGTCGGTATAGAGCCCATCGTAGTTCTTCAGCACATCAGCCGGCTCCAGGAGCTTGGCGTCGATGCTGACCTTCTGGGAATTGTCGAGCATGGCCTTGTTCACGCGGATGTCTTTGGCGTGAGCCTTTTGCGTAACGTCCCAGGCCGCTTTCAGCAGCTCCGGCTCCATCTTGGCGAAGCGCTTCTTCAGCACCTCCTCGAACACCTTATCCGGCTGCTCCTGGATCATTTTGGCAGCACCCTGGAAAGCCCGCGCCATGCGCGCGCACATCTCGCGACTCTTCTGGCAGACCTCCGGCCTCGTATAGAGGAGCCCATAGGCGAACGGGATCAATTCCGGCGCGTCGGTGACGGAGCTCGCGAGCATGATGGCGCTGCCTTTCAGCACGGCCTGCGTGGTGAAAGGCATGGAGGTCGTGTAGCCGTCGACCGCCTTGTTCTCGAGCGCCGGCAGCATGGCCGGCGGATCCATGGGCGCGATGCGGACGTCGTTTTCCACATCGAGGCCTCCCTTTGCGACAACGTAACGCTCCCAGGCATGCACGATGCTGCCCACGCCCTGAATGGCGATGGTCAGGCCCTTCAGGCGCTTGGCGCGTTCGGCGAGCGGCATGTTTTCGGTGATGCCGATCCGCTCGGCGACATCCTTGCGCAGCACGATCTCAACCATCGGCTTGTCGAGCAGATTGGCGATGGCAAAGAGCGGCTGGCCTTTCGCGGCCGCACGTAGGAACACCGGCGCCGTCGTGTAGGTGAAGTCTGCACTGCCGGCGATCACGGCATTCGGCGAAGCAACGCCGACGAGATTGCGGAAGCTTACGTTCAGTCCTTCCTTTTTGAGGAAGCCCATGTCCTCCGCGACGTACACCGAGGCAAAGGTCAGCGTCTGCGCCGGCAGCGCCATGATCACGTCGATTGCTTGGCTCTTGGCCGTGCTGGCGGCGAATCCGAGCGCCAGCGCCGCGGCCGAGATCGTAGCGGACACCTTCCTGAACATCACATCCTCCTGATCGAGTGTGGCGAAATGCTATCTGGGGATCGCTGGTGCGCAACGATGGTTGCTGTCGCACCTGTCCCACCTGCGGATGCAAAAAGCCCGGCGCGGAGACGCGCCGGGCTTCATGGTCGAACGACGGTCTCTTACTTCAGGAACTCGTCGGTGTAGAGGCCCTCGAAGCTCTTGAGTGCGTCCTTCGGGTCGAGCAGCTTCGCCTGAAGGCTGACCTTCTGCGAGTTCTCGAGCATCTTGTCGTTGACGCGGATGTCCTTGGCGTGGGCGAGGAGCGTCCGGTCCCACGCGGCCTTCAGAAGTTCCGGCTCCATCTTCGCGAAGCGCTTCTTCAGCACCTCGTCGAACACCTTCTGCGGCTGCTCCTGCACCATCTTGCCGGCGGCCGCATAGGCGCGCGCCATGCGGGCGCACATTTCCCGGTTCTGCTTGCACTTCTCCGGAACGGTATAGACGAGCGCATAGGCGAACGGCAGCAGTTCAGGCGCGTCGGTGACGGAGCTTGCGAGCATGACGGCGCTGCCCTTGACCACGGCTTGGGTCGTGAACGGCATCGAGGTGGTGTAGCCGTCGATCGCCTTGTTCTCGAGCGCCGGCAGCATGGCCGGCGGGTCCATCGGTGCGATGCGGACATCGTTTTCGACGTCCAGCCCGCCCGAGGCGACGATATAGCGCTCCCATGCGTGAACAATGCTGCCGACGCCCTGGATGCCGATGGTCAGGCCCTTGAGGCGCTTGGCACGTTCGGCGATCGGCATCTTCTCGGTGATGCCGACGCGCTCCGCAACATCCTTGCGCAGCACCATTTCGACCATCATGCGGTCGATCATATTGGCGATTGCATAGAAGCGCTGGCCTTGCGCCGCAGCGCGCAGATAGACGGGGCCGGTACCTACGGTGAAGTCCGCGCTGCCCGCGAGCACGGCGTTCGGCGCTGCTACGCCGACAAGGTTGCGCGTGCTGACGTTCAGGCCCTCTTTCTTGTAAAAGCCCATGTCCTCGGCGACGAACGCGGTGGTGAAGGTCAACGTCTGCGCCGGCAGCGCCATGATGACGTTGATCTCCTGGCTCGTGCCGGCTGTGGGGCTAAGCCCAATGGCGGCGCCGGCAGCGGCTGCGGCAATGAATTTCGACCATTTGAACATCTGCTCCTCCCGATCTAATCTTGCCAATTCAAGCGTTCATCTAACAGGAAGTGTCAACCGCAACAACGGGACAGCTTGGAAAAGGTCTTTGATCGATTTTGGGCGTAGTCTTGGCGGGCTTTTGCGGTATTAGGCACCACAAAGAACGAAAATTCGGGATGCCGGGTTGCGCCGGCACAGAGACGCCCACCGGGGAGAAAATGGCCACCCAAAGCGAATTCTCCGCACCTCCGGGTGAAAATAGCAGCCGCGTTGGTACGCTGATCCGTTCGCGGGGCGATCAACTGCTGGTGCTCATCGCGCTGTTCGCCATCTGGCAGGCATGCAGCCTGTGGCTCGGCACCTACTGGGTCGGCTCGCCTTGGGGCACGGTCGTTCGGTTGACGACCGGCGTGCTGGGCGGGGAGCTCCTGAGCCATGCTTCCTTTACGCTTGCCGAGGCGGTGATCGGCTTCCTGCTCGGCGGTATCCCCGCCGTCATTCTGCCCTTCCTGCTGCGCCGCCTCCCGATCGTGACGGCGATCCTGGATCCCTTCATGGTCGGCGGCTACGGCGCGCCCAAGCTCGCGCTCGCGCCGCTCTTCATTCTGTGGTTCGGCATCGGCATCGAGTCGAAGATCGCACTCGTCGCCATTACCGTCTTCTTCATCGTATATTTCAGCACGCTCTCGGGCATCCGTGCGCTCGATACGAAGCTCGTGCAGATGGCGCAGATCGTCGGCGCCGACGAAAAGGACGTCGCCCGCCACATCGTGTTTCCCGGCGCCGTTCCCTACATCTTCACTGGCTTCCGCATCGCCATGCCCTACGCGATCGGCGGCGCCGTCGTCGCCGAATTGATTTCCGCCAATCGCGGTCTCGGCTACCTCATTCAGCTCGGCGCGATGAATTTCGACACCACGGGTGTCTTCGTCGCGCTGCTGGCAACCGGCATCATCGTCTTCATCGGCAACACTGCGGTAAACGTCTTCGAGCGCCGGCTGCTGCGCTGGCGGCCGCCGTCTGATGCCAAGAATCAGTCAGGAACGTAAGATGAGTGCACAAGCCCTTCTTGAAGTTCATGATCTCGGCAAGCGTTTCGCTTCCCGCGCGGGCCGTGATTCGTCGCTCTGGGTCATTCGCGACCTGAGTTTCTCCGTCGCCGACGGCGAGTTCCTGACGATCGTGGGGCCTTCCGGCTCCGGCAAGACGACGCTTCTGAACATGATCGCGCAGATCGACGTCGCGAGCGGCGGCGAGGTGCGCTTCCAGTCGGAAGTGGCACCGATCAACGATCCGAAATCGCTCAATCCGGGCCTGTCCTGCCGCATCGGCTACGTCACGCAGGAAGACAATCTCCTGCCGTGGCGGACGATGCTGCAGAACGTCCTGTTCCCGCTGGTCGTGCAGGGACGCCTCAACGACGAAACGCGGGCGCGGGCGGAAATGCTGATCCGCACCGTCGGCCTCGCCGGCTTCGAGAACCATTATCCGCACGAGCTGTCCGGCGGCATGCGCAAGCGCGCTTCGCTCATCCGCACGCTGGTCTATGACCCGCCGGTGATCCTGATGGACGAGCCGTTCGGCGCGCTCGATGCGCAGACGCGCACCGTCCTGCAGGAAGACCTGCTCCGACTTTGGAATCTCGGGCGCAAGACCATCATCTTCGTCACCCACGACATCACCGAAGCGATTGCGCTCGGAGACCGCACGCTCGTGCTCACGCGCGCTCCCGCCCGCGTCGCCGGCGAGCACAAGATCGACTTGCCGCGCCCGCGCGATATCCGCGGCATCCTTACCGATCCGAAGTTCATCGAGATATACCAGCGCATCCGGGAGCAGGTGCAGTGACGAGCCAGGATACCGCGCTCGATCTGGCCCAGCCGTCGCAGGTCAAATGGCGGCAGTACGTCGTCACGGCGGGCCGTATTGTGCTGGCGATCCTGCTTGTGGCCGCCTGGAAGATCGGCGCCGACAGGGCGGGCCCGATTTATGTCGCCGACCCGTTCTTGGTCGCCAACCGGATCGTGACCGACACGATGTCGGGCGAGCTCGTCCACCACGTATATGTGACGCTGCGCCTGTCGGTGATCGGCTTTGCGATCGGCTGTTTCTTCGGCGTTGTGTTGCCGTTCCTGCTGCGCCGGCTGCCGCGTCTGACCGACGCGATCGAGCCCTACATCATGGCGTCGGTCGGCATTCCGAAATATGCGCTGATCCCGCTCTTCATCCTTTGGTTCGGGATCGACGACGCGCCGAAGCTCTGGCTGGTCGGCCTGCTCGTCTTCTATCCCATCTTCATCGCCGTCTTCGCCGGCATCCGCAACGTCGACCGCCGCCTGATCAACATGGCGCGCGTGATGGGCGCGAGCGAGGCAATGATCTCCCGCGAGGTGATCTGGAACTCGTTGCAGTCGTTCTTCTTCGCCGCCCTCAAGATTGCGCTGCCGCGCGCCATCAGCGCCACCATCATCGGCGAGTTCCTGGTCGGCAATGCGGGACTCGGCTTCTTCATCGAGTATTCGCGCCAGAACTTCGACACCACCGGCGTGTTCGCCGGCATCGTCATCGCCACCGCGCTCGTCCTTGTGATCAATTCCGTCCTGGTCCGCATCGACCGCCGCCTGAATGCCTGGCGGCCGACCGACCGCGACATGGAGCTCTGAGCAGCGGCGCGCGAAGCCTGACGCTTCCCATTCGCAACGATCGAGGTATCGCGCATCGGCTTGACGGCCCGCGCGCGAACGCCAACCATGCCCGCCGCCGTCGAGGCGGCGCATATTCATGTCAATGCAGTGAGGGTGGAATGAACGACGGGGCAAAGCCGATGAACGGCGCCGTGGCGAGAACGCTCGATCTTCCGGCGGGCGCCGACGAAGTCTGGAAGCTGCTGGGGGATTTCAACGGCCTGCCGAAATGGGCAGGCGGCGTCGAACGGAGCGAACTCAGCGACAACGGCAAGCGCCGCACGCTCCACCTCAAGGCCGGCGGAACGGTGGTCGAGGATTTGGTCGATTACGACGCGGCCGCCCGCCGCTACAGCTACTCCATCATTGAAAGTGCGGTCCCGATCGTCCGCCACCGGGCCACAATGGAGATCGTCGACCGCGGTCCCGACCGCAGCACGGTGCGCTGGAGCTGCGAGTTCGAACCCAAGCCGGGTGTGGATGTGGCCAAGGTGAACGGCATTTTTGGCGCCATTTTCGATGGCAACCTGAAGCAGATCGCCGCGCTGTTCGGTGGACAGGCCTGAAGCGATCGATATAGTTCATAACAAACCGGCCGGTGGCCGGCACCAATCAACAACAATCGCCGTACAGGCGAGTGCAATCACGGGAGGAGAATCGTCATGTTCCAATGGCGTTATTTGTCGTTGCTCGTTGCCGCCGCAGCGCTGACGGGAACGGGAGACAGTGCAAGCGCGCAAACCGTCCTGAAGTACAACAACTGGCTGCCGCCCGCGCACAACCAGCTCGTGCTGGGGATGCGTCCGTGGGCGGCGGAAGTCGAGAAGGCGACGAACGGGCGGGTGAAGATCGAGTTCCCGCCGGCTTCGCTCGGCGCCCCGGTCCGCCAATACGACCTCGCCTTCGAAGGCGTCGCCGACATCGTCGCCGCCGTGCACGGCTACACGCCCGGCCGGTTCAAGCTCACCGGCATCGCAGAGCTGCCCTTTGTCGGCGACACCTCCGAGCAGCGCTCGATCGCCTATTGGCGCGTGCATGAAAAGTTTCTCGCCAAGGCGGGCGAGCATAAAGGCGTCGTCGTGCTCGCCGTATTTGCGCACGGCCCCGGCTCCATTATGAGCCGCGAGCCGATCACCACCACCGACGGCTTTAAGGGCCGCAAGATGCGCGTCGGCGGCGGCATCATCGACAAGATCAATCCGGCGCTCGGCGGCGTGAACGTCGCCGCACCCGCCACCGAGGTGCACGACATCCTCTCCAAGGGGATCGCCGACGGCGTGTTCTTCCCCTCGGAAGCCTTCAAGGTCTTCAAGCTCGACGGCAGCGTGAAGGCGCAGACCATCGTTCCGGGTGGTCTCTACAGCTCGACCTGGACGGTGGTGATCAACAAGGCGACCTTCGACAAGCTGCCGCCTGAGGACCAGAAGGCGCTGATGTCGGTCTCTGGCGAGCACCTCGTGCGCATCCATGCGAAGGCCTGGGATGCCGCCGACAAGGCCGGCATCGAGGCGATGCAGCAGGCCGGCGTCAAGCGCGTCAACGCCGACGAAAAATTCCTCGCCGATATCAAAGAAAAAACCGCGTTTCTCGAGCAGGACTGGCTGAAGGACGCGGCAGCCGCGGGCGTTGACGGCCCCGCCGCGCTCAAGATGTTCAAGGACGAAGTGGCGAAGCTGAAGGCAACCAACTGACGGGATGTCCGCCGGCCGGCCGCAGGTTTGCGGCCGGCCGTCGTTTATGGGGCGGCGAAAGCCTCTCGGGGGCCCATGTCCGACATCGACAATCTGAAAGCAGCCGAACCCGAATATCGGGTGGCGGCGGCGGCCTCGCGTCTCGCAAATACCGTTCTTGGCGCCGTCGCCGCGGCGATCCTGTTCGCCATGATGGCGGTGACGGCGATCGACGTGTTCGGCCGTTATCTGTTCAATTCGCCACTGCAGGGCAGCTACGAGCTGACCCAGCTCCTGATGGTGTCGCTGCTGTTCGCGGCCCTGCCGTCGGTCACGCGGCGGGGAGAGCACATCACGGTGGGGCTGTTCGAGAACGTCTTCACCGGATGGGGACGCGCTGCCCGGGACGGAATCATCGCCATCGTCGTTGCCGTCTGCTCGGCCTATCTCGCCTGGCGCATCTATGTTCTCGCCGGCCGCTTCAGCGCCTTCGGCGACACGACGGCGACCGCCCGCATCCCGATCGCGCCGTTTGCCTATGGCGGGGCTGCCGCCATGGCGCTGTGTGCGCTGGCGGGATTGCTGCAGACGATCGAAGCGCTGATCTCGCCGCTGCGGGCCCGGCAGCCATGACCCAGACCCTCACCGCATTTGCGATCCTGTTCGCAATTCTCTTCTTCGGCCTTCCGCTCGGTTTTGCGATGGGGCTTGTCGGCCTCATCGCCTTCATGATCGCAATGGGCAGCAATGCGGCCGCCGCGATGGTGGCGCAGATCACTTGGGATACGCTGTCGAACTACAGCCTCTCGGTGCTGCCGCTGTTCATTTTGATGGGGAACTTTGTCAATCATTCGGGCCTGTCGCGCGATCTGTACGACACCTCGAATGCCTTCATCGGTCACCGGCGCGGCGGTCTCGCCATGGCGACGATTCTCGCCTGCGGCGGCTTCGCCTCGGTGTGCGGCTCCTCGATCGCGACCGCGGCCACGATGGCGACGGTCGCGCTGCCGTCCATGCGCCGCTTCGGCTATTCGCCGGCGCTGTCCGCCGGCTCCATCGCCGCCGGCGGCACGCTCGGCATCCTGATCCCGCCGTCGATCATCATGGTGATCTACGGCAGCATGACCGAGACCAGCATCGGGCATCTGTTCATCGCCGGCATCGTGCCCGGCATCATCGCGATCCTCTTCTATCTCGGCGCGGTCTATGCCTACACGGCGTTCGACCCCGCGGCCGGCCCGGCCGGCCCGCGCGTGCCCTGGTCCGATCGCCTGCGTTCGCTGCGCAATGTCTGGATGGTGCTCGCGCTGTTCCTCGTGGTGATCGGCGGCATCTATCTCGGCGTCTTCACGCCGACGGAAGCCGCCGGCATCGGCGCGGCCGGCGCCTTCGTAGCGGCGCTCCTGCGCCGGTCGCTGGGCTTCGGCGACCTCGTGCGGATTCTCTTCGACAGCGCGCGCACCACGGCGATGCTCATGACCGTGCTGGTCGGCGCGCTCATTTTCTCGAACTACATCAACATCACCGGCGCGCCGGAATCCGTGCTGGAGACGATCCAGGCGTTCGGCCTGCCCCCGCTCGGGGTGATCACGCTGATCCTGATCTTCTACATCGTGCTCGGCGCCGTGTTCGACGAACTGGCGATGATCCTGCTCACGATTCCGATCTTCTTTCCGCTGGTGATCTCGCTCGGCTACGATCCCGTCTGGTTCGGGATCATCGTCGTGGTCGTCGTCGAGCTCGGCCTGATCGTGCCGCCGATCGGCATGAACCTTTTCGTCATCCAGTCGGTGGCGCGCGACATCCCGATGCTGACGATGTATCGCGGCATCTTCCCGTTCATCGTTGTGGACATTATCCGGCTGGCGATCCTGACCCTGTTCCCCTGGATCGTTCTGTTCCTGCCGCAGCAGATGGGCTAGCGGCTAAACCGGCGCTTCCTTCATCGCTGTTGCGGCCCGCCGCCGGCGATATTGGAGCGCCGCAATGCCCGCGGTCACCAGCAGCGCGATGGCGGCCGGAATGGCGCGCGACGGGCGTTCCGCAGGCTGCAGCACGCCGACCACCTCGTAGCCGACATCGAGGCCGATGCGCCGGGCATAGGAACCGAAGGCGACGTTGGTGATCGTGACCTTGTCGCCCATCGGCGTCACGCCGAGCCCGACTGCACGCAGGCGCAGCCGCGGCTCCTGCGGATCGCCGAGCGGCAGGCTCACGGTCTTGCGCACCCGCTCGCCCTCGATATTCGTGCCTTCGACCACGATCGCGATCCGCTGGTTGGCCGGCGTCTGCGCCACCTTTTCCAGGAGCTGCGTGGCCGGCAGTTCGACGGTCGGCGGATAGAAGAAGTCGAGGAAGAAAGCCGGCCGGAACAGCGCGAAACAGCAGAGGAGCAGCACGACCGATTCCCAGATGCGGCTCCTGGTGATGAACCAGTTCATGCTTGCCGCTGCGAACAGGAGGATGGCGATCGTCGAGATGAAGACGACCCAGATGCCGTGCAGCCAGCCCTGGATGTCGATGAGCAGCAGTTCCGGATTGAAGATGAAGACGAAGGGCAGGATCGCCGTGCGCAGCGAATAGACCGCGCCCTGCGCGCCGGTCGCAAGCGGGTCCTCCCTGGAGATCGCCGCCGCGGCGAATGCCGCGAGCCCCACGGGCGGCGTGATGTCCGCCATGATGCCAAAATAGAAGACGAACATGTGGACCGCGATCAGCGGGATCGCGAGCCCCGCTTGCGCGCCGAGCTCCACGACGACCGGCGCCATCAGCGTCGCCACCAGGATGTAGTTCGCGGTGGTGGGGATGCCGAGGCCGAGGATCAGCGAGATCACCGCGACCATCAGCAGCATGACGAGGACGTTGCCGCCGGACACGAACTCGACGAACTCGGTCATCATCAGGCCGAGACCGGTGAGCGTCACCGTGCCCACGACGATGCCGGCGGTGGCCGTCGCCACCGCGATGCCGATCATGTTGCGCGCGCCGAGGGCGAGCCCGTCGAACAGGTCGTACACGGCTTCGGACGTGGCGGCCGGAATCGCCTGACCGCGGAACATGGCGACCAGCGGCTTCCGCGTCGCGACGATGCCGAGGATGGTGACCGTGGCCCAGAAGGCGGAAAGACCCGGCGACATCATCTCGATGGTCAGGCACCAGAGCAGCACGCCGATGGGGATGAGGAAATCGATGCCCGTCCGCACCACGTCCCAGGTGAGCGGCAGGTGGATGATCGGCGCGTTTGGGTCGTCGACAGCAAGATCGGGATGGCGCGCGGCGTACCACAGCGTCCAAAGGTAGATGGCGAGGCCGCCTATGGTCAGGATCCAGGGCGTTGCGGCGCCCGCCGTCGCGCGCACGGCTTCGATGCCGTAATAGAGCCCGCAGATGACGGCGATGGTGCCGGAGATGCCGAGGCCGGCGCGCAGGAGCCGCGTCTTGAGCGGCCGCGTCTGCCGCTCGATCGGCTGCGCGCCGGCTTTTACCGCTTCCAGATGCACGATGTAGAAGAGCGCGACGTAGGAAATGACCGCCGGCAGCGCCGCGTGCTTGATGATCTCGACATAGGGAATGCCGACATACTCGACCATGAGGAAGGCCGCGGCGCCCATGACCGGCGGCACGATCTGGCCGTTGATCGACGAGGAGGCTTCGATGGCGCCGGCCTTCACGCCGGAGAGGCCCGAACGCTTCATCATCGGAATCGTGAAGATGCCGCCCGTCACCACGTTCGACACCGACGAGCCCGATACAATCCCGTTCATCGCCGACGACACCACCGCGACCTTGGCGGCACCCCCGCGCAGATGACCGAGCAGCGCGATCGAAAGCTGCATCATCCAGTTGCCGCCGCCCGCTTTTTCCAGCAGCGTCCCGAACAGGACGAACAGGAACACGAAGCTCGTCGAGACGCCGAGCGCCACGCCGAACACGCCTTCCGTCACCAGCCACTGGTGCGTGAGAAAGCGCGAGACCGACGTCCCCTTGTGCTGGAGCGCTTCCGGCATGTAGGGGCCGGCGAAGGTGAAGAAGATGAAGGAGCCGGCCACGAACACCATGGGCAGGCCGAGCGAGCGGCGTGTGGCTTCGAGCAGGAGAAGAATGCCGGCGCCGGAGATCACCAGGTCCATCGTATTCGGCTGGCCGGGCCGGAGCGCGATCTCGTTATAGAAGAGGAACAGGTACGAGCCGGCGAAGGCGCCGGCGAGCGCCAGCACCCAGTCGGCGATCGGAATACGGCGGCGCGGCGAAGAGCGGAATGCCGGATAAGCCGTGTAGGCGAGGAACAGCGCAAAGCCGAGATGGATCGCGCGCGCTTCCGTGTCGTTGAAGACGAAAAAGCCGACGATGAAGGGGAGCGGCGAAGCGTACCAGAGCTGGAACAGCGACCAGAGAATTGCGACCCAGAACACGATCTGCGCCGGCAGGCCGCTTGGCGTGCGCCCGCCGGTATCGGCGTCGGCGATGAGCCGCTCGAGATCGACGCTCGGAACGCTTGCGTTCGGCTTGTCCTGCACGGGCCGCTCCATCCTGAAGCAGAACCTGAGCGGGGCGCCGCCGCGCCCCGCTTAATCTTCCAGTTCTTCAGCCGATCACTTCAGCCAGCCTTTTTCTTTATAATACTTCTCCGCGCCCGGATGCAGCGGAGCGGACAGGCCGTCCTTGACCATCTTCGCCGGGTCGAGATTGGTGAAAGCCGGGTGCAGCTTCTTGAACTCGTCGAAGTTCTCGAATGTCGCCTTCACGAGCTCATAAACGGACGCCTCCGGCACTTTCGCCGAAGTCACGAGCGTCGCCAGCACACCGTAGGTTTCCGTCGGCTTGGGATTGCTCGCATACATGCCGCCTGGAATCGACGCCTTGGCGTAATACGGATACTGCGAGACCAGCTTCTCGACGGCGGGACCGGTGAGCGAAACGATCTGCGCGCCGCAGGTCGTCGTCGGGTCCTGGATGTTCGCCGAGGGATGTCCGACCGCGTAGAAGAAGCCGTCGATCTTGTTGTCGCAGAGCGCGGGGCCGTGTTCGTCGGCGCGCAACTCGGAAGCGAGCGAGAAGTCGGAGAGCTTCCAGCCCATTGCCGCGAGCAGCTGCTCCATCGACGCGCGCGTGCCCGAGCCCGGATTGCCGACGTTGAAGCGCTTGCCCTTGAAGTCCTCGAACTTTGCGATGTTCGCTTCCTTGCGCGCGAGCACCGTGAACGGCTCCGGATGCACGGAATAGACCGAGCGCAAATCGCCGAACGCCTTGCCCTTGTACTGGCCTTCGCCCTTGACCGCGTTGAAGGCGACATCCGACTGCGCCATGCCGAAGTCGAGCTCGCCGCCCTGGATCGTGTTGATGTTGAAGGCCGAGCCGCCGGTCGATTCCACCGAGCAGCGGATGCCGTGCTTCGCGCGGTCCTTGTTCAGGAGGCGGCAGATTGCGCCGCCGACTGCGTAATAGACGCCGGTGACGCCGCCGGTGCCGATCGTGACGAATTTCTGCTGTGCCGTCGCCGGACTGGTGGCGGCAATAAAGACAGCCGCCGCACCATAGAGGGCCAAACGCCCCACTCGGAACTGCAACATTGCTCTCTCCCTTGCAGGTTGGGCGGGGTGATCCCCGCCGTCCTGCCTGCAAGGCTAGCCGAACCCGGGTCCACCGTCATATCGAATCGCGCGTTGCGGCGTCGACGGAATCGCCCAGTCGTTCGACAATGGTGTCGATGATTTCGGCATCGGCGATGAAAGGCGGGGCAAGGAGGACATGGTCCCCCTTGGTGCCGTCGGCGGTGCCGCCGGACGGATAGACCATCAATCCCCGCGCCATTGCCTCCTTCTTGATGCGGGCATGGAGCTTCCGGGCGGGGTCGAACGGCGTTTTCGCACTGCGGTCCGTCACGAGTTCGATCGCCTGAAACAACCCGCGCCCGCGGATGTCCCCGACAAAGGGATGATTGCCGAACCGTTCGCCGAGCCGCCGCGCGAGCCGCGCACCCATCGTTTGCACGTTCTCCAGGAGCCGGTCGCGTTTGATCACGCGCTGCACCGCGAGCGCCGCCGCGCACGCGAGGGGGTGACCCATGTAAGTGTGGCCGTGCTGGAAGAAGCCGGAGCCGTTGGCGAACGCGTCGAAGATTTTCCGGTGCAGCAGCGTCGCGCCGACCGGCTGGTAACCCGCGCCGAGGCCCTTGGCGACGGCGAGCAGGTCGGGCGCGATCCCTTCCTGCTCGCAGGCGTGCAGTGTGCCGGTGCGGCCCATGCCGCTCATCACCTCGTCGAGGATCAGGAGAATGCCGTGGCGGTCGCAGATCTCGCGGATGCGCTTGAAGTAGCCGGGCGCGGGCGTCACAGCGCCAGCCGTCGCGCCGACGATGGTCTCGGCAACGAAGCCGATGACGTTCTCCGGCCCGAGCTCGCGGATCGCGGCATCGAGTTGATCGGCCGCGCGTTGTCCGTAAGCTTCGTCGCTCTCGTCCGCACGCTGGTGGCGGTAGGCGTAGCACGGCTCGATGTGGCGCACGTCGATCATCAGCGGCCAAAACATCTTCCGCCGCGGCATGTGCCCGCCGACCGAGAGTGCCCCGAGCGTATTGCCGTGATAGCTCTGCTGCCGCGCGATGAACCAGCGCCGCTGCGGCTCGCCGCGCTCGACGAAATATTGCCGCGCCATCTTCAGCGCGGCTTCGACGGCCTCCGAGCCGCCGCTCATGAAATAGACGTGGCTGAGGCCGGCCGGCGCGTCGGCGATCAGCGTGTCGGCCAGCTCCTCCGCGACTTTGGTCGTGAAGAAGCTCGTGTGCGCGTAAGCGAGCGCGTCGAGTTGCTCGCGGATCGCCTGCTTCACGTCCGCCTGGTCGTGCCCGAGGCAGGAGACGGCGGCGCCTCCGGACGCATCGATATATTCGCGCCCCTCCGCGTCGCGCAGATAGACGCCATGCCCGCCGACGGCGACGGGCAACGGATCGCGGATTTGCCGATGCAGGATGTGGGTCATGGAAGTTCCGGCGGGGAGATGGGAGCCGTCATTAAATCACATCGTCCCCGCGCGCCGAAATCGCGCGGATCGCATATCAGAACAACGACAATTGCCGGTCTTCCTCGCGCGGCGGCCGTGAGCGCGGCGCCTGGTGCCGGAGAAGTTCCCGCTCGATGTCGGCGAGGAACGGCGAGGGTGAGAATTCCCGCCGGTTGCCGCGCCATTGCCGCGCTCCCGCGCGGCTGAGGAACAGCCGGTCCTTTGCCCGCGTCATGCCCACATAGAAAAGGCGGCGCTCCTCGGCGAGGGTGGCCTCGTCGCGCTCGCCCCAATGGAGCGGCAGGATCCCGTCCTCGAGGCCGACGATGAAGACCACCGGGAACTCCAGTCCCTTGGCGGCATGCAGCGTCAGGAGCGAAACGCGGTCGGCACGCGGATCGAAGAAATCCGCCTCGCTCGCGACCGCCACCACATCGGCAAAGCGCGTGCCGTTGCGCTCGCAGGTCTCCGCGAGCGAAAGGAGCCGCGGCAGCGCCGCATCGGCCGCCGTCCCGCTTTCGCGCAAGCGCGCCGCCGCGGTACGCAGCCGTTCGGCCAGCGGCGCATCGGCAGGCTGGTCGTAGAGCGCATCGAGGAGCGCGCGCACGGCCGGCTCGTCGGCGAGCGGCGCGTGCGAATGCTTCTTGAAGGGAATGCCCGAACGCGCCAGCGCCTCGACCAGTGCCGCCGATTGCGCGTCGGTGCGGTAGAGCACCGCGAAATCCGAGAACGATAGCTCCGGCGTGACCTCGCCGTTGGCGCGGCCGGTATCGATCGAGAAGAAATTGTGCCCGCCGATCAGCCCTTCGATCGTCTGCACCACATACTCGGCTTCGGCGCGGTCGGTCGGCGCCGCGTGCAGCGTGATGCGCTCGTGCATCTCGCGCACGACCTCGGCAAGCGAGCGCTCGCGCCCCGCACCGATCACCTGCGCGGCAGCGCTGATGATCGTGCCGCTGGAACGGTAGTTGCGCCGCAACTCGATGGTGAGGGCATTCGGATAATCCACCCGGAAGCGCTCGAAGCACGAAGCGTCCGCTCCGCGGAAGCCGTAGATCGCCTGATCCGGATCGCCGATCACGCACAGGCTCCTGCCGTCCGGCGCGAGCAGCCGGATCAGCCGGTATTGCTGCTCGTCGATGTCCTGAAATTCGTCGACGGAAATGGATTGCAGCCGCTCGCAGAGCGCCGCGGCGATCTCCGGTTGCTCGGAGAGCAGCTTCACGGCGAGCCGCACGAGATCGTCGAAATCGACGAGGTTTCGCAGCAGCAGCCCGCGCTGATAGGCGGCGAAAGCCTCGACCGTTTCCTCGTCGGGCGGCTCCCCCGTTCGCTTCGCCCGCGAGATCGCGCGCAGGAACTGTTCGATCTTGCGCGCGCCGATGCCGCGGAACTCCGTGAGGATCGCGTGCTGGTCCGCTTGGCTTGCGATCCGGAAGCCGCGGTTGAGGCCGGCCGCCGCCGCATGCTCGCGCAGGATCGCCAGCCCGAGCGAGTGGAACGTGTGGATGGCGACCCGCTTCGCCCCCGCCGGCAGCAGTTGCGCGAGCCGGCCGCGCATTTCCGCCGCCGCCCGCCGCGTGAAGGTGACGGCGAGGCAGGCATCCGCCGCCATGCCGCAATCGGCAACGAGATGCGCGATGCGGTGGGTGAGGGTGCGCGTCTTGCCGGAGCCCGGCCCGGCGACGATCAGGAGCGGGCCTTCCGCGGTTTCCGCAGCCTTGCGCTGATCCGCGTCGAGCGAGCCGAGAATGCCCGCTGCGTCTTCGTTTTCTTTTACCTCTCCCTGGAAGGGGGAGGTCGGCGCCGAAGGCGCCGGGTGGGGGTGACGCCGCGGCTGTTCGACCCCCACCCGGCTCGCTTCGCTCGCCACCCTCCCCCTTGCAGGGGGAGGGATAAGAGAAGCGGCTTCAGGCGAACTCGTTTTCCTGCGCACCACCGGCGCATCGAACAGGAGCGCACCCTTCGTCCGCTGCGAAAGCTCGCCGTCCTCGAACAGGCGGATCACGCCGTATTCGCCGTCATAGCCCGCCTCGCGGATCACCTTGCCGGCGCGCAGCCGCGCCACTGCCTCGCCAAGCAATGCATCGGCGCGCGCAATATCCTCGATCGGCACGTCTTCGAGGAGCGGCAGTTCCGGCCCGAGCGCCGAGAGCGTGCGTTCGTAGCTCTCGACGACCTTCCTGCTCGCGACCCCGCTGCTCGCGATCTCGGAAATCATCTCCGGCAGCGGCACGAGGTTGACCGCTGCGCCGGCCGTCGCCGGCGGCTTTGCTTCTTCCTCGCTGCGACCGGCGAGCGCCTCCACCCGGTGCAGCACACCGACCGTCAGCGGCTTGCCGCACGATGGGCAAAGCCCGCCATGCGCGAGCGTCTCCTTCGGCTCGAAACGCACGCCGCAATTGCGGTGGCCGTCGAGATGATACTTGCCTTCCTCAGGGTAGAACTCGACCGTGCCCACGTATCCTTCGCCGGTTTCGAGCGCGTGGCGGATCGCGAAATAGCCGAGCTCGCAGTCGAACGCCGTCGCCTCGCGGCCAAGCTTGCCCGGCGAGTGTGCGTCGGAATTGGAGACCAGCCGGAAGCGGTCGAGCGACGGCACCCGCCAGTTCATCGCCGGGTCCGACGAAAGCCCGGTCTCCACCGCGAAGATATGGCTCGCGAGATCGCCGTAGCATTCCTCGATCGAATCGAAGCCCGACATCGAGCCGAGCGCCGCGAACCACGGCGTCCAGATGTGCGCGGGAATGAGATAGGCGCCGGGCCCCGAATCGAGCGTGATTTCCAAAAGGTCGCGCGAGTCGAGCCCCAGAATCGGCCGACCGTCCGACGCGATATTGCCGATCGTCGCAAGCTTCGCCGAGAAGCGGTCCATCGTCGCAAGATCCGGCGCATAGATCAGGTGATGGATCTTCCGCGTCTTCTCGCCCTTCTTGTAGATCGTGGAGATCTCCACCTCGAGCATGAAGCGCGGCAGCACGCGGCATGCGGGCGGCAGCCGCTCGGCGACCGCGCGCTCAATGTCGTCGCGCAACCGGAACAGGCCCGGCTCCGCCGGCACGAGCTTGCTTTTGATCTCGTTCGCCCAGGCCGGGTGCGTGAAATCGCCGGTGCCGACGAGGCCGATCCCCTTGCGCGCCGCCCACTCCGCCAGGTGCTCAAGGTCGAGGTCGCGGCTGGTCGCCCGCGAATATTTCGAATGGACGTGCAGGTCGGCGTGAAACCGCATCAGTGCCTGCTCTTGAGTAGGCGGGCACTATACGCGGCAATGGCGGATCGGCGAAAAGCGCCCCTGTGGATTGCCGCAATTTGAGCGGCGCGCGGCTCAGCCGATTCTCTGCGCGTCCCGCTCGGTGGGATCTTCGGCGATCCAGGCCTCGCACGCATCGAACGCGCTGATAATGCGTTGATGCCGCGCGAGCAGCCATTCCTTGGTTTGCATGTGCGTGAAAATGTAAAGTTCGCGGTCGCGGATCGCGCGCAACACGCGGTCGCCGACCACGTCCGGCTCCAGCCCGAAATCGAGCTCTTTCTGCAGCGGGTTGGGCACCGCCGCCTCCGGCCCGCCGAAGCGCTCCGGCCGCGCCTCGGTCGACTGATAGATGCGCGTCTTCACCGCGGCCGGCGCCAGCACCGAGACGCCGACCGGCGTCTCCTTCAGGTCGTTCCACAGCGATTCCGTAAGCGCGACCACGGCGAACTTCGTCGCCGCGTAGCAACCGCTGCGCCGGTGCGGCGCCACCTGGAAGCCGGCGATCGAGGCCGTGTTGACCATGTGCCCGTCGCCGCCGTGCGACCGGATGATCGGCAGGAAAATCTGGATTCCATGCATCACGCCGTGCAGGTTGACCCCGCTGATCCAGTCCCATTCCTCCGGCGTCACCTCCCACACGGACTTGCCGTGGATCGTGATGCCGGCGTTGTTGCAGGCGACATGGATCGCGCCGAACTCGTTCAGTGCCGCGTCGGCGATCTTCTGCACCTCTGCGCGGCGTGACACGTCGGCCGGCACCGCGATCGCCTTCGCGCCTAACCCGCGCACGTTTGCGAGCGCCGCTTCCAGCCGCTCGCCGTGGATGTCGGAGAGCACGACCCGCATGCCGTGCTTTGCGAAGGTGCGCGCCATGCCCAGCCCGATCCCCGAGGCGGCGCCGGTGACGACCGCCGTCCTGCCTGCAACGTCCTTCATCGGGTCAAGCCTCCGCGCACGCGCGCTTGCTTACTCGGGCACGACCGGTACCAGCAGGTGCGAATCGTATGGCCCGCCGGCATGGATGACATGCCGCCCCTTGTTCACGCTGTCCTCGTGGCGGAAATACACGTATGCCTTGTCCTTCGGATACTGGTTGATGTCGCTGCCCTGCACGACGAGCCGGAGCTTCTCGCCCTTCTCGAAGCGCGTGCCCGACGGCCAGATTTCGATGTCGAGCGGCACGATCTCGCCCGGCTTCAGCTTCAGCTCGCGCTTGTGCGCAAGCACCGGCTGGAACTCCGTCGAACGCTGCGGGTCGAGCTCCCGGTGCGAGGCGCGCAGCCAGCCGAGCGCCATCGGCCCGTCGTCGAACATCGCGTAATAGGCCATGCCAACGAAATTGCCCTTCGCGTCGAGCTTCTGCACGCCGACATAGATATCCATGTCGTCGGCGCTCTCTGCCGCCATGTGCAGCCGCAGCTTCATGTGGCCGACGATCTCGGTCGGCTTGTCGAACGTGAAGTCGAACACCGCGCGGTCGGCGGTGGTCGAATCGTAGCCGGTGGATGCCGCCTCCGCGACCGGCGCCGAATTCAGCGTCTTCGCTTTCGCGTCGAGGAAGAGCTTGGTGTAGCTCGTCTTCGGCAGCGGCCAGTTGTCCGCGCGCTTGAAGGTGCCGGCATAGTATTTGTCGCGCACCTCGTAGCGCACGCGCGGCCAATCCTTGATTTCCGTGTCCTTGCCCTTGAGGAAGTGGTCGAGGAACGCTTGCAGCCGCTGCAAGCTTTCCGGCTCATAGTAATAGGCCCACTTCTTGCGGCCGTGCACTTCGAGCCACTTCTGCTTCGAGGAGATTTTCTTGAAGCCTTCCAGCGTGCCGCGCGTATGCAGCCCCTGGTCGGTCCAGCTTGCCACCACGAACGCCGGCACCTCGATGCGCGCGTAGTCGGACGCCTTCGACGCCCAGTAGTCGTCGAAGAACGGATGCTCGCGCGTGGCGGCTTCGAGGTCCTCGATCTCGGTAACGCTCGCACCCCAGCGCCGCCAGAGATAGGGCCAGAAATGCGTGTCGGGGATGCCGCCGTGCCGCGCTACCTCGCGATAGGTGTCGGCCCAGCCTTCCCACGGATTGAACGCGGCAAGATGCGGCGGGTTCAGCTCCGCCACGCGCCATTGCGAAGAAGCAAGATAGGAAACGCCCGTGAGCCCGACCTTGCCGTTGCTCCAGTCCTGCGTGCCGGCCCATTCGATCAGGTCGTAGAAGTCTTCCGCCTCGTCCGGCGAGAGGAACGTCGCCCGGCCTTCCGAGTACCAGTTGCCGCGCTTGTCGGCGACGATCACCGCGTAGCCGCGCGGCACCCAGTACATCGGGTCCGGCCCCTCGAACGGCGTGTAGGAGGAGATCGCGTCCATCTTCACGTCGGAGCCGGGGAAGCGGCGCGGGTCGTTCGGCGAATGCTTGCCGTAGGGGCTCCACGCGACCAGCGGTGGCGCCGGCTGCGCGTCCACGGGCCGGAACAGGTCGATGTAGATCTTCGCGCCGTCGCGCATCGGCACGGCGATGTCGCGCTCGACGATCATGCCGTTCTCCACCGAGCGGCGGTATTGCGGCGGCTTCGCGCCGCGCGCTTCCGGTGTGTCATACGGCGCGCGGAACTTCAGCGCGACGCGCGTGCGCGTGATGTCGTCCATGGCGTTTCTCCTGTAATCGAATGATGCGACCGCGGGAGCGCGCGCGTCAACTCGCTCGCTTCCGCCGCGTTCGCCTCTTGAACGCGCCGCCCCCATCGACCGTAGCGGATGCCGCGAGCCCACGCGCGAGCTTTGCAAGCAACTTCAACAATGTCTTCCGCTCGCCGGCGCTGAGCGCCGAAGCGGTCATGCGCTCGTCGTGCGCGACGCCTTCCGCCAGCACGCTCTGCACTTTCGCACGCGCCTGTGCCGTCAGGTAATGGCCTGCCGTCCGCCCGTCGTTCTTCACCTTGCGCCGTTCCATCCAGCCGCGGCGCACCAGCAGATCGACGAGCTTCGTCAGGTTCGGCCCACGGATTGCCAGCGCTTGGGCGAGTTCCCCATGCTGGATGCCCGGGTTCGCCCACACGATGGCGAGCACGCCGAACGCGCCGGGACTGACGTCGAGATGCGCGAGCCGCTCGTAATAGAGCTGGTAGAGCCGCACCTGCACGAGGCGCGAGAGCTGTCCCACGGTTTGTTCCGGCGCGAACCGGACAGCTCGCGCCGCACGTTCGCGCCCACGCTTCGTACGGCTGCTGCCCGGCTCCACGCGCATCCGCATTGAGTTCCAGTTAGTTATCTTTTATAAATATTATCACCCGGCCGCGGTGCCTGTCACCATCTCCAGAGAAGCCGGGCACAAAACAAAAACAACACGCGTCAGGGAGAACGTCGATGTCTGCCTCGCTGGACCGCATCCTCACCACGCATGTCGGCAGCCTCGTGCGGCCGGACGATCTCCTTGAATTCATCCGCAAGCAGCAGGACGGCGAGCCCTACGACAAAGCCGCCTACGAAGCGTGCCTGAAGCGCGCGGTCGCCGACGTCGTGAAGAAGCAGGCCGAGGTCGGCATCGATATCGTCAGCGACGGCGAGTACGGCAAAACCATCAGCTGGTCGCGCTACATCCTCGACCGCCTGAGCGGCTTCGAGGAGCGCCACGACCAGACCCCCGGCTTCCGTTCGGCGGTCGCGGGGAAAGACCGCCGCGACTTCGCGGAGTTCTATGCCGAGTACGAAGGCACGCACGGTTTCGTCGGCATGGGCAAGACCTTCAAGACCGGCTCCTGGTACGTCACCGGGCCGATCCAGTACACGGGCCACGCCCTGATCCAGCGCGACATTGCCGACGTGAAGCAGGCGGTCGGCGACACGAAGGTCGTCGACGCGTTTCTGCCGCTCGTTGCGCCCGCGAGCGTCGTGCCGCAGCGCACGGACGAATATTACAAGAGCGAGGACGAGGCGCTGTTCGCCATCGCCGAAGCCGTGCGCGAGGAATACAAGGCGGTGGTCGATGCCGGCCTGATTGCGCAGATCGACGACGCGTTTCTCGCCAGCACCTATGACGTCATGGTGCCGCCGAAGACGCTCGCCGAGTACCGCAAGTGGGCGGAGCTTCGCATCGAGGCGCTGAACCACGCGCTCCAAGGCATTCCGCCCGAGCGCACGCGCTATCACCTCTGCTGGGGAAGCTGGAACGGCCCGCACACCAACGACGTGCCGATGCAGGACATCGTCGACCTCATGCTGCGCGTGAACGTCGGCGGCTATGCGATCGAAATGGCAAACCCGCGCCACGAGCATGAATGGCGCGTCTGGGAAACCGTGAAGCTGCCAGAAGGCAGGAAGCTCCTGCCCGGCCTCGTCAGCCATGCGACGAACATCGTCGAGCATCCCGAGCTTGTCGCCGAGCGCATCGTTCGCCTCGCGAAGCTCGTCGGCCGCGACAACGTGATCGCGAGCACCGATTGCGGCTTCGCCCAGGGACCGTTCGCCCGCCGCGTCCACCCGCAGATCATGTGGGCGAAGCTCGGCGCGCTGGCCGAGGGCGCGCGCATCGCCACGAAACAGCTCTGGAATTGAACCAAGGGGAGGGACCGGAAATGGCCCGCAGCGCAGACCGCATTCTCACCACCCATGTCGGCAGCCTCGTGCGCCCGCCGCAGCTCGTCGAATATATCGAGGCGATCGAGAAGGGCCTGAAGGTCGACATGGCCGCCTTCGACGCGCTCCTGCGGCAGTCGGTCAACGACGTGGTGCGGCGCCAGCAGCAGGCCGGCATCGATATCGTCAGCGACGGCGAATACGGCAAGTTCCGCTCCTGGTCCTTTTACGTGCTTGATCGTCTCGGCGGCATCGAGGAGCGCGAGGTGGTGGCGCCCGTCGGCGCCGGCAAGGACCGCTCGAAATTCCCCGAATTCTACGCCGAGTATTTCCCGACCCAGCGCCTGCCGAAGCGCGGCACCGTCGTCACCGTCGGAAAAGTCACGTACAAGGGCCAGGCCGCGCTCTGGAAGGACATCGAGATCTTCAAGGCCGCGTTGAAGGGCGTCGATGTCGAAGGCTTTCTCCCCGTGGTGGCGCCCGCGAGCGCCGCGCCCTTCTTCCTGAACGAGTATTACAAGAACGAGGAGGAGGCGCTGTTCGGCTTCGCCGAAGCCTTGCGCGAGGAATACAAGACGATCGTTGATTCCGGCCTCTATGTGCAGGTCGACGACGCGTTCCTTCCTTACATGTACGACGTCGCCTTCGGCGGCTCCGACCTCGCAGGTTTCCGCAAATGGGCCGAGGTGCGCGTCGACGCGCTGAACCATGCCCTCGAAGGACTGCCCGAGGAGAAGGTCCGCTATCACATCTGCTGGGGCAGCTTTAACACGCCGCACACGACCGATGTGGCGCTCAAGGACATCGTCGACCTCGTGCTCAAGGTAAAGGCCGGCGCCTACTGCATCGAGATGGGCAACCCGCGCCACGAGCATGAATGGCGCGTGTGGGAGACGGTGAAGCTGCCCGCCGGCAAGAAGCTCGTGCCGGGCGTCATCAGCCATTCGACCAACGTGGTCGAGCACCCGGAGCTCGTGGCCGAGCGCCTCGTGCGGATTGCCAAGCTCGTCGGGCGCGAGAACGTCATGGGCGGCACCGACTGCGGCTTCGCGCAGACGCCGCTCGTCCGCCGCGTGCATCCCTCGATCATGTGGGCGAAGCTGGAATCGCTGGCCGAAGGTACCCGCCTCGCCTCGCAGGAATTGTGGGGCAGGAAGGCGGCGTAAGCGCTATAGCGTCCGCCCTCATGGTTCGGGACGCGCGGCCGCGCTCCTCACCATGAGGGCTATTTACCGGCACCTTGATTCTGTCCTCATCCTGAGGAGGGTGCACCGATCTCGGGTTTACCCGAGATCGGCACCATTAAACGCGCAAGTCGGCTACAGCCGACTTGCGTGCGCCCGTCTCGAAGGATGAGGACGGCTAGTATCCCCCCGCGATCTTGTTGAACAGCGCCGCCAGCGTCTCCGGCATCGTGATGTGCGGGTTGTGGCTGGCGTCGAGCTCGAAATAGGCCCAGCCCTCGCGCTGCGCCCGCTCGGCGAACTGGCCGAACGGATCGCCCGGCGGCCTGCGCGTGCAATAGATATAAGTGCGCGGCGGTGGTGTTGCGCCGGAAAGCCGGATCGGCGTCGCGATGGTCTTGACCGGCTGCGGGTGCCGCCGCGGCATGGCCCAGTCGAGGTCGGCCTGCGGCGTGTCCGGCGGCATCGGGTTCGGCGGCACGCGCCAGTCGCCATCGGCGGCCTGCCGCATCTTCCGCCCGTGCTCGCCCACATAGTCGAGCAGGCACTTGCCGTTCTCCGGCACGAAGGCGTCGAGATAGACGAGCTGCGTGAGCCGCGCGCCCGCGCGGTCGGCGACGCCGGTCGCCACCATGCCGCCGTAGCTGTGCCCGATCAGGATGACGTCGCGCAGGTCTTCGTACTCGAGCACGTTGACGACATCCTGAATGTGCGTGTCGAGATCGATCGAAGCGTTCGCCAGATGCACGCGCTCGCCGACCCCGGTATAGGTCGGCGTCCAGAATTCATGCCCCGCGGCGCGCATGAGCGGCCGCATCTTCTTCCATGCCCATCCCGCCGACCATGCGCCGTGCGCCACAAGAAATGTCGCCACGTGTTCCTCCCGCGATTTGGCGCGTGAGGATATTTCACTCTGCGACGCAAACCAATAATGTGCGCGCCAGGCATGCGGGGAGGGATGAATGACCGCAAGGACCAGGCCGCCATTCCGCGCCGACCACGTGGGCAGCCTGTTGCGCCCGCACTCGCTCCTGCAGGCGCGCGAGGATCATGCGACCGGCCGTATCCCGGCCGCCGAGCTGCGCGCGCTCGAGGACGACGCGATCCGCGCGGTGGTGAAGCTGCAGGAGGATGTCGGCCTGCAAGGCGTGACCGACGGCGAGTTCCGCCGCACCGACTGGGTGATCGACTTCAAGTATCAGCTCGGCGGCGTATCAAAGCTTGATAGCGTCATCAAAGTCCCGTTCGAGGGCGAGCACGGCAAGGTCGACTGGCAGTTCGTCGAGTACCGCGTCGACAAGCTGCATCTCGATCGCTGCATCTTCGGCGAGGATTTCAAGTTCCTGAAGTCGGTCGCCAAGGCGACGCCGAAGCTCACGCTGCCGTCGCCCAGCATGATGCATTATCCCGGCGGCCGCGGCATCGACCGCAAGATCTATCCCGACATGGAGGTCTTCTTCGACGACCTCGCCAGGGTCTATGCGAAGGAGATCGACCTGCTCGACAAGCTCGGCTGTACCTATCTGCAGCTCGACGACACGAGCCTTGCCTTCCTGAATGACCCGAAGCGGCGAGCCATGCTGGGCGAAGGCGCCGAGAAGCAGCACCTGCGCTACATCGAGCTGTTCAATGCCTCGATCGCCGGAAAGCCGGCCAACATGAGCATCTGCACCCATCTCTGCCGCGGCAATTACCGCTCCGCCTGGATGGCGGCCGGCGGCTACGAGCACGTCGCCGACGCCCTGTTCAACGGCCTGAACGTCGACGGCTTCTTCCTGGAATACGACGACGAGCGCTCGGGCGGCTTCGAGCCCCTGCGGTTCGTGCCGAAGGGTAAGATGGTGGTGTTGGGTCTCGTGACGACCAAGAAGCCGGCGCTCGAAAGCAAGGATTTGCTGAAGCGCCGGATCGAGGAGGCAAGCAAATTTGTGCCGCTGGATCAGATCTGCCTCAGCCCGCAATGCGGCTTTGCTTCCACTTCGGAGGGGAATGAGCTCACGATTGATGACGAAATCGCCAAGCTGCGGCTGGTGGTTGAGACTGCCCGCGAGATCTGGGGCTGATAACCTGTGCGCCCGGCGGCCATGGCCTGCGCCGGGCAGGCGGCCGTGGGGCGCCTCCCATCCACGCAGTGACTTTGGGTGGATTGAAGTTGGCCCGGGGAAATGGTTATCCTCCATAACGATGCCGCGGGCCGTCCCGTTGGGGACTTGGCGTGCGGCGTCAAAATAATAAGGTCCGCAACAAGCGGGCGGGACAAACAAGCAGCGACGGTGAGGAGGAACGCTCGAATGTCGTCGAACAGCAGACTCTGGATTCAAGCCGCCGCATTGGCGGGCACGTTGCTGGCTGCGCAAAGCGCATCCGCACAAACCGAACTCGTTTACGGCTCGTGGCCGCCGGCGGGCGAATATCTCAATCGCGTCGCCCTGCCGAAAGCGTTCGCCGCGATCGAGAAGGAAACCAACGGCCAGATCAAGTGGAAGCTCGTGCCGGGCGGCCAGCTCGCCAACCCGAAGGACACGTTCCAGGCGATTCAGGACGGCGTCATGGCGTCCGGTCTCGAGATTTCGCAATACGTTCCGAACCTCGTGCCTTCGCTGAACGCGATCTACACCACGGCAGTGTTCGGCAAGGATGACGCCGCGGCCGTCATCGCCGCCTCCGGCGGAGCGGTGGAAACGGTCATTATGAACTGCCCCTCGTGTCTCGAGGAGTTCAGGAAGATCAATACCGTCCCGCTCCCGGGCTGGACGAGCTCCGGCTACTACCTCGCCTGCCGTGACCCGATCCGCTCGCTGGCGGACCTCAAGGGCAAGCGCGTTCGCGCCGCCGGCGGCCACCATGAGATGATGAACATGGCTGGCGCCGTTCCGGTCTCGGCGACCCTCGTCGAAGCGGTCGGCCTTCTCCAGCGCGGCGGCCTCGATTGCCAGCTCGGCGTGCACAACTGGCTCAAGGTCTTCGGCTATGCCGACTTCGCCAAGCACGTCACCGACTTCAGCTTTGGCCTCAGCGGGCCCGCCGTCGGGTTGCCGCTGAACCGCGACGTCTGGAACAAGATGACCACCGAGCAGAAACGGGCGCATATGAAGCAGGCGGCCTACATCAGCGCCTCGCTCGCCCTCGGTCAGTTTGTCATTGAAAACGAAGCGGACCTCAAGCTGATCATGAGCACGAAGGGCGTGCAGTTGGTCAAACCCACCGATGAGGCGGGCTTCGTCAAGCTGACCCAGGAGTACGACAAGGCGCAGCGCGAGCGGAACATCGAGAACGCCAAGAAGTTCGGCGTGAAGGATCCCGCGGCGATCATCGCGGCCTATGACAAGAACCGCGAGAAGTGGGCAAAGCTCGCTCCGGCGATCGGCCAGGATATCGACAAGTTCGCGGACGCAATCTGGCGGGAAGTCTATTCCAAGGTTGATCCTTCCAAGCTCTGAGGGAAGCAGTACGACAAGCGCAAGGCCGGGGGTACCGGCCTTGCGCAAGTGTTTTGGAATGGCGTGCGCGCTCGGGGGGAGAGTGCGTGGGGGTAGGCATGAAGATAGTCGAACGGCTGCTGCGATGGATTGAATATCCAATCAACGCCCTGTTCTGGGCGGGCATGGTCGCCGGATTCCTGATGATGATTCACGTAACGGTCGATGTTGCCGGCCGCACGCTGTTCAATCATCCGTTTGCCGGTACGACCGAGATCGTTTCCGGCTGGTACATGGTCGCCGTCGCCTATCTGCCGTGGGCGTGGATCACGCGCCATGACAACCACATCGTGGCCGGCGTCTTCGAGCAGATCGGCACGCCACGGTTTGCCTATTGGCTGGAGACGGCCGTCAAGATTTTCATGCTCGTCTATGTGGGCGTCTTCACCTGGCAAACCCATTTGCGCGCGGTGCAGCAGACCCGTGCCGGCGAAGTTTGGGAAGCGGCCGGCGGTTTCATTTTGGTTTGGCCGAGCCGCTGGCTCTTGCCGATCTCCGCGGGGCTCATGGCCGCTTATCTCGTGCTGCGCATCATCCGTGACATCGCGCGCGGCTACCGTCCGAAGCAGAAGACCGATCTGCGGGAGGGCGGCATATGAGCGCGCTGACGCTTTCTTTCGGCAGCCTGGGCTGCATCCTGCTCCTGATCGGTCTTCGCGTTCCCATCGGCGTCGCGATGGGTTCGGTTGCATTCGTCGGCTTCTGGTATCTGCGCAACTTCAATGTCGCGTTAAGCGCGATCCGCGATACGCCGTTCGTCTTCGCGGCGAACTGGGATCTTTCCGCAATTCCGATGTTCCTGCTGATGGGAGCGATCGCGGGAAATTCGGGAATCGGCACCGCGCTCTTCCGCGCGGCCGTCGCCTGGTTCGGTTCGCTGCCCGGCGGACTGGCAGTCGCCACCAACTGGGCGTGCGCGGGTTTCGGCGCCGCTTCCGGATCGAGCGTCGCCGCAGCCGCCGTCATGGCGCGGCTCGCGATTCCGGAAATGCTCAAGCGCAAATACGACAAGGGCCTCGCCACCGGCGTCTGCGCGAGCGGCGGCACGCTCGACGCATTGATCCCGCCCAGCATCACTTTCATCATCTATGGAATTTTTGCCGAGGTGTCGGTCGCGAAGCTTCTGCTTGCGGGAATCTTTCCCGGCATTCTCACCGCCGTCGTGTACATGATCATGATCGTCGGGCGCGCATGGCTCAATCCGGCGGTCGCGCCGCCGGTCGTGTTCGAGGACCGCGCCGCACTCTGGCGCGAGCGTTGGGCATCGCTCGCCGAGATCTGGCCGGTGGGGTTGCTCATCCTCGGCGTGATCGGAGGTCTTTACTGGGGCGTCGTGACGCCGACCGAAGGCGGGGCAGCCGGCGCGTTCCTCGCCGTGATGATCGGCGTGGTGCGCAGGAAGCTGAGCTGGGCCGGCTTCGTCGACAGCTTCATCGACGCGATCGGAACCACGGCGCAGCTCTTCTTCGTCGGCATCGGCGCCGTGCTCTTCACGCGCTTCCTGGCGCTCGCTGGCACCGGCGAGTTGCTCACGCAACTGATCGGCGAATGGTCCGTCGATCCGCTGCTGCTGATCATCGGCACCTCGCTGATCTATGTCGTGCTCGGCATGTTCCTCGATCCGCTCGGCATGATCCTGCTGACCATTCCTGTCTTCGTGCCGATGTTCTCGGCGCTGGGGATGGATCTGGTCTGGTTCGGCGTGCTGGTGGTGAAGTTCATCGGCATCGGCCTGTTGACGCCGCCGGTGGGGTTCAATGTGTACGTCGTCAAGAACGTCGTTGGCGATCAGATACCGCTGGAGACGATCTTCAAGGGATGTTTCTGGTTCCTCGGCTGCGAGGTCGTCATCATGATCATCCTGATTGCCTTCCCGGAAATCTCGCTGTTCCTGCCAAGCACGATGGACTGAAATCGGCGGCGCGCGCGACTGGAAGCTCGCGGACGCCGTCGAATCATCCGGGGTCGGACCCGGTCTCCGATTACGGCAAAGTGAATCCGGCTCTCAGCTCATCCTGAATCGGATCTTCAGCGGGTTCGGGCGGAATCGACGCTTTCGCGCCGCCCCGCAGCCGCTTGAATTGACTCGCAAATCCGCGCCCGCGAAAAGCGGCGGATGAAGCGGTCATTGCTTGATTCTGAATCGGAATGTGAAGATCGCGTGCGACTTCACTTGAGGCTATCCGCGGCGTGCGCCGCACCTCGCAAATCACCGCGCGCTCGCAACTAAAAACTACGTGGCGCCGGTTAATTTTTTCTCAAGCCGCTTCGATTCGTGCCGCGCCCGGCTTCATGCGCCCGATCGCAGAATTCTGCAAGCACCTGCGCGCGAAGTTCCGGCTGCGCATTCACGGGAAGTTCGTTTGCTTCGCAAGCGCGCGTGCGGTTGCATTCGCAGGACGATCAATCGGAGGGAATGGAACCGATGCAGAAGCCCGTCAGAATTCCGGGGCCGGATCATTCCATCGACATCGAGCCGTATCCGTCGCGCATGCGCGTCTGCTTCAACGGCAAGGTGATCGCCGACACGATGCGCGGCCTGGTCTTGCGCGAGGCCGGGTACCGGCCGGTCGTCTATATCCCGCGCGAAGATGCGAACATGTCGCTGCTCGTGCGCAGTGGGCACTCGACCTATTGTCCGTACAAGGGCGATGCCTCGTACTTCTCCATCGAGGTCGGCGACCGCTTCGCCGAGAACGCGATCTGGACCTACGAGTCTCCTTACGATGCCGTCGCCTCGATCCGGAATCATCTCGCCTTCTATCCGAACCGCGTCGACGCGATCGATGGTCTTCCATCCTGATCGAATTTAGCCGGGCAGGAACGCGTTCGTTCCGCTCTTCGCATCGACGAGCACGCGGACCGGCGCGCGATAGATCGCTTCGAGATTTTCCCGCGTCAGAATCTTGCCGATCGGTCCGTCGGCGATGCACGTGCCGTCGCGCAGGAGGTACGCGCGGTCGGCGGCACGCAGCGCGTGGTTCGGGTCGTGCGTCGTGAACAGGACGCCATGCCCAGACGCGGCGAGCCGAACGATCTCGTCCATAATCTTTCCCTGATTGCCGAAGTCGAGGCTCGCAGTCGGCTCGTCGAGCACGATGAACTTCGGGTCCTGCGCAAGCGCGCGCGCGAGCAGCACGAGCTGCCGCTCGCCGCCGGAGATCATCGTGTAGGGACGCGCAGCGAGATGCGCGATGCCAAGTCGCTCGAGCGCGGCCATCGCCGCCGCGCGGTCACGCTCGCTCGGGCGGCTGAACAGGCTTCCGTGTGCCGTGCGTCCCATCAGCACGATGCTCTCCACCGGAAACGCGAAGGTCGGCGCATGCGATTGCGGCACGTAGGCGATCATGCGGGCGCGCTCGCGCGCCGGGTATGCGTCGAGCGTCCTGCCCTCGAGCCGAACTTCGCCGCCGAGCGGCGCAATCAATCCGAGCAGCGTCTTCAGCAGCGTCGTCTTGCCGCTTCCGTTCGGACCGAGCAGCGCGAGTGCCTCGCCGGTCGCGAGCGCGACGTCGAGGTTGCGGCCGACCACGCGGTCGCGATAGCCGATCGAGACGGAACGGCCTTCAAGATTCATGACCAGGTCCGCCCCACGCTCGCCAGCAGCCAGATGAAGAACGGCGTGCCGAGCACGGCGGTGAGAATCCCGAGCGGGATTTCCACCGACGCCATCGTGCGCGCGAGCGTGTCGATCACGAGCAGGAAGCCGCCGCCGAGGATCGCGGCGGTCGGCAACAGCCGCGCGAAGTCCGGCCCGACCAGCGCGCGGGCAAGATGCGGCACCACGAGTCCGACCCAGCCGATGATGCCGGCGGTCGCCACGCTCGCCGAGGTCACGAGCGTCGCCGCCGCCACGATCACGATCCGCAGCGGGCCGGTGGCGACGCCGAGCGCACGCGCCTCCTCGTCGGGCAGCGACATCACGTTCATGCGCCAGCGCAGCGCCAGCAGCACGAGCGTGCCGATCGCAACCGGCCCGAACAACGGGACGAGATCCGACGGCCCGGTCGCGGCGAGGCTGCCAAGCAGCCAGAACGTGATCGCCGGAAGCTGGTTATAGGGATCGGCGAGATACTTGATGAGGCCGACGCCCGCGCCAAGCAGCGCGCCGACCACGACGCCGGTCAGCACCAGCACGAGGATCGGGTCACGCGCCGGAATGATCGAGCCGATGACATAGACGGCCGCGACCGCCGCGAGCCCGCCCGCGAACGCAAGCCCCTGGATGCCGAGCACGCCAAGCGAGAAATAGATGCCGAGGACCGCGCCAAGTGCCGCGCCCGACGAGGCGCCGAGGATGTCCGGTGACACCAGCGGATTCCGGAACAGGCCCTGGAACGCGGTGCCGGCGACCGCGAGCGCCGCGCCCACGAACACCGCCGCGAGCACCCGCGGCCCGCGCACCTGCAGGATCACGCTCTCCACCGCCGGCGGCAGGTTGGCGGAGCTCCCGGTCAGCTTGGCGGCGAGCAGCGCCGCCACGTCGGCGAGATCGACCGGGTAGCGGCCGACCGTGAAGGCCAAGGCAAAGCCGGCTGCGAGTACCAGACAGGCGATGAGGAGGCCCGGCGCAGCGGAGCGGCTCATGCTCAGCCCTGTCCCGCGAGGAGGCGGCCGATCTGCTCGTCGCTCAGGGTCACATGGTAGAAGCGGGCATAGAAATCGCGGGTCTTCTCGCGCAGGTCCTCGGGAAACAGGGCGGGATAGAGAACCTTTCCCAGCCACCAGAGCCCGACCAGCCGGTTGACCGAAGGCGGAAAGTCGACCCAGCCGAACGGCAGTCGCGGCGAGAGATACACCCGGCCGGCGCGCACCGCCTCGACCGAGGCCCAGGCCGGATCGCGGCGCACCGAGGCGGCAAAGCCCTGGTCGAGCGTGATGATGATCTCCGGGTCCCAGACCAGCACCTGTTCGATCGATACGTTGGCGAGGCCACCGCCCTGGGCGGCGGCGACATTGCGCGCGCCCAGGAATTCGACGGTCTCCACGTTGATCGATCCCGCAAGCCCCGTCTCCAGGCCCCGCGGCCCGCGGGCGTAATAGACCCGCGGTCGCCGCGCTTCCGGGACCGATGCCACCCGCCCCTGGACCGTCCGCATCGTTTCCTCGGCATAGGCCGCAAACGCCTCGCCATCTCCCGGCCGGCCGATCAACTGTCCGAGCGTCCGGTAGCTTTCGGGAATTTTGTCGAAGCGGCCGTCGAGCAGCGCATAGGAAATGCCCGTCTGTTCCTGCACCCGGTTGGCGAGCGAAACGTAGGTGTCGCTGATGGTCCCGGCATCGATGATGAGTTCCGGCTTCAGCGTGAGCACGACCTCGAGGTTCGCCGTGTTGCCGCGTCCGGTGAGGCGGCCGACCTCCGGCTGGCGGCGGACGTCGGGCAGCAGGAACTCAAGTTCCGGTCCGTTGGGGACGCGCGGCCAGCCGAGCAGCAGGTCGGGCGCAAGCGTGTAGAGGAAGATGGCGGCGGGCGGTCCGGCCGGGAATACGCGCGTTACCTTTCCCGGAACGGGCACTGCCCGCCCCGCGCTGTCCGTAACGGTGGCCGCGCGCGCCGCCCGTGGCGCAACGAGTGCCGCGGACAATCCGGCAAGGACCTGGCGTCGATCGATCTTCATGGAAGCAACCACGAGAAACACTTGGCTATTCTAGTCGACCGCCACCATCACGTCGCTCGCCTTGATCACCGCATACGCCGTCTGTCCGGCAGTGAGCGCAAGATCATCCACCGACTCGTTCGTGATCGACGCCGTCACGATCTGCCCGCCCACGTCGATCTTCACGTGGGCTGTTGTCGCGCCTTTCTTCACCTCGACGATCTTGCCTTTCAATCGGTTCCGCGCACTGATTTGCATTGGCTCCTCCGCTTTGCATCAACTCGCTGTCGCTGCCGGCCGGATGCCGGCGATTGAATGACAAGGTTTCATGGTCACGCCCCCGGCGCCCCCGCGTTCGGGAAGAAGAGCTGCTGGCCGTTGACTTTGTAGTCGGCGATCGCCTTCTGCCCTTCCGGCGAGACGAGCCAGTCGATGAACGCCTGGCTGAGCTCTTTCTTCACGTGCGGATGTTTCTCCGGATTGACTAGGATCACGCCGTACTGATTGAACAGCCGCCGGTCGCCCTCGACGATGACGTCAAGCTCGCCGCGGTTCTTGAAATTGAGCCACGTCCCGCGATCGGAGAGCACGTAGCCGTTGGAGGCGGACGCCGTGTTGAGCGCCGCGCCCATGCCCTGGCCGATCTCCTTGTACCAGTCGCCCTTATCCTTCGCGATGTCGATGCCGGCGGCCTTCCAGAGATTGAGCTCGGCGGTGTGCGTGCCCGACTTGTCGCCGCGCGAAATGAATGCGGCACCTTTTTCTTTGATCGTCTTCAGCGCGGCGGTGATATCCTTGCCGCCCTTCACGCCGGCCGGATCGCTCTTCGGGCCGATCAGGATGAAGTCGTTGTACATCACGGGAAAGCGCTTCACGCCGAAGCCTTCCGCCACGAACTTCTCCTCCTGCGCTTTCGCATGCACGAATACGGCGTCGGAGTCGCCGCGCCGGCCGGTGTCGAGCGCCTGCCCGGTGCCCTGCGAGACTACCTTCACGTCGATGCCGGTCTTCTGCTTGAACAGCGGCAGGATGTGGCCGAACAGGCCCGAATCGGTGGTCGAGGTCGTCGATGACACGACGATCGATTTGTCCTGCGCAAGGGCGGCACCATTTATGCCGCCGGCAAGGACCAAGGTCGCGGCAAAGATCAAACGTCGATTGAGCATATCTCTCTCCCGTTTGCTGTTGACATTCAGATGACGAGGTCGCCGCGCACGAAGGCGGCGGCTTCGCTGGTCGAGGGTGACGTGAAAAAACGCTCGGCCGGCGCATGCTCGACCACGCGCCCGCGCACGAGGAAGACGATGTCGCCGGCAAGCCGCCGCGCCTGGCCGAGATCGTGCGTCGCCATCACGATCTTGACGCCGGCCGCCGCCGTCGCCCGCACGATGTCCTCGACCGCCTTGGTCGCGGCGGGGTCGAGGCTCGCCGTCGGCTCGTCGAGGAAAAGCACTTCGGGATCGCGCGCGCGCGCGCGCGCGAGCGCAAGCCGCTGCTGCTCGCCGCCGGAGAGCCGCCGCGCCGGCCGGTCGGCGAGCGCCTGCAGGCCGACGTCCGCAAGCAGTTGCTCGATACGCTTCGGCCGCGCGCGGCGCGAAACGCCCGTCGAGGCGAGCGCATAGTCGATATTGGCGGCCGCCGTCCGCCGCAGCATGACCGGACGCTGGAACACCATCGCGCACCGCGCGCCGTCCGCGCTCGTCCGCCCGCCCCAGAGCACGCGGCCTTCGCTCGCCGCGATCAATCCCATGCCGAGGCGGATGAGCGTACTCTTGCCCGAGCCGTTCGGTCCGATGAGCAGGGTAGGGGCGCCCGGCGCGATGACGAGCGAGATGCGGTCGAGGATCGCGACACCGCCCGCCCGCACCGAGGCGCCGGCAAACTCGATGGGCAGGTCGCTGAAATTGCCGTGCATCGACCTATCCTGCACGCAACTCACCCACGCGCCGCACGCCCCAGGCGATCGCATTCACGCCGATCACGAGGGTGATCAGCACGAGCCCGAGCCCGATCGCGAGCGGCAGGTCGCCTTTGGACGTCTCCAGCGCAATCGCGGTCGTCATCATCCGCGTGAAGCCGTCGATGTTGCCGCCGACGATCATCACCGTGCCGACTTCCGCCGCCGCCCGCCCGAACCCGGCAAGCAGCGTCGTCACCAGGCTGAAACGGCCGTCCCACAGGAGCGTCGCCACGCGTCCGGCCGGCCCGATTCCCATCGCCGTGAGCTCGTCGCGGTATTCGGCCCAGAGATCCTCGATGGTCTGCCGCGCGAGCGCCACGATGATCGGCAGCACCAGGAGCGCCTGCGCGAAGATCATCGCCCGCGGCGTGAACAGGATGCCGAGGAAGCCGAGCGGACCCGAACGGGAAAGCAGCAGAAAGACCGCAAGCCCCACGACGACCGGCGGCAGCCCCATGAAGGCATTGATCACGACGACGAGCGGGCCGCGGCCGGGAAAGCGGACGAGCGCGAGGAACGCGCCGAGCGGAAAGCCGACGATTGCCGCCAGCGCCACCGCCGACAGGCTCACATAGAGGGAGAGTCCGACGATCGAATAGAGGCCGGGGTCTCCGGTCAGCACCATTTCCAGCGCGGAAGCGCCTGCGGGCATTGAACAACTCCTGTCAAAGACACGCTTGCACCAATTCCGAGAACGATCAATTATGGAAACAATGCAAATATGTGCAGGTTAGTATGCAGCTTCTGACCACCACCGAGGCCGCGACTTACCTCCGGCTCAAGGAGCGCAAGCTCTACGAGCTGGTCGCCGAGGGCACGATCCCCTGCACCAAGGTGACCGGCCGCTGGCTGTTTCCGAAAGCCGAGCTCGACCGTTGGCTCGCCGCGAGCCTGGTCATGCCCGAGGGGATGCCGGCGCTCGAACCGCCGCCCATCGTCGGCGGCAGCCACGATCCGTTGCTCGAATGGGCGTTGCGCGAGAGCGGCTCCGGCCTTGCCACCCTGCCGGAGGGCAGCGAAACGGGCCTTGCCCGCTTTGCGAAGGGCGAGGTGCTCGCTGCCGCCATTCATCTGCACGCGCTGGAGGGCGAAGCGGCGGACGCCAACGTCGAAGCGTTGCGCATGCGGAGCGATCTGCGCGACGCGGTGCTGATCGGCTTTTTGCGCCGCGAGCAGGGATTCCTCGTGGCGTCAGGCAATCCGCAGAAGATCCGCTCGATCGAAGATCTCGCGGGCACCCGGGCGCGCATGGCCGTCCGTCCCGCCGGCGCCGGTGCGCAACTCCTGCAGCTCGCGCTCCTGCATCGCGCCGGCCTCAAGTTCAATGCGCTTGCGACGGTCAGCCCGCCGTGTCCCACCGGCCCCGACATTGCGCAGGCGATCCGCGCCGGCCGCGCCGATTGCGGCATCGCCACCCGTTCGGTCGCGAATGCCGCCGGCCTCGATTTCGTGCCGCTCCTCTGGGAGCGCTTTGATCTCGTGATGCGGAGCCGCGACTATTTTCGCCCGCCGCTGCAAAGGCTGCTCGCGTTCCTGCGCACGCCCGCCATGGCCGCGCGCGCCGACGAGCTCGGCGGCTATGATGTCTCGGACGCGGGTGAAGTGCGTTACGCCCCGTAAGTCCGCCGCTCAATCCAGGATCAGCCGCGGCAGCCACAGCGACAGCTCGGGAAAATAGGTCACGAGCAGCAGCACGATCAGCATCGGAATATAGAACGGCAGGATGCTCCTCGACACCGCCTCCATCGAGACCCTGCCGATGGCGCAACCGACGGCGAGCGTCGGCCCGACCGGCGGCGTCAGCAGGCCGATGCCGAGGTTGAGGATCATGATCATGCCGAAGTGCACGGGATCGATCCCGAACTGCTTGATCACCGGCAGGAAGATCGGCGTGCAGATGAGCAGCATCGGCGCGAGGTCCATGAAGGTGCCGAGCACCAGGAGCAGGATGTTCACGAGCAGCAGGAAAACGTACTTGCTGTCGGAAACCGAGAGGAAGAAGTCGGCCGATTTTGCCGCCACCTGCATCAGCGTCATCATGTAGCCGAACGCCACCGAGAACCCGATCATGATCATGACCATGCCGACGGTGCGCACGACGCGCTTGATCATCAGCGGCAGCTCGCGCCACTTGTAGTCGCGGTAGATGAACATCGTCACGAGGAACGCATAGACGCAAGCCACCGACGCCGACTCGGTCGGGGTGAACACGCCGCTGAGAATGCCGCCGAGGATGATGAAGACCGTCAGCAGCCCCCAGAACGCTTCGATCGCGATCTTGATCGCCTGCCGCGGTCCGATGACCTCGCCCTTGGGGAAGTTCTGCCGCCGCGCGATGATGAGGCAAAGCCCCATGAGCGAGAGGCCGAGCAGCAGGCCCGGAATGATGCCGGCCATGAACAGGTGCGCGATCGAGATCGTGCCGCCGGCCGCGAGCGAATAGATGACCGCATTGTGCGAGGGCGGCAGCATCAGCGGCTGCAGCGAGCCGGCGATGGTGACGTTCACCGCGAACAGGCGCGGGTAGCCGTTCTTCACCATCTGCGGCACCATGACCGAGCCGATCGAGGCCGTATCCGCCACCGACGAGCCGGAGATGCAGCCGAAGAAGGTGGAGGCGAGGATGTTCACGAGGGCGAGCCCCCCGCGAATGAAGCCGACGAACACCTTGGCGAGATTGACGAGGCGCTCGGCCATGCCCCCTTCGGCCATGATGGCGCCGGCGAGGATGAAGAACGGGATGGCGAGCAGCGCGAAATCGTCGGTGCCGTCCGACACCTTGATCATCACCGCTTCCAGCGGGATGCCGAGATAGAGCGCGGCGATGATCGCGGCGAGCCCGAGCGCGTAGGCGACCGGAACGCCGAGCGCGCACAGGATGGCGAAGCTGCCGATGAGGACGAGGAGATCCATCGCGTCGTCCGACGTCCGCTATTCGAGTGCCGTGGTCACGCTCGCTCCGTCGGGCGGCCGGAAGAAAGCGCCGGTCCAGACGCGTTCGATCACGAACAGGACGACGACCGCGCCGCCGATCGGCACCGGCAGATAGGCGACGCCGGTCGAGACGATGGGGAAATCGGCGATGACCTGATGCCACGTCACCGTCACCAGCCGCGTCCCGTAATAGAGCATGAACAGGCTGATGCCGATCATGGCCGCCTCGACCACCAGCCCAAGCAGCACGCGCCGAGTGCCGGTGAGCGCGGCCGGCAGGAGGCCGATGCTGATGTGCAGATCCTCCCGGTAGCAGACCGCGGCGGACATGAACGAGAACCAGACCATCAGCAGCACCGCCATCGGCTCGGGCCACGAGGCGGCGCTGTTCAGCACGTAGCGGGTGAAAACGCCCCACGGGATGATGAGCGTGATGACGACGAGGCAGATTCCCGCGATCGTCATGCACAGCCCGTGCAGGCCGTTCATCGCGCGGATGTAATGCTGTTTCATGCGTGCGTTGACCGACAGGGAGAGGCCGGCAGGGATTCTCTACCGGCCTTTCCGGGCTCGGGGATGGACTACTTCACCGCCTGGATGCGCTGGATCAGCGCGGCGTGCTGCCCGCCGTACTTGTCCCAGACCGGCTTCACCGCCGCCTGGAACGGCTGCTTGTCGGCGATCTTGACGATCTCGACGCCGGCGTCCCTGATCTGCTGGATCGATTTTTCTTCCGCCTCGTACCAGAGCTTGCGCTGTTCCTGCTGCGCCTCTTTCGACAGCTTGGCGATCAGCGCCTGATCCTCCTTCGACAGCGAATCCCACACCCGCTTCGAGAACACGAGGATCTCGGGAATCATCAGGTGCTCGGTGAGCGAATAATACTTCGCATAGCGGTAGTGCTGGCCGCTCGCGTAGCTCGGATAGTTGTTTTCCGCGCCGTCCACGACGCCGGTCTGCAGCGCATTGATGAGCTGGTCGTAGCCCATGGCGACGCCGTTTCCGCCGAGCGCGTTCATACTGTCGACGAACACGGGGTTGCCCATCATGCGGATCTTCAGGCCCTTCAGGTCGTCGATCGACTTGATCGGCCGCTTGCTGTTGTAGACGTTGCGCGTGCCGGCATTCATCCAGCACAGCCCGATCAGGCCCGCCGTCGGGTTGTCGGAGAGCTTCTTCAGCATTTCGCTGCCGATCTCGCCGTCGATCACCTTTTCCATGTGCGCGGTATCGCGGAACATGAACGGCAGGTTGAAGACGTTGAGCTCCGGCACGACCGGGCCCATCGGCCCGACGCTGATGCGGGCGAACGCGAGCGCGCCGACCTGCGCCTGTTCGATCGACTCCTTTTCGCCGCCGAGCTGCATCGACGGGTACACCTGGATGCTGAGCCGGCCGTTGGTCGCCGTCTCGAGCTTCTTGCCCATGCGCACGACCGCTTCCACGGTCGGATAGCCGAGCGGATGCACGTCGCTTGCCTTGAGGACGAGCTTCTGTTGTGCGAGCGCCCCGCTGCGATAGCTGCCGGTTACGGCAAGCGCCGCCACGGCGCCGCCGACGAGTAGTTCACGCCTGTTCATCGAGAATCCTCCCTGGATGGCGCCGCGCGAGCGATGCGGTGGATTCCGCGCTTGTTGTTGATCCGTCCCCGGGCGCGTGCTAGCCATCATATCATACTATGACCTGACGGAAAGCGGGATGTCGCGGACTGCAACCAAAGAACGAGCGGGGGAAGGGAGCGCGATCGGCCCGTTGACGGCGCCGCGCAGCCTGACCGCCGAGCTCGTCCGCCGGCTTACCGCCGACATCACCGCCGGCAAGCTGGCGCCCGGATCGCGGCTGCCCACCGAGCAGGAGATGATCGCCGCGACCGGCGTGAGCCGTACCGTGGTGCGCGAGGCCGTTGCCGCCTTGCGGGCGGAAGGGTTGGTGATCACGCGCCAGGGTGTGGGTACGATTGTTGCCGACGGGGCGGCGCGTCCGTTTCGTCTCGACCTCGACGACGAGCGCTCGCTGCGCGAAGTCCTTGAGGTCGCGGAGCTGCGCACCGGCATCGAGATCGAGGCAGCGGGTCTTGCCGCCGAGCGGGCGACCTCCGAGGCGATCCGCAGGATCGGCGAGGCGCTCGCCGCGATCGAGGGCGCGGTCAAGCGCGGCGAAGACGCGATTGAGCAGGATTTTGCGTTTCACCGCAGCATCGCGGAGGCGACGAACAATCCGCAGTTCCTGCGCTTTCTCGACTTTCTCGGGCGCTTCATCATTCCGCGGCAGACGATCCGCGCCGAGGCGGGCACCGCCGAAAACCGCCGCGCCTATCTCGAGCGGCTGCAGCAGGAACATCGCGAGATTTATCAGGCGATCCGCGCGCGTGAGGTTACGCGGGCGCGCGCCGCCATGCGCAAGCATCTCCTCAACAGCCGCAAGCGCTATCGCAAGCTTGCGGAGAAACTTGGCCGCACCTAGCCGCGCGGCATCAAATCATTTTCGGTGGGCGGGAAGTCATGCAGACGATATTGGTGACGGGCGCTGCCGGCGGCATCGGAACGCGTCTGCGGAAGCTCCTGAAGGGCGTCTATCCGCGCATTCGCTGGAGCGACCTTCGTCCGCCGGCCGATCTCGCCCGCGACGAAGAGTTCGTCGCCGCCGATCTCGCCGACCTGCAGGCGGTGGAGAAGGCGGTGGAAGGCGTGCAGGGGATCGTCCACCTCGGCGGCTTCTCGGTGGAGGGGCCGTGGGAGACGATCCTCAACGCGAACATCGTCGGCTGCTACAATTTGTTCGAGGCCGCCCGCCGCAAGCGGGTCGAGCGGGTGGTCTTTGCTTCCTCCAATCACGTGGTCGGCTTCTATCCGCGCCGCCGCAGGATCGGCACGCATGAGCCCGTGCGCCCCGACACCCGCTACGGCCTGAGCAAGGCGTTCGGCGAGGCGCTGGGCGCGCTCTATGCGTTCAAGCACGGCCTGCGCGTGACCTGCATCCGCATCGGCAACGTCGACGACGCGCCGGCCGACCGCCGCCGGCTCGCCATCTGGCTCAAGCCCGAGGACCTCATGCAACTGGTCCGCATCGGCCTCGAGCATCCCGACCTTCGCTACGAGATTTTCTTCGGCGCCTCCGACAACGAGCGCGCCTTCTGGGACAACGCCGCCGCGTTCCGCTACGGCTACCGGCCGGCCGGCTGCGCCGAGGATCACCGCGACGCGGCGCTCGCCGCGCAGGCGAAGCTGCCGGCCGATCCGGTCGGCGAATGGTATGAGGGCGGCCCGTTCTGCAGTCAGGAGTTCGACGGCGGCATCGAGCGCGCGCCGTATTGAACAGGCGAGGGAGAGCCATGGCATCGGAGAGCGGAGCATTGCCGCGCCTCAAGGCGCCGCCGGGCACCTGCGATACGCACATGCATATCTACGACCGCCGCTTTCCGCTGGCGCCGACGGCGAAGATCGTGCACGGCGACGCGCTGGTGCCGGACTATCTCGCCGTATGCAAGCGGCTCGGCATCGAGCGCACCGTGGTCGTGCAGCCGACCGCCTACGGCACCGACAATCGCTGCACGCTCGAAGCGATGGCCGCGATCGGGCCCGGCGCGCGCGGCGTCGCCGTCGTCGACCAGTCGGCGACCGACGAGGAATTGCAGCGCCTGACCAGGCTCGGCATTCGCGGCATCCGCTTCTTCATGCTGCCGGGCGGCGCGCTTCCTTGGGAGATTCTCGAGACCATGGCGGCGCGGGTCCGCAATTTCGGCTGGCACGTGCAGTTGCAGCTCGACGGCCGCACGCTGCCGGAGCGCGAGGCGGTCCTGACGCGGCTTCCGGGCACGCTCGTGATCGATCACGTCGGCAAGTTCCTGGAGCCGGTGCCGGTCGACCATCCGGCGTTCGCCGTGCTGCAGCGGCTTGTCGAGAGCGGCCGCACCTGGGTCAAGCTCTCGGCAGCTTACGAAGTCTCGAAGTCCGGCCCGCCCAATTACGACGATGTCGGCGCGCTCGCCAAGGTCCTGGTCAGGCTCGCGCCGGAGCGCATGGTCTGGGCGACCAACTGGCCGCATCCGACGCCGCCCGCCGACAAGAAGCCCGACGACGCCACGCTCCTCGACCTGTTGCTCGACTGGGCGCCCGATGAAAAAGTGCGTCACAGGATTCTCGTCGACAACCCCGCCAGTCTCTACGGCTATTGAAGGCAGCGAAATGGAAAATCCGAAGAACCGCTTCAAGCAGGTGCTGCGCGAGGGCAGGCCGCAGATCGGCCTGTGGGCGAGCATCCCCTCCAATTACACGGCGGAAGTGATCGCCGGCGCCGGCTTCGACTGGGTGCTGCTCGACACCGAGCACACGCCGGCCGACATCGAGACCGTGCTTGGCCAGTTGCAGGCGGTCGCCGCCTATCCGGCGACCACGCCGGTCGTGCGGGTGCCCTGGAACGACATGGTGACGATCAAGCGCTACCTCGACACCGGGGTGCAGAGCCTGCTCATTCCGCAGGTAACGACCGTGGAGGAGGCGAAGAACGCGGTTCGCTACGCACGCTATCCGGCCTTCGGCCTGCGCGGCGTCGCCGGCTCGACCCGCGCCACGCGCTTCGGCCGCATCAGCAATTACTTTCGCAATGCCGATGCGGAAATTTGCGTGCTCCTGCAGCTCGAATCCGACGAGGCATTGAAGAACCTGGAAGCCATCGCCGCGGTCGACGGCGTCGACGGCATCTTCATCGGCCCCGCCGACCTGCACGCTTCGCTCGGCCATCTCGGCGAGCTGTCGCACGATCAGGTGATGCCGGTGATCGACGACGCGATCGTCCGCATCGACCGCGCCGGCAAGGCGCCCGGCATTCTCACCGCGAGCGAGGAGCTTGCCCGGCGCTGGCTCAAGCTCGGCGCCACCTTCGTGGCGGTCGGCGCCGATGTCGGCATTCTTGCCCGCGGCGCCGACGCGCTGGTGGCGAAGTTCAGGGGCTGATCGTCGTCCCGGACGCGCGAAGCGCGATCCGGGACCGCCATCCCGAGAACTTGGACGGTCCCGGCTCGCGGCGCTTTCGCGCCTCGGCCGGGACGACACCTATTGTTTGTCGCGCAAGAGCACCGCGCCTTCGTGGAGCGGCCGCACCGTGCGCTCGTAGATCGACAGCCAGCCGCTGTCGTGCTTGATCGCGAACGGCTTGAGCCGCGCCGCGCGCGCGGCGAGTTCCGCCTCCGGCACTTCGAGGGTGGCCACCTTTTTCTCCACGTCGACGAAAATGCTGTCGCCGTTCTGGACGAGCGCGAGCGGCCCGCCGGTCGCGGACTCCGGCGCCACCTCGCCGAGCACGAGCCCCTTGTTCACGAGGCCCGAGAGCTGCCCGTCGGTGATCACCGCAACGTCGGGTCCGAGCCCCGCGCCGTCGATCTGGAACACGAGCCGCGATGCGCCGCCCATGCCCGGCCCGCCGTGGATGCCCTGGCCGCGCAGCACCACCGCGTCGCCCCGCTTGATCTCGCCCTTCTTCAGCGCGGCTTCCGCCTCAGCCGAATCTTCGTACACCTTGGCAGGCCCGCGGAACTGCAGCGGCCGGCCCTCGCCGCGCAGGCCGATCTTCACGATCGCGCCGTCCGGCGCGAGATTGCCGCGCAGGATGACGATCCCCGGCTTCGTCGCGAACGGCCGGTCGAGCGGGCGGATCACTTCCGGGTCGCCCACGGTCACGCCGGCGAGGTTCTCGGCGACGGTCTTGCCGGTGACCGTCAATGCCGCCGTCTCGAGCAGCGGCTCAAGCTGCTTCATCACGCCGAGTGCGCCGCCCGCTGCCTCGAACTGCTCGATTGTGTGCTTGCCGATCGGCATCACGGCGCTGAGGATCGGAATGCGGTCGGCGAGCGTCTCGAACAGGTTATAGACGTCGACGTCGGTGCCCGCTTCCATCGCGATCGCCTGCAGGTGCTTGATGCAGTTGATCGAGCCGGAAACCGCAAGCACGACGGCCGACGCATTGATGAACGCGCCCTTGGTGAGGATGTTGCGCGGCTTCAGGTCTTCCCACACCATATCGACGATGCGCTGGCCCGCGCGCTTGGCGTAATCGAACATCTTCGGGCTGTTCGCCTCGACCGGCGCGCCGCCCGGCAGCGCCATGCCGAGCGCCTCCACCACCGAATGCATGGAGTTCGCCGTACCCATGCCGGCGCAGACGCCGGGGCTCTGGATCGCGTTGTCCGCCATGCCCTTGAGGTCCTCGAAGCTCAGCGCGCCGGCGAGGTGATGCCCCGCGCCGAGGAACACGTCCTCGATGTCGACGTGATGGCCCTTGTATTCGCCGGCCTTCTGGTAGCCGCACAGCACCGAGATCGACGGGATATTCATGCGCGCCGCCGCCATCAGGTGGCCCGGCGGGGTCTTGTCGCACGACGACAGGAGCACCATCCCGTCAAGCTGCGCGCCCTCGACCTGCACCTCGATGTCGTTGGTGATGAGGTCCCGGCTCGGCAGCAGGAAGGTGCCGGCGCGTCCTGCACTGGTGATGAAATCGCTCACCGCCATGGTGCGGATTTCGAACGGCAGTCCGCCCGCCGCGCGGACGGCGTCCTTCACCACCTTGGCGATGCCGTCGACGTGGCTGAAGCAGATCGAAAGCTCGGACGACGTGTTCACCACGGCGATCTTCGGCTTTTCCATGTCCTCGTCGGTCAGGCCGAGCGCGCGCCATTGTGCGCGCCGCCCCGCCCAGCGCGTGCTGCCGGGTTCGAAATTGCTCCGCAACTGCTTCTTCTTCATGGTTCCTCCTGCCGTCCGCTATTCCGCGGGCGTGGCCGGCTTGCTGCCGGCCTTCTTGGTGATCTCGACGACGCCCTGGTCGGCGTCGACCTTTACCCAGTCGCCGTCTTCGATCAGCGACAGCGGGTCCCGGTCGAAATCCGTCATGGCCGGCGCGCGCGTGACCACGGCGCCGAGCGCGGCCTTCGCCGTCATCTTGTTGAACAGCATCGCCTTCGGCGACGCCCCGGCGACGCGCGCAAGATGGAAGAAGTGCGAATAGCCGGACGAGCCCTTGGCGCCGGGAAACACGAGGATTTTGTCCTTGAAGCTCTGGCCCGCTTTCTCGTGCCGCCGCTCGATGATGGTGCCCGTGTTCGAGTCGATGCCGCCCCAGCCGGAGATCGTGTCCCGGGTGACGAAGGCTTCGCCTTCGGCCACGCCGCCCACCACCTTGCGGCCGCGCAGAACGATCTTGCTCATGACAGTCCTCCACGCCATTGGCCGGTGAGGGCCGCGTTCACGCAATCCTCGACCGTGCCGAACCAGGTCTGCGTCTTCAGCATGGCCGGCAGATAGTGCGCCTGCTTGGCTGAATCGGTAGCGACGACTTTAGTGCCCTCGGGCACGATCCGCCCGATCGCCGGACAGGTGTCGCTCATCAGGTGCCCGCCCGCCTTGCGGATCATGTCGCCGTAGCCGGCAAGCTCCGCGGCGTCGCGCAACGCGCGCGGCGTGAACACCCAGAGCTGCGTGTTCGGCGACAGCTTCCTGCCGTCGAGCAGCCGCGCGATCGTCCACACCTGCTCGACCGTATTGTGCGGGCAGCCGAGCATGACGAAATCGACGGCCGTGTCCTTCGCGGACGAATTGAGGTTGTCGTAGGCGATCTTGCGTTCCGCCTTGCCGTACTTGAACCGTTCGCGCGGCTTCCTCGATCCGAACGCGTCTTCGACCGTATCCGCCTCCGGCGTGACGCCGGGAATGTGATACATCTCGACGCCGCCCGACGACGCCGACGCCGCGCCGAAGTGCTTGAGCTTGATCATGCTCGGCACGTTGCGGATGCCGGCGAGCACCGGGATGTCTTCCTCCACGATCTCGCCGACGTAATAGCCGAGCAGGCCCCAGTCCATCATGCTGTCGACGTCCACTTCGACGTCGACGAGATGCGTGCCGAGCCGGTTCTCCGGGACGTGATAGCCCCAATACGGGATCTTGCCGGTGATGCTCGCCGCACCCGTGCTTTCCCGGCCTTCGGTGTTCGTCCGCGCGCCGAGCACGCTGTTGCAATAGACGACCGCCGAGGATTCCATCCACGCGCAATGCTCGCCCTTCACCGGCACGTTGCCGACCTGATAGGGCGTGCAGGTGTTGAACATGGCAACGCCGCGTCCGCCGAAGAAGCGCTCCGCGGTCTTCTGCCGGTTCACCCCTTCCTCTGCGACGCCGGTGACGTGCGCGTTCTGCGTGTCGATGCCGTGGATGAGCTGGCAGGTATAGACCTCCACCTGCGGCGTCTCGACCACCTCGTCGCTGTCGAGATTGAACTTGGAGAAGACGGCATCCATGCCCTTCTCGGCATAGGGCTTCATTGCTGGCGAGCCGGCATTGAAGGTGCTGGCGACGTTCGTCACGTCGACGAGCCGCTCGGCGCCGAGCGCCTCGCCATAGCGCACGAGAAGATCCATCGCCTTCTGCTTGGCTTTGCCCTGCGCGCCGTCGAGCATCGCCTTTTCGGCATCAGTGAGCTTCATGTTCCCCCTCACCACGGTTTGTCGGTTCGGTCGAGGTTGTCGGTGAGCCGCTTTTGCAGGGCCGCGACATCGATCTGGTGCACGCTGCCGTTGCCGGCGAGATCGAGCGCATGCGCGGCGGCGGCACCCATCGCCATGCACGGCCCCATCACGCGCACGCTGGAAAGCGCGGCCACGTCCGCGTCGATGCAGCGGCCCGCGGCGACGACATTGTCGCCGTCCGCCGGCACGAGGCTCCCGAGCGGCACATAATGTACGTGATCTTCCGGAAACACGTGCCAGTGATGGCCCGATCCATGGTCGTGCAGCTCCACGGGCCAGCTTGTACGAGCGACCGCGTCCGGAAAGCGCGTGCCGTTTCGCACGTCATCGACCGAGAGCTGCTGCCGCCCCACGATCCAGCGCGTCTGCCGGATGCCCGGGAAGCCGTAGGCGCGCACGCGTGCCTTGCCGAAGCATTGCGGGAATTCCGACTGCAGGAAATGCACCGCGCGCTCCGCCTGGTCCTTGCCGAGCAAGGCTTTCTCGGAAGCCTCCAGCGGATCGAGCGGCGTCTCCACGTGCGTCATGTTCATCGCCGCGACCCCGCGGCCGGGAATGACGAACGCAAGCCCCTCGCGGCGCAGGAGGCCGTATCGTTCGCCCTTCTCCTTCAGCCTTGCCGAAAGCTCTTCCCGCGTCGGCTGGTTCGCTTCGTCGATGTTCTCGAGCACCACCATCTGCGTGCCGAACACGCGGTTCTGCTGCGGCTCGCGGCATGAAAAGCCCGCCTGCCAGGAGAGCGCGGCGTCGCCGCTCGCATCGACGTAGCCCGTCGCCTTCACCTTCACGTCGCCGTAGCGCGTCGCGAACTCGAGCTCCTGCACGCGCCGGCCATCGACCTTGACGTTGCGCAGGATCGCGCCGAGCAACGGCGTGATGCCGGCGGCCTGCACGGATTTTTCGATCCAGCGGCCGAGCGCGATCTCGTCATAATAGACGACTGTCGTATGCGGGCCGTGCCGGTAGTAGAGCGCGTTCTCCTGCTCGCCGAGCGCGCGCAGCATGTCGTCGGCGACGAGATGCGTGAACTGGTAGCCGTGCGTGCCGTTGGAGAACAGGCCGCAGAACGTGCCGATGATCGAGTTGACCGCCTGCCCGCCGAGCGCCGGCAGTCCGTCGACGAGGACGACCTTGCGCCCGATCCGCGCCGCCTCGAGCGCCGCCGCGTAGCCCGCCGCACCCGATCCGACCACGCAGATATCCGCACCGATCTCGCGCGCGACGGCGGCGCCGTTGCGCTTGACGGTTCGCGTCGCTGTCGTTGGCGCTGCGGCCTCGGCCATTCCGCCACTCCCTGCGGGGTTGTTTTTATGTGTCGCGCCCCGTTTGCACGGGCGCACTGAAACTAGGTCAATTCAAACCGGGAATAACCGGGGTTCTTGCGCTTTCAGCTATCGTAAATCGCGAACGATCGGATGCGCCGAACTATGGCTCGTTCCACGGCGGCGTGGGCGAGAAGGCGCCGCGGATACAGTTAAGAAGCGCCTGCACCCGCGCGAGCCCGATGCGGCTTCTTGGAACGAACGCCTTCAGCCAGTGATCGGGGAGCGGAAAATCGGACAGCACCGGAACGAGCCTGCCGTTGCGAATGGATTCCTTGGATATGAGTTTCGAAAGCACGGCGATGCCGCTTCCGTCCTCGGCGGCGGAAACCACCACGTGGATATCGTTGGAGGCGAGCTTCGGCCGCACCTGCACGCTGATCGGGCCGCGACGGCTTTGGAACGTCCAGTTCGATCCGGCCGGCTGGAACACGAGGCAATCGTGGTTCGCAAGATCGCGCGGGTGCTGCGGCGTGCCGCGCTGCTGCAGATAAGACGGCGACGCGCAGACGATCCGCGGATAGGGGACCAGCGCTTCCTCCACGACGTTCTCGTAAGACGCAGGCAGCAAGCCAAGCACGACGTCGAACCCTTCCTCGATCGGATTGACCGAGCGGTCCATCAGCACGACGTCGAGCGAGACGCGCGGGTTCGCTTTCTGGAAGGCGGTGAACATTTTTCCGAGATGCAGGTGCGTAAGCGCCATCGGCGACTTGACGCGGATGTGGCCTTCGAGCTCGCCCGGCGACCGCAGCATCCCCGCCACCAGGTCTTCGTACTCGGTGATGATGCCGCGGATCGTCGGCAGATATTGTTCGCCGACTTCCGTGAGGCGCACCCGCCGCGTCGTGCGTTCGAGCAGCCGCGAGCGCAATTGCCACTCGAGCTGGTTGACGCGCTTGGAAACGACCGAGGGTGCGACCGACAATTGCCGCGCCGCCTCGGAGAAGCTTCCGCTGCGGGCGGTGGCCAGGAAGGCCTTCATATTGAGAATGGTGTCCATTGGCGTCTGGCGGATTATTCTCGCTTTGCGCTGAATATAGCCGAGAGCCGGATAGTTTGGAGCGATTTTGAGCGAGACGCATGGTCGCGAGCGTGCAGTGCCTGGCGGAGACAAAAACAAATCATGAATCTCGCAAAGATCGGCCGGGAAATGCTGCGCTTCCGCCGCCGGCCCGCAGCGGTAGCGCCGTTGACTCTTCGGCCGCGCAAACGCTTCTGGCGTAGCGCCCGCGGAGCCCGCCGATGAAGATCTCTCTTTGCAACGAAGTGATCGCAGAACTTCCGTTCGAGAAGCAGTGCGAGCTGATGAAAGGGCTCGGCTACGACGGCGTGGAGATTGCGCCGGTCACGCTCAGCGACAAGCCGCATCTGCTGCCGCCCGCGCGCCGCAACGAGATCAGGAGAATCGCCGCCGACGCCGGCCTTCCGATCACGAGCCTCCACTACTTGATGGTCGCGCCGAAGGGCCTGTCGATCACCGCGAAAGATGCCGCCGTCCGCGCCCGCACACTTGCCGTCATGCGCGGTCTGGTCACGCTTGCCGCCGATTTCGGCGCCGGCCTCATGATCCACGGCTCGCCCTTTCAGCGCCAGCTCGAGCCGGACGACGAGGAAGACGGCCGCAAGCGCGGGATCGAATACTTCGCCGCCGCGGCCGAAGCGGCCCGCGCGGCGGGAGTCACGTATCTTCTGGAGCCGGTCGCGCGGGATCACACGGCCTTCGTCAACACCGTCGAGGAAGCCGCCGCGATCGTTCGCTCGATCGGCAATCCGGGCTTGCGCACCATGCTCGATTGCTCGGCAGCCGGGCTAAGCGAGGCCGAGCCCATTCCCGACATCCTGCGCAAGTGGTTGTCCACGGGCCTGATCGCTCACATTCATTTCAACGATCCCAACCGGCGCGGCCCCGGAGAGGGCAGGCTCCCATTCGGACCAATTGTCGCTGCGCTGCAGGAAGAAGATTACCGGGGCATCGCCGCCATCGAGCCCTTCATCTACGAACCCGACGGCCCGACGTGCGCCGCCAAGGCAATCGGCTATATGCGCGGGGTTCTGGAAAGATCGTAGGATAACCAACAATCTACGAAAATACCGCGCAAATTGACCTTGCAGAGCCTTCGTGATTAGTTCGCGCCAATTTTCCGGGAGCCAACCCGGTCGATCATCGGATGCTTGGGAGGAGAGACGATGCGAAAAATGCTTCTAGGAGCAATTGGCTTGACGGCGGCACTGTTCGTCGCGCCCGCGGCGCACGCGCAGACCCCGCTCAAGATCGGGCTGATCTCGGCCTATTCGGGCCAGTTCGCCGACACCGCAGCGCAGATCGACAACGGCGTGAAGCTCTACATCAAGCAGCACGGCGACGTCGTTGCCGGCCGCAAGATCGAGATCCTCCGCAAGGACACCGGCGGCCCGAATCCGGACGTCGCCAAGCGCTTGGCGCAGGAACTCGTCGTGCGTGACAGCGCCGACATCCTCGCCGGCTTCACGCTCACGCCTGAGGCGATGGCCGCCTCCGACATCTCGGCAGAAGCCAAGAAGTTCATGGTCATCATGAACGCCGCGACGTCGATCATCACCACGAAATCCAATTACTCGGCCCGCGTGTCGCTTACCCTGCCAATGATCGGCGAGACGATCGCGAAGTGGGCGTATAAGGACGGTGTGCGCAAGGCCTACACGATGGTGGCGGACTTCGGACCCGGCCATGATGCCGAGCAGTCGTTCCAGAAAGCCTTCAAGGAAGCGGGCGGCGAGATCGTCGGCTCCGTGCGCATGCCCGTGGCGAACCCGGACTTCTCCGCCTTCGTGCAGCGTGCCAAGGACCTCAATCCGGAATCGATCTTCGTCTTCATTCCGGGCGGCGCGCAGCCTTCGGCACTCGGCAAGGCGTTCGCCGAGCGCGGCGTCGATCCGAACAAGATCAGGATCCTCAGCACCGGCGAGCCGGTCGACGAGACCGCGCTCAAGAGCCTGGGCGACATCGCCGTCGGTCGCATCAGCGCCTGGCACTACGACTACAATCTCAACAATCCGCTGAACAAGAAGTTCGTCGCCGCGTTCAACGCGGAGTTCAAGCGCAACCCGGACTTCTTCGCCCTCGGCGGCTATGACGGCATGCACCTCATCTATGAGTCGCTGAAGAAGACCGGCGGCAAGTCCGACGGCGACTCGCTCATCGCGGCAGCCAAGGGGATGAAGTGGGACAGCCCGCGCGGCCCGGTCTCGATCGACCCGGAGACGCGCGACGTCGTCAACACGGTCTATATCCGCCGGGTGCAGAAGGTGGGTAACGAACTGGTTAATGTCGAGTTCGACAAGTTCGAGAACGTCAAGGATCCCGTGAAAGCGGCGATGAAGAAGTAAGAACGGCGATTCGGCCGATCGACGGCGGAGGGCGGGAGTACCATGGGGCCGATTGTCGGCGTGCTGTTCGACGGCTTCGCCTATGGGATGCTACTCTTCCTGCTGTCGGTCGGCCTGTCCGTCACGCTGGGGATGATGAATTTCGTCAACCTGGCGCATTGCGCGTTTGCCATGCTTGGCGGTTACGTCACCGTCACGCTGATGAACCAGATGGGGTGGCCGTTTTTCGCCACCCTGCCGGCCTCCTTCCTCGCCGCCGCGGTCGCCAGCATCTTCCTGGAACGTGCGCTCTACCGGCGGCTCTATCGCGCAGGCGAGCTCGACCAGGTGCTCCTGACCATCGGGCTCGCCTTCATTTCCGTCGCGGTCGCGGCTTATATTTTCGGCACCATCCAGCAGCCGATTCAGACGCCGTCCTATTTGCGCGGTTCCATTCAGATCGGCGGGATCACCTTTGGCGTCTACCGCATGTTCCTGGTGGCGACCGGCCTTGCGGTCGCGCTCATTCTCGTCTTGACGCTTGAATACACGCGCTTCGGCGCGCAAGTGCGCGCGGCCGTCGACAATCAGCGCATGGCGCGCGGCCTCGGCATCAATGTCGAGGGCGCGTTTGCCATTACCTTCGCGCTCGGCAGCGGCCTCGCCGGCCTCGGCGGCTCGCTCGCGATCGAGATCGTCGGCCTCGATCCGTCTTTCGCCTTCATCTATCTCGTGTACGTGCTGATTGTCGTTTCGGTCGGCGGCCTCGGTTCGATCGGCGGCTCGTTCGCCGCTGCCGTCCTCATCGGCATCAGCGACATCGCCGGGAAATATTATGTTCCGCAGCTCGGGGCGTTCCTCATCTACCTCGTCATGGTTGCGGTGCTCATGTGGCGGCCGCAGGGCCTGTTCGGAAAGCGCTGACCGATGATTGCGACCACGGGCACCGCCCTCACGCCGCACGCCTATCTGCAAGCGCGCTCGCGCTGGGGCGTAATCGAGATCGCGTTCTGGCTGGCGACGCTCTTGCCGTTCTTCCTGTTCCCGAATTATCTGTCGCTCGCGAGCCAGATCGCGATCACCGCGCTGTTTGCGCTCTCGCTCGATCTGATCCTCGGCTATGCCGGGATCGTCTCGCTCGGCCACGCCGCCTTCTTCGGGCTCGGCGCCTACGCGGCGGGAATCTTCTCCAAGTTCGTATGGGGGGAGCCGCTGAGCGGACTCGTGGTCGCGGCGGTGGTTGCCGGCGTCGTCGGCTATGCGACGAGCTTCATCATCGCCCGCTTCCGCCATCTCACGCTCATCATGATCACGCTCGGCCTCGGCTTCCTGGTGCACGAGCTCGCGAATTCCGCGCACTTCATCACCGGCGGCGCCGACGGCCTGCAGGGCGTGCGGATCTGGCCGATCTTCAATTACTTCCGCTTCGATCTCTACGGCTACACCGCGTACTCCTATTCCCTCGTCGTTCTGTTTCTGACCTTCCTCGTCGCGCGGCGCCTGATCAATTCGCCGTTCGGGCTTGCGCTGCGCGGCATCCGTGAGAATCCGAACCGCATGCCCGCGATCGGCGCCAGCAGCCGCGCGCATATCCGCAAGATCTACACGATCTCCGCCACCATCGCCGGCATCGCCGGCGGTCTCCTCGCGCAGACGACGGAGACGGTCTCGCTCGGCTCCATCGATTTCCAGCGCTCGGCCGATGTCGTGGTGATGCTCGTGCTCGGCGGTGTCGGCAAGCTCTATGGCGGCCTGCTTGGCGCCATCATCTTCATGGTGGCGCGCGACCAGTTCTCCGGCCTCAATCCGCAGTTCTGGTATTTTCCGATCGGCGTCCTGCTCGTCGCCGTCGTGATGTTTCTGCCCGGTGGCATTCTCGGCGGCCTCTCGCGGCTGCTCGCCGGCATCAGGGGCCGCCGGCCGTGACCGCCGCGCTGTCCACCCGCGGGCTGAACAAGCGCTTCGGCTCGCTCATCGTCGCGAGCGACATCGCGATCAGCCTGCCGCGCGGCGTGCGCTATGCGCTGATCGGCCCCAACGGCGCCGGCAAGACCACGCTCATCAATCTCATGACCGGTATGCTCAAGCCGGACGGCGGGCAGATCTTCCTCGGCGACGAGGACATCACGCGGCTCGAGCCGCAGCATCGCGTGCAGCGCGGGCTTGTCCGCACCTTCCAGATCAACACGCTGTTTCCCGATCTCAGTGCGCTGGAGTCGGTCACGCTCGCCATCTGCGAGCGCGACGGGATCGCGCCGACCTGGTGGCGGGGGCTTTCCTCCTATGGCGCCGCGACCGACGAGGCGTTCGAGATTCTGAAGTCGCTCAACCTCGTGAACGACTGCTATCGGCCGACGCGCGAGCTCGCCTATGGTCAGCAGCGGCTTCTGGAGATCGCGCTGGGCCTGGCGGCGAAGCCGAGCGTACTCCTGCTCGACGAGCCCGCGGCCGGCGTGCCGAAGGACGAGAGCCAGGGGCTTTTTACCGCGATCGCCGGCCTGTCCCGGGACATCACCATCCTCTTCATCGAGCACGACATGGACGTCGTGTTCCGCTTCGCCAGCCGCATCATCGTGATGGTCGGCGGGCGCATCCTGCTGGAAGGTACGCCGCAGGAGATCGCGGAGGACCCGCGCGTGCGCGAGGTCTATCTGGGGAGCCGGCATGGCTGAACCGCTCCTCGCCATCAGCGACGTGCGCGCCGGTTACGGCGACGCCATCGTGCTCGACAACGTGACGCTGGAGATTCCCGATCACGGCAGCCTCGCCGTGCTCGGCCGCAATGGCGTCGGCAAGTCGACGCTGTTCCTCACGATCATGGGCTATACGAACGTTTCGCGCGGAACGATCGTCTGGCGCGGGCGGGACATCACGCGCATGGCGCCGCACCGCCGCGCCCGCGTCGGCATCGGCTGGGTGGCGCAGGAGCGCGAGATTTTCCCGTCGCTTTCGGTCGAGGAGAACCTTACCGTCGCCTCCCGTCCCGGCCGTTGGGACCTGAAATCCGTCCACGATCTTTTTCCGCGCCTGGCCGAGCGCAAGAACTCCAAGGGCAACCAGTTGTCCGGCGGCGAACAGCAGATGCTGGCGATCGCCCGCGCGCTGATGACGAACCCCGCGCTCCTGCTCCTCGACGAGCCGATGGAGGGCCTCGCCCCGATCATCGTCGAGGAAGTCGAGCGCGCCATCCGCCGCATGATCAAGGACGAGGGAACGGCGATCGTGCTGGTCGAGCAGCACGCCGAGATCGCGCTTTCGCTCACCCAGCAGGCCGTGCTGCTCGAGCGCGGACGCATCGTGCATCGCGCCCCGTCCGCCGAGCTCATGCGCGACAGCGCCACGCTCAACCGCTACATCGGCCTCAGCATCGAAGCTCCCGCGGCCTGAAAACAGGCCGCTGCGAGCTTGCCCGCGGCGGCCTGCACAACCCGTTTGCTCAGGTGAGCCGGACGACCGACTGCTCGTACACGCGCGAGCCCATGTCGTTGTCGGCGAAGATGCCGTGCGCCTCGATCCACTTGAGCGTCTCGTCGAACACCTCCTTCGTGTACGGCTCGAACACGATCCGCTCGCCCGGACCCCAGCGCCGCGTGTCCATCATGGCGTGGTAGCGCACCGGGAATTCCCGCTTGTAGTAGTGGGTGTACAGATCGGGCCGCAGATCGATGTCCCGCTGCGCCCGCTTCAGCGCCCGGAAGAACTTGCGCAGGTCCTCCGGGTCGGGATTGCCGGTGATCATCGTCGAGATCATGAAGGTCGTGTCGATGATCTTCCGGAACCCGAGCTGCTCGGCGAAATAGTACGGCCCGCTGAAAAGCGCCGCCGCCGGCACTTTCTTCTCGAGCAGCAGCTCCATGCGCTTGAACAGCATGCCGTCATTGAACGAGAGATTGATCTTCTCGCCCGGCATGTATTGTTCGAGCGCCTGGATCGTCGAATAGTGGCTGCCCGATTGATAGCCCACCGAGATCGGCACCCCGGCGAGGTCCTCCGGCGTCTGTACCGGTGAGTCGGGGGGAACGAACACGCCGGACGGCGCCACCGAATAGACCTCCGGATAGAGCTTGCCGTGGCCGGTGGAAGCCGCGACGCCGACCGTCCAGTGACAGGCGCAACTCACGTCCGACTTGCGGCCTTCCTCGAACGATTGATAGGCGCCGACCTTGACGCCCTTGTCGTGGATCTTGCCGTCGGTCGACTGCACTTCCTCGCGGAACACGTAGTCGAGCCCTTCGCTCTTGAAGTAGCCCTTCTCCTCCGCGACCCATTCCTGCAGCCGGAAGTGGGGCTGGATGACGAATTTCGGCATTTGCGTTCTCCCGTTGTTGTTTTGTTTGCAGCCGGCGGATTTTCAGCAGCATTGCTGGTTGCCGTAGTCTTGTTCTCCGTGTTCTGCCACGCGCCGCGCGCGGATCATCTTCACGTGGTCGTCCATGAGCTGCCGCGCGCCCGCGCTGTCGCGCATCTCGATCAGCTTCGCGAGTTGCTTGTGCACCTCCAGAATCCGCCGCGACACGTTCGGCGTCAGCGTCGAGTTGTCGGCGGGCCATGAGACGTGCTGCAGCGAGATGAGCTGCACGAGCAGCACGCGGTTGTGCGACGCCTCGGCGACGGCGAGATGGAAGTCGCGGCACGAGCGCGTGTAGGCTTCGCGGTCGTGCATCTTGCTTTCCGCGTCGGCGAGAAGATGCGCGAGCCGCGCATGATCGGCGGCGTTTGCGTTCTCCGCCGCGAGCTCCGCCGCCAGCGTCTCGATCGCCCGCTGTGCGTCCATGATCTCGCGCACGCTGACGCCGGTAAGGTCGAGCTGCACCGCGAGCGCTTCGGCGAACAGCCGCGGATTGCCCGTTGCCACGCGAGCGCCGCCGCCCTTGCCCATCTTGATGTCGACGATGCCGAGCGCCTGCAGCGTCCGCAGCGCGTCGCGCGCGGCGGCGCGGCTTACGCCGAAGCGGGCCGCGAGCTCGTTCTCGGTGCCGAGGAATTCGCCGGGCTTCAGTTTCTTCGCGAACAGTGCGTCGCGCACTGCGGCGACGATCTGCGAGGACAGCGAGTCGGTGCGGCCGCCGACAAAGACGCGGCGGGCTGCCGGATCGCGGACGAGCGTCGGATGCACTCCCATTCCCGCACCTCGATTAGGCCGGATCATACGCCCGAATTCAAAACATAGTAAAGATATGATCTTTATAACGAGCCTTCATGATTAGGTTTTCAGGCTTTCACGGGCGACCGCGCGAACGGCGCGATGGGCCGAAGGACGGCTGTTCGGATACGAGATCGCCGATACCTTTCCGAACCATCCGTCCCACTCCAACTCGCTGCACGGCGCTTCGCGGTGGGACGGCGACCGCGCTTCGGCGTGGACTTCTTGACACGGCCCGCCCGAATAACGTCTGCTGAAAACCTCAAGCGGATGCGGTTCACGGGTTGAAATTACGAGGGCCGGCGCGGCTGGAATTTTGTCGCGTCCGGGCTGGCAAGCTGCATCGGAAACAATCCGGGCAATCACTGGGAGGAAAGCATGATTCGAACATCAAATCGGCGCGGGTTTCTCTGGCGCTGCGCGGCCGTGCCGGCGGCATTCGCCGTCGGAACGTTGCTGGCGGCGGCCGCACAGGCGCAGGAGCCGATCAAGATCGGCTTCAGCATGGCGCTGACCGGCCCGCTCGCGGGCGCCGGCGCTCCGGCGCTGCTCGCGATGAAGATCTGGGAAGACGACGTCAACAAGAAGGGCGGGCTGCTCGGCCGCAAGGTCCAGCTCGTCTATTTCGACGACAAGAGCAATCCCGCCGAAGTGCCGGGCATCTACACGAAGCTGCTCGACGTCGACAAGGTCGACATCATCATGGGCCCCTACGCGAGCACGCAGATCGCGCCGGCGATGCCGATCGCGATCCAGCGCAACAAGCTGCTCATCAGCCTGTTCGGCACCGGCATCAACGACAATTTCAAGTACAACCGCTACTTTTCGATGATTCCGACCGGCCCGAACCCGAAGCCGTCCTTCACCAAGGGCTTCTTCGAGATCGCGGCGGCGCAGAATCCGAAGCCGCAGACGGTGGCGATCGCCGCGGCTGACGCCGAGTTCGGGCGTAACGTGCAGGAAGGCGCGCGCGAGAATGCCAAGGCCGCCGGCCTGAAGATCGTGTACGACCGCAACTATCCGCCGACCACCACGGACTTCGCGCCGATCGTCCGCGCGATCCAGGCCACCAATCCCGACATCGTCGTGATTTGCTCCTATCCGCTCGATTCGGTCGGCATGGTGCGCGCCATCAACGAGATCGGCTTCAAGCCGAAGCTGATCGGCGGCGGCATGGTCGGTCTGCAGTTCACGGCGATCAAGCAGCAGCTGGGGCCGTTGCTGAACGGCTTCGTCAACTACGAGACCTGGCTGCCGGTGAAGTCCATGCAGTATCCGGGCGTGCTCGATCTCGTGGCGAAGTATCAGGAGCGGGCGAAGGGCGAGAAAGTCGATCCGCTCGGCTACTATCTGCCGCCTTGGTCCTACGCCTATCTGCAGGTGCTGGAGCAGGCGGTCAACGCCACCAAGAGCCTCGATGACGAGAAGCTCGCCGATTACATCCGCAACAACACGATCAAGACGGTGATCGGTGACGTCAAGTTCGGGCCGATTGGCGAATGGACCGAGTCTCGCTTCCTGCAGGTGCAGTTCCAGAACATCAGCGGCAACGACATGAAGGAATTCACCGACATGAGCAAGCAGCCGGTGTTGGCGCCCGCCAACCTGAAGACCGGCGAGGTGATCTACCCGTTCGAGAAGGCAAGGAAGTGAATGGCCGGTCGGCGCCCTTCCGCGCCGGACGACGAAAAAGCGCAGGCCGGGCATTGCCCGGCCTGTCGCATTTTCGGAGGGTCGTTTTCGGCTGCGGCGGACGTCTGCCGTGATGGGCCATTTCCCAATATCGGGAGTGGGACGACAGCCGACTCTCACGGAGATGCAGATTGCCGTCCCACCAATCTCCCACCTATAGCCATATATACTAATTAGTCTTCACTGGCGTTTTTGCCCACTTTCAATCCCACTCATGGGATGGGCAGTCTTCATGTTGACGCCGGGGGTACTGAGGCCTAATTTCCGCCCGCCGCGACAAACGACAAACGCCAAGGCGGGCAGCGATGAACACCGAACAACTCTTGGAAGAGATTTCCAGTTTTTGCCGGCGCGCCGGCATGGCCGAGTCCACCTTCGGCCGGCGCGTGGTGAATGACGGCAAGCTCGTGCAGCGCCTTCGCCACGGCGGCCGCATCACCACCGACACCCTCGATCGCATCCGCACGTTCCTGACCGATCATCCGAACGGCAGTCCGCTGGCTTCCGCGCAATACAATGCAAGGATCTTGTCGCCGGTGCAGGAATTCCCGCGCGTGGAGTCCGCCGCGCAGACCGCGTCCGAAGCCGGCCATCACCGCAACTTCCGCTTCTTTGACAACCGCCAGAAGTATCTCTTGTTCGTCAGTACCTGCAGCGAAAAGCAGGTGGTCGCCGGCCGCGTTGCACTCGAGCTTGCCAACATCCATCCGCGTCCGCCCGCGGTGCGCATCTTCGATGCCGGTGTCGGCGACGGCACCGTGCTGGCGCGCGTGCTGCGTTCCATGCACCGCCGCTTCACCAACATGCCGTTCTACGTCTCCGGCAAGGAGATCAGCCTGGAGGACGTCCGCCTCACGCTCGACAAGATGCCCGACCGGCTGTTCGAGCATCCGGCCACCGTCTTTGTGCTGACCAACATGTATTACGGCGAGGCGCCGTGGCTGACCGTGAAGTCGCCGGCCGCCGCCAACAGCCTCGTCTGGCACGAGGTCGCGCTCACCGGCAGCACCTCGCGCGAGTTCGAGGAGCAGATCGCCGAGCTGCAGCCCTTCCTGAACGAGAACTGGAAGGCGCGCGTCAACGACAAGACCGGCAATCCGGTTTACGACCGCCCGGTCGTGCTCGTCCTCTACCGCGACGATCACCGCTTCCTGCTCGATCCGATCATTCCGCATCCCGGCCGCGCTGAGGCGAACTTCGATCTCGTCATCGCCTCGCAGCCTTATCGCGCCCGCTCGTCGATCGACTTCAAGGCGAAGCGCGTGCTCGCGCCGCTCGCCCGTTCGCTCCGGCCCGGCGGCCGGCTGATTGCGATCCATTCCCATGGCAACGATCCCGGCATCGAGGTGATCCATAAGATCTGGCCGGGCGAGAATCCGTTCATCCACGACCGCCATTCGCTCCTGCGCGCGATCAAGCAGGAATTGGGCTCGGCCGGCCGCGACCTGAACTTCAACGCCTATGCCGACAATCGCTCGATCTTCCAGTACAAGCTCGAGACCCTGCCGAACGAGGTCACCGGTCCGCTGGGCACCTCGACGGCGTTCGCGGCCTGGAATGCGGCAGTTTACGTCGCCCAGATCGAGGATGAGCGGTTGACGGAAACCGTCAAGGACGGCACCTATCTGGACGCCACCGGGGAGATTCTCAAGAAATACGGTGGGCTCTGGTTCAACGACGAATCCTTCGTGATCTCGCGGCAGCGCGACTGATCCGCGGCGGTTCACGGGCTGAAATCAGCATGGGGCAGGAGGCGATCGGCGTATTGCATGCGCAGGAACAGGGTTGCGGGTCTGGCGGAATTTGCCAGCACATCCATTCGCGCGTATCTCCCGCCGGCCATTCCAAAGACACGAGATAGACAGAGAAGGTTATGACCGCAGCAAAAGCACACGCCCCCGCCACCGATTATGTCGTCAAGGACATCGGTCTCGCGGAATGGGGCCGCAAGGAAATCGCGATCGCCGAGACCGAGATGCCGGGTCTCATGGCTACCCGCGAGGAATACGGCCCCAAGCAGCCGTTGAAGGGCGCGCGCGTCGCCGGCTCGCTGCACATGACGATCCAGACCGCGGTCCTGATCGAGACGCTCAAGGCGCTCGGCGCCGACGTGCGCTGGGCCTCCTGCAACATCTACTCGACGCAGGATCACGCGGCCGCGGCCGTCGCCGCCGGCGGCACGCCCGTCTTCGCCATCAAGGGCGAAAGCCTCAAGGATTACTGGGACTACCAGATCAGGATCTTCGAATGGGGCGACGGCGGCACGCCCAACATGATCCTCGATGACGGCGGCGACGCGACGCTCCTCATTCACCTCGGTCTCCGCGCCGAGCAGGGCGACACCGCGTTTCTCGACAAGCCGGGCAACGAGGAAGAGGAAATTCTTTTCGCCGCGATCAAGAAGCGGCTGAAGGAGAAGCCAGGCTGGTTCAGGAAGAACGCCGACGCCATCCGCGGCGTCACCGAGGAGACCACCACCGGCGTGCATCGCCTCTACGAGATGCAGAAGAAGGGCACGCTGCTCTGGCCGGCGATCAACGTGAACGACTCCGTCACCAAATCGAAGTTCGACAACCTCTATGGCTGCCGCGAGTCGCTCGTCGACGGCATCCGCCGCGGCACCGACGTGATGATGGCGGGCAAGGTGGCGATGGTCGCGGGCTTCGGCGACGTCGGCAAGGGTTCGGCCGCGTCGCTGCGCCAGGCCGGCTGCCGCGTGCTCGTGTCCGAGATCGATCCCATCTGCGCGCTGCAGGCGGCGATGGAAGGCTACGAGGTCACCACGATGGACGACGCCGCACCCCGCGCCGACATCTTCGTGACCGCGACCGGCAATCTCGACGTCATCACCGTCGATCACATGCGCGCCATGAAGGACCGCGCGATCGTCTGCAACATCGGCCACTTCGATTCCGAGATTCAGGTGAACGCGTTGCGGAACTTCAAGTGGCACAACGTCAAGCCACAGGTGGACGAGATCGAGTTCCCCGACGGCAAGCGCATCATTCTCCTGTCCGAAGGCCGGCTCGTGAACCTCGGCAACGCCATGGGCCACCCGAGCTTCGTCATGTCGTCGAGCTTCACCAACCAGACGCTCGCGCAGATCGAATTGTTCACCAATCCCGGCAAGTACGAGAAGAAAGTTTACGTCCTGCCCAAGCACCTCGACGAGAAGGTGGCACGTCTTCACCTCGACAAGATCGGCGCGAAGCTGACAAAGATGTCCAAGAAACAAGCCGACTACATCGGCGTTCCGACGGATGGCCCCTATAAACCCGATCACTATCGTTATTGAGTGGAACCCCGTGGCCAGAACCAGTCTCGCCGGCCGTGCCGGCCCCGCAGCGTCGTCGGACGACGTCGCTTCGCTCTCTCAAAATTTCACCATTGAAGCGACGTTTCCGAGCGAAGCGGAAATTGTCGCGCTTGCTGCCGAAGTCCCGGCGGGTACGCGGCTCTACCTGAGCTGTCCGCCGAACCATTCGCCGGACGGACTCATTCCGCTCGCCGTCGCCACCCGGGCGGCGGGGCTGGAGCCCGTCCCGCACCTCACCGCCCGCGCCTATACCGACGCCGCGATGGTCGATCGCGTGCTCGGCAACCTCGTGCGGGAGGCCAACGTGTCCGAGGTTCTCGTTCTTGCCGGCGACCGCGACGAGGTGGCGGGGCCGTTCGAGGGCGCGCTCGGGCTCATCGAGACCGACCTCCTCCAGAAGCACGGCATCCGCGAGGTCAACATCTCCGGCTATCCGGACGGGCACGCGAAGCTCGATGACGACCTGCTCCGCCGCGCGCTGATGGGGAAGATCGAGGCGCTGGAGAAGCGCAATCTCCCGTTCAACATCACCACCCAGTTCTGCTTCGACGCCTATCCGGTGCTCGGCTGGCTGCGCTGGCTGCGCGGGGAGGGGATCAAGGCGCCGGTGCGGATCGGCGTTGCCGGCCCGACCACCATGCGCTCGCTGCTGAAATTCGCCATGCGTTGCGGCGTTCGCGCGTCGATCAAGGGCGCGCTCAACCCGAAGGCGTTGCAGCTCTTCACCGAAGCCGCGCCCGACATGCTCATTCGCGGCGTGGCCGAGGCCGAGGACCGCGAGGCGCTCGGCCCGCTCTCGATCCACTATTTCACGTTCGCGGGTGTCGTGCGGACGGCGCAGTGGGGCATGGCGGCCGCCAACGGCCGTATCGAGTTCACCGGCGAAGGCTTCAAGGTCATCAAATAACGGCATCATCGAAGGGCCGCGGCGTCTTCGAACGCGCCGCGGCCTCGATCCCGGGATCGAATTTTTAGACCGGCTCGCTGCCGTCCATTCCGCGGGCTTCGTCACGCCTGACGGCCGTGCCGCTTTCCCCAAAAGTTCCACGCGGGCAAGGGTTGCCTCATGCGCCCGCATGCCGCACTCTGCCCAACAAGGATCGCCTCCTTGCTCCGCCGCGCAGGGAGACGAATTGTTTCTGGGATCGAAACGGCAGCAAAAAAATAAAAGCCCAAAAGGGCGAGCTGGGGAGGGGATTTGGCAAACGGCGAGCCCAAGGCTCCGCCGCCGGCGAATTCGGACGCAATCGCGCCCGAGGCCCTGAGCAAGGCGGAAGCCTATGTCGAAGCCGAGGAAGGCGTCGCCAACCGGCTGTCCGGCTGGGCCGGCTATCTCGTCACCGCGCTCGCCGTGGCGATGAGCGCATTCCACCTCTACGCCGTTTACGAGATCGTCCCCACACAACCGCTCCGCTACACGCACGTCGCCTTCGTGCTGCTCCTGGCGTTCCTCGTGCATCCGGCAGCCGAGCGCTTCCGCGACAGCATCCGCTGGTGGGACCTCGCCGCCGGCCTCACTGTCGTGGGTATCCTCACCTACGCGATCATGGGCGGCGACGATTTCACCGACCGCGCCACGCTGCCGACGCGGCTCGACACCCTGCTCGGCGTGATCTTCATCGTGCTGCTTCTCGAGGGCGCGCGCCGCACCACCGGCCTGATCATGCCGGTCATCGCGCTTCTGTTCATCGCCTATGCGATGGCGGGCGCGTATCTGCCCGAGCCCTGGACCCATCGCGGCTACGACCTGTCGCGGCTCGTCGGCCATCTCTTCATCACGCTCGAGGGGATTTTCGGCGTGCCGGTCGACGTGTCGGCCACGCTCATCATCCTGTTCACGATCTACGGCGCGTTCCTCGCCCATTCCGGCGCCGGCAAGTTCTTCATCGATTTCGCGCTCGCGGCCATGGGCGGCCGCCACAACAGCGCCGGCCGCGCCGTGGTCCTGTCGTCATTCCTGCTCGGCGGTCCGTCCGGCTCGGGCGTCGCCACGACCGTGATGGTCGGCACCGTCGCCTATCCGATGATGAAGCGTGCGGGCTTCCGCCCCGATGCCGCGGGCGGCCTGCTCGCGGCCGGCGGGCTTGGCGCCATCATCTCGCCGCCGGTGCTCGGCGCCGCCGCGTTCCTGATCGCCGAGTTTCTGAAGATCAGCTACCTCGACGTGATCTGGATGGCGGTGATCCCAACCCTTCTTTATTATTTGTCGCTCTTCTTCATGGTCGAGCTCGACTCGCGCCGCTTCGGTGCGCACGACGTGCTCTTCACGCCGGACATGCCGCTCTGGCAGATGACGCGGCGCTACGGCTTCCATTTCGTGTCGCTGATGGCCGTGGTGCTGTTCATGGTGATCGGCTACTCGCCCATGACCTCGGTGTTCTATTCGATCCTGCTCGCCTTCGCGATGAGCTTCCTCACGCGCGAGACCGCGCTGGTTCCGAAGAAGTTCGTGAAGGCGATGGCCGACGGATCGATCGGCGTGCTCAGCGCGGCCACCACCTGCGCCGCCGCCGGCATCATCGTCGGCGTGGTCACGCTCACCGGCCTCGGCCTCAAGTTCTCGTCAATCGTGATCGCCTATGCCGGCGGCAGCCTTGTGCTCACGGCCTTCTACACCGCGCTGATCGTCTGGATCATCGGCCTCGCCGTGCCCGTCACCGCCTCCTACATTATCTGTGCGGTGATCGCCGCGCCCGCGTTGATCAAGCTCGGCGTGCCGGACTACGCCGCGCACATGTTCATCTTCTATTACGCGGTGCTTTCGGAGGTGTCGCCGCCGACGGCGCTCTCCTGCTTTGCCGCGGCGGCGATCACCGGCGCCGATCCCTACCGCACCACGTTCCAGGCGTGGAAATACACGCTGCCCGCCTTCGTCGTGCCGTTCGTGTTCGTGCTTGACCCGCAGGGCATCGGGCTCCTGCTCGCGCTGCCGAAAGACGGCTCGGTCTGGGACATCGTCTGGATCACCTTCAAGACCGGCGCGGGGCTCATCGCCTTCGCCGCCGCGGCGCAAAACTGGGCGCTGCGCGAGAACAAGCCGCTGGAGCGGACCTTGTTCACGCTCGCAGGCGTTCTCCTGGTCTTTCCGGGCTTGGTTGAGGCGCTGTCGGTCGCGCTCACAGGCGTCGCGATTCCGCAGCTGGGCCTCATCGGATTGGCGATTGCGGCGATCGCCCTATTCATGCAGAAAATGGGGTCAGCGGCGCCGCCCGCGGCGGCGCAGACATGAGCCGGAACACCGGCCGAATAGAACCGGACGCCGAATAACGGCACCTTTGGGAGGAAATGCTATGAGAAAGACCATCCATCTTTTTGCGTCATTGACCGCCGCTGCGGTGATGTTCGCGGGCGGCGCCGCCCTCGCGCAGCAGCAGACCATCGCCATCGGCACCGGCGGCACCGGCGGCGTCTATTATCCGCTCGGCGGCGGCATGGCGAACGTCCTGTCGAAGTACCTGCCGGGCGTGCAGGCGACCGCCGAAGTGACCGGCGGCTCGGTCGACAATCTCAAGCTGATCGCCACGCAGCCCGGCCAGATCGGCCTGTCCATGGTGGACGCGGCCCTCGACGCTGCGGACGGAACAGGAAAATTTGCGTCCGGCAAGGTGCCGGTGCGCACGCTGATGATCCTTTATCCCAACCGCATGCACGTCGTCTCGACGGCCGCCCGCGGCGTGACGAAGATGGCGGACCTCAAGGGCAAGCGCGTCTCCACCGGCTCGCCCGGCAGCGCCACCGAGGTCATGGCGTTCCGCGTGATCGAGGCGGCGGGCCTCGACCGCGACAAGGACATGACGCGCGAGCGGCTCGGCGTCGCCGAATCGGGCAACGCGCTCAAGGACGGCAAGATCGACGCCTTCTTCTGGGTAGGCGGCCTGCCGACCGCGGCGGTCACCGACGTCGGCGCCACGCCCAACGTGAAGATCGCGCTGGTCGACACCGCCGAGCTTGTCGACAAGATGAACGCGAAGTACAGCCCGATCTATTCCAAGGGCGCGATCCCGGCCAAGACCTATCCCGGCCAGGACAAGGACAACGCGGTTGCCGTCGTGCAGAACATTCTCGTTGCCAACGCCAACATGCCCGACGATGTCGCCTACAACATCGTCAAGCTGTTCATCGAGAAGAAACCGGAGCTCGTCGCCGTCCATCGCGAGGCGGAGAATTTCGACCTCAAGAACCAGCTCAAGGAGAACTCGCCGATCCCGTTCCATCCCGGCGCGGCGAAGTATTTCAACGAAAAGGGCGCCAAGCTCTGATCTGACGTTTCACGTTTGGAAAGGCGTCGGGCCCCGCGGTATCCGCGGGGCCCTTTTTCTTTGCCGGCCGGCTCGCTCAAATGCCGAGATAGAATTTCCGGATCAGCTCGTTGTCGTTCATTTCCGCCGCCGAGCGGCCTTCATAGGCGATCTGCCCGTGCACGATCACGTAGCCGCGGTCGGCGATGCGGATCGCCTGCGTGAAGTTCTGCTCCGACATCAGCACCGTGAGCTGATACTGCTCCTTCAGCAGCTTGATCGTATCGATCGTGCGGCTGACGAGGAGCGGGCTCAGGCCCACCGACGGCTCGTCGACGAGAAGAATGCGCGGCGCCAGCATCAGCGCGCGGGCGAGCGCCAGCATCTGCTGCTCGCCGCCGGAGAGGCTGCCGGCGAGTTGCCGCCGCCGCTCTGCCAGCACCGGGAAGGTCGCGCAGCAGAAGTCGTAGTTGCGCCCCATCTGCGCCCGCGCCGTCCGCCGCGACGCGCCGAGCATCAGGTTCTCTTCGACGGAAAGCTTGGGAAACAGCCGCCGCCCCTCCGGCACCAGCGCGATCCCGAGGTCGACAATCTCCTCGGTGCTGCGGCCGATCAGCTCGTGCCTGTCGCCGTCGATCTCGACGACGATGCTGCCCGTGCGCGGCCGCAGGATGCCCATGATGCACTTCATGAGCGTGCTCTTGCCGTTGCCGTTGGTGCCCAAGAGCGCCACCGTCTCGCCCGCGCCGACGCGCAGCGAGACGTCTTCCAGCACGCGCACCGAGCCGTAGGCCGCGTGCAGGTTCGTGATCGTGAGGCTACTGGCCAAGATACGCCCCCACCACTTCGGGGTTGCGGACCACTTCCTGCGGCGCCCCGTCGGCGATCTTCCTGCCGGAGACGAGCACCACGAGCCGCTGCGAGAAACTCATCACCGCGCTCATGATGTGCTCGATCATGATGATCGTGACGCCCCGCTCGTTGAGACGCAGCAGCAGCTTGAGGATGTCCTCGATCTCCGAGTGCGAAAGCCCCGCCATCGCCTCGTCGGCGATCAGCAGCTTCGGATCGGCGGCCATCGCGCGGGCAAGCTCGAGCTTGCGCATGTCGACCTGCGTGAGATCGACAGGGCGCGCCTCTGCCTTGTCCTGCAGGCCGACGAGGCCGATCAGTTCGGCGCAGCGGTCATCGATCCCGGCCGAGGTCAGCCGGTGCTCGCGCGCATTGACCGTGTAAAGCAGCGGGATCCGCACGTTCTCGCTGACCGTGAGGCTGGTAAACGGCCGCGGCAGTTGGAAGCTCCGCGCAAGCCCGAGCCGCGTGCGCTTGTAGGCCGGTAGGCCGTCGAGCCGCCGCCCCTGGAAGCGCACGCTGCCCGCCTCGTTGGTGAGCGTGCCGCAGATGCAATTCACGAGCGTGCTCTTGCCCGAGCCGTTCGGGCCGATCAGCCCGAGCCGTTCGCCTTCCTGCACGGCGAGGTCGATCCCGTCGAGCGCGACGAATCCGCCGAACCGCTTGCCGACCTGCTCGACTTCGAGAATCGCGGCCATCGCTACTTCCTCTTGCGCATCCAGGATTGTGCAAGCCCGACGAGGCCGTTCGGCGCGATGATGACGAAGGCAACGAGCACAAGCCCGACGATCAGGAGGTTCACCGCGGAGGAGATCGTCACCGTCGCGACCTGCTGGATCGTGCCGAGCAGGATGGCACCGATCACCGGCCCGATCCAGGTGGAGGTCCCGCCGATCATCGGCATCGCGATCGCGTTCACCGCGTAGGCGAGATTGAAGGTGGAGGAGGGTTCCACATAGCCGATGATGTAGGGGAACGGCGAGCCGGCCATGCCCATAAAGGCGCCGGAAACCGCAGTGGCGACGAGCTTCAGCCGCAGCGTCGGCACCCCTGACGCTTCCGCCGCGAACTCGTCGTCGCGGATCGCCGCGAGCCCGTAGCCGAGCCACGACCGCTCGATCAGCCGCGCGACCGAGACCGCGACGATCGCGAGCCCGAGCATCACCAGGAACATGTATTTCATGTAGCTGCCGAGCAGCGGGAACGTGTGCGGCCGGATGATGTAGGCGCCGCGCGAGCCGCCGACGAAATCCCAATTGATGATCAGCGTCTGCAGCACGACCGCAAGCGCGAGCGTTGCGATCGCGAAGAACACGCCGCGCAGCCGCAGCGTGAGATAGCCGGTGCCGAACCCGATCAGCCCCGCGACGATGCCGCTGAAGACGATGAGCAGCGGCAACGGCAGCGGATAGAGCTTGTGCACCACGACCGTGGAGTAGGCGCCGGCCGCGAAGAACGCCGCCGAGCCGAAGTTCACGTAGCCTGCGTAGCCGCCGAGGATGTTCCAGGCCGTCGCCAGCACGACGTATTGCAGCACTACGTAGGCCGCGAAGAAATAATAGTCGTTGCTGCTGAACTGTGTCGCCGCGACGCCGAGCGCGGCGACGACGGCCGCGATGAGAAAGAAATTCGTCCAGCGCACGTTCAGCGCCCCAGGATGCCTTGCGGACGGAACGCGAGCGTGAGCAGCAGGAACCCGAACGCCACCGCCGGCGCCCAGGACGGCCCGTAGAAGGTCGCGGTCAGGCTCTCCATGATGCCGAGCAGCATCGCGCCGACCACGGTGCCGGGCAGGCTGCCGAGCCCGCCGAGCACGGCGATGGCGAACACCCGCCCGATGAACTCGCGCCCGACCGAGGGCTCCACCGGCTGAATGACGATCAGGAGCGCGCCGGCGATTCCCGCGGTCGCAACCGAGATGCCGAAGGCGATGCGCTTGATGCGGATCGGATCGACGGCCATCAGCCGCAGCGCTAAGGGGTCCTGCGACACCGCCATGATTGCGCGGCCCGTGAAGGTGCGCGACAGGAAGAGCTGTAGAACGCCGAACATTACGAGCGCGGCGACGCACGGCACCACCATGCGCAGCGGGAAATCGGCGATGCCGAGCCGCAGGCTCGGCCCCACATAGATTGCGCTCACGTAGCGATAGTCCACGCCGAACACGAGGATCAGGCCGACCTCGGTGATGAACAGGAGCCCGAAGAAGAAGGCGAGCCCGCGCAGCGCCTCCTGGCCGCGCCGCTCGAATGACAGATAGTAGATCTGATAGACGACCGCCCCCAGCGCGTAGAACGCCGGCAGCGTCACGATGCCGACCAGGATCGGGTCGAGGCCGAAATGCAGGTTGACGATATAGGCGATGTACGCCCCGAGGATGATGAAGGCGACATGCGCGATATTGACGATGTCGAGGATGCCGAACGCGATCGAGATGCCGACGGTGACGGCGACATAGAAGCCGCCGAGCAGCACACCGGCGATGAGCGCGTTGACCAAGAGATCGTAGGAAACGATCATTCCCCCTCCCGTATTCCCCCGACCGGGCTCGGCGCTTTGCGGCGCCTGTTCGTTACCGAACCTTTGTAGCACGCGGGCCGATCAATCAAGGGGAATGCGGTGGGACGCCGGTTTCCTGCCCACCGCGGATTGCGGCTGCCGCGCCGCCTGACTTTCTATTGTGCGTTGCCGCGTTGAATGCCCGCCATCCGTTCCAATACGGCGCAGACGGCGGCGGTATCCTGGCCGCCGAGCCCGGCCTGCATGGCCGCCGCATAGATCGGCCTCGTCGCGTCGAAGAGGGGCGTAGGGCAGTGCAATTGAGCGGCAAATTCGCCGATCACCTGCATGTCCTTCTGCCACACGGAAAGCTTCATCGTGGCCTCGTCGTAGCGGCCCGCCGCCATCATCGGCCCGCGCAGCTCGAACACCCGCGAGTTGCCGGCGCCGCTTTTGACGAGCTGCAGGATCTGCTGCGGATCGAGGCCGGCCCGGATGCCGAGCGCGAACGCCTCCGCCGACGCCACGTTGTGGATCGCCACCAGCAGGTTGGCGACGAACTTCATGCGGCTGCCGTTGCCGAACGCGCCGAGATCATGCGCCTCCCGCGCGAAGTCGCGGAACAGCGGCACGAGCGACGCGATGCTCGCCGCATCGCCGCTCGCATAGACGACGAGGTCTTTGATCTTCGCCTGCGCGCCCGTGCCGCTCAGCGGGCAATCGAGCAGCACATGCCCGGCCGGACGCAGCATCTCTTCCGCGCGTGTCTTGTCGGCGAGCGCGAACGTGCTGAGATCGGCGACGATCCGCCCTGGCGCGCCACTTTCAATGATCGCCGCAACGCTCGTGAGCAATGCGTCGGGGTGCGGCAAGCTGGTGAGAACGACGGGCGCCTTTCCGGCGACTTCCCAGGCGTCCGCGGCGATCTCGATGGCGTCGGCAAGCGCCTCTTGCCGGTCCGGCGCCACGTCGTAGCCGACGACCCGCCGGCCCGCGGCCGCGAGATTGCGCGCGATCGCCCCGCCCATGATCCCGAGGCCGATCACGCCGACCGCGTCGCCTGCGCCCGCGCTCATCGTCCGCTCCCGCCGGATCAGTCCGCAAACGGCTCCTGCGCGCCCTCCGGGATCGGCACGCGGAATGCGTTGATCGTCATCGAGATCAGCCCGTAGTAGCCGATGATGCCGACGAGCTCGACGAGGCCGAGCGCGCCGAGCTCTTTCTCGGCGCGCTGGTAGGCGGCGTCGCTCACGCGCTTGGTCTCATAGAGCTCGCGCACGAAATCATAGAGTGCGGCCTCGTCGCTGCGCGAAAAATTCGGCCGCTTCCCGGTGCGGATCGCTTCGACGGCTTGCGGATCGAGCCCCGCGGCGATCCCTTCCGGCGCGTGCACGAACCATTCGAACCCCGCGCGCCAGTGCGCGCCGGTGATCAGGATCGCGAGTTCGGAGAGCCGCTTCGGCAGGCTCGTATGGAACCGGCAGAAAGCGCCGAGCGCCTGCGCGCGCTCGGCGAGCGCCGGACTGTGCAGCCACACCTTGAGCGGGCCTACCACCTTGCCGCGCGGTCCCGACACGATCGCGTCATGGACCTTGCGCTGTGCGGGCGTGAGCTTCTCCGGCGGAATCTCGGGGATGCGCGGCATGAGCTTCCTCGGTTGTTGCAGCGGCGATTTCAAGCGGCGCGCGAAGCGGGAAAGACCGAAATACCGTTCACGCTTTTGCTTACCACGATTGGTTTCCGCTCGTTTACCACGACCGTCTCTCGCCCTGTATTCGCAGCAGCAATCAACAAGTCGGAAAGCATGCCAATTCACAAGCCCTTTAACATGAATCCAGAAGCCGGTTCCCGCACCTGATTTCAACACTTCGCGAAAAGGGTTGTCCGGTACTCGTGTCTGCTCGAAAGGATTTTTTAGCAGAAGGGAGCCGGATCCGTGCGCGGAAGTACGATCGTGATGATCGCAATGGCCGTGGTTTTCGGCGTGCTCGCCGTCTTTTCCGCGCAGCTCTGGCTTAACCGCCAGACCGATCTGCGCATGAAGAGCCTGGAGGCGACGGCCGCGAAGCCGGCCTCGACCCGCATCGTCGTGGTCGCGAAGTCGCCGCTCCGCTTCGGCAACCCGCTCACGCCGGGCGTGCTGCGCGAAGTCGCCTGGCCCGGCGACGCCATTCCCGCCAACGCATTCCGTTCGATCGCCGAGCTCACCGGAGGCGAGAAGCGCGTCGTGCTCGCCTCGATCGAGCCCAACGAACCGATCATCGCCACCAAGATCACCGGCCCCGGCCAGAAGGCGACGCTCTCCGCACTCATCGGCGAGGGCATGAAGGCCGTCACCATCCGCGTGAACGACGTCGAAGGCGTCGCCGGCTTCGTGCTGCCCGGCGACCGCGTCGATGTACTGATGACGCGCGATACGGAAGGCGACCGCAGCTCGGATATCGTGTTGCAGAACATGAGGGTGCTCGGCGTCGATCAGCTTGCCGACGAGCGCGCGGAAAAGCCGACCGTCGCCCGCGCGGTGACGCTCGAAGTCGACACCGTCGCGGCGCAGAAGCTCACGCTTGCCGCGGCCGCCGGCCGTCTATCGCTGGTGCTGCGCAAGGCCGGCGACGCCGCACAGGAAGCAAGCCGCAGGATCACGATCAGCGACATCCGCAGCAACGGAACGGGTACGGCCGAGCCGTCGGATTTCACGACGATCCGGGTGATCCGCGCGGAGAAGAAGTCGGAATACAGCGTGCCGGTCGAGAATTTCGACCGCATGCAGGCAGATCGGACGCGTCGTGGGGACGCACATCCGTAATTGGGGAATTGCAATGTGGGACACAGGTTCAGGGGAGGGTCACGTGAACGCGTGCAATCGTATTGAGCGAAAGGGCGCTCGGCTGTTCGGCCTGCACTCGCTGCTGGCTGCCGTGCTGGTGTCCGCCGTCGCGCTGCTGTCGCCGTTGTCGCTCGGCGGCCTGCAGGCGAACGGCAACCAGCGGGTGGTGCAGTTCGGCCAGGGCAAGACGTCGGCGCCGGTGCGGGTGATGCTCGGCAAGTCGGAGACGATCCGCACCGACGCGAGCTTCGTGGATGTCATCGTGGCCGATCCGGAGACGGCGGACATCCTGCCGCTCACCGACAAGTCGGTGTCGATCCTCGGCAAGAAGATCGGCTCGACCCGCGTGTCGGTGTACGCCGAAGGCAAGCAGCTCGCCGGCGTATTCGACGTCGAGGTCTCCTACGACACCTCGCAACTCGCTGCCGAGCTTTCGCGCCAGTTTCCGCACGCGAGCTTCCGCGTGTCGTCGGTGAACGGCCGCATTCTGCTCTCGGGGACGGCGCCGGACGGCGTCACGCTCGACCGCGCGGTGACGATCGCCAAGCAGTTCGGACAGGAAGTGATCAACTCGGTGAAGGTGACGCAGCCGCAGCAGGTGCTGCTCGAGGTGCGTTTCGTCGAAGCCGCCCGCAGCGCCGGCCGCGAGCTTGGCATCCGTTGGGAGGCGCTCAACAAGCGTTTCACCATCGGCACCCCCGGCCTGCTGTCCGGCGCCGAGCCGTTCGGCGTCGTCATCGGAACGCTGTTGAGTGGCGGTCTTGAGGCCGATGCGATCATCCGGTCGCTCGAGGACAAGGGAATTGCCCGTCGTCTGGCCGAGCCCAATCTCGTGGCGCTGTCGGGCGATACGGCAAGCTTCCTCGCCGGCGGCGAGTTTCCGTTCCCGGTCGTCCAGAGCGGCCAGTCGAACGCGATCACCGTCGAGTTCAAAAAGTTCGGCGTCGGTCTCGCTTTCACGCCGACGGTGCTGCCCGGCGGCGTGATCAACCTGAAGATGGAGCCCGAGGTCAGCCAGATCGACCCGAGCAACGCCGTGAAAGTCAGCGGCGTCGAGATCCCGAGCCTGATCGTGCGCCGCGCCAACACGACGATCGAGCTGCGCGACGGCCAGAGCTTCGCCGTGGCAGGGCTCCTGCAAAACACCAACGAGGTCAACCAGTCACAGCTTCCCTGGATCGGCAACATCCCGATCCTCGGCGCGCTGTTCAAGAGCGCCAAGTTCCAGAAGAAGGAAACCGATCTCGTGATCGTGGTGACGCCGCGCATCGTCCGGCCGACCCGGCCCGGCGATCTCGTGCGCACGCCGCTCGACAACACGCTGCCGCCGAACGACGTCGATTTCTTCCTGCATGGCGTCAGCGAGATCACGCCGAAGCTCGCGCGCACGATCCGCGCGGCCGAGCTCGGCGGCATTCCCCCGCATCGCCCGTTCACGGGCCATGTCATCGATATCCCGCTGCCTGTCAGCCTTCAGGAGACCGGCCATGTCATCGCCAAATACTGATCGGGCCGTCCGCTGGCTTGCACCGGTGCTGTTCTGCGCCGGCGTGCTCGCCGGCTGCGCCGACGCCGATCTCTATCTCGACCGCCGCGACACGATCAGCCTTTCCGCGGGCGACGCCGTGGCTGCCAACATCGTCGCGCAGACGGTCGATCCCTGGCCGCGGGTGGCAGGCAACCGCAACATCGCGTTCAACGGCGACCGCATGCAGGCCGCCGGCGAACGCTATCGCTCCGGCAAGGTGATCCCACCGAAGGGGATCAGCACCAGCTCGGTCGAGTTCAGCACGTCGAATACCAGCAGCGGCGCGGCAGGCCAGTAAGGCCCGCCGCACCGCTGCGGCATCAGGAAGTCCAAGGAATCGAGTTCGCCCATATGCTTGACGGTCGACCCAATCCCGCGGCGTCCTCGGTCCGCGTCATTGTGCTGACCGCCGATCCGGCGTTCGAGCAGTCGGTGCGCGCGACGTTCGGTTCCGCCGCGCGGGTCGAACTCACGGTCGTCCAGGGCACCGTGGTCGATCAGGAGCCGGCGTTCGATGCCGGCAATGCGTCCGTCGTCATCGTCGACCTGAATGCCGGGAACGGCGACGAAATGGCCGCGCTGCAGCGTCTCATGGGCCGCATCGGCCGCTGGCCGCCGGTCATCGTCGTCACCGAAGCCTTCAGCGCCGATCTCGCACGGCGGCTCGTGCATATGCGCGTCGCCGACTTCCTCGTGAAGCCCGTGAACGGCGTCGACCTCGTGCGCGCCTGTGCCCGCGTCGCCCAGGGCGAGCGCGACGACGAGGTCAAGGAAGCGGAAATCTACACGTTCCTGCCGTCGGCCGGCGGCGTCGGCGTGACGACGCTCGCGATCCAGACGGCCATGACGCTGCTAAACGGCGGTCCGCGCCGCAGTGTCACCACCTGCCTCGTCGATCTCGATTTCCAGCACGGCGCCTGCGCCGACTATCTCGATCTCGAGCCGCGCCTCGACCTCAGCGAGATCGAGCCGCGCCCCGAGCGCCTCGACCGTCAGCTTCTTGAAGTCATGACATCGCGCCATTCGACCGGTCTGTCGGTGATTGCGGCACCCAATCGTCCGGCGGAAATGCGCTCGTTCGATCCGAGTGTGGTGACGCGGCTCCTCGACCTCGTCTCGACGCACTTCGATTATGTCGTGATCGACATGCCGCGCACCTGGTTTTCCTGGACCGACAACGTGCTGCTCGGCTCCAACAAGCTGTTCATCGTCAGCGAAATGACGGTCCCCGGCCTGCGCCACGCCAAGCAGCTCGTCGGCGCCATCGTCGAGCGCCTTGGGCCGGAAATGCATCCGAAGGTGATCGTCAATCGCTTCGAGCAGCGCATGTTCACGCCGGGCCTGCGCCGCGCCGACATCGAACAGGCGCTTGGCCCCGCCTTCGGCGGCACCATTCCCAACAATTACCGGCTCGTGCGCGAAGCGATCGACCGCGGCATTCCGCTGGAAGAGGTCAAGCGTGGAAGCAACGTGGCGGTGGAACTGAAGAAACTGATCTTGCCGGAGTCGGCTTCGAAGGGCGACGCGAAGGCCGAACTGCCGAAGGGGGAAAAGAAAAAGGAGTGGAGTTTGTTCGGGGCGCGATGAAACCCGCGCGGCTGCCGGCTGCGGCAACCGCGATAGAAAATTGAGGTCGTCAAATGCTCGGTCGCTTCACCAAACGGCCGGAAGTTGTCCAGGAAGTCGCGTTGGCGCCGGAGCCGGCGGCGCCGGCGCTCGTGCTCGACGGCGCCCCGGAAATCGCCCCGCCGCTGCCGGAGGCGGCACCCGCCGCCAACCCGCTGCTCAGCGACAAGCTGCTCGACGCCAAGGTCCGGCTGCACCGCCGGCTGATCGAGGAAATCAATCTCTCGGCGCTGGAAAAGCTGCCGGAGGCGGAGATCCGCCGCCATGTCGGCACGCTCGTGTCCCAATACGTCGTATCCGAGCGGCTGGCGCTGAACTCGCGCGAGCTCGAGGACTTCGTCACCGAGATCCTCGACGAGATGACCGGCCTCGGCCCGATCGAGCCGCTGCTCAAGGATCCGACGGTCAACGACATTCTGATCAACGGCCACGAATGCGTCTATGTCGAGCGGCAGGGCATGCTCGAGCCGACGCTCGTCCGCTTCAAGGACGAGAACCATCTGCTGCGCATCATCAACAAGATCGTGTCGGCAGTCGGCCGCCGCGTCGACGAATCGCAGCCGCTCTGCGACGCGCGCCTCCTCGACGGCTCCCGCATCAATATCGCGGTTCGGCCCATTGCGGTCGACGGCCCGCTCGTCTCGATCCGCAAGTTCTCCAAGAAGCCGTTCAGCCTGAAGAAGCTCGTCGAAATCGACGCCATCAAACCGCAGATGGCGGAGCTGCTCGCCGCCGCCGTCAAGGCCCGCGTCACGCTGATCATTTCCGGCGGCACCGGCTCCGGCAAGACCACGATGCTGAACGCGCTCTCCGCCTTCATCTCCGACAAGGAGCGCCTGGTCACGATCGAAGACGCCGCCGAGCTGCAGTTGCAGCAGCCGCACGTCGGCCGCATGGAAACACGCCCGCCCAACATCGAGGGCAAGGGCGAAATCCGCCAGCGCGAGCTCGTCAAGAACGCGCTGCGCATGCGTCCCGACCGCGTCATCCTCGGCGAGTGCCGCGGTGAGGAGGCCTTCGACATGCTGCAGGCCATGAACACTGGCCACGAAGGCTCGATGGCGACTGTGCACGCCAACTCGCCGCGCGACGCCATTTCCCGTCTTGAGCAGATGATCGGCATGGCCGGCATGCCGATGACCGTCGGCAGCATCCGCGGCCAGATCGCCGCCGCCATCCGGGTGATCGTGCAATTGCAGCGCCTGTCCGACGGCAAGCGCCGCATCACCTCGATCGCCGAGATCACCGGACTCGAGAGCGACATCATCCAGATGCAGGAGATCTACAAATACGTGCGCACCGGCACCGCGCCGGACGGCACGGTCGAGGGCCATTTCCAGGCAACCGGCGTGCGCCCGCGCTTCCTCGGCGACCTCGTCGCCAAGGGCATCAACATCCCCGGATCGTATTTCGATCCGTCGAAGCCGCTGTGACCGCCATGCCGTTCGGCCTGAACGAAGCGCACCTCTTCTACATCTTCGCCGCGATCTCGGTCGTGCTGGCGGCGGAGGCGATCTATCTGCTGTTCTTCTCGGCGTCGTCGTACCGGACCCGCGTCAACCGCCGCCTGCGGCTGATGCAGAACGATGCCAACCGGCAGACGATCCTCCTGCAGTTGCGCCGCGAGCGCGGCCTTACCGGCGCCGGCGATTTCAAGCTGCCGCTCGTCTATCTCAACCGGCTCGTCCTGCAATCGGGCGTGTCGATCGGCATCAACAAGCTTCTGTTCTTCATCGCATTCGGCGCCGTCGGCGTCTTTGCCGCGAGCTATATTTTCCGCGGCAGCCTGCTTGAAGCCTTGCTGACCACCGTGGTTGCCACGTTTCTGCTCCCGTTTCTGACGCTGCGCTTCCTGCGTAACCGCCGTCAGAAGAAGTTCGGCGAGCAATTTCCCGACGCCATCGACGTGATCGTGCGCAGCCTGCGCGCCGGACACCCGATTCCGGTGGCGATCGCGATGGTCGGCCGTGAAATGCCGGACCCGGTCGGCAGCGAGTTCGGCATGGTGGCCGACGAGGTCACCTACGGTCAGGACATGGAATCGGCGATGCGCAGCCTCTATCACCGCATCGGCCAGGACGACCTGCCGCTGTTCGTGACGGCCGTGGCGATCCAGGGATCGACCGGCGGCAATCTCAGCGAAATCCTGCAAAATCTTTCCAGCGTGATCCGGCTGCGCTTCAAGATGCGCCGCAAGATCCGCGCGCTCGCTGCCGAAGGCCGCTTCTCCGCGTTCATCCTGGCGGGGCTGCCGGTTATCATGTTCCTGGTGCTGCGCGTGATCGCGCCGAATTTCTACGGCGAGATCTGGCACCAGGACATGACGAAGATCGGCCTCAGCATCGCCGGCGTCTGGATGCTGTTCGGCGTCTACATCATGAACCGTCTCGTCAACTTCAAGATCTGAGTGATGGACGCGCTGCTGCAATCGCTGATCGAGGTATTCGACAAGAACCCGGGCATCATTCTGGGTGCGCTGGTGTTTCTGGCCGCGTCCTCGTTGAGCTTCGGCGTCATGACCGCGGTTCGGGTGCGCAGCTCGGTCAAGCGCCGTGCCGCGCATATTTCCGCAGACGGCTCGCGGCGGCCGGCGGAGAACCGGCGCTCGCTCCGCTATGCCAGCATGAAGGCAGCGCAGCGGCTGCTCGACTATACGAACAAGAACTATTCCGACGCCGACGAAGGCAACATGCGCCTTCTGCGCCGGAAGCTGATCCAGGCGGGCTTTCTCGATCCGCAGGCGGCGGCCTATTACTTCGTGGCCCGCCTCGTGCTCGCGGTCGTTTGCGCGGTCGGGGCGTTCTTCCTGCTGCCGACGGTCATGCCGAATGCGAAAGGCATGTTCTGGCCGCTGGTCGGCGTCGCGGGCCTGCTCGGGTATTTCGTGCCGAGCATCTATGTCAACCGCCGAATTGCGGCGCGGCAGGCCGAGCACCGCGCCGGCTTTCCCGACTTCATGGATTTGCTCGTCGTCTGCGCCGATGCCGGCCTCAGCATGGAGGCGGCGCTCGACCGCGTCGGCCGCGAGCTCGCCGACTCCTATCCGTCGCTCGGCGCCAACATCCACATGACCACCCTGGAGATGCGCGCCGGCCGTGCGCTCAGCGACGCGCTCGAGCATTTCGGCGACCGGCTTGGCCTGGCGGAGGCGCGCTCCTTTGCCACGCTGCTGCAGCAATCCGAGGAGCTCGGCTCCAGCATGACCGACGCCCTCCGCGTCTATAGCGACGACATGCGCCACAAGCGGCTCTCCCGCGCCGAGGAGAAAGCCTACAGCCTGCCGGCCAAGCTCTCCGTGCCGTTGATTCTCTGCATCTTCCCGGTGCTGATCATCGTCATCATGCTGCCGGTCTTCGTCCGCTTCAGCGGCTCTTGATCCGCCGGCCGCGGGTTCCGTGGCGAGGAATTTTTAACCATCGTGAACTAGCTTGGCCCTGCTGGGGTTTTTCGGAAAACCGCGCGCAGCAGGATGCACCGGCCATTGGGCTTGGCCGCGCATGTCGTTGCGCGCCGGGAGCTTGCCGATGCGAGTTGGAGTAGCGCGGCTTCTGGTTGTGGCCGCTTGCGGCGTGTGGGTGGCCGGTTGCGAAAGCACGCAGCAACTGGCCGACACGACCGGCACCATTGCCACGGGCGGCGAAACCGGCGTCCTTGCGACGGGCAGCGACGTCCTTGGCGAGGACCCCAAGGACGATCTCAGCCTCGGCAAACGCCACTACAAGGAACAGAATTACGGTCTCGCGGAGAAGCACTTCCGCAAGGCCGTCGAGGCGCAGCCGAAAGCCGCGGAAGCCTGGGTGGGCCTCGCCGCCTCCTACGACCGTCTGCGCCGCTTCGATCTGGCCGACCGCGCCTATGAGCAGGCCATCGTCCTGCTCGGCCCGACGCCGGAGATCCTGAACAACCAGGGCTTCTCCTTCATGCTGCGCGGCGACTACAAGACCGCGCGCAAGAAGCTCCTCGCCGCCAAGGCCAAGGACCCGGACAGCGCATTCATCCAGAACAATCTGGATCTCCTCGCCGAAGTTTCCGGCGAGCGGAAGGGCATCAAGTCGCCCTGAAAAAGCGCCCCATGGTTCGAGACGCCCCAGCGCCTCATCCTGAGGAGCCGAGCGAAGCGAGGCGTCTCGAAGGATGAGGCGCCGAACACCGCTATCCCGCCGCCTTCGCCGCCTTTCCCGTCTCCGCAATCAGATAATCCATCGCCGCCTGCACGCCGCCCTTCTTGTGCGGCACGCCGGCGATCGCGAGCGCCATCTCCGTCGCCGCGAGCGCGCCGATGATCGTGGCGTCGTTGGTGTCGCCGAGATGGCCGATGCGGAACACCTTGCCGGCGATCTTCCCCAGTCCCATGCCGTAGGAGATGTTGAAATTGTCGAGCGCGACGTCGCGGAAGCGGTCGGCATTGTGCCCGTCCGGCATCAGGATCGCGGTGATCGTCGAGGAATAGTGCTTCGGCTCGCGGCAGAGGATTTCCAGCCCCCAGGCGCGCACCGCCCGCCGCGTTGCTTCCGCTAGCCGGTCGTGCCGCGCGAACACGTTGTCGAGCCCTTCCTCGTGCAGCATGTCGATCGACTCGGCGAGCCCGTAGAGGATGTTGGTCGCCGGCGTATAGGGGAAATAGTTGTTCTTGTTGGTCGCGATCATCTCCTCCCACGACCAGAACGATTTCGCGAGCTTCGCGCTCTTCGCCGCCGCGAGCGCCTTGTCGCTCACCGCGTTGAAGGAGACGCCGGGCGGCAGCATCAGGCCCTTCTGCGCGCCGCCCACCGTGACGTCGACGCCCCATTCGTCGTGGCGGTAGTCCATCGACGCAAGCGACGAGATCGTGTCGACGAGGAGAAGGGCAGGGTGGCCCGCCGCGTCGATCGCCTTGCGGATCTCCGCCGGATGCGAGACGCAGCCGGTTGAGGTCTCGTTATGCAGCACGGCGACCGCCTTGATCTTGTGCGCCTTGTCCTCGCGCAATTTCGCTTCGATGGCCTTCGCATCGGCGCCCGTGCGCCAGTCCGACTCGATGAAGATCGGGTCGAGGCCGAGCTTCAGCGCCATGTTCTTCCACAGCGTGCCGAACTGCCCGGTCTCGTACATGAGCACGCGGTCGCCCGGCGACAGCGTGTTGACGAGCGCCGCTTCCCACGCGCCCGTTCCGGACGACGGGTAGATGACGACCGGATTGCGGGTCTTGAAGATGGTCTTGATGCCGTCGAGCACGCGCCGCGCGAGCCGGGCGAACTCCGGTCCGCGATGATCGATGATCGGCATGTCCATCGCGCGCAGGATGCGGTCCGGCAACGGGCTCGGTCCGGGGATCTGCAGGAAATGCCGGCCAGGTGTGCGCGAACGGTTCGTTGCCATGATGGTTCTCCCGGATTTCTTGTCGCGCACGAGCGCGCATCGGATCGCTTGATCCGCTATAAGTCTCCTATGGACAAGGCCAGCATCCGGTCAAGCGGCGAGAGCCGGGACCGCCGCCCGAAATGTCGCTGCACTGCCGCAGCGCGCCCGCGGAGTTCTGCATGGCAGCGTTGATGCCCGCGCTGGAGCGCCGGCTCCGGCGCGAAATCGGCGGCGACGTGCTGTTCGACCGCTTCAGCCGCGGGCGCTACGCCACCGACGCTTCCCACTATCAGGTGACACCGGTGGGCGTGGTGGTGCCGCGCACCATCGAGGAAGCCGAACGCGCCATTGCCATCGCCGATCAGGAAGGCGCAACCGTACTCGCGCGCGGCGGCGGCACCTCGCAGTGCGGGCAGACCGTGAACGGGTCGCTGGTCGTCGACTGCTCGAAGCACCTCACGCGCATTCTTGATTTGGACCTCGAGGGCCGCCGCTGCCTGGTGGAGCCGGGGATCGTGCTTGACGAGCTGAACCGGCAACTCCGCCTGCACGGGCTCTGGTTTCCGGTGGACGTTTCGACGGCGTCCCGCGCGACGATCGGCGGCATGGCCGGCAATAATTCCTGCGGCGGCCGCTCGCTGCGCTACGGCACCATGCGCGACAACGTGCTCTCGATCGACGCCGTGCTCGCCGACGGCACCGCCGCGCATTTCGGCCGCACCAACGCCGACCTCTCCGACATTGCCGACGCGTCGCCGCTGAAGCCGCTCGCCCGCGATCTCCTGGCGCTCGGTGCGCGCGAAGCGGCGGAGGTGGAGGCTCGCTTTCCCAAGGTGCAGCGCCGCGTCGGCGGCTACAATCTCGATGCGCTGACGCCGGGCAGGAACGATCTCAACCTCGCGCACATTCTCGTCGGTTCCGAAGGCACGCTCGCCTTCACCACGAAAGTGGAGCTGAAGCTCTGGCCGCTGCTCGGCCGCCGCGCCGTCGGTGCCTGCCACTTCGGCAGCTTCTATGAAGCGATGGACGCGGCCCGGCACCTCGTGAAGCTCGCGCCGATCGCCGTCGAGCTCGTCGACCGCACCATGATCGGGCTTGCCCGCGACATCGCCATCTTCCGCCCGACGCTCGAGCAATTCGTGCGCGGCGAGCCTGACGCCATCCTGCTCGTCGAGTTCGGCGAGGACGACCAGGAGGAGAACCTGCGCCGGCTCGCGCGCCTGCACGAGCTGATGGGCGACCTCGGCTTCGGCTGGGACAAGCCCGGCGCAAAGTGGGGCGGGATGGTCGACGTGACCGAGCCCGCGCTGCAGACGGCGATCGCGGAGCTCCGCGCCTCCGGCCTCAACGTGATGATGTCGATGAAGGAGCAGGGCAAGCCCGTCTCCTTCGTCGAGGACTGCGCGGTGCCGCTCGAGCACCTTGCCGACTACACGGCGCGCCTCACCGATGTCTTCGAGAAGCACGGCACCCGCGGCACCTGGTACGCGCACGCGTCCGTCGGCTGCCTGCACGTGCGCCCGGTGCTGAACCTGCGGCTCGAGAAGGACGTGAAGGCCATGCGCGCCATCGCCGAGGAGGCATTCGCCATGGTGCGCGAGTACAAGGGCTCGCACTCCGGCGAGCATGGCGACGGGTTGCTGCGCTCCGAGTTTCACGCGCCGATATACGGCGCGCGTCTCGTCCGCGCCTTCGAGGAAGTAAAGGACCGCTTCGACCCGGACGGCCTGTTCAATCCGGGCAGGATCGTGCGCGCGCCGAAGTTCGACGACCGCGCGAACTTTCGCTACGGCCCGGATTACCGCGTGGAGGATTTCGCGCCCGTCCTCGACTGGTCGGAATACACGGGCGCCGCCGGCGGCTTTCAGGGCGCCGTCGAGATGTGCAACAACAACGGCGCCTGCCGCAAGTTCGTCGCCGGCGTCATGTGCCCGAGCTATCGCGTGACTTGGAATGAGCAGGACGTCACGCGCGGCCGCGCCAATACGCTGCGGCTCGCCATCTCCGGCCAGCTCGGGCCGGATGCGTTCACGTCCGACGCGATGCTGGAGACCTTGAAGCTCTGCGTCTCCTGCAAGGGCTGCCGCCGCGAATGCCCGACCGGCGTCGACATGGCGCGCATGAAGATCGAGGTGCTCGCCGCCCGCGCGGCGAAGCACGGCCTGTCGCTGCGCGACCGGCTGGTCGGCTGGCTGCCGCGCTACGCGCCCTATGCCGCGAAGGTGCCGTGGCTCCTGAACCTGCGCGACGCGCTCCCCGGCGCGGCGAAGCTGTCGGAGGCGCTTGCCGGCTTCAGCGCGCGGCGGAAGCTGCCGAGGTGGCGGTCAGATTATTTTCGCGATCCCAATACTCCCTCATGGCCGGACTTGATCCGGCCATCCAGAGCCGCGGACTTGGCAACCGACGATCTGGATGCGCGGGTCAAGCCCGCGCATGAGGGAACTAAAGAAGTCGTCCTCTTCGCCGACACCTTCAACCGCTATTTCGAGCGCGAGAATCTCGACGCCGCGCTCACGGTCCTGCGTGCGGCCGGCTATCGCGTTCACCTCGCGACGCCCGCCGATGGCAGCAAGCGCCCGCTCTGCTGCGGCCGCACCTTCCTCGCGGCGGGTGCCGTGAAGCAAGCGAAGGAAGAAGCGGAACGCAGCATTGCCGCGCTCGCGCCGTTCGTCGAGCGCGGCGTACCGGTGGTCGGCCTCGAGCCGAGTTGCGTCCTCGGCTTCCGCGACGAGATTCCGGCGCTCCTGAAGAGCGAAGCCGCGCGCCGGCTGTCCGGCAATGTCCTGCTGTTCGAGGAATTCATCGCCCGCGAGGCAGGGGCGGGGCGATTCAGGTTGCCCGTGAAGGAGAGTAAGGCTCGCGTCCTCCTGCACGGCCACTGCCACCAGAAATCCTTCGGCGCGATGGGCGCGGTCGAGCAAACGCTCCGGCTCATTCCCGGCCTGTCGGTGGAAACGGTCGAATCGAGCTGCTGCGGCATGGCCGGCAGCTTCGGCTATCAGGCCGAGACGCTCGACGCCTCACTCGCCATGGGCGAGCTTTCGCTGCTACCCGCCGTGCGCAAGGCCGCGCCCGAAACGATCGTCGTCGCCGACGGCACCTCCTGCCGCGAGCAGATCGCGCACGGCGCAGGCCGCGAAGCGCTGCACGTCGCCCGCGTGCTCGCCGCTCACTTGTAGAAGAGGTCCACGAGCCCCATCGCCGTAAACGGCACGTAGGTGACGAGCAGCAGCACCGCGAGCAGCGTCGCGATGAACCAGACATTCACTTTCGTCACCTCCCAGATGTCGGCCTTGGCGATGGCACAGGTGGCGATCAGGACGCTCGCCACCGGCGGCGTCTGCTGGCCGATCGCGAGGTTGAGCGTGACGATGATGCCGAAGTGCACCGGGTCGATCCCGATCTGGGTGATGAGCGGCAGCACGATGGGCACGACTAGGATGATCGCCGCCGCCGAGTGCAGGAACAGGCCGACGATCAGGAAGAAGACGTTGAGGATCGCCAGCACCGCGTATTGATTCTGCGTGAACGACAGCATTGCCGCCGCCAGCGTCTGCGGCACCTGCTGCTCGGTGAGATAGACGCCGAGGAGCGCCGAGCTCGCGATCAGGATCATCACGACCGCGGTCTGCACCGCCCCGTCGATTGCCGCGCGGTAGAGCTGCTTGAAGTCGAGGTCGCGGTGGACGACGCCGGCGATGAACAGCGCCGCCACCACCGCGAGCGCAGCACCCTCGGTCGCGGTGACATAGCCGCCGAAGATGCCGCCGAGGATGATGAGCGGCAACAGGAGCGCCCAGGCGGATTCCTTGAACGTCACCCACACGCGGCAGAGATTGAACTTGTCCTCCACCGGCCAGTTCAGCTTGCGTGCGAGGTAGTAGGATATCCCCATCATGGCGAAGCCGCCGAGGATGCCGGGAATGATGCCGGCGACGAACAGCTGCACCACCGATACGTTTCCCATCACCGCATAGAGGATCATCGGGATCGACGGCGGGATGATGATGGCGAGCGACGCCGAGGACGAGGTGACCGCCGCGGTGAACTCGCGCGAATAGCCGCGCTTCATCATCGCCGGCATGATGATCGGGCCGGTCGCGGCCACGTCCGCCACGGCGGAGCCGGAGATTTCCGCAAAGAACATCGACTGCACGATGTTCACGTGCGCGAGGCCGCCGCGGATGAAGCCCACAAGCGCCATGCAGAAGTCCATCAGCCGCTGCGTGATCGACGACGAGTTCATGATCGCGCCGGCGAGGATGAACATGGGGATCGCGAGCAGCGAGAAGTTCGTCGCGCCTTCGTACATGACGAGCGCGAGGTTCGGCAGCATGTACGTGCCCTGCGTCAGCACGATCGCGCCGAGCGCCATCACGCCGAGCGCGATCCCGATCGGCACGTTGAGCATGACGAGCGCGATCAGCGCCACCAGCATGCCGAGGAGGATGGCGGTCATCGCGCCGCCTCCTTCTGCTGGGCGGCGACGATCGCGGCCTCTTCCAGCGCTTCTTTCAGCTCGGCGTCGACGATCGGCCCGCGCCGCGCCTCCGCCAGCGCATCCGGCAGCCGCAGGAGCTCGGCGATGACGAACAGGGCCGAGCCGATCGGCAGCGCCGACGACGTCCAGCTCTGCTGCACCTCCGGCAGCGAGACGAGGGTGAGGCCGGAAATGACCTGCATCACGTGGTAGCCGGCGTAGCCCAGCACCACGAAGAAGCCGATGGAGATGAGCGAGCCCGCGAGCGTCGCGGCCACGCGCCATCGGGGCGGCAGCGAGTTGACAAAGCCCGAGAAGCCGAGGTGGCTGCCGCGCAGCGCCGCGAGCGCGGCGACGTAGTAGGTGAGCCAAGCGAGGGAGATCGCGGCGATCTCGTCGTACCAGACGAGCGCGTGCCCGGCCCAGCGGAAGGCGAAGCCTGCGATCACGATCAGCGTGACGGCGACCATGAGCACGAAGGCGATCGCTTCGAGGAAGCGTTCGTAGTAGCGGCGAAACGAATGCATGAAAATTCCGGCCAGGCAGCGCGGTGAAGGAGGATCGGCAGCGGGCGGCGTGCCGGGCCGCGGCCCGGCACGCGCGTTCGGGAGCGTCAGGAACCCTTGGCGAGGCTGAGCGACTTGTCGATCAGCGCCTGTCCGCCCGGTACCTGCTTCGCAAACTCCTCGTAGATCGCCTTGCTTGCCGCCACGAAGGCGTTCTTGTCCGCCTCGTTCACGGCGATGCCCGACGCCTTCATCTTGTCGACCAGCTCGTTGTCGAGCTTCTCGGCGAGCGCGAGCACCTGCGGCTCGACCTCCTTCGCCGTGTCGGCGAGGATCTTCTGCACGTCCGCCGGAAAGCGTGACCAGCTCGCGCCCGCCGTGACGAAGGCCGGCGTATAGACGTGGCCGGTCATCGACAGGTACTTCTGCACTTCCTGGAACTTCTGCGAGTAGATCTGCGTCAGCGGGTTCTCCTGCCCGTCCATCACGCCGGTCTGCAGCGCGACGAACACTTCCTTCAGCTCCATCGGGCTGGGTGCGGCGCCGTAGGCCTGGAACATCTTCACGCGCCACACGCCGCCCGGCACGCGCAGCTTCACGCCCTGCAGATCGTCGGGCTTGACGATCGGCTTCTTGTTGTTGGTGATGTGGCGGTAGCCGTTCTCCCACACGCCGATGATCTTGTAGCCCTGCTTCTCGACGATCGGGCCGAGCGTCGGGCGGATCACTTGCTCGGCGATGCGCGCCGCGTGCGCGCGGTTCTGCACGAGATAGGGCATCTCGAACACGCCGAACTCCGGCGCCACCGAGGTCATCACCGTGGAGGGCAGCGCGAGGTCGGCGGTGCCGAGCTTGAGCTTCTTCAGCAGCTCGCCGTCACTGCCGAGCTGGCTCGAGCCATAGACGACGACCTTGGCCTTGTCGCCGAGCTTGGCGTTCGCCGCCTTGGCGTAGAGCTCGGCCGACTGTGCGAACAGCGAGCCCGGCGCACCCACATGGCCGAACTTGATTTCCGTCTGTGCGGCGGCGGCGGCGGCGAATAGCGTCAATCCGCACAACAATGAAAAGAGTGACTTGAATCGAAGCATGCGTTCCTCCCATCCGTTATGTTCTGAATGTTCGGGCTTGCGCGGCTCTTGCGTCGGCTGCTTGGCGATCCGGTCGATTAGTATACATTGTGGCAGCGAGCGCGCGGGACCACAACCATGTGTCATGATGCGCTGCCGAAAAGCGGCGCGCCGGATCGGCGCGTTGCCGTTCCAGGGGGAGGGGATCAATGACCGATCTTACGCTCGAAGCCGCGCAGAAGATCATCGCCGCGGGGCTACAGCATGCGCGCGCCGCCGCGATGAAGCCGCTCGGCGTCGTGGTGCTCGACGCGCGCGGCGCGCTCAAGGCCTATGCCGCCGAGGACAAGACGAGCCTCAAGCGCTTCGAGGTGGCGCACGGCAAGGCGTACGGGTGCCTCGCGATGGGCCAGGGCTCGCGCAACCTGAACAAGGTCGCGCTCGAGCGGCCGCATTTCGCCGCCGCGCTGGCGCACGTCGTCGGCGGCACCTTCATTCCGGTTCCCGGCGGGGTGCTGATCCGCGACGCCGCGGGCGACGTGATCGGCGCGGTCGGCGTCTCCGGCGACACCTCGGACAACGACGAGACCGTCGCCGTCGCCGGCATCAAGGCCGCGGGCTTCGTGGCGGACGCGGGGGCGGGGTGACAGCCCTATCCGCTCATTCCCGCGAAAGCGGGAATCCAGGAAATAGAAGTACTGGGTCCCCGCTTTCGCGGGGACGAGCGTACAGTGTTAGCCCCACACCTCGTCGGCGATCTCCCGCACCAGCCGGATCTTCCGCCACTGCTCGTCTTCGCTGAGCAGATTGCCTTCCTCGGTGGAGGAGAAGCCGCACTGCGGGCTCAGGCAAAGCTGCTCCATCGGCACGAACTTCGCGGCCTGGTCGATCCGCCGCTTGATCTCGTCCTTCGCTTCCAGCTTGCCGGTCTTCGAGGTGATCAGCCCGAGCACGACCGTCTTGTTCTTCGGCACGAAGCGCAACGGCTCGAACCCGCCTGCGCGCTCGGTGTCGAACTCCATGAAATAGGCGTGCACGTTGATGTCGTTGAACAGGACTTCCGCCACCGGCTCATAGCCGCCCGACGCGACGTAGGTGGAGCGGAAATTGCCGCGGCAGAGATGCATGCCGATCAGCATGTCGGCGGGCGCCTGCGCGATCGAGTCGTTGATGAGCTTGGCGTAGGTCTTCGGCAGCGTCTCCGGGTCCTCGCCGCGTTGCTTCAAGCCTTCGCGCTGCTCCGGGTCGCACAGGTAGGCGAGATACACCTCGTCGAGCTGCAGATACTCGCAGCCCGCGTCGGCGAAGGCGCGCACGGCCTTCGCGTAGGCCGCGCCGAGGTCGCGGTAGAAATCCTCCATCTTCGGATAGACCGCTTCCGGCACCGCCTTGCGCCCGAACCGAAAATGCAGCGCGGTGGGCGAGGGGATGGTCATCTTCGGCATCTTCTTTGCGTGCGCCTGCACGAAGCGGAAGTGCTCGACCATCGGATGATTGGAAAAGCCGAGCTTCTCCTTCACTCGCAGCATGATCGGCTTCAGCGCCGCCCCTTTGAACTGGATGCCCTGATCCGCGTAGTAGGTCTCGACGCCTTTGAGCGCCTGCAGGAAGTCGTAGTGCCAGAACGCGCGGCGGAACTCGCCGTCGGTGATGCTCTGCAGGCCGTTCTCCTCCTGCTGGCGGATCACGCGCTCGATCGCCTTGTCCTCGATCGCCTTCAGCCCGGCATCGTCGAGCGCGCCGCGTTCATGCTTCGCACGCGCGTCCTTCAGCTCCTGCGGCCGCAGGAAGCTGCCCACGTGCTCGGCGCGAAACGGCGGATTGATCTTGTGCATGCTTGGCGTCTCCGATGATGCTTTTTTCTTATGTCATTCCAGGGCGCGGGCGAAGCCCGCGAGCCCGGAATCCATGCGGCCTTTCATCATAAAGCTGAAATGCCATTTGGATTCCGGGCCCGGAATGACAGTAATTATCGCGCCACGATCGGCTGCGCCTCAAGCACCGGCGGCCGTACGTCGCAGCCCTCGAACACGCTGCCCTCCTCGAACCACGACTTCGGCGCGGGATGCCCCCACAGCGTCTGCCGCTGCGGGTCGCGCAGCGTCCAGCGGATCGGCTCGTGGTCGTGGTCGACAGTGAGATAATCGCTCGTGAACATCTCGACGCGATGCCCGTCCGGGTCGCGCACATAAAGGAAGAAGGCGTTGGAGATGCCGTGCCGGCCCGGCCCGCGCTCCATGTTGGCGAGGTAGCCGGTCGTCGCCATGACGTCGCAGACGTTGAGAATGTCGATGGCGCTCGCGGTCCACACGCCGACGTGATGCAGCCGCGGGCCCTTGCCGTTGGTGAAGGCGATGTCGTGCACGTTGCCCTTGCGGTGCATCCACACCGCCCAGAACTGCGGCGGCTTGTCTTCCGTCTCGGTGTATTCCGTCAGCCGGAAGCCGAGGTCGTTGTAGAACTCGTAGCTCGACTGCACGTCGTCGGTGAAGCAGTTGAGATGGTCGATGCGCTGGATGCGCGCGCCGCGGTGCAGGCCGTATTTCTGCAAGGCGCTCGGCCGCTGCTCCATCTTCGCGTAAAACTCGAGCGGCATGCCGCGCACGTCGCGCGCGAACAGCGTGCGTCCCTGGAACGGCACGTTGCGGAACTCGGCGGGCAGGCCCTTCGCCTCGAACCACGGTGCGGCCTGATCGAGATCCTGCTCGCTCGCCACCTTGTAGCCGAGCGCGTAGCAGAGCGGCTTGCCGGTCTCGCGCAGCACGATCGAATGGTGATTACGCTCCTCGATGCCGCGCAGATAGAGCGTGTCCTTGGCCTCGTCGGCGACCAGGAGGCCGAGGCAATCGACATAGAACGCGCGCGACGCCGAAAGATCGGTGACGCCGAGCTCCACGTGGCTCACGCGCAGCACGTTGAAGGGCGGGTGATAGACCGGTGGCTTGACTGTCATTGCAATGGCTCGATTGCTGGTGAATGCTGAAATAGCGCGCCGTCACCCTGAGGCGCGAGCGCGCACAGCGCGCGAGCCTCGAAGGGTGGCGGCGCCGCCATCTTTCGAGGCGCGGCTTCGCCGCGCACCTCAGGATGACGGCGCGAATTGAATCGGGGCGTACGCATCGATCACCCTCCGATCTTCGGGATCTTGTGATCCTCGACGGCGACCGCGATGTTCTTGGTCTCCATGTAGAAATCGAAGCTGTAGTCGCCGCCGTCGCGGCCGATGCCCGACGCCTTCACGCCGCCGAACGGCGTCGGCAGGTGGCGCACGTTCTCCGAGTTCACCCAGATCATGCCGGCTTCCAGCGCCTGCGCGAAGCGGTGCGCGCGGGAGACGTCGCGCGTCCAGATGTAGCCGGTGAGGCCATAGCGCACGTCGTTGGCGATCGACAGCGCCTCGGCCTCGTCCTGGAACGGGATCGCCGTCAGCACCGGGCCGAAGATTTCCTCCTGCGCGATGCGCATGTCGTTCGTCGCATGCGTGTAGAGCGTCGGCTGCACGTAGTTGCCGGCGTCGCCCGCGCGCCCGCCGCCGACCGCGACCTTGGCGCCTTCCTGGCGCGCGAGCTCCACGTAGCTCAGCACTTTCTCCAAGTGCCGCGTATGGATCAGCGGCCCGATCTCGGTCGCCGGGTCGAGCGGATGCCCGACCTTGATCTTCTTCACGCGCTCCGCCGCGCGCCGGCAGAATTCGTCATAGATCGACGCCTGGATCAGCGCCCGGCTCGACGAGGTGCAGCGCTCGCCGTTCAGCGAGTAGATCATAAAGAGCGCCGCATCGAGCGCGCGGTCGAGGTCGGCGTCCTCGAAGATGATCACCGGGTTCTTGCCGCCGAGCTCGAAATGCACGCGCTTCAGGGTAGGGGCGCCCTGCGCCATGATCGCGCTGCCGGTGGCCGACTCGCCGACGAAGCCGATCGCCTTGATGTCGGGATGCTCGGTGAGCGCGCGGCCCGCGTCCTCGCCGAAGCCGTGCACGGTGTTCAAGACGCCCGCAGGCAGCCCCGCTTCCAGCGCGATCTCCGAAAGGAGCGCTGCGGTGAGGGGGCTCCACTCGGCGGGCTTGTGCACGACCGTGCAGCCCGCAGCGAGCGCCGGCGCGATCTTCCAGGTCGACAGCATGAACGGCGTGTTCCACGGCGTGATGACGCCCACGGGCCCGATCGGCTGCCGGATCGTGTAGTTGAGCTGTCCCGGCGCGATCAGCGACAGCCCGTCCTGCGCGTTGGGCGCGCGGTCGGCGAAGAAGCGGAAGTTCTCCGCCGCACGCAGCGCCGCCTTGCTCATGTAGCGGATCGGCTGGCCCGTATCCATGCACTCGACGAGCGCGATCTCGTCGGCGCGCGCCTCGATCGCGTCGGCGACCTTGTGCAGGATTTTCTTGCGCGCGGCGCCGCTCGTCTTGCCCCAGCTTGCGAAGGCGCGCTTCGCGACTTTCGCCGCGCGGTCGATGTCGGCGGCCGTGCCGTGCGCCACCTTCGCCAGCACCGAATTGTCGATGGGCGACAGGCTCTCGAACGTCCTGCCGTCGCCGAAGTCCGGCTTGCCATCGATAAGATGCGCGACCGTCCCCTGCCGAAAGCGCGTGAGATGCTTTTCCGCCTTGGCGATGCTCTGGTCGAACGGCGCGTTCATGCGGCACCCAGTTTGGCCCGCTCGCGCAGGCCGTTGCGCATGACCCGGAACTCCGGGTCGATTTCATGGACTTCGATGGTGAGCGCGAGCGGCCGCGCGGCGAAGGCCGGCGCCAGCGTCTTGTTCGCCTGCTCCATCAGCGCGGCGAGCAACGCCTTCTTCTGCTCCACCGTGCGGCCGCGGCGCAGCCGTGCCGTGATGTGCATGAAGGCGTTGTCGCCGCCGTCGTCGCTGAGCTTGTAGAACTCGCGCCGCGCGAGCCTGGTGCGCACGCCCACCGGCTCGGAGATGCCGGTCGAAAGCGCCGCCGCGTGGAAGTCGTCGAGAATCTGCTGCGGAGGAACTTCCGCCTCGATGTTCGTCGAATATTCGACGATGAGATGCGGCATGAGCTCGCTCCCTGGTTTTGTTCTTATAAGCGGCGGCGATTGACGCCGACCGCCGAGAAACTTAACATGTTAAATATCACGCCGGCGGCCGTCCCGGCAAGCGCGGCGCGCAGGCGGAACCGGAAGTCGCCGAACAAGAATCCAGAAGCGGGAATCCCAGGGAGCCGAAACATGCCGCTGCCCCTCGACCGCCTGAAAGGCTCGATTCCGCCGCTCATTACGCCCTTCAGGAAGGGCGAGGTCGACTACGACACCTACGCCCGCCTCGTGGAATTCCAGATCCGCGAAGGTTCCCACGGCATTCTCGTGAACGGCACCACTTCGGAGCCTGCCTCGCTCACCACCGACGAGCGCAACAGGCTGGTGGATGTCGCAATCAAGACCGCCAAGGGCCGCGTGCCGATCGTTGCCGCCACCGGCTCGCAGTCGCTGTGGGAGACGAAGATTCTCACGAAGCACGCCGCCGACGCCGGCGCCGACGCGCTGCTCATCGTCACGCCCTATTACACGCGGCCGCCGCAGCGCGGCATGGTGCAGTATTATTTGGAAGTGATGCGCGGCATCGACACGCCGTGGATGATCTATCACATCCCCGGCCGCACCGCGGTTAGCGTTACCCTCGACACGGTGAAGGAGCTGAAAGAAAAATCCCCCGGCTTCGTCGGCATGAAGCACGCGGTGAACGATCTCGATTTCGTCACCGAATGCCTCGCCGCCGTGGGCCGCGACTTCCGCATCTTCGTCGGGCTCGAGGACCTTTCGTTCCCGATGATGACGGTCGGCGCCTGCGGGCTGATGAACGCCGTCGGCAACCTGCGGCCGAAAGTGCTCGCCGAGATGTGCGAGGCCGTCTGGCGCGGCGACCTGAAGACCGCGCAGGACCTGCACTACCGTCTGCACGGGCTGAACAAGGCCGTCTTCTTCGAGACCAACCCGACGCCGATGAAGTACATGGCCAAGCGCCTCGGCATCATCCCGGACAACGAGCATCGCCTGCCCATGGTCCCGGCCATGCCCGAGTTGGAAAAGCGCCTCGACAAGGTGCTGCAGGACGCTGGCCTCCTCCCCCGCGAGGCCGCGGAGTAAAGCAAAACCATTTAATCCGCTCATTCCCGCGCAAGCGGGAATCCAGACTGGGTCCCCGCTTTCGCGGGGACGAGCGGGGTGGAGTGGATCAACCGGAACTAGACTGGAAATGAAACTCGTCACTTACTCCGCGAACGGCAAGGAAAGCTTCGGCATCGTCGCCGGTGACGGCATCGTCGATCTCGGACGCCGCACGAAGTTCGCAAGCCTGTTCGACGTGCTGCGCGCGAGCGCGCTCGGCGAAATCGCGAAGGAAGCGGGCGCGAAGCCCGACGTGGCACTGAAGGACGTGACGCTGCTCCCGCCCGTCCGCACGCCGGAAAAGATCATCTGCGTCGGCGTCAACTACGCCAACCGCAACGCGGAGTACAAAGACAATTCCGAGGAGCAGAAATATCCGAGCCTGTTCTGCCGCGCGCCGGGCTCGCTCGTCGGTCACGGACAGCCGATCGTCCGTCCACCGGAAAGCCCGCAGCTCGACTATGAAGGCGAGATCGTGCTCGTCGTCGGCAAGGCCGGCCGCCGCATTCCGCGCGGGCGCGCGCTCGAACATGTCGCCGGCCTCACCCTCTGCAACGAGGGCACGATCCGCGACTGGGTGCGCCACGCCAAGTTCAACACAACGCAGGGCAAGAACTTCGACGCCTCGGGCTCGATCGGTCCTTTCCTCGTCACCGCCGACGAGTTCGACTTCTCGAAGCCGTTCGAGCTGACCACGCGCGTCAACGGCGAGGTGCGCCAGCACGACACCACCGCGAACATGATCTTCGACTTCGGTTATCTCCTGAATTACATCTCCACCTTCACCACGCTGAAGCCCGGCGACGTGATCGTGACGGGCACGCCGACCGGCGCCGGCGCCCGCTTCGACCCGCCGCGCTGGCTCGTGCCCGGCGACGTGGTCGAGGTCGAGGTGCCGGGCATCGGCCTCCTGCGCAACACGGTTGAAGACGAAGTTGTAAAGCGATGAGCATGCGCAACGCCCTCCGCTCATTCCCGCGCAAGCGGGAATCCAGTGCGGGCGCAGTCTGGGTCCCCGCTTTCGCGGGGACGAACGGGTAACGCGATGAAAAACGGCAGCGGCAAACAAAAATCGAAGAAGTCGAATGGCGCCGCCATGCGGCCGTTCTCGCGCTCGCTGCCCATGCAGTTGATGCGCGCGCGCGAGGCCGTCATGCGCCGTTTCCGCCCGCACCTTGCCGCGCACGGCTTCAGCGACCAGCAGTGGCGCATCATCCGCGCGCTCGCCGATGCCGGCGGCATGGAGATCGGCGCGCTCGCCGAGCAGTGCCAGATCCATCCCGCGAGCCTGTCACGCATGCTGCCGAAGCTCGTCCGCGCCGGCTACGTCTCGCGCAGGAACCACAAGCAGGACCAGCGCCGCGTGGTCGTCTCCATCACGCCGCGCGGCCGCGCGCTGTTCCGCACTGTCGCGCCGGAGTCGGAGGAAATCTACGCCGCCATGGAGCGCGACATCGGCGCGCAGAAGCTGCGCGACCTCTACCGCCTGCTCGACGAGTTGATCGAGACGCTGCCCGGGCGTTAAATCCGTCGCCGTTCGTCCCCGCGAAAGCGGGAATCCAGGGCAGCTTGCGCTTTCGATTGTTGCCCTGGGTCCCCGCTTTCGCGGGGACGAGCGGAATGACCTCACTCCTCCGTCTTCGCCCTTGCGCGGCTCATGCCGAGCGCGAGGATGCGGTTGAGCAGCCGGCGATAGCTCAGCCCCGCGGATTTCGCGGCCTGCGCGAATTCCTCCGACTTGGCGATTTCCGGGTTCGGGTTTGCCTCCAGAAAGTACGGCGTCCCGTTCTCCGCCAGCCGGAAGTCGATGCGGCAATAGCCGTCGAGCTCCAGCGTGCGGCAGATGCGCTTGGCGTAGCGCACGATCTTCGCCCGCAGCTCCGGCGACAGGTCCTTGGCCGGACCGATCTGCACGCCCACGCGCTTCTGGTATTTCGTGTCGAGCTTGACGCGCTCGGTGGCGATCAGCCGCGCGCCCTCCGCCATGTCCTTGACCGTCAGCTCCCACACCGGCAGCACCCTGAGCCGCTCGTTGCCGAGGACGCCCACGTAGATTTCGCGCCCCTCGATATATTGCTCGACGATCGCCGCTGTCCCGATCCGCTCGTGGATGTAGCTGACGCGCTCCGCGAGCTTCTCGTCGCTGTGCACCACCGACGCCTGCGCGATGCCGAACGAGGAATCCTCCGTCAGGCTTTTGACGATCAGCGGGAAGCCGAGCCGCTTCGGCCGGTGCACCTTGCGCCCGATCGGGAACACGGTGAACGACGGCACCGGAATGCGGTGATAGTGCAGGAGCTTCTTCGACAGGTCCTTGCCGCGCGCGAGCACCAGCCCGCGCGGGTTGCAGCCCGTATAGGGCACGCGCGTGAGCTCCAGGTAGCTTGCGACGTTCTGGTCGTAGGTGACCTCGCCCTGGAATTCCTCGAGCAGGTTGAACACGATGTGCGGCTTGAAGCTCTCGATCGCCTCGCGGATCGGCCGCAGTTCGTCGGCGACGCCGAGCGGCAGCACCTCGTGCCCCGCCGCGCGCAAGGTGCTGACGACGTCATATTCCGTGCGCCAGCGCTCGATCTCTTCTTCCGAATGGCCCTTCAGCGAATCCGGCGGCACCAGATCGCGGTCGAGCAGGGCGAGGACGCGGAGCGGTTTCACAGCGCGAGCCATTGCCGCCGCGAGGGACTGTAGAGCGAGTGCACCGTCTTCGCGGTCAGAAGCACGGTAAACTCCTGCCGCAGCCTCCGCTCCGGCCCGACCGCGCGCAGATCGAGCTCGCGGCAGCGCGCGATCATGTCTTCCAGGACGGCGTTCAGCGTGAGCTGGTATTCGCCGGTCCAGCGCGACACGGTCTCGCGGAAATATTTACGGTTGTGGCGGATGAACAGCGTCGCCGCCGGCCAGCGCTTGTGGCGCGGGTCGTCGGAGAAGATGCGGCGCAGGTCGCGGTCGTAGGTGGTCGGCGTCTCGATCGAATAGTGCTTGAGCTTCTTCCTGTAGTGCTCTTCCAGCGTGGTCGTCAGCCGGTGCAGCGGATCGACCTCGAAGCGGCGGATGCCCTTCGGCCGCTTGCCCGCGATCTCCGCCATCAGCTCGTCGACATATTCGAGCTTCTTCAGCGCCGGCCATCCGGCATAGCGCTTGCGCCAGTCCGAGCGCGGCCGGAGCCACACCGCGAACGTCTCGGCGAAATCCTCCGCCGGATGCGATTGCGCGTACCACAGCCGCAGGTGCTCGACGAAATTGCGGCTCGCCGGGTTCGGCTTGTAGTAGCTCGGGTAGCGCCGCGACGACGGACCGAACAATTGCTGCCAGCGCCGGCGGCGGTTGAGCCGGAAGGCGTTCTGCACCACGTGGCCCATCTCGTGCCGCATGATGCGCATGCACTCGTTGATCGAGCCGCCCTCGACCTCCATGATCTTCTTGCGCTCGAGCGCCATCAGCCGCGGGTGCGCGAGATAGAAGGGGATGGCGAAGCCGGGCGTGCCGTCGGGGCTGAACCATTCGTCCGACAGCCACACGTGCGGGCGCACGCGGATGTCGCGCTCGTCGAGCTCGGCATGGAGCTCCTTGAGGCGGCGGTTCAGCCACGTTCCTTCGATCGTGAGCTTGAGGTCCTTGAAGCGCAGCTTCAGGAGCTTCTCGTCCGGCAGCCTCGCCCAGGCAAATCGTCCTGCCATCCTCGATTCCGGCTCGTCGCGTTCCGGCGGGGCGCCGTGCAGGAAAAGAATCCCTGCGGCGGATCGCCCTTTCGTCGCCCGCAAATTACCGAAAGAGGATTAAGGAAGTAACCCCGCCTTCAGGGCTGCAAGGGCGGCATAATGCGGCCCGTCACCCTGAGAGCTTGTCCCCGGACTTGATCCGGGGATGCCCGGCGAAGCCGGGTCGCCCCTCAGGATGACGGGAAGCGACATCGCAATTCCCGCCAGCCCGGAATCCGCCCTTTTTCATCGGGACGATGCGGCATGGCGAACGGGGTGGGCCAGCGCCTGCAGATCGACCGGGAGACCGCGAGAGGGCTGCTTCTTGCCAATGGCGGCGGCGCGGTCGCGCTGTTATTCGCCCTCACGCAGATTCTCGACCAGCCGAGCTACGACCCGCTCACTCATGCGATGTTCGTGGGCGTGCTCGTCATGCTGTTCGGCGTGGCGCTTGCGATTGCCTACTATCATCTGCACCGGCGCTGCCTGCTCGTGCACGAACAGCACCACATGAATCCGCCAAAGGCGAGGTTGTTCGGCATCGCGCTTGGGGCGCCGGCGGTCTGCATCACGGCCGCTGTCTGCATGTGGCTTTCGGTGCTTACGTTCCTTGGTGCCGGCAGCTACGTCGCCTGGACCGGCATCGCGACGCTCTCCGACTTGCAGGCACCGACAGCATCGGCTCGCCCCGCCGCACCGGCCGACGCGAAGGCGAAGGCCAAAGCGAAATAGTTTGCCGGAATATCCGGCCGTCAATCCGCCCGTCGCCGAAATACGACCGAGAAATTATTGGCGGGCATGGCAACAATCTCCGCGAGATCGAATCCGTTTGTCGCCGCGAGCTCGACCACCGTCTCCATGTCGCGCAAGCCCCATTCCGGATTGCGCGCCCGCAAGCTCGCGTCGAACGCCTCGTTGCTCGGCGCCGTGTGTCGGCCGAAGCGTTTGTAGGGACCATAGAGAAAGAGCACGCCGCCCGGCGCGACTGCCTTCGCGGCACCGCGCACCAAATCCAGCGTCGCCTGCCACGGCGCGATGTGGATCATGTTGCAGCAGATGAGCGCGTCCACGCGCTCCTCCGGCCACGCGCCACCGACGTCGAGCACGGCCGGCGCCTGCACGTTGGCAAGCTCCGCGTGCCGGATCCAGGCTGCGATCGACGCAAGATGCTCCGCGTTGATATCCGTCGGCTGCCACGTGAGCGAGGGGAGCGCCGCCGCGTAATGCACGACGTGCTGCCCGGTGCCGCTCGCGATTTCGAGCACGAAGCCCCGCTCCGGCAGAAAGCGCCGCAGCACCTCGAGGATCGGCCCTTTGTTGCGCTCGGCCGACGCCGAGCTGATCCGCCCGTCCTCGCCGAGATCGCCGCTCGTTCTGGACATTCGTCGCCCCTCGGAGTTCGGCCTTTCCGCCGGATCATACGCCTTCCGGAGCGGCAGGATGCTCGGTTGAAGCCCGCCCCGCGCCGTGCTCAATAGCCGTCACATCCGCACATAGAGGAGACCGGAAATGGCGCAGAACACACAGAAAATCGGCTGGATCGGCGCGGGCCGCATGGGCTACGCGATGGCCGAGCGCCTGGCCAAGGCGGGCTTCGACATCTCCGTCTGGAACCGCACCCGCGCGAAGGCCGAGCCGCTGGCGCAGAAGGGCGCCAAAATCGTCGATCAGCTCGCCGATCTCGCCGGTCTCGACGTGGTCTTCTCCATCGTCTCCACCGGCAAGGACCTGAAGGAAGTCTATTTCGGCAAGGACGGCGTGGTGACGAAAGCGAACGGCAAGGTGCCGCCGATCTTCGTCGACTGCTCCACCATCGCCGTCGAGGACTCCGCCGAGGTCCGGAAAAAACTGAAAGAGGCGGGCGCCGATTTCATCGCCGCGCCGATCTCCGGCAATGCGAAAGTCATCAAGGCGGGGAAACTCTCCGCCGTCGTTTCCGGCGCCGAGCCCGCCTTCCGCAAGGTCGAGGACATGATCAAGGCGTTCTCGCCGAGCGGCGTCTCCTATGTGGGCGAGGGCGAGCTCGCGCGCGTCTGCAAGATCGCGCACAACGTGATGCTCGGCGTCGTGATCGAGAACCTGATCGAGATCACGCTACTCGCCAACAAGATGGGCGTGCCGCGCCACGCCTTCCTCGCCTTCATGAACAATTCGGTCATGGGCTCGATGTTCACCGCCTACAAGTCGCCCGCGCTCGTGAACCTCGACTGGACCACGACCTTCACGCCCGCGCTCCTGCGCAAGGACCTCGACCTCGGCCTCGCGCTCGGCCGCCAGTGGGACGTGCCGATGCCGGTCACGGCCGCGACGCGCGAAGTGCTGCAGTCGCATTTCGGCGCGGCGATCCTGCAGAAGGATCCCAAGGCGTATATCGAGAAGGATTTCGCCGCGCTGATGGAGACGATGGCGCTCGCCGCCGGCATGAAGCTCGAGAGCGAGAACAAGAACGTGCCGACGGGGCTGGAAGATTGACGGGTTCCTGCGTCAATGTTTGGCTGACGGTCTCGGTCCAGCACCCCGCTCGTCCCCGCGTAAGCGGGGACCCAGGGCGGCAAGCACTGCGGCAGCGGCTCTGGATTCCCGCTTACGCGGGAATGAGCGGATTCGGATGAGGGCGCAGCTAAGGTGAAACGCATCGTCGAAGCCACGCTCAACACCGGCCGCGGGCTCGGCCATGCGCTCCGCACCGAGGCCGCCTTCCGCGAGGAAGCGGTCGTCTTCCTCGCGGCGCTGCCGGTCGGCTGGCTGATCGCGCCCTCGGTCGTCTGGTACGTGGCGATGCTTTCCGCGCTCCTCCTCGTCATGGCGGTGGAGCTTCTGAACACCGCGATCGAGAAGCTCGCCGACCACGTGACGCCCGAGCGCCACCCGAACATCGGCCGGATCAAGGACTACGGCTCCGCCGCGGTCGCCTGCGTGCTCCTGCTCGCCGGCCTCGTCTGGCTCGCCGCCCTCGCCACGCGATTTGGACTGATCTGAGGCGGGCAAATATTCCTGCCGGAAATATTTTTTCGCGCCGCCCGCCGCCGCGCCCTTGCCATTTGTGACGGACTTGTAACAGGATGATGACACCGCCGGGGCCCGCTTGCCGGCGGGATGGTTGTTCTCCGGGCGCGTATGTCCGCCATGCAGCCCGCCGCTTCGCTGCCGAAAATCAGCCGCTACGCCCTCTCCGGCGTCGCCCGCCGGCGCATTGCGATTTCCCTGACGCTCGCCTTCCACGCCGCCGCCGGCTCCGTCATGCTGTGGTCGGAAGTCGGCGTCTGGGGCCAGGCCGCCTTCCTCCTCACCTGGGCGCTCTTCAACTGCTTCTGGCTGATGCTGCTCCGCCGTCCCGTCCTCTCGGCGGCGCTCTCCTTCCTGATGATCGCTCTCATCGTCCTCCTTTCGCGCTTCAAGCACGATGCGTTGTTCATGACCGCCGACTTCGTGGATCTCATGATCCTCGACGAGGACACGATCGGCTTCCTGTTGATGATCTTCCCCGGCCTCCGGCTGTCGGTGGCGCTCGGCCTCGTGCTCGGGATCGCTGCTTTTGTTGCCTTCTGGTGGATCGACCACCATCGCGTTCGTCCGCGCACGTCCGCCGTCGGCGGCGCCGCCTGCCTCGCGGCGCTCCTGGGTCTCTCCCTCGCGATGCCCTACGACATCGACGACAAGTGGATGCCGGAGAACTACGTTTCCAAGTTCGTCCGCTCGGCGTCGGTCGCGATCTCCGACTACATGACGCGCGGCGTGCTCGAGTCCGACGCGGTCGTCACCGAGCGCCTGAAGCTCACCGCCGACGAGACCTGCAAGCCGCCGAAGCGCGCCCCGCACATCGTGATGATCCTCGACGAGTCGAGCTTCGACGTGCGGCTTGTTCCCGGCGCGAAGGTGCCGCCGGGCTACGGCTGCCACTTCCGTTCGCTCGACGGCAGGCAACGCACATTCCTCGCCGAAGGCGCGGGCGGTCCCACCTGGTTCACCGAATATAACGTCCTGACCGGGCTTTCCTCGCGCTCCTACGGCCGCTTCGCCGACTCGCTCACGCGCTTCGCCGCCGGCCGCGTCGAGCGCGGCCTGCCGCAGGCGCTCGCCCGCTGCGGCTACAACACCTTCAGCCTCTATCCGTGGCGCGGCAATTTCCTCGGCGCGCGCGCGTTCCAGCAGACCGCCGGCATCCAGAAGTTTCTCGACGCCGATTTTCTCAAGTCCGTCGATAACGAGACGGATAGTTTCTATTTCGACGCCGCCCGCCGCCTGATCGCGAGCGAGCGCAGCAACGGGCCGATGTTCGTCTTCGTCTATACGATGGCGAACCATTTCCCGTGGAGCTATCGCTATCGTCCGGAGCTCGCGCCGGAATGGCGCGACCTCGGCAATGCCGGTGAACTCGACGAATATCTTCGCCGCCAGTCCCTGAGCGAGCAGGACTACCAGGAATTCCGTGCGCACCTCGCGAAAGAATTCAAGGGCGAGCCGTTCCTCATCGTTCGCTTCGGCGACCATCAGCCGATCTTCGCCAAGTACATGATCGAGCCCTCGCTCGAGCCGGCCGCGCTGGCGAAGCGCATTGCCGATCTCGACCCGCGCTATTTCACCACCTATTACGCCATCGACGCGCTGAACTTCCGCCCCGCGAGCCTCTCCTCGGCGATCGACAGGCTCGATGCGCCGTATCTGCCGCTCGTCGTGCTGGAGGCGGCCGGCATTCCGCTCGACGCGACGTTTGCCGAGCAGAAGCGGATATTCCGCCGCTGCAACGGGCTGTTCTACCAGTGCGCGGACGGCGCCGAGGTGCGCCGCTTCAACCGCCTGCTGATCGACGCGGGTGTGATCAAGAATCTCTGATTTTGCTCCGCTCCTGTGCGCCGGCTTACAATCCGGCGCAGGCAACAGGAGCGGTCCATGGAAATCAAAGAGGGCGGCACGCGGCCGACCCGTCGGGCGCCGGCCGAATACTTCACCGGCATCGTCTGGCAGGACCCGATCATCGAGTCGCCGCCGCCCGCGCGGCTCTTTTCTTCTTGCGTCAGCTTCGCGCCCGGCGCGCGCACGCACTGGCACACGCATCCCTACGGCCAGACGCTCTACATCGTGTCCGGCGTCGGCCGCGTGCAGACCGAGGGCGGCCCGATCCGCGAAGTCCGCGCCGGCGACGTCGTCTGGTTCGATGCCGGCGAGAAGCACTGGCACGGCGCCGCGCCGGCGACGGGCATGGTCCACGTCGCCATGCAGGAGGCCAAGGACGGCAAGTACGTCGATTGGGCGGAGCCCGTCACGGATGCCCAATATGCGGCGGAGATCGGCGGCTGAAGGCACTGGCTTTCCCGCGGAAACACAAAGTCGCGACTGCGCGCCTCCCTGCAGCCTTTTTCCGCGGGCAGGCATATATTTTGCAATTGATCGCCTCGGCAGATGATTCGGAGGCAATGACATGCGCAAGACCCTGAGCCCGAAGGTTCGGCGCCGCAGCCGTTGGCACGCGCTGATCCTTGGCATTGCCGCAGCGGCCATGCTCGCGCTGCCGGCACAGGCGCAAAGCACGCCGCCAAAGCCCGAATTGCCGCGGCTCGATCAGCTTCTCTCCGGCATCGTCCGCATCAAGACCTTGATCAACCCGGAGGGCCGCACCGTCGACAATCTCGGCCGCGAGCGCACGGGCTCCGGCATCGTTATCGACAACAGCGGCCTCGTGGTGACGATCGGTTATCTGATGGTGGAGGCGATTTCCGCCGAACTGACGACCGTTGAAGGCAAGACCGTTCCCGCCGAAGTGCTCGGCTACGATTACGACTCGGGCTTCGGCCTTCTCAAGGCGACGCAGCCGCTCAATGTCCGCCCCTTTGCCATCGGCAAGTCGTCCGATCTGAAGGAGAAGGAACCGGTGCTGGCCGCAAGCTTTGGCGGCATCGACGGCGTGGCGCCCGCACTCGTCGCTGTGCGGCGGGAGTTCGCGGGCAACTGGGAATATCTCATCCAGGGCGCGATCTTCACGACGCCGCCGCATAATGATTGGAGCGGCGCCGCGCTCATCGACAAGCAGGGCAAGCTTGTCGGCGTCGGCTCGCTGATCACCGGCGACATCACCGGCAAGGGCGTCAACGCGCCGGGCAACATGTATGTGCCGATCGACCTGCTCACGCCCGTGCTCGCCGACCTCATCACCAGCCCGACGGTGCAGGGGAAGGCGAAACCCTGGATCGGCCTTTCCACCGAGGAAGTACGCGGGCGCCTCTTCGTGTCGCGCGCGACGCCGGGCGCGCCGGCGGAGAAGGCAGGACTGAAGAAGGGCGACATCATCCTCGGTGTCGGCGGCGAGCAGGCGATGGGCCTCTCCGATCTCTATCGGAAGATCTGGAAGCTCGGCGAAGCGGGGGTCAACGTGCCGCTCGATATCCTGACGGATTCCGGCATGAAGCGCACCGACGTGAAGTCGATCGACCGCAACAGCTACCTGCGGCTCAAGCCGACGCTCTGATCTTTCCCGCGTTTCCCTTCGGGAAGGCGTTTGGATCGCGCGCACCTAGCGCCACATACTCCGCTCATTCCCGCGAAAGCGGAAATCCAGAGTCGCCCGCACACACGGTTGCGGCCCTGGGTCCCTGCTTTCGCGGGGACGAGCGGGTCGAACGAGCGCTAGTCCTTCAGCTCGACGCCCATTTCCCGCTCGACGAAGCGCACGACCTCGGTAGTGACCGCGCCGCGGCCGAGCGTTTCCACCGCCTGCTGCCAGCGCTCGGTGCCGAGCGCCATCATCGGCGCTGGTAGTCCGTGCGCTTCGGCGAGCTGCCGCGCGATGCCCATGTCCTTCAGCATCAGGTCGAGCTTGAACTGGTCCTGAAACCTGCGCGTGATCACGTCGAACAGGAACCGGTTCTGCGTGGCGAAGCTGTAGCCGGTCGACACGTTCATCACGTCGAGCATGGCCTTCGCGTTCAGCCCGTAGGACTTGCCGACGAGCAGCGCCTCGGCGGTGCAGAGAAAGCTCAACGCCGTGGTGACATTGTTGATCGCTTTCATCGTGTGCCCGGCGCTGATGGGCCCCACGTGAAAGACATGCTTGCCCATAAGCTCGAGGAGCGGCCGCGCCCGCGCGAGGCCTTCCTCGCTGCCGCCGCACATGAACACGAGCGTTGCCGTGCGCGCGCCTTCCTCTGCGCCCGACACCGGCGCATCGACCATGTCGACATTCTGCTGCGCGAGTCGCTCGGCCGTTTCGCGCGTGATCCACGGTTCCGCCGACGAGGTGTCGAGCAGCATGGCGCCGGCCTGGAAGCCGGCGGCGAGCCCGCTCTCGCCGAACACCACATCGCGCACGATCTGTCCGTTCGGCAGCATGGTGATGACGATTTCGGAAGCGGCCGCCGCCTCGCGCGGACTGGCGGCCGCCCGGCCGCCGATGTCCGCCGCAACCTTATTGGTCGTGTCGGGATCGGCGTCATAAACGGTAAGGTCGTGCCCCGCCTTGGCGAGGTTCTTCGCCATGCGGCTGCCCATCACGCCAAGTCCGATGAATCCGATTTGCATGCTTATCATCCGGCATTCGCGGGCCATTCCCGCCGCGAATGTCGTAAGCGCATCTGCCGGAGAATCAAGCCGTCCGGCTCGCCAGTAAGCCCGTGCGTCTCGGGGTGATGTTGTCGGGAGGCGACGGCGCTATTGCTGCAGGACGTATTCCCCGGGCGCATCACGCACCGCCGCATAGCCATGCTCGCCCGCGCCGATCGCCGGCGGATCGGCCGGCGCGCCCGAACGCGCGTTGAGCCACGCGATCCATTCCGGCCACCATGAGCCCGCTTGCTGCCGCGCCTGTCCGAGCCAGGTGTCTGGGTCGACATAGCGCTCGGCCGCCCGCTTGGTCATGACCCGGTAGCTTCGCCCGTCGCGGCCCGGTTCCGATACGATGCCGGCATTGTGTCCGCCGCTCGTAAGCAGGTAGGTCACCTCGTCCGTGTCGGCGAGCAGATGGATTTTGTAGGTCGACCGCCACGGCGCCACGTGGTCGCGCTCGGTGCCGACGGCGAAGATCGGCGCGCGGATGTCGGTGAGCGCGACCGGCCTGCCGTCCACGAGATAGCGGCCCTCGGCGAGTTCGTTGTTCAGGAACAGCCGGCGCAGGTATTCCGAGTGCATGCGGTAGGGCATGCGCGTGGCGTCAGCGTTCCACGCCATCAGGTCGATCATCGGCTGCCGTTCGCCCATCAGGTAGTTGCGCACCATATAGGACCAGACGAGGTCGTTCGAGCGCAGCATCTGGAACGCGCCGGCCATCTGCTTCGTGTCGAGGAAGCCCTGTTCCCACATCATGTCTTCGAGGAAGGCGAGCTGGCTCTCGTTGATGAACAGCATCAACTCGCCGGCCTCGGTGAAGTCCGTCTGCGCCGCGAGCAGCGTGATCGATTGCAGCCGCTCGTCGCTGTCGCGCGCCATCGCCGCCGCCGCAATGGAGAGCAGGGTGCCGCCGAGGCAATATCCGACCGCGTGCACCTTGCGGTCGGGGATGATCGCGTTCACGGCGTCGAGCGCGTCCATGACGCCGAGCCGGCGATAATCCTCCATGCCGAGATCGCGGTCGTCGGGCGTCGGATTCTTCCAGGAGATCATGAAGACGGTGAAACCCTGCTCGGTCAGGTAGCGCACGAGCGAGTTCCGCGGCGAAAGATCGAGGATGTAATACTTCATGATCCACGCCGGCACGATGAGGACCGGCTCCGGCCGGACCTTGCCGGTGGCGGGCGCGTACTGGATCAGCTCGATCAACCGGTTCTGGTACACGACCTTGCCGGGCGTCACGGCGACGTCGCGGCCGACCTGGAATTGCTCAGTCCCCACCGGCTTGCGGCCGCTGATCGCGCGCTCCCAATCCTCCATGAGATTCTGGAAGCCGCTCACGAGATTGGCGCCGCCCTTGCGCGCGGTCTGCCCGATCAACTCGGGGTTCGTAAGCAGGAAGTTCGACGGCGAGAACATGTCGAGGATCTGCCGGGAGGCGAACTCGACAATCGCTTCGTGCTGCTTGGTGACGCCGCGCACGCCGGTGGTGGCGTTGTGCCACCATTGCTGATTGAGCAGAAAAGCCTGGTGGATGAGGTTGAACGGCCACTTGTGCCACGCTTCGGCTGCGAAGCGGCGGTCTTGCGGCAGCGGTTCGATGCAGCATTCGGCATCGCCGCCGTGCAGCGCGCAGCGCCGCGCGTAATTGACGAACCGCGCGCTCTTGCGCGCGGCCTTGTCGACGAGCTGCAGCCGTTTCCCGGGAGCAAAAGCAAGATGCGTGGCCCAGTCGAGATAGGCTTCCGCGAGCGCCGCGGGCGAGAGGCCGGCGCTGAACCGCGCGACCGTCGCGTTGAGCGAGCGGTCGATGATGTCGGCGAGCGCCGTCACGGCGTAGGAGTCCCGCTCATGCGGGCGCGCGCCGGCCGCCGGTGAACGTTCCGGCTCCCGGCTGAACCCTGTCGGTTGCGGGCTTTGATCCGGTCGCCGCCGCGCGACGGCCAGGGAGCGGATATTCGTCGCGTTAGTCATCGGGCACCTGTTACAATTTAAGATGGGTTCGACAATGACCTGGATCAAACCCGGCGCCCCCGCGAACGCTTGCGCCCGCCTCCTGTGCCTTCCGGCAAGGGGCGGACGCGATCCGTCGGCCGGTCGGGGCTTCAGTACTTTGCGCTGATCGGCAGCTCTTCCGCCGGGAACAGGGAGATCACGACGCCGCCCTTGTTGGTGACGACGATCTCCTCTTCGATGCGCGCGGCCGAATAGCCGTCCGTCGCCGGGCAATAGGTTTCCAGTGCGAACACCATGCCCTCCTTGATCTCCATCGGATGATCGAGGGAGACGACGCGGGAAATGATCGGCCGCTCATGCAGCGCAAGCCCGAGGCCGTGGCCGAACTGCAGGCCGAACGCCGCAAGCTCGTTGGGGAAGCCGAACTCTTCCGCTTTCGGCCAGACGCTTGCGACCTTGTCGGTGGAGACGCCGGGCTTGATGAGTTCAATGGCCTTGTCGAGCCATTCGCGGCAGAGCTTGTACGCGTCGCGCTGCGCGTCGGTGGCGCGGCCGACATTGAAGGTGCGGTAGTAGCAGGTGCGGTAGCCGTTGTAGCTTTGCAGCACGTCGAAGAACGCCTGGTCGCCCGGCCGGATCATGCGGTCGGTGAAGTTGTGCGGGTGCGGGTTGCAGCGTTCGCCCGAGATGGCGTTGATCGCCTCCACGTCGTCCGAGCCGTTCTCGTAGAGGAAGCGGTTCGCGTTGGCGACGATCTGCGACTCGCGCACACCCGGCTTCAGCTCCTCGTAGATCTGGTGATAGACGCCGTCGACCATCGTGGCCGCGCGCGTGAGCAGCGCCACCTCGTCGATGTTCTTGATCTCGCGCGCCTCCAGCATGATCTGCTGGCCGTCGACGATCTTGAGCCCGGCTTTCTGCAGTTCGAACATCATCGGCGGCTCGACGATGTCGACGCCGACCGGCAGCTTGTCGACGCCGGCCTCGCGCAGCAGCGACGCGATCTCTTCGGCGTGATGCTTCATGAGGCCGAAGCTCGGCGGCACCGTGCCGCGCAGGCCGATCAAGCCGGCCTTGCAGTTCTCAGGCTCCAGCCACGGCGAATAAAGCTTGTGATGGACGGCGGCCGAGCCGAAGTCCCAGAGCACCGGCTCCTTGCCCTTGGCGAGCAGTGCGAAGCGCGCAAGCTTGTCGCGTTCCCATTCGCCGATCTTGGTTGCCGTCGTGTAGCGGATGTTGTTGACGTCGAAGAGCAGCAACGCGCCGCATTCGGAGCGTTCCAGCGCCTGTTTGGCGCGGGCGATGCGGTAACGGCGCAACCGGTCGAACTCGATCCGGCTTTCGAAGTCGACGCCCATGGTGCCCCAGGCGGGCAGGTGGCGGTCCCAGCGGTATTGCGGGTCGAGATCGTCGGGCTCCGGGCGATGTTTGCCCACAGTTTGGTCCATGGCACGCTCCTTAGAATTCGGTTTTTGAGATTTCAGCCGCCAGCATAAGCCATTTTGACCGAGGCGGCGACGGGGTCACCGGTCTCATCCTTCGAGACGCCTCGCTTCGCTCGGCTCCTCAGGATGAGGCCTTGAAATAGACCTCACCCTGATGAGGGCGCACCGATCTCGGGTTTACCCGAGATCGGCATTATAACCGCGCAAGTCGGCAATAGCCGACTTGCGTGCGCCCGTCTCGAAGGGTGAGGTCGGAAGCTTTATGCCGCGTTCTTGCCCCAAAGCCGCGCGGAGGCGATGTCGGCGCCCTCCCGCAGCGACTTGAGTTTCGGCCAGACCACGCTCGAAACCACCCATTCCCGGCCGGCGAAGGTGCCGAAGCCGCAATCGGTGGAGGCAATCACCCGCTCGCGGTCGCCCACGACCGACACCGCTTCCTGGATGCGGCGGGCGACCACTTCGGGGTGCTCCACGAAATTGGAGGTTGAATCCACCACGCCGGGGATCAGGATCATGTCCTTCGGCAGCGGGTTCTTTTTCAGCGCCTCGTATTCGTGCTGGTGCCGCGGGTTGGAGAACTCGATCGACAGCGCGCCGACCTTCGCCTGATAGAGAATCGGCAGGATTTGCGACAGCGCCACGTCGTAGATGTGCGGGCCTTCCCAGTTGCCCCAGCACACGTGGAGGCGGACCTTTTCACGCGGCAATCCCTCGATCGCCCAGTTGATCGCCTGCGTGTGCAGCTCGCACGCCTTCAGGAATCCCGCGTCGGATTCGTCCTGGTAATACATGACGCGGTCCATCGCGAGGTCCGGCGCGTCGACCTGCAGCGTCAGTCCGGCGTCGACGATCGCCTGATATTCCTTGCGGATCTCACGCGCGAGTGCCTTCAGATACGACTCCTGCGAATCGTAAAAGGCATTGAGCAGCGTGGTCGACACGATGCCGGGCGAAGGCGCCGTCATGAAGATTTCAGCAAACTTGTTGCCCTGCGCCGCGATCTGTTTCTGCACGCGCTCGATCTCGGACTTGATGTCCGCCGTATCCTTGTAATGAATTTCAGCGACCGCCTGCGGCGCATTGGAAATCTTGCCGCGCTTCGGGAACCGCCGCAGGAAACTTGCGGTGAGCTCGGGAAATTCCGCGAAGTCCCTGCCGATCTTGCGCTTGGATTCCCCGCCATAGCCGGTCATCCGCTGCGCCATGTAGGTCTGGAAGCCGACGCGTTGCTGCTCGCCGTCATTGCCGATGTCGATGCCGCACGCGATCTGCTTCTGCACGACCTCCGCGACGGCCCGATCCATCTCCGCGGCCATCACCTGGGGGTCGATCGCCTGACCTTCTTCCCGCTTGATCAGAAGATCGGTGATCGTCTCGTTGCGCGGCAGGCTGCCGACATGGGTCGTGAGGGTTCGGTCGCGACTGGTGAGCATGGCCTGTTCCTGGATTGGCGAGCAGCGTCGGATTACCGAAAGGCACGAAACGCCGCCGCCGATCAAGTATGAATTCCGGTGGGACGGCGGAGGTGGGCAGCACCGCGCTCGCAAAGCGGTTCCGCCGATGTGCGCGGAGCGATCGGTGGGAATTGACGCGGCGCGGCAAAAATTTTGCGCCGCGAATGCAGGCAGTTGAAAGCCGCGTGAAAATTTCTGACGGCAATCGGCAAACGAGCGGTTGGATTCCACCCCGCGACTTGGTATGCGTAATAACAGACAAAAAAGTCGCAAATTGCGTAACGCCAACGGAGGACCGAGTAGGGCCTCCGCAACGCGAAGAACCGGTCGAACCGGCTCCACAAGCAAAGACTTTGAGGGAGGAACGCATGACCCGCCGACTTGATAAATCCGTCTTTATTGCCGTCGCCGCTTTCGGCGCGACCCTTGCTCTCGCACCGGCGTCGCCCGCCAGCGCAGCGTGGGAGCCGACGCGTCCGGTTGAATTCATCATTCCGGCCGGCACCGGCGGCGGTGCCGACATCATGGCGCGCACGATTCAAGGCATCGTCAGCAAGCACAACCTGATGAAGCAGCCGGTTCTGCCGATCAATAAGTCGGGCGGCGCGGGCGGCGAGGGCTTCCTCGACGTCAAGGGCTCGGCCGGCAATCCGCACAAGATCATCATCACCCTGTCGAATCTGTTCACGACGCCGCTGGCCACCGGTATTCCCTTCAACTGGAAGGACCTGACGCCGGTAGCGATGCTCGCGCTCGACGAGTTCGTGCTCTGGGTGAATGCTGAGAAGCCCTACAAGACCGTCAAGGAATATATCGACGCCGCCAAAGCCGCGAACGGCACCTTCAAGATGGCCGGCACCGGCTCCAAGCAGGAAGATCAGATCATCACCGAGGCGATCCAGAAGAGCACCGGCGTCAAGTTCATCTACATTCCGGAGAAGGGCGGCGGCGCCGTGGCCGTGCAGCTCGTCGGCGGTCACGTCGATTCGACCGTGAACAATCCGAACGAAGCCGTTTCCCACTGGCGTGGCGGCAAGCTGCGTCCGCTCTGCGTCTTCGACGGCAAGCCGATGCCCTACAAGGATCCGATCGCCGAAGGAAAGTCGTGGGCCGATATTCCCGTCTGCAAGTCGCAGGGGCTGAACATGGAATATCTGATGCTCCGCGGCATCTTCACGACCCCGGGCGCCACCAAGGATCAGGTCGACTTCTACATCGACCTCTTCAAGAAGGTGCGTGCGACGCCCGAGTGGCAGGACCTCATGAAGAACGGCGCGTTCAACCAGAGCTTCATGACCGGCGACGAATACGTGAAGTGGGTCGCCGCGGCTGAGAAAGAGCATCACGAGCTCATGAAGGCCGCTGGCTTCCTCGCCAAGTAGTCGCCATTGCGATGCGCGCCGCCGGCGGTCTCCCGCCGGCGGCCGGTCGACGATTTCCGGAGCGGCACAATGAATGAAAAGTCGGAAGCGGCGGGCGCAACCGGCCCCTCTCACCGCATGGCGGAAGTCGGCCTCACGGTCCTGATGATCGTGTTTGCGCTCATCGTTATCGGCGGCAGTCTGCAGGTCGGTATCGGCTGGGCTTCCGACGGCCCGCGGGCCGGATTCTTTCCCTTCTATTGCGGGCTGTTCGTCTTTGCCGCGAGCATCTTCAATCTGTTTGCCGCTTTCTCCGTGGATGCCCGCGCCGGACTGTTCGCGGAGTGGGGGCAGCTCCGCCAGGTGCTGTCCGTCGTCGTGCCCTCGGCCATCTACGTCGCGATCGTTCCCTGGGTCGGCATGTATCTCGCCTCCGCGCTGCTGATCGTCGTCTTCATGGTCTGGATCGGCCGCTACAGCCTCATACTGGCGCTTGCGATCGCGGTGCCGGTGATGATCGCGACCTTCGTCGTCTTTGAACGCTGGTTCCTGGTGCCGCTGCCGAAGGGACCGGTCGAGGCGTACCTCGGCTACTGAGCGGATAACTTTCCATTGGCGTAAGTGATCGGGACGGCTGGGTGATATGGAAGAAATCGGCAATCTGTTTCACGGCTTCAGCATCGTTTTGCAGCCCTACAACATTCTCCTGATGGTGATCGGCATCGTGCTTGGCGTCATCATCGGCGTGCTGCCGGGGCTTGGCGGCGCCAACGGCGTCGCGATCCTTTTGCCGCTCACGTTCTCCATGTCGCCGACCTCGGCGATCATCATGCTGTCCTGCATTTACTGGGGCGCATTGTTCGGCGGCGCCATCACGTCGGTCCTGTTCAATATTCCGGGCGAGCCGTGGTCGGTGGCGACCACATTCGACGGCCATCCGATGGCACAGCAGGGCAAGGCCGGCGAAGCGCTGACCGCAGCGTTCACGTCGTCGTTTGTCGGCGCCTTCTTTGCCATCGTCGTCATCACGCTGGTCGCGCCGCTGGTCGCCAATTTTGCGCTCCGCTTCGGTCCGGCGGAGAAGTTCGGCGTCTATTTCCTGGCGTTTTGCAGTTTCGTCGGCATGAGCAAGGAGCCGCCGATGAAGACCGTCGCCGCCATGATGATCGGCTTTGCGCTCGCTGCGGTCGGTCTCGACGAGATGACTGGGCAGCTGCGGCTGACATTCGGCTTCACGCACCTGCTCACGGGTTTCGACTTCCTGATCGCGGTGATCGGCCTGTTCGGCATCGGCGAAATCCTGCTCACGATGGAAGAAGGATTGCATTTCAAAGGCCGCGCCGCCGTCATCAATCCGAGGATCGTGCTGCAGACTTGGAAAGAGCTGCCGAAATACTGGATCACCTCGCTTCGTTCGAGCGTGATCGGCTGCTGGATGGGCATCACGCCGGCGGGTGCAACACCGGCGTCCTTCATGAGCTATGGCATCGCCAAGCGGCTGTCGAAGAACGGGCGCAATTTCGGCAAGGGCGAGATCGAAGGCGTGGTCGCGCCGGAGACGGCGGCCCATGCTGCGGGCACCTCGGCGCTCCTGCCGATGTTGTCGCTCGGCGTGCCGGGCTCGCCCACGGCCGCGGTCCTGCTCGGCGGCCTCCTGATCTGGGGTCTTCAGCCCGGACCGATGCTCTTCGTCGAGAACAAGGAATTCATCTGGGGCCTGATCGCCAGCATGTATCTCGGCAACGTGGTCGGCCTGATCATCGTGCTGACCTGCGTGCCGATCTTCGCGGCGATCCTGCGCATCCCGTTCCCGATCATCGCGCCCATCATTCTCGTCTTCTGCGCGATCGGCGCGTACAGCGTGAACAACAGCTCGTTCGACGTCATGATGATGATGGTGTTCGGCGTGCTCGGCTATTTGCTGAAGAAGTGCAACTATCCGCTCGCGCCGCTCGTCCTCGCCATCGTGCTGGGCGACAAGGCCGAGGAAGCCTTCCGGCAGTCGCTGCTCGCCTCGCAGGGGAGCCTCGCGATCTTCTGGTCGAACGGCCTCGTTAGCACGATCATGGCGCTCGGCCTTATCGCGCTGTTCTGGCCCCTGATCAGCGAAGCCTGGAACCGGGTTCGCAGCCTGGCTACGGCCGCATGAAGCGGGCCGGGTTTGAAAGCGTGCGGTTTCGTGCTATATAATTATGTATACCAGCCGGTCTTGGGCCGGCAGGCGGAGAAGAAAAAGCCATGAACTCCGATCCGATCGGCAGCCGCGAAGAAGCGGCCCCCCTTCGTGTGGCGCTCGCGCCGCTCGACGACACCTCGACCTTCAAGGACCGCGCCTATGCTTCCCTGAAGGACGTCATCGTCTCGCTCAACGTCTATGAGCAGCCGAACGAGGTGCGCCTCGACGAGCGCCGGCTCGCGCAGGACCTCGGCATTTCCCGCACGCCTGTCCGCGAGGCGATGGCCCAGCTCGAGCGCGAAGGTTTCGTCCGCTCCGTTCCCCGCCGCGGCATCTATGTCGTGCGCAAGACGAAGAAAGAGGTGATCGAGATGATCACCGCCTGGGCGGCGCTGGAAAGCATGGCCGCGCGCCTGATCACGACCGACGCCGCCGAAGGGGAGATCGCGCAGCTCCGCAGGATGTTCGCGAAATTCGAGAACGGCACGCTGCACGCCAAGCTCGATGAATATTCCGAGGTCAACATCGACTTCCACCAGACCATCATCCGCATGAGCAAGAACGGCGTGCTGATCGGTCTCGCCGAGAACCTGTTCACGCACATGCGCATGATCCGCCGCAAGACGATCGGCGAGAGCGACCGCGCCGACCGTTCGATCCGCGATCATATGAACATCATCGAGGCGCTGGAGGCGCGCGACACCGAGCGCGCCGGCAATCTCGTCCGCGACCATGCGCTCGGCCTCGCCGAGCACGTGCGCCGCTACGCCGACTATCTCGACTGAAAAATTCGCCAGAAAAATACAGGGAGGGTTTCCGCGATGGCTAATGCAGCAGTGAAGGCCAAGCCCGAAGTGGCCGCAGCGGAAGCGCAACAGGACCTGACGGACGGCTTCCACCTCGTCATCGACGCGCTCAAACTGAACGGCATCAACACGATCTATGGCGTGCCCGGCATTCCCATCACGGATCTCGGCCGTTTCGCGCAGGCGCAGGGCATGCGCGTCATCTCGTTCCGCCACGAGCAGCACGCTGGCAATGCGGCGGCGATCGCCGGTTTTCTCACCAAGAAGCCCGGCATCTGCCTCACCGTGTCGGCGCCGGGCTTCCTCAATGGCCTGACCGCGCTCGCCAACGCCACGACCAACTGCTTCCCGATGATCCTGATCTCCGGCTCCTCGGAGCGCGAGATCGTCGACCTGCAGCAGGGCGACTACGAGGAGATGGATCAGCTCGCCATCGCCAAGCCCCTCTGCAAGGCGGCCTTCCGCGTGCTGCACGCCCAGGATATCGGCATCGGCGTCGCCCGCGCGATCCGCGCGGCGGTCTCCGGCCGTCCCGGCGGCGTCTATCTCGATCTGCCGGCCAAGCTCTTCTCGCAGGTGATGGACGCGAACGCCGGCGCGAAGTCGCTCGTCAAGGTGATCGACGCCGCACCCGCGCAGATCCCGGCGCCTGAAGCGGTGAAGCGCGCGCTTGACGTGCTGAAGAGCGCGAAGCGTCCCTTGATCATCCTCGGCAAGGGCGCGGCCTACGCGCAGGCCGACGACGCCATCCGCACGCTCGTCGAGAGAAGCGGCATTCCCTTCCTGCCCATGAGCATGGCCAAGGGCTTGCTGCCCGACACGCATCCGCAGTGCGCGGGCGCCGCGCGCTCGCTGGTGCTGAAGGATTCCGATGTGGTGCTGCTGATCGGCGCCCGCCTCAACTGGCTGCTCTCGCACGGCAAGGGCAAGACCTGGGGCGACGCGCCGAGGAAGTTCATCCAGGTCGACATCGAGCCGCGCGAGATGGACAGCAACGTCGAGATCGCCGCCCCTGTGGTCGGCGACATCGGCTCCTGCGTGTCCGCGCTGCTCGCCGCCATGGGCAATAACTGGCGCGCGCCGCCGGCCGACTGGATCAACACGGTCAAGACCAAGCGCGAAGAGAACATCGCCAAGATGGCGCCGCGGCTGATGAAGAACACCGCGCCCATGGATTTCCACGGCGCGCTCGGTGCGCTGCGCACCGTCGTCAGGGAGCGGCCCGACGCCATCCTCGTCAACGAAGGCGCCAACACCCTCGACCTCGCCCGCGGCGTCATCGACATGTACCAGCCGCGGAAGCGCCTCGACGTCGGCACCTGGGGCATCATGGGCATCGGCATGGGCTTCTCGATCGCCGCGGCGATCGAGACCGGCAAGCCCGTGCTCGCCGTCGTCGGCGACAGCGCCTTCGGCTTCTCCGGCATGGAGGTGGAGACGGTCTGCCGGTACAACCTGCCGGTCTGCGTCGTTGTCTTCAACAACAGCGGCATCTATCGCGGCACCGACGTCAATCCGACCGGCGGCGCGGACCCCGCGACCACCGTCTTCGTCAGGGACGCGCGCTACGACCGGATGATGGAAGCCTTCGGCGGCGTCGGCGTGCATGCGACGACGCCCGACGAGTTGAAGCGCGCGGTCGATGCGGCGATGGATTCCGGCAAGCCGACCCTCATCAATGCGGTGATCGATCCGGCGGCCGGCAGCGAGAGCGGCCGCATCGGCAACCTCAATCCGCAAAGCGTAATTCGCAAGAAGTGACGCAAGGCATCATCCCGGAGGCGGCGCACGTGAAACGGTGCGCCACCGCGCGGGGATCGAGAGAAAAAGCAGATCCTTGGAGTGATTGAAGATGGCGAAGGCAAAGAAGGCGAAAGCAGGCGCGAAGCGGGTCGCGAAGAAATCTTCGCGCAAGGTCGTGAAGCTTGCCGCACGCAAGCCGGCGAAGGCGAACGGCAGCAAGAAGGCCAACGGCAACGGCCTGCCGCGGCCGTCCGCAAAACCTTACGGTCAGGCCGGCAAGGCGCTCGAGGGCGTGAAGATCCTCGACTTCACCCACGTCCAGTCGGGACCGACCTGCACGCAATTGCTCGCCTGGTTCGGCGCCGACGTGATCAAGATCGAGCGCCCCGGCGTCGGCGACATCACCCGCGGCCAGCTCCGCGACGTGCCGAATGCAGACAGCCTCTATTTCACGATGCTGAACCACAACAAGCGGTCGATCACCGTCGACTCCAAGAACCCGAAGGGCAAGGAGATCATCGAGCGCCTCATCAAGTATTGCGATGTGCTCGTCGAGAACTTCGCCCCCGGCGCGCTCGACCGCATGGGCTTCACTTGGGAGCACATCCACAAGCTTAATCCGCGCATGATCGTCGCCTCGGTGAAGGGCTTCGGCCCCGGGCCGTATGAGGACTGCAAGGTGTATGAGAACGTCGCCCAGTGCACCGGCGGCGCCGCCTCCACCACCGGCTTCCGCGAGGGGCCGCCGCTCGTCACCGGCGCGCAGATCGGCGATTCCGGCACCGGCCTGCATCTCGCGCTCGGCATCGTCTCAGCACTCTACCAGCGCAACCGCACCGGCCGCGGCCAGAAGGTGCTCGCGGCGATGCAGGACGGCGTGCTCAACCTCTGCCGCGTCAAGCTGCGCGACCAGCAGCGCCTCAGGCACGGCCCGCTGACGGAATACAGCCAGTACGGCGAGGGCGTGCCGTTCGGCGACGCGGTGCCGCGCGCCGGCAACGATTCCGGCGGCGGACAGCCTGGCTGGATCCTGAAGTGCAAAGGCTGGGAGACCGATCCCGACGCCTACATCTATTTCATCACCCAGGCGCCGGTCTGGGAGGCGATCTGCGACGTGATCGGCGAGCCGGGCTGGAAGACCGATCCGGAATTTGCCACGCCGAAGGCGCGGCTGCCGAAGCTCAAGCAGATCTTCGCGCGCATCGAGGAATGGACCACGACCAAGACCAAGTTCGAGGTCATGGAAATCTGCAACGCGCGCGACATCCCGGTCGGACCGATCCTGTCGATGAGGGAAATTGCGGAGGACGAGTCGCTGCGCAAGACCGGCACCGTCGTCGAAGTCGACCACCCGACCCGCGGCAAGTACCTGACCGTCGGCAATCCGATCAAGCTGTCGGACAGTGTCTCCGAAGTGAAGCGCTCGCCGCTCCTGGGTGAGCATACGGAAGAGGTTCTCACCAAGGTGCTCGGCTATTCGGCGAAGGAGCTCGCGGAGCTCAAGTCGTCCGGCGCCATCACGCCGGAAGAGAAAAAGAAGGCGGCGGCGTGACTTGATGGCCGCTCGTCCCCGCGAAAGCGGGGACCCAGTGCAAAGAACAAGGGCCGCTGGATGCCCGCTTCCGCGGGCATGAGCGGGGAGGGAATGTGAAATGCGTATCGTCGTTCACGGCCAGCAGGCATTCGGCAAGGCGGTACTCGAAGCGTTGCTGAAGCGCGGCGAGAACGTGATCGCCGTCTATGTCGCGCCAGAGAAGCCGGGCCAGAAGGCCGATCCTTTAAAGGAAGCGGCGCTCGCCGCGAACCTGCCCGTCTATCAGCCCGCCTCCTACAAGGACCCGAAGGCGTGGGAGGAATTCAAGGCGCTGAAGCCCGACCTGCAGGTCATGGCCTTCGTCACGCTGTTCGTGCCGGAGGATTTCCTCAACATCCCGACGCACGGCTCGATCCAGTATCACCCGTCGCTGCTGCCGGCCTATCGCGGCGCCTCGGCGATCAACTGGCCGATCATCAAGGGCGAGAAGGAGACCGGCCTCTCGATCTTCTGGCCCGACAACGGCCTCGATACCGGCGACATCCTCGTCCAGAAGAAGACGCCGATCAGCGGCACCGACACCCTCGGCTCGGTTTATTTCGACCGCCTGTTCCCCATGGGCGTGGAAGCCATGCTGGAAGCGGTCGATCTCGTGAAGGCGGGCAAGGCCCCGCGCATCAAGCAGGACCATGAGCAGGCCACCTATGAGGGCAAGTGCGGCCCGGAGAACGCGAAGATCGACTGGGGCAAGCCGTGGGAGCAGATCGACCGGCTGATCCGCGGCTGCAATCCCGCGCCCGGTGCCTGGACGCTCTTCGACGGCAAGAAGCTGCAGGTTTTCGATGCCCAACCGCTGCCCGCGCGCGATCCCAAAGGCATCGGTGGGAAGTTGGGCGAGATCGTCGCCGTTGACTCCGACGGCTTCACGGTGGTTTGTGCCGACGGACGCTTCAAGATCACACGCGTCAAGCCAGCCGACGGCGGCAAGGTCGGCGCCGGAGAATTCGCCAAGGCCGCCAATCTCGCGATCGGTACCCGCCTCTCGTAGTGATGAGCAATTCCTCTTAACACCTCCCCGTCATGCCCGCGCTTGTTGCGGGCATCCACGTCTTTCTGCCGTCGGCAGCCGTAGGCGTGGATGGCCGGGTCAAGTCCGGCCATGACGAATGTAAACGGACCAGCGCCCATGCCCGCCTCGCAGCACCAGAATCCGAAATCCGACATCGAAATCGCCCAGACCGCCAAGAAACGTCGCATCGTCGACGTGGCCCGGGACAAGCTCGGTATCGCGGAAGAGAATCTCGAGCCCTACGGCCACTACAAGGCCAAGGTGTCGCTCGACTACATCAAGTCGCTGAAGAACAAGCCGGACGGCAAGCTCATTCTCGTCACCGCGATCACGCCGACGCCGGCGGGCGAAGGCAAGACCACGACGACGGTCGGCCTCACCGACGCGCTCAACGTGATCGGCAAGAAGGCGATGTGCGCGCTGCGCGAGCCGTCGCTCGGACCCTCGTTCGGCATGAAAGGCGGCGCCGCCGGCGGCGGCTACGCGCAGGTCGTGCCGATGGAGGACATCAATCTCCACTTCACCGGCGACTTCCACGCCATCACCGCCGCACACAATCTGCTCGCCGCGCTGATCGACAACCATATCTATTGGGGCAACGCGCTCGGCATCGACAGCCGTCGCGTGACCTGGCGCCGCGTCATGGATATGAACGACCGCGCATTGCGCGAGATCGTCTGCTCGCTCGGCGGCGCCGCCAACGGCTATCCGCGCGAGGCCGGTTTCGACATCACCGTCGCCTCCGAGGTCATGGCGATCTTTTGCCTCGCCCGCGACATCGACGACCTGAAGCAGCGCCTCGGCAACATCATCGTGGCCTATACCCGCGACCGCAAGCCGGTGCGCGCGAAGGACTTGAACGCGAACGGCGCGATGACGGTGCTGCTGAAAGAAGCGATCGCGCCGAACCTCGTGCAGACGCTGGAGGGCACGCCCGCCTTCATCCACGGCGGCCCCTTCGCCAACATCGCGCACGGCTGCAACTCGGTTTCGGCGACAACTGCCGCGCTCAAGCTCGCCGATTATGTGGTGACGGAAGCCGGCTTCGGCGCCGACCTCGGCGCCGAGAAGTTCCTGGACATCAAGTGTCGGAAAGCCGGGCTGAAGCCCGACTGCGTGGTGATCGTCGCGACGATCCGCGCGCTTAAGATGCACGGCGGCGTGAAGAAGGAGGACCTCAAGAAGGAGGACCTCAAGGCGCTCGAAGCGGGCATCGCCAATCTCCGGCGCCACATCGAGAACGTGAAGAAGTTCGGCCTGCCGGCGGTGGTGTCGATTAACCGTTTCTCCGCCGATACCGACGCGGAAATCGCGCTGGTGAAGGAGAAGTGCAATGCCCTCGGCGTGGAAGCCCTGATGGCCGATCACTGGGCCATGGGCGGCGAGGGCGCGGCGGATGTTGCGCGCGCGGTGGTCAAGGTCATCGACGCGGGCAAGGCGAACCTGAAGCTCCTCTATCCCGACGACATGCCGCTGTTCGAAAAGATCCGCACGATCGCCAGGGAAATCTACGGCGCCGACGACGCCACCGCCGACAAGGCGGTGAAGGAGCAGCTCAAGGCCTGGGAAGAGCTTGGCTTCGGCAAGCTGCCGGTCTGCATCGCCAAGACGCAGTATTCCTTCTCGACCAATCCGGACACCAAGGGCGCGCCTACGGGCTTCAACATTCCCGTGCGCGAGGTGCGGCTGTCGGCCGGCGCCGAATTCGTCGTCGCGATCTGCGGCGAGATCATGACCATGCCAGGCCTGCCCAAGGTGCCGGCGGCGGATTCCATCGACGTCAATGCCGACGGCAAGATCGTCGGGCTGTTCTGAGAGTTGTGCCCTCATGGTTCGAGATGCGCCGCTTCGCGGCGCTCCTCACCATGAGGGCGCTTTCGCTCATACTGTCACCTCATCTTGAGGAGCCGCGCACCGATCTCGGATCTATCCGAGATCGGCAATAACAATTCGCAAGTCGGCTAAAGCCGACTTGCGTGCGCGGCGTCTCGAAGGATGAGGTGACAGGATGTTTTTCGGGGCGGCGAATTAACTCCCCTCCAACTGCTTCGCCACCCGCTGCGCCTCGGCGGCGAGCGCCGCGGTGAGTGGCGTCATCGGCTCGCGCTCCGGCACCACGAGACCGATCGTGTGCACTTCGTCGGGCTCCACGATCGGGATCGCCCGCATGGTCTCGGTGAGCCCGAGCGTCGCCGCGAGCTTCTCCGGCATCACGCTCGCCCAGCGGCCGGTGCGCACGTGCGCGAACAGGAGGATCATCGAATCCGATTCCAGCATCGGCCGCGACTCCGCGCCGACGCTCCGGAAGATGCGCTCGATGATGCGCCGGTTCTGCATGTCCGGCGTGAGCAGGCAGAGCGGCACGTCGGCGATCTCCGCCCAGGTCACCCGGTCGCGGTTGCCGAGCGGCGCGTCGGCGGAAGTCAGCAGCCGGTAGCTCTCGCGATAGAGCGGCACCGTGTTCACGCGGCCGAGCGGCTCGTTGTCGAGATAGGTCAGCCCCGCGTCGATCTCGAGATCTTCCAGGAGCGCGAGCACGTCTTCCGACGTGCGCGAATAGACGGTGAACTGCACGTTGGGATGCCGCTCGCGGAACGGCGTCGTCAGCGCCGCGACCATCGCGAGCGCGGTGGGAATGGCCGCGATCCGCAGCCGCCCGGTAAGCCCGAGCCGCAGTGTGTTGATTTCCTGCCGCATGGCGCGCATGTCGCCGACGATCCGCCGCGACCAGTCCAGCACCCGCTCACCTTCCGGCGTGAGCCCGTGGAAGCGCGAGCCGCGGTTGACGAGCAGCACGCCCATCGATTCCTCGAGCTGCTTGATCCCGGCCGACAAGGTCGGCTGCGTCACCCCGCAGGCGTCGGCGGCGCGCCCGAAATGCTGCTCCCGCGCCAGCGCCAGCAGAAATTCAAGCTTGTCGATCAACGACTTGGCCTCTTGCAGGATTGTCAAGCCAGCATAGCGCCAATAGACAATTCCAATCAATAGATTAGCATTACAGGGTTGTCTTTAATCGACGAGTCCAGCTTTCTTCTAAAGAAGGAAGGTGCTCATGAACGTTCGCCCCAGCCAGCATCCGCCCGCCGGCGGCAGTGGTCGCCGCCGCCCGCCGAAGACGCCGAAGGGCCGCCAGGTCGACCCCAAGGCGCTCGAGGAAGTGCGGGCGCTGCTCGGCGAACGTCCGCGCCGCCGCGACCTGCTGATCGAGCACCTGCATCTCATCCAGGACAAGTACGGGCATCTGTCCGCCGCGCATCTCGCGGCGCTCGCCGCCGAGATGAAGCTCGCGCTCACCGAGGTCTATGAGGTCGCGACCTTCTATTCGCACTTCGACGTCGTGACGGAAGGCGATGCCGTCCCGCCGGCGATCACCGTGCGGGTCTGCGACTCGCTGTCCTGCGCCATGCGCGGCGCGGAAAAACTGCTCGCGGAGTTGCCGGCGAAGCTCGGCCGCGATGTGCGCGTCGTGCGCGCGCCGTGCATGGGCGCCTGCGACCGCGCGCCGGTCGTTGCCGTCGGCCATATGCAGACTTTCGCCGCCACGCCGGAGAAGGTATCGGCAGCGGTGAACGAAGGCGCGCACGCGCATGCCTTCCCGACGCCGAAGCCGTTCGCGGTCTATCAGGCCGAGGGCGGCTATCGCCTGCTCAACGCCTGCCTCGAGGGCAACAGCACGCGCGACGACATCATCGCCGTCGTCAGCGACGCCGGCCTGCGCGGCCTCGGCGGCGCCGGCTTCCCCACCGGCCGCAAGTGGTCGCTCGTGCGCGCCGAGCCCGCGCCGCGCCTGATGGCGGTGAACGCCGACGAGGGCGAGCCCGGCACCTTCAAGGACCGCTACTATCTCGAGCGCGATCCGCATCGTTTCCTCGAAGGCGTGCTGATCGCCGCCTGGGTCGTCGAGGCGGCCGAGGTCTATATCTACATCCGCGACGAATATCCCGAGGTTCGGCTGATGCTCGAAGCAGAGATCGCCGAAGTCGAGAAGGCCGGGCTTTCCCGGCACACGAAGATCCATCTCCGCCGCGGCGCCGGCGCCTATATCTGCGGCGAAGAGTCGGCGATGATCGAGAGCATCGAGGGCAAGCGCGGCCTGCCGCGCCATCGCCCGCCCTACGTGGCGCAGGTCGGACTGTTCGGCCGCCCGACGCTCGAGCAGAACGTGGAGACCATGTTCTGGGTCCGCGACATCATCGAGAAGGGTGCGGCCTGGTTCACGTCACACGGCCGCCACGAACGCAAGGGCTTCCGCAGCTTCTCCGTCTCCGGCCGCGTCAAGGAGCCGGGCGTCAAGCTCGCGCCCGCGGGCATCACCGTGCGCGAGCTGATCGACGAATTCTGCGGCGGCATGGAAGAAGGCCACACCTTCAAGGGGTATCTGCCAGGCGGCGCGTCGGGCGGCATCCTGCCGGCGTCGATGGCCGATCTCCCGCTCGATTTTGGAACCCTCGAGAAATACGGCTGCTTCGTCGGCTCGCACGCGGTTGTCATTCTGTCCGACAAGGACGACATGAAGGCCGTGGCGCTCAATCTCATGCGCTTCTTCGAGGACGAATCCTGCGGCCAGTGCACGCCATGCCGCGTCGGAACCGAGAAGGCAGCGAAGCTGATGAGCCAGGGTCCCTGGGACGAGGCGCTGTTGAACGAGCTGTCGGCTGCGATGCGCGACGCCTCGATCTGCGGCCTTGGCCAGGCCGCGCCCAATCCGCTGCAAAGCGTGCTGAAGTATTTCCGCGACGACCTCACAAAGTCTTTGGGAACGTGGTGATGAAATTGGCCGACCTCATGGTTCGAGACGCCGCGCTTCGCGCGGCTCCTCACCATGAGGCGGGAAAAAAGCCCTCATCCTGAGGAGCCCGCGCAGCGGGCGTCTCGAAGGATGAGGGCGACGAAAAGGTGACGCGATGAGCAAGACATCTGGCGGCGACACGCCCGCGCCGAAGAAGGCGGAACCGGTCAAGTTCTCCCTTGATGGCGTCGAGGTCGAGGCGCGTGCGGGCGAGATCATCTGGCAGGTGGCGAGCCGCCTCGGCACCGAGATTCCGCACCTCTGCTATTCGCCCGAGCCCGGCTACCGGCCCGACGGCAATTGCCGCGCCTGCATGGTCGAGATCGAGGGCGAGCGCGTGCTGGCCGCAAGCTGCATCCGCACGCCCGCGCCGGGCATGAAGGTGAAGACTGCGTCCGAGCGCGCGAAAGCCTCGCGCAAGATGGTCTTCGAGCTCCTGCTCGCCGACCAGCCCGACCGCGAGACCGAGGCGCACGATCCGCGCTCCAAATTCTGGGCCTGGACCGACCGCATGGACGTCGCGGTCAGCCGCTTCCCGGCGCGCGCGGCGTCGCCCGCGCCCGACCGCTCGCACCCGGCGATGGCGGTGAACCTCGACGCCTGCATCCAGTGCAATCTCTGCGTCCGCGCCTGCCGCGAGGTGCAGGTGAACGATGTGATCGGCATGGCCGGCCGCGGCGGCCACGAGAAGATCGTGTTCGACTTCGACGACCCGATGGGCAACTCAACCTGCGTTGGTTGCGGCGAGTGCGTGCAGGCGTGCCCCACCGGCGCGCTGATGCCGGCGACGCTCGTGAACGAGCAGAACGTCCGTACCGGGTTCCCCGACCGGCAGGTGCACTCCGTCTGCCCCTATTGCGGCGTCGGCTGCCAGCTCACCTATCACATCAAGGACGACAAGCTGCTCTACGTCACCGGCAAGAACGGCCCGGCGAACGAGAACCGCCTCTGCGTGAAGGGCCGCTTCGGCTTCGACTACGTGCACAATCCCGAACGCCTGAAGCAGCCGATGATCCGCAAGGACGGCGTGCCGAAGATCCCGCACGAGATCATCGATCCGACCAATCCCTGGACCCACTTCCGTCCCGCCACCTGGGAAGAGGCGCTTGACCGCGCCGCCGCCGGCCTCAAGAATATCCGCGACACGCACGGCTCCAAGGCGCTCGCCGGCTTCGGCTCCGCCAAGGGCTCGAACGAGGAAGCCTACCTCTTCCAGAAGCTCGTGCGCACGGGCTTCGGCACCAACAATGTCGACCACTGCACCCGCCTCTGCCACGCTTCGTCCGTGGCGGCGTTGATCGAGGGCGTCGGTTCCGCGGCCGTGACCGCCACCTTCAACGAGTGCAGGAACTCCGACGTCATCGTCGTGATCGGCTCGAACCCGACCGAGAATCATCCGGTCGCCGCCACCTTCTTCAAGCAGGCGGCCAAGCGCGGCACCAAGCTCATCGTCATGGACCCGCGCGGCCACGCGCTGAAGCGCCACGCGGCGCACATGCTCCAGTTCACGCCGGGCACGGACGTCGCGATGCTCAACGCCCTGCTCAACGTCATCATCGGCGAGGAGCTCTACGACCGCCAGTACGTGCAGACCTACACCGAGGGCTTCGAGGCGCTGAAGGAGCACGTCAGGCAGTTCACGCCCGAGGAGATGGCGCCGATCTGCGGCATCGACGCCGACACGCTGCGCACCGTGGCCCGCACCTATGCCCGCGCCGAGCGCGCCATCATCTTCTGGGGCATGGGTGTGTCGCAGCACACCCACGGCACCGACAACGCCCGCTGCCTGATTGCGCTCGCGCTCACCTGCGGCCATGTCGGCCGTCCCGGCACCGGCCTGCATCCGCTGCGCGGTCAAAACAACGTGCAGGGCGCCTCCGACGCCGGCCTGATCCCGATGTTCTTCCCCGACTACAAGTCGGTGGAGAACCCCGACATCCGCGCGAAGTACGAAGACGCCTGGGGCACGACGCTCGATCCCAAGCGCGGGCTCACCGTCGTCGAGATCATGGACGCGATCCACGCCGGCGAGATCCGGGGCATGTACATCATGGGCGAGAACCCGGCGATGTCCGACCCCGACCTCAACCACGCCCGCGAAGCACTCGCGCACCTCGAGCATCTCGTGGTGCAGGACCTCTTCCTCACCGAGACCGCGGTCTATGCCGACGTGATCCTGCCCGCCTCCGCCTGGCCGGAGAAGGACGGCACGGTGACCAACACCAACCGCCAGGTGCAGATGGGCCGCGCCGCGCTGCCACTGCCCGGCGAAGCCAGGCTCGACTGGTGGATCACGCAGGAGATCGCCCGCCGCATCGGCCTGAAGTGGAACTACAAGGGCCCGGCGGACATCTACGAGGAGATGGCGTCCATGATGCCGTCGCTCGACAACATCACCTGGGACCGGCTCGAACGTGAGGACGCCGTCACCTATCCCTGCGACGCGCCCGACAAGCCGGGCAGGGACGTGGTGTTCTCCGACGGCTTCCCGCGGCCGGGCGGGCTCGGCAAGCTGGTGGCGGCCAAGCTCACGCCGCCGGCCGAAGTGCCGGACGCCGAATATCCCTTCATCCTCACCACCGGCCGCCAGCTCGAGCACTGGCACACCGGCGCCATGACGCGGCGTGCGAGCGTGCTCGATGCGCTGGAGCCGGGAGCGATCGCGGCGCTCTCGCGCAGGGAGCTTGCGCGCCTCGGCGTGGCACCCGGCGACCGCCTGCGCGTGATCACGCGCCGCGGCGCGATCGAGCTCTTCGCCCGTCAGGACGATGCCGTGCCCGACGGCGTCGTATTCATTCCGTTCGCTTACGTGGAGGCGGCGGCGAACATCCTCACCAATCCGCAGCTCGATCCGTTCGGCAAGATTCCGGAGTTCAAGTTCTGCGCCGCCCGCATCGAGCGCGCCGGCGCCGTCAGCGAGGCGGCGGAATAGCCGGCGCCCGGTGAGCGACGAGCAAGCCGCGCTCCCCATTGCCGACTGCCACCAGCATTTCTGGCGGCTCGACCGGCACTATTACCCGTGGCTGTGCGACCCCGAGCCGGTGCATTTCCGCTACGGCGACTATTCGGCGATCAAGCGCAACTACATGCCGCCGGACTACCGGCGCGACGCGGGCGCGAACCGCGTGGTCAAGACCGTGCACGAGGAAGCCTGGTTCGATCCGCGCGACCCCGTGGCCGAGACGCGCTTCGTCGAGACGGTCGCGGCCGAATTCGGCCTGCCGACCGCGCTCGTGGGCGCGGCCTGGCCCGCGCGCGCGGACATCGAGGCGGTGCTCGCGGGCCACGCCGCGAGCCCGCTCGCCCGCGGCATCCGCAATTTTCCCGCGGCCGCGGCCGACCCGCGCGAGGCGAAGCGCGGCGCGCCCGGCTCCATGGACGATCCGGAATGGCGGCGCGGCTACGCGCTGCTCGAACGCTACGGCTTCTCCTGCGACATCCAGACCCCGTGGTGGCACATGGAGGCGCTCGCCGAGCTCGCCGCCGACTTCCCGCGCACGCAGATCGTGATCGTGCACACGGGCCTGCCGTCCGACCGCAGCCCCGCGGGCCTCGCCGGCTGGCGCCGCGCGCTGGAGCGGGCTGCGGAGCACCCGAACGTCGCGATCAAGGTGTCGGGCCTCGGCGAGCCGGGCCGGCCCTGGACGCTCGAATCGAACGGGCCGGTGATCCGCGACGCCATTGCGATCTTCGGGCCGGAGCGCGCCATGTTCGCGAGCAATTTCCCGGTGGATGGCATCGTCGGCACGTTCGAGACGATCTACGACGGCTTCCGCGCCGCGGTCGCCGACCGGCCGCTCGCCGAGCAGCGCGCGCTGTTCCACGACAACGCAGTGCGGATCTATCGCTTGTGATGCCGCGCTATCCCAGCGTGAACGCCTCGTGCACGGCGCTCTGCACGCCGCCGCCCATGACCGGTCCGCCGCCGGCGACATGAATGTAGTCGCCGATCGCCACCGCGCCGAGGCCGTGCCGCGGCGTCAGCATCGGCGCGTAGGACTGCCAGCGGTCGGCCTGCGGGTCGTAGGCTTCGTTCTGCCCATAGACGCGGTTCGTGCCTTCGCCGCCCATGATGAAGATCTGCCCGCGGTAGAGCACCGCGCCGTGACCGGAGCGCGCGGTCGGCAGCGGATTGCGCATCGTCCACTTGTCTTCCTTCGGATCGTAGCTGTGGTGCAGGTTGGAGTTGGTGTGGAAGCTGTCGACGCGGCCGCCGACCACATGAATGCGTCCGTCGACCGCGAGCGTGCCGGTATGGTCGCGGCCGAGCGGCATCGGCGCGCGCTCCGTCCAGCGGTTCTCCTTCGGGTCGTAGGCGAGATGCCAGTCGACCGACTTCTTGGTCGCGAACGTGTCGCCGATCGCGCCGCCGACCGCATGCAGCAATCCGTCGAGCGCAACGCAGGCGATGGCCCCGCATGCGCGCGGCAGCGGCGCGATCGCCTGCCAGTCCTTCTCCCGCAGTAGGTAGCAAAGCGCGTCGGGCTTGCGGTTCTGCTCGGTGAAGCCGCCGATGGCGTAGAGGCGGCCGTCGAGCACGGCGACGCCGACATGATTGGCGCCGCGCGGCAGGAGCGGCGCGTCGAACCACTTGTCCGCCTTCGGGTCATAGACATGGTGATAGGGTCGGTCCACGCGCTGCTCGCCGTAGCCGCCGACCATGTGCATCTTGTCGTCGAGCACGGTCGCCCACGCCATCTCGCTGCGCGGGAGCGGCAGCGGTGCACGTGCGATCCACCTGCCCGGGTTCGCCGCCTTCGGCGCCGGGCTCTCCGTAACCCATTGTTCTTTCGTGATTTCCGGCACGCCGACGCGGCCTGCCTTGTCGAGCCGCTCGTACAGGGGCGCATGGCCGTCATGTTGCGCAAGCGCGGGCGCGGCGGCGCTGACGGCGAGTCCGGAGAGGAACAGGCGGCGCGAAAGCATGAGCGTCTCCGGGTTGACTCCGAATATTCGCGGACGCAGCGCGCCTGCGCAATCGGCGGGTGTCACTCGACCATCAATTCAGCGTCATTCTGCCGCCGCGACCGGCGCATCAGCAAGAGCAGGAACGCCGTCGGCACGGTAATCAGGAACATGAGCAGAAAATCGTTCGCATAGGCGACGATCAGCGCCTGGCGCGTCACCTCTCCGTTCAGCGCCATCAGGCCGCGCGGGTTGACGAGGTTCCAGAAGAGATAGGCGCCGCCGGTCTGCAGCATGGGATTGAACGGCGTGACGTGCTCCGCGATCTGCGCATGCATGACCTGGGCATTGTGCGCGAGCATGAATGACGTGATGGAGACGCCGATCGCCATGCCGACATTGCGCACGAGGCTGAACAGCGCCGTGCCTTCGGTGCGGTAATCCGGCCGCAGCGTGGAGAAGGCGACCACCTGCAGGGGAATGAACACGAAACCGAGGCCCGCGCCCTGGATCACCGTGGCGACCGTGATCGACCAGGCGTCGATGTCCGGCGTCCAGGCGGACATCTCCCAGAGCGAGTAGGCGAGCATCGCGATCCCGGCCAGCATGAGCAGGCGGGGATCGGAGCGGCTCGCGAGCCGGCCGGCGATCATCATCGCCAGCATGGTTCCCGCGCCGCGCGGCGCCATCAGCAGGCCCGTTTCATAGACGGAATAGCCGCCGAGGTTCTGCAGATAGGGCGGCATCAGCGCCGAGCTTGCCAGCAGGATCATGCCGACCATGAACATGATGAGCAGCCCGGCGACGAAGTTGCGGTCCCTGAAGATGGCCGGGGTCAGGAACGGCTTTTCCGCGGTCATCATGTGGACCACGAACAGATAGAGGCCGAGGCCGAACAGGATGGCTTCCGCGATGATCTCGGTCGAGCTGAACCAGTCCTGCTGCTGGCCGCGGTCGAGCATCAGTTGCAGCGCGCCGAGCGCGAGGCTGAGCACCGCGAAACCGAGCCAGTCGAAGCGCAGCGCGGCGTTGCGGTCGTTGTCCTTGAGAAAGACGGCGAGGCCCGCGATCGCCAGCACGCCGAACGGGACGTTAATGAAGAACACCCAGCGCCAGTCATAGGCGTCGGTCAGGTAGCCGCCGAGCGTCGGACCGAGGATCGGGCCCACCATCACCCCCATGCCCCAGATCGCCATGGCGGAGCCGCGCTGCTCTGCCGGGTAGAGATCGAGCATGGTGGATTGCGAGAGCGGCACTATCGCGGCCCCGAACACGCCCTGTAGCACGCGAAAGAGCACGATCTGCGCGAGCGACTCGGCCACGCCGCACAGCGCCGAGGCGATCGTGAAGCCGGCGAGGCAGGTGATGAACAGGTTCTTGCGTCCGAACCGCGCGCTCAGCCATCCGACCGGTGCGGTCATGATGGCGGCGGCCACGACATAGGACGTGAGCACCCAGGTGATCTGGTCGGGCGTGGCGGAAAGGCTGCCCTGCATGTAGGGCAGGGCGACATTGGCGATGGTGTTGTCGAGCGCCTGCATCAGCGTCGCCACCATCGCGCAGATGCTGATGACGCCGCGGTGCGGCACCGGAGCGATGCCGGCCGACTCCGCCAACGGCGCTGCCCGGCTCATGGCGCTCCCGCTAGAACAGATCGCGCAGCGAGCGCCGGTGCCCCGTATCGATCGCGACGGTCACGCTCATGCCGGCGCGCAGCAGGAGATCCCCGGGTTTGGCTTCGACCTTGATGCGTACTGGAATGCGCTGGACCACCTTCACCCAGTTGCCGCTCGCGTTCTGCGCCGGCAGGATCGAGAACTCGGCGCCGGTGGCGGGGCTGATGCTCTCCACCGTGCCCTTCCACTCCTGGCCCGGATAGGTATCGACGGTGATGGAGACCGGATTGCCCGGCTTCACCCAGGTGAGGTCGGTCTCCTTCATGTTGGCGTCGATCCAGAGATTGTCGCGGGACACCAGCCCGACGGCGCCGGAATTGGTGAGCGCCGCCGTCTGCGACACGAGATAAGTCCCCGGCTGCAGCTGCGAGACCTGCGTGACGATGCCGTCGAAGGGTGCGCGCACGACCGTATGATCGAGCTGGCGCTGCGCCTCATCGACTTGCGCTTTGACTTGCAGATACTGCGGATGCGCGGTCGTGGGCAGGTCCGGGTTGCCGCCGAGCTTCGCCAACTGGACCCGCGACTGGTCTTTCAGCGCCTGCAGCGCGCGCTTCGCGGCTTCCAGCGCGAAGCGGTTCTGGTCGTAGGCCGCCTGCGAGGCGACGTTGCTCTTGATGAGCGCCGCCGAGCGGTCGTAGTTCGACTGCGCGAGATCGACCTGCGCCTGCTGGGTCGCGATGTCGCTCAGCATGCGGCGGTAGTCTTCCTTCATCGCGTCGATCGAAAGCGCGGTCTGCGCGAGCTGCGCATTGGCGTTGTCAAGCGCGATCTGGAACGGCTTGGGATCGACGCGGAAGAGCACGTCGCCCTTCTTCACGAATTGGCCTTCGCGCACGTCGACTTCGGAAACGATGCCCGACACGTCGGTCGACACCATCAGCTTGGCGGCGCGGACATAGGCATTGTCGGTCGAGGCATAGCGGCCGCCCGTGAACCAGAAATATGCCGAGACCAGCGCGACGAGAACGACGCCGCCGATCATGAGGACGGCGCGGAGCGTCGTGCGGTCCGCCCGCAACCGGGTCAGGGCGTCCTTCGCGCCGGTAGCGAAACGGGATTTCTCGGGAACCTGCAACATGGGGTCAGCCCGCTGCCTTACTCTTTTGCCTGGCGTCCGCTCCCTCTTCCGCGGCGAGGTTCGCCTTCATCTTCAGGAGACCGGCCTTGAGCGTGTTGAGCGTTGATTTGTTGATCCCGGCTGTAATCAGCGTGTGCAGCTCGCTGCGATAGTTTTCGATCTGCTGCAGGATCGGGGCGGCCTTGGGCGTGAGATGCAGACGCCACGCACGGCGATCCTTCGGATTGGGGCAGCGTTCGACCACGCCGCGCGCCTCCAGCCGATCGACGAGGCGGCCGACGGTGATGGGCTCGACCTCGAGCAGCGAGGCCAATTCGTTCTGCGACAGGCCGGGCGTGCGGTCGAGATGCAGCAGGATCACCCACTGCGCCCTGGTCATGCCGCCGATCCGCGCGCGCCGGTCCGCGCGGGTGCGCATGAGATGCGCGACCTCGTGCAGGAGAAAGAGATATTCGTGGTCGAGGGAGGGTTTCATGCCGGTTCTTTACGGGCGTTAATATAACGTGCGTTATTATCTCCGCAAGGAACGCGCCCCTGCGGCAGACGTGCCCTGGAATTCACGATCCCTCGACTGGGTGGCACGGTCAGGTCGACGTCGGCGCCGCGGGATTATGAATGCATTCTGTGGAATATGACGGCCGCCGCTGCGGGCTTCATTCCGCCGCGTCTTGCCGCTTGTCTGCGGCGAGCTTCGCTTCCAGCACGTCAAGCACTTCCTGATAGGTCGTCGGCTTGCCGCCGGAAAACTCGACGCCCTTCAATTGCTCGTGCGCCCACTGGATGCGCCGCGCGATGCCCTGGGTGACGAACGGATCGAGCCCGAGCTCGGCCACCGTCGCCGCGGATTCGAACATCTCCGCCGCGCGCCGCTTGCCGTGCGCGTAGGTACGCTCGAGATTGTAGGCGGCAAGCTCCCGCCAGTTGATCCCCGGCAGCGTCTTCTGCACCGAGTCGAGAATGCGCTCCTCGATGCCCGCGTGCCGCGCGGCAACGAGGCTCTCCAGCATCAGCGCCTCAATGCCCTTGATGAAGATCGAGCGCAGCATCTTCGAGAGCGAGGCGTCGCCGATCCGCTCGCCGGCGACTTCGATTTTCATCCCGATCGCGTTCAGCCGCCCGGCGATGTCCGCGGCACCCGGCGCCGAGACGAGCACGGGCACTTTATGATTAGGCCCCGGCACCGGCGCCATGATCGCGGCTTCGACGAACGCGGCGCCCGACGGCGCAATCGCGTCAGCCACCGCGCGCTTGGTCTTCGGTGAGACCGAGTTGAAGTCGATATAGGTCTGCCCCGCCGTCAGGTGCGGAGCTGCCACCCGCGCCGCATCCGCTGCCGAAGAAGCGGTGACGAACGAAAAAATGACCGCAGCGTCTTTCATTGCCGCAGCCGACGAATCCTTCAGTGCGATGCCGGCGTCCGCTGCGGCGTCGATCAACTGCCGCTCGGCGTGCCGCAGGTCGTAGGCGGCGACGCGGACCTTGCCCTCGGCCGCAAGCCCGCGCCCGATGTGCTGCCCTGCCTCGCCGAAACCGATGATCGCGATCTGCTCGCTCATGTGTTTCCACTTCCGCTCGTCCCCGCGAAAGCGGGGACCCAGGGGCCCAAATAAAGACTTCCAAATTTGACCCTGGATTCCCGCTTACGCGGGAATGAGCGGAATGTAGCGATCTGGGCAGCGCTCATCCAGTCGTTGTCGCGCCAGCCGATTAGCGGGTTTCCATGAAGAAAGGCCCGCCCAGACTTGCGTCCGGAACGGGCCTCGGGAGGAAATCCTGGCGCCTAGCGCGTGATCCCGAAAAGTGGGAACCGGTTTTCGGAAAAGATCACGCGCAAGCCAAGGGCGCCGGAAATCAGAAGGCGCGCTTCAATTCGTCGACGAGGCCGGTCTTCTCCCAGGAGAAGCCGCCGTCCTTCTCCGGCGCGCGGCCGAAATGGCCGTAGGCCGAAGTGCGCTCGTAGATCGGCTTGTTGAGGGCGAGGTGCGTGCGGATGCCGCGCGGCGTCAGGTTCACGAGGTCCTGCAGCACGCGCGAAAGCTTGTCCTCGTCCACCTTGCCGGTGCCGTCGGTGTTTACATACACGGACAGCGGGTGCGCGACGCCGATCGCGTAGGAGAGCTGGATCGTGCAGCGGTCGGCGAGACCCGCCGCCACCACGTTCTTCGCGAGGTAGCGCGCGGCATACGCCGCCGAGCGGTCGACCTTCGACGGGTCCTTGCCGGAGAACGCGCCGCCGCCGTGCGGGGCCGCGCCGCCATAGGTGTCGACGATGATCTTGCGGCCGGTGAGGCCGCTGTCGCCGTCCGGTCCGCCGATGACGAAGCGGCCGGTCGGGTTGACATAGAAGTGCTCCTCCGGCGGCATCCAGCCTTCCGGCAGCACCTTCTTCACGAACGGGCGCACGAGCTCCTTGATGTCGTCGGACTCGAGCACGCGCTTGCCGTCCTTCTCCTTGTGCTGGGTCGAGATGACGACGGCCGTGCAGCGCACCGGCTTGCCGTTCTCGTATTGCAGCGTGAACTGGCTCTTCGCATCGGGCTCGAGAAGCGGCGCCTTGCCCGCGTGCCGCGCCTCGGCCATCAGCCGCAGCACGTTGTGCGAATACTGGATCGGCGCCGGCATCAGCTCCGGCGTCTCGTTGGTCGCGTAACCGAACATGATGCCCTGGTCGCCGGCGCCTTCGTCCTTGTTGCCGGCGGCCTCGACGCCCTGCGCGATGTCCGCCGACTGGCCGTGCAGATGGATCTGCACCTTCGCCTTCTTCCAGTGGAAGCCCTTCTGTGCGTAGCCGATGTCCTTGACGCAGTTGCGCGCGATCTTCTCGGCGAGCGCCTTGTTCACCTTGCCCGACTTGCTCATGATCTCTTTCGGGCCGGCGAGGTTCTTCGCCATGCGCACTTCGCCGGCGAGCACGATCAGATTGGTCGTGACCAGCGTTTCGCACGCAACCTTGGCCATCGAATCCGTGCCCAGGAACTCGTCGACGATCGCGTCGGAGATCCGGTCGCACACTTTGTCGGGATGACCTTCCGACACCGATTCACTGGTGAAGACGTAGTTGGCGCGCATTCCTGCACTCTCCCTCGATTGGCTGCGTCCGCCCCGGGCGCGATGCCTAGCGCGCCTTTCGCTGGATGACTTTGAGGCAGTGGTTAGAACAACAGACGGCCAGTGGCGTCAACAGCATTCCGGCCCATTTCCGAAGTGGGATTCGTGATAGGACATCGCCCATCCGGCGAATAATGCGCGAATCGGTTCTCGGATCGAACGCGGACTGTCGGTGAACGGTAGCCGCGCCTCCGTGATTGGGGCATGTGCCCAAAAGGAAGCGACTGTGGCAACGACACGAGATTTGTCATGCTTCGCCGCCTCCGGCCTCGCCCCGGCCGGTGCAGGAAACAGGATTCTACAGGGATGATCTCCAGGGAACCGATCTTTCTCGTCGAAGCCGACCTTGCCGAAATCACCGAAGTCGGCACGACACCCTATGGCGGCCGGCGCGTCATCGAGATCCTCGGCGGCACCGTCGCCGGGCCCCGGCTCAAGGGCCGGCTGCTCACCGGCGGCGCCGACTGGCAGATCATCCGCAGCGACGGGGTTGCCGACGTGCAGGCGCGCTACGTCATCGAGACCGACGACGGCGCCCGCGTGCTGGTGACGAGCAACGGCCTGCGGCACGGGCCGGCGGAAGTGCTGGCGCGGATCGCCGCCGGCGAAACCGTCGACCCTTCGCTCTATTACTTCCGCACGGTGATGCGCTTCGAGACCGCCGATCCGAAGCTCGACTGGCTCAACCGCATCATCGCCATCGCGCGCGGCGCGCGGCAGCGGCTTTCGGTCAGCCTCGAGGTATATGAGGTGCTCTGACCGGAGGAATTGATGGCGGCGAGGCCGGAAAGACCGCATAAAGCGGGGCTCCGCCGCTGGTATCCAATGCTTGCCCAAGGCGCCAAAAAGTAATTATATCCCATAACGAAATCTGATCTGGATCGAAGGAATGGACGTGGCGCGGACCAAAGGTTTGCCGGGCAATCTGCCTGCTTCGCTCGCCGCCGAGTTGCGGGGGGACGTTGCCGTGCTGCGCCTTTCGCGGCCGCAGAAGCGCAATGCACTCGACGACGGCACGGTGTACGGCCTGGAAACCTTCTTTCAGGCGCTGCCGTCGGACGTGAAGGCGGTGGTCCTGCACGGAGAGGGCGACCATTTCTCCGCCGGCCTCGACCTCAACGAACTGACCGAGCGCGATTTCGCGGAAGCCGTCGATCATTCGCGCAACTGGCACCGCGTTTTCGAGCAGATCGAGTTCGGCAGGGTGCCGGTGGTTTCCGTGCTGCACGGCGCGGTGGTCGGCGGCGGCCTTGAGCTCGCCTGCGCCACCCACGTGCGCATCGCCGAAAGCTCGGCATATTATGGCCTGCCCGAGGGAACGCGCGGCATTTTCGTCGGCGGCGGCGGTTCCGTGCGCATCCCGCGCGTGATCGGCGTCTCGCGCATGATGGAGATGATGCTGACCGGCCGCACCTACAGCGCGGAAGAGGGGCTTGCGCTCGGACTTTCGCATTACCTCGTCGCGCCCGGCGCCGGGCTGAAGAAGGGGCTGGAGCTCGCGGAGAAGATCGCCCGCAACACGCGTCTCACGAACTTTGCGATCATGCACGCGCTGCCGCGCATCGCCGAGTCCGACCGCGCGAGCGGCTATCTCACGGAATCGCTCGTCGCCTCGCTCACCCAGAGCGGCGACGAGGCCAAGGCGCGGCTGAAGGCGTTTCTCGAAGGGCGGGCGCCGAAGGTATTGCGGGATTGATTGGATCGCGCGGCCGCCAATAATAATAAGAAGAGGGCCGTGTCGGGGACGGAACGTACAGGGCGGGACGATGTCACAGGCATTCAAGGAGCAGCGTTTCAAGCCGGCGGCTGCGCCGTATCGGCCGGTGCGCCTGGGGCCGCGCGACTACGTCATCGACCGCCGCCCCGACGGCACGATCTACATGCGCTCGCCGCACCCGCTCGGCCCCTATCCGGTCAAGATGACGGAGCGGCTGCACTACTGGGCGGAGAAGGCGCCGGACCGGACCTTCATGGCCCAGCGCGACGAGCGCGGCGAATGGCGGAGGCTCACCTACGGAGAGGCGCTGACGGCCGCGCGCTCGATCGGTGAATATCTCCTCCGCCACGAGCTTTCGCCCGAGCATCCGGTGGCGATCCTTTCCGGCAACGACATCGAGCACGCATTGCTCGCTCTCGGCGCCATGTATGTCGGCGTGCCCTTCGTGCCGATCTCGCCGGCCTATTCGCTGATCTCCGGCGACTTCGGCAAGCTCAAGCACATCTTCAATCTGCTCACGCCCGGCCTCGTCTTCGCCGCCGACGGCCGTCTGTTCCACCGCGCGATCGAGACGGCCGTTCCCGCCGGCCTCGAGGTGATCGTCGCGCGCAATCCGCTCGCGCAGCCGGCGACGAAGCTCTTCTCCGAGTTGACCGCGACGAAGCCGACGGCCGCCGTCGATGCCGCGCAGGACAAGGTCGGGCCCGATACGGTCGTGAAGTTTCTCTTCACCTCGGGCTCCACCGGCATGCCGAAGGGCGTGATCAACACCCAGCGCATGTGGTGCTCGAACCAGAAGATGATCCTGAGCCAGCTCGCCTATTTCGAGGACGAGCCGCCGGTCATCCTCGACTGGTCGCCGTGGCACCACACGGCGAGCGGCAATCACAATTTCGGTTTCATCCTCTATAACGGCGGCACCTGCTACATCGACGAAGGCAAGCCGCTTCCCGGCGCCATCGAGACCACCGTCAGGAACCTGCGCGAGATCGCCTGCACCTGGTACTTCACGGTGCCGAAAGGCTACGAGGCGCTGCTCCCGTTCTTCCGTTCCGACGCGGAGCTGCGCAAGACCTTCTTCAGCAAGCTCAAGGTGCTGTGGTTCGCGGGCGCGGCCCTTGCGCAATCCATCTTCGACGAGATGCAGGACCTGGCTGAGCAGACCATCGGCGAGCGCGTGATGTTCCTCACCGGCCTTGGCGCCACGGAAACCTCGCCGATGGCGATCGCCCGCATGTGGATGAGCAAGGATTCCACCAACATGGGCCTGCCCGTGCCCGGCGTCGAGCTGAAGCTCGTACCGAACGAGGGCAAGCTCGAGGCGCGCGTGAAAGGCCCGAACATCACGCCGGGCTACTGGCGTCAGCCCGAGCTGACAGCCAAGGCCTTCGACGAGGAGGGCTTCTACAAGCTCGGCGATGCGCTGAAGTTCGAGGACCCGAACGATCCGGGCCTGGGGCTCCTGTTCGACGGCCGCGTCGCCGAGGACTTCAAGCTCTCGACCGGCACCTGGGTCAGCGTCGGTCCGCTGCGCGCGGGTTTCCTCGCGCATTTCGAGCCCTACGTCCGCGACGTCGTGATCGCCGGCGGCGACCGCGAGGAGATCGCCGTGCTGGTGTTCCCGGCGATCGATGCCTGCCGGCGGCTTGCGCCGGACCTTGCGGCGGATGCGCCGCCCGAAACGCTGCTCGCCGACCCGCGCGTGATCGCCGAGTTTCGCTCGCGGCTGAACTCGTTCGCGAAGAAGAGCACGGGCAGCTCGAACCGCGTTTGCCGCGCGATCCTCCTTGCCGAATTGCCTTCGCTCGATGCCGGCGAGATGACCGACAAGGGCTCGATCAATCAGCGTGCGGTGCTGTCGCGCCGCGCCGCACTCGTGGAAGAGCTCTATGCGAAGGAGCCGTCCGCGCGCGTCATCCGGATCGACGGAAAATCATAGCCAACCCAGCAGGAAAGAAACGAGTCATGGACAGCAAAGGACATGCCGCGATCGTCACCGGCGGCGGCTCCGGCCTCGGCGCAGCGACGGCCGCGGCGCTCGCGGCAGCCGGCGCCAAAGTAGCGATCTTCGATGTGAACGCCGAGGGCGCGAAATCCGTGGCGGCGAAGATCGGCGGCTTGGCGGTGCGCTGCGACGTGACCGACTCCGACGCTGCCGTTGCCGCCGTGAAGGAGGCGCGCGACAAGCACGGCGCCGCCCGCATCCTCATCAACTGCGCGGGCATCGGTACGCCGCGCCGCATCGTCGGCCGCGACGGGCCGATGCCGCTCGCCGAGTTCGAGAAGGTGATCAAGGTCAACCTGATCGGGACGTTCAACCTCATGCGCCTCGTCGCCGCCGACATGCAGGGCCTGCCGGCGCTCGAGGACGGCGAGCGCGGCGTGATCGTCTCCACCGCTTCGGTCGCCGCCTACGAAGGCCAGATCGGTCAGGCCGCCTATGCGGCGTCGAAAGGCGGCGTCGTTGCGCTCACCATCCCGGCCGCGCGCGAGTTCGCGCAGTTCGGCATCCGCGTGAACGCGATCGCCCCCGGCATTTTCGAAACGCCGATGCTCGCCGGACTTCCCGAGGAAGCGCAGAAAAGCCTCGCCGCCCAGGTGCCGTTCCCCAAGCTCCTCGGCAAGCCCGAGCAATACGCAGCGCTCGCGATACATATCATCGAGAACCGTTATCTGAACGGCGAGGTGATCCGCATCGACGGCGCCATTCGTATGGCGCCGCGTTGAGCGGGGCGGCAACGGGACATGCTTACGAACCGGCGCAAGGTGCGCATCGTATGGGGCGACTGCGATCCGCAGGGAATCGTCTATTACCCGCGCTATTTCGAGATCTTCGACCAGAGCACGACGGAGCTCTTCGAGCTCGCGCTCGGCATGACCAAGTACGACTTCCTCAAAGCATACGATTTCGTCGGGTATCCGATGGTCGACACGCGGGCGAAGTTCTCGATCCCCAACCGCTTCGGCGACGACATCGTGGTTGAAACGGCGGTCACCGAGTTTCGCCGCTCGAGCTTCGACATTCACCATCGCCTGCTGAAGGACGGCAAGCTCTCGGTCGAAGGTTTCGAGACGCGCATCTGGGTCGGCCGCGACCCGCAGGACCCGTCGAAGATGAAGTCAGCCGCGATTCCGCAGAAAGTGCGTGATCTCTTCAACGCAAAGCAGCCGAACGACTAGGACTCGTCGTCGTCCGGGGCGGAGGACCCGACCGCTTGCACCACGCCATGCAGAAGACGCAGCAGTTCTTTGCGGCCGGATTCGCCGATCGTGGCGCTGACGCGCTGCTCGTGCGCGGCGCTGAGCTCGCCGAGCTTCTTCAAGAGCGCCGCGCCGTCTTCCGTGAGATGCAGCGCATAGGAGCGCCGGTCGGTGGCGACCGGCACGCGCTTCGCCAGCCCGCGTTGCTCGAGCGAGTCGAGCAACGCCACGAGGTTCGCCCGCTTGATATTGAGGGCGGCGCTCACCTGCGATTGCCGCAAGCCGGGATTGCGGTCGATCACGATCAGGACCGCATATTGCGCCGGCCGGATGTCGTAGGCTTCATAGACGCGCCAGAAATCCTGGAATACGGCGAGCTGTGCGCGCCGCAGCATGTAGCCGACGAGATTGGGGAGAACGCCGAGGTCGATCGGCGCCGCGGCGCGGCCGTCGTTCGCATCCGGCCGCCGGACCGCGCGCTTCGGCCGCACATTCGCGGTTTTGCTCATGGGATGGATGACGGTCTCGGGCTGGATAATCGGTCTGTTACCGATAGCGAAAAATGGGACGAAGCGAAAGACTTGTGCGGCGCGCACAAAGTGCCCGAGTTACGTGCTTTCGCGGCTTGGGACGCGGCCCGCAGCGGAGCGGCTGGTCCGTGCGATGTGGGACAGGCTGCGCGCCCTGCGAACGCTTTTCCGGCACGCGACGACCGTGCGCGCCGGCATTTCGGCTGCACCCGCCGATCATCCTCTTTCCACCGCCGGGACGCTGAGCTAGACCCAGCCCCGGATTTCAACCGACAATCTACAATCGGAGGAGCCAAGAGCCATGGCCTATAAAAACTTGGAGGAGGCGATCAAAGCCTCCGGTAACATCGTAAAAATGATGCGCAACTCGCAGATCGGCGCCTATGTGTATCCGGTCGTTGCGCCCGAGTTCTCGAACTGGCGCGATGAGCAGTATGCGTGGGCTCACACCTGCGTGCTGTACGACCAGTCGCACCACATGGCGAATCTGTATGTGCGCGGGAAGGATGCGCTGAAGCTCCTGTCCTACCTCTCCACCAATTCCTTCAAGAATTTCGCCGTGAACAAGGCGAAGCAGTTCGCCCCCGTCACGCACTATGGTCACGTGGTCGGCGACGGCATCATCTTCTATCTCGCCGAGAACGAGCTCGTGTATGTCGGCCGCAACCCGGCGGCGAACTGGATCGAGTTCCACGCCAAGACCGGCGGCTATGACGTGCAGACGGAATATGACGACCGTTCGCCGTCGCGCCCGATGGGCAAGCCGGTGTTCCGCACCTCCTATCGCTATCAGATCCAGGGGCCGAACGCGCAGCGGGTGATCGAGAAGCTCAATGGCGGCAAGATGCCCGACATCAAGTTCTTCAATATGGGCGAGATCACCATTGCCGGCCGCAAGGTCCGCGCGCTGCGCCACGGCATGGCCGGTGCGCCGGGCCTCGAAGTCTGGGGCCCCTATGAGCAGGGCGACGAGATCCGCGCCGCCATCCTCGAAGCCGGCAAGGACGCCGGCATCGTTCAGGTCGGCTCTCGCGCCTACGCCACCAACACGCTGGAGTCGGGCTGGATTCCGTCGCCCGTGCCCGCGATCTACACCGGCGACAAGCTGAAGCCGTATCGCGAGTGGCTGCCGGGAACGAGCTACGAAGCGAACGCCGGTCTCGGCGGCAGCTTCGTCTCCGACAAGATCGAGGATTACTACACCACGCCGTGGGAGCTTGGTTACGACAGCTTCACCAAGTTCGACCACGACTTCATCGGCGCCGACGCGCTGAAGTCGATGGAAGGCAAGGTGAAGCGCAAGAAGGTGACCTTCGCCTGGGACAACAAGGACGTGATGAAGGTCTTCGAGTCCATGTTCGCGCCGCACGGCGAGAACTACAAGTTCATCGACCTGCCGCTCTCGAACTACGCGTCGAGCTCCTTCGACGCCATCGTGAAGGGCGGCAAGATGGTCGGCGCCTCCATGTTCTCGGGCTACAGCTTCAACGAGCGCAAGATGCTCTCGCTCGGCTTCGTCGAGGAGGAGTTCGCCAAGCCCGGCACTGAGCTCACGCTCGTCTGGGGCGAGGAGAACGGCGGCACCAAGAAGACCACCGTCGAGCGCCACAAGCAGACCGAGCTGAAGGTCGTCGTCGGTCCGACGCCCTATGGCTCGCAGGCGCGCGATACCTATCACGAGGGCTGGCGCACCGCGAAAGCGAGCTGATCGCGCCCGCCGCACAGGAACGCAGAACGAAAGCCCCCGTGCGCAGGCACGGGGGCTTTTCTTTATATCTCAGCCCCACACCTCGCCTGCGATTTTCACGACCGTCGCAAGCTTCGCCCATTGCTCGTCCTCGGAGAGCACGTTGCCCTCCTCGGTGGAGGCGAAGCCGCATTGCGGCGACAGGCAAAGCTGATCGGGCGCGACGTACTTCGCCGCCTCGTCGATGCGCCGTTTGATGTCGGCGGGATTCTCCAGCACGCCCGACTTCGAGGTGAGGAGACCGAGCACGATCCGCTTGTTTCCCTTCGGCACGAAGCGCAGCGGCTCGAAGCCGCCGGCGCGGTCGGTGTCGTATTCGAGGAAGTAGCCGTCGTAGTTCACCTTGCCGAACAGGATCTCGGCCACCGGCTCGTAGCCGCCCTCCGCGATCCAGGTGGAGCGGAAATTGCCGCGGCAGACGTGCGTGGTGATCATCATGTCCGCCGGCTTTCCGGCGATCGCGTCGTTGATCACGTCGGCATAGATGTGCGGAAGCCTCTCGACGTCCTCGCCGCGCTCCCGCGCCCGCTCGAGCTGCTCCTTCGAGCAGAGATAGGCCCACACCGTGTCGTCGAGCTGCAGATAGCGGCAGCCGGCGTCGTAGAACGCCTGCACCGCCTTGCGATAGGTCCGCCCCAGGTCCTCGAAGAACGCGCCGAGGTCGGGATAGACCGCTTCGCTGATGCCCTTCCGCCCGCTGCGGAAATGCAGCACCGGCGGCGCCGGGATCGTCATCTTCGGCGTGACCCCGGTGTGCTCCTTCACGAACGCAAAATGCGCGAGGAACGGATGGTCGGCCGGAAAATCCAGTTTGCCGGTGACCCGCGCGCCCTCGGACTTCGTCCGCACGCCCTGAAACTGGATGCCTTCGCCGGTCTCGTAGCGCTCGCACCCCGTCAGGTGCCAGTAGAAGTCGAACTGCCACCACGACCGGCGGAATTCTCCGTCGGTCGCGAGCTTGAGGCCGATCTCCTCCTGCCTGCGGATGATCTTCCCGATTTCCTGATCTTCGACCGCTTTGAGCTGCGCGGCGGAGATTTCGCCCTTCGCGCGCTTTGTCCGCGCATCCTTCAGCGGTGCCGTGCGCAGGATGCTGCCGACGTGGTCGGCGCGGAACGGCGGTGTGTTTCTTTGCATTCCTTCAGGCTCCGGTTCGAAATTTCGTCTGCTTATAGCATGCAGCCCCGCCGCGGAACCGATCGCGCCTGCCGATCGTTTCTGTTCCTACGCCTGCGCCATGCAGGGAGCGAATGCCGAAGAGATTTGCGGTTGCCCCCCGCCACCTCGGCGGCTATGCAGAGCCGGCTGATCCACGGCCCTCGAGCGCAACCGACGAGGAGGGAACGATGAGCACAGCCACGCCTGCGCTTCGCCGCCCGGCCCCGCACGAAAAGGCCGCCGCGTCCGGCGATCCGGGAAGCCGTTGGCTTTCCGCTTTCCGCGCCGTTCGCGAAGAGACCGAGCGCCGCGCCGCCCGGCTGTCGCCCGAAGACCAGCAGGTGCAGTCGATGCCCGACGCGAGCCCCACGAAATGGCATCGCGCGCACACGACTTGGTTCTTCGAGCAGTTCCTGCTCGTGCCGCACGTGCCCGGCTACAAGGTCTTCGACGAGCGCTTCGCCTTCCTGTTCAACTCCTATTACGTCGCCGCCGGCCCGCGCCACGCGCGGCCGAAGCGCGGCCTCGTCACGCGCCCGAGCGCCGACGAAGTCGCGGCCTTCCGCGCGCACGTCGATGCCGCCGTGGCGAAGCTGATCGAGACCGCGTCACTGGGCCTGCTCGAGCAGATCGTCCCGACACTCGAAATCGGCCTGCACCACGAGCAGCAGCATCAGGAGCTGCTCTTCACCGACATCCTGCATGCGTTCGGCGAGAACCCGACCGATCCTGCCTATGATCCCGATTGGCGGATGCCGCGCGCAACGGGCCAGGGCGGCTTCGTCGATCTGCCCGCCGGCGTGCACGTCATCGGCCACAACGGCGACGGCTTCTGCTTCGACAACGAAGGTCCCGCGCACCGCGTCCTGATCGAGCCGGTGAAGATTTCCCGCGCGCTCGTCACCAATGGCGAATGGCTCGCGTTCATCAAGGACGGTGGCTACACGACGCCGACGCTCTGGCTCTCAGACGGCTGGGCCACGGCGCAGGCCGAAGGCTGGCAGGCGCCCGCCTACTGGGAGAACCGTGACGGCGCGTGGCACCAGTTCACGCTCGGCGGCCTGCGTCCGGTCGATCCCGCATTGCCCGTGTGTCACGTGAGTTATTACGAAGCCGACGCCTTCGCGCGCTGGGCCGGCAGGCACCTGCCGTCGGAAGCTGAATGGGAGGTCGCCGCAAAGCACGATCTCCTCGACGACGCCTTCGGCATCGTCTGGCAATGGACGCAGAGCGCCTACCTGCCGTACCCGGGCTATCGCGCGCCCGCGGGCGCGATCGGCGAATACAACGGCAAGTTCATGGTCAACCAGATGGTGCTGCGCGGCTCCTCGCTCGCCACCCCCGACGGCCACGCGCGCCTGACCTACCGCAATTTCTTCTATCCGCCGCATCGCTGGCAGTTCAGCGGGCTTCGCCTCGCCGAATACGACAACTGATCGACGCGCCGTCTTTCGCAACGAGAAGAGGGAGTCCCGCCATGACCTCGCTCGCGCTGAACATGCTCCGTTCCGATTCGGAGGAAGAAGCCAGAGCCGCCTTCGCCCGCGACGTGGTCGCGGGCCTGACCGCGCCGCAGAAGACGCTGCGCCCCAAGTATTTCTATGACGAGGAAGGCTCGCGGCTGTTCGAGGAGATCACGCAGGCGCCCGAATATTATCCGACCCGCACCGAGCTCGGTATCCTCAAGGAGAACGGCGCCGCGATCGCGAGCCTCATCCCCGCCGGCGGCGCGCTGGTCGAGTTCGGTGCCGGCTCCTCGCTGAAGATCCGCACGGTCCTGCGCGCGCTCGACAAGCTCGAAGTCTATGTGCCGGTCGACATCTCCGCCGATTTTCTGGCCGGCGAGGCGGCCGCCTTGCAGCAGGATTTCCCGCGCCTGCGGGTGCTGCCGGTCGCCGCCGATTTCACCAGGCCCTTCACGCTGCCCGCGGCGGCGCAGAAACGTCCGCGCGTCGGCTTCTTTCCCGGCTCCACCATCGGCAATTTCGAGCCCGGCGAGGCCGAGAACTTCCTCAGGCACGCCGCGCGCATTCTCGGACCTGGCGCGCATTTCATCGTCGGCGTCGATCTCATCAAGAGCGCCGAGGTGCTGCACGCGGCCTACAACGATGCCGCCGGCGTCACGGCGCGCTTCAATCTCAATCTGCTCTCGCGCATCAATCGCGAGCTCGGCGCCGACTTCGACCTCGACGCCTTCGAGCACCAGGCGGTGTTCGACGGCCGGCGCAGCCGCGTGGAGATGCATCTCGTCAGCCGCGAGCGGCAGCGCGTGGCGGTCTGCGGCCGCAAGGTCGATTTCGAGCCGGGCGAGACCATCCATACCGAGAGCAGCTACAAGTACACGCTGTCGAGCTTCGGCGCGCTCGCCCGCCGCGCCGGCTGGACGCCGGTGCAAAGCTGGACCGACCCGCGCGACTGGTTCTCGGTCCATGCCCTCGCGGTGCCGCCCGCTTCGCACTGAATCGTGCTCGTTCGAGGGGGATGAACCGGCGGTTGTCCGGCATCGCCGGCCTGCCGCATCGCGGGATGACAATCGCCGATCCGCGCTCTAAGAACGCGCCCGTAACTCAGGGGGCTCCCGCTCATGAAGATTGTCGGTTTCGTTGCCAGTGAAGGTCTGCGTCTCGGCGTGATCGAAGGGGATCAGGTGATCGATCTGCAGGCGGTCGACCCTAACCTGCCGGGCGACCTGCGCGTCGTGCTGCAGAAGAACAACGGCGATCTGAAGCCGCTCGCCGATCTCGCCGCGCGTGCGCCGGCCTCGGCGCGCAAGCCCCTGCAGGGCCTGAAGTTCGGCCTGCCGGTGGCGAACCCCAGCAAGGTCGTCTGCCTCGGCCTCAACTACATGGAGCACGTGAAGGAAGGCCCGAACCGGGACAACATCCCGAAGTTCCCCACCATCTTCATGCGCTGCAACACCTCGCTCGTCGCGCACGAAAGCCCGATGATCCGCCCGCGCGTCTCCGAGACCTTCGACTATGAGGCCGAGCTCGTGGTCATCGTCGGCAAGCGGGTGAAGCACCTCACGATGGAGAACGCCTATTCCTGCATCGCCGGCTATTCCTGCTTCAACGACGGCTCGATCCGCGAATATCAGCGCCGCACCACGCAGTGGGACATGGGCAAGAACTTCGATTCCACCGGCGGGTTCGGACCCTGGATGGTGACGGCCGACGAACTGCCCGCGGGCGCCAAGGGCCTGAAGATCGAAAGCCGCCTCAACGGTCAGGTCATGCAGTCGGACAACACCGACAACATGATGTTTCCGATTGCCGAGACGCTCGTTGACATCACCAAGGGCATGACGCTCGAGCCGGGCGACGTCGTCGTCACCGGCACGCCGTCGGGCGTCGGCCACGCGCGCAAGCCGCCGGTATGGATGAAGGCGGGCGACACCATCGAGATCGAGGTCGAGAAGGTCGGCGTCCTCCGCAACCCGATCGAGGACGAAAAATAGATTTCAGGCGCCGTCACCCTGAGGGGCGAGGCGGCGAGCCGCCGAGCCTCGAAGGGCGACGGCGCCGTCATCCTTCAAGAGCCTCGCCGTGCGAGGCCGCCTCAGGACGACGGGTCTGAATCCGTTATTCCCAGGCAAGTGGCTGCGCCGACGCGATTTTCAGGTCAGGAAAAAATTCTTTTTCCCACCCCTTCCAGTCAGCTTTAAACTATTTGCATCCCGATCCAAACGAGGGGCGCTACCGGTGCGACCGTGGTGCGGATCGGGAGCGGCGCCCGCTGTCGTGCCTCGCAAGCACGGGACCGGGAGCTCCGTGGGCTCCGCCCGGCGGCAGTACGACCGCCTGCCAGGAGCTG
>JADYXZ010000008.1 GCA_020853885.1 Bradyrhizobiaceae bacterium | reverse complement strand
CGATCGAGGACGTGTTTTCGATCTCGGGCCGCGGCACGGTGGTGACGGGCCGCGTGGAGCGCGGGGTGATCAAGGTTGGCGAGGAAGTGGAGATCGTGGGCATCCGTCCGACCACGAAGACGGTGGTCACCGGTGTCGAGATGTTCCGCAAGCTGCTGGACCAGGGGCAGGCGGGGGACAATATCGGCGCGCTGCTGCGCGGTGTAGAGCGCGATGGCGTCGAGCGCGGGCAGGTGCTGGCGAAGCCCGGCTCGGTGAAGCCGCACACGAAGTTCACGGCGGAGGCGTACATCCTCACCAAGGAAGAGGGTGGGCGGCACACGCCGTTTTTCACGAACTATCGTCCGCAGTTCTACTTCCGGACGACGGACGTGACGGGGGTTGTGGAACTGCCGCAAGGCACCGAGATGGTGATGCCGGGGGACAATGTGTCGATGACGGTATCGCTGATCGTTCCGATCGCGATGGAGGAGAAGCTGCGCTTCGCGATCCGCGAGGGCGGCCGCACCGTCGGTGCCGGCGTCGTCGCGAAGATCATCGAGTGATGGAAGAAAGAAGCGTCATGCCCGGCTCCGGCCGGGCATCCACGCAAGGAAACTGAAGCAAGGCTCGACGTGGATGGCCGGGATGAGCCCGGCCATGACAGGTGAGAGAGAAGAAGATGAACGGCCAGAACATTCGGATCCGCTTGAAGGCGTTCGATCACCGCGTTCTCGATGCATCCACGCGCGAGATCGTGGCGACCGCGAAGCGCACGGGCGCGCAGGTGCGCGGGCCGATTCCGCTGCCGACGCGGATCGAGAAGTTCACGGTCAACCGCTCCCCGCACATCGACAAGAAGAGCCGGGAGCAATTCGAGATGCGCACGCACAAGCGGCTGCTCGACATCGTCGATCCGACACCGCAGACGGTGGACGCATTGATGAAGCTCGATCTCGCCGCCGGCGTCGACGTCGAGATCAAGCTCTGAGTACGGAAGGACGAGTAGAACCATGCGCTCCGGCGTGATTGCACAGAAGCTCGGCATGACCCGCGTCTTCACCGACGCGGGCGAGCACGTGCCCGTCACCGTGCTCAAGCTCGACAATTGCCAGGTGGTGGCGCACCGCACGGCCGAGAAGAACGGCTATGTGGCGTTGCAGCTAGGCGTCGGCTCGCGCAAGGTGAAGAACGTATCCAAGGCGCTGCGCGGCCATTTCGCGGCGGCGAAAGTCGAGCCGAAGCGGAAGGTGGCCGAGTTCCGCGTGTCGCAAGACGCGGTGATCCCGGTGGGTGCGGAGCTCACGGCCGATCATTTCGTGGTCGGGCAATATGTGGACGTGACCGGCACCTCGATCGGCAAGGGCTTTGCCGGCGCGATGAAGCGGCACAATTTCGGCGGCCTGCGCGCGTCGCACGGCGTGTCGATCTCGCACCGCTCGCATGGTTCGACCGGCGGCCGCCAGGATCCCGGCAAGGTATTCAAGAACAAGAAGATGGCCGGTCACATGGGGGACACCACGGTGACCACGCTCAACCTCAAGGTCGTGCGCACGGACCCCGAACGCGGGCTCCTGATGCTGGAAGGCGCGGTGCCGGGCGCGAAGGGCGGCTACATCCTCGTGCGCGACGCGGTGAAGCGTCCGCTGCCGAAGGAAGCGCCGAAGCCCGGCAAGTTCCGCGAGGCGGGTGCCGCGCCGGCCGAAGCGAAATCCGAGGCCGCCGCCGAGGAGACGAAGTGATGGAAATCCAGGTCCTCTCCCTCGACGGCAAGAAAGCCGGATCGGTGCAGCTCCCCGAGACGATCTTCGGGCTCGAGCCGCGCACCGACCTCCTGCACCGCTGCGTCAACTGGCAGCTCAACAAGCGCCGGGCGGGTACGCACAAGGTGAAGAACCGCGCCGAGATCTGGCGCACCGGCAAGAAGATGTACGGCCAGAAGGGCACCGGCCGTGCCCGTCACGGTTCCGCGCGTGCGCCGTTGTTCCGCGGTGGCGGCCGTGCGTTCGGCCCGGTCGTGCGCAGCCACGAGACTGGTTTCCCGAAGCAGCTCCGCGCGCTCGCGCTGAAGCATGCGCTGTCGGCCAAGGCGAAGGCGTCGGATATTATCGTGATCGACGCTGCGAAGCTCGGCGAGCCGAAGACCAAGGCGCTCGCAAAGAATTTCGAGAAGCTCGGGCTCACTAGCGCGCTCGTGATCGATGGCGCAGAAGTCGAGAAGAATTTCGGTCTTGCGGCGCGCAATCTGCCGGAGGTCGACGTGCTGCCGGTCGCCGGCATCAACGTTTACGACATCATGCGGCGGAACAAGCTCGTGCTGACCAAGGCCGCGCTGGATGCGTTGGAGGCGCGACTGAAATGAGCAAGACCGCAGTCGACCCGCGTCACTACGACGTCATTCTCTCGCCACTCGTCACCGAGAAGGCGACGTCGGTGTCCGAGCGCAACCAGGTCATCTTCCGCGTCGCGCGCGATGCCACCAAGCCGCAGATCAAGGAAGCGGTCGAGAAGCTCTTCAACGTGAAGGTGACGGGCGTGAACACCCTGATCCTGAAGGGCAAGAACAAGTTCTTCCGCGGCCGCGGCGGCGTGCGCAGCGACGTGAAGAAAGCGATCGTGACCCTCGCCGAGGGCCACTCGATCGACATCACCACCGGGCTCTGAGGCGAGGACGGAGAAGACAATGGCGCTCAAGACATACAAGCCGGTCACGCCTGGCCTGCGCCAGCTCGTTCTCGTCGATCGGGAAGGGCTGTGGAAGGGGAAGCCGGTCAAGGCGCTCACCGAAGGCAAGATCAGCACGGGTGCGCGCAACAATACGGGCCGCGTCACCGTGCGGTTCCGCGGCGGCGGCCACAAGCGCGCGCTGCGCCACGTTGACTTCAAGCGAGCGCGGCGCGATGCGCCGGCGACCGTGGAGCGGATCGAGTACGATCCGAACCGCACGGCGTTCATCGCGCTGATCAAGTATCCGGATGGGGAGCTCTCCTACATCCTCGCGCCGCAGCGGCTCGCCGCCGGCGACACGGTCGTGGCGGGTGAGGACGTGGACGTGAAGCCGGGCAACGCGATGCCGCTCGGCAACATGCCGGTCGGCACGATCGTGCATAACGTCGAGCTGAAGATCGGCAAGGGCGGGCAGCTTGCGCGCTCGGCCGGCACCTACGTGCAGATCGTCGGCCGCGACCGCGACTATTGCATCTTGCGCCTGAAGTCGGGCGAGCAGCGCCTCGTGCATGGCCGCTGCTTCGCGACGGTGGGCGCCGTGTCGAACCCCGATCACATGAACATCTCGATCGGCAAGGCCGGGCGCAACCGCTGGAAGGGCCGCATGCCGCATAACCGCGGCGTCGCCATGAACCCGGTCGACCACCCGCACGGCGGCGGCGAAGGCCGCACCTCGGGCGGCCGCCATCCGGTTTCGCCGTGGGGCTTCCCGACCAAGGGCAAGAAGACCCGCAAGAACAAGCGCACGGAGCGGTTCATCGTGTCGAACCGTCACGCGCGGAAGAAGCAGAGCTGAGGAGTAGGGCGACATGGCGCGCTCGGTTTGGAAGGGTCCGTTCGTCGACGGTTATCTGCTGAAGAAGGCAGACGCCGCGCGCTCGTCCGGCCGCTCGGAAGTGATCAAGATCTGGAGCCGCCGCTCCACGATCCTGCCGCAGTTCGTCGGGCTCACGTTCGGCGTTTACAACGGGCAGAAGCACATTCCAGTGCACGTCACCGAGGAAATGGTCGGCCACAAGTTCGGCGAGTTCGCGCCGACGCGCACGTTCCACGGCCACTCCGGTATCCGCAGCGCCAAGAAGGCGGAAGCGCCGGCAAAGGGTTAAGAGGCAGACAATGGGCAAGGCGTCACGACCCCGCGTGTTGAAGGAGAACGAGGCCAAGGCGGTCTCGCGCATGCTGCGCGTCTCCCCGCAGAAGCTCGGCCTGGTCGCGGGCCTGATCCGCGGCAAGAAGGTCGCGGCCGCGCTCGCCGATCTCGAGTTCTCGCGCAAGCGCATCGCCAAGGACGTGAAGAAGTGCCTGGAGTCGGCGATCGCCAACGCGGAGAACAACCACCAGCTCGATGTCGACGATCTGCAGGTCGCCGAGGCCTATGTCGGCAAGGCGCTGGTGATCAAGCGTTACAACCCGCGGGCGCGCGGCCGCGTCGCCCGCGTCATGCGTCCATTCTCGAACCTCACCATCGTCGTGCGCGAGGTGGAGGAGAAAGCCTGATGGGACAGAAGGTCAATCCGGTCGGTCTGCGGCTCGGGATCAATCGCACCTGGGATTCGCGCTGGTTCGCGCGCAAGGGCGAGTATTCCAAGCTGCTGCACGAAGACATCAAGATCCGTGACTTCCTGCTGAAGGCGCTGAAGCAGGCGGCCGTGGCCAAGATCGTCATCGAGCGGCCGCACAAGAAGTGCCGCATCACGATCCATTCGGGACGTCCGGGCGTCGTCATCGGCAAGAAGGGCGCCGACATCGACAAGCTGCGCAAGCAGATCTCGAAGATGACGGACTCGGAAGTCATCATCAACATCGTTGAGATCCGCAAGCCGGAGATCGACGCGCACCTCGTCGCCGAGTCGATCGCGCAGCAGCTCGAGCGTCGCGTTGCCTTCCGCCGTGCAATGAAGCGCGCCGTGCAGTCGGCCATGCGGCTCGGCGCCGGCGGCATCCGCATCAATTGCTCGGGCCGCCTCGGCGGCAACGAGATCGCGCGCATGGAGTGGTACCGCGAGGGCCGCGTGCCCCTGCATACGCTGCGCGCCGACGTCGACTACGGCACTGCAACCGCGTTCACGACCTACGGGACGTGCGGCGTCAAGGTGTGGATCTTCAAGGGTGAAATCCTCGAGCACGATCCGATGGCGCAGGACAAGCGCATGGCTGGCGAAGAGGCGGGCGGCGCCGGCCGTCCGCGTCGGGACGCGGCCTGAGGACGGAATGAGCTAGACCATGCTGCAACCGGATCGCACCAAATTTCGCAAACAGTTCAAGGGCCGCATCCACGGCCTGGCGACGAGCGGGAACACGCTCGCCTTCGGCCAGTACGGCCTGAAGGCGCTGGAGCCCGAGCGCATCACCGCACGCCAGATCGAGGCGGCGCGGCGCGCGATCACCCACCACATGAAGCGCTCCGGCCGCGTGTGGGTGAACATCTTCCCCGACGTGCCGATCTCGAAGAAGCCGACCGAGGTCCGCATGGGCAAGGGCAAGGGCATGCCGGAATACTGGGCGGCGCGGGTGAAGCCGGGCCGCATCCTGTTCGAGGTCGACGGCGTCGACGAGGCGACCGCACGCGAGGCGATGCGGCTCGCCGCGGCGAAGCTGCCGGTGCGGACGCGCTTCGTGGCGCGCATCGTGTGACGAGGTAGGTGCCATGAAGATCGCAGACGTGCGCCAGATGACCGCCGATCAGCTCGAGGATGAGATCCTCAAGCTGAAGAAGGAGCAGTTCAACCTGCGCTTCCAGCGGGCGACCGGGCAGCTCGAGAACACCTCGCGGGTGCGGACGATCCGCCGCGACATCGCGCGCATGAAGACCGTTGCGCGCGAGAAGAACGCCGCCGGTGCGGCCAAGAGCAAGTGAGAGCGAGATAGACCATGCCGAAACGTATGCTCTGGGGCGTCGTCACCAGCGACAAGCAGAACAAGACCGTGACCGTCGAGGTCGAGCGGCGCTTCACGCACCCCCTGTTCAAGAAGACCGTGCGCCGCACGAAAAAGTATCACGCGCACGACGAGAAGAACGAGTGCAAGGTCGGCGACCGCGTCTGGATCGAGGAGACCCGGCCGATGTCGCGGACGAAGACGTGGATCGTGAAGGAAATCGAGCCGCGGAAGGCAGCCGGCTGACCGGCGGGGCAATGATTGCCGGTAGGGAAAGAGCAAGAAGGTAGCGCACCATGATCCAGATGCAGACCAACCTCGACGTCGCCGACAATTCCGGCGCGCGCCGCGTCATGTGCATCAAGGTGCTGGGCGGGTCGAAGCGGAAGTACGCGACCGTCGGCGATGTGATCGTCGTCTCGGTGAAGGAGGCGATCCCGCGCGGCCGCGTGAAGAAGGGCGAGGTGAGCAAGGCCGTGATCGTGCGGGTGGCCAAGGACATCCGCCGGCCGGACGGCTCGGTGATCCGGTTCGACCGCAACGCCGCCGTGCTCGTGAACAACCAGATGGAGCCCGTCGGCACCCGCATTTTCGGCCCGGTGCCGCGCGAGCTGCGCGCGAAGAACCACATGAAGATCATGTCGCTCGCGCCGGAGGTGCTGTGATGGCCGCGAAGATCAGGAAGGGCGATAAGGTCGTCGTGCTCTCCGGCCGCGACAAGGGCCGCAGCGGCGAGGTGATCGAGGTGCGTCCGGGCGAGGACCGTGCGCTCGTGCGCGGCGTCAATATCGTCGCCCGCCACCAGCGGCAGACTGCCACCCAGCAGGGCGGCATCGTCCGCAAGGAGGCGACGATCCATCTTTCCAGCATCGCGCTTGCCGACCCCAAGGACGGCAAGCCGACGCGGGTCGGATTCAAGACACTGAAGGACGGCCGCAAGGTTCGCGTTGCGCGCCGGTCCGGAGAACAGATCGATGCCTGAGACCTACACGCCGCGCCTGAAGGCGGCATACGATCAGCAGATCGTGCCGAAGCTCGTGCAGCAGTTCGGCTATACGAACCGGTTTGCCGTGCCGCGGCTCGACAAGATCGTGCTGAACATGGGGATCGGCGAGGGCGTGTCCGACCAGAAGAAGGTCACCGCCGCCGCCAACGATCTCACGCTGATCGCCGGCCAGAAGGCGGTCGTCACGCGCTCGCGCAAGGCGATCTCGAACTTCAAGCTGCGCGAGAACCTGCCGATTGGCGCCAAGGTGACGCTGCGCAGCCACCGCATGTTCGACTTCGCCGACCGGCTGGTGAACATCGCGCTGCCGCGCGTGCGCGACTTCCGCGGGCTCAACCCGAAGAGCTTCGACGGCAACGGCAACTACACGATCGGCATCAAGGAACACATCATTTTCCCCGAGATCGACTTCGACAAGGTCGAGGACGTCTGGGGCATGGACATCGTCGTGTGCACCACGGCGAGGACCGACGACGAGGCGCGGGCGTTGCTCGCCGCCTTCAACTTCCCCTTCCGGCAGTGAGACGCGAGTCTCATACGCGGAACTAGAGGAGCCAGGAGATGGCAAAGAAGAGTTCGATCGAAAAGAACGCGCGGCGGCGCAGGATGGCGAAGCGGTTCGAAGCCAAGCGCAACAAGCTGCGTGCGATCGTGCACGACAAGAAGCTGCCGATCGAGGATCGGTTTGCGGCCGGGCTGAAGCTCGCCGAGCTGCCGCGCAATTCCTCGAAGACGCGCATTCGCAACCGTTGTGAACTCACCGGACGGCCGCGGGCGACCTACCGCAAGCTCAAGCTTTCGCGCATCGCGTTGCGCGAGCTGGGCTCGCGGGGCCTGATCCCCGGCCTCGTGAAGTCGAGCTGGTGAGGAGGACGACCAGATGGCAATGAACGATCCTCTCGGCGATATGCTGACGCGCATCCGCAACGCGCAGTTGCGGCACAAGGACAAGGTGTCGACGCCCGGCTCCACCTTCCGCGCGCGCGTGCTCGAGGTCCTCAAGAATGAGGGCTATATCCGCGACTATTCCGAGACCAAGTACGACAACGGCCGCACCGAGTTCGAGATCGAGCTCAAGTATTTCGACGGCGAGCCGGTGATCCGCGAGATCGAGCGGGTCTCCAAGCCGGGCCGGCGCGTCTATGCGTCGGTGAAGGCGCTGCCGCGGGTGAACAACGGCCTCGGCGTCGCCATTCTGTCGACGCCGAAGGGCGTCATGGCCGACCACGAAGCGCGCGAGCAGAACGTGGGCGGCGAAGTTCTGTGCACGGTGTTCTGAGGAGCGGCGAGATGTCAAAGATCGGCAAGAAGGCCGTCCCCGTTCCGAAGGGCGTCACTGCGACGCTCGAGGGCGGCCGCTTCAAGGCAAAGGGTCCGAAGGGCGAGCTTTCGCTGGCGCTCAGCGACAAGGTCGCCGCCAGGATCGAGGACAATCAGATCTCGGTCGCGGCGAAGGGCGACAGCAAGCAGCACAAGGCCGCCTGGGGCCTGACCCGCGCCATGATCGCGAACCTCGTGCAGGGCGTGGAAAAAGGCTTCGAGAAGAAGCTCGAGATCAACGGTGTCGGCTACCGCGCGCAGGTGCAGGGCAAGCAGCTGCAGCTCGCGCTCGGCTACAGTCACGATGTGGTCTATCCGATCCCGGACGGCATCACGGTGACGACACCGAAGCCGACGGAAATCGTCATCGCCGGCACCGATCGGCAGAAGGTCGGACAGGTGGCGGCCGAGATCCGCGGGTTCCGCCCGCCGGAGCCCTACAAGGGCAAAGGCGTGAAGTACGCAGACGAATACATCTTCCGCAAGGAAGGCAAGAAGAAGTGACGGGCAGCCATGGCTAGGACAAGAGATCGGGAAATTCGCCGCACTGGGCGCGTGCGCCGGGCGCTGAAGCGCGCCGCCAACGGCCGTCCGCGGCTCTCGGTGTTCCGCTCGTCGAAGCACATCTACGCGCAGGTGATCGACGACGTGAAAGGCGAGACGCTCGCGGCGGCGTCGAGCATGGAGAAGGAAGTGCGTGGCGGCGGCAAGACCGGCGCCAATGTCGATGCGGCGAAGGCCGTGGGCCAGCGGCTCGCCGAGCGCGCGAAGCAGAAGGGCGTCACCCAGGTCATATTCGACCGCGGCGCCTATCTCTATCACGGGCGCGTCAAGGCGCTGGCCGACGCCGCGCGCGAAGGCGGACTGGAATTCTGAGGAAGGACGAGCAACCTGATGGCACAGGCAGATTCTGAAGGGCAAGGACGGCGCGGCCGTTCGCGCGATCGGGACCGTGATCGCGGTCGCGATCACGACGAGCGCGACGGCGGTATCGTCGACAAGCTCGTCCACATCAATCGCGTCGCCAAGGTGGTGAAGGGCGGCAAGCGGTTTGGCTTCGCCGCGCTCGTCGTCGTCGGCGATCAGAAGGGCCGCGTCGGCTTCGGCCACGGCAAGGCACGCGAAGTTCCGGAAGCGATCCGCAAGGCGACGGACGCCGCCAAGCGCGGGCTCGTGCGCGTGCCGCTGCGCGAGGGCCGGACGCTGCATCACGACGTCATCGGCCATCACGGTGCGGGGCATGTGGTGCTGCGCGCCGCTCCTCCGGGCACCGGCATCATCGCCGGCGGTCCGATGCGCGCCGTGTTCGAGACGCTCGGCGTCGCCGACGTCGTCGCCAAGTCGTTCGGCTCGTCGAACCCGTACAACATGGTGCGCGCGACCTTCAACGCGCTGAAGCACCAGGACGCGCCGCGGGCGGTTGCCGCGCGCCGCGGGCTCAAGGTTTCCCAGTTGCAGTCGCGCCGGCGCGAAGTCGACGCCGACGTGAGCGAATAAGACGAGGTAGGTCATGGCCAAGAGCGGCAAGACGGTAACCGTGGAGCGGATCGGCAGCCCGATCCGCCGTCCCGACCTGCAGCGGAAGACGCTGCTCGGGCTCGGCCTGACCAGGACCGGCCGCCGCCGCACGCTGCCGGACACGCCGGCCGTGCGCGGCATGATCGCCAAGGTGCAGCACCTCGTCCGCGTGGTGGAAGGCAACTAAGGGGCGGGTGAGGAGAGAAGAATGAAACTCAATCAACTCGCCGGCCGCGAAGGCTCGCGCAAGAAGCGTACCCGCGTCGGACGCGGCATCGGCTCGGGCAAAGGCAAGACGGGCGGCCGCGGCGTGAAGGGCCAGAAGTCGCGCACGGGCGTCGCGATCAAGGGGTTCGAAGGCGGCCAGATGCCGCTGCATCGCCGCCTGCCGAAGCGCGGCTTCAACAACATCTTCGCCGTGCGGCTGAACGAGGTGAACCTCGGCCGCGTGCAGATTGCGCTCGACAAGGGCAAGCTCGACGCCGGCGCGCCGATCGATGTCGAGGCGCTGGTGAAGGCGGGCGTCCTGAAGAACGCGCTCGACGGCGTGCGGCTGCTCGGTAAGGGCGAGATCAAGGCAAAGCTCAATTTCGAGGTAGACGGTGCCTCGAAGTCGGCGGTGGCGGCGGTGGAGAAGGCCGGCGGCACCGTGAAGGTTCTGCGCGAGAAGAAAGCGGCGCCGGAAGCGAAGCCAGCCAAGGCACAGAAGAAACAGACGAAAGAAGCGGGTGGCGAAGCGACGGCCTGAACCCTAACTAGGGCATCGGGCCGGTATGCCTCGCGCCCGGAGCGGGCAAGGGGCGCAATGGAGCGCTAGATGGTCTCGGCAGCGGAACAACTTGCGGCGAACCTGAATTTCGGCGCTCTGGCCAAGGCCGAGGAACTCAAGAAGCGCATCTGGTTCACGCTCGGCGCCCTGATCATCTACCGGCTCGGCACCTACATCCCGCTGCCGGGCATCAATCCCGATGCCTTCGCCCAGGCGTTCCAGCAGGCGCAGGGCGGCATTCTCGGCCTCTTCAACATGTTCTCCGGCGGTGCGGTTGAGCGCATGGCGATCTTTGCGCTCAACATCATGCCGTACATCTCGGCGTCAATCATCCTGCAGTTGATGACGACGGTCTCGCCGCGGCTCGAGCAACTGAAGAAGGAAGGCGAGCAGGGCCGCAAGGTCATCAACCAGTACACGCGCTATCTCACGGCGGTGCTCTGCATCTTCCAATCCTACGGCATCGCCATCGGCCTCGAAGGCGGCAGCAATATCGTGAGCGAGCCGGGCCTGTTCTTCCGCCTCTCGACCGTCATCACGCTCACCGGCGGCACGATGTTCCTGATGTGGCTCGGCGAGCAGATCACCGCGCGCGGTATCGGCAATGGCATCTCGCTCATCATCATGGCGGGCATCGTCGCGGAGCTGCCGAGCGCGATCGCCGGCACCCTCGAACTCGGCCGCCAGGGCGCGCTGTCGACCGGCCTGATCCTGGCGGTGATCGTGGTCGCCATCGCCGTGATCGCATTCATCGTGTTCATGGAGCGGGCGCAGCGGCGGCTTCTGATCCAGTATCCGAAACGGCAGATCGGCAATCAGATGTTCGAGGGGCAGACCTCGCATCTGCCGCTGAAGCTCAACTCATCGGGCGTGATCCCGCCGATCTTCGCCTCGTCGCTCTTGCTGGTGCCGACGACGGTCGCAAGCTTCTCGAGCGGGCAGGGGCCGGAGTGGATGACGACGGTCACGGCCTTGCTCGGTCACGGACGGCCGCTCTACATGGTCCTCTATATCGGCATGATCATTTTCTTCGCCTTCTTCTATACGGCGATCGTGTTCAATCCGGTGGACACGGCGGACAATCTGAAGAAGCACGGCGGATTCATCCCCGGCATCCGGCCGGGCGAGCGCACGGCGCAGTACATCGACTACGTGCTGACGCGCATCACGGTGGTCGGCGCGGCCTATCTCGCGCTCGTCTGCCTGCTGCCGGAATTGCTGATCTCGTATGCGGCGGTGCCGTTCTATTTCGGCGGCACGTCGCTGCTGATCGTCGTCAGCGTGACGATGGATACGGTGGCGCAGGTGCAGGGGCATCTGCTCGCGCATCAGTATGAAGGACTGATCAAGAAATCGAAGCTCAGGGGGGCGCGACGGTGAGGCTGGTACTGCTCGGGCCGCCGGGGGCCGGCAAGGGCACGCAGGCGGAGAAGCTTGCGGCGCGTTACGGCATCGCCCGGCTTTCCACCGGCGACATGCTGCGGGCGGCGGTGGCCGCCGGCACGCCGATCGGCCAGAAGGCCAAGGACATCATGGCGCGCGGGGAACTGGTGCCGGATCCGGTGGTGATCGCGATCATCGCCGACCGCATCAAGGAGCCGGACTGCGTCAAGGGTTTTATCCTCGACGGCTTTCCGCGCACGGTGGCGCAGGCCGAGGCGCTCGAGCGGCTGCTCGCCCAGCGCGGGCTCAAGCTCGACGCGGTTGTGGAAATCCGGGTCGATGAGGGCATCCTGATCCGCCGGATCGAGACCCGCATCGGCCAGATGCAGGCGCGCGGCGAGACGGTGCGGGCGGACGACAATCCCGAATCGTTGAAGCAGCGGCTCGTGGCCTACCGGGCGCAGACGGCGCCCCTGATCGACTATTACGGCAAGAAGGGTTCGCTCCGGACGGTCGACGGCATGCCGCCGATCGAGGAGGTCACCCAGGCCATCTTCCGCGTGCTGGAAAAGCCGGCGCCCGCCAAGGCTGGTTCCCGGCCTGTGCAGGCCCGCAAGAAGGCTTCCCTCAAGAAGCCGGGGCAGCGGGCCCGCAAGGCCGCCAGGAAGGCCAAGAAGAAGGCCCGGACCCTCCGGACGGTCGCCAGGGCCCGCAAGCGCGTGTCGGTCCGGCGCCGGGCGGCTAGGCGGGGCAAGGCGAAATCCCGGCAATCGGCGCTGAAAACAGCCCGCCGGCGCGGTTGACGGAGCAGGAGCGATTGCCTAGATATGGCCGATCAGTCGGTAATTTCACAGCGATGCCGAACCTTCCGCGGAAGGGGGGCGTCGTTTTTGCGCATGGGTAGTCCCGCGCGACCGGTAACCAGACGCGGGCGGTTTCGTTCGCCCCAAACGGAGACTTAAACGTGGCCCGAATTGCTGGCGTAAACATTCCGACGGCGAAGCGTGTCGTGGTCGGGCTGCAATACATCCACGGCATCGGCGAGAAGCGCGCCCATGACATCATGAAGGCGCTGAACATTCCGCTTGGGCGCCGCGTGAGCCAGCTCACCGATCAGGAAGTGCTGCAGATCCGCGAGACCATCGACCGGGATTATGTGGTGGAAGGCGACCTGCGGCGCGACGTCTCCATGAACATCAAGCGGCTGATGGATCTCGGCAGCTACCGCGGGCTGCGGCACCGCAGGAACCTGCCGGTGCACGGACAGCGGACGCACACGAACGCGCGCACGCGCAAGGGCAAATCGAAAGGCGCGATCGCCGGCAAGAAACAGGCTCCGTCGAAGGGTTGATCGGCGCGGCATCGACGAGCGGTAGGAACGGAAAATGAGCAAAGAAGCACCGGCACAACAGCAGGGCGCCCGCGTCCGCCGACGCGAGCGCAAGAACATCGCGTCCGGCGTCGCGCACGTGAACGCCAGCTTCAACAACACCAAGATTACGATCACCGACGCGCAAGGCAACACGATCGCCTGGTCGTCGGCGGGATCGCTCGGCTTCAAGGGCTCGCGCAAGTCGACGCCCTATGCCGCACAGGTCGCAGGCGAAGACGTTGCGCGCAAGGCGCAGGAACACGGCATGCGCACGCTGGAAGTGGAAGTCGCCGGCCCCGGCGCGGGTCGCGAATCCGCGCTGCGCGCGCTGCAGGCGGCGGGCTTCACGATCACCTCGATCCGCGACGTGACGCCGATCCCGCACAACGGATGCCGCCCGCGCAAGCGGCGCCGCGTATGAGTTTCATGCCGGCATCGGCCGGAATTCTTGAGCCCGCTTTTGGCGGGGACGCGAGGCTGGCGCCTCGTGGAGATAGCGCGAAGGATGAACCCGTGAACAACATCGTCAATCCGAAGAATTGGCAAGAACTGATCCGGCCTGAGAAACTGCAGGTCAGCCCGGGTCACGATGCCAAGCGCTTCGCTGTCGTGGTGGCCGAGCCGCTCGAGCGCGGCTTCGGGCTCACGCTCGGCAATGCGCTGCGCCGGATTCTGCTGTCGTCGTTGCAAGGGGCGGCGGTGACCTCGGTGCAAATCGACGGCGTGCTGCATGAGTTCTCGTCGATCCCGGGCGTGCGCGAGGACGTCACCGACATCGTCCTCAACATCAAAGACATCGCGCTGAAGATGCAGGGCGAAGGCCCGAAGCGCATGGTGGTGAAGAAGCAGGGCCCGGGCCAGCTCACGGCGGGCGACATCCAGACCGTCGGCGACATCCAGATTCTCAATCCCGACCTCGTGCTCTGCACGCTCGACGACGGCGCGGAACTGCGCATGGAACTCACGGTCAACACCGGCAAAGGCTATGTGCCGGCCGACCGCAACCGCGCGGAAGACAGCCCGATCGGCCTCATTCCGGTCGACAGCCTCTATTCGCCGGTGCGCAAGGTGAGCTACCGCGTCGAGAACACCCGCGAGGGGCAGATCCTTGACTACGACAAGCTGACGATGAACATCGAGACCAACGGCTCGGTGTCGCCGGAGGACGCGCTCGCGTTCGCTGCGCGCATCCTGCAGGACCAGCTCAACATCTTCGTCACGTTCGAGGAGCCGCGCCGCGAGATCGAGGCGCCGGCGATCCAGGAGCTGCCGTTCAATCCGGCGCTGCTCAAGAAGGTGGACGAGCTCGAGCTCTCGGTGCGCTCGGCCAACTGCCTGAAGAACGACAACATCGTCTATATCGGCGACCTGATTCAGAAGAGCGAGGCGGAAATGCTCCGCACGCCGAACTTCGGCCGCAAGTCGCTTAACGAGATCAAGGAAGTACTGGCGTCCATGGGTCTGCACCTCGGCATGGAAGTGCAGGGCTGGCCGCCGGAGAACATCGAAGAGCTCGCCAAGCGCTTCGAGGATCATTACTGAGGCGCGCAAGCGTCCGCGAAGGAAAGCGTCATGCGTCACGCCAAGGCACACCGCAAGCTCAACCGCACGGCGGAACACCGCAAGGCCATGTTCGCCAACATGGCGGCATCGCTGATCACGCACGAGCAGGTGGTCACCACGCTGCCGAAGGCGAAGGATCTGCGGCCGATCTTCGAGAAGCTGATCACGCTCGGCAAGAAGGGCGGCCTGCACGCGCGCCGCCGGGCCATCGCCGAGATCAAGGATCAGGCGGCGGTGAAGAAGCTCTTCGAGGTGATCGGCCCGCGCTACAAGGACCGCAACGGCGGCTATACCCGCATCGTCAAGGCGGGCTTCCGCTATGGCGATTCCGCGCCGGTCGCGGTGATCGAGCTGGTCGACCGCGACGAGAGCGCGAAGGGCAAGGAAGACCGCGCGCGCCACGAGGCGTCGAAGCCCGCCGAAACCGAGGCCGCGGAAGCGGCGGCGTGACCGGCACTATTCTTCGGAATCGATAAAAGGGGCGGCCCGGGAAGGCCGCCCCTTTTTTGTCTTCCGAGCGGGTAGAGGTCGCGTCCCCGCGTCAGAAAGCAACCTGCGTGCGCATGCCGACGGCGTCGTACTTCGCGCCGATGTCGACGCCGCCGCCCGTCTGCTTCTCGACCTTGCCGTGGATGTAGTTGAACAGGAAGCGGATGTTGCGGTTCACGTACCAGTTCAGGCCGGCCGTGATGTTTTCCTGACGGCCGCCGAACACGCCACCGGCGGGATCGTCAAGATCGATCATGCTGTAGCGGGCGGCGATTTCCCAGGCGCCCCATCCGCCCTTCTTCCAGTCGAACGGGTTTTTCGGCGTCACGCCGCCATAGGCGCCCGAGCTTGAGCTGTAGCTGCGCTTCTCGCCGGTGAGGATGTAACCGGCCTGGATGTAGCCGCCCGAGAAGCCGAGATCGCTGCCGATCGTCCGCTCGACGTCGAAGTCGAAATACTCGCCCTGGAAGTGGAAGCTTCCCAGCGTGCCGGCGACCTCGGCGCTCAGGACCGTCGCTTTTTCGATGGGAAGCGTGCCGGTGCCCAGCACCCGTGCTCCGTCGATGCGCAATTCGATCCGGTCGCGCAGGTTCAGGCCGCCCTGCGGCGCATCGAACAGGTACTGCGCGCTGCCGCCGATCAGGAGCGAAGCGTTGTCGGTAAGCACCGGCAGAAACACGACCCGGCCGGTCACGGCGGCCTGCCGCGTGGCGAGAGCCGTCGCGCCGTTGCCGATGACCGGGCCGGTCAGGAACGCGCCCGCCCACCACTGTTTGTCGTTGGTGGTGACGCCGAAGGCCGAGCGTGTGCCGCCGCCAAGGCTGACGGCAACCTGCTGCGGCGCGGCCCGCTCCATGAAGGTGATGTTGTTCGAGCTCGTCGACTCGTCGAGTGTGTAGGGCACGCCAAACTGCCCGCCCCAGATCTTGAACGGCTTGAAGCCGTTATAGGCGAGATAGCCCGTGTCGAGGATAACGCCGGTGCTGCCGCCGGAGCCGCCGGCCTCAAGCACGAGGCTGTATTCCCAGTCATCCAGGAATTTTCCAATCACGCCGAGCTGGGCACGGCGCGCGATCGGGCCGCCGATCAGGTTCTGCGGCGCGGTGGCCGCGGTGTTCGGCCGGTAATCGTAGCCGCCCACATCGAGATGCAGACGGCTGGTCAGCGCGATGCAATTGCGTCCGTCGGCACTGCAGATCTCCGGACGGTTGCTCGAGGACATCTTGACGATCGGCTGGTCCGGCTGCGGTGCGGCCTTGGCGATCGCGGCGCGCTCGTTCGCTTTGCGGATTTCTTCCTTGCTCTTGCTGACATCGCCCCGCAGAGCTGCCAGTTCCTTCTGCAACTTCGCGATCTGCGCCTGCAGCGCGTCCAGGCGTTTGTCCTCCTGCGCAGCGGCCGGTCCGCCGAACAGGATCGTGGCCGCGGCCGTCACTGCGAGGCTGCTCAAAATGGCTCTGTGCAATCTCATCGTTACCCCCATGCGAGTGTTCATGTGTTTTCGACAAAGCGGGTTCGTTCCGCGCAGCCGCGTTGGTGCGACCGTGCGGTGATCCGCTCTGCGTGCGACCGGCTGAAGCGTGGCGTTGCCTGCGTCCAGGCGCCCCCGATCCGGACGAACCAATGTCCGGAACTCCCGGTTCCCACGCGCGAAGGCTAGAAATTGCGTATGACGTGATGATCCAAGTTCTGTGACGGACGCGCGAAGTTGCGGTCTGGACGGTAAGTGGAGGCCGTTTTGGCGGCGCGTGCGACCAATTGGCCGCAGGCGCCTCCTGCTTCGCAGCGGCAAGAAATCGCCATGTTCGCCGGTGTATGAGCCGCACATTCACTCCGGGGGCGGACGGAGTTTTGATGCGAAAATTTCTGTTTGCGGGCGCGGCCGTATGCGCGCTCGGGGGCGCGCCGGCGGTCGCGGCCGATGCGCCCATGCGTGCGCCGATCATGAAAGCGCCGGAAACGGCGACGGCGCTGTTCGACTGGAGCGGCTTCTATCTCGGTGCGGTCGCCGGTTACGGCTGGGGCGATACGGAGCACACCGATCCGGCCGGTGGCGCGAACGGCAGCTTCGACGCGAACGGCTGGCTGCTCGGCGGCACTACCGGATACAATTGGCAATCGGGCAGGGCGGTGCTCGGCGTCGAGGGCGATCTCTCTTGGGCGGGTCTCGACGGCGCCGGCGGCTCGGCGGCAGGGCCGCTCTCCACCAATCTCAACTGGCTCGGCACCGGCCGCGTGCGCGCGGGCTATGCCGCGGACGCCTATCTCTTCTATGTCACCGGCGGCGCGGCGGTGGGCCGGTTCGAGGCCGCGGGCGGCGGCTTCGGCGGCAGCGACACGAGGCTCGGCTGGACGGTGGGCGCAGGCTTCGAGGCGAAGCTCGCGCAGAACTGGAGCGCGAAGCTCGAGTATCTCTACGTCGATCTCGGCGACAAGCATGCCTACACGAACGCGGCGGGGCCGGCCGCAGCATCGCTCACGAGCCATATTGTGCGCGTGGGGTTGAATTACAGGTTCTGACGACTTCTTCCGAGTTCGCCTCATCCTTCGAGACGCCTTCGCTACGCGAAGGCTCCTCAGGATGAGGCGAATTTACTTGGGCCTCATGGTGAGGAGCCGGCCAAAGGCCGGCGTCTCGAACCATGAGGCCTTATGACCGCCCCCTTTTGCCGTTGCAGCGGGACCTCTATATCTCTGCTTCATGCGACGAATCCTGCTGATCATTGCCATTGTGGTCGCCGCGTTTGCTGCCGCTCCCGCCGGGGCGCAGCAGCCGCGCGTGCCGGCCTCGCGCGCCGACATCCAGCTTTCGTTCGCGCCGGTGGTGAAGCGGGTCGCGCCCGCTGTGGTCAACGTCTACGCGCTACAGACCGCGCGGCGGACCAACCCGTTCTTCGACGATCCGTTCTTCCGTCGCTTCTTCGGCGATGGCTTCGGCATCCCCGGCGAGCGGGCGCAGCGTTCGCTCGGCTCCGGCGTGATCGTCGATCCGGCGGGAGTCGTCGTGACCAATTTCCATGTGATCGAGAATGCGGAGGCCGTCCGTATCGCGCTGCCCGACAAGCGCGAATTCGACGCGGAGATCCTGTTGCGCGACCAGCGCAGCGATCTTGCGGTGCTCCGCATCAAGGACGGGCGCGAGCGGTTTCCCGCCGCCGAGCTCGGCGACTCCGATGCGGCGGAGGTCGGCGATCTCGTGCTTGCGATCGGCAATCCGTTCGGCGTCGGGCAGACGGTGACGCAGGGGATCGTGTCGGCGGTGGCGCGGACGCAGGTCGGCGTCACCGACTATCAGTTCTTCATCCAGACCGACGCGGCGATCAATCCGGGCAATTCCGGCGGTGCGCTCGTCGACATGGCGGGCAGGGTAATCGGCATCAATTCCGCGATCTATTCGCGCGGCGGCGGCTCGCTCGGCATTGGCTTCGCGATCCCGGCCAACATGGTGCGGGTCGTCGTGGAGTCGGCGCGCGGCGGCAGTGCGGCGGTGCGGCGGCCCTGGTTCGGCGCGAAGCTGCAGGCGATCACGCCGGACATCGCGGAAAGCCTCAGCCTGAAGCGGCCGGCGGGCGCGCTGGTCGCTAGCGTGTCGCCGAACAGTCCGGCTGCGCGCGCCGGCCTGCAGCCCGGCGACGTGATCGCGGCGATCGACGGGCAGGCGGTCGACGACCCGAATGCGTTCGACTATCGCTTTGCCACGAAGCCGCTCGGCGGCCGCGCCACGCTCGCCATCGAGCGGGGCGGGCGGACGAGCAGTGTCGCCGTACCGCTCGAGACCGCGCCGGAGCGGCCGCGCGAGGAAGTTGTCATCAAGGGGCGCTCGCCGTTCGTGGGCGCGCGCGTTGCGAACCTGTCGCCGGCGCTCGCGGAAGAGCTTCGGCTCGATACGTCCGCGGAAGGCGTCGTGATCGTCGAGATCGCCGCCGGCTCCACCGCCGCGGCGCTCGGCTTCCGGCCCGGCGACGTGGTGCTCACGGTCAATGGCGAGACGATTGCGCGGACGCGCGACCTCGAGCGCGTCTCGGGCCAGGCGAGCCGACAGTGGAACATCACGATCCAGCGCGGCGGCCAGCAGTTGAACGTGACGCTGCGGGGTTAAGAGCGCCGATACCGGCCACCGCCGGTTTGGTCTAATGTCGACAACGATGAGCCAGCGAAAACGGCCGCAAACCAGCCTGTTCGAAGCCGCCGGCCTCGAGCGCGATGCGCCGCGACCGCTCGCCGACAAGCTGCGCCCGAAGAAGCTCGCCGAGGTGGTCGGCCAGGAGGCGCTGGTGGGCCCGGACGGCGCGCTCACGCGCATGCTGGAGACGCGCTCGCTCGGCTCGCTGATCTTCTGGGGGCCGCCGGGCACGGGCAAGACCACGGTGGCGCGGCTGCTCGCGGAAGAGACCGACCTGCATTTTCAGCAGATCTCCGCCGTCTTTTCCGGCGTCGCCGACCTGAAGAAAGTGTTCGACGAGGCACGAGCGCGGCGCGAGACGGGTCAGGGGACGCTCCTGTTCGTCGACGAAATTCACCGCTTCAACCGGGCGCAGCAGGATTCCTTCCTGCCGGTGATGGAGGACGGAACGGTCACGCTGGTCGGCGCGACGACCGAGAACCCGTCGTTCGAGCTGAACGCGGCGCTGCTGTCGCGGGCGCGGGTGCTGGTGTTCAAGCCGCTCGATGCGGCGGCACTGGAGCAGATCGTCGCGCGGGCGGAAGAGATCGAAGGGAAGAAGCTGCCGCTCGACGACGAGGCGCGGCAGATGCTCGTTCGTCTCGCCGACGGCGACGGCCGTGCGGTGCTGACGCTGGCGGAGGAAGTCTGGCGTGCGGCGCGCAAGGACGAAATCTTCGACGCGGCGCGGCTGACCGAGATCGTGCAGCGGCGCGCGCCGATCTACGACAAGTCGCAGGACGGCCCCTACAACCTGATCTCCGCGCTGCACAAGTCGGTGCGCGGCTCCGATCCGGATGCGGCACTCTACTATCTCGCGCGCATGCTGGATGCGGGCGAGGACCCGCTCTATCTCGCGCGGCGCATCGTGCGCATGGCCTCGGAAGACATCGGCATGGCCGATCCGCAGGCGCTCGTGGTCGCGAACGCGGCGAAGGACGCCTACGATTTCCTCGGCTCGCCGGAAGGCGAGCTCGCGCTGGCGCAGGCCGTGCTTTACGTGGCGACGGCGCCGAAATCGAACGCCGCGTATCTGGCGTTCGGCCGGGCGATGCGCGCGGCGAAGGAGGGCGGCTCGCTGCTCCCGCCCAAGCACATCCTGAACGCGCCCACGAAGCTCATGCAGGAAGAGGGCTATTCCGCCGGCTACGAATACGACCACGACGCGGAAGAGGGTTTCTCCGGTCAGGATTATTTCCCGGAGCAGCTCGGGCGGCGCACGTTCTACGAGCCGGTGGAGCGCGGCTTCGAGCGCGAGATCAAGAAGCGGCTGGACTACTGGGTGAAGCTCCGCGCGCAGCGGAAATAGCCGTCAGCGCGGCTCGATCGGGATCACGACGTCGATGCGCCGGCTGGCGTTGCTGACGATCGCGATCTGGTTCTGCGCCATCACGTAGGAATATTGTGCGTAGGCCGGGACTACATCGGCCATCTCGATCGGGAATGGCAGCAGCGGCACGTTGGGCGGCACCACGCCGCCGACGCGAAGCGGAAGATCGCTCGCTTCCACCTGCATGATGTTGTGCGAGAGCAGCACGTAGCGCACGCGCTCGCTCTGCTGCGCGGTGAGCGTGAGGCGCGTCCCGGCCGGCGGTGGGGTTCCGGCGGCGAGGGTCTGTTGCGGTGCCGGCGTGTCGGGTTGCGAGGCAGCCGCTGTCCTGCGGGGCTGCGGACCGGCGGCGGTCGGCGGGCCGAGTGTCAGGATTTCCGGACGGTCGAGCAGGAGCGTGCCGATCGCGGGCAAGTTGCGCGGGCCGAAGGGGCTTTCAGAAGGTTCGCTGGATGCCGACGCGGCGGGCGGCTCGGCAGGCGTCTCTGCGGCCGCCGGTGTCGGCTCCGACTCTGCGGGCGGGGTGGCCTCGGCTTCTTCCGCGGGGGGCGTGCCGGTCTCTGCTGGCGTGGCCTCTGTCGGCTGCGCAACGGCGGCCGGCGCCTCGGAGACCGGCGAGGCCACGTCTTGTGCAGTCCCGGCAGGAATGTTGCTCAGGCTGCGGATGACCAGCACGACGCTCAATGCGAATGCCGCGAGGACCACAAGCGCCAGCAGGGTGTAACGGATCGTGCGCATTTCGGACGATTTGCCTCGACAGCCTCCGGGCGGGCGGCCGCCTGGAGCCCTCGTTTATAGCGGACAGAGGCCATGCAAAAAGGGCGGCCGTTTGGCCGCCCTCGGCGTCAATTCACATCCAAATCAGATCGGAATCATCGTGTCGATCTCGCGAGTCTCACGCTGAATGATGACGATCCGGTCGGCCGCCAGGACATAGCCGAAGTCCTTGTAGCGCGGCTTGATATCTACGACCTGCTGCGGGAGCGGCTTCACCGAGACGTTCTCCGGTACCTTGGCGCCGATCTGCAGCTTGAAATTTGCGCGCGGCTCCTGCGCGACATTCTCGGAGAGGATGATCGCACGGATCTTCCTGCGCTCTTCCTCGGTGAGCGCGACCAGCGAACCGCCGGGAACGCTGCCATCCGGTGCCGCCTGCCTGCCGGAGCCGCGAAACTGGCTCTGGTCCGTGGCGGATGGCGCCTGACTCGATTCAGGGTTCTGCGGCTGCGCCCGTTGCACCGGATGAAGCTGATTGGGGTCGGCGGTCTGGCCGGGCCGGCTTTCCATCGTTCCCTGAGTCGAACTCCCCTGCGACGGTTGTCCACTCACCCCACTCTTTAGGCTGTCGTTGGACGTTGTCCCGCCGCTGCCCGGTGTTGTCGGGCTGCTGGAGCCGGCAGTTCCTGCGGCGCTGCCGCTTCCCGTGGTGGGCGGCTGGAACATGCCCGGCGATGTCTGCTGGCCGCTGTCGATGCCCGGCGGCTGACTGCTCCCGGTCTGGGATGACCCGGAGATGGAATTGCCCGGGCTTGTCTGGGTTCCGCTCCGTGGCGACTGGCCGACGGAACTGCCCGCGTTCGAGCCGCCGCGCGAAAACGTGCCGCCGACGCCGGATCCCGTGCCAGAAGCGCTTCCCGACGACGCGCCGCCGGATGAGCCGGAGCCGCCGCTCGTCTGCGCGAACGCATTGGCGCTCATGCCAAGCGCCAATGACAGTGCAACAATAAACAGATTGCGCTTCATGACCGCCCTCATTGATGCGGTCGCCATTTCTTTAACTGCCGTGGTGGGAGTCTGGTTCCAGGATGCGGACATCCGCGGAATGCTTTTTCCGGTTTCGATCCGCCACACTCGACAGCGGCCAAGCGGATTGCAGTGCCGCCAAAAAAAGGGGGGCGGCCGCTCGGGCCGCCCTTCAGCTTGCAATCGATCGTTACGCGGGGATGACCGCGACGATCTCGTAGGTCCGCGGGTGGATGATCAGGAGCTCATCGTCCACCACGATGTAGAGGAATCCGCGGTAGGCCGGAACGATCGTCACGATCTCCGTCGGCACCGGATGGAGCTCGATGGTGCGCGGCACCACGGCGCCGATATTGATCTGGAAGTTGACCTGCGTGCGTTCGACGTGGCGCAGATTCACGTTCTTCTGCTTGATCGTCTGGCTGATACGCGTGCGCTGCTGCTCGTTGATCTGCACGCTCTTGCTGTCCTGGGTTCGGGTCTCAGTCTGGCCGGTGGTGCCGCCCGGCTTGCTGTCGCGCTCCTGCGCCTGACCCGGACTCCGCTTCATATCCTGATCCTGCGCCTGACCCGGGCTCTTCTGCATGTCCCGATCCTGCGCCTGGCCGCGCGGAGCCTGTGAATCGCGCTGCTGCGCCTGACCGGGGCTTTTCTTCATGTCGTCCTGCGCCTGGCTCGGGCTCTTCTGCGTATTCCGATCCTGCGCCTGGCCGCGCGGCTGCTGCGGCTGGGTCTTTTCCTGCATCTGCGCGCCGCCTTGCGAATCGATCTTCTTTTCGGCCTGTGCGAAAGCGCCGGCCGCTCCGAATGCCAGCGCCCCGGTGGCCGCGGCCACCAACAATCCCTGCTTCAACTTCATCGTGCTTCCTCCAGAGTCCTCTGGCCCGCCGCTTTGTAAAAACCGCGCGCGCAAACATTCGTTCCGATGTGCGGCGCAAAGCCTCGGCGGCGCTGGATGCAAGCGAAACGCGCGGCTATGTTCCGGTTCCATGGCCGATTCAGCCGCACGCAATTCCGACGCCGACAGGGTTCCCGAACTTTCCGAATTGTTCGCCGGGTTCCTCGCGATCTCTCTATCCGGCTTCGGCGGCGTGCTGCCGTGGGCGCGGCGCATGCTGGTGGAGCGGCGCGGCTGGCTCAACGAGCGAGAGTTCGCCGAAGCGCTCGCGCTTTGCCAATTCCTGCCGGGGCCGAACATCGTCAATATGTCGATCATCGTCGGCTCGCGCTTCCGCGGCGTGGCGGGGGCGCTCGCCGCGTTCGCGGGGCTTGTGGGCGTTCCGCTGCTCATCATGATGGCGTGCGGCGCGCTCTATCTGCGCTATGGCGAGCTGGAAACGCTGCGCGGCGCGCTCGTAGGCCTGGCGGCGGGCGCGGCCGGACTGCTCGTTGCGATGGCAGTGAAGATGACAATGCCGCTCGTGCGCGAGCGGCGCGTGTCCGCCATTCTCTTTGCGCTCGCCGCGTTCGCCGCCGTCGGCCTGCTGCGCCTGCCGCTTTACTGGGCCGTGCTCGTTCTCGCGCCGCTGAGCATGCTGTGGTGCTACTGGAGGCCGCGGTGAACGGCGGCCCGATCCTCTCGTTCACACTGCATCTTGCGCTGCTGTCGCTGGTCGCAGTCGGCGGCGTGAACGCGATCGTTCCCGAGCTGCACCGGCAGACGGTGGAAGTGACCGGCGCGCTCACCGCGCAGCAGTTCGCCGATCTTTTTGCGATCGGGCAGGCGGCGCCGGGGCCGAACGTGCTCTTCGTCACCCTGATCGGCTGGCAGCTCGCGGGCTTTTCCGGCGCGTTGCTTGCGACCGCGGCGCTGACCGTGCCGACCTGCACAATCACCTATTTCGTCACGCGCACCTGGGACCGCTTCAAGGATGCGCCCTGGCGCATCGCCATGCAGGCCGGCGCGGTGCCGGTGACGATCGGCTTCGTTGCGGCAAGCGCGCTTTTGATTGCGCGGGCGGCCGACCAGAACGTCGCGGCCTTCGCGATCACCGCGGCGACCACTGCCGTTGCGCTCTGGGGGCGCGTCAATCCGCTGTGGGCGCTCGCGGCCGCGGCGGCGCTGGGACTGGCTGGATTGGTCTGATCGGAGCCACGCTGTATGGCCTGCTATGCGCAACCTCCTCCTCCGCCTCGTCCGGTCTTCGGTAGCGGGGTTTGACCGGGTGGGCACTTTCCTTTGTCGGATTTCGTATCGTCGTCCTTGCTGCCTTTTTCCTTTGCCTTCGCGGCAGGAGCTTTGGCAGCCTTTTCGGCTTTCGTTTGCGCGAGGATCAGCGCCTCTGTCCGATTCCTCTCGACGGTCTCGGACGCCGGCGGGGACGCCATTGCGAAGGCGCCGCACGCCAGCAGGGCGCCGGCGGGCAGAAAAGGAGCGACCCGAAGTTTTGTTCGACGTTGCAACATTGTCTGCTTCCTCCTCCGTCGTCTCTGCGGCTTGCAAGCCTATGGGCGCGATCTGATGAAATCGAGGATCGCGTCGGTCAGCTCGGTGTCCTCCGTATTGATGGAATAGGTGATCGAGATGTGGCTGTGGTCCGCGAGCTTGACGATGTGCGCTCCGCGGTTGGCGCGCTCGAGCGCGGCAACCAGCCGCTCGCTCTGTTCAAGCAGGGTGGGCGGCTCGAGCTCGGTATAGGCGACGAACAGCGGAAGCGGCGTTTCCAGCAATCCGGCGAAGGGCGAGCGCTCGGCATACGTGGCGCGGTCCTCGCCGAAATACTGCAGATAGCCGCCCTGATGCTTCGCGATGGTCAGGTCGTAGTTGCCGGAAAGCAGGATGACGCCGGCGAGCCCGGCGCTTCCGGCCACATGAAACCGCGACATGGCGGCGTAGGTCGCGACGTGGGTTGCGCCCGCGGAATGGCCGACGAGAAAAATCCGCGCGGGATCGCCGCCGTGCTTCGCAATGTTCGCGCGCACCCAGCGCACGGCGCCGGCCACGTCCTCCGCGCCCGCCGGCCAGGGATGAGCGGGGGCGAGCCGGTAAGTGGCGTTGATGCCGACCATGCCGTTGCGCGCGGCCCACAGCATGATGTTGTCGTAGAAGAAGTTGTCGCCTTCGCGCTTGTTGCCGCCGACATAGCCGCCGCCGTGGATGAAGATGAAGACGGGGCGGGGCGCGCCGGCCTCGGCCGGCGCAAAGACGTCGAGCGCATGGCGGTCATCGGGGCCGTATTTGAGGTGGCGGGCGACCTTTACGCCCGCATAGGGCTCTTTCTCATGGAGCGGCGCATAGACTGCGGCGGTGGCGGGCGGATCGGTCACCGGGCCGATCGCCCGGATGCGGGCGGCGATGTCGGCCGGCATCCGGCCGCCGCCCTGTTTCATTGCCGCCTGCCTGCTCATGCGCCCCCTCCAATTCGGAATACCGAAGTGAAACGGCTTCAGGCCAACGGATCAAGCGCCAATCGGCGGGCTTGTCGGCCCGGCGGCAGCCACGTATCACCTCGACGCGGCGCGGCCGCCGCCTGCAAGGGTCGATTCGATGATCGCGACATTCCTGGTTTTCCTCGGCGGCGGGATCGGCGCCGCGCTCCGGCACGGCGTGAATCTTTTGTCCGCCTATCTGTTCGGCCTGAACTTTCCCTGGGGCACGATGATCGTGAATATCGTCGGCTCGTTCCTGATCGGCGTGCTCGCCGCCTGGTTCGCGTTCAAGGACGGCAGCATGGCGCAGCACGCGCGGCTGTTCCTCACCACCGGCATCCTCGGCGGGTTCACGACCTTCTCCGCCTTCTCGCTCGACTTCGCGCTCCTGTTCGAGCGCGGCGAGGTGGGGCAGAGCGTCGCCTATGTGGCTGCGTCGGTCGGGCTGTCGCTGGCGGCGATTTTTCTCGGGCTGTTCGTCGTCCGTTCGATTGGATGAGGCATGGCGGTCGAGACGAAAAAGGTTCACGCCGACGAAGCGGGGATGCGCCTCGACCGCTGGTTCAAGGAACATTACCCGGCGCTGCCGTTCGGGCATCTGCAGAAGCTCCTGCGCACCGGGCAGGTGCGCGTTGACGGCAGGCGGGTGAAGACGCACACGCGGCTTTCGCCGGGGCAGAGCGTGCGCGTGCCGCCGATGTCGCCATTTCGGGATTGCGACACGGAGCGTCGCGAGGCCCCGAAACCAAGCGGAACGTCCTCGGCTGCCGAGCGTCAGATGGGTTCCGGGCCTGCCGCTTCGCGGCGCCCCGGAATGACGAAAAACAAGAGCGACGCCGAATTCCTGCAATCGATCACGCTTTATGAAGACCGCGAGGTGCTGGTGCTGAACAAGCCGATGGGGCTTGCGGTGCAGGGCGGCTCGGGCGCGGTGCGGCATGTCGACGGCATGCTCGAGGCGCTACGCACGAAGGACGGCGTGAAGCCGCGGCTCGTGCACCGGCTCGACAAGGACACGTCGGGCGTCCTGCTCATCGCCAAGACGCGGCTGGCGGCGGCGGCGCTGGCGAAGACGTTCCGCTCGCGCTCGGCGCGGAAAATCTACTGGGCGCTCGTCGCCGGCGTGCCGCGCCCGCACCAGGGGCGCATCTCCGGTTTTCTCGCCAAGGGCGGCGGCCCGGGGGGCGAGCGCATGCGCGTCGCCAAGCACGGCGAGAAGGAAGCGAGCCACGCTGTCACCTATTACGCGGTGGTCGATCACGCCGCGCAGAAGCTCGCCTGGCTGTCGCTCAAGCCGGTGACTGGCCGCACGCATCAGCTCCGCGCGCATTGCGCCGCGATCGGGCATCCGATCGTCGGCGACGACAAGTATTTCGATATCGAGAACTGGGAGCTGCCGGGCGGGATGCAGAACCGGCTGCATCTCTTGGCGCGGCGGCTCGTGATCCCGCATCCGGGCGGGAAGGGCACGATCGACGTCACCGCGCCCTTGCCGCCGCACATGCAGCAGAGCTGGAATCTCCTCGGCTTCGACGCGAAGCGCTACGATCCGATCGAGCAGGCGCCGGAGGAATGATGCGCGATCTTCTGGAAGAACTGGAGCAGGGTGCGGGCAATCCGATGGACGCCGCGCGGCGGGCGATGCGGCCGGCGCTGCCGAAGCGCTTCTACAAGGAAGCGAGCATCGGCGAGCGCGACGGGCAGTTCGTGCTGCTGCTCGACGGCAAGCTCGCGCGGACGCCCGCGCGCAATTCGCTCGCGGCGCCAAGCCGTCCGCTCATGGAAGCGGTGGCGGCCGAATGGAACGCGATCGGGGAGACGATCGATCCGGCGTTGATGCCGCTTACGCGGCTTGTGAATGTCGCGATCGACCGCGTTGCCGGCGAGGCCGAAGCGGTGGCGGCGGAGACGGCGAAATACGCGGGCTCCGATCTGATCTGCTACCGGGCGGGGAGCCCGGCGGAGCTTGCGGGGGCGCAGACCGCCGCTTGGGACCCGGTGCTGGACTGGGTGCGTGAGACGTTGGGTGCGCGCTTCACGCTCTCGGAGGGTGTGACATTCGTCGATCAGCCGCAAGATTCCGTCGAGGCGATCCGCGCGGAAGTCGCGCGCTACGCGCCGCCGTTTGCGCTGGCGGCGCTGGCAACCGCGACGTCGATCACGGGCTCGGTGCTCCTGGCGCTCGCGCTGGCGCGAGGCCGGCTGTCCGCCGACGAGGCGTGGGCCGCCGCGCACATCGACGAGCAATGGAATGCGGGCCAGTGGGGCGAAGACAGCGAGGCGCAACGCCGGCTCGCTGCGCGCCGCGCGGAGTTCGATGCGGCGGCAAAGGTGCTCGAACTCAGCTAATCTCGCCCGGCTAATTCCCCGGGGGCCTCCATGAAAGTTCTGCTCGACCTCGACGAACTCAGGCAGGCGGGCGAAATCGACGAGGCCGAATACGAGAAGCTGAAGCGGCTGTCGAAGCGTTCGGTGGGCTCGCTCGCCTTCAGCATCCTGATCGGTTTCGGCGTGGTCGCCGTGACCGTCAGCCTGATGGCGCTCGTTCCGACGCCGGTGACCGCGATTGCGCTCGGCATTGCGTTGGCTGCGCTCGGGCTCTGGGCGCAGCATGGGCTCGGCGACGATTGGCGGCTGTTCGCACAGATCTGCATCGTGCTCGGCGCGCTCCTGTTCGCGGGCGGCGTGGTGATGGAGGGCAAGGGGTCGGTGGCGTCGTTCCTCATCGTCGCCGCGGTGCTCACGGCCGGTGGTCTCGTCGCGCAGAACAGCTTGCTGATCGCGGGGGCGGTGCTGGCGCTCGCGTCATGCATCGGCGTGCGCACGGCCTATTTCCATGCGGCCTATCTCCTCGGCGTGCAGGAGCCGGCGCTCACGGTCGTGGCCTTCAGCGTGCTGGCGCTTGTCGCCTATCAGGTCTCGCTGCGCGTCGCGCCCGCCTATGAGCGGGTGGCGCTCATGGCGGCGCGCGTCTCGGTGCTGCTCGTCAATCTCGGCTTCTGGGTCGGGTCGCTGTGGGGCGACCGGCTGATGCAACTCAAGCAGCTTGGTGTCGTTTCAAAGGAAGTCATGATCGGCCGCGCGCCGTTCGGCATTCTATGGGCGGTGGCGCTGATCGGCGTCGCGATCTGGGCGGTGCGGGCGAACCGGCGCTGGGTCGTGAACGTCGCGGCGATCTTCGGCGCAATTCATTTCTATACGCAGTGGTTCGAGCGCTTCGGCGCCGATCCCATCACGGTTTTTCTCGCGGGGCTCCTTGCGCTCGCCATCGCGCTCGGGCTGTGGCACTTCAACAAGTACTATTTCGCGGCGCGCAGCTAGGCCGGTTTCTGCCAGCCGATGCGGCCGAGGTGGGTGTCCACGAACGCGGTCGGATACTTGAGGCCGTAGCCGAGCATGCGGTCGAAGCCGACGTGCGCGGCCCAGATCATGGCGAGCGCAATCAGGATCGTCGGGCCAAAAGCGATGCCATAGGCCGCGAGCGCGAGCGGGCCGATCGTTGCGTGCACGGCGTTGTAGGCGAGGGCGCCGATGCGCGGATTGACCAGGTAGGCGGCGAAAGACAGGTCGGGCGCAAAGAAGAGGATCACGAACAGCCACCATGACGTGCCCGTAAGCCAATAGGCATAGAGCGCGGCAGCGAAGAGCGCGGCGCCTTCGAGGCGCAGGATCAGCCGCGGCTGGCCGGCGACGGCGGGTGCGGACGTTTCGGTCATGGTTGCTCCCGGCGGGTTTCCGCCGGCAGCATCGGGCAGACGCGGGCAAAGGGCAAACGCGGCCGGAAACGAAAACCCGCCGCGGGATTTCTCCCGGGCGGGCCGTTACCCGCGAGCGCTTTCCAGTACATCCGTGGATGCGGCCTCGCGAGCGTTCTCACCCCATATAGGCGCGCTTCACGACGGTTCAATGACGGCGCAGGACCGCGTCCTATTGGCCGCGGCGGCCCGCCTCGAACAGGAACCACACGCGCCGTTCCGCCTCGTCGATGAAGTTCTCGATGAGGCTCGCGGTCGCCACGTCGCCGTGCTCGTCGCAGAGATCGTGGGTCTCGCGCATGGCAGTGATGAAGCGCTGGTTGTCGTCGCGTAATTCGGCGAGCATGTCCTGCGGGTCCACATAGGCCGCGTCATTGTCGGCGAGGCGCTGGTGGCGCGCGATGTCGCCGATCGAGCGCAGCGTATTGCCGCCGAGCTTGCGGACGCGCTCGGCGAGCACGTCGGTCATGGCGAAGATCTGCTCGGCGTGCTCGTCGAGCAGCAGGTGATAGTCGCGGAAGTGCGGGCCGCTGACGTGCCAATGGAAATTCTTGGTCTTGATATAGAGCGCGAAGGTGTCGGCAAGGAGCGCGTTGATGGCGCCGGTAAGGTCGCGCACAGCATTTTCGCCGAGGTTGGTCGGCGTGGCGAGGCGGGGCGTCTTCGTTTCGGGCTTGGCGGAGCTCATGGGGACTTCCTCTGTGGCGGGGGCGGCACGCAAGAAGGGGCGCCAACCAATAAGAAATGGTGAGCCGGGCGGGTTCCGCAACCGGGGAAAACCCGCAGAGGCCGCGTCGGCTCCCAGTGTGAGGGGCTCGCCCGGCGCGGCGTTCTTTTCCGCCCGTCGCCGGGCAGGGATTGCCTCAATCGACCGCCACTTCCTCGACCGCCGGCAGGTCCGGGAAAACCGGATAGAGGCCCTTGACCCGCGCCATCTGCTGCACGAGCGCAAGCACCGCGTCGATGTGCGGGGTCTCCACCTCGGCGAGCCGCCCGAGCTCCTGTACGCAGGTGAGCAGCGCGTCGATCTCGAGCGGGCGGCCTTTCTCCACGTCCTGCAGCATCGAGGTCTTGTGCGCGCCGACGCGGGCGGCGCCGTTGATGCGCCGGTCGACGTCGACGCGGAAATGCACGCCGATGCGGCGGCCGATCTTTTCCGCCTCCAGCATCATGTTGCGCGAGAGGTTGCGTGTGCCCGGCTCGGTGGCGACCACGTCGAGCGTCGCGTGGGTCAGCGCCGAGATCGGGTTGAAGCACAGATTGCCCCAGAGCTTGAGCCAGATGTCGTTGCGGATTTCCGGCAGGATCGGTGCTTTCAGCCCGGCGGCTTCGAAAATCTTGGAGAGCGCCTCGACGCGCGGGGTGACCGTGCGCGTCGGCTCGCCGAGGCCGAACTTGTTGCCGTCGATGTGCTTGACGACGCCGGGCTCGACGACCTCGGTCGCGGGATAGACCGTGCAGCCGATGGCGCGTTCGGGGCCGATCGCCTCCCACTGGCGGCCGCCGGGATCGACGCTCTCGATGCGCCGGTTCGCGTACTGCCCCTCGAAGCCGTAGAAGTACCACCAGGGCAGGCCGTTCTGCGCGGTGACGACGGCGGTGTCCTTGTGGAAGAGCGGCCGCATGTCCTCCGCCACTTCCCAGGCCTGATGCGCCTTGAGCGCGACGATGACGTAATCCTGCGGGCCGAGTTTCTTGGGGTCGCTGGTCGCCGGGAATTTCGCGACTTTCTCCTGCCCCTCGATCAGGAGCTTGAGGCCGTTCGCCTGGATGGCCTTGAGGTGCGCGCCGCGCGCAATGAGGGACACGTCGGCGCCCGCCTGTTTCAGCAGGACGCCGAGATAGCCGCCGATCGCGCCGGCGCCGTAGATGCAGATTTTCATGAGTCGGAAACCCCGAGCCTTGCAGTCAGTTGGCTTCCCCCAAGTGCAGGCTAGCCGCCCTTTCGCGCCGCACCAAGGGGGTGCGGGGTCGCGGGCATTTTCCTATCGCACGATCGGCGCGGTCGTTCCGCGGTCGACAAAGGCGACCGGCAGGACGATTTCAATCGGCGTTTTCGCGGCGCCGGTGGTGCCGGTGATCGCTTCGATCAGCCACTCCGTTCCAATGCGGCCGATGTCGTTCACCGGCACGACGACGCTCGTGACGTCGGGATCGCTGAACGGGCTGTAACCGACGATCGACAGATCGCGCGGGATGCGGAGGTCGAGATCGCGTATCGTGGCCAGCACCCATGACAGCGACTGGCCGTTCGATACGAACAGCGCGGTCGGGCGCTTGTCCGCCGGCATCTTGAGCAGGTTCGCCGTGCGGGCGCGGATCCAGGTCCGGTTGATGGATCCGGCGATGACGAGGTCGTCCGGCAGTTCCACGCCGCGGGCGCGCAACGTTTCGGTGAAGCCGTCGAAGCGTCGCCGCATGCTTTCGATGCCGAGGTCGGCGGAGAGGTATCCGATCTGCCGGTGCCCCTGATTGAGGAGGTGGTCGGCGGCGATCCGTCCGGTCTGATAGTCGTCGGGACCGACCCAGGCGCCGCCGGGGCGCGTGCTGCGCCGGTTCAGCAGCAGGTACGGGATGTTGTTGCTTTCGAGCAGGTCGAGATAGTTGTCGCTGCCGCGCCCGGTGGCCACGAGCCAGCCGTCGATGTGACCCGCGCCGAGCGTGTCGAACAGGCGCCGGAAGCCTTCCTCTTTCTCGTCGGTGTTGCAGAGCACGACGCTGTAGTTCTGCGCCTGTGCCGCCGCCTCCACGGCCCGGAACAGGACGGCGTAGAAGGAATTGGCGATGTCGGGAATGGCGAGCGCGACGATGCCGGAGCGCCGGTTGCGCAGCGCCCGCCCGGCGTGGTCCGGCCGGTAACCGCTTTCCTTGACCGCAGCGAGGATTTCGCGGCGGCGCTTTTCCGAAAGCCGCGCCTTCGGATCGTTGCGCAGCACGCGCGAAATGAGCGACGGGTGGACGCCGAGGCGGGCGGCGAGGGACTTCAGCGTGATGCCGGCCATCGTCGGCTGCGCTCCTCAGGACTCGGCTTCTTCAAGCAGGCGGCGCGCCGCCGCCGCCATCGCGATATCCACCAGGCGGTTGTCGACAACGGTGGTCGCGCGTCCCTCGGCCTCGGCCGCCGCAAAGGCTTCGACGACGCGGCGGCTCCGTTCGATCTCGTCCTGCGTCGGCCGGTAAATGCTGTCGGCCAGTTCGATCTGCGACGGATGCACGACGGTGCGGCCGCGGTAGCCGAGCGACCGCGACAATCGCGTGTCGCGCTCGAAGCCGTCGCGATCGCGAACGTCGGCGAACACGCCGTCGAGCGGGTAGCGGCAGCGGGCGGCGCGGGCGGCGAGCAGCGTATGCTGGCGCGCATGCAGCATGGCGGCGCCATCGCGGGACCAGTCGCATCCAAGATCGGCCATCAGGTCGCCGTCGCGGGCGCCGCCGAAGCACAGGGTTTCCATGCGCGGCGACGAAGTCGCGATCTCGTAGGCGTGCCAAACGGCGGCGGCGCTCTCGATCAGCGGGATGACGCGGAGGGCGCCGGCGGCGGCGCCCTGGTTTCGCTCTTCGTCCGCGAGCGCGCGGTCGAGTTCGGCCGCGTCCTTCGGCACATCGATCTTCGGCACCACAATGCCTTCGGCGCCGATGCGGAGCGCCGCGGCGACGTCGGGCCGAAACTCCGCCGAGGAGAGGGCGTTGATCCGCACCCATACGCGCTTGCCGCCGAAACGCTGCGCCCACCGCTCGAGCAGCGCGCGGGCATTGGCCTTCTCGGCCTCGGGGACGGAGTCCTCCAAATCGAGAACGAACGCACTCGGATGGAGAGACAGCGCCTTGTCCAGGAATCGTTCGCTGTTGGCGGGCACGAACAGCAGGCTGCGCATGGCGTTCAGCTTGCCCTGCCGGTTATCCAGCCGCTTCACGTGCCGCTCCTCGTGCGAGCGCGGGCTTCCAGTCTTCGATCACGCCGGCCGCGGCCAGATCGGCGATCTCGCCCGTCGCATAGCCGAGCTCCTGCATCAGCTCGGCCGTATGCTGCCCGAGCATGGGCGCCGGCCGGGTGATGGCAGGACCGTCCGCGTCGAACAGGAGCGGATTGCGCACCATGCGGGTCGTGCCGGCGGCGGGATGCTCGACCTCCACGACGACGTTCCGGTGGACCATCTGCGGGTCGTCGAAAATCTGCTGGTAGTCGTTCACGCGCGAGCACGGCACGCCGGCGCGCACGAGCTCGTCGACCAGCGGATCGATCTCGCGATCGCGGACGCTGTCGGCGACGATCTTCGAGATCGCCTCCTCGTTCTGCTTCCGCTTGCCGTAGCTGTTGAAGCGCGGGTCATCGATCAGCTCCTCATGGCCGAGGGTGCGCATGACGCGCGCGAACACCTGGTCGTTCGGGCAGCCGATGACGACAAAGCCGTCGGCGCCGCGGAACACCTCGTAGGGCGCGGTGAGGCGATGCCGGTGTCCGAGCGGCTGCGGCACCGACCCGCCGATGAGGTATTCCGGCGTTTCGAACACGGCGGCGGATATCGCGGCCTCCACCATCGACAGGTCGACCACGCGGCCGGCGGAGCCGCGCAATTTGCCGATGATGCCCGAGAGCGCCGCGTAGGTCGCGAACAGCGCACCGAAGACGTCCGCGGTCTGCAGGGCAGGGCGCATGGGAATTTCCCCGGGCTCGCCGGAAATCGACAGCGCGCCGGACGCCGCCTCGACGACGAGATTGACCGCCGAGCGCAGGCGATAAGGGCCGGTCTGGCCGAAACCGGACACCGAGACATAGAGAAGGTCCGGATTGAGCTGGCGCAGGTCGTCGGCACCGAGGCCGAGCTTGGGCAGGACGCCGGGGCGATAATTCTCGAGCAGGACGTCGGCGGTCGCCGCGAGCTTGCGCGCCACCTCGCGCGCCTCCGGCCGCTTCAGGTCGAGGGCGATGCTGCGCTTGTTGCGGTTGAGCGACAGGAAATTGGCGCTCTCGCCGCCCACGTGCGGCCCGGTCGCGCGCGTCATGTCGCCGGTGCGGGTGGGTTCGATCTTGATGACATCGGCGCCCATGTCGCCGAGCAGCATCCCGCACAGGGGGCCGGCGATGAAATTTCCCAGTTCGACAACGCGGATGCCTTCGAGCGGCCGTGACATTTGCACTCCTGCGGGCGATCGCCGGGCGCAAACCCTCCCGATGATCAATCGATTGACTTAATTGGCCGTATGGCGCGGCTTTTTGTCAAGAAGCACATCATAAGTCGCATGTTTATCGGGCTGTTGCCGCTTGACACAAATATCCGATGGCGCAATCGTTTGATCAAAGGGCTTCCCGAAGGCCCGTTAGGGGGAGGACGTTCATGCAAAAGCACCTTTCGATGATGTTGGCGGGCCTGCTGGCGATCGTGCTGCAGGCGGGATCGACGGCATCCGCCCAGGATTTTCCCAGCAAGCCGATCCGCATCGTCGCGCCGTTTGCGCCGGGCGGCTCTCCTGACGTGATCGCGCGGATCGTCGCCGAAGAGATGAAGGACGACGTCGGTCAGCCCGTGGTGGTCGAAAACCGTCCCGGCGCGGGCGGCAATCTGGCCGCCGAATATGTGCTGCGGCAGGAGCCCGACGGCCATACGCTGTTCCTGGGCACCACCGGCAACATGGCGGCGAACAAGAGCATCTTCAAAAGCCTGCCGTTCGATCCCGAGACCGATTTCACGCCGCTGACGCTCGCCTATGCGTCGACCAATGTCCTTCTCGTCCGCAAGGACAGCGGGATGAAATCGATCCAGGATCTGATCGAGCGCGCGAAGCAGAAGCCGGGCTCGATCACCTTCGGCTCTCCCGGCGTCGGCACCGCCGGCCACCTGATCGGCGAGGTGTTCGGCAAGCGCGCCGGAATCGAGATCAAGCACGTTGCCTATAAGGGGCAGGCGCAGGTCATCGCCGATCTGCGCGGCGGCCATATCGACATCTCCTTCGAAGCGATCGCGACCGCCATTCAGGCGATCAAGTCCGGCGACATGATCGGCCTTGCGATCGCGACCAAGGAGCGAAACCCGAAACTGCCCGACGTGCCCACGTTCCAGGAGTCCGGATTCGACAATTTCGCGTTCCAGGCCTGGGCGCTCATGGCGGCATCGTCCAAGACGCCGCCTGCCATCGCGCAGCGCCTCAACGCGGCGCTCGTGAAGGCGATCAACAGCAAGCCGGTGCGGGAAAAGATCGACAGCCTCGGCGTGCAGGTCGGCACGTCGTCCATCGAGGAGGCCAGGGCGCTGCTCAAGGCCGAAGTCGCGCTCTGGCGCGAGGTCGTCAAGACGACCGGCTTCAAGCCGCTCGATTGATCTGCCCGGCGGTCCGGATGCAATCTTCCCTGGCCGGCTGACGCCGGCCAGGGGCCGGAGCCCCTTTCGCGTCCCCGTTGCCGTCCGAGAGCGCCGCATGCGTCACGCAATCAATCGCTGGGAGGTGCTGGCGGCGGCGGCGCTGACGTTGTTCGGCATCTTCGTGGCCTGGGTCGGCAGCGGCTATGAGCTTGGCGTGTCGGGGCGGCCGGGCCCCGGATTCTTTCCGGTGTGCGTGGGGCTCGCGACGGCGATCCTCGGGGGCGTGATCGCCTGGCTGTTCTTCCGTGCAGAGACGCCGAAGCCGGACTTGCCGTTGCGGCCGTTCCTTGCCGTCACCGCGGGCTTCGTCGCTTTCGCGCTGATCACCGAGCGCTTCGGACTGATACCGGGCACGATCGGGTTGGTCGTGTTGAGTTCGCTCGGCGAGTCGCCGCTGCGCCCGGTAGCGACCGCCGCGCTCGCGATCGTTCTCGCCGTCGGCGCCGCGCTGGTCTTCGTCGTGGGGCTGAAGATACCGACGCCCATCCTGCGTTGGTGACCGATGGACCTGCTCGCCAATCTGGCTTCCGGCTTCCAGATCGCACTTCGGCCCGACGCGCTGCTGTTCTGCTTCGTCGGCGTGTCCATCGGCACGCTGGTCGGCCTGCTGCCGGGGATCGGGCCGATCGCGGCCATATCGATGGCGCTGCCGCTCACCTTTTATTTCGATCCAACCGTCGCCCTCATCATGCTCGCGGGTATTTTCTACGGCGCGCAATATGGCGGCTCGATCGCTTCGGTCCTCCTCAACATTCCGGGCGACGCACCGGCGGCGGTCACCTGCCTCGACGGCTATCCGCTCACCAAACAGGGCAGGGCCGGGCTCGCGCTGTTCGTGTCCGCGATCAGTTCATTCCTCGGCGGATCGTTTGCCATCCTCGTGCTGATGGGGCTTGCCCCCACGGTCGCCGCCATCGCGCTCAAGTTCGGCCCGGTCGAATATTTCTCGATCATGCTGCTCGGCCTCATCGCCGGTTCGACGCTCTCGGTCGGTTCGCCGGTCAAGGGGCTCGCGATGGTGACGGTCGGAATCGCCATCGGCCTCTCCGGCGTCGATGTCGATTCCGGGCGCGCGCGCTTCACCTTCGACCTCGCCTTGCTGCGCGACGGCGTCAATCTCGTTGCGCTTGCGACGGGCCTGTTCGGCGTGGCGGAAATTCTCAACAATATCGGCAAGAATGCCGCCGTCACGCTCACCGCGAAATCGGTGTCGCTGCGCTCCATGATTCCGAGCTACGCGGAAATGCGGCTGGTCTGGCTGCCGACGCTGCGCGGCGCCGTCATCGGCTCGATCGCCGGTTCGTTGCCGGGCACGGGGCCCACGATCGCGTCCTTCATGGCCTACGCGACGGAAAAGCGGACCGCGAAAGATCCTTCGCGCTTCGGCAGGGGAGCGATCGAGGGGGTCGCGGCGCCGGAGTCCGCCAACAACGCGGCGGTGCAGGCGGGCTTCATCCCCACGCTCAGTCTCGGCATCCCCGGCGACGGCGTGATGGCGGTGATCATGGGCGCGCTCATGATCCACGGCATCGCGCCCGGCCCGCAGTTCATCGCGGAGAACCCGGGGATGTTCTGGGGGCTCGTCGCGAGCTTCTGGATCGGCAACGTGATGCTGCTGATCCTGAACATCCCGCTGATCGGCGTGTGGGTGCGGATTCTCGCCGTGCCGTACTATCTGCTGTACCCGTCGATGCTCCTGTTCATCTGCGTCGGCGTGTACAGCATCAACAACAACATGTTCGACGTCTATTTCGTGCTGCTGTTCGGGGTGCTCGGCTATTTCATGCTTGCGTTCGGCTATCCGGCGGCGCCGCTGCTGCTCGGCTTCATCCTCGGGCCGCTGATGGAGGAGTATCTGCGCCGCGCGCTGCTGATCAGCGGCGGCGATTTCACGGTGTTCGTCCTGCATCCGATCAGCGCCACGGCGCTGCTGGCCGGGGTGGCGGTGCTGCTCATCCCGCTGCGGGGCTACTTGCGCGCGCGCTGGCTGGAGCACGGTACGTCCTAGGCGGCCGCCCCGCCGGGCGGGCCGGTATGGCCGGGCCATGACACGGCGGACCGTGCTACCCTTCCGCCCGTCGATTCAGGCGAGGCGCAGGGGCATGAAGGACATCCAGGACAAGCTGAAGGAACGCCGCGCGGCGGCTTCGATGGGCGGGGGCGAGGCGCGCATTGAGGCGCAGCACAAGCGTGGCAAGCTGACGGCGCGCGAGCGCATCGACCTCCTCATGGACAAGGGCAGCTTCGAGGAATTCGACGCCTTCGTGCAGCACCGCGCCACCGACTTCGGCATGGAGAAGACGAAAATTCCCGGCGACGGCGTCGTCACCGGCTGGGGCACCGTGAACGGCCGGCAGGTGTTCGTGTTCGCCAAGGACTTCACGGTGTTCGGCGGCTCGCTCTCCGAGACGCACGCGCAGAAGATCATGAAGATTCAGGACATGGCGTTGCGCACCCGCGCGCCGATCGTCGGCCTTTACGACGCCGGCGGCGCGCGCATCCAGGAGGGCGTGGCGGCGCTCGGCGGCTACGGCGAGGTGTTCAAGCGCAACGTGATCGCGTCGGGCGTGATCCCGCAGATCTCCGTCATCATGGGCCCGTGCGCGGGCGGCGACGTCTATTCGCCGGCCATGACCGACTTCATCTTCATGGTGAAGGACACGAGCTACATGTTCGTCACCGGGCCGGACGTCGTGAAGACCGTCACCAACGAGACGGTCACGGCGGAAGAGCTCGGCGGCGCGCGCGTGCACACGACGCGGAGCGCGGTGGCCGACGGTGCGTTCGAGAACGACGTGGAGGCGCTGCTGCAGATCCGGCGGCTGCTCGATTTCCTGCCGGCAAGCTACGAGAGCGGCGTGCCGGAATGGCCGTCCACGGACGACATCGAGCGCATCGAGCCTTCGCTCGACAGCCTCGTGCCGGAGAACGCCAACAAGCCCTATGACATCAAGGAGCTGATCGGGAAGGTCGCCGACGAGGGCGATTTCTTCGAGATCAGCGAGGCGTTCGCGAAGAACATCGTAGTCGGCTTCGGCCGCATCGCCGGGCGCACGGTGGGCTTCGTCGCCAACCAGCCCATGGTGCTCGCGGGCGTCTTGGACAGCGACGCCTCACGCAAGGCCGCGCGCTTCGTGCGCTTCTGCGACGCCTTCAACATTCCGCTCGTGACCTTCGTGGACGTGCCGGGCTTTTTGCCGGGAACGGCGCAGGAATATGGCGGGCTGATCAAGCACGGGGCGAAGCTCCTGTTCGCCTACAGCCAGTGCACGGTGCCGCTCGTCACCGTGATCACGCGCAAGGCCTATGGCGGCGCCTATGACGTGATGGCGTCGAAGCACATCGGCGGCGACGTGAACTATGCCTGGCCCACGGCGCAGATCGCGGTGATGGGCGCGAAGGGGGCCGTCGAGATCATCTTCCGGCAGGACGCGGGCGACCCCGAGAAGCTCGCCGCGCGCACGCGCGAATACGAGGAGCGGTTCCTGTCGCCGTTCGTCGCGGCCGAGCGCGGCTACATCGACGACGTGATCGAGCCGCACGAAACGCGGCGGCGGATTGCGCGGGCTTTAGCCATGTTGCGGACGAAGCACGCGGAACGGCCGCGGAAGAAGCACGATAATTTGCCGGTGTGAGCGTTTCGAAAATGAGAAGTTTCGCTTCATTCTAGGATCGGAGTGATGCCAGCAACAGCTTTCTTCGCATACCCATCTGAACCCAAACTGATCGGCGAGACAATTGAGGATGCGATTAAGCTCATTGATCGAGAGCGAAATATTATTGTGACGCCATGGCCGAAGCTAAACATCACAGGATTGAAAATTGACAATCTAATTCGAGAGCGCATCGATGCTATCGATCTATTAATTGCTGACGTTACTTATCCTAATTTCAATGTGTACTACGAGATTGGCTTCGCCGTTGGTCGAGAAAAGCCAATCATCGCAACAATGAATTTTGCGATTGAGAAAGCCGAGCTGAACGTAAATTTGACCGGCCTCTTTGATACGATCGGACAGGCTCGTTACCAGAACTCCCAGGAACTAGCTCACCATTTATCGGCGGAGCTGCCTCCGGCGTGGACTAATCAATATTGGAAGAGCAAAGACCACACACAGCCACTCTTTTTGTTGGACGCATTCCGAAAAACAGATTTTCGGAACTTCATCGTTCAATCGATAGTAAACGCATCCGTTCAGTACAGGTTATTTGATCCGGAGGAAGTGGCCAGAATTTCTTTGACCACTGCCATTGGAGATGTTTCTGCGTCTGCAGGCGTAGTTATCCCACTGGTCTCGCACGAGATTGGTGATTGGCAACGGCACAATCTGCGCGCGGCATTCCTTGCGGGTCTTTGCCACGGCATGGACATCGAGCCCCTTATTATTCAGTACGAAGATCAGCCGGCGCCGCTGGATTACCGCGACTTCATTGATACGACGCGAAGCAGACTTGAGGTGGAGCAGTCGGTCTCCGAATACTGTCAAGAAACTCTCGTTCGAAACCAGCAGCGCGCAAAGGTGACGGGGAGGGTCCGGCGCACTATCTTAAACGACATAGACATTGGGTCTTCTGCGGCTGAGAATGAATATCAAAAGCTGCCCAGTTATTTTGTGCCTACGGCTCAGTACCAAAGGGCGACGCGATCATCGGGTGCCGTGGTCGTTGGCCGCAAGGGTTCTGGAAAGTCCGCAATCTTTTATCGCCTAGGAGAAGAGAGGGCGAAGGATAAGCGCAATCTTTTAATTGAACTAAGCCCAGCGTCGCACAGTCTAAGCGAACTCCGGCAGGAGCTTCTTGGTGTTTCAAATATTGGCGTATTTGATCACACCATAGCTGCGTTCTGGCAGTACATTCTCTATGCGGAAATTATACTGCGGCTTCGAGAGATTTTGCTGCCAAAAGCGAAATACAGCACGGAGCTACTTAATCAAGTTCGTGATCTTGAGGCGCGGTTGCGATTCACAAACGAGCTCGTCGCGGGCGACTTTACCGCTCGTCTTGAGTTGGCGATTCGGAGTATAAGAGAGCAACTGAGGCACGCGGACACATCGCGTGATATCAAGGAGCAACTTACGAATATATTGTTTGAGAACGATATTCCGAAATTTCGCGATGCCATTGCTCAAACGGGTGGCGGATTCTCCAAGATCGTTCTGCTGTTCGACAATCTTGATAAAGGTTGGCCTGCGCGGCGCGTCGAAGAGCATGATATCAGAACTGTGTTGCACTTAATTGAGGCTCTAACAAAGATCGAGCGTGATCTGCGACGGTCTGGTGTCGCCTTCGAATATCTGCTTTTTTTGAGGAGCGACGTTTATGAGAACCTAATTGCCGCAACTGCGGACCGAGGAAAGTATAACGTGATTGGAGTTGATTGGTCCGATCCTGCTCAACTTGAACATTTAATTCGCGAACGGGTCGTGTCGAATTTTGATTCGGCTAAGGCTCCTGAGGCTTGGGTTTCAGTAAATCCACGGTTGGCGGACGGCAAAATGGCGGTCGACTAGATGATCGAAAGCTCGTTGATGAGACCGCGTTCCTTGATTGAGCTTTTTGAGAGGGCAATTTCATTCGCAATTAATCGAGGGCACGGATCTGTGAGTGAGGAGGACGTTGAGGCCGCTCTGAAGCAACAGTCGCTCTATCTGGTCAGCGATTTTGGTTATGAGGTTCGAGATGTCTCTGGCGTGTCGGAGGGGATTTTTTATAAGTTTATCGGAAAAGGGGACGTGCTGACGCCAGAAGAGGTCGTCGAAATAATCGGGTCCGTCGATCCGCTGTCTCCGGAGGATATGGTCGACTTGCTGGTTTGGTATGGATTTCTCGGGGTTTCAACCGACGAGGGGCGAAAGCTGTTTATTTACGATCGAGAGTACGATATGCGCCGCCTTGATGCTGATCGTAAGCAGCAAGGTGACAATTTACTGTATGTGGTCAATCCAGCTTTCCTGCGCGGCTTAGTGAAATAGTTCGGGAATGTAATTGTGAGCGAGTACTCATCCCCACACTCCACACCCACCTTTGAATCTCCGCTGGCGCTCGTGGATGATAGAGGTCGTCGAAAAACGGCGGCTTCTCGCTTTCTAGGCGAGGGCGGCTTGCCGGGGACAATCCAGAGCCCGGCAACTTGCGTGAACGGACCCCGCAATCTCCCGTCCAACCGCGCGCATAGTCTATTCGTCATGCCCGCGCTTGTCGCGGGCATCCACGTCTTTGCGTGCCGCGTTTCAAGGCGTGGATGGCCGGGCCTTCAGGCGCGAAGACGGCGCTTCGCGCCTTTCGCCCGGCCATGACGAAGAATGCATGGGGGCGCGGCGGCCCGGGGATGGCGGGAGAGCGTAGGCTGCCGGAAACAGCGGCCTTTTTGTTTTGCTTGACATCCCCGTCGCGATAGGATTAAATTCCACTAACCCTGCCCACGAGGGGCGCTTTCGCGAGGCGTTCGCCAACGCGGGGTAGACTCGAAAGAGTGATCGAAGTCGGGCAAGCCCGACTTCGATTGGACGGCGCCCGCTGCTGCGCTCCGCAAGCGCAGGACCGGGCGGTCCGGAGTACCGCTCGGCGGCAGCGCAGTTCGCTGCGCCGCTGCCCGGAGGCGGCCCTCGAAGGAGGGAGCAACCGCCGCCGGGAGCGTATAGACCGCCCGCGAGGAGCTCGCTGAGACGGAGCCCGGCAACGGTCTCCCGAGAAGCGCGGCCCGGATCGACCAACGCCGGAAGCACGGGTGCCGGAAGGTGCCCGAAACAACATAGAGGTCTCCGGTGCAATTCCGGGGACAGCGCCGTTCGGCGCCCGTGCCCCCTCGGTTACGAGGGGAAAGCGAAAGGAACGGAGGGAAGCCCGCATGCAGGCGCAGCGCGGGGAGGATGGTGCGTGCCCGCAATATTTGTCGGTTCAGCCCGCGGCCGCCCGGCTCCCGCGCAAGCGGAAGAGCTCCTCGTCGCGTTCGGCGAGGAGCTTGTTCGCCCGCTCGATGTTCTCGAACAGCCGTGCCGACGAAAGCCGCAGGAAGTAAAAGCCGAAGGTCGGGTTCTGGTAGTAGAGCTCCTCGATCTTGTCGTAGCCGATCTCGAGCAGCGTTCCGCTCTCCGTGCATTCGAGCGTCTGCGTGCGCCTGCGGCCGGGCGCGAGCATTCCGAGCTCGCCCACGATCGCACCCGGCGCCAGCTCAATGTCGATCTCGTGCAAACGCAGCTTGCCGCTCACCACAAAGAACAGCCGGTCGGCCTCGTCACCCTTGCGAAACAGCACCTCGCCGGCCGCCATCGCGCGCTTGTGCATGAAGGGCTTGATCCAGTCCATGTTGAGGTCGCCGCTGCTGGCCGCCTTCACGCTGGCGATCAGCTTGCGCATCTCCGCCAGCCGGTAGATGTTCAGCGGAAGCAGGATCCCGTGCAGCACCACCGTCGGCAGGCTTCCGAACAGGAAGCCGTAGGCGAGAAACGCGATATTGGCGGCGATGCCGACCATGCGCAGCGGCACCATGGTGCGCATCGACAGCGTGGCAATGGTCAATCCCGCGGCGATGAAGCCGATGATCGTAACGTAGTCCATTTCTTGTCCCCCCGTGGGGCGAGCATACGCCGAAACAGGGTGCCCCGGAGGGAGAAGCGGCGAACGGATTTCGCATCGCGGGGAGGATGGCGTGCGTGTGAATGGTGGTGCGGTTTTCAACGTCATTCCGGGCGCGCACGCCTCCTTCTGCTTTTTGCGGGGTCGGCGTGCGCCCCCGGGATGACGGAGGAGCGTGCGGTCCGGCGATGACAGGAAGTGAAAGAGGTTCGCGGCTCGCACGCCTCTTCCTGCTTTCGACGTCATCATTGCGCTGCAGCATCCGGCGCGCGCTGCGACGATGGAGTGGGCAGCATGGCGGACGGGGGACTGAACCCTGTCAAAGTGCGGCCAAGGGGATTTCGTCCTCGCCGCGCCAGCCTTTCCACCAGGCACGCTTCGCCGTCGCCATTGCCATCGCGCATCCATTTCGGCGATGATTGAGTTTGGATCGAAAGGGGGCCACAGGATGAGCTTTACCGGACGGCTATGGTTGCTGGTCGTACCGGTATCGGCTTCCCTGCTATTCGACCCGGCGCCGCTTCATGCAGAGGAGGCGGGCGCGCGCATCGACCTGACGCGGCATCCCGTCGGCTATCTGGCGCTGCTGATCTTCTTCATCGCCTACGGCTTCGTGGCCGTCGAGAAGGCCATTCAATTGCGCAAGTCGAAACCCGTCATGCTCGCGGCGGGTCTCATCTGGGCGCTGCTCGGCGTCGTCTATGCCATCCACGGTCAGACGGCCGCGCTCGAAGTCGCCGCCAAGCACGTGATCCTCGACTATGGCGAGTTGATGCTGTTCCTCATCGTGGCGATCACGTACGTCAACACGATGCAGGAGCGGCGCATCTTCGCCGCGCTGCGGGCCAAGCTCGTAAGCTTGCGGCTCTCCTACCGGCAGCTTTTCTGGCTGGTCGGAGGGCTGTCGTTTATCTTCGGTCCCATCATCGACAATCTGACCACGGCGCTCGTCATGGGCGCGGTGGTGGTGGCCGTCGGGGTCGGCCATTACCGGTTCATCGTTCTCGGCTGCATCATCATCGTGGTGGCCGCCAATGCCGGCGGCGTCTTCTCGCCGTTCGGCGACATCACCTCGCTGATGGTCTGGCAGAAGGGCAAGCTGCAATTCCTGGAGTTCTTCCATCTCTTCCTGCCGTCGCTGGTGAACTTCCTCGTGCCGGCGGCGCTGATGCATTTCAGCGTGCCGAAAGGCATGCCGGAATCGGTGGGCGAGACCCGGAAACCCAAGACCGGCGCGGCCGTTGTGATCTGGCTGTTCGCGGCCACCCTCACGACCGCCGTCTCGTTCAAGAGCTTCTTCAATCTGCCGCCGGCGCTCGGGATGATGCTGGGTCTCGGCTACCTGCAAATGTACAGCTACCTCCTGCAGCGGATCGAGCGCCGCCGCGGCGACCAGGACATTGCGTTCGACTCGTTCCGGGAAATGGGGCGCGTGGAGTGGGACACGCTGCTGTTCTTCTTCGGCATCATCTTCGCGGTCGCCGGACTCGGCGTCGCCGGCTATCTCGCGCTGTTGTCGAACTATCTCTATGTCGGACTGGGGCCGACCGTCGCCAACATCGCAATCGGCATACTGGGCGCGGCGTTCGACAACATCCCGCTGATGTTCGCGGTGCTCACCATGAACCCCGACATGTCGAGCGGCCAGTGGATGCTCGTCACATTGAGCACGGGCGTCGGCGGCAGTCTGGTGTCGATCGGCACGGCGGCGGGCGTGGTGCTGATGGGACTGGTGCGCAACCACTACACGTTCCTCAACCATCTGCGATGGGCCTGGGCCATCGCGCTCGGCTACGTGGCCAGCATCCTGACGCACCTGTGGGTCAACGCCGCGCTCATGTAGCGCGGCGGGCGCGCCTAAACCGCCTCCAGCCGGTAGGCGCTGCCGTAGCGGGCGAAGTCGTGGCTCGTGACGCCGTTCCGCACCGAGCCCTTGTAGGCGTTGAGCGGCGGCACCACGGTCACCTTGAGCACCGCGCGCTCGCCGGGACGGCGGGCGGATTTTTCATTTACCGCGCCGGACCCTCGCCGCTAACGCGGCTCGGCGGCTCTGTCGTGCGGCCTGCGAGCGGCGGCAGCCAGGCGCCGTCCTCGCGGCGGTAGGATCCGGCGCCTTCTTTCAAGGTAAATATTCCTTTCCAACTTCGCGCCGCGGGGAAACGGGCTCTTAGCCACCCCGTTCCAGCGGGCATGCGCCCCCGCGGCATATACCTTTCGCTAACAAAGAACGGCACGAAATGCGCAACCAAGATCCTTCAGAAGCGGTGAACGCTCGCGAAAACATGCGTGCGCGCTTTGGTCCCGTTTAAGGAACGCCGCCCGCAACCTCCGCCGGCAAGCGGAGGAAGCGGGTGCATCCCATTCTTCTCACGGCGTTCAGCCTCGGGCTGACATGCATGACGTTTGTCGGCGCCGCCGCCCACGGGGGGCGGGCCGGGGAGATCGATTTCGCTCTGCGCTCCGCCGCGCTCGCCATCGGTCCCGCCTTCTGCGGCCTGTGCATCGACGAGGCCGGCTGCTCGCCGCGGGAAAGCGGCCTTGCGGAGAAGGCGCGCGATGTCAGCCGCTACAGGGCGCCGCCGGAAATCTTCGCGGTCATCGACACGGCAAGCGCGCTCACCGGCGTCGACTTCGACTATCTGCTGCGCGCGGCCGCGCTGGAAAGCAGCTTCAATCCGACGCTCGAGGCCACGACCTCGACGGCCGTCGGTCTCTATCAGTTCATCGAGCAGAGCTGGCTCTACATGATCCAAGGGGCCGGCGCCGAGCTCGGTCTGGAAGGTCTTGCGGGCGCGATTCGCGTCGGCGAGGAGGGACAATACGAGATCGACGACGAGGAAGTGCGCAAGGAAATCCTGCGCCTGCGCTACGATCCGGAACTGTCCGCGCACTTCGCCGCGCTGTTCACCCGGCGCAATTTCGATGCGCTCGCGCGCATACTCGAGCGCGAGCCGGATGCCGGCGAGCTCTATCTGGCGCATGTGATGGGCGCCGCGGGCGCGGCGGAGCTCATCCGGCTTGCCGCCGCGAGCCCCAAGGCAAACGCCGCAAAGCATTTCTCGCGTGCCGCGCGCGCCAACCGGGCGATCTTCTATCACCGCAACAAGAAGCCGCGCTCGGTCGCTGACGTGATCGAGTACCTGCTCGAAAAATACCGCAGGATTCCGGTCTATCAGGCGGGCGATGGCCAGCCGCTTTCCGAGCCGCTGCCGGAATGGAGCCCGCCGCTGCCCGGCTGGCAGATCGGCGGCGACGAAATCTTCTTCGCCAGCCGCTGAGGAATCCAAACGGCCTTCGAGACAAAGCACCGTGTTGCGAGTCACGGTGGATTCCGGGGCCGCCCTTGGGCGCGCCAAAGGCGCGACCCGTGGGCGGCGTTCCGGAATGACGGAGGGAGCGCGGCCGTCGCTACTTCAGCTTCTCCGGCACGACGCCGCCGTTCTCCATGAGCTGCTTCATGACTTCCTTGTGCAGCCAGACGTTCATCTCGGCGGAGCCGTCCAGCTTGCCGGTGTAGCCGAGCTCCTGGGCGAGCTGCTTGCGCGCGTCGAGACTGGAATCGAGATCGAGGAGCTTCATCAGGTCGACGATCGACTGCTTCCAGTTGTAGTTCTTGCGGCCGGTGCTGTCGGCGATCTTCTGGATCAGCCCCTCGACTTCCTCCCGGCTCATCGGCTGCGGCTTGGGCTGTCCGCCCGCGCCGATGCCGGAAGTCACGTCCGCGATCACGGCGCCTGCCGCTTTGGCCTTGCCGAAAATCGCATCAACGATGCTGCTGAAGATACCCATGGAGACTCCTCCTGCCTGCCGGTCTTCCGGCCCCTGGCCGCTTGGTTTGCGGCATACATACAATGTTACCGGGAAATGTGACGGCCTGTCGACAGCCGCCGGTTTCCGACCCGGATCAAAACGGCGTCACCGGTTTGCCCGAATTTTTCCGGCGCTAGGATCATATTCCATAGCGCGCGGTGCGGGCGGCGTGCTCCGGGCGCGCCGAGTGGCGAGGGAAAAAGCTCAATGCCCGGCCTACTTCCGGCGTATCCCGATCCTAGACTGGTCCATCGTGCCGCTGAGCGGCACTTCGCGCGAAAGCGATTGCGGTGAAAAGGCTGCCCCGGAATGCTTCCGCCCAAAGCCCGAGCCGGAGAACAGGGCGAAACAGGCCGTTGGCGCGCCAACGGCCGGGATTGGAAAAGGGAGAGCCCATGCGACTGACCAGAAAGGAATTTCTGCGCGCGGCGGGTGCTGCGGCGGCACTTGCGCCGTTCGGCGGGATTGGCGGCGCCTTCGCGCAATCCTATCCGAGCGAAGACATCCGGATCATCTGCGCGTTCCCCGCTGGCAGCGGGGCGGACGTGCTCGTGCGCTTCTTCGCCGAGAAGCTGAAGCCGCTCGCCAAGCGCACGGTGATCGTCGAGAACAAGGTGGGGGCCGGCGGCTGGATCGCGATCGAGCACGTGGCGCGCTCGAAGCCCGACGGCCACACGATGCTGCTGCTCGGCGCCAATGCCGTCGCCGCCACCATGAGCCTGTTCAAGAATCCGTCGATCGACGTCGGCAAGACGATCCAGGTCGCCGCCACGATCAACCGGCAGCCGTTCATGGTGGTGGTGCCCTATGACAGCCCGTTCAAGAACGTGGCCGAGCTCACCGCCGCGATGAAGAAGAAGGGCGATAAGGCCACCTATGCCTCGGCTGCGCCCGCCGGCAAGATCATGGGCGAGATCTACAAGGCCGCCACCGGCGTGCAGGCGGTGGAGGTCGTGTACAAGACCGCGGTGGATTCGCTGAACGAGATCCTCAGCGGCAAGGTCGATTACGGCATGCACGACCCGGTGTTCGCGCTCGCGCAATTGCGCGAGAAGCGGCTGAAAATTCTTGGCGTCAGCACCGGCAGGCGGCTCGAGGCCAATCCCGAGCTGCCGACCATGAAGGAGCAGGGCGTGGACATGGACCTCACGCTGTGGTGGGCGGCGATGGTGCCGCAGGGCACGCCGAAGCCCGTGGTCGAGCAGATCAACAAGTGGTTCGTGGAGATGGTGTCGGCGGACGACACGCGGAAATTCCTCGGCGGCTTCGGCGGCGATCCGAACATCCAGACGGCCGACGAGGCGCAGAAGAATTTCCTGCGCGACATCAAGGTGTGGGCCGACTATGTGAAGATCGCGAAGATCGAGCCGCAATGAGCTTTGCCGGCTGTGCACAAACTCCGGCGCAAGATACGGAATTCCTTGCGCCGGGGCGGCCCTCCCCAATGTTCACACCCACGGTGAATTCTTCGCTGGCTACGGCGGCAGGCGCGCGGTAGCGTTTCTGCATCGTGGAAGTGCGACGGGTTGGTGCCCTGATCGCGACAGGCCCGACGAGCAGCGGTTCCCGAGTTGCCGCGACTTCGGAAAAAGGCGTCCGAAGGAGGCGCCGGCAACAATCGCCCGAGCCAATGTGGAGCCCCGCGATAACGGAGGCCGCCGGAGACGGCGGCCTTCTGTTTTTGTGTCAGGGGCCTTTGAACCGCGCGCCCGCGACGAGGTTGTGAGGCCGCGCTTCGTTACGCCGCTTTTTCTTTCGTTTTCCGCTGCTTGAAATATTCCTGGGTGCGGCGATTCAATTCGTCGGCGGATACGTCTTCCTTATGCGTGGCGATCCACCACGTGTTGCCGCTCGGATCCTTCACGCCGCCGGAGCGGTCGCCATAGAACTGATCCATCGGCTCCATCGCCGACTGCGCGCCGGCCGCAAGCGCGTGTTTGTAGGTCGTATCGACATCCGGCACGTAGAGATACAGCGAGTTGGCGGTCGGCGGCCATTCCTCGGTCGCTTCGCCGAGCATCACGCGCGAGTCGCCGATCTTTATCTCGGCATGCATGATCTTGCCGTCGGGCCGCTTGTGCGGCGGGTGCGTCGGGACGGCGCCAAACGCCTTGGTGAGGAATGCGAGCTCCTTCTCTGCGTTGCGCACGACGAGATAGGGCGTGATCGTGTGATAGCCGTCCGGGATCGGTTTGTTAGCCATCGTTTCTCCTCCGCTTTTTGGGGATTTGGAGAAATCTGCGCTGGGAAGCCGACGAATGTTTGATTTGCGGACGGAATCGCAGTGGCGGTTTCGTGAATGTGGAACCGTCAGTGCAGTGCGGCGCAGGATTTACTTGTTATCCCCCGCAACGGCCTCGCATACGGCGCGCGTCACGTCGCGGGTGGTGGCCTTGCCGTCGAGATCGGGCGTGTGCAGCGCGGGGTCGGCGGTCGCGCGCTCGATCGCGCGCATGAGCCGCGCGGCCGCGGCGGGCTCGCCGAGATGCTCCAGCATCATGGATGCCGACCAGAAGGTGCCGATCGGATTGGCGATGCCTTTGCCGGCGATGTCGAAGGCGGAGCCGTGGATCGGCTCGAACATCGACGGGAATTTCCGCTCGGGATTGAGGTTCGCGGTCGGCGCGATGCCGAGGGAGCCGGCAAGGGCGGCGGCAAGATCGGAGAGGATGTCGGCGTGCAGATTGGTGGCGACGATCGTGTCGAGCGTCTCCGGGCGCAGCGTCATGCGCATGGTCATGGCGTCGACCAGCATCTTGTCCCATGTCACGTCGGGAAATTCTGCCGCCACTTCGGCGGCGATCTCGTCCCACATGACCATGGCGTGGCGCTGGGCGTTCGACTTCGTCACGACAGTCAGGAGCTTGCGCGGCCGCGAACGGGCGAGGGCGAAGGCAAAGCGCATGATGCGGGCGACGCCGGTGCGCGTGAACATCGCGACGTCGGTGGCGACCTCTTCCGGCAGGCCGCGATGAACGCGGCCGCCGACGCCTGCGTACTCGCCCTCGGAATTCTCACGCACGATCACCCAGTCGAGTTCGGGGCCGGCGACGTTGCGGAGCGGGCTGACGATACCGGGCAGGATGCGCGTGGGCCGCACATTGGCGTACTGGTCGAATGGCTGGCAGATTGCGAGGCGCAGGCCCCAGAGCGTGACGTGGTCGGGCACGTCGGGTGCGCCGACGGCGCCGAACAGGATTGCGTCGTGGCGGCGGATCTGCGCGAGACCGTCCTCGGGCATCATGCGGCCGTGGCGCTTGTAATAGTCGGAGCCCCAGTCGAAGTGATCGAAGGTGATCTGGAAGCCGTCGCGGCGCGCGCAGGCTTCCAGGGCCTCGATCCCGGCGGCGATCACCTCCTTGCCGATGCCGTCGCCGGGAATGGCCGCGATTCTGTAGGTGTTCATGCGCGTACCCCGCCCGCCATTCAAACACACGGCTCTGTGTAGTCGCCAACCGCTGTTTCGCAAAGCGCGGCTTGTGGCCCCGGCGATGCAGCCTACAGGCAACCCAATCGGCGATGGTGCGTTTATTCCGACGGAACGGGGTTCGCGGGTTTTGGCGTTCATCGCCCGAAGTATGAACGGCAGATGAACCGCTCTCGAACCTCGCCAAGGTTGGCCGATTGATCACGCGGGCGCGCGCTCACGCGATCGGGTGAGAGGAGTAGGAACAATGAGAAAGACACTGCTTGCCATCACAAGCTATGCCGCGCTTGGCGTTGCGATGGCTGTATCCGGGGCGGGGCCGGCTGGAGCGATTCAGGTGTAGGGACAAGGTGTGTCTCCTGCAGCAAATCTGATTCAGGTGCAGGATAACCGCGGCCGAGGCGGCGGCGGAGCCGGTCCGAGCGACCGCGGCGGCGCGGGCGTCAACGTTCGAGGTGGCGGCGACCGCGGCCCCAGCGTGCAGGGATCCCGTGCTCCAAGCGTGCGGGGTGATTTCCAGGCACGCGGTCAGACGCAGGAGCGCAGCATCCGGCGCGACGTCCAGCGCCGCGATTTCGATCGCCGCGTCTATACACGGCGCGATAATCGCGACTGGCAACGTTTCGACGGCCGACCGCCGCGGCTCGTGCACCGCGGCTGGAGCCGCGATCACCGGCATCGCTTCTTCGGCGCCTTCCTGCTCGGCGTTCCGTTCGGCTATACGGCGGTCGTCAGCAATCCTTGCTACGATTGGACCTACGGGCCGTACGGGTTGGGTTACTACTGGAACTACGATCGGTGCCCGGTCTGATGCACAGACCGGCGAGTTGACGGATAAGAGCAGAGACTGAGCGCACCGGGTCCGGCTGCCGGCCGGACCCGGTTTTGCATTTTGTCCGCCGATTTGCTCGCATAGCCGTTGCCGGCCGGCACCGGATGCCGGCTGGGCCGGACCGGATCGAGGGTGACCCATGACGACGCTGTTCGCCTTCCTTCATCATCTCTTCGCATTCGCGATCGTCGCCATACTCGCGGCGGAACTCGTCCTCGTGCGCCAGCAACTTACGCTGGAGAATGCGCGGCGGCTGATCGCGATCGACGGCGTCTATGGTGCGTCGGCGGGGTTGCTGCTGATCGTCGGGTTGCTGCGCGTGTTCTATTTCGAGAAGGGCGCCACCTACTATTTCTCGAACCACGCTTTCCTGGGCAAGCTCGGCCTGTTCATCATCGTCGGGCTTGTGTCGATCATTCCGACGATGGAATTCCTGAAATGGCGCAAGGCCGTGGGCGCGGGGCAGGTGCCGGCGGTGGATGCCACGAAACTGCTACGAATTCGGCGGATCATTCATTGGGAGCTGGCGGGGATCGTCCTCATTCTCTTGTTCGCGGCGATGATGGCGCGCGGTGGCTGGGTGTGATGGGTTTGTTGCGGCAGGCGATCGTTGCCTGCGGAATCAGTGTTTTTCTCGTTGCGTCCCTGTGGGCGCAATCGATGGCTGACGAAGCAGCGGTCTGGGGCCTGCTCGGGACATGGGCGGTCGACTGCACGGTGCCGGCGAGCCGGTCGAATGCGTACCTTTCCTATGTCCGTCAGGGCGACGCGCTCATTCACCGCCGCGACTTCGGCGACACGCGCGACGAGCATCTCATCGACCGGGCGCGGGTTCTTGCGGACGGCAGCCTGGAGATCGTGATTACCCTTACCCTTTCGAACAGCTCGCAGGCGCGGACGCTCGTCCTGCAAAAACAGGGCGAGGGCAAGATGCGCGCGGTGATGAACCGGGACGATGCCGGGAACTACACCATCCGCAATGGAAAACTCCTGGACGGGCGGCCGAGCGCGGTGCAGTTCCGCTGCAGCGTGCCGACCGGCTGACGCGACGAGCGGGGCCTAATTATCCTGCGTCGCCCAGTTGAGCACGGCGGACGAAGCGGCACCGCCGATCACGCAGGGAAGGCCGAGGGCGACAGCGCCGGCAACCGCCGCGCCGATACAGCCAAGTGCGATCGCGCCCTGACCGACCTGACCCCAGCCCGCGAGTTTCCTTTTCGATCCCGGTCCCTTGCGCTTGAGTTCCTCGATCGAAGCGAGCGCTTCCTTGCGGATCTTCGCGATCTCCACGGTCTCCGCGGCGTCGATCACCTCGGCGAGAATCTTCGCGGTTTCCTTGTCCTGCGTCTTCGCCGACCACTTCAACATCTTCAGAAGTTCGTGGTCGCGCGAGGCGTTGCTGGCGAGCGTGTATTTCGCCATGCCGCCGAGGGTGAGACGCTCGACGTTGTCGATTTCCTTCGACCAGGGCAGCATCGCGACGATGCGGGAGACCGGATTGATGGAGCCGGTGGCGAAATAGAAACCCCACAACGTGTCGATCGTGTCCGGCGTGGGATCGAGGCGCGCCTCCTTCGGCTTGTCATTCTTCTTGAACAGCTTGGCGAAGGCCGAAGGCTCGTCCTTTTTGTAGTCGATCTGATTGAGCGTCGGCAGCTCGCCGGCGAGGTACTTGTCGATCATCGGCACGCGGCCCGGCATGTGCATCTTGAAGGCGCCAAGGAGACCCTTCCATCGCGGCAAGCCGGAATAGGCGATGGCGCGGACGACGACCCACTGTTGTTCGGGGGGCAGTGGCAGGATCTTCGAGATCATCGCTTCGGCGCGCGCGGGATTGGCGCTCAGGACGCCGGCAAGAAAGCCGACATAGACGCCTGCCTGTTCGGGGTCCTTGAACGCACCGACGCGGCCGGCGAGGCGGATCGCCTGCGGCACGCGGTGCGGCTCGGGCTTGAGGCGATACTGATTGATCCAGCCGAGGACTGCTTCGGCAGACGCGGGCTCCGCCGCCTGCGGCGCGGCAGAGACACTCGGTGTGGCGGGCGTGAAGGCTATGACGAGCGCGATGAAAACCCGCGCGGCAGCGTGAGCCATCTCCCCTCCTGCGCCCGCTCGAATGCCGGCGCATACGCAATACTTCGGGTCCCCCGCCGGCCCGGAAGGGACCAGCCGGAGGGGACATTTTCGTGACGCCGCGATGGACCGAATGCGGCGGACAGGCAAAAGCCCCGGCATTGCTGCCGGGGCTTCTTCAGGTCGTTCCTGAAAGCGCCGGTTACTGCGCCGGTGCTCTCGCCGGCGGGCTCGGCTTGGCGGGGGCTTGCGTCCCCGGCGCCGGCGGTTGCTCCGGACCGTCCCGGGTGACGCCGGTCGGCGCGCTGCGGCCGGTTTCGGTGTCGGCCACCTGCGGGTTCTGCGCGCCGCCGAATGCAAAGATCAGCACGCCGATGAAGAGTACCAAGCCAAGGAACCAGGCGAGCGCGCTGCCTGCGCCGGCGCCGCGGGAATCCGCGAAATTCGGGCTGTCGATGCTGTCGTACAGCGGATCGCGCCGGATCGGATCCCGCGGATCACGAAAGTCGCTCATGTTCGCCTCCTGAGATCGTGTGCTGGATAACGATCGATGCAGCCGCCGGTTCCAAAGGCAAAACCGTGGCGCAATCGGAGCGGAAGCGAGATCAGATCAGCGAAGCGACGACCGCCCAGACGATGATGAGCGCGCGGGCAAGCGTTGCCCAAATCTGCGGCCCCTCGTAGCGCGCCGCGCTGCGCCAGACGGCGACGATCATCAGCAGATTGTAGGGGATCGGCAGCACGAACAGCACAACGCCGACAGCGCTCCAGCGCTGCGAGAGGGCGAACAGCGAGGCGAATGCAATGATCAGATTGGCGATCGAGCCGAAGATGACCGCGTATTCCCAGAATACACGGGAGAGCGGAACGCGGCCGTTCCAGAGATCGGCGAGCCGCGCTTTCACGGATCGATCCGGCGGACGGGGTTCTCGAGCGTGCCGAGCCCGGTGATCTCCACGCGCAGCGGGCCGCCGAATCTAGTGACGTCCGCAGTGTGCAGGCTGCGTTTGGCGCTGCCGGGACGGAATGCCGTGCCCATCGAGATCACGTCGCCCGGCCACAGCGAATGGAAGCGGGTGATGAATTCGATCGCCTGCGGCACCGGATACTTGTAATAGGCGGTGCTGTCTTCGGCGATGAGTTCGTCCTTGTGCCAGCAGCGCACTTCGAGCGCGTGCGGGTCGGGAATTTCATCCTTGGTGACGAGCCAGGGGCCCATCGGGCCGAAGGTGTCGGAGCCCTTGTAGCGCGCGGCATAGGAGAGGTGCTGCTCGACGCGCTCGACCTCGGTGGGATCGTCCTTGCGCGGATAGAGCGCGTAATAATGCACGCGGTCCTCGGCGCGCATGGCGTTGCCGGTCATGTCGTTGAAGATCGAATAGCCATAGACAACGTCGTAGGCGTTCTCCGCCTTCACGGCGCGGCATTCCTTGCCGATCACGACTGCAAGCTCCGGCTCGGGATGCACGCTGCCGTAGTAGCCGTGCACGATGATCTCGCCGCGATGGCCGACGAGCGAAGACGCCGGCTTCATGAAGAACATCGGATGCTCGGGCGCGCTGATCTTACGTTCGTCGCTCGCCGTATTGTTGAGGGCGATGCCGAGGATCTTCGACGGCCTCCGCACCGGCGGGTGCCATTGAACGTCGGCTGCATTGATCCGCGCGACAGCGGCCGGATTCTGCAAGGCGAAAGCGCTCGCTTCGCGCACAAGGCGCAGGCCGGCATCGCCGGATTCGATCAGCTCGATCATGTCCGCGACGGGCAGGGCGGGGCGGCCCATTGCGCGCGCCGCGTCCTCGAGGTCGATCAAGCCATCACCCGATGCAAAACCGAGGCGGTCGCGGCCGTTGAAGCGGAAGCTTGCGAGTTTCATGGGCGCGGTATCGGCGTCATGGCATCGGGATATCGCCGGTGTGCTTCGGCACCTGATAACCGCGCTGAACCGCCGGGCGGTTGGCGATGGCGACGTACCAGCGCTTCACGTTCGGATATTGGTTCAGGTCGACGGTCTGCCACTGGTAGCGCGAGATCCACGGCCAGGTGGCAATATCCGCAATCGAATACTCGTCGGCGATGAACTCGCGGCCTTCGAGTCGGCGGTCGAGCACGCCGTAAAGGCGATGGGCTTCCTTCGAGTAGCGCTCCTCGGCGTAGGGCGCTTTGCCCGGATTGTATTTCACGAAGTGATGGACCTGGCCGAGCATGGGTCCGATCCCGCCCATCTGCCACATCAGCCATTCGATGACCCGGTAGCGCGGCTCGCCCGACTTCGGCAGGAGCTTGCCGGTCTTGTCGGCGAGGTAGATGAGGATCGCGCCGGATTCCATCAGCGACATGCCGTTGTCGCGGTCGACGATCGCCGGGATGCGGTTGTTGGGGGCAATCTTCAGGAATTCGGGCTTGAACTGCTCGTCCTTGCCGATGTCGACCGGATGCACCGCGTAGGGGAGGCCGAGTTCTTCGAGCGCAATGGAGGCTTTCCGACCGTTGGGCGTTGTCCAGGTATAAAGATCGATCACGATTTCCTTCCCCCAATGCGCCGCCGGGCGCGAGCCGGGAGCGACCTTATTCAAGGGACGGGCAGGCGCAAGCGCGGCGGGCGAGGGGCCGCCATGCTATTTCGGGGTCCATCCTCTATGATTCCGCGGGGGAAATAGCCTGCCAGCCGATTTGATATGGATTAATCCGTCCGCTCCACATATGTGGTTCCAACCGATCCGTGCCTGAGAGGGAATGCCCGATGCCGCTGCGCGATCTGTTTTGCCTGCTGGAAGCCGCCGAGGACCAGAAGAATGCCGCCCTCGATCAATCGCTCGCGCTGGCGCGTGCGTACAGCGCCCATGCCTCCGTGCTGGTGGCGGGTCCCAAGGCCGCGGCGCCCTATTCCCTCATCAGCACGTCGCTGGTGGGCGGGCTCGTGAAGTCCGAGAACGAAAAGCTGCGCGCCCAGGCAGACAAGATTGTCGCCGGCGCACAGGACGCGCTGAAGAAATCGGGTGCGGCGGGGTCGGTTGAGGTGTGCCTCGAATTCTTTCAGGACGTCGTGCTCGCAGCGAAGGAACGCGCGCTCTGCTCCGATCTCACGGTGCTCGGCCGGCCGGGCGGTGTGGTCGCGCGCAGCGAGGTGCTGTTCGAGGAAATGCTGTTTGGAGCGGGCAGGCCGGTTCTGCTGGCTGTGCCCGATCGCAAGCCGGCGGAGAAGATCGAGAAGATCGTGCTCGCCTGGGATGGGTCCGTGCATGCATCGCGCGCGCTTTCTGCAGCGCTGGCACTGTTCCCGGTCAAGAGCGTGGATGTGCTGGTCGTGAGCGGCGAAAAGGATCTGACCGGCATCGTTCCCGCCACGAAGGTCGCCGCGCACATCGAGCGTCACGGCGCCAAGGCCAGCATCGTCGAATTGCGCGTGGACAAGGACGGCGTCGCGGCGACGGTGGACGGTCATGCGTCGAAGGCCGGCGCCGATCTCATCGTCATGGGCGGGTTCGGACGCTCGCGGCTGCGCGAGTTCGTGCTCGGCGGCGTGACGCGGACGCTGTCGCAGACGGCGCGCACGCCGCTCCTGCTCGTGCACTGATTTGATTTATGATTTGCGCGTGATCTTTTCCGAAAACCGGTTCCCACTTTTCGGGATCACGCGCTAGGACTTCGCGGCCGGCATTACGATCTGTGTCTGCGTCACCATCGCGGCGAGCCTGCCGTCGCCGCGGGTGATCTTCGTCTGCCAGACCATGGTGGTGCGGCCGCGATGCAGCGGCAGGCATTCGGCGTGCGCGGTGTCGCCGACCGCGATCGCCGAAAAGAAATTCGTTTTGCTTTCGATGGTCGAGGTGACCATCCCGGCGGGGAGGTTGGCGACCGTGGCCGCGCCGCCGAGCGTATCGGCTATCGCCATGATCGCGCCGCCGTGCATGATGCCGGCGCGGTTCGATAGTTCGGGACGGACCACCACCGACGCCACCAGGCGGTCCTTCGTGCAGTCGCCGAGCTTCATGCCAACGAGCGTGGAGAAGCTCGGCTCGTCGTTGTCGAAGAACTTCAGCATGCTTTCCAGCGACACGATGATTTCCCCCGGCAGGTCTCTGCCTCCGCCAGAGCGCCGGCGGCAGCATTGCCGCCATAGGCAACATGCGCCGGCCAATTGCAAGCGGCCTTCCCGCCGGGAATCCACCGAACGGGAAGGGCAGGCGCGGCACGGCCGATCCGCATTGCATCAAGCAACGGATATCGCGTACCAATTCCTGCGTGCCAGCGCCGCCTGCGATCAGGCGCGGCGGGCGCTGGGCGGAAGAGCCTGCACCATGAGCGAAGCGTCGATCCCGGCACTCTCCGTTGAACAGCGGGCGCATGAATTGCTGCTCGCGACCTATGCGAAGGCGCCCCACGACGTGTTCGGCGACGCGCCGCCGGACGAGCAGGAAGGGGAGCGGCTGAAGCTCGCGAAGGCCGCCGCCGATCTTCTGGTCTCCTCCCGCTTTGCCCGTTACGCCGACGAGGGCCGCACCCAGATCGAGCTCACCAATGCGGGCCGGTATTGGGCGCTGAACGGCGGATTTCTGGCTTTCCTCAAGGAGGAGCCGCCGGAACAAAGCCGCGGCCGCGGCCGCAATCCGGAGATGGAGGAACTGCGGGTCAACTACATGAAGCTCCGGCTTGGCACCTTCTGGTGGAGCTTCGGCTTCTCCGTTGCGGGCTTCATTTTCGCGATCATTTCGCTGGCCGTCGCCTATTTCTCCGGGGAGCGAATCCTGCGCTAGGCGTCCCTCGCGAATTTGCAGGCAAGCCCTTGCCTAGAAAAGCACGACGCTGCGGATCGACTTCCCCGCATGCATCAGGTCGAAGCCCTTGTTGATGTCGGCGAGCGGCATCGTATGGGTGATCATCGGGTCGATCTCGATCTTCTTCTCCATGTACCAGTCGACGATCTTCGGCACGTCGGTGCGGCCTCTGGCGCCGCCGAAGGCGGAGCCTTTCCATATGCGGCCGGTGACGAGCTGGAAGGGGCGGGTGCGGATTTCCGCGCCTGCGGGTGCGACGCCGATGATGATGCTCTCGCCCCAGCCGCGATGGCAACTCTCAAGGGCGGTACGCATCACGTCGACATTGCCGGTGCAGTCGAAGGTGTAATCGGCGCCGCCGATCTGGTCCGCGGGCGTCTTCGTCATGTTGACGAGATAGGGGACGAGCTCGCCGCCGACTTCCTTCGGATTGACGAAATGCGTCATGCCGAAGCGCTCGCCCCATTGCTTTTTGTCGGGATTGACGTCGACGCCGATGATCGTATCGGCGCCGGCAAGACGCAGGCCCTGGATGACGTTCAGGCCGATGCCGCCGAGGCCGAACACGATCGCCTTCGCGCCGGGCTGCACCTTCGCCGTGTTCAGCACGGCGCCGATGCCGGTGGTGACACCGCAGCCGATGTAGCAGACCTTGTCGAACGGTGCGTCCTCGCGGATTTTCGCGACGGCGATTTCCGGCAGCACCGTGAAATTCGCAAACGTCGAGGTGCCCATGTAGTGGTGCAACTTGGTGCCGCCGAGCGAGAAGCGCGAGGTGCCGTCGGGCATCAGGCCCTGGCCCTGCGTCGCACGGATCGCGGTGCAGAGGTTGGTCTTGCGCGAGAGGCAGGACGGACACTGGCGGCACTCCGGCGTGTAGAGCGGAATGACGTGATCGCCTTTCTTCACGGAGGTGACGCCCGGACCGACATCGACCACGACGCCGGCGCCCTCGTGGCCGAGGATCGACGGGAAGATTCCTTCCGGGTCGGCGCCGGAGAGCGTGAACTCGTCGGTGTGGCAGATGCCGGTGGCCTTGACCTCGACCATGACTTCGCCGGCCTTGGGGCCATCGAGCTGCACCGTCGTCACTTCGAGCGGCTTGCCTGCCGCCACCGCCACCGCTGCGCGTACATCCATGCTTTCCTCCCGCCTCGTTGGTCCGCCTTTAGTGCCAGAGCCGGGGGTTGCGGGCAACGCAAAACGGCGCGGGGGATTCCCGCGCCGTCCGCCTTTCTTGCGAGATTATCTTGGAGCCGCGTTCAGTCGCGTTCGTATTTCACAACTTCGCCGGTCTGGCCGTGGACGTCGATCTCGATCTTGCGGCCGTCCTTGTCGCGGCCCTCGATCTCCCACTTGCCGTCGTCCTGCTCGATCTCGGTGATCGTCACGATGCCGCGGTCGGCGGCGATCTGGCGGGCCTGCTGTTCGCTGACCTTGAACTGCTGGGCGAGCGCCGGCGCGGCAGCAAGGCCGGTGGCGAGCGCGAGCGCCAGCAAAGCGGGTTTCATGGGATGTCCTTTCTGCGGATGGGATTTCCTCGCAATGCAGGAAGCAACGTCGTGGCCGTCACGACCGGTCCGGCCGATAACGCCGATGTTATCGGCCGCGCAGCCATTCCGCGGCAAGGACGAGGTCCTGCTGCGTCAACTGGTGGCTGGCGGGGAGAAGCTCGTAGCGCACATCCGCGCCCGCACGGCGCAGCGTCTCGACGAGCCGCTCGCTCGTTTCTGGCGGCACGATGGGGTCGGCGCTTCCGTTCAGCATCAGCACCGGCAGACCGTCCAGTTTCGGCAGAGAGGGCGGATCGAAGGGCAGCATGCCGCGGATCAGGATTGCGCCCGCAAGCGTCTCCGGCCTGTTGAGCAGCAGCGACCAGGCGATATTCGCGCCGTTGGAGAATCCGAGAGCGATTGGCTTGCCGATCCCGTACGCCTTCCGCGCGCTTTCGATGAAGTCGGCGAGCTCCTCCGTGCGCGCCTTGAGGTCTTCGATATCGAACACGCCTTCTGCGCGGCGCTTGAAGAAGCGCGGCATGCCCTGCTCGTTCACCTTGCCGCGCGGCGAGAGCAGGGCGGCGGCGGGGGAGAGCTGCGCGCCAAGTGGGAGAAGGTCGTTCTCGTCGCCGCCGGTGCCGTGCAGCAGCAGGAGCGGCGCGTGGCCCGGCGTTTCCGCGGGGACGAAGCGATGCACGAAGCCGAGATCGGGTTTCTCGCTCATGGTTGTACCTCATAGCAAGAGGGCGCGGCTTCTGCCGCGCCCTCCGCAACCAAAATCCCGCTCGCTCAGCGCGGCTGCGGCACGATGCGGATATAGGGCTTCGGCTCCTTCCAGCCGCTCGGCCAGATCTTCTTCGCGTCGTCGTTCGACACGGAGCCGGCGATGATCACTTCATCGCCCTGCTTCCAGTTCACCGGCGTTGCCACCTTGTGCTTCGCCGTGAGCTGCAGGCTGTCGATCACGCGCAGCACCTCGTCGAAGTTGCGCCCGGTGGTCATCGGATAGACGAGCACAAGCTTGATCTTCTTGTCCGGGCCGATGACGAAGACGTTGCGGACGGTCTGGTTGTCGGCGGCGGTGCGGCCCTCCGAGCTGTTGCCGGCGGCAGCCGGCAGCATGCCGTAGAGCTTGGAGACCTGCAGGTCCGGATCGCCGATCATCGGATAGTTCGGCGCGAAGCCCTGGGTCTCCTTGATGTCGTTGGCCCATTTCGAGTGGTTGTCGACCGGGTCGACCGAGAGGCCGATGACCTTCACGCCGCGCTTGTCGAACTCGGGCTTGATGCGGGCCATGTAGCCGAGCTCGGTGGTGCAGACGGGGGTGAAGTCCTTGGGATGCGAAAACAGCACGACCCAGCTGTCGCCGATCCAGTCGTGGAACTTGATCTTGCCTTCGGTGGTCTGTGCCTCGAAGTCGGGCGCGGTCTCGCCAATCTGAAGCGCCATTGCTCTCTCCCGTGTGAATTGGCGCCGAGCGCGCGGGGCAGGATGCGGCCGGCGCGGCGTCGATCATTCCGCGCGCAATATAGAAGTATCCACACAGACTTCCAGATTAAAAATAATTCCACGTCATGTGTTCGTATTTCTGATCTACTACTCGAGGGCGGGCAGCGCGGCGACGATCTGCTGGCGGTGCTGCTCGTACCAAGGCGGCAGCATGATGCGGTCGCCGAGCTTTTCCTTCGGCTCGTCGACGGCAAAGCCGGGATCGTCGGTGGCGATCTCGAACAGGATGCCGTTGGGCTCCCGGAAGTACACCGAGCGGAAATAGTGGCGCGACACCTGCTCGGTGGGGCGAAGGCCGAGCTCGATCACCCGCTTGCGCAGCTCCATCTCCTGCTCGTCGCCGGAGGCGCGGAAGGCGACGTGGTGCACGGTGCCGGTGCCCTGGCTTGCACGCACCGCGCCAGGCGTCACGCGCAGATCGACGATGGTGCCGATCTCGGCCCCTTTCGAGACGAAGCGGTGGCGGTCGCCGTTGATGCCGACCGGCTCGAAGCCGAAGATCTCGGTCAGCACGCGGGCGGTGGTGGCGGGATTCGACACTTCCAGCGTGATGCCGTGAAATCCGCGGATCGCATGCTCGGCCGGAATGTCGCCGTTCGACCAGCCCGGAATCCGGGCCGCGGCGTCCGAACCGACGAGCTCCAGCTTGTGGCCGTCGGCATCGGCAAACGCGATTACCTGCTCACCGAAACGGGCCGGGGCATCTTTGTGTGAAATTCCGTGATCAGAAAGTTGCTTGCGCCAGAATTCTAAAGCGGGCGCCGGCACCGCGAAGGCGATCTCCTGCGGCTCGCCGGAGCCATGCCGGCCGCTCGGCAATTCCTCCCAGACGAAAAACGTAAGCGCCGTACCGGGCGAGCCATTCTCGTCGCCGTAATAGAGATGCCAGGTGCTCGGATCGTCGAAATTGACCGTGCGCTTGACGAGCCGCAGGCCAAGGATGTCGCGATAGAAGCGCACGTGCCGCTTCGGCTCGCCGGCGATCGCAGTGATGTGGTGGATTCCGGCGCTTCTGGACATGGGCATCTCCGCCGTTTGCTGGTGCGCAGGTAGTGCCGCGATCCGGCTGCCGCAAGACTTTCCGTTTTGCCGTCAGCCCCGGCTGCATTAGCGTTTTAGTAACCATAAACGCCGCACGTTCGCGTTCGGGGAACCGGGGGCGAGCATGGCATTGGCGCATCAACAGACCGTCGGCTTGGGCATGATGCGCGGCAGAAGAATCGATGCCGCCGACGTGATCGCCTTGCTGCAGGAAGTTTACGCGGACGGCGTGCTCACGCGCGCCGAGGCGGAGGAGTTGATCGCCTTCGATCTGTCGCTCACGCAGTCGACCCGCGACTGGCAGGAGTTCTTTGCTTCCGCCATCGGCGAGCACATCACGCGGAACGAACGGGCTTCGGGAAGCGCGGGCGAATCCGCTGTCGCCTGCCTGATCGAAAAATTATCGCGCGGATCGCGCCCGGCGACGGCCGCGGGCTTTGCGGCGATCCGGCGGGTGATCGAGCATTCGAAAGATCCCGCCCCGCAGCTTGCCGCTTTTGCGGTCGAGCAGGTCCGCGCCGCCGTCGTTACGGGCGACGGGGCGGCTTCGGGATGGCGCACGCATCTCGGCCGGACGATCGACGCCACGGATACGGCGCTCCTGCATTCGTTGCTTGTGGCCGCCGGAGGTAAGGCGAGCCGGCCGGTCACGCGCGTCGAGGCGGAGGCGATGTTCAATTTGCACGACGCCGTTGCCGCCGCCAACAATCATCCTTCCTTCGACGACCTGTTCTTCAAGGCCATTGCGCATCATCTGCTGGCGGCGGCCGGATGCGCGGTGCTGTCACGCCGCGACATGCTCGCGCCGGATCCGCAACTGGTGGAGCGGGCGAGCATGTTCGGCCGCAATCCCGCACGCCTCAGCGAACAGGCGACGTTCACGCTGCCGGCGGAGTGCGTGCAGAGCGCCAAGCTTCCGTCGGACGACCTGGCGTGGCTCGCCGGTCAGATCATGCGCGACGGGCGCGCGACCTTGGCCGAATACGCGTTGCTGCGGCTGTTTACCGGAGCGGCGGATGGCGCGGATCCGTCCTTCCGCGGAATCCTCGAACATGCCGCCTGAGGGGTCATGCGGGCGGCAGTCCTCCTCCATCTGATTGTTTTCCCGATCGTTTCCCTGGGCGCGGTTGCGGCCGGGCCTGCGCCGGCGAATGCCGCCAGCTGCGAGGTGCGCCGGCGCCCGATCGTTGTCGCCGTCGATGCGGACGTCGACATGATCGTCAGGAGCGGCCAGGACTGCCGCGTTCAATTTCCGAAGGCGGAGGGGTTTGAAGCGGAGCAGAACGAAATCGGCGTGCGTCCGCACTATGGCGGCGTACGTGTGGGCGGACCTTCCGCCGTCTATTATCGTTCCAATCCGGGCTATAAGGGTCCCGACCGCTTCAGCTTCACGCTTTGCGGCGCCGACGGCGAAAAGCGCGGATGTTCGGAGGTTCGCGTCCAGGTGAACGTCCGATAGGGTTGCTGGCGCGCATGGTCGTTGGCTTCCATCGAGGAGCACCGTGGAAATCGAACTCCTGCAAAGTCTCGCCGTAGCGACCGGCATCGGGCTGCTCGTCGGCGTCGAGCGCGGTTGGCGCGAGCGCAAGGCAGGCGCCGGCATGCGCACGGCCGGTATCCGCACCTTTACGCTCAGCGGCATGCTCGGCGGAATCTTCGGCGCGATCGCAGAGGTGCTCGGCGATCCGGTCGGCGGCGGCATTGTGCTTGCGATCGGCTTCGTCACCTTCGCGGCGATCTTCGCGACCTATCGCCTGCGCGAGATCGAGCATGACAAGACGTTCGGTGCGACCACGGTGATCGCGGCGCTGGCGACGTTCGCCGCCGGCGCTTACGCCGTCGTCGGGGATGAAGTCGCAGCGGCCGCGATCGGCGTTGCCATCGTGATCGTGCTTGCCGCGCGCGAGGCGACGCACGACTGGCTGAAACGCATCACTTGGCCGGAGCTGCGGGCGGCGATCGTGCTCGCCGCGATGACGTTCCTCGCGTTGCCGGTCATTCCCGACGAGAGCTACGGGCCGTTCGGCGGCGTCAATTTCCGCCAGGTCTGGCTGCTCGCGGTGATTCTCGCCGCCGTATCGTTCGTCGGCTATGCGGCGGTCAAGCGGTTCGGTGCCGGGCAGGGCCTGCTGGTTGCCTCCGCGGCGGGCGGTCTCGTCTCGTCAACGGCCGTGAACGTGATGCTCGCGCGGCGAGCCGCGGCCGGAGAAGCGCATGTCAGGTTGCTTGCCGCAAGCTCGATCGTCGCGAGCGGGGTGTCGCATCTGCGAACCGCCGGGCTCATCATCTTTCTCAATCCGGCAGTGGCATTGTACGCGGTCGGTCCGCTTCTGGTTGCGGCGGCGGCGGCGACGGCGATCGCCTACTGGTTCGGGCGGGATCAGCTGTCGGCGCGGGCGAAATCGGCATTCACGCTGCGCAACCCCTTCTCCTTGCGCGAGGTGCTGGCGCTCGCGGCCTTGCTCGCCGTGGTCAAGTTTGGCACCGGCGCGGCGTCGGAATTTTTCGGGTTGGCGGGCGCGCTGGTGGCGGCCGTGATCGCCGGCCTGGCGGACACGGATTCCATCACCTATTCGATGGCGGAGCTCGGCCGCGGCGCGCTCGCTTCGCCGGTCGCGGCGGTCGGCGTTCTGCTCGCGGTCGCCGCCAACACGGCGTTCAAGATCGGGTCGGGCTGGGCGCTCGGCGGGTCGGCCTTCGGGCTTCCGCTCGCGCTCGGCCTGGCTGTGCCGGTCTTAGCGGGTGCGGCATTGGTGCCGTTCCTGTTAGTCTAGACGTTTGTCGCATTCGATTGACAATTGAAAGCTCCGGCCCGCAAATCCGGGCGTTAGTCGGTGAGCCGGGCCGGGCATGTTCAAGAAAATCCTGATCGCGAACCGCGGCGAGATCGCCTGCCGCGTCATCAAGACCGCCCGCCGCATGGGGATCAGGACGGTTGCCGTCTATTCGGAGGCCGACGCCGAGGCGCTGCATGTAAAGATGGCCGACGAAGCGGTGCCGATCGGGCCGGCTCCGGCCGCGCAATCCTACCTCGTGGCCGACAAGATTATCGACGCGTGCAGGCAGACCGGCGCGGAGGCCGTGCATCCGGGCTACGGCTTCCTGTCGGAGCGGGCGGAGTTTGCGCGCGCGCTGGAGAAGGCGGGGATCGTGTTCATCGGTCCGAACCCGCGCGCGATCGAAGCGATGGGCGACAAGATCGAATCCAAGAAGTTCGCCGCCAAGGCGAAGGTCTCGACCGTGCCCGGTTTTCTCGGCGTGATCGAAGACGAAAAGCACGCGGTCAAGATCGCGAACGAGATCGGCTATCCGGTCATGATCAAGGCGTCGGCCGGCGGCGGCGGCAAGGGCATGCGGATCGCGATGAGCGCCGGGGAGGTGGGCGAAGGATTTCTGCGCGCGCGCTCGGAGGCAAAATCGTCATTCGGCGACGACCGCGTGTTCATCGAGAAGTTCATCGAGAATCCGCGGCACATCGAAATCCAGGTGCTCGGCGACAAGCACGGTCATGTCATCCATCTCAACGAGCGCGAATGCTCGATCCAGCGCCGCAATCAGAAGGTGATCGAGGAATCGCCGTCGCCGCTGCTCGACGAGAAGACACGCGCCGTGATGGGCGCGCAGGCAGTCGCGCTGGCGAAGGCAGTGAATTACGATTCTGCGGGGACGGTGGAGTTCGTCGCCGGGCAGGACAGGAGCTTCTATTTCCTCGAAATGAACACGCGGCTGCAGGTCGAGCATCCGGTGACGGAGCTTGTCACCGGCGTCGACCTCGTGGAGCAGATGATCCGCGTTGCCGCGGGCGAGAAGCTTACGCTGAAGCAAAGCGACATGCGGCCCAAGGGCTGGGCGATCGAGAGCCGCATCTATGCGGAGGATCCCTATCGCGGTTTCCTGCCGTCGGTCGGACGGCTCGTGCGCTACAGGCCGCCGCAGGAAGGCGCGCGCAGCGACACGACGGTGCGCGTCGATACGGGCGTCGAGGAAGGCGGCGAGATTTCGCTGCACTACGATCCGATGATCGCCAAGCTCGTGACGTGCGGACCGGATCGGGCGGCAGCGATTGCAGCCATGAGCGATGCGCTGGATGGCTTTGCCATCGAAGGGGTCGGTCAGAACATTCCGTTCCTTGCGGCGGTCATGCAGAATCCGCGCTTCGACGCGGGGCGGCTGTCGACCGCTTTCATAGCCGAAGAGTTTCCCGACGGCTTTCGCGGGATCGAGCCGAAGGGCGAGACGCTCCTGGTGCTTGCCGCAGTCGCAACGGCAATCGATCATGTCTATGGCGAACGCAAGCGGCGGATTTCCGGGCAGCTTACCGGCCGGCTGGTGACGCGCGAGAAGCAGCGTGTGGTGCGGGTGGGCGACGCGGAGGTGCGGCTCGAAGTGATGCGCCAGGAAGATGCCGTTGCCGTCCGCTTCGATGCATCGACCGACGCGAAGCGGCGCACGATGGTGCTGCAATCGCGCTGGAAGCCGGGGGAGCCGGTCTGGGCGGGGCTCGCCGACGGCCGGGAGATCGCCGTGCAGGTCCGGCCGCTGGCGAACGGCTTTCAGCTCTCCCATCGCGGCGTGCGCGAGAACGCTTACGTCTATACCGAGCGGGAAGCGGCGCTTGCCCGGCTCATGCCGGAGAAGCGCTCGACCGATTCCGGCAAATTCGTCCGTTGCCCGATGCCGGGACTGGTACTGTCGATCGCCGTTGCCGCCGGTCAGGAGGTCAAGGCGGGCGATACGCTCGCGGTGGTGGAGGCGATGAAGATGGAGAACGTGCTGCGCGCCGAGCGCGACGGCACGGTGAAGGCGGTGCACGTCAAGCAGGGCGAGAGCGTGCCGGTCGACGCGGCGATCGTTGAATTTGCCTGAACTCCTTCAGTGTTCGGCCAATCTGGAGGCCGAGGCGGCCGCCTTCACCTTTGTCGCCGGGCGCTCCCCGAAAAGCTCGTTGACCAAGTGCCGCAGCCATATGGATGCCGGGTCGTCCTGCAGGCGTTTGTGCCAGAACTGACTGACCTCAAGCGGAACCATTTCGAATGGAAGATTGAAGCGGCGGAACCTCGGATCGTTCGCGTAGAGGCGGGCGACCGAGTCCGGCACGATCGCGATCAGGTCGGAGCCGGGCAGGATCTGGGGCAGGCTGACCAAGCGGGCGGTCGAGAGAACGATATTCGGCGGTTTGCCCAATTGCTTGAGTGCATCGGCGTACATTTCGAAGTAGCCGCTCTGAGCTCCGAATACCGCGTGCCGCATCGCAAAGAATTCTTCGATCGACATCAATTCGCTTGGCAAAGGAAAATCCGCGCTGGCGAGGCAAGTCAGTGAATGGACAGACAGCCGTTGTCTGGCAATGCTTGAACCGCTCAAAGCGGGAATGTGGCCGATCGCAAGTTCCGCCTTGGCCGATTCGAGACATTCGGCGACGGTCGATGGATCGTAGGGAAGCACGGTCAATCGCGCGCGGGGGGCGCGCAGCGTGAGTTCCTTGAACAGCTTGGGCAGGTAAATAGTTTCTCCGAGCTCGCCCGTGACAATCGTGAATTCGCGATCCGCCGTTGCCGCATCGAACGGCGTACCGATCAGGATTTCCTGCTGGATCTTCTGTAGCACGTCGGCAATCGGCTCGCACAAGGCAACCGCACGCGGCGTCGGCTCCATGCCTTCGAGGGTCTTGAGGAATAGTTGATCGTTGAAGATCGCACGGAGCTTGTTGAGCGACACGCTCACGGTCGGCTGGCTCAAACCAAGTCGACGTGCAGCACGACTTGCGCTTCGCTCGCGATAAAGTGCGTCGAAGACGAGCAACAAATTGAGGTCGAGGTCGCGCGCCTGCATCGGTGTACTCTCCCGTTCCGGCGAACTTCTACGGTCCGTCCGTCACCACCCGCGCAATGCCATAGGGCCGACTGATCCTTCTCCCTCAGTTCGCGCGTTGTGTATTGATACTTGTGCATTCCATTCTTTACGTCCAGCGGTGCTATGCTGCATGTGACCGCCGGTAGCGGCAACCTTGCGGTCGGCGAGATAAATGCCCAAGGGCCCCCTGTGCTGCGGCCGCCGATTGGCCCGGCGCTCGTCAACCATTTCCGGTTCTTCATTGCGCATGCGGGCTATGGGTCGATCGCGCCGAAGCGGGGCGAGACCGTGCACGGCGTCCTGTGGCGCATCTCGGCGCGCGACCGGGCTGCGCTCGACGAATACGAGGAGGTCGAACGCGGGCTGTACCGGCCGGAGGCGCTGCCCGTGCATTGGAATGGCAAGTTCCTTCGCGCGCTTGTCTATATCGCGAACGACGCGGCCAGCGCAGCCAAGCACGGGCTATCGTGATATGGTTCTGCATGCAGCACGAAGCTGGGCGTTGCCCGAGCACTATCTTCGGTCGATCGCATCGGAAATGAAGGCGCTATGAATGCAGGAACGCGCATTGTTCGGTTGATGATCGGCGGGCGCGTGCACGGGGTCGGCTTTCGCGCCTTTATCGAGGCCGAGGCCTTGCGCCGGAAGCTGCGCGGCTGGGTGCGTAACCGGCGTGACGGCTTCGTGGAGGCGACGATCGCGGGTCCCCCGGTTGCTGTCGAAGCCATGATCGAAGCCTGCCGGCGCGGTCCGCCCGCGGCGCGCGTGGATTCGCTCGACGTGCAGGAAGAGGAGCAGACGGCGCTCGAGCATTTGCTGCCGGGCGAGGAGTTCTCGGTGCTCCGCACCGTTTAGGAATTGTTCTAGACTTGCGATCATGATCGGCGTGAAGCGAGGCGATCATGGTCGAAAATGAAGACGACTTCCTGCTCGATCCCGGCCAACTGCTGGTCCTGGCCGGCGTGGCCATTCTGATTGCATTCGTCTGGCTGCAGTATCGCCTGATCACGCGAATGGAGGGGCCGCTGCGCTGGGTGGCCGCCGTTCCGTCCCTGATCATGGCTCTATTCGTCGTTCTCAATGTGATCTCGCCAAGCAACATCTGGCCGATCGCGCTGATCTTCTGGCTTGTGATCGCGCTCGGCGCGCATTTTGCAATTTCGCTGTTCTTCCGGTTTGCGCTTCGCAGCTAGCGGAACCGGCGTGGCCGCTCGTCGCTATCGTCCGAAGATCGTATCGAAGCTCCGGCGCAGCGCGGCGTCGACGTCCGCCATCGTGGCATTGACACCGAGGTCGGCGAGGCTGGTCACGCCGAATTTTTCCTCGGCAATGCCGCAGGCGAGAATGCCGTCGTAGTGGGAGAGGTCGGGCGCGACATTGAGCGAGATCCCGTGCAGCGTGATCCATTTTTTCACCCGCACGCCGATTGCGGCGATCTTATCCTCATGGCCTTCGCCCTTATCGGGGCGGCACACCCAGACGCCGACGCGGTCCTCGCGCCGTTCGCCGGCGACATCGAATTCGGCGAGCGTGCGGATGATCCATTCTTCGAGTCCGGCCACGTAACGGCGAAGGTCCTGCCCACGCCGGCGCAGGTCGAGCATGACGTAGGCCACGCGCTGGCCGGGGCCGTGATAGGTCAGGCGCCCGCCGCGGCCGGTCTCGAACAGCGGAAAGCGACCGGTGCCGGGGAGATCGTCGGCGCGGGTACCGGTGCCGCTCGTGAAGAGCGGCGGGTGCTCGAGCAGCCACACGAGCTCGTTCGCGTCGCCGTTGACGATCGCGGCGACGCGGGCCTCCATCTCGGCCAGCGCGTCGGGATAGGCGACCTGTCCGTCGCTCTGTCGCCACTCCACCGGCGCGAAGCCGGCGGGCGCCGGAAGGGGGCGGGAAAGCACGCGGGCGTCGGGCATGAGGCGCCTTATACAGCCGGAAGCCCGGCGGTGCCGCAATATCGGTGGGTGCGGCCCCGGCCGTTAAGGCTTCGCTAACCATATATATGCTGATTTCGGATGGGTTTTTGGCGGCGAGGAGAGCGGCCTTGGCGAGCATCGACGGCGTTGCATGCGACATTTCGGTCGTGCTCGGCTCCACCGCCGTGCCGGTTCATCAGCTCCTGCGCATGGGCCGCGGCGCCATCATCGAGCTCGACGCCACCGAAGAGGACGAGGTCACGATCCTCGCCAACAACATGCCGGTGGCAAAGGGCACGGTGACCGTGAATGCCGGCCGAATCGCGGTTTCCGTGAGCCGGCTGCTGCCGCGGCCGCCGACGCTGCGCTGACCGGAACCCTTGAGAACCCGGCATCGATTTGTTACATGCGGCTCGCGCGCGGGGCCTGGAGGGGTGCCCGCGCCGATTTCTGCGGCCGTGGTGGAATTGGTAGACACACTAGCTTGAGGTGCTAGCGGGGCAACCCTTGGAGGTTCGAGTCCTCTCGGCCGCACCACTCTCCGGAAGACGTCGAAAAAGGTTCCCCCGGCCGCGGTTAGCGGTCGGCGACGTTGAAATATTCGATCTTGGGCGAGTTCTTCGCCGCGGCTTTCTGCTGTTCCTCGTAGTATTTCCGCCAGCGGGTCACGAAGCTGAATTCAACGGTTGCCGTATCGGCAGCCACGGGCGCGGGCTTCCGTGCAGCCGGTTTGGCCGCGGTGGGCTTGGCGGGAGCAGGGGCTGCCGGCTTGCTCGCCGGCTCTGCCGCCGCGATGGCAACGGTTTTGCCGCTCGCCGGAACCATGTGCACGATCCGGTAGCCGCGCGCTTTCAGCTCCTGAATGAGTTTCGGCAGGATCAGCGCGGTGCCCGGCTGCACGTCGTGCAGCAGCAGAATGCCGAAGCCCTTCTGCTCGAGACGCGCGAGCGCGCGGGCGAGGATCTGGTTGGGCGGGATGCGCAGCCAGTCGTCGGCGAGGAAGTCGGCGCTGAACACCGACACGCCTCTAGCATTCAGCTGCTGTTCCACGGCGCTCACATTGAAGAGGCCGGGGAAGCGTGCGAACGGCGCCGGCCTTGCGCCGTCGGGTGCAAGGGCTTCGGCGATCGTGCGGAAGCCCGCGTCGAACTCCTGCACGGAATAGCCATAGCCCATATGCGTGAGCGGGTGATTCTGCGTGTGGTTCGCCACCGTATGGCCGTCGAGTGCGATCTGCCGCACGACAGCCGGATGCGACTTCGCGTTACGGCCGACGAGGAAGAACGTCGCCTTGATGCATTCGCTGCGAAGGACTTCAAGCACCTTCGTCGTCATCGGCGGCATGGGGCCGTCGTCGAAGGTGAGCACCACTTCCTTGGGCGCAAGCGGCAAGGTCTGCCTGTATTGCATGGTGCCGATACGGCCGAAGGCGGCAGGATCGACCTCGAGCGTGCGGGCGGTGCCGAGCGCTTCAGGGTTGGCGCAGTCGTCCGCCAGGGCCGGCCCAATCAAGAGCACGGCCGCCGCCATTGCAGCGATCGGTCGGAATCGTCGCACCCCAAATCCCCCAAGGCGCAAGCTACACCAGGTCGGGGCGTTCAACCGGGGTGTTGGGGTACTTGCTGGCCGGCATACTGCTTGGCGTGTGCCGGTCGACGTGCGGGGGACGTGCCGCAACGCGATATCGGTAACAGCGTTGATGCAGTCCTAACGGAAAAGAACGCGAATTCGGTAGATTGCTACCAAATCAGCCGCTTATTCCGCTGCTTACACGGACTTTTCAGTTCCGGCTTTACGGCGCGTTTACGCAGGTGCGCGAAGCGCGCCGGCGTGTGAGCGCGAGTTAATTCATTGATCTTATGGTGTAATTTGAAGGGGCGGCGGTCCATGAGGTTGATCGTGCGGCGAAAGCGACTGGGCGATCGGATGATCGCGGCGGTCGGTCTGCTGGTGGCGGCGGCCGTGGCCGTGCTGCTCGGCTTTGCCGTTCTCGTCGCCAAGCGCGTGGACGAGGCCAGTGCGGCGCGGGAGACGGAGCTTGCACGCGCGCATCTCGCCAAGCTTTCGGCGGAAATGCGAAACGATCTCGCCCAGTTTGCGCGCTGGGATGAATCGCTCGAACTGATCAACGACAGGAACGGCCGCGAATGGATCCATCATCAGTTCGGGGTCCGTCTCCACCGCCTCAGCGGCCACGACATGTCGTTTATTCTCGGCGGCGACGGGCAGCCGGTCTATGCGTCGGTTGCCGGGGACCTCGTATCGCCGGATGCATATCGACGCGTGCAGTCTGCGGTCGATTCCTACGCAGGCCGGGTCCGAAGGGCGCATGTGCGAAGCGCGATCTCCGACTCGACGCTCGGCTTGATGGGCGAGTTCGATCCGCCGAGCGAGCCGCAGTTTATCGTGGCTTTCCTGCGTATCGAAGGCCGGCCCGCGCTTGTCGGCGTGACGACGATCGCTCCGACATTGCGGCGTTCATCGCAGCGCCAGACGGAACCCTTCGTCGCCGCATCCATCTCGTTTCTCGATGAAGATATGCTTGCGCAGATGTCGCGGGAGATCGTCGTCGACGGCGTGATGCTGGTGGAGAACCAGCAGGGCAGCCGCCTGCTTGCGGATGCGGTCGGCGTGCGCGTTCCGCTGTCGGAGGGTGAGGCGCAGTCCTGGCTCGTCTGGCAGTCGAGCGCTCCGGGAGCTGCCATGCTGTGGCGCCTGTCGCCGGCGCTGGTTGCACTTATGGCGCTGCTGGGCGTCGCAACGCTGCTCGTGCTCGTCTATCTGCGCCGGACAACGGAGCGCCTCAATCAGAGTGAGCGGCGGGCGACCGAACTTGCGTACCGCGACCGGCTCACCGGCCTCGCCAATCGGGTGCAGATGATGCAGACGCTCGCCGAATGGCTTGCGGACCTGCCGCGCGACCGGCGGCTGGCGCTGGCGCTAATCGACATCGACGATTTCAAGAGCATCAACGACACGCTCGGTCATGCCACGGGTGATGAAGTGCTGTTCGCGATCGGCGAGCGGCTGACCACCGTTGCCGGCGAACAGGGCGTCGCCGTGCGATTCGGCGCCGACGAGTTCGCATTGCTGGCTCCGGTCGGAGCGGGCGAAGGGGAGGTGCTTGCGGTTTGCCGCCACATCGCGGACGCCATGCGAAACCCGGTCATGGCGGGCGGCCAGTTTCTCGCGGTCGGCGTGACGATCGGCGTCGCCGTCGCGCCGGACGATGCGACGGAGGCCGAGCAATTGCTGCGGCGCGCCGACATCGCGCTCTCCCGCGCCAAGGCGGACTGCCGCGGAAACTATCGTCTGTTCGACCCGCGCCATGAAGAAGCGCTGCACCGGCGCAGCGCGATCGAGCGCGACCTGCAGCATGCGATCGCCAACGACGAGCTTTCGGTGAAATTCCAACCGCTGTTTGCGGCCGATGGCGAGCGCATGGTCGGTGTCGAGGCGCTGGTGCGGTGGAATCATCCGGAACGGGGCATCGTGCCGCCCTCGGAGTTCATCCCGGTCGCCGAGCACACGGGACTCGTCGTGAAGATCGACGAGTGGATGCTGCGGCGGGCATGCGAATATGCGTCGCAGTGGCCCGGCCTGTCGCTGGCGGTGAACATGTCGGCGTCGAACTTCCGGCAAGGCAAGGTGGCGGAACGGCTTTCGCGGGTGCTTGTGGAGACCGGATTCGATCCGCGGCGCCTCGAAATCGAAATCACCGAAAGCATGCTGCTCGGTGCGAACAGCGAAGTGCTGGGAGAGCTTTCCGAGCTGCGGCGGCTCGGCATCCGCATTGCGCTCGATGACTTCGGCACCGGCTACAGTTCGCTTGGCTATCTGCGGCGCTTCCCGGTGGACAAGCTGAAGATCGACAAGTCCTTCGTGCAGAATCTCGGCATCACCGAGGACGCGGCCGCGATTGTGGAGTGCGTGACGCGTCTCGGGCGGGCGCTCGGTCTCGCCGTGACCGCCGAAGGGGTGGAAACCGGCGAGCAGCACCGGTTCGTGCGTGCCGTTGGCTGCCATCAGGTGCAGGGCTATTTGTTCTCGCCGCCGGTCGACGCGGAGAAGATCGACGCGATGCTGCGTCCGGAACAGCCGGCGCGGCCGCACGGGGTAATGCGCCGGCTTGCGACCGCCTGAAACGCTGCGTCATCCAAGCCTCAATTGACGAAAGCCGCGCCGTTCCTACTGTAGCCTCGGTGAAGGGGAGACAGGGATGGCGGGGGAGAAACTGAAGCCGCGCGACCCGGACTGGGAAACGAAGGTGCGCGCGAGCTTCGCGCGGCAGACCTTCATGGACACGATCGGCGCGCGGCTTTCGGCGGTCTCGCCCGGACGGTGCGAGATCGAGTTGCCGTTCCGGCGCGACCTATGCCAGCAGCACGGCTTTCTGCATGGCGGCGTCGTTACCGCGATCGCGGCGAACGCCGGCGGCTATGCGGCGTTCACGCTGATGCCGCCGGCAACGTCGGTGGTGGGCATCGAGTACAAGCTGAATCTGTTCGCGTCGCCGAAGGGCGAGCGGGTGGTGGCGAGGGGCCGCGTCGTGCGGCCCGGCAAGACGCTTTACGTCGTGGAAGCCGAGGTCGAAGCGGAGAGCGGCGGTGAGCGCCGCGCGATCGGACGCATGCTCGCGACGATGATGTGCGTTGAGGGAATTCCCGAAGTGGGGCAGGAGGTGCGGCCATGAGCGCCTTCAAGCCGCGCGACCCGGACTGGGAGAACAAGGTGCGCACGAGCTTCGCGCGGCAGACCGTCATGGAGACGATCGGCGCCAGGATCGCTTCGTTGCGGCCCGGCTTCTGCGAGATCGAGCTGCCGTACCGGCGCGATCTCTGCCAGCAGCACGGCTTCTTGCATGCAGGGATAACGACGACGATCGCCGACAGTGCGGCGGGGTATGCGGCGTTCTCGCTGATGCCGCCGGATGCCTCGGTCTTGACCGTGGAGTTCAAGGTCAATCTGATGGCGCCGGCGGCGGGCGACCGCTTTCTTGCGCGCGGCAACGTGATCAAAGCGGGGCGGACCCTGACTGTGGTCGAAGCGGAAGTGATCGCGGAGCAGGGCGGCGAGCGGAAACCGGTCGCGCAGATGCTCGCAACCATGATGTGCCTGGAAGGTAAAGCCGACGTGCCCGAGCGTGGATGAGGCGGGAGGAAACAATGGCGACGAATGCCTGGAGAGGACTGGATTTCGGGCTCGGCGAGACCGCCGACATGCTGCGCGAGACGGTGCGCAGTTTCTCCGACGATCACATCGCGCCGCGCGCGGACAAGATCGACAAGAGCAACCAATTCCCGCGCGACCTGTGGCCGGAGATGGGCAAGCTCGGGCTGCACGGCATCACGGTGGAGGAGGAGTACGGCGGCTCGGGGCTCGGCTATCTCGAGCATTGCGTGGCGATGGAGGAAGTGAGCCGCGGCTCGGCGTCCGTTGGGCTCTCTTACGGCGCGCATTCCAATCTCTGCGTCAACCAGATCCGTCGCAACGGCAACGAGGCGCAGAAGCGCAAATATCTGCCGAAGCTGATCTCCGGCGAGCACGTGGGCGCGCTGGCGATGTCGGAGCCCGGTTCCGGCTCTGATGTCGTGTCGATGAAGACGCGCGCCGAGAAGAAGGGCGACCGCTTCGTGCTCAACGGCTCGAAGATGTGGATCACCAACGGGCCGGTGGCGGAGACGCTCGTCGTTTATGCCAAGACCGATCCCGCGACGGGCCCGCGCGGGATCACGGCCTTTCTCATTGAGAAGGGCATGAAGGGGTTCTCGACCGCGCAGAAGCTCGACAAGCTCGGCATGCGCGGCTCCGACACCTGCGAGCTGGTGTTCCAGGATTGCGAGGTGCCGGAAGAAAATGTGCTCAGCAAGGTGGGGGAGGGCGTGCGCGTGCTGATGAGCGGGCTCGACTACGAGCGCGCCGTGCTTGCCGCGGGCCCACTCGGCATCATGCAGGCGGCGATGGACGTGGTGCTGCCCTATGTGCACGAGCGCAAGCAGTTCGGCGAGCCGATCGGCTCGTTCCAGCTCGTGCAGGGCAAGATCGCTGACATGTACGTGCAGATGAACGCGGCACGCGCCTATGTCTATGCCGTGGCGCGTGCCTGCGACCGCGGCGAGACCACGCGTGAGGACGCGGCGGGCGCGATCCTCTACGCCGCGGAGGGCGCAACGAAAGTGGCGCTCGACGCGATCCAGCTCCTCGGCGGCAACGGCTACATCAACGAGTTCCCCACGGGGCGCTTGTTGCGCGACGCCAAGCTCTACGAGATCGGCGCGGGCACGAGCGAGATCCGGCGGCTGCTGATCGGGCGGGAGATTTTCGGGAAGACGGCCTAGGGTCGGATCGATCCAGATGGAATCGCTTTGCGATTCCGTCTGGATCGTGAATCCGACCCTATTCAATAGTTTAGGGTGCGATTCACGCTTCAGGTTGAAGCGCTCGCGCTTCCACCTGAAGCGATCGCACCCTAGCCCGGCCGCGTCTCGTCGAGAATTTCCGCGAACACGGGGTTCACGAGATCAGGTCGCATGATCGGCGCGAGATGACCGCCGGTCGGCAACTCGTGAACCATCCAGTGTGGGTGCGCGTGCTGCAGCAGGGCGGCCACGGTTTTTGTCGAGAGATTGGTATCGGCTGCGCGCAGTAGATGAACGGGTGCGGCGATTTTTCCCAATTCGGCGATCGGGCGGCCTTTGAACCCTAGCATTTCCCATTCGTGCGCGATCGGCGGCAGAACGGGTAGCACGCGCGCCTTGCGTTCCTCCGGCGTCGCGGCCCAGGTGCCGTCGCCGGCCCAGTAGTCGATGAAATGGTGACCGACTTCGTTCCAGTCGCCGCGTCGTGCGAATTCCAGATAGTTGCGGCTCATTCCTTCGATATCGGCGTAGGCAGCAATTTCGCGATGATCCCGCAACAGGTAGAACAGTATCGGCTCGAAGGCCGCGAGCACGCGCACGCGCGCGCCAAGCTGCAGCGCGGCTTCGCAGGCAACGGCAGCGCCGAGCGAATGGCCGACGAGCGCGACGTCACCCGCGTCGAGGTCTGCTGCGGCCGCGACCAGCGACGCCTGATCGCCGAGGGTCATGGGCCGGTCGCCGGGCCACTTTGAGGTCGCGCCATAGCCGAACAGGTTGACGGCGATGAGCCGGTAGCGGCCAGCAAGCTCCTCCATGAGCTTCTGCCATTGGCGATAGCCGGCGGCGGAAGAATGCACGAGCACGACCGCAGGGCCCTGGCCGGCCTCGACATAGTCCAGATCATAAGGTCCGACCTTGAGGATCGGCATGCGTGCCCCCCGGTTGCGCGGTTGCGGTAAAGTGCGTTCCCTATATGCGATCCGGCGCCCGTGTGCCCCTTCGATCGGATGGAGCGATGAACCGCATTGCCGTGCTCCTGGTCCTCTATTTCATCGGCGCATGCGCGGCGTTTGCGCAGGCCGACAAGCCCGACCCTCAGGATGCCGCCGCGGTGGAGGCTTGCCTGAAGAACGCGCGGGCGAACTCGCGCCCGCCGGAAAGCTGTATAGGCATCGTTGCCGATCCCTGTCTCGACAAGGCCGAGGACCCTACCACCTATGGCACGGCCAAGTGCAGCGAGCGGGAACACCTCGTTTGGGACGAACGGCTCAACCGCGCCTATCGCGAGCTCATGGCCGACCTGGAGCCCGAGAAGCGCACGGAGCTGCGCGACATGCAGCGGAGCTGGATCGCGTTCTCCGACAAGAAATGCGCGATGCACGGGGTCCTCGGGGAAGGCTCCATCGTCATACCGATCACCGCCTATTGCGTACTGGTGGAGGCGGGGCGGCAGGCGCTGTTCCTCGAGGAATTGCTCGGCGAAGGCGACAACCCGGAGGCGACGCGCTAGATTGCGGCCTTCCGGATTTCCTCAACCGAGCATCCCATGAGCCTTACTCCCGAATTGCGCGATGCGCTGGCGCAGGTTTCCACCGCGACCCTCACCACCGTGCTCCTGAAGAAAGGCCTGCGCCGCACGTTCATGCGTGGGCCGAAGCCGCTCTCACCGGGCAAGGGCAAGATCATGGGCGAGGCGTTCACGCTGCGCTTCGTGCCGGCGCGCGAGGATCTGGCGACGACGGACTCCTGGGCAAGCCCGCGCTCGACGCGGGCGGCGGTGGAGGACATGCCGGAAGGCTGCATCTGCGTCGCCGACGCGATGGGCATCACCGAAGCCGGCATCTTCGGCGACATCCTTTGCGCGCGCATGCAGGTGAAGAAGGTGGCCGGCCTCGTCACCGACGGTGCAGTGCGTGATGGCAACGGCGTGAAGGCGACCAATCTTCCCGTCTGGTGTGCGGCGGTGGCGGCGCCGCCTTCGGTTTATGGGCTGACCTTCGTGAACTGGCAGGAGCCGATCGGTTGCGGCGGCGTCGCGGTGTTTCCGGGCGACCTGATCGTGGCGGACGATGACGGCGCGGTGTGCATCCCGAAGGCGCTCGTGGAAGCCGTGGTGAAGGACGCGGTGGAGCAGGAGTTGTTCGAGGCGTGGGCCGCCGACGAAGTGATGAAAGGCGCGAAGCTGCCCGGGCTCTATCCGCCGAACGAGGAAAACAAGGCACGCTACGCGGCGTTCCGCGCCGGCAAGAAATAGCGGGCTTCCGATGCTCGCGGTGCAAGCGAACGGCGCAATCATTCCTATCCTCGGGCTCGGCACCTGGGATCTGCGCGGCCGCGCCTGCGCGCGCATCGTCGAGCAGGCGTTGCGGCTCGGCTACCGCCACGTGGACACGGCGCAGGTTTATGAGAATGAGCGCGAAGTGGGCGAGGGCGTGCGCGGCTCCGGCCTGCCGCGCGAGCAGGTGTTCGTTACCACCAAGGTATGGTGGACGAATTTGTCGGCGGGCGCGCTGGAGCGCTCGATTGCCGAAAGCCTCGCGCGGCTGAAGCTCGGCTATGTCGATCTTCTGTTGCTGCACTGGCCGAATGCCTCGGTGCCGCTTTCGGAATCGATCATGGCGCTCTGCAAGATGCAGCGGGAAGGACTCGCGCGGCACGTGGGCGTTTCGAATTTCACCGTGACGCTGATCGAGCAGGCAGTTGCGCTCGCAACCGAGCCGATCGTCAACAACCAGATCGAGATGCATCCCTATCTCGACCAGACCAGGGTGGTCGAGGCGTGCCAGCGGCGCGGCATTTCCGTTACCGCCTATTGCCCGATCGCGCGCGGTGCGGCGACCGGGGACGACGTGCTCGCGCGCATCGGCCGCGCGCACGGCAAGACGGCGGCGCAGGTCAGCCTGCGCTATCTCGTGCAGCAAGGGATCATCGCGATCCCGCGCACGAGCCGGCTCGAGCGGCTGACGGAGAATTTCGAGATCTTCGATTTCGAACTGACGGGCGAGGAATTGGCCGCAATCCGCGCCCTTGCGCGGCCAGACGGGCGCACGGTCAGCCCCTCGTGGGCGCCGATGTGGGATTGAAGCGCGGACGAATATTGAGCCGACCAAGGATCGATGATGCCGGCTAGTCCGAGACCGGCTTCACCGCCATTCTGCAACTGTAGTCGACGGGGAGCAGCAATGGGCGCCGATCGGAGAAATATTCATCAACGGCGCGCTTCGCCCCAAGCCAATGGCCGTAATCGTCAACAATCAATATGCCGCCAGGCACAAGCCGGGGATATAGAATTTCCAGCTCGGCCTTGGTCGACTCGTAGAAGTCGGTATCAAGTCGAAGGATCGCGATTTGCTTCGGCAGGTTGGATTCGTCCCGCAAGGTATCCTCCACCTTGCCGGCGACAAAAAATACGTTCTGCAGATCGAGATTGAATCGCAGAAAGTTGGATCGCACCTCGTCAAGCGATGCGTAGGCCCAGTTTGTATGGTCGCTTTTGCGTCTTTCGGCATACTTTTCCTGAGCGGATTCTCCACGGTAGTTCACGTCTAGCTGGATGGGCTCCGGCATTCCTGTGAACGTGTCAAAGAGATAGAGCGATCGCGCGACGTTGCTTGCTGACCGGGCCTCTTTCACCATCATCATCAAGCCGCCGCGCCAGACGCCGCATTCGACTATATCGCCGGGAATTTCGTTGCAATCGATGTATTCGACCGCGCGCAACAAGGTCCATGGGCGGTAACGGCCGGTCATCGTGTACTCGGCGTACTTTTCGATCAGATGGCGTTCACGATCAGTGGTCTCGATCGGCCAAGCGGTCCGGCGCTTTTCGGGAGCCTTAGTCTCTAATGCAGGTTTATCGCGTGGCTTCTCGCGAGCGGTTATCTTCGACGAACTTGGGATTCGGAAAGGCATTGAGATTAGCGAAATGGAATTGATATCAGCATGACATCCTTTTTTGCGTCATGCAGCGCTACGAAGGAAAGGTTTGACCTTCTCATCCAGAAAAAACATCTCCAGTGCGCCCTTCTCGACATCGAGGGTGCGGACGCCCAGATCGGGGTAGTAGGTCCGCCACAGGCGTCCGAGCTCCGACTCATCCTTCCGCTTGGCGTCGTCAACGATGATGTGGCCGTTGGGAGCCATTTTCGGCAGCAGTTCGGGGCCGGCGGGGAAGCGGGCGTGGGAGTTCACCTTTCCGTAGGGGCCGTCCACGAACAGCAGGTCGATGTTGTCCGGAATTGCCGCTGCGCCGAGGTCGTACCAATGGAACGTGTGACCGAAATCCGGATAACGCTTTTCGATCAAAGGGGCGACGACAATCGTTACGTAGTCTTCCAGGCCGCGGCTGCGCAGCTCTTTCTGCAGCTGCTCGGCAAAGGCGGGATCGTTTTCGATTGTGAGAATATGACTCTCGCGGCCGAAGTTCTTCAGCGCATGAGCCATGACGACGGTCGACGTGCCGCAGCCGCACTCTACAATCGTGCGCACAGGATTGTGCTGGATGTGCCTGACAAGGTGGAGAAGAATGTCCGGCGATGCCGCCCATCGGCGAGTCGGCGGAAACGTATCCCGGCCGTCGATTGCGCGGTAAAGGGAGATCAGCGCCTCGATCTGCGGCCAGAGCGTTCGATCGATGCTGGTCTGGTTCGTTGCGATTTCCTCTTCCAGCCTGAGACGAAAGCGCTTCATGCGCCGCTCCAGGAAATATGCGCTGCCGACGATCAGAATGATGGTCACGACAGCAAACGCGATCTCCAAGATTGTCATGAGTTGGTCGCCTTTGCGTCAGCCGGGTCGTTGAGGGAAAGAGATTCACGCAAGCTCGATAGCTTCTGCGCGTATGCGCGATAGAGCGATGCGCGCGGATGTTCGGATTTCGGAAGCCATGGCTTGTCGGTGCCGATTGCGTAGTGGATGACGACAGGCCGCTCCCGGGCGTCCGTGATTTCCTCGCGGCTGTAAGCCGTGCTGCGTTCGCGCAGGCGGTGATAGTCCTCGACATAGTTCCACTTCAGCGGCAGCTTCGACCAGCGGGCGCCGAATATCAGATTGAGCGTCTGCTGGTCGTGGCTGTGCAGGCTGTCCGAATATGCAAACAAGAAGCGCTCCGCGATGTCGGAAATGCGCATCTCGCGCCAACGATCGAGATCGGCGAGAATAAAGCCGCTGTTGAATTGATGGTGATGCTTGCGTGGAATGTTGGTGACCGCGGCGAGCGGATGCTCCGGCTGGAGGCTGAGGAGCTCGGACATATCATCGGCGATAATGATGTCGGCATCGATCAATACCGCGCGCTTCAGGTCAGCGGGGAGGAAGCGATCGATGAACGCCTTGGCGTAAGCGATTGGCGACATGGTCTTGCGCGTGCGCAGGTTCTTGCGCCGGCGGGTGGAGAACAGCGCGAACGGGTAGAATGGAATGCGGATGAAATGGAGCTCGACATTCACCGAACGGCAGACGCGTTCAAGGTAGGTGATGTCGTCCGGCGTGAGGTCGTAGTGAATGATGAAGGCGTGAGCAGCGAGCGTGGGATTGTGATCGCGATAGGAGTCGATCATCGCGCTCCAGGGGACCACATAGTTGCGGTCGATCGCGGAGACGAAATTCAGCCGCCGTTCGGCACCGTCGGTGTCGGGGGCAATCGCCGCCAGTGCGACGGGCGCCTCAATGTGCGCGAGCCTGGGGCTGCCTGATCCCGGCAAATCAGCCGTGCTCGCGTGTTCAAGCGATTGCACGAAGCCCCCGTGCAGCACTATGGCGGACGTCGAATGCAACTTCTGTAATATTTTCTCTTATTATGCAATCTGTGGGTGTTTACATCGTGACGCCGGGAGTTGCCCTGGTTCTGCCGGCTTTTCGAATGCGCCAAAATACAAGATTCAGCTAATCTATTGATATGTAAGCGAAATTTATTTCGCCTTTTGACGTAAGACTAAAGTTGTGTGCCGGGGCCGATGCGCCTATATTTTGAATTGGGCGGGATTTGCGTTCCCGCCGATTTAGCCGGGCTCTGTCCGGTTCTGTTCCGGCGATGCCCCGGCAGGAGGAACGCCATGCAGACCGAAACCAAGGAAAGCAATCTTTCGACGATTCTGTGGACCGTGGGTGCGCTCGCGATTGTGGCTGTGGTTGCGATCTATCTGGGCATGAACTGAAGCCACACTGTTCAAACGACGAGTTTTCAGCGGGCGGCGAATCCCTCGTCGCCCGCTTTTGCCTCTGAGGGAGGCGAATATGCGTGCACAAGCGAATGAAATGTCTCTCGAATCGACGTTCGTTTGGGTGGCCGTAGCCTTCGCGGCCAGCGTCGGGACCTGGGCCCTGGTCTCGGGTCTTCCTGCGGCGCAAACAATTGCGCTGAGCACCTGGCCGTTCGCCACATAAACTTGGTGTTCAGCGGCAGGTTTAGGAAGCGGGCTCGCCCAGCACGTGGCGGGCGGCGGGACCGAACTGGCGCACGGCGATCACGACGAAAACCGCCGCGGTGGCCGCCATGAACAGCCATGCGTTCACGAACCAGCCGAGATAGGCGAGCGCGAAGAAGAATGCGCGCTGGCCGCGGTTGAAATGCCGGCCGGCAAGCGTCGTCATGCGGGCGACGCGGTCCGCCGCGGCACGCGCGAAATCCTCGTCCTTGTCCATCGCTTCGGGCGTCGCGCCCATCAGGATCGCGCCGTAGTTGAACAGCCGGTACGACCAGGAAAACTTGAAGAACGCATAGATATAGATGACGAGCAGGCCGAGCACCTTCGTTTCCCATACGGCGCGCGTCGTCTCGATGCCGAACGGCAGCGTCGCGAAAATCTGCAGCACGTCCTCGGCGGCGCGCAGCAGTGCGAACACGCCGCCGATGACGACCAGCGAGGTGGATGCGAAGAACGCGGTGCCGTTTTGCAGCGATCCCATGATCTGGCCGTCAACCATGCGCATCTCGCGCGCGAGCATGCGGCGCGTCCATTCGGCCCGATAGACGTCCATGCGGTGGTTGAGGCTGTGCCGGCCCAGCGCGCTCCATTCCATCAGCGCGCCGTAGCCGGCCCAGGCGACGACGAACCAGGCGAACGCGATGATGTCGAGGAGACCGAATCCCTGCATCTTGGCCGCCGCGAATCCTGTTGCGGCCATGCTGCCATCGCGCCCGGAAGGGGGCAATGCAGGCGGTCAGACGGTCTCGATCTGCTTCGCCCGATGCGACGCCTCGTGCAGGAAGGCGCTCACGATCATGCGCTGGATCTCGCGCCGGTAGTCGTAGGGATCGACCGGAAGGAGCTCCACGCTCCAGGGGTCGGCCAGGAACTGATCGAGGGTCTCGTTGTCGATGAAGGGGAGGTGCCCATAGTCCGGCTCGGCCGGATCATCTGCATCGTCTGCGACGATTGCTGCATCATTCTCGACGATTTCAGCGTCGTTTTCGACGGCTTCGTCGATCTGAATGTTCAGCCTCTTACGCCAGCGGAACATGACGCCCGAACTCCTACGCTACTCCCCCCGCCGGGGCAGAATCGTATGGAGAGAAAGGCCGGAAATAGGGCAGGCTGGCGACAAATTTGTTGCAGGGGGCGCCAGGGGCGCGGCATCATTCCTTGAATCTCAAGGAAATTAAGCATGCCGCAGAAAATCACGATCGGATACCGGAAGCTCTTGGACGAGGCCAACCGCGAGGTGGAGACGTTGCCGGCCGCCGAAGCCGTCAAACGGCACGGCCGCGAGGACGTGGTCCTCATCGATATCCGCGACATTCGCGAATTGCACCGCGAAGGGCGCGTTCCCGGCGCATTTCATTGCCCGCGCGGCATGCTGGAGTTCTGGATCGATCCCGAGAGTCCCTACGCCAAGCCGGTGTTCCAGCAGGACAAGACGTTCGTCTTCCAGTGCGCGTCGGGCTGGCGCTCGGCGCTCGCCGCCAAGGCCGCGCAGGACATGGGCTTGAGGCCGGTGGCGCATCTCGGCGGCGGCTTCACCGCCTGGCGCGAGGCCGGTGGCGCGGTGGAGAAGGTCGAGCCGAAGAAGAAGGGCTGAGAATTTATCATGACCGCCGATCCGCTCGTCTCGACCGAATGGCTCAATGCGCATCTTGCTGATCCCGACCTGCGCGTGCTCGACGCCGCCTACCGCATGCCGGCGATGCGACCGCCGACCGCGCGCGAGGAGTACGCGCAGCGCCACATCCCCGGCGCGGCGTTCTTCGATATCGACGCGGTGGCCGATCAGGCGAGCATGCTGCCGCACATGCTGCCGTCGGCCGAGCAGTTCGCGCATGACGTCGGCGCGCTCGGCATCGCCCATGACGACCTCGTGGTGATCTACGACCGCGGCGACGCCATGGGCGCGCCGCGCGCCTGGTGGATGTTCGCTGCCTTCGGCCATGCGCGGGTCAGGGTGCTGGACGGCGGACTGAAGAAGTGGATCGCCGACGGCTACGCCGTCAGCGCCGAGGCCGTGGCGCTGCATCTGCGCGCCTATCAGGCGCGGCTCAGCGAGGATCGCGTGCGCCGTCTCGCCCAGCTCGAGGCCAACCTCGCCTCGCGCGCCGAGCAGGTGGTGGATGCGCGGGCGCGCGAGCGCTTCGAGGGCACCGCCGCTGAGCCGTGGCCGGGCCGCCGTTCGGGGCGTATCCCAAATAGCCGCAACGTGCCGTTCAACACGCTGATCAACGCGGATGCGACGATGAAGTCGCCGCAGGAATT
>JADYXZ010000007.1 GCA_020853885.1 Bradyrhizobiaceae bacterium | reverse complement strand
TGAACGAACTACTCCTGCTCGTCGAGAAGCGTCTGTTCCGGTGGCGCTGGGATGTAAGCTTATGAAGGAGAAGATCCGGGTCGACGTCACCCAGCGATTCAGCGGGCTCACGGTATTCGAGCGCTTGACTTTCTCGGTTCGTGAAAATGAGTTCCTTTGCGTCCTCGGCAAGAGCGGCTGCGGGAAAACTACGCTTGGAAACCTCATGACAGGGCTCATTCGGCCAACCGAGGGAGAGGTGACGATCGAAGGAGCCCTTGTCGATCCCAAACGCCACGAGCTTGCATTCGTCTTTCAGGAGCCGTCGCTATGGCCATGGCGGACGGTGCGCGACAACATCCGCATTGGCTTGGAGATCAAACGAGTGGCGCGAGAGGAGGCCGAGCGGCGCATAAGCGACATGGTCGAATTGGTCGGTTTACATGGATTTGAGGATTATTACCCTTACCAGATATCGGGCGGTATGAAGCAGCGTGTCGCCATCGCCCGCGCGTTCGCGGTTAACGCCGACCTCATCGTAATGGACGAACCGTTTGCCGCGCTGGATGCGCAGACGCGGCACAAAATGCGAGCCGAGCTGCTGCGCATTTGGGAGCGCAGGAAGCACACAGTCGTCTTCATCACGCACAGCCTGGAAGAGGCAATCTACCTCGCCGATCGTATCGTCGTGCTTAGCGATAAGCCGGCCACCATTGTGGGCGATTTTGCTGTGGATATGCCGCGCCCGCGTGATTTCGCGCACCCCTTATTCATCGCCTTGCGCAAGAGGCTCGTGGAGCTGATCGGCGCATGGTAGATACCATCGCGCGGCGCACCTGCTGAATCGACCTGACAGATTTCCGATACTTCCTGGGTCGCGAGGCCTGCCATCGCCTCATCAGAAACCAGCAGTCGTGGCCGCGCAGCAATTGCGCGAGCAAGCTCCAGCTTTCGCAAATCCACTTGTGAGAGCCGATTTGCTGGTACCTGTGCCTTGTCGCTGAGGCGTACGCCCTCCAGGATTTCTATTGCCTCGGCCTGTACTTCAGATCGCTTGGCGAGATCCAGAATGCCGTGATCAACATACTCGAGGGGCACCATCAAGTTCTCGAGCACTGTCATCGACGAGAACGGAAGAGGGATCTGAAAACTACGCGCAAGCCCTGCTCGAGCCCGGCGGTATGGGGGCAGGGATGAGATGTCGTGTCCGTCCAGGACAACCCGCCCGCTGTCTGCGGGTAGCACACCAGAGACGCAATTGATGAGCGTCGTCTTGCCCGAGCCGTTTGGACCTATCAGGCCGAGCCGCTCGCCGCGGGCGACGCTCATAGTAACGTCCGATAACGCAACAAAACCTCCGAACCGCTTGCAGATCTGGTCCAGGCGTAAGAGCGGCTCGGTCATCGCCCACTCCTTTTTCCGAAGCGATCAAACAGATCGTCTACGACCGCCTTGCGGTCATCTCCAACGGCCTGCCGATTCCACAAATGACTCCCTGCAATTAGTTGACGTCGGAAACGTAAGATTGGAGAAGTGGGGCGATTGACACGCTGGCCAAGATGGCCGAAATTAAGATTTGTGACGAGCCCGCCGGGTGCATTGTTTGCGCCGCGGCGGCGGTAGCCATAGAAATCCCAGCTTTCGCTTCCACCTTCGCGTCGGCGGCGCGGACTGCGCACGCGAACGCATGAGAACGCGCGCCCCGTGAAACTCGGCCGCGGGAGAATCTCCGAGCGGCAAGCTTTCCTACCACCAACAGAACCATCAGCGATGACCAGCGATCGCGCATCGCTGCCGCGCGATCGTGCTCACCTCTCACTAAGCCAGCCCCCGACCGGCGCCTGTAAACGCAGGCGGATTTCCTCGTTTGGAGATGATGACGATGAAGACCAAGCAGAAGGCCGAAAGCAAGCACGCTAATCGATCACTTCCTTATGCTTCCAAGATCGAACCGCGCCCCACTGATGCGCTGATCCCCAACGAGCGCAATCCGCGGACTCACAGCCGCAGACAGATCGAGCAGGTCGCGCGCTCAATCGACCGCTTCGGATTCGTCAATCCGATCATCATCGATCAAGAGAATCGAATTCTTGCAGGCGTTGGCCGCTGGCAAGCCTCAAAGCACTTGGGGTTTCGAGATGTCCCGACGATCGTTCTCAATCACCTCACTGCCGAGGAGAAACGTGCGTACGTGATTACGGATAACAAGCTCGCGCAGCTGGCAGGTTGGGATCGCGAGATTCTGGCGATTGAGTTGCAGGAGTTGACCGAACTCAAGTTCGATATCGAACTTACTGGATTCTCAATTGCGGAGATCGATCTTCTTCTCGAAGAGGCAACCGAGGCGAAATCCGACCACGGTCCCGAAGACGAGATTCCAGAAATTGCAGATCAGTCAGCTGTGAGTCGTCCAGGCGACTTGTGGATTCTCGGCACGCATCGGCTGCTCTGCGCGGATGCGCGAGATCAATCCTCGTACGCGACGCTTCTTGGGGAAGAGCGCGCCGACGCGGTGTTCGCCGATCCGCCCTACAACGTGCCGATCGGCGGACATGTTTCGGGGAAGGGCAGGATCAAGCACCGTGAGTTCGCGATGGCCTCGGGCGAATTCACGCGGACGGAATTCGTGAACTTCCTTAAGGCGACTCTTGGCGCGGCAGCAACCCTCTCGCGCGACGGCGCAGTGCACTTCGTGTGCATGGATTGGCGCCACATCAGCGAGCTCCAAGAGGCTGGTTGCGGGATCTATGGCGCACTACTGAACCTCTGCGTCTGGGCGAAAACAAACGGGGGAATGGGGTCGCTCTATAGGTCGCAACACGAGTTGGTGTTCGTTTATCGGGTCGGATCCGATCGGCATTTGAACAATGTCGAACTCGGTCAGCACGGACGAAACCGCTCGAATGTCTGGACATATGCCGGCGTCAACACCTTTCGCGACGGCCGATTTGAAGAACTCGCCGCGCATCCCACAGTCAAACCTGTAGCGCTCGTTGCTGACGCAATCCGCGATGTTACACGCCGTGGTGAAATCGTGCTCGACCCGTTTGTCGGCTCCGGCACGACGCTGATCGCGGCTGAGAAAGCCGGTCGGCTAGGTCGTGGCATCGAAATCGATCCCCTCTACGCCGATGTCGCCGTGCGGCGCTGGCAGACGTACACGGGCAAACAGGCACTGCACGCAGAGAGCGGCCGAACCTTCGAGGACGTCGAGCTCGATGTTGAGCAATTGATGCGTTCCCGGAAGAGGAGGCAGTGAGCATGCGCCGCCTCCGGATTTCCAAGCGTGTTCAAGACGATAAGCGGTCCGACAAGTACGCAAGCGTGCCGGACACCCAGGCAATGCCGGACGGAAACGACTACGAGGTGGGGTATGCCAAGCCACCTCGCGCCACGCGATTCAAACCGGGACAGTCCGGCAATCCCAAGGGACGGCCGAAGGGCGTGCGCAACTTCAAGACGGACGTGAAGGCCACGCTCAAGTCGCCGGTCAAGCTCTCGCGCGAAGGCAAGGCGCGCAAGGTGACGACGCAAGCGGCAATGCTCCTGCGCCTGCGCGAGAAGGCGCTCGGCGGCGATGGTCGCGCGCTCGATCGGCTGATCACGCTTGCACAGGCTTACAACAACGAGGACGTGACTGCGTCAGATGCATTGTCAGTCGACGATGCGAATCTGCTCGCGGTCTACCGCGAGCGATTATTGCGTGGCGCGGCGAATATCGATCCGCCCAAAGAGGGCGAGACGTCTGATCCGACGCAGATTTCCAGGGGGCCGACGGGACGAGCAGGAGAAGGAGATGAGCCATGAATGTATGGAGTGAGCGCGCGACCCTGGCCGCTGCCTTGCGCCAGGATCTCGGCACCTTTGTCGCGAAGGTATTTCGGACGGTGTCGCCCGGAGATTTGTATCAGCACAATTGGCACATCGACGCCGTGGCCTACGCGCTGCTCCAAGTGCATTGCGGGGAAACGCTTCGGCTGATTATCACCCAGCCTCCACGATCGCTGAAATCGATTTGCGCGTCCGTGGCGTTCGTGGCGTGGGCACTCGGGCACGAGCCGAGCAAGCGCTTTGCTTGCCTCTCATACTCGCAGGAGCTGGCGGGCACCTTCGCGCGTCAATTCCGGGCGGTGGTGACGAGTGACTGGTATCGGGCCCTCTTCCCGCATGTGCAGTTCGTCAAGGACACCGAGAGCGAATGCGTGACCACCCTTGGCGGCGGACGAATCGCGGTCGCCGTGGGCGGCTCCTTCACCGGCCGTGGTGCCGATGTGATCATCGTCGACGACCCGATCAAGGCGGAAGAGGCGCAGTCGGAGAAGGCGCGTTCCTTCCTCAACGACTATTACGGGAGCACGCTGCTATCGCGGCTGGACGACAAGGGACAGGGTGCCATCATTCTTGTGATGCAGCGCCTGCACGAGGACGATCTCGCGGGCAAGCTCCTGCGCGACGGCGGCTGGAGCCACCTCGACCTGCCGGCAATCGCGCAGGAAGACCAGGAGATCGCGATCGGCCCGGGCACGGTCCATCGGCGCAAGAAGGGCGAGATTCTCCATCCCGAGCGCGAATCCCTCGCTCTCCTCGAGGCGATCAAGCGCGAGATGGGCTCGCTCGCGTTCTCGGCTCAATACCTGCAGCGACCGGTTCCGCTGGAAGGGAATCTGATCAAGCGTAGCTGGCTCAAGTCGTACGACGAGACTCCCAAGCGCGGTCCCGGGGTTCAGATCGTCCAAAGTTGGGATGTCGCGAGCACAACGGCCGCGACCAGCGATTGGTCCGTCTGCACCACGTGGGCGATCGTTCGGCGCGACTATTATCTCCTGCACGTCTGGCGCGGGCGGCTGGAGTTCCCTCATCTGAAGCAGAAGCTGATCGCTCTTGCCCGCGAAAATCCACCCAATCGGATTCTGATCGAGCGTGCGGGCCCCGGCCTCCACCTCATCCAGGAGCTGCGGGCGAATCCGACACCGGGAGTGCCCATGCCCATCGGCATCGCTCCGGAGGGCGACAAGCTCATGCGGATGGAGGCGCAAAGCGCGCGCTTCGAGGCGGGTCAGGTCTACCTGCCACCGGAAGCGACTTGGCTCAGCGAGTTTCTGCTAGAATTGCTGGGATTTCCCAATGCACGCCAGGACGACCAGGTCGACAGTGTGTCCCAGTTCCTGAACTGGGTTGAAGCGAACCGCGTTCTAAGTCCCGTAGTTTCTATGTTCGGCCCGAAAATCTTTTATGGATGAGGGGCTTTCCTATCACCTCAGCGGCTGCGCCGAGTTGTCTTCGAGCGCTCGTGCCGGCCCGATGCACCTGGTCTTGGTACTGCTCCGGCAACGTCCCGCTCACGTTCCGTTGACGTTCCAGTCCTGGATCGCAGGATGATCCGGGAAGGGAAAATTTCGTCGGAAGATTGCTCTGCTTCCACTCGACTTCGGCGCTGAAGAGAGCGTGTGTCGCCTCACGCTAGCCGAAGGAAGCAGTCCGATGTCGGCGCTCAAGACTTCCATCAAGAACGTGGCCGAGTCTCCGGGGGGTTCGCGTCGCTCGGACGAGGGACAAAGGCATGCATCGCGTCCGCAACATGGATGCGCCTCCTCAAGCTCACCCCTCGATTTCCGCTGCTCCTGCATGGGGAAACAAGATGACCAGCGCCGCAAGCACGGCCCACGGAGGAGCAAGCCGTCTGCATAGCACTGTCTCCATTTCTCTCTATCGCCCCGCCAGCGCCAAGCGGCCTCCGCGGGGCCTCGGTGGTGACAGCGATCCGCTGTCGCAACCGAACGGAGACAGCAATGCCGAAGCTTTCAGACCAGCAGCTCGTGCTGCTCAGCGCAGCCGCGCAACGTAACGATCGCATGATCGCGCTGCCGCCGGACGCGGTGGCCGGAACGGTGGTCAAGCTCTTCAAGCCGCTCCTCAAGCAAGGACTCGCGGAAGAGATGCCGGCAAGGAACGGCCACGCCGTGTTCCGGCGCGACCGCAATGGCGACGCCTTTGCCCTGCGGATCACTCAAGCAGGGCTTGCCGCCATCGGCATCGATCCTGCAGAGACCGAAGAGGCGCACGAGACCACGCCAGAGCGAGCAGGAAATCAATCAATCAGCTCATTCCAGGAAGCGGCCGCCAAAAAGCCGCGAGGCAAATCGCGTAAAGCGGCGAGACCGAAGAGCAGGGCACCTGCACCTTCCACGTCTTCTGCCAGCAAGAAAGGCGGGGCGCACGCAGCAAATAAGAATCGGCCGGCCAGGGACGGAAAGCCGAAAGCCGGCTCGAAGCAGGCGATCCTGATCGGGCTGCTGCAGCGGAAGCAGGGCGCTGATATCGACGCGATCGTCAAGGCAACTGACTGGCTGCCGCACACTGGGCGCGCCGTGATCTCCGGGCTGCGCAAGGCCGGCTACAAGATCGACGTCCAGCGAAAGGAGGGCGGCAAGGCTGTCTATTGCATTGTCGGCACGCCCAAGCGGTCGTCCCGCTGATATGGCCGGTCTGGTCGATCCCTGCATATTGGAGGACGAGATCGCGCGTTTGCGCGATCTCGAACTTTCCGAACTCCGCCGGCGCTGGGAGAAGCACTACCGCACGCCCGCCCCGAAGACGTTCCGCCGCGAGTTTCTGATACGGGCAGTGGCCTACCAGATGCAGGTGGAGGTCTATGGCGGCCTCAAGCCGGCGACGCGCCGCCGGCTGCGGCAGATCGCTGAAGCACTACGGGAGGGCAGGGAAGAGGCGATCAGTACCGCCCCACGCATCAAGCCTGGCACCGCGCTCGTCCGCTCGTGGCGTAACGAAACCCACACGGTGATGGTGCTGGAAGAGGGCTTTGCCTGGAAGGGGAAACGCTACCGCTCGCTCTCCCAGGTCGCCCGGGCGATCACCGGCACCCAGTGGAATGGCCTGGTCTTCTTCGGGATCAAGCCGCGGCCGGGCGGCAACAAGAACGCCCAGAAAAGGCGAGACTCGCATGCGTAGCGCCCCGAAGATCCGGCAGCTCCGCTGCGCCATCTACACGCGGAAATCCTCGGAGGAGGGGCTGGAGCAGGATTTCAACTCGCTGCATGCGCAGCGGGAAGCCTGCGAGGCCTTCATCAAGAGCCAGCGCCACGAGGGCTGGGAGCTGATCCGCACCGCCTATGACGACGGCGGGTTCTCAGGCGGTTCGCTGGAGCGGCCGGCGCTACAACGGCTCCTGAGTGATATCCAATCCGGCAAGATCGACGTCGTGGTCGTCTACAAGGTCGACCGCCTGACCCGATCGCTCGCCGATTTCGCAAGGATCGTCGAGACCTTTGAGCAGCAGGGGGTCTCGTTCGTTAGCGTGACTCAGCAGTTCAACACCACGACATCCATGGGCCGGCTGACCCTCAACGTGCTTCTCTCCTTCGCGCAGTTCGAGCGTGAGGTCACGGCCGAGCGGATCCGAGACAAAGTCGCGGCCTCGAAGAAGAAGGGCATGTGGATGGGCGGTTACGTGCCGCTCGGATATCGCGCGACCCAGCGGCAGTTGGTGGTTCACCAGCAGGAAGCCGCGCTCGTCCGCAAGATCTTCGATTTCTATCTCCGGCACCGAAATGTCCGGAAGGTCGCAGCCGAATTGAAGCGCCGCAGACTGCTTCGTCCCATGACGACTGCCAAGACGGGCCGGGCCTATGGCGGCCGGCCGTTCAGCCGGGGTCTGCTCTACAAGATTCTCTCGAACCCGATCTATGTCGGCGAGATTCGGCACAAGGGCCAAACGTATTCTGGCCAGCATCAGAGCATCGTCGATCGCAAGACTTGGGACGCTGTGCAGGCGCAGCTCGCGGCGAACTGGGGTCAACGCCGCGTCAACAAGAATGCGATCGACCCCTCGCTCTTGGCGGGCTTGCTTTATGACGAGCAGGGGAGGGCGTTTTCAACGAGCCATACGAGCAAGGGCACAAAGCGATATCGGTACTACGTCTCGTCATCACAGGAGGAGGTACAGTGGCCGAAATGGCGCATCGCGGCGCACGAGCTCGAGCGGCCAGTCATCAGCCGTCTGAAATCGCTGCTCATGAATCGAAGAACGCTGATTGGATTGCTGCCAAAAAAGAGCAGGAGCCCGTCGTTGATCAGCGCGGCTATGAGAAATGCCCTGAAAGCAATTGCACTACTGGACTCAAGCGATACGCACGAAAAACGGAGCGTGCTGGTCACCATTGTCCGGCGGATCGTCGTAGGTGGGGCTGAGATTCAGATCGAGATCGCGCATGATGCGCTTGCCTCCCGGTTAGCTGGTTCGGAAAGTGACAAAATCGGTAAAGGGGACGCGTCGATCTCAAACCGCGACCGGGGCGGTCCTGCTGTCACAAGAACCGAACGGTCGAATCCCAGATCTCATGGAAAGGTGCTGACGGTTCGCATTCCCGTCCAGCTGCACCGCGAAGGCGTTCAGACCCGGCTAGTTCTCCCGGCGGCAAATGCCGAAGGAAGCCGATCGCCGGATCCGGCATTGCTGAAGCTTCTTGCACGAGCTGTCACTTGGTTTGAAGAGCTGCGTGACAGGCGCTTCGAGAGCTTGGGCGAGATCGCCGATCGGGAGGGACTTACCGTAAGTACAGTTGCTCGAATTCTGAGACTCGCTTTCCTAGCTCCAAGACTCGTCGAGGACATTTCGGAGGGTCGGCAGTCCCCGGCTCTTACAGCGCACACGCTAATGCGGGGCAGCAGCCTGCCGGTGTTGTGGTCCAAACAAACGGTTGCGATGCGGAGTTGGGGGCAGTTGGGCCCGATCGATTCGCCATGATCGCGAGCAACTGGTGAGAAAATGTGTGATTCACAACGAGTTTAGAGATGGATTCGGCATCATAGTCCGCTTGTCGGGGGCTCGAGTCGCCTGTCTGAGATCTTCCGCAGCGAGGTTGCCGGCAAGAATTCTCAGCGCCACGCGAGTCGGTCAAGAACTGACGCCGGCGGCCTTCGCAGCGATTTTCGGGGTACGGTTTCTGCTATGTCGTCCGGGGCCGGCGCATCAAAATGGGACCACTTGTAGCGCTGAGCGGGGGCTTGCGGCCCGCGGGACTCTGTTACATTCCGGCGCATGGCCGCAAGACTGCTCGTCTCGTCCGTGAACCACCGGCGCATTGCCCGCGCCCGCGCGTGGCTGGAAGCAAGGAAGCCCGCAGAAGAGGTGCTCATTCTCGGGGCAAGCCTCGACGCTGCAAATGAGCTCGTGCGCCGGGTGGTCAGCGACAAAGGCGCGGCTCTTGGCTGGCATCGGCTGACATTGGCGCAGCTTGCGGCCGTGATTGCCCGGCCGGCCCTGACTTTGCGCGGGCTTGTTCCGCTCGGCCGGATCGGCATGCACGCGGTTGCGGCGCGCGTTGTGCACCGCTTCCGGGAAGAGAATGGGCTCGGCCGCTTTCGTGCCGTCTCGGAAACGCCTGGGTTTCCTCGGGCGCTCGCCGATGTGATCGCAGAGCTGCGCCTCGCCCGCGTCGAGCGGGAGCGTCTGAACGGCGTTGCGTCCGACCTTGCTCCGCTCCTGGCGGGCTATGAGGCAGAGCTCTCTGTGGCCGGGCTGGCGGATTGGGCGGGCATGGTGGAAATCGCTGCCGCAGCGGCGCGCGGGGGTGGTCAGGATCGCTTGATCGGCCTGCCGACGCTCCTGCTCGATGTGGCGGTTAGCACTGAAGCCGAACTGGAGTTCGTGCGGGCGCTTGCGGCGAAGGCGCCTGAGGTCCTGGCGACATCGCCGGCATCCGATGAAGCAGCCGTGGCCCGATTGGGGCGGGGCCTCAATGCTGAAGTCGAGAACATCGATCTGACTGCCGCCGGGAGCGGTGCTCTATTCAATCTGCAGCGGCGCCTCTTTAGCGAGGACGCGAATGCGATCCCTTTGGGTGCGGGGGAAGGCGTCGACATGTTCTCGGCCCCGGGCGAGGGCCGCGAATGTGTTGAAGTCGCCCGGCGCGTGCTTACCCTCGCCCGGAGCGGCGTCCCCTTCGATTCGATAGCGGTGTTCCTGCGGTCGCCCGAAGCTTATCGGGCCAATCTCAAGGAGGCCTTCAATCGCGCGGGCATCCCGGCGCATTTCGTTCGCGGGGCGATAAGGCCCGACCCTGCGGGCCGCGCCTTCTGCGCGCTCCTCAAATGCGCGGCCGAAGGCCTGTCCGCGCGGCGGTTCGCGGAATATCTCTCCTTGGGGCAGGTGCCGGATGCAGGGCCGGAAGGAACACCGCCGCCCCCTGCGCCTTCCGCGGACAGATGGGCCGCTCCCGATAGCGAGCTCATGCTGCCGCTTCCCCCGGAAAACGGCGAGGCGCTACGCGAAACTGAAGGAACCGAAGCCAGCGGCGGCGCGCCCGAGGAATCCCCCGTCAGTGACGGTCAGCTAAGGGCGCCCCGGCGGTGGGAGCGGTTGCTGGTCGAAGCCGCGGTGATCGGCGGTCGCGAGCGATGGCGGCGGCGACTTGACGGCCTCGCGAATGACCTGCGGCTCAGGCTTGCGGAAGCGGACGAAGCAGAAGCTGAAAGTCTGACGCGAACGCTCGATGATCTCAGCGCATTCGGCACGTATGCCCTGCCATTGATCGAAGCTCTGGATGAGTTGCCCGGCGCCGCGAACTGGGGCGAGTGGCTGGATCGCTTGGCAGGCCTCGCGACGCGGGCGCTGAAGAACCCCGACCGCGTGCTCGCTTTGCTTGCCGAGCTGGCTCCGATGGGGCCTGTCGGGCCTGTCACGCTGAGCGAAGTCCTGGCGGTGATGGAGCGGCTTCTCCTTGAGGCGAGCGTGCCGCCGCCGTCGCAGCGTTACGGCAAGGTGTTTGTCGGTCCGACAGAGGCGGCACGAGGACTCAGCTTCGAGGCCGTCTTTGTTGTTGGGGTCGCCGAACGGATGTTCCCGCGAAAGATCGTGGAAGAACCGATCCTGCTCGATGGCGCGAGAGAGCGGATCAGCGACCGCCTGCAAACAAATCAAACGCGTCTCGAGACCGAGCGCCTCGCAATGGCTCTCGCGGTTGGCGCGGCCGAGCGCAGGATCTGTTTTTCGTATCCGCGCCTCGATCTCGATCAAGCACGGCCGCGCGTGCCTTCTTTCTATGCGCTGGAAGCGCTCCGCGCAGCCGAAGGCGTGCTGCCCGATTTTGCGACGCTCGCCCGCCGCGCCGAGACGGCGACCAACGCAAGGCTCGGCTGGCCGGCGCCGGTTGATGTAGCGGATGCGATAGACGACGCCGAGCACGACCTCGCCCTGCTGGAGGGACTTTCGGCGCGGGGTGGCGAGCGTCCGGGGGCGGCGCGATATCTCGTTACGGTCAACCCGCATTTGGCGCGGGCGTTACGCAACCGCTTTCAGCGATGGAGCAGGAACTGGACATCTTCCGACGGACTTCTGAGCACATCGCCCACCGTTCAGGGATTGATGGCTTCGCACCGGCTCGGCGCGCGAAGCTACTCGCCGACGGCGCTTCAGGATTACGCGCGCTGCCCGTACCGGTTTTTCCTGCGGGCAATTCACGGACTGGCACCCCGCGAGGTGCCCGAGGCGATTGACGAACTCGATCCGTTGCAGCGGGGCTCCCTTTTTCACGACGCGCAGTTCGAACTGCTCGGGCGCCTTCGCGGCCAAGGCCTGCTCCCCGTGCGAGCGGGCAATCTAGAAGACGCATGGCGCCAGCTTGATGCCGTGCTGGCCGAAGTTGCCGCTCGCTATCACGACGATCTTGCGCCGGCGATCGAGCGCGTCTGGGAGGACGGCGTCTCCGCCATCCGGGCCGATCTTCGCGAATGGCTGCGGCGCGCAAGCGAAGACGACTCGGGATACGTGCCGTGGCGTTTTGAGCTGTCGTTCGGCCTCGCACGGCGGCCCGAGCGCCGGCACGCGGATCCCGACTCTGTTCCCGATGCGGTGCAGCTCGATTGCGGCATTCAGCTGCGGGGGTCGATCGACCTCGTTGAACGCCACCCATCGGGAACAGCGCGGGTAACCGATCACAAGACCGGCAAGCTCGACGGGAAGGCCGACGAGATCGTCCGGGGAGGAAAGTCGCTGCAGCCGCTGCTCTACGTCCTCGCGGCGGAAAAACTACTTGCTGGTGAAGCCAGGGTGCTCGCGGGCCGGCTCTATTTCTGCACGGCAAATGGCGGATTTACGGAGCGCGAGGTCGCCCTCAACGAGTATGCGCGCCAGATCGCGGTGCAAATATCCGACGAGATCGGCGCAGCTCTCCTGCGTCCATTCCTTCCGGCGGCCCCGGAGACGGGAGGATGCGATTATTGCGACTACCGCATTGTCTGCGGTCCCTATGAGGAGTTGCGGGCCGCGGGCAAGCCGCAGAGCCGCCTGAACGGGCTTCAGTTTGTGCGGAGCCTGTCATGACGATCCTCGCGGATGCGGAAGCGCGGCGGCGGATTGCGAGCGAGTTCGGCACGACGTTCTTTGTCGAGGCGGCGGCCGGAACCGGCAAGACCACGGAGCTGGTCGGGCGAATCGTCGGGCTGGTCCGGTCCGGCGCGGGCGCGCTCAGTCAGATCGTCGCCGTCACATTCACGGAAAAGGCGGCGGGCGAGATGAAGCTGCGCCTTCGCGGCAAGATCGAGGAGGCGCGGCATTCGGCCCAAGGCGAGGAGCGCGAAAGGTTAGATCGCGCGCTGAGAGAGCTTGAGCTTGCGCGCATCGGAACGATTCATGCCTTCTGCACGGACGTTCTTCACGAGCGCCCGGTCGAGGCAGGAATCGATCCGCTCTTCGAGGTGAGTTCGGAAGAGGAGACGGAGGGGCTTGCGGACCAAGCGTTCGACGGCTGGTTCCAGAGAATCCTCTCCGACCCTCCGGAAGGCGTTCGCCGCGTTCTGCGGCGCAGGAATCGGCGCGCCAGTCCCCGCGAGCAACTGCGCGCCGGCTTGGATGCGCTTTGCAAGCACCGGGATTTCCCGGCGCCGTGGCGGCGCGATCAGTTCGACCGGAACAGCAGGATTGACGCGCTGATCGATGCGCTGCGGCAACTGGGCGCGCTCGCTGCCTCAAGTTCGTGGGCAAACGACCGGCTCGCGATGAACCTGTCGGAGATGACGCGCTTCGTCCAGGAGGTCACGCGCCTCGAACCAGTGAGCGGCCGCGATTACGACGGACTGGAAGCGGAGCTTCGCGCCTTCGCCCGGCGGCGCAGCTGGAGCTGGAAGGGCGCACACCGGACGACTTTCGGAGCGCTCGCGCGCGACGAGGTGCTTGGCCGGCGCGACCAACTGAAGGCGGACCTCGATGCGTTCATCGCCGCCAGCGATGCCGACCTTGCGCCGCTACTGCAAGAGACCTTGAAGCCTGCGATCGCCGACTACGAAAATCTAAAAGCAAAGCTCGGGCGTCTCGACTTTCTCGACCTGCTGCTAAAAACGCGGGACCTCGTGCGGGACAACGCGGCCGTGCGCCGCGATCTGCAGCAGCGCTTCAGCCATTTCTTCGTCGATGAATTTCAGGACACCGACCCGCTGCAGGCGGAAATACTCATCCTGCTGTCCGCTGACGATCCGGCGCAGTCGGACTGGCGCACGGTTCGTCCCGTCCCGGGCAAGCTCTTCCTGGTCGGCGATCCCAAGCAATCCATTTACCGGTTTCGGCGCGCCGATGTAGCGATCTACGAAGATGTGAAGCAGCGCCTTCTCGCGGCCGGCGCGGAGCTCATTCACTTGAACACGAGTTTTCGCGCGCCGCTCTCGCTCCAGGCCCTTGTCAACGGAGCTTTCGCGCCGGCAATGAATGCCGAGGGCGGCCAAGCCGGCTACGTGCCTCTTGAGCGCGCGAGGCCGGAGATCGAGGGTCGTCCGACTGTCGTCGCATTGCCTGTCCCGGCGCCTTACGGCGACTACGGCAGCATCGTGAACTGGCGCATCGACGAATCCTTCCCGCACGCGGTGGGGGCATTCGTCGAATGGCTGATCGACGCGAGCGGCTGGATGGTCGAGGAGGAGAAGAAACGGGTCCCGGTCAAGCCGCGGCACATCGCGATTCTGTTCCGGCGCTTTCGCAGCTTCGGCGCCGACATCACCCGCCCTTATGTGCGTGCGCTTGAATCAAGGCGCATTCCGCATGTGCTCGTCGGCGGGCGGTCGTTCCATGACCGGGAAGAAGTGATTGCGCTGCGCAACGCGCTGACCGCGATCGAGTGGCCCGAGGACGAGCTGAAGGTGTTCGCAACGCTGCGCGGTCCATTCTTTGCGCTTAGCGATGAGGCGCTGCTCGCGTTCCGCCAGCAGGTGGATACGGGCGGTACAGTTCGAACGCAGCGTCTCAATCCAAGCCGCCGGATCGACCGCGAAGCGCTCAATCCCGCGGCGATGGAGGTCGCGGATGCTCTCGAGCTTTTGCGCCGGCTGCATTTCGGGCGCAACCATCGCCCCATCGCGGAGACGATTACGATGCTCCTTGAAGGGGCTCGCGCGCTTCCGGGCATTGCCTTCTGGCGAAACGGCGAACAGGCCCTTGCGAACTGTCAAAGAGTTGTGGACCTCGCGCGCAATTTCGAGCGGGGCGCATCATCTTTCCGGGTGTTCGTCGAGAGAATGGAGGCGGATGCCGAGCGCGGCGATGCCAACGAAGCGCCGATTGTCGAAGAGGGAACGGAAGGCGTGCGGATCATGACCGTGCACAAGGCCAAGGGCCTTGAATTTCCGGTCGTGATCCTTGCCGACCCGACCTGCAACGAGACGAGCAGCACGCCGAGCCGCCATGTCGATCCGCAGCGCCGGCTCTGGCTTGAGCCGCTATGCGGGTCTGCGCCTATCGAGCTCCTGGAAGCTGCGGATGAGGAACTGCGGCGCGACCGGGCGGAGGCAATCAGACTCGCCTATGTCGCGGCAACGCGGGCACGTGATCTCTTGGTCGCGCCGGTCTGCGGCGACGAACCAATTGGAGGGTGGCTCCAGGTCCTCGATCCGATGCTCTATCCCGCGGAGGACTCGCGCCGGAAGTCCGGCCCGGCTCCCGGTTGTCCTGAATTCGGGGAAGACACGGTGCTGGACCGCGGGCCGAAGGGCCAGGCTCCGCCGGCGGGATCGGTACGTCCCGGCCTGTATTGTCCGGTGGCGAACGGCCCGGCGGTCGTATGGTGGGATCCGGCTGTGCTTCCGCCGGAGCCCGAACAGCACGCTCCTTTGCGCCATCAACGCGTGCTGGAGCTTGATGCCGACGGGGCGGCCGCCGCGAGCGAAGAGAACTACCGCCTATGGAAAATAGCCCGCGAGGAGCTGCTGGCACGGGCATCGCAACCCGCATTGAAGGTGCAGACCGTGACCGAACTCGCGCGCCGGGAAAACGAAAACGCGGAGGGCGGCGAGACTTCGCCGCCCGTGCGGGTGGAAACCATCGCGCGGCGGGGGCCGGACCGCCCCGGCGGCCGGCGCTTCGGGGCGCTTGTCCATGCGATGCTTGCGTCCATGGATTTCGCCGATCGTGATGGACTTGAACAGATCGCCGCAACGAGCGGCAGGCTAATCGGTGCGACCGATGAGGAGATCGAAGCCGCGATTATCGCAGTGCGCGCTGCACTGGATCATCCGGTGTTGAGAAAGGCCGCGGCCCAAGGCGCGGACGGGCTTCGCCGCGAAACTCCCGTGCTGATGAGGCTTGAAGACGGAAGCCTCGCCGAAGGCGTGATCGACCTTACCTTTCGCGAAGAAGGGCGGGAGTTCACTGGCTGGGTAGTGGTGGACTTCAAGACGGATCATGAGTTTGCCTCGTCGGCCGACCGCTATGTGACCCAGGTAAGGCTCTATGCTGAAGCGATCGGCAAAGTCATGAATTCGCCCGCGCAAGGCGTCCTGCTTGTTGTGTGAGGCTTCATCGTTCAGGGACTTCCCCTTGGTCGCTTAGGCGGCACTAGCTGAGCTACTGGACCGTGCGTAATTTCTCAATGTTCTGAATCAAGCGCGAGAACTCGCGCTCCGGGTCGCGGTACCAATCAGTCGACCAGACGCGATGAATTTTCCAGTTCAAGCCTTCAAGCACGTCCTGTCTCAGACGATCTCTATCCCTGGCAGATTTCGAGGAATGATAGGTAGCGCCGTCGCATTCGACGCCAAGGATATAACTACCTGGCTTGTCCGGATGCAGCACTCCGATGTCGACACGGTACTTAGCAACACCGACTTGCGGATGAGCCTCGTAGCCGGCCGACTTGAGCCGGGACAGGAACCATCTTTCAAAGTCGCTTTCTGCCTCCGCGCCCGTTCGCCGACCAGGTGTGATGGTCTTCGTCGACGCATATTCCAAGAATTCTTTTAGGACCCGTACGCCTCTGCGATGCCCGTCGGCAACGATTTGCGCGTGGTCAAGTGAAGTAAAAATTGTAAGTTTACGTTTCGCTCTAGTGAACAATACGTTCAAGCGGCGGTGACCATACGCCCGATTTATCGGGCCGAAATTCTGATGGAACACACCCTCCGCTGTCCGGCCATAGACCGTCGATATCAGAATAATATCCCGTTCGTCCCCTTGGACATTCTCCAAATTCTTTATGAAGAAGTCTTCGAGCTTCCCATCCCACTCTTGACGATACGCTTGAATATCGGGATCCATTGCTGCGCGCTCATCCATTAGCGTTTCAATTAGATCCCGCTGAGCTTGGTTGACCGCAACGATCCCTATTGAGCGATTGAGATGCTTGCGCATTAATTCAGCGGCCTCCTCGACAATCGCGCGAGCTTCTTCCTGATTGCGGCCTTGACCAACTTCGTACGCGCCATCTATACGCCGACAGGTGACCCCGAACTCTGAATCCTCGAGCACCGGGCTTGGATAGACGAGCAACCTTTCATCGTAGAATTCGCGATTTGAGTAAGCGATGAGGCTCTGATGACGCGAACGATAGTGGACTTCGAGCATCCGCATGGGATGCCAGCACCTGCGACCAAGTTCGAGAATCGACTCTTCTGGGTCGTCTTCCTCTTGTTGTGCTGCATCGGCAGAAGCAACGAAGAAATCACTGGGCGGTAGCTGCTCGGGATCACCAACGATTACCGCCTGCGAACAGCGTAACATCGCTCCAAGAGCGTCTTCTGGCCTCATTTGCGACGCTTCGTCGACAACTAGGATATCGAAGTTGTGTTTGCCTGGCTCCAGATACTGAGCCACCGACATTGGGCTCATCATTATGCACGGCGCATATGCGCGGATCGCGGCTCCTGCGTTTGAAAAAAGACGACGCAATGCGATCCGAGGCTGTTGAAGCCCTGTTTGATGACGAAGCATCTCGTTGTCTGTGTAATCGCGGGTTGAAACCGCTCTGGAGCCAGCCGGTATCGGGCGTGATTGAAGCTTGGCAGCAATCATCTGCCGATTCAGTTCGAGAATCTCTTTGTCAAGTTTCTGAAAGCGGGAACGCACCTGTTCGTGCGTGTTGCCCGCGTGACGCGCAAGTACGGAATGTTCGCGCATCAAAGTTTCGGCTGCACTTCGATAGAACGCTGCTTCGATCGCCCAAGCGACCCCTGAGTAGGCCAGACCGGCCGCGGGCCAGCAACGAATGAGTTCCCCCAAACCGAGATTGTTGGCCTCGACTTCCGTACTGAGAAGTTGGACCTGCTTGTCTAAGGAATCGGCATTCTGAGAAGCAAGCTGGCACTTCTCTAGCAAGAAGGTGATGAGTGCATCTTCGGGCTCCCCTCCGCACCACTCATCCCAACGAAGACCTAATAGAGATTGCGCTTGAGTGGCAGCTTGAACTTGTTGATCAATTGCAACGTCGATCTCGCGTGCCGATCGCTTGACATCGGCAATTCGCGATTCACACTGCTCGTTCATTAGCCACTTAGCGACGGGTGTGGGGACTCCGGCTGTCAACAACAATTGTGAGTATTCAAGTGTTGCTCTTACTATTTTGGCTTTCTCTGCATCCGACTCGCCCGCCATGGCTGATACCGTCGGCGTGGCAAGTACTTGTTGTCCCATTTTTTTACGAAGTTCGCTAGCGCGAACCAAGGCATCATGCGCGTGACTCAGCGCGCGGATTGGAGCGTTCGGACGAAGGCCCAGCCGAGCAATACGGTCTACCAGTGCACGAAGGTTTGCCGAGTGTTGGATCGCTCGGTTCGCTTCTTCTTTAATGCTGGATTTTTTCGCATACGCTTCTTGAAATGCCCGAAGCAATCGAAGTTGATATCCTGCTTCGGCGAGCCCCAAGATACTTGCAAATTCGTCTGACCCGCTGGCAAAAGCCAACTCCCGCAATTCGCGGGCGCCGGGCTCTGAAAGCGGTGTAATTTTGCGGATGGAGCTCATCCAAGTCGCAACGGCGATTAGATTCTCAAACGGCGTGTTGACGCCGTTCCAATGTCGACCCGCGGCTTTCTTGGCGGAAGCATCGGCGTCGAGTCGCGCTAGACGGTCTTTCCATATTGCTGCAGCGTTTAGGCGCTTGGCCCCCGGGAGGGGCGAAATGCGCCGTTCTCCCGGAAACGTTTTCCGCCACGTCGTCTTTGCAACGCGCCATTCGCTTCCAAGAAGTCTCCCGAAGAAACCGGTTACACGAAATACTTCCGCAGCATGTCGAAGTTCAGCAACTGTGGGCGTTGTTTCAACGAGGTGCGGGTCAAACGGATCGTCGAAGTTGGCATCCGCAGCCGCGGCTAGAGCTTCTTGCGCCGTCGCTTCTGCAACCAGAAGATCCTCGACTATCTCATCGTCGGCGAGCGCTGTGGAGCGGTAGCGCGAGTTTTCGACCGGGAACTGTCGGAGGGCGTGTAAATAGCCGGCGACCACCGCCTCGGCTTTCAGGTCGGCATGCCCTCTCGGATCTCGGCCAGCCATAGCCCACACATCAGAAATAAGCTTTATCACCTGAGAAAGGGTCTCAGCCGATTGCTGAGCCTCGTCAGACGCCTGCTTCAAGCCATCGAGCTGGAGGGCTTCGACACCGAGCTCCGTTGCTTCGTCGACCAGACGACGGACGGCAACCGCTTCGCGCTCGAGTTCGGATTTGAGGCAGATATTGTCGATTTCACTATCCAAGCCGTGTGCACGAGTAGCGAGATCAGCCCACTCAGCAAGCGAGCGTCGTGCCGCGTCGTCAACGGTTACCGCGAGCATTCGAGGCTCGATTCCAGGCGGCGGGTTCGGCAACGATGCCGCGTCGGCAACGGCGAGGCGAACAGCTCGAATAGATGTGAGTCCTGGCCATCCGGGGGCTGAAAAATCTGTGACGAGATTTTGTAGTCGTTCAAGCGCTGCCACCCAGCGGCCTACAACATCGGCGGCTCTGGCCCTGTCGAAGCGGCTGAGATTCAGGTTGCCGACCCCGCGCCAGGGCTGCCGCGCAGGCTCAGCCTCCGCGCCCATCGACATTGCAAGGTCGTCAAGCGCCTTGCCGGCGCCGACAAGTTCCGAGAGCTTGAAGCGATCCGTTGTTAGGGCATCGGCCAAGCGAAATCCCGTGGCTTCTGTGGGCACAGTCGGAGGGGATTCAGTGCGCGTAAAGTCGCCCCAGAGTACTTGATGGGTCGTCAACCCCGTCGAACCGGCAGGGCTATTCATGAGCGCGGAGTAGTCGGTCAATCGTTGTCGAACTTGCCGTAGTGCCTCGCGCGCGCGCTCTACCTCCTGCGCATTGGAGATCATGCGCGGCGCCTGCATGCGGTCTCGAATCGACTTCAGAACATGCGTCTTTGACGCCTTCGCAGAATGAACTTCGAGGCAATAGGCTCCTAAGCCCATATGATCGAGGCGGTCTTTGACCACCCTCAATGCAGCCATCTTCTCGGACACGAAGAGAATTGTCTTTCCAAGCCACAGCGCGTTTGCAATGACGTTCGTGATTGCTTGGGATTTTCCCGTGCCCGGCGGACCCTGAATAACGAGATTCTTCCCGGTGGCCGCGTCGATCACAGCGCTCAACTGAGAGGCGTCAGCGTCAGTAACGAGCGCCGGCGCTTGCTGCTCAAATTGTGGCTGATCTACATCGTGAACGGGAGCGATCGAGTCAGTTTGCTCTCCCGCTATAGCGCCGTAGATTTGGGTTAGAAGCGGGTGTCCCTCGGGACGAGCGGCTCCAGGCCATCGAGCGGGATCAAGGTCACTCCACATGGCCTGGCGAGCAAAAGAGAACAGGCCGATTGTTGCGAAGCGGCGGACGCGCCAGCGAGGCCGATTTCGGACTGCGTCAGTGACGCTTTTTAAGTAGGATTCAATGCCTTCTTCTGCATCGTACTCGGGTAAGTCGAGTGCAAAGCGCTTAAGCTTTTCTCGAAGGGCGACATTGGTTGTCTCGTCATCGTCTCGTCCGGCAATTGAGAATATGTACTCGCCGTTGCGAATTCTCTTCTCCATATTGATTGGGAGCAGCACCAGCGGTGCGAATGCAGGCTCGGGCGAATCTTCGGTTTCAAACCATTCGAGAAACCCGATCGTGACATGCAAAACACTAAGACCAGCATCCTCCTGCAATGCTCGCGCGGAACTGTGTAGTGTCGAGAGCTTTGGTTCTAGGCGATCCGGAAAGAAGAGGGTCTGAACTGTCCGATCTGCGTGATGCGGCTGTCTCGGCGTAGCCGGAGGTGGCAAATCGTAATTCGGATCGATTCCAAGTTCCTTGGCTCGGGCCTTTGGATCGATCGCGGGAAGCCACGGTGGCATCCCAAGTTGCGCACGTACTCGGTCGCGAATTGAACGCTCGGCAACTCTATCCCGTACGCGCCTTCGATTGCCGGCTGCGCGCCGGGCGTCTTCGGCCGCCAACCATGCCGGATCTGTTTCTTTGGCTGCTTTCAAGGCATTGCGAAAAGCATCCGTATCTTCATCGCGTGGAACTTGCTCGACAGGCGGCAAGGGGATGATGTCGAGCGATTCGCCAGATGCCAAACTGGTGACGAGAAACTCAAGGTTCTCATCTACGACTCGAACGTGACGCGAAGAGGTCTCAGAATGTTTGAAATTGAGCATGCCATTTCGCATGCTCAGATCGATCAACTTCTCTCGCGCTCTGAGAATTCCCTGCTTGACCTGTTCGGCAACAGCGGGATCGTTAGCGACCGACTCCCTCGGAGCTATCGGACGCAAGCGACGAACGTTAGGTGGATCAGGCCTAGCCATACGCGTCCGCCCCGTCAGTCGTTTGTACTTGTATGGCCTTGCCGTCTCCGAAACGGAGTCGCCCCTAATCGTCTGACAGCAGAGCCCCCATTGAATACCGGATGTTGTATCTTGCCCTTCGAACAACTAAGCCGCAAGCGCTGTCAGGGAGGGCGGCACGACCACGCTGTGAACGGGTCGTCCTACCCATCTTTACATGGTCCGTTGCCGCCAACTGTGCGGGCCATATCGACCCTGGGCGCGCTGGCTGCACCTCCTCGTATTCTGGTGGATCGATTTGCCGACCCGCACCAAAATGGACCCTTTTTGTCGTAGGATGCCGCTCAACATGAAACGGCCGTCGCTGACGTCAACCCCTGACGAAAAATGAAAAAGTTATTCCAGTCGTTGCGAAATATGTATTTTCTACTCGGTGCAGGAGAGACGCTTGCGAGTCGCTGCTATTGCCTATGCCTCTCTTGAATTCCTAGTGGGCATCCTGCAGACGACCTGTCTATCAGACTCGACAGTTCCCTCTAGCTCCCTTGCGAGATCCTCGCGCAAGATTTCCTCACCGCTGCTAAAATCGTAAATTAGCCGGACCTTTTTGCCGTCCCATGAGAAGCGATAATGGGTACTTTGGACTGAACGGCCAAGTACTGTACTGTCGAAAACTGCGAATGCCAAAGCTCGAGGCAGCCGCGGTCTCCTGAATAAGACACCCTTCGCTCCGTTCTCATAGAGCTCGCGGCCCAATGCCCATCGCCGATTTCGATCTGGATCAGGTGGGGTATTCGAAATGTCAATAAATTCACCATCCACCGGCGTCACAAGCAGTCTCATGTCCACGTCCAGCGGCGGTTCCTCAGTCCGTTGAAGAAATTCCTCCCGCCGCAACAACGCCCAGTAAAGCGCTGCATGGGCGCCGTCGGTTACTTCGAGGACACCATAAGCAGGATTCAGAAACGTGCTCCCCTCGGGGTTCGAGTAAGCGAAGGGAGCATGGTTCCAGTTTTGAAGTCGAGGAGATGCATCGTCCACGCCAGCCATTCCGGTGAGCCGATCCTTGGCGCGGAGTCGCGGGTTCGTCTTGCTTTCAATGCCTTTCGCTATCGCACCGAGCTCGGGTGGACCTAGCCGCGCGTAAACGTCGATCGGCGGGAAGCGCGAGGGGATCAACCTGTGCAAGTCCTGCCTAACGCGAAGCATCCGGTATGCCAAATCTATCCTCCCCGCTGCGCGTCAAGGTAAGCGCGGACCGAAATCACATCGACGAGCTTGCCACCGAGCATGACATCGAGAGCCGATCGGCCATCGAAGAACTGATTTTTTCGGCGTAGCCACGCGTCTGCTCGATCAGGATCGGGAAAGAGAATCTGCAGCGCTTTGAATATTGCTAGTAAGTGTGAAATTCGCTCCTCAGTATCCGGAGACACCTGTCCGCCCTCCTTCTTCCATTTGAAATAGGTCGAGCGAGCCGGGCTGCCGAGGAGAGTGATCTGCTGATCAGTGGTGAGTTGCCACTGATCAGCAAGGCCGACGAACGCTGCAAAGGCGTCCGGCGGCGATGAGAGAGTCGGTTTGCTTCTATGAGTTCCGGCATGGGCCATGTTTCCTCCGTTCGATAGTCCGCAATTGGACTTGACCTGGATATTTAGTCCGGATAGAGACTGTCCAGATACGGACCGACCGGCGAATCATAGTCCAGTTCGCGACGCTGTCAATGCAGCGCGCACTGGGCATCGCCAGCCGGCGAACCGGAGCCGCTGCGGATTGTCCGAGGGCGGCAACAAGCAGCGGAGGTGGGATATGGAACAGAGAGTGGAGGGATCGCCCAAGGGCGGCAATGGTGGGGGCCAGGACAATAAGTTCGAGGTCACGATCTCCTATAACGGCTTGGCAAAGACGCTCGAAGTGAACCGCAACCAAGCGGTCCAGGCAGTGCTTTCGCGGTCTCTCGAGCTGTTCGCGTCGCCAACCGGTGATCTGCGGCTCTTCATCGGCGGCACCGAGCTTCAGACGAACGTCAGCGTGGAAGCGGCGGGCATCAAGCCGGGGTCACAACTGCTGCTGCGCCCCCGTCGCGTACGGGGTGGCTAGTGCGCTATCGGCTGCCAAAGACTCTGCTCGAGGAGACTTTCTACCACTTCCGGCACTGTGGTGCGGGCAAGCGAGAATGTCAGGCTCTCTGGGTCAGTTCTTGGGGTAACCCAGAGCAGCTGACCGCAACCATCCATCCTGCCCATGATGCTTCGGCAGTCGGATTTCAGCTCGAGGATCAGTGGTTAAGCGAATTCTGGAGCAATTTGGCCGCGCGAGGGGCAGGCGTTCGGGTCCAATGCCACACTCATCCGGGCGCAGCCTTCCACTCGAGCATCGATGATGCATTTCCGATTGTCCATACGCCCGGCTTCCTAAGCCTTGTCATCCCTAACTTTGCGCTAGGGCCGATCGGCTTCAGTGGTGCTTATCTCGCGCAGATCGATAAACACGGCGGCTGGCGCCAGGTGCGGATCGATGACCACCTAGAGCTCGCATGACCATCGGCGCAGCTCTCGACCGGACGCTGTTGCTCATGCGAACCGACCTGCACGAGTGGGTCGACGACGAGCTGTTATTGGGCGCCCTAACATCGACAACTGTGGTCTTGGCGGCCGATACAGATGTGCTTGCAACCCGCTCAGGGCAAGCAGCGTTCATTACTGCCGCGATGTTGATGGCCCGTTCCGGCCATGCCGTATGGATCAGATGCCCAGATGCTCCACTGATTGGTCCTCAGCCCCCTCTCGCTGGTTGCACCGTTGTCAGCGCGCTCCAAGAACTGGGTGGTGATCTGCTGCCTGGATGGCAATTTCAATCTGGCGGGCCGCGTTCACCGGCAGACTTGCTCGTAACGTTCGGGCGTCCGCACGAGAAGCCTGCAGCCCGTCAAATTCTTCAGCTCCAAGCAGAAGACTGGGTGGCGATTGCCGATTCCGAGCAACTTCAGCCTTGGATGGCAGGAGACTGGCCAGTGGGAGGATTGGCGGCAGCCACCGTCGGTGCGGGAGAGGCCTTCAAAGCGGCCATGCGCAAGCTGAAGGCGGGCGCTCGCTCGCGCGACTATTTTGATGAGGTCTATGCACCAACAACAAACGCGCGCATAGCACTAGCGCCGCCCCACACGCCGATGGTGCCGCGCCTTCCCGACTTCGACATGATAAGTGGCGGCGCGATCGGGAATGCAGTCTTGTACACTCTGCTCCGATTGCCAGACGTATCAGGCCGCGCCCGCATTATCGATGATGACACCGGTGGCCTAAGCAACCTCAACCGGAACGCGCTCCTCCGCTATTCCCAGCTTGGCAAACCAAAGGTGGACGATCTGGCGAGTTATTCCAGCAGTCTAAAGATCGAGCCGGTTAGTTTGCGATATGTGGGGAGCCGTGAAGGCGAACTGCCACTCAGGAAAGTGGTTCTCGTAGGTGTAGATCACATCCCCTCACGATGGAGCGTTCAGGCGTCGCGACCCGCTTGGCTAGCAATTGGAGCGACGGAGGCATTCAGCGTACAAATCTCGTATCACGAAGCGGGCACAGCTTGTGCCCAGTGCGTCCATCCATCGGAAGCTCAAGACACAAGACGGGTCCCCACTGTAGCCTTCGTCTCGTTTTGGTCAGGCTTGCTGTTGGCCGTTGGCTTGCTCCGGCATGTGGCCGGTGTGACGCGCCCGCGATCGGAACAGCAACAGTTCTTTTCCGCGGTCCGACCAGAAACATGGATTAACGCAGCGTCGGACGCGCCTATTCAACCCTTCTGCAGAACCTGTGGCGGCCAGGGCTGCTGATCAGGGCGCTCGGCCTGCGGAAGCCGCTGATGAAGAAAAGCGCGTTCTGTAATCAGTCGCCGAAATCTTGGCCAAGCAAGCGCCGCCTCCGATGACGGAGTTTTTGGCCACTTCAAGCACGGCTAGAGAAAGCCGCGTGCTGCGGCCTGCAGTTTTGTTCTCGCGGTGGGGAGAGAACCGTCTCTCGACCGCCAAAACCGCGTGGAATGGGCGGTTCTCGGGTGGACTTTTGGACCACGTCTCTGCCCGGAGACTACTTGGTAGCGGGGGAGGGACTCGAACCCCCGACACGCGGATTATGATGCCGCGGCTTCTGCCGCTGCTGCAAGCCGTTAGTCCACCCCGGCCTGTCAAACCGGCCACCCCGGATCAAAGGGTTAGCTCTCGTTTGTCAAACCGGCCGGGACGCCGGGGGGTGCTGCTCGGTCTCGTCGTTACCGCGATGGTGTTCTGTCTTGCGGCGGAGACAGGTGCCGCCGATCTCGCGGTTGAGTGGCGCAACGGCCGATGGGAGCCGCGAACGACTCGCCCGACGCAGCAGCGGGTGCCGCAGGCTCCAGCGCCTCCATATCGCCCCGCTTCGCGGCCGGTGCTTGCCAGCCCTCCGGTGCCACCTGGTCCGGCGGCTCGAACAGAGGTTGCGCGGGCTCCCACGGCGAACGAGCGTCCGCGCACGGCTGAGCTCGCGCCGAATACCACTGCCTGGACGCACCTAATAGAAACGTTCGATGTCGTCGTTCTGATGCTGACGATGCTGGTTGTGTTGCTGCTCCTACTGAGCAACTGGCGGCAGTGCCTGAACGCTATTGACGGTCTGTTCGAACATAATCCGTCCGAAGGTCCGACGCTGCATCCGCTCGATGTGGAGGACTTCGGTCCATCGGAAGTCTCTGCGGCGGAAGTCCGCAAGCAAACGGAAATCCTGCGCGCACTCAAGAAACAGCTCGATGCCGAGCTAGACGCTGCGCGCCGCGCAGTCCGCCGCGCACGCACGACATCCGAAGGCAGAAACCCCGAAAGGAGCGAGTCATGACCACAAAGGCACTCAACATTGTCCCATTGCGCGAAGCGGCGGTGGCCTCCGGTCGCAACGAGATCGCCATCTCCACTCCGGCGAACATGCCGGCGGTACGGGTCGGCGGGCCCGTCAATGCCACACTCATGCGATGGCAAGCGCAGCGTGAAGTGAAAACCTACCGTGCCATGGCGGAATCGGCTCGGGCGCAGAGCGATTTTGTCATCGCCCGTGGGGACCTGGCGCGTAGCCTATTGTCCACGGCCCGCGTCGTTTCGGAACTGCGTGAGCTGCCGCTCATTCTGGAGCACGATGCCCATGTGCGGCAGGCGATGCGCGACCGTGAGCTGGCAAATGTGCAGCGCGAAGCGGACGAAGCCCGCTACGGACGCGACGCAACACGCGACGAGATTGCCGAGTTGCGTACTAGGCAGCGCCGCAAGGCCATAGAGCTGGAACAGCCGGCGCTCGATGCGCTGGTGAAGGCAAAAACAGAACTGGAGGCGCTTGGGCGCGACACCGCTCCGCTGGACGAACTGCTAACCGGAATGGTGAAGGTGTGAGAGCGGCGCGGCTGCGAATAGCAAGCAGCAAACTGGTTCGCCGCGAAACAATTCGTAGCGCACTGCCGGAACGCTTTCCGCTGCTGAAAACACCACCGGCGCGGCCGTGCTGCGACCCGCGCGTCACCGTGTTCGGGCTGTCGGAGCAGGACGCTCCGGTAACGATGCCGGAGCGTCCACGCTTCGAGCACACGCATGTCATCGGAACGACTGGCGGCGGCAAGACGAATTTCTTGGAGCACCTCATCCGCCAGGACATCAAGAAAGGAGACGGCGTTTGCGTCATTGACCCGCATGGCAGTCACCCGGACAGCTTGTACCGCTCGCTCATTACTTGGCTCAACGCGACCGGCTATCTTGCCAAGCGGCGCGTCCATCTCGTTGACCCGAACTTTCGGGGTGGAACGACCGGCTTCAACCCGCTGGCGCTGCCCGGCGAGGAAACCAGCGTGTCAGTGGTCGCCGGTGTGGCGCTCGAAGCCATCGAGCGGGTGTGGGGTGACGAGGATACGCACGCCAAGCCGACTATCCGGCGGCTCCTGAAGGCGACGTTTGCGGCGCTTGCCGAATTGCGCCTGACGCTCTCGGAAGCAGAACTTCTGTTCGACCAGGCCGACAGCCGGGGTGTCCGGGCGCTGGCGCTCAAGAAGCTGCGCGATCGCTATGCCTACACGGTTCTCGCCGACCTTGACCTACTGGCGCGCACAGATCGCGGCGGCCTGCGTTTTCGGGACGAGGTGGTGGGGCCATTCAACCGGCTCGCGGAATTCCTGAGCGCCCCGGCAATCCGGCGCATTGTCGGACAGCGTGAGCACAGCCTCGACCTGCGGACGTGTCTCGATGAGGGCCACATTGTTCTGGTCAATCTCTCCGGCGGCGATGCGGTGCATGACGCCGACACGGAACTGCTCGGCCGGTTGCTGACGCGCTTTCTGTTCTTCCATGCCAAGCGCCGCAAGACCGCCAAGCCCTTCTGGTTCTTTCTCGATGAGTGCCAGCGGTATTTTTCGGGCGACATTCCTTCGCTACTCGCTGAAGCCCGGAAATTCGGGCTCGGAGTCATTTGCAGTCATCAATGGCAATCGCAGCTGGGCGATGCCGACAGCCAGACCTTGGCGGCGGTTCACAACGCGACCAACCTCAAAGCTGCATTCCGCATCAAGCATCCGCGGGAGGCGAAGGAGATCGCCGAGGCGGTGATGCCGCTCGACCTGGAGATGCCGATCAAGACGCTTATCAAGCCCACGGTCGTCGGCAACGCGCGCACCCTGTTCCAGAGCTGGAGCGAGGCGGAGCACCGCGCCACAAGCACCTCGCGCTCGCGTAGCTACGCCTCCAGCGAATCGGAGAGTGAGACGGACAGCTCGTCGGACGGGTTGGCGACGGGGGAGGGAAGCGCCAGCATGAGCGGGCAGTCGAGCGGGCAAACGTTCGGCACCGGAGAGCTGTGGCCCGGAATGGGTGACGGCTGGTTTGTTACGCCGACGATGACGACGACCACTGTGGGGAACAGCGCCGGAACGAGCACGGCTGCGGCCCGCTCGAACAGCCGCGTCAAAAGCCGCTCCACGAGCAAGGCCCGATCGCGAAGCGTCGGAAGAACCTCCGGCGAAGTCGAAAGCAGCGGCGAGATGCACGGCACATCGGTCACGAAAGGATACAGCGAGGGGCTGGAGCCGGTGTACGAGAACCTTCCGAGCGCGGTGCATTCCTACGAGAACAGCCTGTACTTCGCTGCCCAGGCGCTGCGCACGCTCGGCGCTGGGCAAGCGTTTCTGCATTTCGTGGACGCCAACGGTATGAAAACGGCGCGGGTAACAGTGCCGCGCGTGCGGCAGGTCGTGGTGCCGGACGCGGCCTATGACGTCCTGCGCGGGCGAATTCTTGCGGCCAGTCCCTTCGGCCTGCCGACCGAACAAGCAGACCGGCTGATGCACGAGCGCGAGACGGCGCTGTTTGCCGAATGCGCAAAGATTGTTGCGTCCGAGACCGACGGAGAGCATCCGGGCGAATTCCGCGTGCCGGCAAAGCGGGGACAGCGAAAGAAGCAGGGGAGTACGGAGCCCGTAGAATAGGGTCATGGCTGCAGTCGCCAGGAAAACGCGGGCGAAGCGGTTCGAGCGGCAGAACGAGCCTGCGCCGTTTCAACTGACCGCGCGCGACGTTTCCATTCTCGGCTGTGTGGCGCAGCACCGCTTTCTCTCGTCACGGCATCTCGCAATGCTCGACGGTGGCAGCGAACAGAACCTCCTGCGCTGCCTGCGCGTACTGTTCGACCACGGCTATCTCGACCGGCCGCTGGCGCAACTGGCGTACATGCCCGTCACGGGGCCGCGGCCGATGGTCTATGGCCTCGGACGACGCGGTGCGGAAGCGTTGCGCGCACACGGCGGCACCATTGAGGACAGCGGCGACTGGACGGAGAAGAACAAGCGGGCCGGTGCGAAGTTCATCGAGCACACGCTGGCGATTGCCGATTTTATGGTGTCGCTGGAGATTGCTTGCCGCAACCGGCTGGATGCGGACGTGCTCACGGCGGCGGAGATTCTTGCCGATGCGCCGGAGCAAACCCAGGCCGCACGCGAACCGTTGCGGCTTGTGGTGCCAGGTCTCGACAACCGGTTCGGCGTTGCATCGGTCATTGCGGATGGCCTGTTTGGGCTGCTCTTTTCCGACGACACCGCCGCCTATTTTCTGCTCGAAGTAGACCGCGGCACTATGCCGGTGCGCCGCTCCCGCTTTGATAAGACCAGTTTTGGCCGAAAGCTCCGGGTCTATTGGGAGGCATGGAAGCAGGGACGGCATGTGGAGCAGTTCGGCGTGAAGCAGCTGCGGGTGCTGACGGTAACGCCCGGCCGGGAGCGGGTCGCTCACATGCTCGATGTGGTGAAAGAGCTGACTGACGGCAAGGGTTCAAACTTTTTTCTGTTCGCGGCGGCCGAACAGTTCGCCGACGCTTCTCCGCTCGATGTGGAGTGGACGACGGGCAGGGGAGAGCGCGTGAAGCTGACGGACTAAAAAATCCCCGCAAGCGGGGATATAATTCCCTTGGTGGGGCAGGGAGGTGCGGCATTCCCTCGGAGCCGGCGCAATCAGCGCACGGCGGCGGCCAGCGGCGTCAAGGCCGCGAAGCGCCCGCAGGGTTTGGCCTTGATGCCAGCGCCAGGCGACGGCGTAAGCTGAGGGACGGCTCGCCCAAATATAAATGCAAAAGGGCGTATGGGCGGGAGCGCAGCGGAGACCATTCGCGGCCGCGAGACCGGTTAAAAAGGCACCCGCGGGAGTGTCAGCATAGCGCCGCCGCAAGCGCGCCGCTTGCGGCGGGACGCGGGACCGAGTGCCTCCGGCGAGCGGCTCCGCATCTCGGAGAATGGGAAGGCGGGGACTCCCTAGAAATGTCTGGGTCGAAATTCCTGTGTCGACGAAATCAGAGTTGGGCGTATCGTAGAGCGTTGAAGTATAGTGAGGGAATGACCGTCTTCTTTTCCGATAGATTTTCAGTATCGCCCGAATCACTGGAGCAGCATGGCGCGCTAGACATCTCGCTTGTTGCGGACTTGCCGCTGTTTATTGACCCGTTCTTGTTGTTCAACAGCAAGAATAAGATATACCGCCGGCTGCATGACCAAATCATCCACTATATGGTTTTCTTGCGCGATAAGTCGCGGGAAGGAAAAGTCTCAAGGGCACTGTTAGAAGCATGGTACTGCTTCCCTGAGGTGAAGCAGACTTGGTTAGGCTTTTCGCTGGAGGGAAATAGCGGAAGTGGGCTCGGGATTGATTTCGCCAAAGCACTGGACGCGAATTTAGAGCAGCTATTTCCCCGTTTTGGAAAGGAGCGAATTACACGGGGGAGCCATTTGGAAAAAGTCTGTCTCATTCGCGAAGGAGTCGGACGGGACAATATTAGTGACTTCGTTACAAATCTGATTAAGGGCTTTCTTTGCAATTATACGGAGGACTTCGCGCGGGTGCAGCTCCGTAAGAATCAGGTGCGTGAAGTCTCGGTAAGGGGCGCGCATTTCAACTATGACAGCGAAACATGGGAAGCGCGGAAGTATTTGTTGCCGTGGATAGATGACGATTTTGTTTTGCTGTCGCCGAAGGACATCCTTACGCGCGATGAGAATTGGATTAACAAGAATGACCTTATCAGAAAGTTTGAGGCGATACCGGCCGCGATAACTGATGCACAATTGCGTGCTCAAGTTTCAAATTATTTTCAGAAGGTTTTGCCGCGCCATCCTCGTCGAGCCCCCACGCAGAAGGAATATGCCGAGGCGGCTCGGAGAACGATAATTCAATTCCCCGCGCTGATTGACTATTACATAAAGGAAAAAGAAGACCGCGGTGACGATGCAACAAGTATTGCGTCGGAGAAAGTGAAGGCGACCGAGCAATTTTTTGTTGTTCAGCTGAAAGAATTACGGCGTCTCCTCGGTGCAGAAACGGATTTTTATACACTTTCGGGGGGCACTTATGAGGAAGCACACGGTCGCATCGCCTATTTGAAAGACGTGATTGAAAATAAGGGTGGGCACCGGCTTTTCTACCGGAACGGTGAGCCTATCGGTCAGGAACGCGATCTGCAGATTGCTTACCGACTTGTATGGTTTGGTAGTCCTTCAGATGTGACTACCGAAGCGAACGATGGGCGTGGGCCGGTGGACTTCAAGATTGCCAGAGGGGCGGCGGATAAGACTCTGGTGGAAATGAAACTCGCCAGAAATACACAGCTAAAGCGAAATCTTCTGCGGCAAACCGAGATTTATCAAGCCGCGAGTGATGCGGCACAAGCGATAAAGGTGATACTATTTTTCAGCGCCGAGGAGGAGGAGAGGGTAGCCGACATACTCAGCGAGCTCAGATTGTCGGATAGTCGGGATATTGTGCTGATTGACGCTCGTTCTGACAATAAACCGTCCGGCTCAAGGGCGTGATTGCTGCATGTCAGGGATCAAAGCCGGATGGCGGAGACGCGAAGCGGCTCCGTTCACGCGAGCCCGACCCGAAGGGGGACGCCGGCGTGCATTTATGCTATACTGGTTAAATGGGAACCAAGGCACTGAAAGACATTCTCACACGCGTCGAGACTTGGCCGGAAGCGGCTCAGGAAGAGGCGGTTGCGTCCTTGCTGGCGATCGAAGAGGAACTGCGCTCGCCCTATCCGCTCACGGAGGCGGACAAGCAGGCCATCGATCGCGGCCTGCAGGCCGCCCGCAAGGGCGAGTTTGCGACCGATGCCGAGGTGGAAGCGGTATTGGCTAAGTATCGGCGTGGATGAAGGTCGTTTTCACCAAGCCCGCCCTGGCGGAGCTTGACACCATTGCGGCCTATCTTAGCGAGCGCAATCCTGTCGTGGCGGCGAATGTCGTCGCCCACATTGACCGCATTACCGCGCAGCTCAGCCGCTTTCCGTTGATGGGACACCCGAAGTACAAGCCGGAGGTGCGTATGATTCCGTTGCGGCGATATCCCTACCTGATCTTCTACAGCGTCGAAGCGGACGAGGTGCATATCCTGAGCATTCGTCATGCCGCTCGCCGGCCGTTGGAGGACGAATAGTCCGCAAATCGTAATCTGAAGTGCAATTTCAGTTCTCGTCGCGCTCCGCAGCGAGATTGGAAAGCTGCCGCGAAAATTGCTCTTGCACATCCTCGGGCAAATTCTCCAGTTGCGCGACTATTTCCTCAAGCAGTTTGGTCATACAAGAATTTTAGCACGCGCTTCGAGAGGGCGTTTCTTGACAAGCCGAGATTTGCGTGGCGCAAAACAGATATTGTGCGACGTTGGAAAATGGCTCTGTTGAGCCATTAAATTGACGCTCCCTGTTTCGCCTACCAGATCCATTCCAGTTTCAGGACTTGGTTCGGGCTCGGGTCGTTGATTTCCCAGACAATCGACCTTCTGCCGAACAGATCGACGAATCGTGCATTGCTGGTTGCCAGCTTCTCTGAGGTCCCCTCGATGACCTTGCACGACACTGATTTCGGCGGGCGCAACACCGGAAAATGAATGTGGAAGGTCAGGTGTCTTGTCGGGAACGCAAATTCCTGCGTCCAGTGCTCGTGCGTGCTGGTGAAGGAGTCAAGCAGGGAGGCGGAGTAGACATTGGTGAACCGCTCTCCTGCCCTAACGGGGTTGCCGAGATCGATTTTTGAAACGTGGAAGCCGTGTTCTCTTAGCGTCTCGGCGATCGTGCCCCGCATGGTGGAAAATGTCGCGACGCTCCCAACGGCCGTTACTGCCTCCTGATAGGAGGTCACGGTACGTCTGGCGACAAAGGAGGTTGTCTTTTCGTATCGGGCAGACCTGCCGGCGGGATCGAGCAGGAAGATTTGAACGAACGTGAATTCGGAGCGCAGCGCATCGGCGGCGCGCGAGCCGGACCAGCCGGTGAAATTCCAAGGGAGATGCCGCGTGAGCGGTGTCAGCGCCCAACGGGTTCCCGCGCCGATCTGCTCGCGCGCATAGGCTGCAAGCGCCGCGCAAAAGAATGCCAGCACGACAGCTGCCGCCGCCCAGACATTTCCGGCTATGAAGCTAGAGGCCGCGTCCCATGCTTCGGGCACATCTCTATTGTGGCGCACTCCCCTGTTGAAGCGCGCCGCTATCCCCAGGCATTGCTGGGGAGTGCGGGATAACCCGCGCCTTGTTAGGCGGGGCTGCCCTTGCCGCCGCCGCTGAGAGTCGGGACGATGTTCATTTCACCTCTCCCTGCTGTTTGCGAGAGAGATTCTAGTGCGCTTTTCCTTGGCCGCGCAAGCTATGCGCTATTCCCCTGCTAGCGTGTGTTTAGTCGAGTTCTTCAAGCATCCTCCAGCCGTATTCGTCGATGGTGACGTAGTCATTCACCAATTGTGAGTGAAATACGACTAGTGGGGCCTTATCGTAAATCGAGTGAGTCATCCACGGCTGGAAACGACAGAGTTTTCTCTGTTCTTCGCGCAGCCTTCGGTATTCTTTCGGATCTGCGCGTCCACGTTCACCAAGAGCTTCTCCCTCAAGTTTCTTGTATTCATCAAATTTATCCTCTGGGATGACGTACGGTGGAATATAGAGAGGAATTCGGTGAGCGAGTGAATCACGAAAGTTGATGAGGTGTCCTAGCCATTCTTTCCGACTTTCGAGGAAGGCACGAAAACTCGTGGAAAATGACTGTTGGACGTAAGGCTTTCCAAGCCCGATGTCCTTGGGTTTAAGTTCCAGCCCGCTTTTTCCCTTTACATTTTTCTCAAGTACCCAAATCCAGGCGAGGTTTTCGAGGCATCCAAAGGCATTCATCGTGAACGCTTGGATCGCTATCGTTGCCGCCGTAACTTCTTGGAGTTCGGGAATATCCTCTCGTTCGGGTGGCAGCATTTCAAAAACGTGATCGATGGACTGCGCCAACGTGTGCAGGCGCCTGCAAAAGCCATGTTGTGCATGTTCGCGCGCGCCGACATTTGTAAAATTGTAGGTCATGAATGGTTCTTGTAGCGCGCGGAAGCGCTGATGAATTTCCTGCCTATGCCTATGCAGGTCCGCGATTTCCTCCGCCGAAAAATAGCTTGCCATCGCGCGTCCCCCTCGTAGTTAACTCATTGCAAGGGTAGTCGCAGCGAAGCGTTGTGGAAAGGAATCGCCTTAGCTGTCCGGGCTCGATGGAGACGACCGTTCGTCTGCGGCAAGACCGGCTGCCCGAAGATGGAAGTGGGTGCTGACGCTTCCCTGCTGTTCAGCGAAACTAATTCTGAGAGTTAGTCGCTCGGGTTGGACGACGCAGCAACTAAGTCGCCACCTGTCTCCGTCAAGTTACCGCCGGACCCGGTGTTGGTTAGCCACGTATCCACCGCATTTATGAGCCGAAGCTGCGGCGATCCGTAGCCACTTAAATCTACCGGCCGACTATTTTCATCAATGAAGTTGCGGCGGTTTGCTTCGACGCTCAGGTCAATCGTGTTTTGCGTGTCCACCCAAATGTCGGCGAGGAAGCCATCAAACGGCGCCGCACCAGAGGATTGTGCGAAGACACCGACACGACCAATAGCCCCGACAAAATCATCAGACGTTGATGAACCAGAAAACGAAGTGATCTCTGTCTCGGTAGCGCCAGCTGGAGTGGCCCACATCTGAACTGATAGATTGGCGAGATCATAGCTGACTATGACATGATACCACGTGCGAACTGAAAAGGTGTTGTTTTGCGTTGAGCGATTTGCGATTACAACATTCGACGCGTTGCGCCACGTAATACTGAGACGCCCGGTGCTCGCGGTCGCAGCCAATAGCTGGGTGGTTCCGCCACTAGTGCGGAGATCAATAACGGTCCTTGAGGTCGAAGGCCACGAATCTTCATCGACGTAGAACCAGAAGCTGAATGTTCCCGTCTTCGATTGAGAACCGCCGCTGAACGTATTCGCCACACCATAGACCACCCCGCTATTGTCGACTGCGACCGCGGTGTAACTAGCATCATTGTCAACGGTTACAGCAACTGATGTGGAGGTGGCACGATTGCCTGCAGCATCCCGGGCGACAGCTATGATGGCGTGCGAGCCATCCGACGCGGACGTGGAGTCCCACGTGATGCTATAGGGAGACGAGGTATCGTCTTGGATGAGCGTATTTGTATTGAGCTTGAACTCTACGCCTGTGACGCCGATGTTGTCAGAAGCACTTGCTGAGATTGGGACATTTCCGGAAACGGTCGCTCCATTTGATGGACCCGTAAGAGAAACGGTTGGAGCGGATGTGTCGACGCCAGACGGCGGATAGTCTTCCCAAATATCCCGGACGAAGTTCGAACCATAGAGATTGACGCCTCCCGGGGTGTAATTGTCCGCCACCCACCGATCAACGTACCCGCTAAATACGTCGTAGTGGTCGCCCCATACTGCCTGGGCTCCCGCGCCGAGATGATGCAATGCAAGTCGCTCGCCCACCCATGTGCGCGACGAGCAACAGGCGCGATATGCGCCATGATGCGCAATCTTCCACTCTACGGCGGAGGCTCCAGAATTGATGGGGGAAGCTGGAGCAGAGGAAACCGTCACGATTTTTGCGGTGTTGTCGACGGCTGCAATGTCAAAAAGGGTCCAAGTGCCGCCAATATTCAAGTAAAGCCACTGATTACCACTAATGCTTGAAAGGTTCGGTGACCCAAATAACGTGATCTCTGTTTGCGTGCCCGCGCCTGCGCCATCGCCGCTGTACGCGCCAGTAGACGCGCCAGCCGCGCCGGAAACAATGGCAGGAGACAGCTCGCTGTAACCGTCAGGAGCGTCTACCTCCGCAAGCCCGTCAGGATCGCGCTTATCGTGATTGAAATAGAATGGCGGGTTGTAACCGATGTTGGTGCCATCAGCGCCCCACATGTATCGCAGATTGCCCGGATTAAGTTCGTCCTCGCCAATGTATGTATGACCATCCTCGCCGAATGAGTGAACGGTGTCACCACCGAATTTGGTCGGCATTAGATCGTTGAAGCCCTGCAAGGTCGCATCGTCGAGCAGAAAGCCGGCGAAGACGATAGGAAATTTCCAACCATTCCCGTAGCCCGCAGCTGCCATGAAAACGTGCTCAGGCGCGGTCATGTGGACGCCAAAAAGGTCTATGCCGACTTGGATTAGTTCCTTTGCATAGGTGTCTCGATCGGCGCTGTCGACCAGCACCGCCGCGGCGTAATCCGACACAACGATGCCACTGTCACGCGGATAGGGCGGCATATTTTGATCTGGGTGGATGGTTGCAGCAACGCCGGGCAGGCCGTCAGACGCCACGTTGCTGGGACCATTATGCAGCCACACTTGCGCCATTTGACCTGTCGACGGGAGCGTCGCGCCGCTCGGCAGTGCAAGGTCGGGCAGCAGGTCTGTATTGGCGTTAGACCAATTCACCAGCCGTTTTGTGCCCATATACGATGGCCGGAACGTGGTCGCCGTGACTGATGCAATGTCGATATCTCGCAACGACGTGAACACTGTCGCCCGTTCGAGCATCTGCGCGGCCCCACCCGACATAGGTGTCTGCTTGCCGACGGTCATAATCAGCGAATGGATGGAATCGCTATCCATCTCTACCGGGATATGCGACCGGTTCGCTCCGCTAAACGCGAACATCGTTCCTGAATAATCCGGCTCGATGGCGAGCCGGTCATAAAAGCCCTGTCCCGATACGTTACCCATGTCGAGCATGGCGCCGTGCCGGGCGCCGTCCCACGCGGGCAGAATCTCTGTCACATTGAATGGAGCACGCGCCCAAAAGTCGCCGAGTGCGAAGCGGCCGTAGTCGTTGCTTGCATAGTCGAGCGCGGCATCTACCCTCCAGACGATTTGATTGTGGGAGAAAGCGGTCGCGTCCTCACTGCGGAACTGCGCGACAGTGCCGTGGTCTTTGAGCGCGGCCCACTCCTCATATTCATGCTCGCTTGCCACGTGATACGTGTTTTCAAGGTCGTTGCCCGTTGTCGTAACCGTAATTGTCGCCGCGTCGGACTCGTTGCCGCTCTCGAAGGTGATGCCGAGCGTATACGGCCCCTCGTCCAGATCATCAGTGTCGCCAGCCGAAGTAGGCGTGATGGTGCCGTCGCTTGCTACCTGCCAGTGGCCGGAATCGTTGCCCGAGGTAATGGAACCGGCGGTGATGGTGCCGCCGGTGGATGTCGGGGCGGCTCCTCCCGCTCCGGCCAGTGTGAGCGCGCCGAACTGAATGGTTTGGTCCGCGACCGCTAACGGTTCGTCTTCCTCCTCGTCTTCCTGCTGGTTGTTTCCGCTTCCTCCCCCGCCGCTGCTGTTGTGCGCGGCGCGCTTGGGCAGGAGATTTTCAATGAACTGAATGGTCGAGCGAGGGACGCCGAAGGCGGTGAGAAGCGAGAGCAGCGCTTGGAGTTGGGTGTTGGTGAAGGAAGCGGGCGCGGCAATGGAGGCACCTGTGTTGTCGCTTGGAGCCGTCTGCGTGAGTGAGGCGAGCGCGGCTCTGGTTTGCGGCCCGACGATGCCGATGGACGGCAGACCGTGCTCCCACTGGAAGTTGGCCACGGCACGCCAGGTGGCGGCGCCGAAGTAGCCGGTAATGTCGGCGTGGAAGAATCCCTCCTGCCGCAAGAGGCTCTGGAGGCAGGCTATGTCTTCCCCTTCCGTGCCCACATGGAGCGAGCGGGTGAAGGTGCAGGAGGGAGCTTCCTGCGCGTTGGCAGCGAGCGGAGAGAGAAACAGAAGACAGAGCGCGAGTGCGAAAAATCGTGCGTGCATATGCCTGTGGGGACATCTCGAATCATATCATGTGCGGCCCCGTGGCCATCGCGGGCTTCCCCAATGAGTTGCACAAGCACCTTCGTGCGACGCCGAAAAATGGAGCGCTGCTTAAGTGGTCATCTGAAGACCGTCTGTCGGCAACCGCAGCACTTGGTCCGCGAATATAAGGTCCGGATGTTCGAGAAGGTCTCGGTTTGCGTCGAAAATTTTTTCGGTCGCCTCGACTGTCCCGTAGAACTTTCTCGCGATAGCGCGGAGTCCGTCCTTGCGCTTGACGGTGTACTTTTCAAAATCGCCTTCTGCGATGAATTTGCGATACTTTGGCCCCACTCCTAGCCTCACAGGATCCAGCTTTTCGAGTTCTGCGCTCACCCCCTTGAGCGTGTCGGGCCGGTACAGCACATCATCCGAAAGCATGTCCGGACTTTCGTGCCAGCGGCGCTGGGCGCTGTAACTTACTTCGTACAGGTGCTTCGGCCCGTTCTTTCGGGCGCTCCCGCGCGCTGCCATCACGCGATACGACATGCTGGGATCATCCGAGTGAATGAGCCTTTCAGTGAACTTGGGAGCCAGCTCAAAAATCCGGGAATTCTGCGACGTGTCGAACTTGAGCCGCTGCTGCATAGCCCCAATCCATACCCAATGCAGTGCCTGGTCAGAGAGGCCGCGCCAATCGGCGCTGCCGCCTACTGAGCTGTGGTCACCCGGAAACCACTTCTGCTGATAGGGAGCATAGAAGTCGTCGGAAGCCCGTCCCGCCGCATGATTAAGTTCCTCGATATTCGTCCAGAGCGTCGGCTCGAACTCATCCCTCACTTCGTCGATTGCAACTGCGTGCCGTGCGCTCTTAACGAAGGGCGAAAGTTTCGTGTCGTGGAACTCATATTTGCGGTTGAGCGTATCGGCAAGCAGGAAGCTCTTTGGTACGCCGAGCGCTCCGACCGTATCCCACACGCCGAGATAGGTCATTTGAATGCGTGTGGTGTCGTCCACGGAGCATTGGGGAGCGTTCGCTTGCCTCCAATCGCGCTCTCTATCCGACACCCACGTATCCGTGCAGTGCTCGCTGCGGAAACGCATGAGCTTGTCGAAAAACGCGGGTGTGTGGTCGCGGGAGCGGTAGAGCTCAATGATGTCGTTGGCTCTCGCTGCGCTTCGGCGATCCAGAATCCCGCAGTGGCTGAGCAGTCCGGCGAAGCTTCGCGCGGTGTACGCGCCGCGCGAAAATCCGAACGCGTAGATCTGGTCGCCCGGCGTGTAGTTGAAGACGATAAAGCGGTATGCATCGGCGAGGTTCTGAAGCAGGCCGGCGCCGAGCATTCCACCCTTGACGGCATCGAGTGCATCGCCCGTTCCGACGCCCTCATCGTAGTAGATGACCTGCGTCGCATCCTCTGCGAGCGGCAGCACGCTTTCGGCCGTCAGCACCACGTTGGTGGGCTGCGCGGCATCGAGCTTGTTCCAAGTGCCATCAAAGCAGAAAGCAAGCCTCTTCACGACGTTACTCCTTCGCTCGTACTTTATCCGATTCGTCGGGAGCGGCTATGACGGGTGCTTTGACACCTCAGCGAAACAGCGAGCGCTCGATCACTGCACGCGGCCGGCTGAAATTGCGGCGGCTCTGCGCGACGACTTTCTGCAAGCGGCGGCGCGACCCGAACAGGGGCGGCTCCATGTGTGCGCTGCACACTTCCCCATCGAGCCGTCGCAGCATCGCGCGAAAGGGCTTCTGGTCGATAAGTTCGTGCGCGGGATAGGGATGAAATTCCGGTGCCAGCACTTCCGCGTCGCTCGCCGAGACGCGAAAGACCATGAGCGTTCCGGCATTCCCCAACACGGCGGTTCGCACCGCGGGTGCCAAAGAAGCGACGATTTGGTTCGCGAGCGAGAAGTACGCCGCGAACTTGCGCGACTCCGACAAGAGATAGGCGAGCGTGTCGGTGGAGAAGCTCTGGAATTCGTCGATGTGCGTGAACCAAGGTATGCGCGCGTGCGCCGGCAGTTCGCTGCGGCGCATGGCGACGAGTTGCAGGTGGGAAAGAAGCAGCGAGCCGATGAGATTGGCGGCCTGCTCCCCCACCTGGCCCCGCGCGAGATTGGCGATGAGGATGCGCCGCTCATTCATCGCGCGGCCGAGGTCGAACTTCGGCGCGTGCTGGCCGAGGATGTTGCGCAAGGCGGGCGAGGCGGCGAACTGTCCGGCCTTGTTGAGAATGGGCGCCGCGGCCTCCGCCTGAAAGCGCTGGTCGTAGCCGGGAAATTCCTGCGTCCAGAAGCGCGTCACCACGGGGTCGGCGATGCGCGGCACGAGCGCCGCGCGAAACGCCTTGTCGGTGTAGAGGCGTGGCAGGTCAATGAGCGTCGGCCGCGGCGCGCACAGGAGCGCGGCGACGCCGTTATACAAAAAATGCTCCAGCCGCGGCCCCCAACTGTCGCTCCACAAGTGTTTGAACGCGGCGACGATGCCGGAAGCCGCAAGCGCATGGCGCTTCGGCGGAACGCGCGCGAGCGGATTGAAGCCGACGGGAAAATCAACGTCGGCGACATTGAGATAGCACAGGTCGTTGGTGCGGGACGGCGGCAGGGCGTCAATGACGGCTTCGGCAAGATCCCCGTGCGGGTCAATGACGCACACTCCTTCCCCGGCGCTGATGTCGTGCATCGCGAGATTGAACAAAACCGTGCTCTTGCCGGAGCCGGACTTGCCGACGATGTAGACATGACGCGCGCGTTCCTCGCGCGACAGCGCGATGCCGGTACCGGCTACTCTCCTGGCGATGACGGGTGGGTGCGTCTCCATAAGCCGGGGCAGCCCCCGGTGCGAGCACCTGCAACCAGGTGTGGCCGACATCATGTGGAGCTTGTGTCGGCCCGCCGGGCAGCTTGTGATGGAGCGTGCCGGCGCGGTACGCGGGGGCTGCCCCGGCATGATGAGCACTGGCGCCACTCCCCTGCAGTATACCGTGGCTGCCGGCGCGGAGCGCCGACAGGCGCACATCTGGTCAGCACTCGCGCCTCGCGAGTACCGAGGAGCGACAGCGACCGCCGTCAGGCCCGGTTCGGACATCCCCCCAATTTTGTCGGAGCCCCAAAGCAAGGAGCGCCGCCCCAGCGGCGCGACTATGCGACGGGCGTCCGGCGCAGCCGGCCGACCCCGTGCCGTCAGCCCGAAGCGCCGAGCCGCACGGCGAGGAAACGCGAAGGGCCGCCAGCTCCGCCTCACCGCAAATGCAACGCCCCAGCGGAAGCATTTGCAGGCGGAGTGGCGGCACGGGGTCGGGCGGGACGCCCGACAAAATTGGGGGGATCAAGTGAGCACCCGTAAGGACTTGCGGGTGCGGAGCAAGCCGCCGGGGCTACAAACGGGATTGTATCCCCTATTGTACCGGCGGCTTACCTTTTGTGGCGCGTAAGAGAACGAAATCGCGCTGAAATTTGCGGCGTGTCTTGGTTTGGAGCGGTGCTTTCCCCTTTTAAGAAAATGAGCTTGTCCCTGTTTCTTTTTATATGAGTGTTCTTCACTGAGTATTCTTTAGTAGAAGGACCGGAAGTTTTCGTCCGGTCTAGAGCGGGCGATTTCTTCCGGTCAAGACCGGAAGTTTTTTTCCGGTCTGCACCGGCAATCAGCGACGTTTCGGCTTGAGATTGAGTTCGTACAGGTTGGTCTTGCCCTGGCCGCGCTGGGTGATGGCCAGAAGCCCCGCCGCTTCGAGCGCCTTGAGGTGGGTGCGAACGCTGCGCTCGGTGATGCCCATGTCGGCCGCGAGGCGCTGCTGGCCGGGAAAGCAGAAGTCGTTCTGCCATGCGTAGCTGAGGAGCATGGCGAAAGCGAGCTTGTCCCCCGCGCTGAGCTTCTTCGTCCGCAGGATGAAGTTCGGCACCTGCGTGAAGCCGTGCGTCGTCGCGATGTCGGCGTTCTTGAGGACGATGTTGCGATCCTTGATGAGGTCGCCGATATGGCGCGTGGAGAAGTCCATAGCGCCATTATACGCGCTGCGGCTCGCGCGCTTTCCCCTTATCCCCTATTGGGGTGGTCCTGTGTCTCGCCCGCGCTCCCGAGGAGGGGCGTGAGCATCTTCTGCAAGCCGGCGATCAGGTGGTTCGTTTCCCGCGCGCGCTCGGTGAGGTCCTTAATCTGGCTGTCCTTCACGGTGATCTGCTCGCGCAGAAAGCCGTTCTCGCGCTCCAGCGCCTCCAGATAGCGGCCATCCTGTTCGCGACCGGTCGCGTCCGTTCGCGGCTGTTCGTCACTGTTCGCACTCGCAACTTCAACGCTTTTTTCCGTTCGCGACTGTTCGCGAACGTTCGCGTCTATTCGCGACCGGTCGCGTCCGTTCGCAGCTGTTCGGACCTCGTTGATGTAGGCGATGTGGCGCTCCACCGAATAAGGCGCGACCAGATACTTCTCGCCGGTCTCGGTCTCGACCTTGCGGCAATCCAGCTTGGAGAGGGCGCAGTATTTCTGGACAGCGCGGAAGGTGCGCGGGTGCCCGGCCTTGGCATAGAGGTCGGCCGCCTGCTCGATGGTGAGGGAGTAGTGGGGCGGCGAATGTTCGCGTCCGGTCGCGACCGTTCGCGGCTGTTCGGGGGTCATTACTAGGGATGATATCGCGGCTCGCCTCCACCTCTCGCCGGTTATCCCCAAAGCGGCCGACCGCGACTATCGCCGACACTACGCTTGGTTGAATCAGGGGCGTGCGCTTACAATGGTCTAATGCGCCTTTCTTGGAATGAAATCCGCGTCCGCGCCGCCACCTTTGCGAAAGAGTGGGAGGGAGCGGCCTATGAAAAAGGGGAAGCGCAGAGTTTCTACAACGAATTTTTTGAGATTTTCGGCGTCACGCGACGCCGCGTCGCGAGCTTTGAGGAGCCGGTCAAGAAGCTGGACGGCAAGCACGGATTCATAGACCTGTTCTGGAAAGGGGTGTTGCTGGTCGAGCAAAAGAGCGCGGGTGGCAACCTCACCAAAGCGAAGAAACAGGCGCTCGATTACTTTCCGGGCCTCAAGGAAGCGGAACTGCCGCGCCACATCCTCGTCAGCGATTTCCAGACCTTTGAACTCTACGACCTAGACGAAGGAAACGAGGTCAAGTTTGCGCTGAAGGATCTGCCGAAGAAAGTAGAGCACTTCGGCTTCATCCTTGGTGTCGAGAAGCGCACGTTCCATGATCAAGACCCCGTCAACATTGAAGCGTCGGAGCTGGTGGGTGAACTCCACGACCAGCTTAAAGATGCCGGATATGTGGGGCACGACTTGGAACGCTTTCTGGTGCGGCTCGTGTTCTGCCTGTTCGCGGACGACACCGGCATCTTTGAACCGCGCGGCATCTTCTACGATCTGCTGGATCAGCGCACGCGCGTAGACGGGAGCGATGTAGGGCCGATGTTGAGCCAGCTGTTTGAAGTGCTCAACACGCCGGTGGAGAAGCGGCTAAAGAATCTGGACGAAGACTTGCAGAAATTTCCCTATGTAAACGGGGAGCTGTTTGAACACCGGCTGGGCATTCCGGCCTTTGACGCGAAAATGCGCAAGAAGCTGCTGGAGGTGTGCGATTTCGCATGGGATGCGATCTCGCCCGCGATCTTCGGCTCGCTGTTCCAATCCGTGATGAACGCAAAGGAGCGGCGGGCATCTGGCGGTCATTACACGATCGAAAAGAACATCCTGAAAGTCATCCAGCCGCTGTTCATGGACGAATTGCGCTCAGAGTTTGTGCATTTGCGCGCACGCCGCGACTCCGGCCGCCGCAAGGCTCTGGAAGAGTTCCAGAAGAAGCTCGGCACGCTAAAGTTCTTTGACCCAGCGTGCGGGTGCGGAAACTTCCTGATTATCTCGTACCGCGAATTGCGCGAGCTTGAGATTGAAGTGTTGCGGGAAATTCACCCGAAGGGCCAGACAACATTCTTGGACGTGTCGCTCCTGTCCGTGATTGATGTGAACCAATTTTATGGCATCGAGATTTTTGAGTTTCCATCCCGCATAGCGGAGGTTGCGCTGTGGATGATGGACCACATCATGAACAACAAGCTGTCGCTGGAGTTTGGCGACCACTATGCGCGCATCCCGCTCAAAACCTCTCCACATATTCACAACGCGGATGCGCTGGAGACGAATTGGAACACGGTGCTGCCGGTGGGGGAATGTTCTTATGTGCTCGGCAATCCGCCGTTCGTGGGCGCGAAATACCAGACGGATGTGCAGAGAGCGCAGGTGCGGCGGATCGCCAATCTCGGCGGCTCGGGGGGCACGCTGGACTACGTGACGGCGTGGTTCATCAAGGCCGGGGAGTATATTCAAGGTGTTCCAGTCCGTATCGGGTTCGTGGCAACGAACTCCATCACGCAAGGCGAACAGGTTGCCCAGCTGTGGCCGATCCTTTTTCAGAAGCTTGGACTAGAAATCTGGTTTGCTCACCGAACTTTTGCATGGGGTTCTGAAGCTCGCGGCAAGGCGCGGGTGCATGTGGTCATTCTCGGAATTACTCGGAGAGAGGATGAGCCGAAGGAGAAGCGGTTATTTTCTTACAGTTCATATACAGGTGACGCTGTTGAAAGTCGGCATTCTTCGCTGTCACCTTATCTCATTGACGCCAGCAAGCTCACAGACCGTCATCTGGTTTGCGTTGAACGAAGTCGCTCGTTGATGGATGTTCCTAAAATGATTACTGGAACTCAACCCATAGACAACGGTCATTTGATATTTGACGATAGCGAACGAGCGGCGTTCATTTTGCAGGAGCCGGCGGCTGAGCGGTTCTTGCGACCCTTCTTAGGCACGGAAGAATTTGTGAATGGCATAGGCCGGTGGATTCTTGCGCTTCAAGAAGCAACCCCACAGGAATTGCGCGCGATGCCCCATGTCGCAGAACGACTTCGTTTGGTACGGGAGTTTCGTCGCAAGAGTAAGCGAAAGAGCACACTTAAGATTGCTGACTTTCCAGCAAAATTTAATGTTGAGACAATTCCCGACCGGCCGTTCCTAGCTGTGCCAGAAGTTAGCTCGGAGAATCGCGAGTATATTCCGATAGGCTGGCTGAGCCCGCCAATTATTCCGAGCAATAAGCTCCGTCTAATTCTTGACGCCAATCTATGGCATTTTGCTGTACTAACATCGCGTATGCACATGGCTTGGACGCAGATTGTTGGCGGAAGACTAGAAAGTCGATTTCAGTATTCAGTCGGCATCAATTACAACTGCTTTCCTTGGCCGGTCGGATCGGAAGCTGAAACGGAAAAGATAAGGCGCTTGGGGCAGGGAATACTGGATGCGCGGGAAAGATATACGGGGTCTACGCTGGCTGACCTATACGATGCTGATGTGATGAAGGATGATTTGCGTTCTGCTCACCGGGCGCTGGATGACGCTGTAGACAGACTCTATCGCAAAGAAAAATTCCAGAGCGACCGCGAGCGGGTGGAACACCTATTCGGCCTGTACGAAAAGCTCGTTGCCCCGCTAACGGCCGCATCCAAAGCGAAACGCAAGGGCCGGAAGCGCGTCTCTGCCGCTGAAGGCGAAATGGTACAATAGGACTGGAATCCGTCGTGTTGGCCGTCACCTCATATTGGGGTGCCGGCCGTGCATGACGGAGGGTTTGATGCTTGACATAGACGGTCGCAACACTGCGGCACCCGTGCCTCCGTTCGCACCAGAAATCCAGTTCGTAAATGTCGAACTTGCGCTCGGTGCGGATGGTCTGCTGTTCGTGGGCGTACAGGCCACGATCATCGACGAAGACAATCTCGAACTTCTCAATCAGGAACTTGCGAACGGTCGCGTCCACACTCTGGACGAGGCACTCGCGCTCATTCGCAAGGGCGTAACGAACACGCTGCGCCCGGCGACTAACCCCATGGAGCACTGAGATGGCCCGCGAAGCACCGCAGCCCGCGTTCCGCGCGTATAGCGTGGTGAAGCGGGAAGGGCAGGACGACTACTGGCTCCCCATCGGCGCGGCATTCCCGCACCAGGACGGCACCGGCTACAACGTCATCCTGCAAGCTCTGCCGATCTCGAACGGAGAGGGCCATTGCAAAATTGTCCTTCGGCCGCCCAAAAGCGAGGACGAAGCGGCAAGCCGCAATGAGCGGAAGCCGCAACGCCGACGCTGACAGATTTATGCCCCGCACCAAGCGCGGGGCATTTTTTTTAGTAGGCAACAGCGTTGCAAGACGCAGAAAGGCCTTAAAAAGGGGACTTTCTGCAACGATGTAACTGTCAAACCTGCATCAATTTACAAACGCCCCAATTTATAATATCTGCCAAATTAGTCGGTAAAAGTTGGATTCGTTCACGGGCGCTGAAGGCAAAAGGGGGGATCGCTCAAGACGAATCTAGGAGTTCGGTTATGTCTGTGCCGAATAGCTGGCCGTGTACTAAACGCCAAAAGCGTGAATCTTCCGCTCGAACCTTCTCGCCCGCGAAAATCTCGCGGGTTTTTTGTTGTCTCGATTTCAGACTTTTCTTGCAGCCACGTCCGCAAGAGAAAAGCCCCCAGCTGACACTGGGGGCTTCGGAGTCCGACTCATCGTCGGCTTCCATGGCAACTGCGCACACCATCCGTAGGAGGAAAACATGCGCTACCGCTGCCTACCGTATTGTACCTTCAGGAGTATTGGACAGCAAAGTCCCGTACTTGTGCTTATCCACTCCCTAGATTCGTGTGTTCGTTGCGTTTGCAACGGACCCGCGAAGGACTCCAAGGAATATCTCCGCGACGGTTGGGCATCTGCTGCCCCGCTGACGCCTTCGTTCGGCGACTTCTGGATGGAGCGGTAGTGGTCGCAGAAGCACAAAGGTGGTTCGCGACCAAAGAGTCGCCGCGAGCCACTAACTGCAATTGCCGAGCGCGAACATGTCGAATGCGATAGTCAACTTGACGGTAATACCAAAACGGATGCTCACGAAACGAGAGGCTGCGGCGCACTGCGGCCGGTCGGTGAGTCGCTTTGACGCGGAGTGTCCGGTTGCGCCGGTGGTCTTTGCAAACGGTGACAGGCGATATGATGTGCGGGACCTGGATGCGTGGCTCGACGGCATAAAAACAGAAAGAGATGACACGGATTCGATTGTGGCGAGGTTGGTTCCATGACTGTCATTCGCGTAAAGGGCTTTCAGATTTTTCGCGACCGGCACGGCAAGACGCGGTGCTACCATCGCAAGAGCAGGACGCCGGTGGACTTGCACAAAGCGCCGCTCGGCTCGGCGGAGTTCTTCGCCGAATGCGCGCGCATCTCGCAAGCGGCGGTGCTCCAACTGCCGCCGAAACCGGGCACGGTCGGGATGCTTCTCAAGGACTACAAGCAGGACAGAGCGTTCACCGATCTCGCGCCGCGCACGCGCTCTGACTATCAAAGAATTTTCGACTACCTGCGGCCCATTGAGTCCACGCCGCTTGTACGCTTCGACCGGCCGCTTGTCGTGCGCATCCGCGACAAGGCAGGGGAGCGCGGGCGGCGCTTCGGCAACTATGTGAAGGCGGTGCTGTCGATCCTGTTCGCCTGGGGACTGGAGCGCAATTTCCTGCAAGCCAACCCGGCAGCGCGGGTGCGGAATATCCGCAAGCCCAAAGGCACGCCGGACGCGAACCGGCCTTGGACAGACGGGGAGCGCCACGTCACGCTCGACCATGCGCCGAAGCACCTGAAGCCGGCGCTGGCGCTGATGATGTTCACGGGCCTCGGCCCTTCGGATGCGCTGAAGCTCCCGCGCACGTTCTTCAAGGCCGGTGAGATAGCCACGCGCCGAAGCAAGACCGGCGAGCCGGTATACTGGCCGGCGCCCAAGTCACTGAAGAAAATCATCGGGGCGGCACCCACGCACGACGCAATCACGCTCTGCGCGAACGCCCGCGGCAAGCCGTGGACGGAGAGCGGGTTTCGCGCCTCCTGGCGGACCTACCGCATGAAGCTGGAGAAGGCCGGGAAGATTGGCCCTGGCCTCACGCTCTACGGGCTCCGGCACACGGTCGCGGTCATCCTGCGCGAAGCCGGATTCGACGAGCGCACCATCGCGGACGCGCTCGGCCAGAAGACAATCGAGATGGCGCGGCACTACGCGCGCGGTGCCGACCTCAAGCCCAAGATGAAGGGGGTCGTGAAGGCGTTTGAGCGCGAGGTGAACAAGCGCCGAACAAAACTGTCAAACCCTGCCCGCGAGCGGTCAAACCGCGCGGGTTCCGCCAACCGAAGGAGACGGAAACATGCGATATGACAGGGAGAAGTTTGGTAGCGGGGGAGGGACTCGAACCCCCGACACGCGGATTATGATTCCGCTGCTCTAACCAGCTGAGCTACCCCGCCGCCACCAGCCCGGTGAGGCCGGGCTTTCAAATCAATCATATAAGGGGTCGGGCGCTGGTTCTAAAGGCGCGCGGGGCGGTGTCAAGCCGCGGAATGCGGTATCCCGGCCGCTGCTTCCGCCGGCAGGCGCTGATAGCGGACCAGCGAGAAATGCCCGAGCGGCGGCATCGGCACGCGCTCGACGAAGCGGACGCCGCCGTGCAGTGCGGCCCAGCGGGCGAGCCGCTCCCAGGGGAATTCCGGCCGCCAGCCGAGCTTGCGGGCGACCGGCGCGAAGCCCTGCTCGAACAGCCGGCGCGGGCCGCTTTCGGCGCCGATGTGGTTGACGAGGATGATCTCGCCGCCGGGTCGCACCACGCGGGCGAACTCGTCGAGCGTCGCCTCGGGGTCGGGAACCGCGGTGATCACGTATTGCGCGATCACCACGTCGAACACCGCGTCGGCAAAGCCGAGCGACTGGGCGTCCATGACGGCCACGCACTCGACGTTGTCGAGCTTCTGCCCGACAACGCGCTCGCGCGCCTGCTTCAGCATCGGCTCGGAGTAGTCGACGGCGTAGATGCGGCTGGTACGCTTGTAGTCGGGCAGCGAAATCCCGGTGCCGACGCCGACATCGAGGATGCGGCCGCCGACGCGCTCGGCAGCCTTGATCGAAGCCTCGCGTCCGCGCGCAAACACCGCGCCGAACACAAGGTCATAAACCGGCGCCCAACGGGCATAGGCCTTGGCGATCGTCTTGATGTCGAGATCGGGCTCGCGCACGCGGGTACTCAGGTGGCGGCGGTTGCGAGCTCGGCGGCTGCATCGGCGCGAACGACTCCGGCCGCGGGGATGGTGCCCTTGATCACGCCGCCGCCAAGCAGCCGGGCATGCGGATCGGCGGAATCGTAGATGACGCATGCCTGTCCCGGCGCGACGCCCTCCTCGCCGTCGACGAGCTCAACCTCGATGCCGGCTGCCGTCGCGAACAGGGTGGCGGGACGCGGCTGGCGTGTCGAGCGGACGCGCACGAAGACGGGCAGGCCGCCGCGCGCTTCCTCCTCGATCGGCCGGTTGCCGAGCCAGTTCACCTCTTCGATTCTGATGCGGTGGACCTGCAGCGCCTCGCGCGGGCCGACGATCACCTGCCGCCGCTCGGGATCGAGCCGCACGACATAGAGCGCCTCGCCGGTGGCGATGCCGATGCCGCGGCGCTGACCGACGGTGTAATGCACGATGCCCGGATGCTTGCCGAGCACGCGGCCGTCGATGTGCACGATGTCGCCGGGCTCCGCGGCTTCCGGCTTAAGGCGGGTGATCAGGTCGGTGTAGCGGCCGGTCGGCACGAAGCAGATGTCCTGGCTGTCCTGCTTGTCGGCGACGATCAAGCCGAACTCCCGCGCCAGCGCCCGCACCTCGGCCTTGGGCAGGCCGCCGAGCGGGAAGCGGAGAAAATCGAGCTCCTCCGGGGTCGTCGCATACAGGAAATAACTCTGGTCGCGCTCGGAATCCTGCGCGCGGAACAGCGCGCGGCGCCCGTTGGGGAGCCGCCGCGTCTCGACATAGTGGCCGGTGGCAAGCGCGGTCGCGCCAAGGTCGCGCGCCGTCTCGAGCAGGTCGGCAAACTTGATGTACTGGTTGCAGGCGACGCAGGGAACGGGCGTCTCGCCGGCGGCGTAGCTGTCGATGAACGGCTGGATCACCGTCGAGCGGAAGCGCTCCTCGTAGTCGAGCACGAAATGCGCGATCCCGAGCTTCGCAGCCACCGCGCGGGCATCATGGATGTCGCGGCCCGCGCAGCAGGCGCCCTTGCGCTGCGTCGCGTCGCCGTGGTCGTAAAGCTGGAGCGTGACGCCGATCACCTCGTAGCCGACGCGCTTCAGGAGGGCGGCGACCACCGAGGAGTCCACCCCACCCGACATGGCGACAATAACGCGCGTCGTCTCGGGGCGTCCCTCGATGTCGAAATCCAGCTGCATGTTGCGTCTCGTGCCGGCCGTGCCGCGCCAGTCCGTTATATGGGGACGATGGCCGCGGCGCAAAGTACCCGACCCGGCAATCCTTGCCGGGCGGGTTAATCCTGCCGCGTGGCCGCGGCGCCACGAGGCGCAAAAACCCCCGGAAATGCTGGCTTCCCGACGACGGGGATTGGCCCGCCGCTTGCTCCGGCAAGGCCGGATCAACGTGTCACGCAGGGAACCAGACCTTGTCCAGCGTCAGCGTCATTCAGTCCGCCGAGCCCCGCCCGCGCGCCGACAGCCGGCCCGCCGACCGCGGCGGCGACGTATTTTCGGAGATTCTGGAGCATACCGCCGCGCCGCGCAGTGATCGCAGCGAGGCGGCCTTGGACGGCAAGCGAGACTGCTCGCCGGCCGCCCCCGTGCCGAGTGCAAGCGCTCGTGCAGACGCGCTCGAACGGAGCAAGGCGGCAAAGAGCGCACAGACGAATAAGCCGGGCTGCAACAAAACCGACGCATGCAAGTCCGGCAAGTCTTCCGAGGCGGCGGTCGAGGAGAAAGTCGCGATTTCGTCGTCGGCGACCGAATCCGAACATTCAGCCGACGCTGAAACGCTGCCAGTCGCTGCAGAGACGGTTCTTGCTGAGGAGGCGGTTGCGGATAGTGCCGCGTCGACCAAGAAGCCGGACGGGTCCGACGCCGAGGCGGTGGCGAAAAGTGCAGAAGGGATCGAGCAGCCGGAAATGCCAGACGTCGGGACGATCGAGGCGGTGGACGTCGATGCGGAAGCCGAGCCCGAGGCCGATCCGGATTCCGTGAGTGCCGCCGCGCCGGAAAGCGATCAGATGGCGAGCGACGACATCGATCCGCTTCCTGCCGACCAACCGGACGATGCGCCGGAGCAGGACGCGGCGATCCTCACCGCGGCTGCGGTGCCGAGCGAGCCGATCGCGAAGGCCGCTTCGGCATCCAAGATAACCGGCGGCGACGAGGCGTCCGCCGGCCCAGCGGTCAATCCCGGCAATTCCTCGCAGGCGCCGCGCGGGCCGGAACAAGCGCCGGGACAGCAGCCCGTGCATCCGAACCCGGTTGCGGCGGCCGCGCGGGAAAATGCGCCGCCGTTCTCCGACGGGGAGAATCCGCAACAGCATTCCCAGAATCCACACCAGCAGAATCCGTCGCCGATGCAGGACGCGAAGCCTGCAGCGCCGCTGCAGCCGCACGCCGCCGAGGTTGCGCATTCGGCCGCGCCGCAGATCGAATCCTCGCCGACAGTGCAGCTCGACCCCGGCGCATCGGCTGCTTCCTTGCAGCCGGTCCGGCCGCCTGCCGCGAGCGCAAATCCGGTGAGCTTCCAGCCTGTGATCGCGGCCGATGCCAACCCGGTGCCGCTTACCCCCAACGCAATCGCCGTCGAGATCGTCAGCCGGATGCGGGACGGCCAGCGGCGCTTCGATATCCGCCTCGATCCGCCCGAGCTCGGGCGCATCGAGGTGCGGCTCGAGGTCGACCGGCACGGCAACGTCTCGACCCGGCTGACCGTCGACCGGCCGGAGACGCTCGACCTGATGCAGCGGGACGCGCGCAACCTCGAGCGCGCGTTGCAGCAGGCGGGCCTGAAGACGGACGATGCCGGCCTGCAATTCTCGCTGCGGCAGCATGGCGAGAATTCTGCGCAGGACGGTCACGGCAAATCCGCACCGCTTTCGGATTCCGCCGCGGGCGATGAAGGCGAAATTCCCGGCAGCGTGATCGAAAGCTACCGCGCATCGATCCTGGCGCGCGGCGGCGTCGATATCCGGGTCTAGGAGAGCGCCATGGCGATCGACAGCGTCGGCAGCAGCACTTCCGCCGGTTCCGGGATTACCCGGCAGACGATCGCCTCGAATTTCGAGACGTTTCTGACACTGCTGACGACGCAGTTGCAGCACCAGAATCCGCTGGATCCGTTGGACACCAACCAGTTCACGCAGCAACTCGTCGCCTTCGCCGGTGTCGAACAGCAGTTGCGCTCGAACGAGAATCTCGAGTCGCTCGTGAAGCTGTCGCAGGTCGCGCACAACGTGACCGCGCTCGGGTTCGTTGGAACGCATGTGACGGCAGAAGGCTCGACCACGGAGCTGCGCGACGGGTTGGCGGTCTGGTATCTGACGTCGGCGAATCCGGTGCAGGCGAACATCTCGATCGTCGATCAGAACGGAAGCACGGTCTATACGGAGACGAAGACGCTCGATGCCGGCACGCAGCCCTATCAATGGAACGGCCGCACCTCGACCGGCACGATGGCGCCGTCGGGCTCCTACAAGATCGTTGTGAACGCGACCGATGCGAGCGGCCAGGCCGCAAGCGTGCAGACGAGCTTCTCCGGCATCGTCGATCAGGTCGACGTTTCCGGCGCCGAGCCGGTGCTCTTGATCGGCGCGACGTTGATCACGATGGATCAGATCCGCTCCGTGCAGCGCGCCGCAAACCCGGATTCGTCCGGGAACCCGGGGAACTCGGGAACTTCCGGCGACGATTCCTCCACTCCGGACGAAACGCCGGAGACATCGGAAACGTCCTAGAGCCGTTCATTCGCGCCACTTGCCGGCCCGCCGTTAACCAATGCTTTCCTTTCGGAGCAAGGATTTAGAAAGAGTCGCTTAGGGAAATGTTCATGCCTCGCGCCTAGTTTCCGCTCGGCTTCAGTGTGTCGAGTGAGCGTAGCATGACCGAACTTCAGCGCCCGAAGGTGAAGTATGTCATCGGGCCGGATGGCAGTCCCTTGACGATCGCCGATCTGCCGCCGCCGAACACGAGACGGTGGGTGATCCGGCGCAAGGCCGAGGTCGTGGCCGCGGTGCGCGGCGGCTTACTCTCGCTGGAAGAAGCGTGCCAGCGCTACACGCTGACCGTGGAAGAATTCCTCGCCTGGCAGCAGTCGATCGACCGGCACGGATTGGCCGGGCTGCGCACCACGCGCATCCAGCAGTACCGGCAGTAAGCCGCGCGCTCAGGCGCTGGCCAGCCGCAAGGCGACAATCCCCCCGACGATCAAGGCGAGCGCGATCCAGCGCGTCGGCCCGAACGGCTCCTTGAACAGCACGGCGCCGAGAATCGCCGCGAACAGCACGGACGTCTCGCGCACGGCGGCGACGAGGCCGATCGGCGCCTTCGTCATCGCCCACAATGCGATTGCATAGGACGTAAGCGTGAGCGCGCCGGCGCCGAGCGCGAACGGCCACGCGGCCCGAGAGCTCTCGACGACCGGCTTGGGCCGCCATGCGAGCATGAGCGCGGCCAGCAGAATCGCCGTGCCGGCGAGCATCCAGGCGCCATAGACAAATCCGTTGCCGGTGATGCGCGCGCCGAGGCCGTCGACCAGCGTGTAGAGGACGATGACGCCGGCATTGACGCAGGCGGCGAGGGCGGGGGAACCGCCGAGCCCGCCGCGCCGGAAGGCGTCCGCCGACAAGACGATGATGCCGAGCGCGATCGCGATCACGGAAAACCAGGCGGCGGGCGACAGCGCCTCGCCGATCAGCAGAAAGGCGAGAACGGCTGTGAAGAGCGGCGCGCTGCCGCGCGTCAATGGGTAGGCGGCGCCGAGATCGGCCTGCCGGTAGGCGAAGGCGACGAGGGCGAAGTAGCCGACATGAATGACGGAGGAGGCGGCGATATAGGGCCAGGCGGCGGGCGGCACTGGCGAAAAGACCAGCAACGGCAGCGCGGCCACGCCGGCACCGGTGGCGATCATGGCGGCGGCCATGAACTTGTCGGGCCGGGATTTGACGAGGGCGTTCCAGATCGCGTGGATCAGCGCGCCGAACAGGACGGCGGCAAGGACGAAAGCGGTCAAGGACGGGATCCCCGGCGGGCGGACGGTGCCAAGCTATAGGCGCGTTCGCCGCCTTTGTCGCGGGCGCGCCCGGCCGCCACTTCCCGCTTTCGAACCAAAGGGATAGGCTGCGCGCGGACGGGACCCATGGACGAATCCGGACCGCAGAAATTCCCGGCGAAGCCGCTGCGCGATGCGCTGCGCACCGCGCGCATCGAAGCGGCGGAGCGCTCGGCCGTCATCGTCGAACTGCGCGACGCGGAGGCGGCGCGGCTCGAGCTGCTCAACGAGGCGCTCGATCCGGTGTTCGCGGACGTGCCGGCGGAGCACCTCGATCTGTTCGACCGCGGCATCAGCGGCGGCACGCAACTGCGGCTGTGGATCGACATGGTCGCCTATGTGGTGATGGGGCGTGACAAGCGGACCTACCGTTTCCTGCAGGACACCGTGCACGGGCGGCGGGTGCTGGCGGAGTCGCTCGCCATCGAGATGATCGTGCCGGCGGTGACGCGCTACGTCGCGCGGCGCATGGTGGCGCGGGAGCAGATGCTGGCGGGCATGGCGCCGGCGCCGTTCATGCCGCAGGCGAAGCTGCTCGAGCCCGTGGTCCTGCCGGAGCCGCCGCGACGGAACGCGCTCGCGGACAGGCTGCGGGAAAGCGGACTGATCGTGCCCGTCGTGGTTAGCCTGGTGGCGGGGATTGCGATCGGCATTATCGTCGTGCTCAGCGTGCTGGCGCTGCGCTGAGGCCGGCTTCGGATAGGCTGCTGCGGGCGAGCGTCGCGATCGTGCCGTCGGGCCGGAAGCCGCGCGTCTCCAGCTCGCAGGTCCAGGTACCGGGAGCGCCGCCGACCCGATACAGGTTGTAGGCAGCCGGCCGTTCGTCGGCGGGCGGAGCCGATGCGGAGGGAACGCCGAGCACCGGCACCTCGCCGCGCGGACCGGCAATCGCCAGGTGCGATTGCCGGTGATCGTGGCCGTGCAGGATCAGCTCCGCGCCGTGGGCGGCGATGACGGCGCGGAAGGCGGCGGCATCGGTGAGAATCTTGTGTGGCTTGCGCTTGCCGGCCGGCGGGTGATGGATCAGCACGACGCGGAAGAAGCCTTCGCGTTCGAGCGCGGGCAGCAGGCCGGCGAGGCGGTCGAGCTGCGCCTTGCCGACGGTGCCGGTGGCGAGAAAGGGCAGGGTCGGCAGCGCCGTGGAGAGCCCGATCAGCGCGACCTTGCCGCGCTTGCGCACGAAGGGGAACGGATTGCCTTGCGTCGTGCCGCGATCGCCCAGGAGATATTCGCCCCAGGCGGACAGATACGTCTCGCGCGCGGTGCGCACGTAGGCGTCGTGATTGCCGGGGACGAGCGTCACGTTCTCGGGCGAGCCGAGGCGGATGAGCAGCGCCCGGCCCATCGGATATTCGGCCGGCAGGGAGATATTGATGAGGTCGCCGAGGACGGCGATGTGGTCGGTCTGCTGGGCCTGCAGGTCGCGCACGATCTTGTCGAGGGCGCGCGGATCGTGATGCGGGGAGCGGCGCAGGTACCAGTTGATGTAACCCACGAGCCGCTTGCTCATGAGCTCGCCGATGCCCGGCGAGGGCAGCGGCGACAGGTGCGGATCGGAGAGGTGGGCGAGGACGAACATTCTGTCAGCGCCAAATTCCTGACATGCTACTCACAGTCCGCTCATTCCCGCCCTCGGGTCTCGCCTTTGGCTCGCCCGAGGACAGGCTCCAGCGGGAATCTAGAGCCACTTGCGCATGCGATTGTTGCCCTGGGTCCCCGCTTTCGCGGGGACGAGCGGAGTACTGGTTCGATCTGGCCGAGTGGATCATGCGCTACGCACTTCCGATGAGGATGCCCGCCAGGAACACGAGCGTGCCGCCCACGATGATCTGGAAGGTGGCGTTGAGGAACGGCGTATCCATGTAGCGCCAGCGAATCCAGGAGATCACCAGCAGCTCGACCACGACGACGGCGATCGCGATCGTCGTCGCGACCCAGAAATCGGGGATCAGATAGGGGATCGTGTGGCCGACGCCGCCGATCGTGGTCATGGCGCCGGTGACGGTGCCGCGGATCCAGGGCGAGCCGCGGCCGGTGAGGGAGCCGTCGTCGGAGGCGGCTTCCGCAAAACCCATGGAGATGCCGGCGCCGACCGAGGCGGCCATGCCGACGAGAAACGTCTCCCACGGCGCGTGCGTGGCGAAGGCGGCGGCGAACAGTGGGGCGAGCGTCGAGACCGAGCCGTCCATCAGGCCCGCGAGCCCCGGCTGCACGTATTGCAGGAGGAACATGCGGCGCGCGGTCTCGTCCTCGCGGGCGCGGGCATCCTTGGTGAGATATTTCTCGTCGAGCTTCTCGGCGAAGCTCTCGTGACGGTCTTCCGCCTCGGCGAGGCGGATGAGCAGTTCGCGGATCGAAGCGTCGCGGGCGCTCTCGGCGGCCTTGCGATAGAAGCGCGCGGCCTCGTATTCCATGCCGGCGGCGTACTTGCGGACGGCATCGAGCCCGAGCGGGCGCACGAGCCAGAGCGGCCGCTTGCTGAGGAAGCCCTTGACGTCCTGGCGGCGGATGAGCGGCAGGTACTCGCCGAACTTCTGCCGGTAGAGGTCGAACAGCATGGTGCGGTGGCGGATCTCCTCCGCCGCCATCTCCTCGAACATCTTGGCGGAGGCGGGATACTGCTCGCGCAGGCCCTCGGCGAAGCCGAGATAGATGCGGCTGTCCTCTTCCTCGTTGGAGATGGCCAAGGCCAGGATTTCCTGTTCGGTCAGATCGGCAAAACGCTTCATGGCTGGCTCACGGGCTGGCGAAAGCGGGCGACCTTCATAGCGCGGATCGGGGCGAAATGCTCCGGGCATTCCGGTTGCGCGGCCTTGCAGTAGGATGCAGGCGATTCTGCGGGATGGCGATGCTGCGGTGGCTTGCGCATATCTACTGGCGGATGAAGCGCGGGCTCACGCTCGGCGTGCGCGGCGTCGTGCTCGACGGGCGGGGCGGGGTGCTCCTCGTGCGGCACGGTTATGCGCGCGGCTGGCACCTGCCGGGCGGCGGCGTGGAGCCGGGCGAGACGATGCTCGAGGCGCTCGGGCGCGAGCTCGAGGAGGAGGGGAACGTCGCGCTCACCGGCGCACCGGTGCTGCACGGCATGTTTCTGAATCCGCATGCGTCGTCGCGCGATCATGTGGCGGTCTATGTGGTGCGGGCGTTCGACTGGAAGGGGCCGCCGAAGCCGAACCTCGAAATCCGCGAGGCGGCGTTCTTTCCGCTGGACGCGCTGCCGGAGGGGACGACCGCCGGGACGCGGCGGCGGCTCGAGGAAATCCTGCACGGCAAGGAGCCCCCGGCGCGGTGGTGAAGGGCGGGCGAACCGCCCAGGCCGAAGTGGCGGTTGCCGCTCGCAACTCGATGCAAGCTGAGGCGACTTTTCACCTGAGGCGGGCTTGCGCGGCGATGCCGATTCTTGAGTCGAATCAGGAAGATGCGGGGCGCGGCGGAAGCGGAGATTCCGATTCAGCGGGCTTCGCGGCTCGATTCCGCGGCAGCTGAGAAAATGATTCAAGTCGCGCTGGCGAGATTGGTTCAAGGAGACTCCTCCCGCTTCGATTTCTGTCGTCCCGGCCGAGGCCGCGTACCTCCCGTTGTCATTGCGAGCCCCGACCCCGGACTTGATCCGGGGGAGGGGCGAAGCAATCCAGGCGCTTTCCATACCGTCTGGATTGCTTCGGCGGATTCGCCGCCTCGCAATGACGAATGGCTTGCGTCCACCGGCAAATCAGATTCTCAAACAGCATCGTTTGTTCTCGCGATGCGTTCTGCATCCGAGGTTTCGTCAGTTTCCCTCACTTGAAGTGAGGGGATGGAGCGCCGCTCGGCGCCACATCGTTTCAGTCTGCGCCTCCTTGCGGAGACGCGCGCCTTGCGGCGCTCCATCACGGCGTCTTCAACTGCGGGCCGCGCTTCTCCCGAGGCCGGTCGGACTTCCGTCCAGTCGGCCCGCTCTCAGCCAGCTCCTGGCAGGCGGTCGTAATGCCGCCGGGCGGAGCCCCGCAGCTCCCGGTCCCGTGCTTGCGAGGCACGACAGCGGGCG
>JADYXZ010000006.1 GCA_020853885.1 Bradyrhizobiaceae bacterium | reverse complement strand
CGAGCGTGCCGCCGATCACAATCGGATCCTTGGTTTGCGCGGCGGCAGGCCCCGCGAGAAACGCCGCCGCCGCAAGAAGCGTAGCGGCGCCAAGCGCCCTGCGCGACATAATGTTGGACTTCATCATCTTCACCTCCCTTTGCGTTTCGTTCCGTCGTCCGTCGAAAATAAGTGTTTCCATTCCATCAAGCTTAGCGTGCCGTGCAGCGGCGCGCGAGGCCACCGTAGAATTCTCCTGCAATCATCGCGCGTAACGGCAGCTCGACCGGCAGGTCGATTGCAGATCGAGAATAGCGGTGGGACGCCATTCCTTCCCTGCTTCCCACTGCCCAACGGCGAGCGCGGTTCATGCAAGCAAATTGCACGTAACATGCGGTTGCGGTGCTGCTTCGCATCTATCGTCTCGCCTTGCGTTTTCGCGATCGCTGCTTTGCAGCATTCTCGTTTTCGGCCTGCCCTGCGCGCACCCAATGCGCCCGGCGCGTTCGCTTGTCGCCCGAACGGTTGAGCACCGCCCAGATCGCCACGGCCGGCTTCCCGCCGATCGTCCAGAGCCGGTGCGGGCTCTGCGCGTCGAACGAGATCGAGTCCCCAGGACCGAGCTCGTACTTGTTGAATCCGATGCGGACGCCCAGACGCCCGCTGATCATGTAGGCGTATTCCATGCCGCCATGACGGACCAGGAGATCCTCGTCGCAGGATTCCGCTCCTGCATCGTAGACGACATAGAAGAACTCCAGTTCCGGATCCGGGGTCGGAGTCAGCAACTCCCAGCGGACGCCGTCGGCCAGGCGAATGACCTCGCGATTGTTGCGGCGGCGCACGGGACGGGGACGCGCTTCCTCCATCGGCTGTGCGCGGCCGTTTCCCACGCGCTTCGGCTTTTCCGGAAACAACTCGTCGAGGCCGAGCCCCAGTTCGCTCACCATCGCGTAGAGCGTCCCGACCGAGGGCATCACCGTGCCATGCTCGATCTGCGAAACCAGGCTCGGCGAGACAGCCACGCTACGCGCGAAGCCGCGCACGCTGATGCCCTTGCGTTCGCGAGCCGACTTCAGCTTCGCGCCGATGCCCGCAACGCTTTTTGCCTGGCTCTCCGGCAAGCGGCGCTGTGCGCGCGCGCCGGAACGCCGACGTGCGATCGCTTTGTCGTCATGCGCGCGAGCAACGGACATCCAGGGCGTTCCAAGGTGCGGCAGCGATCTCGTACCTTGACACTGTACACGACGGTCTCTAGCGTTCAATGCCGCTGAACGATTTTTTGGCGCGGGACCACGCGCAAAGGTAATGTCGTCATGCATCATATGCGGCGCGCCGCCGACATCCGGCCGGAACCCACCTACACGAACAACAGCGAAAAATTTCTGCGCTGCTCGATGGTCGACCGCTCGGCGGGCTCCGTGCACATGGGCTTCGGCCTGTGCGTGCTCGGCGCGGGCGGCCGCATCGACACGCACTTTCATTCGTTCGAGGAGAGCTTCTACGTCATCGCCGGCGAGCCGACGCTCATCCTCAATGGACGCGCCTACCCGCTTTCGCCGGGCACCTGCGGCGTCGTGCCGGTCGGCGTGCCGCATGCGTGGCTCGGCCCGAAGAACGGCGAAGCGCGCTGGCTCGACATGCTCGCGCCGCAGCCGCGCACGCCCGATCTTCCCGCCGACACGTTCTTCCTCGGTGCACCGGAAACGATCCGCGGCGGCGAAACGGACATCCGCGATCCGCGCTCGCGCCATTTCTTCCGCATGACCGACCGCGACATCGACGTGGACAGCCTGAAAGTCGGCGCGCGCGTCGACGCGCCCACCGTATCGGCGAGCATGGCGACCGCGCTCCTCGTGTATAGCGGCATCTCGGTGAAGATGCTGGTCGATCAGCGGCTCGACGCGCAGTGCCACACGATGTTCATGGTCGATTACCAGCCGGGGGGTGCTGCGCACCTGCACGATCATCCGCTCGAGGAGGCGTATTACCTGCTCGACGGCGAAGTCGAAGCGGTGGCCGACGACAAGACCTACATCCTGAAGGCGGGTGACGTATTCTGGACCGGCGTCGGCTGCATCCACGCCTTCTACAATCGATCCGACCGCCGCGTGCGCTGGCTGGAGACGCAGGCGCCGCAGCCGCCGTCACGACACTCGTACCGCTTCAACCGCGACTGGGACTACGTACAGCAGAAGCTCGCGGCGGCCGCCGAATAACGCGGACTATTCGAGCCCGGCGCGGCGCAGCGACCTTCGACACCGCCGACACTTGCTGGTCGACAAGTTGTTCGGCGCTATCATGGACGCATGGCAGACGCCGGAGCCATTCGATTTCCGCCTTGAGAAGGAAGGAACGCGCATGAGCGTCAAGGAAGAGAGCCGCTTCAAGATCAAGCCTAACGACCGCAGCGCCGACACGTCGCTGAAGGAGGAAGAAGGCTGGCACAAGATGGACGTGCGCTGGCTCATCACCGACAAGAGCGTTGGCTCGACCATGACCGTCGTCGGCCGCACGACGATGCCGCCGGGCGTGAAGGCGCAGCATGCGTGGCACCGCCACCCCAACGCGGAAGAGTGGGAGCTCTGCATCCAGGGGGTCGGGATCAAGCACGTCGGCGAGGAGTCGTTCTTCCTGCGGCCGGGCGACGTCTGCTTCGTTCCACGCGACATCTATCACGGGCTGGAGAACGGCTCGGACGCGGAGACGCTCGTGACCGTGTGGGGCTATTGCGGAGCGGCGAGCCTCGAGCAGGCCGGATACATCATTCCGGAGAATGATCCCGATGCGCCGGCCTATGTGAAGGCCGAACCCGGCTGAAGGCCTCCTCACCCCAATTGATTGATTTCACTTGATTTTGCTCCCGTTACGGAAGCGGATTTTTCGACTCCACAGTGTTCTTGTTTTGTTCTAGTCTGCGCTCCCTTTGAGCCACGCAATGAAACCGTCCGTTGTCATAACCCCCGATCAACCGCGCGCCGGGATCGTCACCGAGCTGCGCCGGCTGCTGCCGCGCCTGGAGGGCATCGCGGCCGAGACGCGCGTGCTGCCCTTTGGGATTCCCGAGATCGATTCCCACCTGCCGCAGGGCGGACTCGCCTTCGGCTCGCTGCATGAGATTGCGCCTGAAACCAAGGATGACGGTCTCGCCGCCTTCGGCTTCGTGACGGCGCTGCTCGGCCGCATATCACAAAAAGGGCCGGTGCCGCGGAAGGGACCAGTCTTGTTCATCACGTCGATGGGCGGACTCGGTCGGAATGCACGCATCTCAGGCCACGGCCTGCATCAGCTCGGTCTCGATCCGGCGCGCACGATCCTCGTGAGAACGGGAAGCGGCAAGCAATCGCTCTGGGCGCTGGAAGAAGCGCTGCGCTCGGGCGTGCCGGCGGCCGTCGCGGGCACGCTCGACCGGTTCGACCTCAAGACAAGCCAGCGGCTGCAGTTTGCCGCGCGGGAATCCGGCGTCCCGCTCCTGCTGCTACGGCCGGCGGGGATCACGGAATCGACGGTGGCGATGACGCGCTGGCGCGTCCGCTCGATGCAGGCGGCGCGCGACCGCTTCGGGCTCATCGCACGATGGCGGTGGCGCTTCACGCTCGAGCGCTGCCGCAACGGACGAACGGGTGAATGGTTGGTGGAGTACGACGATGCGTATCGTTTCAGTCTGGCTGCCGCGGTGGCCGATCCTGCGCTTCCTCACCGCACAGAAGCAAAAACCTTCCGCCGAACCGGTTGATCCAAAGCGGCCCTTTGTCCTCGCCGTCGAGGCTGCCGGCGGGCCGCGCATTGCCGCCCTGAACGAAGCGGCGGAAGCGGAAGGACTGGCCAAGCAGGATCTCGTCGCCGATGCGCGGGCGAAAGCAGGCGTGCTGCAGGTGCGCGACATCGATCCCGTTGCCGACGATGCGGCGCTGAAGCGGCTCGCGCTGTGGGCCACGCGCTACACGCCCCTCGTGTCGCCGTGGGGCGAGGCGAACGGCGCGGATGGATTCTTTCTCGACATCACGGGTGCGGCGCATCTCTTCGGCGGAGAGGACGCGCTGCTCGCCGATCTCGCCAAGCGGTTGCACTGCTTCGGCTTGCCGGCGCAGCTCGCCGTTGCCGACACGGCGGGCGCGGCATGGGCACTGTCGCAATTTCATTCCTCATCAACCGTGATCCTGCCTTCCGGACAGGAAGCCGAAGCACTCTCCCCGCTGCCCGTCGAGGCGCTGCGACTCTCCTTCGATACGTGGACGACGTTGCGGCGGCTCGGCTTCAAGCGCGTGGGCACGCTCATTGACAAGCCTCGGGCGCCGTTCGCCGCGCGGTTCGAAAAAGAACTGCTGCTGCGGCTCGACCAGGCGCTCGGCCGCGCGCCGGAGCCCCTCACTTTCGTCAATCCGCCGCCGGTCTATCACAGCGCCCGCTATCTGCTTGAACCCATCTTTACGACGGATGCAGTCGTCGCCTTCACCGCGCGCCTCATGCGCGATCTCGCGCACGCGCTCGTGCGCGACGGCGTGGGCGCGCGGGCGCTGCGGCTTTCTCTCTATCGTGTCGACAGCGTGGTGGAGACGATCGACCTCGGCCTCACCTTGCCGACGCGCAGCGCCGCCCATGTCGCGCGCCTGATCGGCCTGAAGCTCGAGCGGCTTGCCGGAGCGGTCGATGCGGGCTTCGGCTTCGAAGCGCTCGATCTAGCGGTGACGACAGCCGAGCCGATGGAAGCGCAGCAGACCGAACTGGTTGCGGGGGACGACGACAGCTTCAGCCCGGAGCAATGCGCGGCGCTCGTTGACCGGCTGCAGCAGCGCCTTGGATCGGGCAGCGTGCAGCGGCTCGCGCCGGTGGAGAGCCATCTTCCCGAGCGCGCGGAAACGTTCGAAGCCGTGCGCGGCGATGCGCCGGCCTGGCCCTCACCCGATGCCAGCCGATTGCGGCCGCCGATTCTGCTTTCGAGAGCGGAGGAAGTGAAAGAGGTCATGGCCATCGTGCCGGAAGGGCCGCCCGCGCGTTTCCGCTGGCGCGGCACGCTGCACGATGTCGCGCACGCGCAGGGGCCCGAGCGTATCGCCAACGAATGGTGGCTGGACCGCGGCAACAAGCCCACACGCGACTACTACCTCGTAGAGGGCAAGGCCGGGCATCGCTTCTGGCTTTACCGGGAAGGACTTTACGAGCGCGAAACCCGCGCGCCGCGCTGGTTCATGCACGGGCTGTTTGCGTGAGGAAGGCCATGTCCGATCCCGTGCCCGCCTATGCCGAGCTTGCCGTCACCACCAACTTTTCGTTCCTGCGCGGCGCGTCGCACCCGCAGGAGCTTGTGGCACAGGCCGACGAACTCGCTCTTGCCGCCATCGGCATCGCCGACCGCAACAGCTTCGCGGGCGTGGTGCGCGCTTACGGGGAAGCGCGTGAGCGGAAGATCAAGTTTCTTGTCGGGGTGCGGCTCGTCACCATCGACGGCTTTGAGGTGCTGGCCTATCCGACCGACCGGGCGGCCTATGGCCGACTCTGCCAGCTCATCACGCGGGGCAACGTGAGAGTTCGGAAAGGAGAGAAAGGCGAATGCCGCCTCACCTTCGAGGACATTCTGTCTGCAAGCGACGGGCAGATACTGATTGCGCTGCCGCCCGAAGAACTATCGCCGGCATTCGCCGAGCGGTTGGCGGCGCTGGCGCACGCGGCGCCGGGACGAAGTTTCCTTGCCGGCATCCATTGCCATCGCGGCGATGAACCGCGCCGGCTCGGCCTGCTCGACGAGCTCGGCCGGCAAGCCGGCGCGCCGCTCGTCGCGGTCAACGATGTTCACTATCACGTGCCGGAGCGGCGAGCGCTTGCGGACGTGCTCACCTGCATCCGCGAGAAATGCACCATCGCCGAAGCGGGTTTGCGCCTCGCGGCGAATGCCGAGCGGCATTTGAAACCGCCCGAGGAGATGGCGCGCCTCTTTGCGAAATATCCCGACGCCATCGCGCGGACGGTCGAGATCGCCAATGCCTGCGAGTTTTCGCTCGACGATCTGAAATACGAATATCCCGATGAGCCGGTGCCACCGGGCAAGACGCCGCAGCAGCATCTGGAGGATCTGACGTGGGAAGGCGCAAAGGCCCGTTATCCCGAAGGCATTCCAAAGGACGTGGAAAAAAGAATCAGGGAAGAGCTAGCGATCATCGGCAGGCTTGATTACGCACGCTATTTCCTGACGGTTCACGATGTCGTCCGTTTCGCCCGCAGCCGACCAACCGAGATTCTCTGTCAGGGCCGAGGCTCGGCCGCGAACAGCGCCGTCTGCTATTGCCTGGGCATCACTGAAGTAAATCCGAATAACAGCGGCCTCCTGTTTGCCCGTTTCATCTCCGAGAACCGCGGCGAACCGCCCGATATCGATGTCGATTTCGAGCACGAGCGGCGCGAGGAGGTCATTCAATACATCTATCAACGATACGGCCGTCACCGCGCGGCGATCTGCGCCACCGTGATCCACTATCGCTCGCGCCAGTCGATCCGCGACGTCGGCAAGGCGCTCGGTCTCACGCCCGATGTGACCGCGGCGCTCGCGAAGACCGTGTGGGGCAGCCATGACGACGGCCTGCCCGACGCGCACATCATCCAGGCGGGGCTCGATCCGTCCAATCCCACGATCCTGCAAGCCGCGCAGCTTGCGCGCGAGCTCCTCGGCTTCCCACGCCATCTCTCGCAGCATGTCGGCGGCTTCGTGCTCACGCGCGGTCGGCTCGACGAGACGGTGCCGATCGGTCACGCGGCGATGGAGGAGCGCACCTGCATCGAATGGGACAAGGACGACATCGACACGGTCGGGCTGATGAAGGTCGACGTGCTCGCGCTCGGCATGCTGAGCTGCCTGAAGCGCGGGCTCGATCTGCTGGAGACGCATTACGGTAGAAAGCTTTCGCTCGCGACGATCCCCGGCGACGGAACAGAAGACGCGAAGCCGGTTTACGACATGCTCTCGCGCGCTGATTCCGTCGGCGTGTTCCAGGTGGAGAGCCGCGCGCAGATGTCGATGCTGCCGCGGCTCAAGCCGCAGTGCTTCTACGATCTCGTCATCGAGGTGGCGATTGTCCGGCCGGGGCCGATCCAGGGGAATATGGTTCACCCTTATCTTGCCCGGCGGGAAAAGCTGAAACGGGGCGAAGAGCCCGAATATCCATCCCCCACGCCGCCCTATGACAAGGATGAACTGAAGGACGTTCTGAAAAGAACGCTTGGCGTACCCCTCTTTCAAGAACAGGCGATGCAAATCGCCATCACCGCTGCCAAGTTCAGTCCCGACGATGCGGATGGTCTCCGCCGGGCCATGGCAACCTTCCGACATAACGGAACGGTGCATCTGTTTCGCAAGCGATTCATCGAGGGGATGACCAGCAAGGGTTATGACCCCACATTTGTCGAAAACTGTTTCAGCCAGATCGAGGGCTTCGGCGAATACGGCTTTCCGGAAAGCCATGCGGCGAGCTTCGCGCTGCTCGTCTATGCCTCCGCCTGGATCAAGTGCCATTACCCCGACGTCTTTTGCGCGGCGATCCTCAACAGCCAACCCATGGGTTTCTACCAGCCGGCGCAGCTCGTGCGCGACGCGCGCCAGCATGGCGTCAAGGTGCGCGAGGCCGACGTCAATTTCAGCCAGTGGGATTGCACGCTTGAGCCTGCTTCGGAAGGAAGCCGATATCGCTTCGCCGTGCGCCTCGGCTTCCGGCAGATCCAGGGCCTGAACAAGGATGAGATGGAGAAGCTCACCGCTGCGCGCGGCAACGGCTATGCCAGCATCGAGCGGCTTGCGGCCGTCTCCGGCGTCTCGCGCTTCACGATCGAGCGGCTCGCCGCGGCGGACGCCTTCCGCTCGCTCGGACTCGACCGGCGCAAGGCGCTGTGGGCCGCGCGGCGGCTCGATGCGGTCGGCGTCCGGCGCGGCAGCGCTCTCAAGAAGTCCGCCGCCGCCGATGATGCGCCGCTTCCCCTGCTCGCGCCGCACCTGAGCGATGAGTTTTTTCCGGAGCCGAAGGTGACGCTGCCGCCCATGCAGCTTTCCGAGCACGTGGCGGAAGATTACGCGGCGACGGGTTTGTCGCTGAAGGAGCATCCCATTCGCTTCTTCCGCGACGACCTCACACGCCTCGGCGCCATCTGCAATGCCGAGCAACGCAACGAGCGTCTGCCGAACGATGCGCCTGTCACCGTTGCCGGCCTCGTGCTCGTGCGCCAGCATCCGGGGACATCGAAGGGCGTCGTCTTCATGACGCTGGAGGACGAGACCGACATCGCCAATCTCGTCATCTGGAAGAAAGTGTTTCAGGCGAACCGCCGCACGATCATGACGTCCCGCTTCCTCGCCGTGCGCGGGCGCCTGCAGCGTGCCGGGCTCGTCGTGCATGTCGTGGCGGAGCAGTTCATCGACCTCACGGCAGAGCTGCGGCGGCTGCGCGACGGAGAATTCTCCGCACTGGAAGCGCCCGGTCTGCCGCCGCAAGGCGACCTTCCGCTCGTCAAGAGCCGGGACTTCCATTGATAAGCCGCCATGCAGCTATCGCTTCCCATGGAAGCCGACGTGAGACTGCCGACACTCCGCGACCGGCTCCTTGAATATTACGGCCCACAACGCGACCTGCGGCGCCACGATCCGACCGCGCAATTCGTCAAGGCGATGATCAGTTCCTGCACCCTGGACGCCACATCGCAGGCTGCTTTTCAGGCTCTCTCCACTCTATTTCCCTCCTGGGCGCGGTTGCCGGACGCAAGTCCGGCCAAGGTCGAAGCCGTCATCCGCGAAGTCACGCGCCCGATGGAGAAAGCCATCGACCTCGTGAATGCCGCGCGCAGGATCCTGGCCGAACGCGGCGATTTCGACCTGGCCTTCCTCGCCGACTGGCCGGTCGAGGCCGCCATGGCCTGGCTCAAGCGCTTCCACGGCATCGGATCGAAGGTCGCCGCCGCCACGCTCAATTTCAGCACGCTGCGCAAGCGGGCACTGGTGGTCGACCGGCATGTGCTGCGGGTCGCCAAATGTCAGGGCTTCCTGCTGACCGCAGCCGACTACGAGCGCGGCTTCCGCATCATCATGCGCATGGTCCCGCCCGAGCACGACGCCGACGATCTCTATGAGCTGCATTGGCTCATGAAGCTGCATAGCCAGCGGACATGCCGTCATGAACGCACCGCATGCCGGGAATGCTCGCTTGCGCGGATTTGTTCTCAACCCGCTGCATCAAACAACGTTACCGCCTGATTCCATCGCAACACCCACTCTCGGATCGCAGTTGCGAGTAAGAAGCAATCTTGTAAATCCCCTCTCGACGATTCACCCCAATCACGGTTAGTTGCCGCGATCCAGGATCCGGAACCGGCATCCTCATGCAAGATGTGAAGGAGCGCGTAGCGCTCAGCTCGATCGCGATATCGGCGGGCCTGACGATCGCCAAGGGCATCGTCGGCCTGTTCTCCGGCTCGCTCGCGATCCTGTCGGAGGCGGGGCATTCGGCGATCGACCTCGTCGCCACCATCATCACCTATTTCGCCGTGCGCATCTCCGGGCTGCCCGCCGACGAGGAGCACCACTACGGCCACGGCAAGGTGGAGAGCGTCGCCGCGCTCGCGGCCACCGCGCTCCTGTTCGGGCTTGCGCTGTTCGTGATCTGGGAGGCGGTGAGCCGGCTTCTCGTCACCGACGGCCATGCGGTCGAGGCGACGCCCTGGGCCTTCGCCGTGATCGGCATTTCCATCGTGGTCGATTTCTTCCGCGCCCGCCTGCTCTATCGTGTCGCCAGCCAGACATCGAGCCAGGCGCTGGAAGCGGACGCGCTGCACTTCGGTTCCGACATGTGGTCGTCGCTCGCGGTGCTGGTCGGGCTCGGCGGCGTCGCGACGGGCTTCCAGTGGGCGGACTCCGCGGCGGCGCTCGTGGTCGCGGTCTTCATCTGTATCGCCGGCTGGCGACTCGGCCGGCGCACCATCGACACCCTCACCGACACCGCACCAGCCGGCTCGGCGGAGCACGTCAAGGCGATCGCGCACAAGATCAAGGGCGTCGTCAGCGTCGACCGCGTGCGCGTGCGGCCGGCGGGCGCGAGCCTGTTCGTCGAGGTCACGGTCGGCGTCAGCCGGACGCTGCCGCTCGACCGGGTTGCCATCGTCGAGAAGGAGATCGGCGCAGCCGTCCGCGCGGCGATGCCGGAAGCGGAGGTCACGGTGCTCACCGCGCCGCGCGTGCTCGACGACGAGACGGTAATGGAGCGCGTGATGGTGATCGCCCGCAACCGCGCGCTCGCGGTGCATCACGTCACCGTGCATCACCTGAAGGACAAGCTCGCGGTGAGCCTCGACCTCGAGGTGGACGGCCGGCTGCCGCTCGGCAGGGCGCACGAGATCGCCGATGCGCTCGAACAGTCGATCGCCGACGAGTTCGAGGGAGTGGTCGAGGTCGAAACGCACATCGAGCCGCTGCAGGCGGACACCGCTTCGGGCCGCGATGCGCCGAGGCCGGTGCAGGCGGAGATCGCCACGGTCCTGAAAGAGCTTGTCGTGGCCGGCGGGCCGTTGCGCGACGTGCACGATGTCCGCGCCCGCGAAACCGAGGACGGCCTCGTCGTCAATTTCCATTGCCGCGCGGACGCGGGGCTTTCCGTCGAGCAAGTGCACCGTGCGGTCGACGGGCTGGAGCGGCGGCTGCGCGAGCGCCGCCGCGACGTGCACCGCGCGATCGGCCACGCCGAGCCGGCCTGAATAAAAAAAGACCCCCTTGCGGGGGCCAAGTAATCAGATGATCGCCGGCTGCGCGCCGATGACCGCTTTCAGTACGGATAGGCGCCGTCGATCCACGCTTCCGGCGGGAAATAATTGCGCAGGTAGTCGTCGGTCGCCGGAATGGATGCCGTGAGATCGAGGTCGAACCCGTAGTCGTAGGCATCGTCGAGCTCGTGGCCGCCGTTCGCCACCACATCGAGCCGCGTAAAGTCGACGGTCGGATCGATCGACTCATCCTCGCTCGCATACACGCCGTAAGGCGCGATCGGTGCGGCGTAGTCGAATTCGATGACCGGAGTTTCGGTCGCCGGCGCGTCCAGATCGAGGGCGAGCGCGGGGACCGTCATGCAGACGAAGACAAGTGCGTAGATTGCTTTCATCGACTGTCCCTCCCCTGGTGTCGATGCAGCAACGCTACGGCGCGCGGCTTAACAGGATTTGATCGCGGGCGGCGCGCGCAAAAGTTCCATCGCACGTGGTTACGCGCGGGTCAGCGCACGTGGTTACGAGTGCGTTGCGGACAGGCGCCGGACGATGCAATTCGTCAAGGAATCAGCACCGCGGCGCCGGTGAGCCGGCCTTCGCGGAGATCAGCGAGCGCTTCGTTCGCGCGCGCGAGCGGATAGCGGACGATCTCGGTGCGGATGCCCGCCTTCGGCGCGAGCGCGAGAAACTCGCGCGCGTCGTTGCGTGTCAGGTTTGCCACCGATACCAGCTCGCGCTCCTCCCAGAGCAGCCGATAGGGAAAGCTCGGGATGTCCGACATATGAATCCCGCCGCAGACGACGCGGCCGCCCTTGCGCACGGCGGCAAGCGCGGCGGGCACGAGCGCGCCGACGGGCGCGAAGATGATGGCGGCATCGAGCGGCTCGGGCGGCGCTTCGTCTGAGCCGCCGGCCCAGACCGCGCCGAGCGAACGCGCGAAGGCTTGCGCCTTGGCGTCGCCCGGACGGCTGAAGGCGAACACCCGCCGCCCTTCATGGCGCGCGAGCTGCACGAGAATGTGCCCGGCGGCGCCGAAGCCGTAAAGGCCGAGCGCCTCGCCGTCGCCGGCGATGCGGTAGCTGCGGTAGCCGATCAGGCCTGCGCAAAAGAGCGGTGCGACCTCAGCGTCGTCGCCAGCCTCGCCGAGCAGGAAACAGAAGTTCGCGTCGGCGACCGTGTGCGTCGCGTAACCGCCGTCGCGCGTGTAGCCGGTGAAGAGCGGCGCGTCGCAGAGATTTTCGCGTCCCATCCGGCAATAGCGGCAGACGCCGCAGGTGTGGCCGAGCCAGGGCACGCCGACGCGCTCGCCGATCGCAAACCCGCTGACGCCGTCGCCGAGCGCCGCCACGCGGCCGACGATCTCGTGCCCCGGCACAAGCGGCAGTTTCGGTTCCGGCAACTCGCCATCGACGACGTGCAGGTCGGTGCGGCAGACACCGCACGCGGCGATCTCGACAAGAAGTTCCCCCGCCGGGGGCGACGGCGTCGGCCGCTCGCGCAACACGAGCGGCCGGCCCGGACTCTCCAACATCATTGCGCGCATTGCGGACTCTCTTTGTTCGCGCGGGAACCGATTTTTTACGCTGGGACTCTGGACAAATCACCCCGACATCGATTCTTATGAAGGTGATTCGGGGAGATGCGGCACATCCCTCCGGGGACGTTTTGGACTCTGAATGAGGAGGCCGGCGATGGGGCATGCCCCCGCTGCCAACGCGACGATTCGCGTGCACGCCCGCGGCATCGCCCGCCTCCTGAGCCGTCCCGCCTATCAACGCCTGCTGCGCGCCGAGCCCGTCCTGCGGCGCGCGGTTCCCGTCCTCATCGTTGTGTTTCTTGCGGCGGTCGCCGCGGGCGCGGCGGTGCAGATCGTCGATGGCCGCCGCCAGGCGCTGGCCGACGCGGAGCGGGAACTCATGCTGCTCGCCGCCGCAACAGGCGAACACCTCGCCCGCCACCTCGGCGCAGACGCCTCCGCCGAACGCGTGCGGGCCGCCCTCACCGACGCACTCCCTCCGAAGGCGCTCCGGTTCGAGCGCCGCTTTTATGTTTCCGACGCGGGCGGACGGGTGATCGCCGCAGCGCCGAAAGAATCGTTCACGCCGAACGTCACCTTTGCCGACCTCATGGGCCCGAGCCGGGCGCTCGCCGCGCTCGGCGGCAGCGAAGAGGCCTTTCCCTTTGCCGAGGCGGATGGAACCTCTTCGCTTGCGGCGATCCGCGCGCTGCCCGAGCCGCTCGGCCAGATCGCCGTGTTCCAGACGAAAGCAAGCGCGCTCGCGCGCTGGCGCGCGGATTCCACGATTAGCATCACGCTCGTCACCACCACCGGCTTCGTGCTGCTCATTCTCGGCTTCGCCTTCCACTGGCAGGCGGCGCGGGCGCGCGAAGCCGACGAGATCTATGATGTTGCGCGCGCGCGCATGGACACCGCGCTCAACCGCGGGCGCTGCGGGCTGTGGGACTGGGACCTCGCACGCGGACGCATCTACTGGTCCGATTCGATGTTCGAGATTCTCGGCTACCCGCCGCGGGAAGAACTGCTCTCCTTCGGCGAGGTGGACGCGCTCGTGCATGAGGACGACGGATCGCTCTACAACATCGCGCGGCATCTCGCGGAGACCGCCGACGGCACCATCGACCGCGCCTTCCGCATGCGCCATGCCAACGGCGAATGGGTGTGGCTGCGCGCCCGCGCGGAGCTCGCGCAGCAGGACGGCGGCGCGCACGTGGTCGGCATCGCCGTCGACATCTCGGAAGAAAAAAAATTCGCCGAGCGCACGGCCACCGCCGACATGCGGCTGCGCGACGCGGTGGAGTGCATTTCGGAAAGCTTCGTGCTGTGGGACGCCGCCGACCGGCTGGTGCTGTGCAATTCCAAGTTCCAGCAACTTCACGAGCTACCGGAGTCGGCAACGGTCACGGGCACGCCGCATGAAGAACTGGAGGCCACGGGCCGCACGCTCTCGATTGTGGCGCCGATCAAGTCCGACGAGAAAGCGGAGGAAGGCTCGCGCTCGTTCGAGGCGCGCACCGCCGACGGCCGCTGGCTGAAGATCAGCGAGCGGCGCACGAAGGACGGCGGCTTCGTCTCGGTCGGCACCGACATCACGGCGCTGAAGCGCCACGAAGAGCGGCTGCTGGAGAGCGAGAAGCGGCAGATGGCGACGATCGCCGACCTCCGCCGCACGCAACAGACGCTGGAAATGCAGGCGCAGCAGCTCGCGGAGCTCGCGCAGAAATATTCGGAGGAAAAGACGCGCGCCGAGGAAGCAAACCGGGCGAAGTCGGAATTCCTCGCCAACATGAGCCACGAGCTGCGCACGCCGCTCAACGCCATCATCGGGTTCTCGGAGATCATGGAATCCGGGATGTTCGGCGAGCTCGGCGCGGAGAAGTATCACGAATACTGCCGCGACATTCAGGACAGCGGCCGCTACCTCCTCGACGTCATCAACGACATCCTCGACATGGCAAAGATCGAGGCAGGCCGGCTGCGGCTCGATCTCGAGGAACTGCATGTCGACTCGATCGTCAGCGAAACGCTGCGCGTGATGTCGCTGAAGGCCGGGGAAAAGCAGCTTGACGTGATCGCGGAGATCGATCCCGGGCTTTCGCTGCGCGGCGACCGCCGCGCGATCAAGCAGGTGATGCTCAATCTGCTGTCGAACTCCATCAAGTTCACGCAGGAAGGCGGGCGGATCGCGATCCGCGCGCGCGAGTCGCGCGGCCATGCGCTGCTCTTGATCGAGGATTCGGGGATCGGCATCTCGCGCTCGGCGCTGAAGCGGCTCGGCCGGCCGTTCGAGCAGGTCGAGAGCCACATCACCAAGACCCAGACCGGCTCCGGCCTCGGGCTCGCCATCGCCAAATCGCTCGTCGAGATGCACGGCGGGCAGATGCGCATCCGCTCGATCGAGAGCGTGGGCACGACGGTGATCGTGCGCCTGCCGTTCCACGGGCCGGCTGCGCAGGCGACGAACGTGGCAGCCTGATTCGCAAACTTTGACCGCTCATTCCCGCGCAAGCGGGAATCCAGTGCGACAAGGATCAGACGAGCAATTTGCCCTGGGTCCCCGCTTTCGCGAGGACGAGCGGGGTGATTGCGACACTCGTAAATCTACCCCGCGGCGCCGCCGACGATCTTTTCAAAACTTTTCCGCACCTTGGCCTGCGTCTCGATCAGGTGCGCGTCGAGGGTGGCGAAGGTCGGCAATTCGCCGGCGCGGGCGAGCAGCGAAACCAGCCCCGGCCCCGCTTCCGCCGGCACAAACTTGCGCGTGAGGCAAAGTCGCAGGATCTGCGTCAGGTCGTGATAGAGCGTGAAGGCCGCGCGCAAAGTCTCCGCGTCTTCCTTCTCGATCAGCCTGCGCGCCTGCGCCGCCTCCAGCACGCGGCCGGTATTGGTGTTGATGATCGACGGCGCGTCCGCGGCGTATGCGAGCACGAGAAATTGCGCAATGAACTCGAGATCGACGAGCCCGCCCTTCGCATATTTCAGGTCCCAGCGGTCGTCGTCGGGCTTCTCCTCCGCAATCGCCGCACGCATCTCGATGGCGTCGCGGGCGACGATGCCACGGTCGCGCGGCGTACAGAGCACGTCGCGGATTTCCTGCTCGACGCGGGCGCGGAACCCGGGTGACGCGGACACAACGCGGGCGCGCGTCAGCGCCATGTGCTCCCAGGTCCACGCCTCCTCGCGCTGATAGATGCGGAAGCTTTCGAGCGAGGTCGCGACCGGCCCGGCGCGGCCGGACGGCCGCAGGCGCAGGTCGACATCGTAGAGCTTGCCGGCATTCGTCGGCGTCGTCAGCGCGCTGACAAGCCGCTGGGTGAAGCGCGCGTAGTACTGGGTTGCATGCAGCGGCCGCGCGCCGTCGGATTCCGGGTGCTCCGGGTCGAAGTCGTAAAGCAGCAGGAGATCGAGGTCGGAGCCCGCGGTCATCTCGCCGCCGCCGAGCTTGCCGAGCGCGAGCACGGCGGATTCGGCGTTGCGCAGCCTGCCGTGCGTCTGCGCAAAGCGATCCGCGACCCAGCGATGAACCGCACGGATCAGAATGTCAGCGAGCCGCGCATAGAGCTCGCCCGCCCGGTTTGCCGGGATCGTGCCGGAGAGAATGCGCACGCCGATCAGCACCTGCTGCTCGCGGCCGAAGCGGCGGGTAAGATCGAGAAATTCCTCGTCGGTGGTCGCCTGCTTGAGGATCTGCTCCAGCCGCTCCGTCAGCACGGCCTGTCCAGGCGGCGCGCCGAAAAACGCTGGATCGAGCAGGCCGTCGAGCACGGAAGGCGACTGCGCCACGATCTCGCTTAGCCGCGGCGCGGTGCCGAGAATGGTCGCGAGCAACTGCACCAGCGCGGGGTGCGTGCGCAGCGCCGCGAGCAGGCGCACTGCCCCGGGAAGCGCCGAGAAGAAGCGGTCGGCGGCGATGATGGCCGCATCGGCATTGCCGGTGCGCCCGAGCGCCACCACGAGGGCGGGAATGATCGCCGCAAGATCGGCCTGCGCCGCCTCGGCGCGCAGCGGCCGGTGCGCGCCCTTCAGCCAGTCGCGGACGATCGTGCTCACCGCAAGCGGCTCCTTGTAGCCGAGACGCGCCAACGTATCGAGGGTCTCGCGGTCGTCGGCGTCGGGCGGGAACTCGAGCTTGCCCTCGATGCCGGTGAGCGCGGGCGCATCCTCGAATAGGCTCCCGTAGTGCGACTGGACGCGCTGCAGATAGCGCACAAGCACGGCGGCAAATTCATCGCGGCTCCCGGCGCCGAAAAATCTTGCGAAGCGGTCGAGCGCCGCCGGGTCTTCCGGCAGCGTGTGGGTCTGCTCGTCGGCCACCATCTGCAAGCGGTGCTCGACGCGGCGCAGGAAGAGATAGGCTGCGGTCAGCTCGTCGCGCGCCTCCCCGGTGATCCACTTCCCCTTGGAGAGCGCATCGAGCATCGGCAGCGTCTCGCGGCCGCGCAGGCCGGGCGCGCGGCCGCCCGCGATCAACTGCTGGGTCTGCACGAAGAATTCGATCTCGCGGATGCCGCCGCGGCCGAGCTTGACGTTGTGGCCTTCGACGGCGATCTCCTCGTGACCGCGGAAGGCGTGCATCTGCCGCTTCATGTCGTGCACGTCGGCAATCGCCGCGTGGTCGAGGTAGCGGCGCCAGACGAAAGGCGAAAGCTCCTGCAGGAATTTCTCGCCGGCCGCCTGATCGCCGGCGATCACGCGCGCCTTGATCATGGCGGCGCGCTCCCAAGTCTGGCCGACGTGCTCGTAGTAGCTGAGCGCGGCGTCGGTCGCGACGGCGATCTGTGTCGAGCCGGGATCGGGACGCAGGCGGAGATCGACGCGGAAGACGTAGCCGTCCGGCGTCCGTTCCTGCAGCATACGCACGAGGTCGCGCGTGACCCGCACGAAGAACGACGACGGCTCGAGCCCGCGCTCGAGCGGCGCATCGCGGTCGTAGAGGACGATCAGGTCGATGTCGCTCGAATAGTTCAGCTCGAAGGCGCCGAGCTTGCCCATGCCGAGCAGGAAATAGCCGGAGCCCTCGCCCGGCCGCACCGGATCGGCGAGGCGGATCTTTCCGGCGCGGTGCGCCTGCAACAGGAGAAAATCGGCCGCTCCCGTCACGGCCGTGTCGGCGATCCCGGTCAGCGCATGCGTCACCTGCCCGACCGGCCACACGCCGCCGATGTCGCAGAGCGCGATCAGGAGCGCGGCCTCGCGGCGCATCCTGCGCAATGCGCGCATCGCCTCGTCGATCGACCTGGCGGCGAGGACCGCCTTCTTCGCATCGGCGATGATGCGCGCGAGGCTTGCTTCCGGCGCTGCGTCGAGCAGCAGCACAAGCGCCGCGGGATCGGCGCGCGCGATCTCCCAGAGGAAAGGCGAACCGTCGGCGATCCCCTCGATCAGGGCGCGGACCGGGGATTTCGGCGCGAGCAGTGCCTGAATACCGGCTGCCGTCTTGCCGCCGAGCAAATCGGCAATGCGCTCGCGTGCTTCCGCGGGGGCGGAAAGCTGCGGGACCTCGCGGATGCGAGCGGCAAGCCCCCCGGGTGCCGGCGGCTCTGTCTCTTTTCTCGGCGCCATCCGCCGATGCTTAACGCGCCGGGACGGGAATCGCGAGGGTGGCCCGGAGGCCCGGATTATTGTCTTCGAGGAGCAGCTCCCCGCCGTGCAGGCGGGCAACAGCCGCGGCCAGCGAAAGCCCGAGCCCTGCGCCCGGCCGCGAGCGGCTCGCCTCCAGCCGCACAAAGCGCTCCAGCACGTGGCGCCGCTCGCCGTCGGGGATGCCCGGTCCGCGGTCGGCGACCGTGAGCAGGATGCGCCCGCCCGCCGCCCGGGCATGGACGCGGACTTCGCCGGCTATTCCCGGCGTCACCGGCTCGCCGTGCTTGATGGCGTTGTCCACAAGATTGGCGAGCGCCTGGCCGATCAATTCGCGGTTGCCGTGACAGGGCAGCGGCGGCTCGGCCTCGACCACGAACTTCAGCCCCTTCTCCTCGGCGAGCGGCTCATAGAGCTCGCCGACGCTGTTCGCCACGTCGGCGGCGTCGAAATCGGCCATGTGGGTGCGCACCTCGCCGGCCTCGGCACGCGAGATCATCAGGAGCGCATCGAAGGTGCGGATCAGCGCGTCGGATTCCTCGATCGTCGCTTCGAGTGCTGCGCGGTAATCCGCTTCGCTCTTGCTCGCACGCAGCGCCTCTTCCGCCTGGTTGCGCAGGCGCGTGAGCGGGGTCTTGAGATCGTGGGCGATGTTGTCGGAGACCTGCTTGACGCCGGTCATCAGCCCCTCGATGCGTTCGAGCATCGCGTTGAGGCTGTTGGCGAGCCGGTCGAACTCGTCGCCGGAGCCGGCAACGGGCAAACGTCCGGACAGATCGCCCGCCATGATGCGGTCGCTCGTCTCCGTCATCGCGTCGATGCGCTTCAGCACGCGGCGCGCGATGAACAGGCCGCCGCCGACGCCGAGGATGACGAGAAACACCACCGCCCAGCGCGCCGGCTTTGCAAGGATCTGCCGGAGCCGGTCGCGCTCCTCGAAGTCGCGGCCGACCAGCAGGCGGAAGCCGCCGGGCAGGACGGATACGCGCACGAGCGCGCGGCTCACGTGCCGATCGTCGGGATCTTCGGCGCGGCGATAGGAGATCTCCGACCAGCCGGGCCGGCCGAGCGTCTCGTTCGGCACTTCCACGTTGCCGACGATCGCCGCGCCGGCAAAGGTCGTCACGAGATAGAGATTGGAGCCCGGCTGCTGCGCGCGCGCCTCGACCACGTCGACCAGCCGGTTGATGCCGCCGACGGTGAATTCTTCCTGCAGGCTGCGCATTTCCGCGTCGACGGTCTCGGTGATCTGCGAGACGACGAGCTGCTGCGTGTGGCGGGCGAGATAGGCGATGACGCCCGCCGCGAACAGGGCGAAAACGATCAGATAGACGGCGATGATCTTGAACGCCGTCGTGCGGACGAGCTTACCGAGCGCCGTCACGGATCATGTATCCCGCGCCGCGCACAGTATGGAGCAGCGCGCGATCGAATCCCTTATCGATCTTCGAGCGCAACCGCGAGACATGCACGTCGATCACGTTGGTCTGCGGATCGAAATGGTAGTCCCACACGTTTTCCAGCAGCATGGTGCGGGTGACCACCTGCCCGGCGTGCCGCATGAGATATTCGAGCAGGCGGAATTCGCGGGGTTGGAGGGGGATTTCCTTGCCGCCGCGGGTGACACGGTGCGACAGCCGGTCGAGATCGAGATCGCCGACGCGATAGAGCGTGTCGGCGGCCTGCGGCGCGGTGCGCCGGCTCAGCGCCTCGACGCGGGCGAGCAGCTCGGAAAAGGCATAGGGCTTGGTGAGATAGTCGTCGCCGCCGGCACGCAGGCCGGTCACGCGGTCGTCGACCTGACCGAGGGCGGAGAGGATCAGCACCGGCGTTGTGTCGCCGCGTGCGCGCAGCTCGGAGATGAGCGAGAGTCCTTCCCGCTTCGGCAGCATGCGGTCGACGACCAGCACGTCGAACTCGCCGTCGATCGCGGCATGCAGCCCCTCCTCGCCGTCGCGGGCGAGCTCGGCCACGTGGCCGGCTTCACGCAGCGCCTTGCGCAGGTACTCGGCGGCTTCGAGGTCGTCCTCGACGATCAGTAGGCGCATCGGGGCCCATCCGGCAGAGAGGGGATTCGCCGAAGCACTATTGCGCAAGTTCGGGCCTCCAATGAAGTCCGGACAAAGATCGGGCGGGAGGCTGTTTAGGCCTCCCGCCCCGGGAGACTGGCGACGGCAGGGGGCGACGGGGCCGCCACCAGGTCCCTAGCTCAGCCGCGTGCGACCGGCAGGGTGACGAACCGGGAGGTGTCCTCCCGTTTTACCCGCACGAGCACGTTGGCCTTGTTCTCCTTGCGCGCGGCGGCAATCGCCTCGCGAACGTCGGCGGGGGTCGCAACTTTCTTCCCGCCGACCTCCAGAATGACATCGCCCGACTGCATGCCGCGCTCGGCGGCGGGGCCGCTCGGATCGACCTCGGTGATGACGACGCCTTCGCTGCCGGCGCCGGCCACGGAACCCGCCGGTGCGAGCGTCAGGCCAAGCCGCGTATCGCCGGTGTCATCATCCTTGCCCTGGTCGGGCTGCTTGGACGCCTGCACCTGGTCCGGCAGCTTGGCAAGCGTCACAGAGATGGTCTGCTCCTTGCCGTCACGCAAGACCTGCAGCTTGACGCTGGCGCCCGGCTGCTTCGCCGCGACGCGGCGCGACAGATCGCGGGCATCCTTGAGACGTTCGCCGTCGACGGACAGGATCGCGTCGCCGACCTTGATGCCGGCCTTGGCCGCGGGGGTATTGGGCTGTACGTCGGCAACCAGCGCACCGCCCTGCTCCTTCAGCCCGAGGCTGTCGGCGATTTCCTTGGTGACCGGCTGGATCTGCACGCCGACATAACCGCGCGTGACCGTTCCGGTTTCCTTGAGCTCCTGCACGATGCGGTTCACGCTCTCGGCCGGGATGGCGAAGGCGATGCCGACATTGCCGCCCGACGGCGACACGATCGCGGTGTTCACACCGATCACTTCGCCGGCGAGGTTGAACGTCGGGCCGCCGGAGTTGCCGCGGTTCACCGCGGCGTCGATCTGGATGAAGTCGTCATAGGTGTTGGCGCCGATATCGCGGCCGCGGGCGGACACGATGCCGGCCGTCACGGTGCCGCCGAGGCCGAAGGGATTGCCGACCGCGAGCACCCAGTCGCCGACGCGCGGCGCACCGGCGCTGAACTTGACCCACGGGAAGTCGTTGCGGCCCTCGACCTTGAGCAGCGCGATGTCGGTGCGCGGGTCGGTGCCGACGACCTTGGCGGCGTAGGTCTTGCCGTCGTTCGTGGTGATTTCGACCTCGCTCGACTTGTCGACCACGTGGTTGTTGGTCACGACATAGCCGTCAGCCGAGATGAAGAAGCCGGAGCCCTGCCCCTGCGCGCGGCGGCGCGGACCGGGGCCGGGGCGGAAATCGGGCGCGCGGTCGCCGAAGAAGCGCTTGAAGAATTCCTCGACCTGCGGCGGGAGGTTTTCGCGGCCGAAGCGCTCCATGCCGTCGCGGTTGGTGGTGACGCGCGGCTCGTCGAGCTTGACGCGCACGCTGACGACCGCCGGACTCACGCGCTCGACGACGTCGGCAAACGACATCTGCGTGGCGGGGCGGTCGGTGGTGATCTGGGCGATGGCGGGCGAGAATACCTGCGGCACGATCTGGCCGGCGGCAAAGCCGGTGACCGCGACGGCAAGGACGCCCGCCAGAAGCGCTGACCGGCGGCGGCGAAGGATACCGGCCGGCTTCGTGGTGTTTTCTTCCCTGTTCATTTGCGTCTCCGCATTGAAATCCGATTGCCTGTATCGAGGCTCGCGAAGACATATAGGAGGCGCCCCCTTACGACGCTCTCTCCGGATGATTACAAGTTCGTAAGGTCGCGCCTCTTCACAGCTTCTTGTTTTCGTTGAGGATTGCGGCGAGGCGGCGCTGTTCCTCCTCGCTCAGCGGCGCGGGCGCGGGCCGTTTCGCGCGAATGGCGAGTGCGACGCCGAGACCGCCAAGCACGATCACCAGAACCGGCACGCCCCACAGCAGCAAGGTCCGCGCGCCAAAGCGCGGTTCCAGCAGGATGAACTCGCCGTAGCGGGCGACGAGGAACTCCCGCACTTGCGCGTCGCTGTCGCCGGCGGCCACGCGCTCGCGCACGAGCACGCGCAGGTCGCGGGCGAGCGGCGCGTTGGAATCGTCGATCGATTCGTTCTGGCAGACCATGCAACGCAGCGTCTTCGTGAGCGCGCGGGCGCGCGCTTCGAGCGCGGAGTCCTTCAGCATCTCGCCGGGCTCGAGGGCGAGCGCGGCGCCCAAAGCAGTCGCGAATGCAAATGCGAGCGCTGCTACGTGGAGCGCAATGCCATGAAGGGGCCGCCTCATGGTTCGAGACGCCGGGCTTCGCCCGGCTCCTCACCATGAGGCGGATTTAGGCATGAGGCAAATATGCCCTCATCCTGAGGAGCCCGCCGCAGGCGGGCGTCTCGAAGGATGAGGGCACATGGTCCGAACATAATTCTTACTCCGCCGGCGCAACGGCAGCGCGCGCCGCACGGCGCGGGGCGCCTATGCGCAGGCGCCGGTCGGACAGGGACAGCACGCCGCCGACCGCCATCAGCACCGGCCCGAGCCAGATCAGGAGCACGAGCGGCTTCCAGTAGATGCGCGCGGAAACGCCGCCGCCCTGCTCCGGATCGTTGATCGTCACGTAGAGCTGGCCGAGGCCGAAGGTGTGGATCGATGCTTCGGTAGTCGGCATGCCGCGCGCGACATAGACGCGCTTCGCCGGCTCGGCGACCGCGACGAGCGTGCCGCCGCGGCGCACTTCGAAGCGGCCGACGTCCTCGATCCAGTTCGGGCCTTCGCGCCGGCCGATGCCGGTGTAGCCGAGATTGAAGCTCGCAATCGAGACCTGGTCGCCGGGCTTGAGCGCGACGATGCGCTCCGTGCTCCAGTTGCTCTCGGCGACGATGCCGAGGAGCGCGAGGCCGATGCCTGCATGCGCGAAGATGCTGCCATAGGCGGCGCGCGGCAGGCCGATCGCGCGCGAGAACAATTCTCCGGCGGAGACGCGGAAGAGCTGGATGCGCTCGGCAAACTCCGTGATCGCCCCGGCAATGGCAAAAACGGCGACGAACAAGCTGATCGCCGCCATCAGGCTTCCGCCCGCCGTGATGTAGAGCAGGATTACGGCAGCCAGCGCGATCCCGCCCGCGAGGACGAGGCGCTGCGCCGCGCCAAGCGCGTCACCGCGCTTCCAGGCGAGCAAGGGACCGGCCGGCATGAGCACGAGCAGGAGCAGCATCAGCGGCCCCACCGTGCGGTTGAAGAAGGGCGCGCCGACGGAAATCTTCTCGCCGGTGAGCGCCTCGAGCGCCAGAGGATAGAGCGTGCCGGTGAGCACGGTCGCGGCGGCCGCGGTCAGCAGCAGATTGTTCAGGATAAGCGCGCCTTCGCGCGAGACCGGCGCGAAGATGCCGCCCGGCTTCAGCTCGGGCGCGCGCCAGGCAAACAGCGCAAGCGAGCCGCCGATGAAGAAGGCGAGGATCGCCAGAATGAAAACACCGCGGGTTGGATCGGTAGCGAAGGCGTGCACCGACGTGAGCACGCCCGAGCGCACGAGGAAGGTGCCGAGCAGCGACAGCGAAAAGGCGAGGATCGCGAGCAGCACCGTCCAGATCTTCAGCGCGTCGCGCTTCTCCACGACGAGCGCCGAATGCAGGAGCGCGGTGCCGGTGAGCCACGGCAGGACGGAGGCGTTCTCCACCGGGTCCCAGAACCAGAAGCCGCCCCAGCCGAGCTCGTAGTAGGCCCAATAGGAGCCCATGGCGATGCCGAGGGTGAGAAACACCCAGGCGGCAAGCGTCCACGGACGCACCCAGCGCGCCCAGGCGGCATCGATCTTGCCTTCGAGGAGGGCCGCCACCGCAAACGCAAACGAGATCGAGAAGCCGACATAGCCGAGATAAAGAAGCGGCGGGTGAATGGCGAGGCCGAGGTCCTGCAGGATCGGGTTGAGGTCGCGGCCCTCGGCCGGCGCAGGCTCGAGCCGCAGGAACGGATTCGATGTCGTCAGAATAAAGAGCAGGAAGGCGGTTGCGATCAGGCCCTGCACGCCGAGCGCGTTGGCGCGCAGGCGCGCGGGCAGATTGCCGCCGAAGGCGGCGACGAACGCGGAGAACAACGCCAGCACGAGGACCCAGAGCAGCATGGAGCCTTCGTGGTTCCCCCATACGCCGGTGATCTTGTAGATGAGCGGCTTTGCCGAGTGCGAGTTCTCGAAGACGTTCGTCACCGAGAAGTCGGAACCGATATAGAGCGCCGTGAGCCCGGCAAAGGCGAGCGCGACGAAGGCGAAGTTTGCGATCGCGACCGGCTCGGCCACGCCCATCAGCGTCGCGTCGTTCTTTGCCGCACCCCAGAGCGGAAGCACCGCCTGCATGATCGCCAGCGCGAGCGCCAGCACCAGCGCATAGTGGGAGAGCTCGGCGATCACTGCTTCACTCCGTGCTGCCAGTAGCCCTGCTCCTTCAGCGCATCGACCACCTCGCGCGGCATGTAGTTCTCGTCGTGCTTGGCGAGCACGGTGTCGGCGCGGAAGCCGCCGCTGCCGTCGAGCACGCCTTCGGCGACAACGCCCTGCCCTTCGCGGAAGAGATCGGGCAGCACGCCGCGATAGACGACGGGGAGGCTGTTGCCGCCATCGGTCACCTCGAAGCGCGCTTCGAGCCCGTCGCGCTTGATCGTTCCTTCCTTCACCAGGCCGCCGATGCGGATGCGCGTGCCGGGCTGGATGTTCTTCTCCGCGATCTCGGTCGGCGAATGAAAGAAGACGATCGTCTCGCGCAGCGCAGACAATGCAAGCGCGGCGGCAAGCCCGAGCACGCCGAGCGCAAGGCCGATGAGCAGAAGACGCCGCTGACGGCGAGACATTACTAATTCCCCTTTCCGCTGTTTTCGGCTTCGACCTGCTCCAGCCGCCGGGCGGCGGCGATGCGCCAGGGATCGCCGGGCGGCGCCTTTTCCGCGAGCGCCCGCCAGATCGCCGTGGCTTCGCTCCGCTTTCCGTCCTGTTCGGCGGCGAGCCCGAGGAAGAATTGCGCCTTGCCGTTTGCGGGATCGTGCGTGCGCGCACGCTCGAACGCCGCGCGTGCCTCGGCATTCACTACGCCGTTCGCCGCGACGACCAGCGCCTCGCCCAGATCCGCCTCGCTCTCGGCGTTGGAGCCGAGCAAGCGGAGCACGTGCTCGCGGGCGCGTACGGCATCCTCGCCGCGGCCGAGCCGCAGATAGATCGGCGCGAGCAATTCCCAGCCGCGCGGATCGTCTGGCGCCTGCGCCAGGTGCGCCTCGATGCGCGCAACCAGAATGCCGATGTCCTGCTGTTCGAGCGGTTTTGCGAGCCGCGCCTGCAGCGGCGCATCCGGCATCTCCGGCGAGCCGAGCGCGCCGTAAAGACCGATCGCAAGCAGGGGAACCCCGGCGAGCGCGAGCACCGCCGCCGCGCGGCGGCGTCCGAGCGGGCCCGCGGCAGGTGCGGCGGATTCCTTATCCGCAAGCGCCAGCACGCGGCGCGATACCTCGATGCGCGCCGCTTCCGCTTCGCTCTCCGGCAGGACGCCGCGCGCGCGGTCGCGCTCGATCTCGGCGAGCTGATCGCGATAGACGGCGAGATCGGCTTCGCGCCCGCCCGCGAGTTGCGCGCGCCTGCGGCCCAGCGGCCAGAGCACGGCGAGGACCGCCGCGCCCGTCATCAGTGCGAAGAGGAGCCAGAACAACATGCTTTCTCCGGCGCAGTCCTAGCGCATCTCCCGGCGAAGGGGATACCGGTTCGCCGTCAGGGACATGCGCCACATAGAACGAGACGTGCCGCGGGGGAAAGCATGCCCATTGTCGCCCCAAGTCCTTGCGCCAGGTCAAAAAAGCAAAACGCCCCGCCTCCTTGCGGAGGCGGGGCAGGAATCACCGATTTATGATCGTGTGGCCGTCAGCTGATCTGGCTCCAGGTGCCGTCCGGATTGCGGCAGGCCACTCCGCGGGCGACCTCGGGCCGGCCGTTGATGTAGATCGTGTGGCTGTAGTCGCGGCAGCGCTGATACTGCCCGCGCGCATGATAGGGCCCGGGAACGATGGTTCCGCGCGTGCCGCGCTGGCCCTGCCAGCTCACCGGCGTGCCGGGGCCGCCATATTCGAGCGCCTGCATCTCGGCGGCATAGGCGCGGCGGCGGTCTTCCTCGTCCAGCGCATTGCCGATCACGCCGCCGACGAGGCCGCCGATGATCGCGCCCGCCACGATGTCGCGGCCACCGCCGCCCGTCAGCGCGCCGATGGCGCCGCCGGCCAGCGCGCCGGTGGCGATGCCGGCGCCGGTCTTCTCGCCGGGCTCGCCCGCACAGCCCGCCAGCGCCAGAGCGACGGCGCCGAGCATGAGCGCCTTGCGAGCCGAGAGCATTTGCATGGAGACCCCCAATTCAATTCCGAAGTGCCGCACTAGAGCACAAAAACCGCAACGCCGGTACCTGAGCCGGGGTTCCAACAGGAATCGGGCGAAATTTGGCTTTCGCCTCATCCTTCGAGACGCCCGACGCCGGATTCGATCCGGCGTCGGGCTCCTCAGGATGAGGCGGAAACTTTTCGACCTCACCCTGAGGAGCGAGGGCGCAGCCCGAGCGTCTCGAAGGGTGAGGTCAAATCTAACTTTCCGCCGCGGGCAGCACGAGTTCCGCGCGCAGGCCGCCGGCCGGCGACGCGCCGAGTTCGAGCCGCCCCTGATAGAGATGCGCGAGGTCGCTCACGATGGAGAGCCCGAGCCCGGAGCCGGGCTTGCTCTCGTCGAGGCGCTTGCCGCGATGGGTGAGCACCTCCTGCCGCGCTCCGGCCGGAAGGCCGAGCCCGTCGTCATCGACGATTACGCGCAGGAAGGCGCGATCGGCGGACGGCGCGCTTGGCTCGGCGCGCGCCCGGATCTCCACGCGCGACTTCGCCCACTTGCAGGCGTTGTCGACGAGATTGCCGACCATTTCCGCGAGGTCCTGCTCCTCGCCGTGGAAATCGAGCTCGTCCTCGACGTGGCTGGTGATGCGCACGGCGCGGTCGCGGTGAATCTTTTCCATCGTGCGCACGACGCCGTCGATCACCGAGTCCACGTCGACCACGGTGCCGGGGACAGCGACGCGCGCGGCGATGCGAGCGCGCTCCAGATGATGCTGCACCTGCTCGCGCATCACCGCCACCTGCTCGCGCACCTTCTCCGCCGTCGCGTCCTTCTTGCCGCTTGTCTCGTTCAGCAGCACCGACAGCGGCGTCTTCAAGGCGTGCGCAAGATTGCCGACATGGGTGCGGGCGCGCATGACGATGTCGCGGTTGGTGTCGATCAGCGCGTTCACCTCGCGGGCGAGCGGCGCGATCTCCGCCGGAAATTCGCCTTCGAGGCGCTCGGCGCGGCCGGTGCGGATCGCATGCAGCGACTGAGAAATGCGGCCGAGCGGCCGCAAGCCGAAACGGACCTGGAACCAGGCGGTGGCGACGAAGACGATGCCGAGCAGCGACAGCGTGATGAACAGCGTCCAGTTGAAGTCCGCGATCTCTTCTTCCGTCTCCGCGATATTGGCGGCAACGGTCACGACATATTGTCCGTCAGCGCCGAGATCGATGAGATTTTCCACGACGCGCAGGCGCTGGCCCTGCGGGCCGTTGACATAGCCTTCACGGAAGCCGTCGGAGCGGATGGGGATGCGCTGCTCGTCGAGGCTCGGCAGGCCGGGTGACGGGAGCGAAGTGGAGAATTTCATCTCGCTCGTTGGCCCGGACAGGCGCTCGATCTGCCAGTACCAGCCGGAGTTCGGCGTCTGGAACGACAGCTCGCCGAGCGAGGTCGGCTCCGGGATCGTGCCGGCCTGCGCGGTCGCCACGTCGACCACGATGTTCTTAAGATAGACGTTGAGATAGCGGTCAAGCGCGCGCTCGGCGGTCTCGCGGTAGAGCGAGGAGAGCACGACGCCGCTCAGCCCGAGCACGATGACCGTGATCGCCGCGGCCGTGAGAAACAGCCGCCGGGCGAGCGAGCTAGGGCGCATGGGTGGGCTGGCTGAGACGATAGCCGAGGCCGCGGATCGTCTCGATCACGTCGACGCCGAGCTTCTTGCGCAGCCGGCCGACGAACACCTCGATCGTGTTGGAGTCGCGGTCGAAGTCCTGGTCGTAGAGGTGCTCGACGAGCTCGGTGCGCGACACCACGCGGCCGGTGTGGTGCATGAGATAAGAGAGTAACCGGTACTCATGCGACGTGAGGCGGATGGGATTGCCGTCGACGGTCACGCGGCTCGTGCGCGTGTCGAGATGCACCGGGCCGCAGACAAGCTCGCTCGAGGCGTGGCCGGTCGAGCGGCGCAGCAACGCGCGGATGCGGGCGAGCACTTCTTCCATGTGGAAGGGCTTGGCCACATAGTCGTCGGCGCCGGCATCGAAGCCCTGCACCTTCTCCGACCAGCGGTCGCGCGCGGTGAGGATCAGCACCGGCATCTGCTTGCCGGTGCGGCGCCAGGATTCGAGCACGGAAATCCCGTCCATCTTCGGCAGGCCGAGATCGAGCACGACCGCGTCATAGGGCTCGTTCTCGCCGAGATAGTGCCCCTCCTCCCCGTCGAACGCCTTGTCGACCGCGTAGCCAGCGTCGGTTAGCGCCGCGCAGATCTGGCGGTTGAGATCGGGATCGTCTTCGACAACGAGGAGACGCATGGACCACAGCCGGGGGATTTGAGTCGGGGAGGATTGTGCCAGCTTGGCGCGTGCCTGTCAGCCGAAGGGAACTTGCGATGGCTTCGTCCGTTAAAATTGAAAGGAGCGATCTGAATGGCCGATGAACGCAAGAAACGCGCGCCAAAGCCCGAGCCGAACAAGGTGGACGAGGCGGTGGCGGAGACCTTTCCCGCGAGCGACCCGCCCGCCTACATGGGCTCGACGGCCGTAGCCGGCGCGCCGCAGGAAGACGGCGCCGCGCCGATGCGCGAAAAGCGCGTTGTAACCGGGGAGAAGCACATCGACCTGAACGCGGCATCGGCGGAAGAGCTCGGCAGCCTGCCGCCGCTCAATCCCGAGATGGTGCGCGCGCTCGTGTCCGGCCGTCCGTTCAAGAAGTGGAATGACCTGCACGCACTGCCGGGGTTCGACCAATCGACCGTCGACGCGCTGAAGAAGAGCGGCGCGAGGATTGGATATTGAGCGCCATCATTCAAAAATTGTTCGAGTTTGCTAGCGTCCGCTCCACGGATTCTTTCGGGAGCACGCGCGCGCCTGATCACGCAAGGAGATCGCTTCTGCGATGGCGCCCTCGATCGCGCTGCCCGGCGGCAAGGCGCGCAGCTCCGCGGCGAGCCGCTTCTGATAGTCCGCGCTCCACGGCGCGACCACCGGACAGACGGCGACCGTGACCTGCGCGGGCGTCGGCGCTCCGACGGGCTGGCAGACGACAAGCAGCAAGCCGAAGCAGACGAGTTTCATTTCGCTGCATTCCTGCAGTTGATCGCCGATCCCTCGGGCCTCATCCTTCGAGACGCCGCGCTACGCGCGGCTCCTCAGGATGAGGCTGAAAAGGCGACCTCACCCTGAGGAGCGCGGACACCGATCTCGGGTTTACCCGAGATCGGCACTAAACATTGCGCAGGTCGGCAACAGCCGACCTGCGTGTCCGCGCATCTCGAAGGGTGAGGTCGCGCTACACAATCAAGTCAGCAACTTCCCTGCCTCCGCGAGCACGCGGTCGTGCAGCGCGGGGGCGTCGTCCATCTTCTTGTGGCGGTAGGGAACGCGCTCGTTCAGGCACTCGCCCGCGAAATCGCGCGCGGGCGAAAATTGGCCGCGGCCGAGAAAGTCGCCGAACTCCTTCTGATAGAAGCAGAGCGCGCGCTTCACGTTCGGCGGCACTTGCGGGCAGGCGAACGTCGTCGGGTCGAAGCCGATCAGCAAGTCGACCGGAACCTGCTCGCGGGCGAGACGGCTGGCGATCTTCACCGCTGCGTCGGCGCCCATCGAATGGCCGAGCAGCAACAATTTGCGTCCTTCGCGCGCCACATCGGCCGCTTGGCGCGCGAGCCAGCCCACATTCGTATGCGGCAGGAGCACACCTTCCACATGCGTCGTCGCATCGATGCCGGCGGCGCAGAGCTTGTCGCGCAGCCCATCGAGGCCGAGCGAATAGCCGAGCCCGTAGGGAAACGGCCCGCCGATCAGGCCATAGATGAGAAAGGCGCGGACGGGAGAGTTCATGCGCTTCCCTCTTCTAGCCGCTTTTCGACCTCGGTGCGCGCAGGCGGCCGGGCGGCGATCCCGCGCATCTCCTCCCCGCGCGCGGCGGCTTCGCGGGCGTGGTCGGCGTCGCTTTCCGCGCGTCCCGATGCTTCTCCCGTTGCGACCAGCCGCCAATCGCGCAGCGTATCCGCAATCGCGGTGACGAGCTTCAGGATCGCGCCGAGGAGCGCGAGCCAGTTCATTCCTTCCCACCCACCGGGGTCGAGGTGAGAAAGCGCAGGACCGCGCCGGCGATGCCGACGACCGTGAGCGCAATGCCCGCCTGCTCCGGCGGGATCACGGTCGCCCAGTCGAAGCTTTGCAGCACGCCGACGATGGCGACGGCGAGCGAGAACAGGAGTGTGCGATAGCCTTTCATGCGCAAGTTCCTCCGTTGAATCTTGTGAACTACGTCCAATCGCGACCATCATCCTGAGGTGCCCGCGTGCAGCGCGGGCCTCGAAGGATGTCGGTCGCGCCATCACCCTTCGAGGCTCGGCCGCTTTGCGGCCTCGCGCCTCAGGGTGACGGCGCCTGTATCAATGAGAGATCACAGCCGCGCTGCCTGCACGTGCATCCAGTCGAAGTCCCTGCAGCGGCCGAGCGAGACCCAGCCCTCCTCCTCCCAAAGCTCCCAGAAGCGCACGGCGTCGGGCTTGGCGAGGCGGGCCTTCGTGTGATTCCATTTCAGAAGGTTGCGCGCAGGATCGAAGTCGATGGCGCAAGCGTAAGCGTGCATCGAGAGCGCCGTGCCGCCGCGCATGGGACGGTTGTTGTAGCAGCCGCCGAACAGGTCGAGGCCGAGGTCGCGGAGCTTTTCCATGCCGTAGTGATCGCGCACGCATTCCAGCACCCTGCGCGCACTGTCCGCGCATTTTCGGTGAATGGTGATGCGCCGGATCGTGACGTGCGGGTCCCAGGCAAGTCGCATGGGATACGGCAGGTCGAGCAACGTGTGACCCGTTCCCGGCTTGCCATAGAAAGCAACGCATTCGCGCTGCCGCGGCCAGGTGGTCGCGAGCATGGGCAGTCTCCGATTGTGATGCTGATTACGAGCCGGCCTCAGCCTTCGTGCGCTGCTCCGTCCCGCCGGCGGCGAGGGCGGTATTCGACGGCCAAATCAGTCCGGCCCAATATCTCGCGGTTGCGCAGAAGCCCGCCGTCCGCATATCTTGCGTTCGTGGGATTGCGCACTTTTCTAGGACTGAAAAGGAAGCCGGCTCCCGAACCTGAGCCGGCTTCGGCTATTGCCGCGCGGCGGGACGCCAACCAAATCGCTTCTCTCTACAAAGACCGGCCGTACCTTGACGCCTACGCGGAACACACAAACCTGCGCGTTGCCGAGAACCCGCATAAGGCCATCGGCGGCATGTGGGAGGAGGTCGGCAAACTTCAGTTCGATTACCTCGTCGGCAAGGGGCTGAAGCCCCATCACCGCCTGCTCGACATCGGTTGCGGCACGCTGCGCGGCGGTCGCCTGTTCATCCGCTATCTCGATGTCGGCGGCTACACCGGTCTTGAGCTATCTCCCGCCGCGCTCGATTACGCCCGCGGTTTGGTTCAGACGGAAAATCTGTCGGACAGGCGTCCGCGTCTCGTCCTGAACAAGGAAAAAGATCTGCGCTTCGCTCCGTTCTCCGGCGAAACTTTCGACTTTCTTCTGGCTTAGTCCGTGTTCACGCATCTCTTGCCCGAGCACATTGCTGAATGCTTCGAACACGTCGGGCGGATCATGCACAGGAACTCGATCTTCTTCTTCACCTTCAGGGAAGCAGAAAAGTCGACCCCGAGGACCGAAAAGGACTTCGACTACCCCTATTCGATCTTCACCGAGCTTGCCGCGAAAAACAGGCTTGTGCTGGATCGGATGTTCGACTACCCGCACCCGCGCGGGCAATCGATGGTGCGCGCGACCGCGGCTTAGACCGGCCGCAGCGCGACGTGGGAGTGTAATCGTCATCGCCACGCCGCCGCCATGAGCGCGCGGCATTGCGTGACCTGAATCGCGTGGTCTGTCAGCGCCGTATCGCTGTGGAAGATCGCGCCCGCCTGACGCGAATTGTTCGCGTGCAGGTTGACGTAGGCCTGCGCCGCGCCGGTCCAGTTCATCACCTGATTGCTGCCGTTCACGGCGACGGCGATCGCCCCGCCGTCCTTCGGCACATCGATGTTCACCGAACGCGTGGCATTGGCGCCGCCCGCAGGGTTCGCGGCGTCGACAGGCGTTCCGTTCTCGACGTTCGAGAGGCGGAACAGGCCGAAGCCGGAACGGGTCGGCGCGGTGCCGGAGAACGTCCAGCCAAGATCGATGCCGGAGCCCGACGGAACGACGCGAAAAGCAAGCGCGACGCCGGTATTGTCGCCGTTCGCCTGTCCGATGATGGCCGCCGATGCACCGCCGATGCTGACGGAATTCAGCGTGGTGCTTCCCGAGACGCTCCAGGTGATCGCGAGAACGAACAGGTCGTCGTCGATCTCCCCTCCGGAATCGCGGCCATTGAACGTATAGGAGGAAGCGCCGGAATCCTGAATCGCGTTATCGGTGAGAACAATATCGAGCGGGATGCCCGACTCCATCGCGAATACCGGGACCGCGCCCCGATAGGCGCGCGCGATCGGCTGCGCGCCCTTGTAGATACGCGCGATGCGCTGCCCGCCGATATAAAGCGGCATTATTCTTCCTCCGGCACGAGGTAGAGCGTGTCGGCGTCGGGCGGATCGAGCGCGTCGTAGGCGGCCTGATCGGCGAGCAGCACGATCTCGGCCACGTCGTTCTCGGGCAGGCGCACCTTGCCGGTGTCAGGCGCGACCACGAGCGCCTCGATCCAGTCGCTGCCGTCGGGCGAGACCTTCAGCTTGAAGTCGTCGCTCTCGACCAGGCCGAACTCGGCGCGGCCGGAGAAGCTGGTTGCGAAGAAGAAGGAGGCGCTGTTGCCCCCGGCCTCCTTGGAGATCTGGATCTTGATGTCGCCGCTGCCCGGCGTCTCGCTTTCGGGGATCGCGTAGAAGACCGAGCGGTTCGTGCGCACGACGAGCCGGTTCGAGGTGTCCGTGTCGGTATCGTCGAACGGCGCGCCGACGCCGAGATGGGAGATGGTGCCGCGGTCCTTCTTGATCGCCTTGCCGCTCGTGCCGTCGAACACGGCGAGCTCGCCGTCGGCGACGCCGCCGTCCGGCCCTTCCACATCGCCGCTGCCGCCGCCACCGCCCGCGGAGATGCCGCTCCACTCGGTGCCGGTCCAGACCAGCAGCTCCTCTTCATCCGCGTCCCACGCGCGCCAACCGGGCTGCGGCGAGAGAAAGACCCAGACGCCGTCCTGCCAGGCGGCGATCTCTTTCTCGTGTCCCGCGAAGGCGCCGCCCGGGTCCGCGCCGACGATGTGCCGCTCGCCGTTTGCCGGCGAACCGGGCGGGGTCGCGGTCACGGCCAGCACCGCAAGCTGCGTCACGGCGTCGAGCACGCGCAGCGCCTCGTTCAACGTGACGTGCTTCTGCGCCTGCCCGGCTTCGAGATAGGGGAGCGAGAGATTGGGGGACTGGGGCATGATGATCCTTCAGCAATTTCAATCGTCATGGCCGGGCCGGCGCGCCAGTCGAAGTCGGACTTATCCGACTTCGACCGCTTTGAGTGGCCGAACTCGGGTAAACCCGAGTTCGGCTGAGCGCACGCGAGCAGTTGGCGCGCCGAGACCCGGCCATCCACGTCTGGCGAGCGGCAGGCATTGAAGACGTGGATCACCGGGTCTCGCGCCGCCTAGCCACGCGCTTCGCGCGTGGGGCGGCGCGGCCCGGCGATGACTTGTTAGAGGTAGATGACCACCTCGCGCGCCCTACCCGGCCCGGCGACGGCAGAGAGCTGGGCGACGCGGATGGAGAGCGAGGTCTGCGGTGCGCCGAAGTCGGCGAGTTCGTCGGCGTTCGGGTAGAACGCGAGCGGTGTGTCGGTGTCGATCGTGCGCACGACATTCGCGCCATCGAAGATTTCGACGCGATAGGCTTCCGTGCTTTCGTCGAGCGGCACGTCCAGAACTTCCCACGAGTCGCCTCGGCGGGCGCGGCGCGTCCACTTAAGCTGCGCGCCCTCAGCGATACGCTCGCCGCGCAGATGCGCGGGCGGCCACGGCAGCAGCGCGGCCGCGGTCACCGCGGCATCGAGCTCCGTCATGCTCGCGCTGCCGACATCGTCGCTCGTGCGGCCCACGCGATAGCTGAACGCGCGGCCGAGCAGATCGACGCTGCGTGCCACCGGCACCAGCGCGCGATCGAGCAGCACGAACGGCGCACCCTCCGGAATTGCCTCTCCCAGCGTCCAGTCGGTGCCGAGCTGGCCGCGCAGCAGGCGCGAGAGCAAATACGTGCGCTCGCCGACCAGTTCTGCGCCGGCGAACTGGATCACTTCCCAGTCGCCAGACGAATTGCGGATCGCCGCAGCATTTGCGCCGTTCAACACGGCGCTTTCCGCCTGCGCGGTGAGCGCGCCGCCCGCAAGCCGCACGCGAAAGGCGTTCGCATTGTCCCAGCGGTGCGCCGGCCCCGGCGCAAGGTCGTCCAACGTTACCCCGATCACCGCCGGCACGGTCGCGAGCGCCACGCGCTCGTAGCTTTCGCCGCTCAAACGCCAGATCGAGATCGCCCCGGGCCAGGGCGACGCATGCACCGCGAAGTATTGCAGCGCGGGCTCGCCCTCCTCGTCGAGCGCCGGCAGATCGAGCACGAGCACTTCGGGCGGACCGGCGGCAGCGGGCACGGCGACATTCGCCGGCCGCGGCGGCCGCGCGGGCACCGCGAAGATTTCCGGGTCGATGGTGCGGGCGCGGATTTCGCGGGCGCCCGCGTCCACGGCTTCGCCGATCTCCACGAGCCGTTCGCGGCCGCGCACTTCGAGCGACACGACATCGCCCGGCGAGAGCGCGATCCTGCTCGGCGGCAGCGCGAATTCCGCGCGCTCGCGCCCGGCCCAGAGGTCCTGCAGCCAGATGTCGGCGGCGCGCTCGACCACGGCGTCGCTCGCGACGATCGCGAGATCGGCGCGCGCCTCGCGGCGGCTTGCGCCGACCAGGCGGCGCGAGCGGGCGGCGGCACGGCGATAGTCGCCGGCGACCTCGGTGAAGCCGAGCGCGATCTCGATCGGCAGCTCCGTTTCCTGCGCGCGCACGAGCCGGCATTCGGCGCGCTCGCCTTCGACCACCAGCTCGTCCTCGACGAGCGACGCCACCGGCTTGCCGCCGCGCGGGCGGAAGACGATCGCCTCGCCCTCCTCCACCGCGTCGAAGCCGAAGGCGAGCGCGAGCGGTTCAATCGCGGCACGTGCGGACATGGGCCGGTCGATCACGTAGCCGTCGATCGCGCCGCGCAGCCGCGCGCTGTCGAAGGCGGCAAAGCCGTGATCGGCAAGGATCGCCGCCACGAGATCGTCGAGCGGCGCAGCACCGAGCCGGCCGTTCAGCCAATGCCCCGTCTCCCAGTTCGGACCGTCGGCCCAGGCGTCGGCGGCGAGCGGAAACGCAGGGTACGGCCGCGCGTCCCAGGTCCAGGGATGGATGCGGCCGGGATCAAGCATGCGGCCGGCATAGACGGACGAGACCGGGTTGCTGCTTGCATCCGCGCCAAAGGCCGGAACGAACTCTGCGTGCACGGCTTCGAGGTAGCGGCGCTGCATCAGGTCGTCGCGACGGCGGTTGGAGAAATTCGGATAGCCGCCGACCGACGACTTCACATCGGGAAAGACGTTGGGCTCGTTTGCGCCCTTGTCCACCGCCGGGCAGCCGACTTCGGTGAGGCGGATGGGCTTCCCCTCCGCCACCCAGGGCGTCGGCGCGGGCAACTCCTCGCCGTCGACGCGCTCATAGTGGGACGCGGACCACCAGTGCCACAGATCCTTGGCGCGGAAGATCCACGGCTTGCCGTAGGGTTCGTCCGCGATCGGCGTGCGCGTTTGCGCGCGCCGCGCATCACCGTCCACGTAATAGAAATCGTAGAACTCGCCGCCGCGAAGGTTTGCGCGGAGATAAGCGGGATCGTGGATCGACTCCGCGAGCTCCGCGTCGAGGTGCGCGGCGCCGTCGCGCCAGTCAGCGAGCGGCGCGTAATAGTCGATGCCGATGAAGTCGATGTCGTCCGCGGCCCAGAGCGGATCGAGCGGGAAGCGCACCTCCTGCGCTTCGGCGTCGACGATGTGCGCGCCGTATTCGCTCCAGTTCGCGGCGTAGGAAATCTCCGTCTCCGGCCCGAGCACCGCGCGCACGTCTTCGGCAAGCGCGATCAGCGCGCTCACCGCCGGATAGACGCCGCTTGCCGAGCGCACGCGCGTCAGCGCCTGCATCTCCGAGCCGATGATGAAGGTCTCGACGCCGCCCGCCGCCGCGCAGAGGTGCGCGTAGTGCAGGATCATGCGGCGCAGGCTCCATTCGTCCGGGCCGGAATAGACGACGTTCGTGCCATTGATGCTGAAATCCCCCGGTGCCGCCGTGCCGAACAGGCTCGCGACCTGCGAGGCCGCGGCACTCGTGCTGTCGGGCGAGCCGGGCCGGCCGGGCGCGGGATCGCAGGTGATCTGCCCGCGCCAGGGATAAGGCGGCTGGCCGGCTTCGCCCGTATAGGGATTGGGCAGCGCGTTCTCCGCGGGAACGTCCATCATCACGAACGGATAGAACGTCACCTGCAGCCCGCGGGCGTGCAGGTCCTCTATCGCGCGCACGATCGAGGCGTCGGTCGGCGTGCCGCCGAACGCCGGGCGGCCGTCATACATGCTCACCACCGGCGCGTTTGCGCGCGTGCGCCCGGCGACGGCCCAGGTGCCGCCCTGCGTCTGTTTCGAAGCGTTGTCGACCGCGGGCCGCACGAGGCACTCGCCCGCGCGCAGATCGTTGCCGAACCAGGCGACCACGAGCGAGACGCTTTCCAGGTTCGGACACACCGCCTGCAGGTCGTCGAGCGAGGCTTCCCAGTCGGTCGGCGCGGAGGCGATGTGCCGGTTCTCCGGCGCGTAGGCGCCCTGCCCGAGCGCGCGCACGACGGGCTCTGTGTCGTAGCCGAACTCGGTCGACCCCGGGATCAGCGTGATCGCGCGGATCATGCGTTCGAGCCGGCCGACCGGCCGCACCACCTCGACGGAAATCTGCGGGATGCGGTTGCCGAAATTCTCGAGCGGCAGCCGCTCGAACACGACATACGCGAGTCCGCGATAGGCGGGTGCGGCGTCGGTGCCTTCCTTCGCGTTGATCAGCGGGTCGGGCACCTGATCTTCGGTGCCGAGATGCACGCGCACGTTCAGGCCGGAAAGATCAAGCGGCTTGCCGTCGGCCCACACGCGGCCGATCTTCGCCACCGGCCCTTCGCACAGACCGACGGCGAAGTTCGCGAAGTAGGAATAGGTGGTCGTCGTGGTGCGCGGGCCCGAGCCGCCCTTGCCGCCGCCCGCGCTTTCCGTGCGCGTCGAGATCACTTCTTCCAGGTGCGTCGCCCAGATCACCTGGCCCGACAGCCGCGCGCGGCCGTAGAGGCGCGGGATCGCCGCGCCTTCCGTAGAGCTCATCACATCGAGGTCTTGCAGCCGCGGACCTTCGACCCGACGCCGCGCGTTGTCGCCGAACAGCGCGCGGTCGATCGCGCCGCCGGCGAGCGCGCCGATTGCGCGCCCTGCGAGCGCGCCCGCAGGCCCAAGCACGCCGCCGGGCGAAGCGCCGGCGAAGGAGAGAAGAAGTGAGGCCATTTCCACGGACTTCCTATTTGTCATTCGGAGCGCGAGCGAAGCTCGCCGGCCCGGAATGACGGCGAAAAACAAAAGCCCCGGCACGGAGGCCGGGGCCTTTCGGTTCGGAATTTTCTGCCAGGGTCGGATTCACGCTTCAGGTGAAAGCGTTCTCGCTTCCACCTGAAGCGATCGCACCCTAGCGCAGCGGCGATCGACCAACCGGCTTACTGCGAGCCTGCGGGCTTGGCCGCCTCCTTCGCGACCTCGCTCCGCAGCTTCTCCAGTTCCTGGCGGGCCGCCTGCAATTCCTGCTGCGTTGCGGTCAGCTCCTTCGCCCGCGCCGACGCCTGCTGCGTCAATCCGGCGAGCGACTGCTCGATGCGCGTAACCTCCTTGTTGAGCGTATCGCGATTGAGCGTCAGTTGATCCAGGTTTTTCTGGATATCCGCCTGTTGCTTCTGCCCGGCATCGAGCGCCGATTGCGCCTGCGCGCGCGCTTTATCGACCTTTTCCAGTTCCGCGATCGCTGCCGAAACGCGCGCACGCGCCTCTTCGAGGTTGCCGTGCGTCTGCTCAAGCCTGGCGACCTGTTCGCGATGGGCTGCCCGCTCCGAAACGAGCATCCAGATGAGGCCAATGACGGCGAGCCAGCCCAGGACCGCGAGGCCGATGGCCCATAAAGACCGAGACTGCGCCGACTGACTCTGCGCTCGAATGGAATTGCCGCTGGTATCGCTCATTTCGGCCTCCCCCTTCACACCGATTTTTTAAGTCGAGCGGAAGGAAGGCTCGGGGTCAAGCTTCGACCCCGGATGATTGCACCGCAAAAATTCCGGCACCGCTTCTGCGACTACCACATAGGCCCGGATCGACCGCCGGAAGACGGAACGCGAAGGCGACGCGCCTTAGCCAGAACGGCGCATAGTGGACTTCGGCCATCGCCGCGCCGTCGTATGCATGAATCATCCGGTCCGGTGCGACGAGGATTGCGGCGTGCTTCGCCGGCAGGTGCGGCCGCCAGCGGAACAGGAGCACGTCGCCTGGTTCCGCGTCTGCAGGCGCGATCTCGATCAGGTGACGGCGCGCGGCCGCAGCCAACTGCTCCTCGCCGCTCGCCTCCGCCCAGTCGGGCGAATAGGCGGGCGTCGATTCCGGTTCCGCGCCATAGAGCGCGCGCCACACGCCGCGCACGAGCCCGAGACAATCGCAGCCGACACCTTTGCGCGAAGCCTGGTGGCGATAGGGCGTGCCGATCCAGCTCCGCGTCTCGGCGATGATGCATGCGCGCGTCGCGGACATGTAAACCCTGCATATGTGGCCCGCGGGGCCGGCACACGGCGGCGGGAACGGCTGCGGCGGATTTGCGTTAAGTCGTTGAGACGTTATGGGTTTGCAACGATGTTGAGCGCCGCGAGAAACGAAACCGACACGGAATTCAGGGCGTGGCTTCGCAACGCCCTGAAGCGGCAACAACGTTCGCGCCTGCCGTCGGAAGAAGAGGAATTGTCGCGTCCCCGCTACGACGATCCCGAAGTGCGCCGGCGCATCGCGGAGATCATCAACAGGGTCGCCGAAAAACCGGGGCTCAAGCAGAAGCGGCGCTGAAGGGAGCCGCCGTGCGTCAGCGTGCGGGGCTGCCGTCGTGTCCCGGCTCGCCGGGCACGGTGTAGGCGACGACGAAATCATTGCCCGGCATATGCGGGAAGCCGCGGAAGTTGATCGCGTTTGCGAACTTGCTGCGGCAGGTCTCGAATCGCTTGTCGCAACCGGCTGTGACTGCGAACAAATCTCCCTCCGCGATGGGCGCCGGCATCTGCTGCCAGAGCGCAAGGCGCACTTCGCCGGCTTCGGCACGGTGCTCCTTCACCTCGACGGCGAGGCCGGCGTTCGGCCCGGCGGAGAACGTGAGCTTGCCGCGCGTGAACCAGCCGTCCGCGAACGCGTCGAGACCGGCAACGCGGATGAGGCTTCCGCCTTCGACCGCAAGCACGCTCCCCTCGCCGCGTAGCGCGGGGTCGTCGAGATCGACGCCGCAGCGCGCGTCGCCGAGGTCGGCGTCGCAGGTCGCGGCATAGATGCGGCCGCGCTCTTCGTTGAGGCGCGCAGCGAGCCCGCGCACTTCGGCGGCGAAGGCGGCGCCCTCGCGCCGCACCTCGCCAAGATGACCGACACGCAGGAGCAGGCGCTGCTCCACCTCCGCCCAGTTGACGAAGAAGAGCTCAACCTTCGCGTTATCGTAGCGGCCGGCGGCGAGATCGGCTTCGTTCAGGCTCTCGGCCGCGAGCGCGCCGTGGACTTCCGTGCCGGTGACGGAGAGCCCGAAGCGCGCTTCCAGCTCGGTGCCTTCGAAGCCGGTGCCGGCGCGGAACGTGGTGCCGTCAAAGACGAGATCCTCGTCGTGGTCGGTGAAGCCCTGGACCACTTCGTCGCCGCGCGTCAGCCGCCAGCAGCGGCAGAGCGTCGTAGCGCCGGAGGCGAGATGGGCGGCGAGCGCGGGAGGAAGATTTCGCATTATGTCTCCGTTCGTCCCCGCGAAAGCGGGGACCTAGGGCCACAACAGAATGCGCAAGACGCTCTGGATTCCCGCTTGCGCGGGAATGAGCGGGTTAAACACGAATTTCAACAATCGGAATCGAAGGAATCTCCCCCGCCGCGAACGCTGCGAGATCGACCTCAAGAAAATCCGTATCGAAGCGCGCGGGCACGTCGAACAGAAAGCCGGCCGTGACCTCCGCTCCTTCCGGCGGCTCGTGGCCCGCGCGGAACACAACGAGACCCGTTGCCGGGTCGCTGTCGAAGTCGACGCCCTCCTCCGCCTCCACGCCGTCGATTGCGACGCGAATCGTGCCGGCGACCGGCTTCGCGATCGGGCGCTGATAGGGCGCGTGCGCAGCGCCATAGGTCTTGATGAGCTGGAAACTCGCGCGCTCGCCGTCACCGACGCCGAGCACCTGGTCCTGAAAAGAAGGCGCGACGCCGGGCAATGCCGAAGAATGATCGAGCCGGTCGCGCCAGCGGAAGCCATAGAGCCGGCCGCGCCGCTCCTCGAAGAACGCCACCACCGCGGAGAGTGCATCGAGCGACTTCACGCCGTAGCCGGCGTTCCAGCGCCGCCGCGCATGCGCCCAGCGCGCGTTACGCTCCTCGCGGCCCGAGCCCACGGTGACGATCTCGGTGCGGCGTTCCGGCCCGCCGCGGGCGCCCAGCGCCACGTCGAGCGGAAATGTGATTTCGTGGAAGGCGGGCATCAACCATCCTCGTCGTCCCGGGCGAGCGCCGCGATAGCGGCGCGAGACCCGGGACCGTTTTCAGCAGACGGCACGCGGTCCCGGATCGCGCCTTCGGCGCGTCCGGGACGACGGAAATCAGAGGCTGCGCTCGCCGCGGGCGACGGCGCGGGCGATGGCGCCGGAGACATAGGCTTCCGAGCGGCGGAAGCTCGCGGCGTCGGGCGTCGAGATGTTCACGGTCACGCTGAACGGACGCGCATCGCTTTCCGCGCGCACGCCGAGGCGGCCGTCGGCGCCGCGGGCGAGCGGCAGGATCGCTTCCGCGCCGCGTTCGCCGGCGACGCCCAGCGAAGGGCCGAGCGGGAAATAGGTGGGCGTCGCAATGACACCACCCGCGGCAAACGGCGTGATCGAAGGCGCCGCGCCCGTGCCGCCAAGCCCGGCCTGAAAGAGATTTTGCAGGAGTCCCGCAAAGCCCTGCTCGAGCGGTTTGAACGCCGCGCCGATCGCCATGCTCGAGAGCCGCATCGCGAGCCCGCGCAGTACGTCGCCAAAGTCGCGGCCGCGCACGATCGCGCCTTCAAAGGCGCGGCTGATCGTGCGGCCGAAGCCTTGGGCGAGCGTGTCGGCTTGCGCGATCTCGCGGCGGAATGCGCGCGTGTCGGCGTCGATCGCGATGGTGATGCCGTCGAGCTCGGTCATGGGTGCCTCTTCAATCCGTTTTGTTCGCGCCTCATCCTGAGGAGCTCTGCCACCTCATCCTTCGAGACGCCTCCGCTTCGCTCCGGCTCCTCAGGATGAGGTGGCAGAGCGTCTCGAAGGATGAGGCGCCGTGCCGTCCGGAAACCGCGCCATCAGCGCGTCGAATGCGACGCGGTCGAGCGGCGGCGCGGGATCGCCGTAGAGACCGCGCAGGGCCGCGGCGAACTCGCGCGGCGTCATCTTCCAGAATGCTTCGGGCGAGAGCCGCAGCACGCCGAGGCCGATCGCGAGCGCCTGCTGCCAGGGGAACGGTTCAGGCACTTTTCGCACTCCCCGCTCGTCCCCGCGGAAGCGGGGACCCAGGGCCTCAGGTGAATGCGTATGCTGCTCTGGATTCCCGCTTTCGCGGGAATGAGCGGAGGAGTTAGGCGCCATCGTCCGGCCCGCCGAACGTGGCTGCGAGCAGGTCGCTCACGATGCGCACATAGCCCGCAGCACCGCCGGGCGCGGCAAGCCGCGCCACTTCCTCGTCCGTGATCTCGGTGCCCGCGCCGCGCAACCCGCAGCCGATCACCTTGATCGCGTCGCGGGCGCTCATGCGTCCCTGCTCGAAGCGCTCCGCGAGCGCGACAAGATCGTCGGCGCCGAAGGCGGACTCCAGCTCTGCGAGCGCGCCGAGCGTGAGCACGAGCGTGCGGCGCTCGCCGCCGAGCTCGGCTTCGATCTCGCCGCGATGACGGTTGGGCATGAATATCCTCGTCGTCCCAGCCAAGTGAGCTTGCATCCAAGCGAGCGCGAGCCGGGACCGTTCTCAACAGGTTGCAAACGATCCCGGGTCTGCGGCGCACCACACGCAAGAGCGCGTGCTGCGCTGCACCCGGGATGACGTTTACAAAGATGTAAACGTCAGTTCGCCTGCGCTTTCGAGCGTGATCTCGAAGGCGACCTCGCCGTCATGCGCGCCGGAAAACTCCAGCGCCGAGATCTGGAACGGCCCTTCCACCGTGCCGAAATCCGGAATGACGACCTGACAATCCTTCACGACGCCGTCGAAGAATGCCTGGCGCACGAGTGCATCGGACGCCGCGTCCTTGAAGATGCCGGCGCCGGCAACACTCGCGCGCTTGACGCCCGCGCCCGCGAGCAGCTCGCGCCAGCGCCCGGCGCTCTCGGCGTGGGTCACGTCCACCGTCTGCGCGTTGAAGGCGAGCGTCTTCGTGCGCAGGCCGGCGACGGTCGTAAACCCCTCCCCGTCGTCCATTTTCAGCAGGAGGTCCTTGCCTTTCTGGGCGGGCATTGAAATGTCCTTTCGTCGTCCGGCTGCGAGCGCAAGCCGGGTGCCGCGTGTCGATGGTTGCGTGAAATCGTTTGCCGGCGCACGGCGCCGGCGATCCGCGAACGGCGCGGGCCGCTTCGCGCTATTGCACGATGCCGGAAACGTAGGCGTACTGAGCGAGTCCGACGACCCAGACGCCGACGATCAGCACAGAGAGCGTTCGCTCGACGAAGCGAACGATTTTCTGCCGCCACAGATGGTCTGCGTGCGAAACAATCTCTCTGTTCTCGAAGTGGCGCATCGCCGACTCCGTTACCAAAGGGCCGGGAGAAGCTAGCGGACCACGCTTAAAGATCGCTTATGTCCCATGCGCGCCGGCGCCTCGTTGTTTACCTTGCGGTTCCCATATCGCTTCACGGCGCGTTTACCCTGACGAGCATGCGCCGATCCCGCTTCAGCGCGCCGTCAGACCGGCTCGGTCAGCGCGCGCAGGCGCACGATGCCGTGATAGGTGCGGCCGTCGGCCTCGCGGCGGACGTCGGCGACCACGAAACGCAGGTTCGCGAGATGATGGCCGTCGAGCGTGAGCGGCGCGTCGACGAGCGCCTCGAGCACCGCACCGGCGATGACGTGCGCTTCCTTGTGGCCACCCTGACGCGACCAGACGTGCAGCGTGAGCGTGTGCTCGTCGCCGGGCTCGGTCGCGGTCGAGCCGTCGGTGATCACATCCTCGCCGAGCGTCACGTAAGGCAACGCAGCGTCGCGCGGCGGCTCGTCGTAGATCTTTCCGCCGCCAAGCAACGAGACGAGCGGAGAATCGTTGATTAGCGCGTCGCGAATGGCGGCGCGCAGCGAGACGGCGGAAGCAGGCATTGATTTTCTCGTCGTCCCCGCCGAGCGAGCGTGCGTAAGCACGCGAGCGAGGGCCGGGATCGTTATCAGTTTGTGGTGTACGGTCCCGGCTCTCGCCGCTTCGCGGCTCGGCCGGGACGACGGTTACTTATGTGAGAGCGTGCGGGCGGCGACGGATTTCATCGCCGCCCGCACCTTGGCGCGCGCCGCGGGGAGGACGGACGCGAGCCAGGGCGCGGGAGGCTGGTCGAGCGTGCCGAGCTCTTGCGCATCCGCGCTGGCGAGCGCGAAGCGCGAGCGGCCAGCGCGGACCATTACAAGTGCCCGCGCCGGACCCTCGCCGCGTACGCGGCTCGGCGACGCGGGCGGGACGGCCGGATCGCGCGTACCAATCAAGAGGCGTCCGCCTGTCCGTCCGCGTATGAGCGGCGCGACAATGCTCGCCGCTTCCCCCGCCCGCCCGGCCTCGCGGCCGAGCGCTTCCGCTGCTGCATCGAGCGCCGACGCGGCGAGCGAATCCTCCATGCGTGCGAGCCGGCGCACGCTGCCGGCGCCAACGAGACGCGCCGCAATCTTCATGGCCGCTCCTCGGCGACGAGACATTCGATGAAGCGCCCGCGCTCGTCGGGATCGCGGATCGCCTGCATGGCGAACGTTCGCTGGCCGAGGCGGAAGCGGTGATTGAGCGTGAGCCCGCTCCGCTGCCGCAGCACGACGCGATGCGTGACGCGTGCGGCGCGGCGGTCGGCGATCATGGCCTCGCTCGCGCTCATAGGCTCGATCGCGGCCCAGAGCTCGCCGAGCGACGTCCAGGTGCGCACGACCCCGCCTGCGCCGTCGGGCGTTTCCTCGGGCGCTTCGAGCGTGAGGCGATGGCGGAGGGAGGCGATGGATGTCATTGCGCTGATCTTTCTCCGCTCGTCCCCGCGAAAGCGGGGACCCAGAGCAGCTTGCACGGCCCATGCTTGCTCTGGATCCCCGCTTTCGCGGGAATGAGCGGGTGTTTTCGAGGGAGTCGCGCCGCCTGCTAGATCGAAAGGACGCGGAACGGCGCGAGCAGCGAGGCGACCGCGTCAGGTAATGCGTCGGGGCGGACTTCGTCGCGATGCTCGTAGGCACGCGCGAGCAGAAGCCGGATCGCCTGCACGAGCGGTGCGGGCACGTCTTCCGCGTCGCCGTAGCCTGCAGTGACGTCGATCTCGATGCCGGCGAACGCCCTTTCCGCCTCGCTCACATTTGCGCGCTCGAAGGCGAGCACGCCGGGAACGGACGCCGTGTTCAGCGTAAAGCCTTCGAGATCGAGTATCGTCGGCGTTCCGTCCGCCGCGAACACCCGCGCGGCTTCCAGCGTGCGCAGCGGATTCACCGGCGAGACGACGCGGCCGCTTGCGGGCCAACGGTCGAGCACGATGCGCCAGGTCTGCGTGACGAGCACGCGGCGCGTCGCCAACTCCACCGCGTTGCACGCGGCGGAAATCAGCGCGGCGACCAACTCGTCATTGTCTTCGTGCTCGACGCGGAGAAACTGCTTCGCCTCGGCGAGCGACAACGGCTCGCCCGCGGGCGGGGTCAGGAGGATTGCAGGCATCACGTTTCTTTCCTTTATCCCTCATGGCCGGGCTTGACCCGGCCATCCAGCGTCAGGCGAGGCAATGGTGGCGATTCCGTCTGGGTCGCCGGGTCGAGCCCGGCGATGAGGAGGTATATGTGTTGACGCGAGTACCGGGCACAGCCACAACACCGGCGGAGAACTCCATGCGTCTTGCCGCCAGCACCTTGCTCGCGCTTTTGCTGCTCGCGCCGCTGCCTGCAGCCGCCATGATCGGCGGCAGGCCCGCACCGGCCGAGATTGCGGCGCAGACAGCGATGATCGTCTCGACGCGCGGAGCGTCCTGCACCGGCGTGGTGCTCACGCGCGATCTTCTGCTCACTGCGGCGCATTGCGTGCAGCCGCAGGCGGATTACGCGGTCGTGGTGTTCGAGAACGCGGGACCGAAGCTCGTGCCGGTCGAGCGCATCGCGCGGCATCCGCGCTTCGACCCGGAACAGTTCCGCAGCCGGCGGCCGACGCCCGATCTTGCGCTCGTGAAGCTTTCCGCAGCACTGCCGGCGAGCTTCCGCCCCGCGCGCATCGCACGCCACAGCGCCCCGCCGCTGCCCGGCGACGAATTCGTGCTCGCGGGCTACGGCGTCGCCGCGGAGGGCGACGAGAAGTCCGCGGGCAAGCTCCGCGTCGTGACGCTGCCCGCGATCGGCAACACGATCGACAGCACCGGCATCATCATGGTGCGGCTCTCGCCCGGCGGCGGAAAAACCGCCGGCGCCTGCACCGGCGACTCCGGCGGGCCGGTCTACCGGGAGAACGTGGTCGCTGCCGTGATCGGCTGGTCCACCGGCGCCAAAGGCCGCGGATGCGGCCTCGTCACCGGCGCGACGCTGGTCGCTCCGCAACTCGACTGGATCGCCGACACCGCGCGGTCGCTCGGGAGCAGCACCGGCAACTGAAAGTTTGCCGCGCCGTCCTCAGTTCGCCGGAGTCAGCCACAGCTTGCGCGGATTGACGCTGTCCTTCAGCGGATACTTCGCGTCGGCGGGATCGAACGTGAGCGAAGGCTCTCCTTCAAGGATACACCAACGCATGTTGATCCCGTCCGCCCGCAAGGGAACCTCGAACTCGCAGCCGCCGAACTCGACGGCCAGGCGGGCCATCAGCTTCCGGTCGCGCTCGAAGAATTCCCAGTTCAGCTTGTGTGCGAGCTCACCGGGGATCTTCGCCTCGGTAATCTCGTAATACATGGTCCACTTCTTGTGTTTCGTCAGAATGTTTTTGATCGCAGCCGCGCCGGGCGCGTCATCCGCCCTGCTTGCGGCGGCAGCCAACAACATTGCCATGAAGATCGAAAGCACGAAACGCATGATACGCATCGCGACACCTGTTCTCGAAGGCGCAGCTTGGCAACCGCTTCAGATTATTCTCAAGCAGTGCCTTTGACGAGTCTGCGCTTTCCGACGCAGACCACGCCGCATCCCATCCTCACCCCTCGCGCTGCATCTTCTCGCGGCGCGCGACTTCCACCGGCGTCGGCGGGTCCATCGCATAGTCGCCGGTCTTCACGTGGCCCGCGCGCTCATAGCGCGCGATCACGATGCCGTTCGGCGACACCTTGCTGTCGACGAGCTTGAACGCGGCCGGGGCCGCGCCGTCGCTGAACAATTTCTTGCCGTTGCCGAGCACGATCGGAAACGTGAAGGTGCGAATCTCGTCGATCAGACGGTGCTTGAGCAGCGTCTGGATCAGGTCGCTGCTGCCTTGCGTTACCAGGGCCGGACCGTTTTCCTTCTTCAGGCGCGCGACGTCCGCCGCCGCGTCATGCAGCGCGACCGAACCTTTCCACGCGAACTCCATGTTCGAGCGCGTCGCCACATACTTCGTGACCTTGTTGAACAGCTTCGCGATGTCGTCGTCGCGGCCGCCCTCGGCGAACGGCCAGTGCGCGGCGAAGATCTCGTAGGTCTTGCGCCCGAGCAGGAGATCGAACGGCTGAGCGAACAGCTCGCCGACGGCCTGGCCGAACACATCGTCCGCGTATGGCACCACCCAGCCGCCGTACTCGAAGCCGCGCGTCGTGTCCTCCGACGGCCCGCCCGGCGCCTGCATCACGCCGTCCAACGACACGAACGCTCCGGTGACGACTTTCCGCATGGCTACGCTCCCGTTCGGCAGAGGCGTTGGATCGCCTCAATTTGTTCCACCGCTCCCATAGCCGGCAAAGAAGGCGGAGAGGAGGACGATACCCGGAAGCATGGAGCGCGGGTTTACCGCCCGCGCTCCTAACGTCGCCTAGCCACCCAACAAACCCCCGAGGGCATGAGACGCGAGCAGAACGACTCCTATTCCCGCCCCGATTGTGCCAACGTAGCCGGCGGGTGGGCTGGTGGCGACGTTCGCAACGATTATTCCTAAGATTAGCAGAACGAGTCCGGGCACGGCCGCCCAGTAGAGCAACTCAGCCATTGGGTTCTCCTTGGGGGCACAAATGACAGCATCGTCTGTAGAGCGACCGCGTCGGCGGTTAGCCGTATTTTTTGATGGTACCTGGAACCGGGTCAGCAACAACACAAACGTTTGGCGGATGAAGTCCCTCTGCGCCGAAGCAGATGCAACAGGCACGCCACAAGCCACGTATTACGACATCGGCGTCAACGGGATCATCGGCGGTACGTTCGGTAGAGGGCTGGGGCACAACATCATCGAAGCCTACAAGTGGCTTATCGAGGAGTATTCGGCCGGGGACAATATCTTCATTTTTGGCTTCAGTCGGGGCGCCTACACAGCGCGAAGCTTGGCAGGCCTCATCGCCAAGTATGGACTACTTAAATTGGGAGCACCGCTCGGCATTGACCAAATCTACGAGCGGTACAAGCGTGCTGACGACAAGACCATTTGGAAGCTCTGTCAGGAGCGCGACGAAGGTACACTGGATGAAAAGATGTGTTCCCTCGAAGAGCGGTGGCTGCTCAAGTATTCAATGCGCGTGCCAATCAAAATGGTTGGAGTATGGGATACCGTAGGCAAAGTTGGCGTGCCATTCGGCAACTTGCGGGGCATAAGCAGTTCTACACTCGGCTTCTTTCACACGGGACTGCGAAAATCGATTGAGAACGGCTACCACGCTTTAGCAATCGACGAGCACCGACGCGCTTTTCCGCCAACGCTTTGGACTGTTCGAAAGCCTCACGATCCGAAAGAACCCATGCCGCAGTTGCGACCGCTTTCCAGCGTGGAGCAGCGGTGGTTCATTGGAGCTCATGGCAACGTAGGAGGCGGCTATCCCAGCGACGTTCTCGCGCAGATTCCGCTTCGTTGGATCGTCCGCAAGGCATCATCCCTTGGGCTTGCATTCAGAAACGAAATCGAACTGGATAGTGACCTCTTATCTGCCAATATCGCAGACTCCTACCGAGAGTTCCTGAAGGGCTGGTATCAAGTCATCAGCCCCGTTCGCTTCCAAAGGGCTATCGACGGATCTCCCGAGGTCGACGAGCGGGGCACCCATTTGCACATCAACGAAACGATTGATGCCTCGGTCTTCGAACATTGGCGGGCCGGCTCGTACAAACCGAAGAGCATAGCGACATGGGCGGCAGAGAAGAAAATCGATCCGGCCAAGATCACCACGTCGGTATTTGCGCCCGATCCTTCGGTCGTGGTGCCCGACTAGGACTCTTTCCTAAGTCGGGCCCCCTTGATTGGCATGATCTCGTCGGATGATCACGCCGCTGCGAACTTCAAGAGCTTGATCGCGTCGAAGTCGGCGACGCCGCCGCCCACGCGCTTCGTCACGTAGAACAGCACGTAGGGCTTGGCCGAATAGGGATCGCGCAACACGCGCACGCCCATGCGGTCCACCACGAGATAGCCGCGGCGGAAATCGCCGAACGCGACCGAGAGCGAGTCGTCGTCGATGTCGGGCATGTCCTCGGCCTCGGCCACGGGGAAGCCCATGAGCGTCGCCTGCCCGCCCGCGACCGCCGGCGGCTGCCAGATGTAGTTGCCGGCGTCGTCCTTCAGCTTGCGGATCTCGGCCTGCGTGCGGCGGTTCATGACGAACGTGCCGTTCTGGCGGTAGCCCGCCTTCAGCGCATAGACGAGATCGACGAGCGCGTCGGACGGATCGCTCGCGGCGAAACCGCCGTCGGCGCCGGTCAGCACGAAGCCGAGCTTGCCCCATTCCCAGGCGCTCTCGGCGACCGTGGTGTAGGCGAGGAAGCCCTTCGGCTTGTTGTTGCCGTCGCCGGCGACGAACGCCGTGCCCTCCTGCTCGGCGAACACGGTGTCGATCTCGCTGGCGATCCACTCGTCGATGTTGACGGCGCTGTCGTCGAGGAGCGTCTGCGTCGCCGCCGGCATCGCGTAGAGCTCCAGGGTCGGGAACGAAAGCTCGGCGAGCGTCGGGCTGTCGGTCTGCGGGCGCGCGGCGGTCTCGCCGACCCAGCCCGAGGCGGCGCCGGTGATGAGGAACGGCTTGCGATAGACGTTCGAGGACACCTCGCGATGGCCGGCGATCGCGCGGATCGGGCTCACCTGCGCAAGCCGGCGGCCGATCTCGCGCTCGGTCTCCTCCGGCACCAGGAAGCCGCCGTCGGCGCCGCTGCCGGTGGACACCGCGAGGGCCTTGCCTTCGAGCCGCTTCAGGCCGGTGGCCTCGCCGTGGCGCACATAGGCGTCGAAGGCGGAGCGGTGCTCGAGCTCGGCGGCGGAGAGCACCTTGCTTTCGCGTCCGAGCGCGGGCCGGCGCGATTTCAGGACGAGTTCGTCGAGCACGCGCTTGTTGGCGTCGAGTGCCATGCCGATCTTCATCACCTTCTCGTCGGTGAGCGGATCGGCGGTCTTCTTCTCGATTTGTGCGATGCGGCCGTCGTTCTGCTCCTTGAAGGCTTCGAAGTTGCGCATGAATTCGTCGAACGCCGACGCGAGATCGGCGGACTTGGTTTCGGGGGCGGCGGGGATGTGTTCCATGGTTTGTCCTCGTTGAATTGTGACTGTCATCCCGAATGTGCTGCAGCACGGAGCGCGTATGCGCGACGTGGTGCAGCGCTGATCCGGGATCGTTCTCAGCAAGTGGAAAGCGATCCCGGGTCTGCGGCGCACCGCGCGCTGCCGCGCGTGCTGCGCCGCGCCCGGGATGACGATTATCGATTAAACGCCCGCGCGGCGCGACGGATGGCGGCGGCGAGGCGCAAGTCGGCCTCGCTCTTCACCGCGGAGACGCGCGCCTCGGGCAGCATCGGAAACGTGACGACGGAAATCTCCCACAGATCCACGCGCGAGAGGCGGCGCACGCCGGACTTGGGATCGCTGCGGCCCTCGACCGTGCGGAAGCCGATGGAGAGGCCGTCGAGGGCGCCGGCGCGCATGAGCGCGAGCACCTCGCGGCCGCGCTCCACTTCCGGCAAAATGCGGCCGCGGGCGAACAGGCCGTGCGCGTCCTCGCGCACCTCGAGCCAGACGCCGATCGGCTCCGCCGGGTCGTGCTGAAAGAGCATCTTGATCCCGCGCGGGCCGCGGCGCGCGAGGCTTTCGGCGAAGGCGCCGGGCAGCACCAGGTCGCGGCCGAGATCGACCACGTTGAAGCGGCTCGCGTAGCCGGAGAACGTGCCGTCCGGCTCCACCGCCTTGAGATCGCAGGCGACGGCTTTGGTTTCGTTGGCAAGTGCAGGCGCGTTCATTGTGGTCGCCTCCGGGTGCGGGATTGCGGGCGGGCGTGGCCGTTGCCGACATGGCGGCGTTTGCGCGCGGTGCGCGGCGCGCCTGCGCGCTTCGCCGGCGCGCGGGCGGCGTCGAGCCGCTGCAGTGTCTCCACGAACTCGCGGAACACCTTCGGCGCCTCGGGTGCGGACGTCTTTGCCTTCTCCTCGCGCGCATAGGGCGGGCGCGAAAAGAACGAGCGGATGCGCGGGGGCATACGATAAATCCGTTCAATTGAATTTTTGCGTCATGCCCGGGCTTGACCCGGGCATCCACGCGGCAATGCCGCACTCGCTGCTCTTCCGTATGGATCGCCGGGTCAAGCCCGGCGATGACGACTATTTGTGTCTCGCGTTGAAGCGCGCCAACTCACGGACAAACTCGTCGAAGCGGCGCGCGGCGGCGGCGAGCTCCTTCAGCGCATGCGCGGCGAGCGCGCTCGCGCCCACGGCCCAGAGGAAGAGTGCGAGATGCGCGAGATCGCCGCGCGCGATGACGCTCTCAATGACCGCATCCATTTGGCGGCACTCCGGTAATGCGTCGACAGCAATTATTCAGTGCACGGCGCTCTGACGTTCGGCGCGGCATATGCGGCGAAGCGCTGAAGCGAACGACCGTTTGCTTGACCATTGTCAAGGAATATGAGCGGCACCAAGACGACATTGGCCCACTTTGCTCCGATACCTGCAAATAGGATCGTCAATGCCGGTTTTCTCAGCCCAGCCAGGCTGCACGCCAAGAGGTGCCGGCCGGCGCCTCCGCTCCCGCGCACAGCGCACCATCCCCGATGCGGACTCCTGCGTCGGCGCAGCGGACCAGGCCGGGGCCCGGTTGGCCGGCCCGGGGCTCAGAATCCGTTCTGCCGGGCAGCGCGGTCCTTCGCACCGGCAGCGCTCCGCAGACCGCGTGACTTGAGCCGCGCGCGGAGTCCGGCCGCAGCGCCCCCAACACAGCGCCCTTGGCGAATGGCAGGTTGAGATCGCCCATGTATTCGATCGTCCGACGTGAAGCCTACTCCGACACGACCTTCCTGTGGGACGTGCATGCCCCGGACGTGGCGCAGTCGGCGCAGCCCGGCCACTTCGTCATGCTCCGCCTTTACGAAGGCGGCGAACGCGTGCCGATGACCGTTGCCGACTACGACCGCGACGCCGGCACGATCACCATGGTGATCCAGGCGCTTGGCAAGACGACGCAGGAGATGCGCGACAACTTCAAGCAAGGCGATCAGTTTCTTGATTTCGTCGGCCCGCTCGGACTCCCGCAGCACATCGATCGTGTCGGTCATGTGGTCCTGGTCGGCGGCGGGCTGGGTGTGGCGCCGGTGTTTCCGCAACTGCGGGCCTTCAAGGAAGCCGGCAACCGCACCACCGCAATCATAGGTTTTCGCTCCAGGGATCTGGTGTTCTGGGAAGACCGGTTCAACGAATACGCCGACGAGCTCGTGATCTGCACCGACGACGGCAGTTACGGCCGGCAGGCGCTCGTCACCGGCCCGCTCAAGGAACTGCTGGAGCGCGACAAGCCCGATCTCGTCATCGCCATCGGGCCGTTGCCGATGATGCACGCCTGCACCGAGACCACGCGGCCGTTCGGCGTCAAGACGATGGTGTCGCTCAACACGATCATGGTCGACGGGACCGGCATGTGCGGGTCGTGCCGGGTCACGGTCGGCGATGAAGTCAAGTTCGCCTGCGTCGACGGGCCGGACTTCGACGCGCACAAGATCGATTTCAAGGAACTGCATACGCGGCAGAAGCGGTTCCACCGGCAGGAGGCGCAGGCGCGCGAGGATTTCGACCGCGTGTGCGGGATCGAGGATCAGCTCATCGTCAAGGGCCGGCGCAACTACAAGAAGTTCTCGGCCCTCCCCGCCGAAAAAGTGCCGATGCCGGAACGCGACGCGCAGGAGCGGATTCAGAATTTCGAGGAGGTCAATCTCGGCTACTCGATCGCCGACGCGCTGCGCGAGGCCGACCGCTGCATTCAGTGCGCCAAGCCGACCTGCGTCGAAGGCTGCCCGGTCGGCATCGATATTCCCACCTTCATCCGCAAGCTGCTGCTGCGCGACGTCGACGGCGCGCTGCAGACCATTCACGAGTCCAGCATCTTCCCGTCGATCTGCGGCCGCGTCTGTCCGCAGGAGTCGCAATGCGAGGCCAAGTGCATCCTCGTGCGCAACAAGACGCGCAAGCTTGAGCCGGTCGGCATCGGCCGGCTGGAACGGTTCATCGGCGACCATGCGCGCCCCGCGCCCGTCGTGCCGGTCGCGCTCGATCAGCCGATCGGTCGCGTCGCGATCGTCGGGTCGGGACCGGCCGGCCTTGCGGCGGCGGCCGACCTGGTGCGCGCAGGCGTGAGCGTGACGGTATATGAAGCGCTGCACGTTCTCGGCGGCGTGCTCCAATACGGCATACCGAGCTTCCGGCTGCCGCGCGACATCATCGACCGCGAGGTGCAGCGCCTCAAGGACATGGGCGTCCGCTTCGAGATCAACAAGGTGATCGGCCGCACGTTCACGCTCGCCGATCTGACCGGGAAGATGGGCTACGACGCGGTGTTCGTGGCCGCCGGCGCGGGCGCGCCGGCATTCCTCGGGATTCCCGGCGAGAACGCGGGACAGGTCTATTCCGCAAACGAGTTCCTGACTCGCGTCAACCTGATGGGCGGCGACCGCTTTCCGTATCTCGGAACGCCGGTCGACTTCGGCGAGCACGTGGTGGTGATCGGCGCCGGCAACACCGCGATGGACTGCCTGCGCGTCGCAAAGCGTCTCGGCGTGCCGAGCGTGAGCTGCGTCTATCGCCGCTCCGAAGCCGAGTCGCCGGCCCGCGTCGAAGAAATCCGTCATGCCAAGGAAGAAGGAATCGAGTTCCTGTTCCTGCATGCGCCGGTCGAGATCCTGCTCGACCAGGACGACAACGTGCGCGCGATGCGGGTCGAGAAAATGGCGTTGGGCGAACCGGACGAGCGTGGCCGCCGCAAGCCGGTGCCGCTTAACGAGTTTGTCGAGATCATGTGCGACACCGTGATCTATGCGCTGGGCACCAAGCCCAATCCGATCATCGGGCGCTCGGCGCCCGGTCTCGCGCTGAACGAGCGGGGCAACATCGCCGTCGACAGCGAAACGCAGTGCACCAACCTGCCCGGCATTTTTGCGGGCGGCGACATCGTCACCGGCGGCGCCACCGTCATCCTGGCGATGGGCGCCGGCCGCCGCGCCGCGCGGGCGATCCTGCGATGGCTGGACACGGACAAGGCGACATGGCCGGTGCAGATGCCCGATCCGGACATGCCCGCCGCGGGCACTGAACTGGCCGAGGACGCCCCCGAGGTTCTCGCGGCGGAATAGCGCCGTCATTGCGAGGCGCGTAGCGCCGAAGCAATCCAGTTTATCGACGGCATTTGCGTGGCGCATGTTCTTGGCGGCGAACCGGTGTCCACTTCGCCGGAACATGCGCTGGATTGCTTCGCGGAGCCTGTCATCGGGCCGCGCGAAGCGCGGACCCGTTGGCTCGCAATGACGCCGGGATGCGCCAACTTCAAGTCATCGCGCTTTAGCGCGGGCCATAGCCGACGGCGGCGCGCTTCTCGTCATCGGTGAGAAAGCCCGCCTCGTTCACGCGCTTCCACAGCGACTCGCGTTCTGAAGCGAGCGCGGACACTTGATCGAGGTCGGGCACGAGTCTCAAACTCGTTCCCTGCCCGGTCGGCCCTTCCCCGAACGCCGGCGCGAGCCAGGCCGCGAGCGCATCGAAGATCTTGCCCGCAAGCGGCAAGACGGTCTGGCGGTAGAGCGCGCGGTTCGCCTCCGCGTAATTGGCATAAGTGTTGTCGCCGGGAATGCCGAGCAGCATCGGCGGCACGCCGAACGCCAGCGCGATCTCGCGCGCCGCCGCGTTCTTCGCCTCGATGAAGTCCATGTCCTTGGGCGAGAGCGAGAGCGCCTTCCAGTCGAGCCCGCCTTCGAGCAAGAACGGCCGGCCCGCGTTCGCGGCACCCTGGAAATTGCTTTCCAGCTCCTGCTTCAAGCGTTCGAACTGCTCCTCGGAAAGATTGCCGCCGCCCGCGGAATAGACGAGCGCGCCGGAAGGCCGCGCGGCGTTGTCGAGCAGCGCCTTGTTCCAGGCGGCGGCCGCGTTGTGCAAGTCAAGCGCCATGGCCGAAGCTTCGAGCGGCGAGAAGCCGTAGTGGTCGTCGCCCGGATGGAAGAGCGAAAGATGCAGGATGGGCGGCGGCGTCTCGCGCATGTCGAAGCGGACGCTCCGGCCCGCCACACTATATTCGTAGCTCTCCGGCCAGCCTTCGGCGCCCGGCACGAGCTTCATGCGGTCGGGGCGCAGCGCGTGCAGCTCGCGCGGCGCGCCCGCGACGGAGACGAGCTCGAGATAGGCGTTGCCGGAAACGAGCAGGAAGCCCGCGACCGACTCGAGCAACCCGGCGCCGGCCTGGCGCTGGTTCGGCCGCGCGAGGAGATCGAGCAAGGGATGCGCGTCGAGCTCGCGGGCGCCCTCCATCAGCACGAGCGGCAGCCCGGCCAGGCTTTCCGCGATCATGCGCACGCAGCGATAGGCGATCGGGTTACGCTGATAGCCCTCGCGGGCGAGCTGCGCATAGTCGCGCGGCGTCCAGCGCGCCCTGCCCTCGGTGAAGAGCGCCACGAGCGCGCCGGTGCGGCTCGCCTTCTGCTCGGGCAGCGCTGTGCGGCGGAACAGGCTGGCAAACGGGATTTGCATTTTGAAGTTCTCTATCTTTTCGGCGCACCTGATTTCGTCATCACCGGGCCGCAGCGTCCCGCGAGCGCGTCAGCGCGAGCGGTTGACGCTGCGAGACCCGGTGATCCACACCTTTCGAGCGTGGAGCCAAGACGTGGATGGCCGGGTCTCGGCGCGCCAAAACGCCCGCTGTCGCGGCAAGAAGCGTTTGAACGCCGCGCTGGCCGCTCGCTTCGCTCGCCAGCGCGCCGGCCCGGCCATGACGACTTAATTTTGTGAGTCGCTTGAGCGTTCGCCGCGAACGCAATTCTTCAGCGTGGCAATACAGTGCCACAGCAGCGTTACGCTGTCAAGGATTATTTTCCTCTTGGGACGAGAATGAGCTATCCGCCCTCATCCTGAGGAGCGGGCGAAGCCCGCGTCTCGAAGGATGAGGCGGCCTCATGGTTCGAGACGCACGCTTCGCGTGCTCCTCACCATGAGGCCGATCAATAGCGCGCCGGGAATCACCACCGCGACGGCGGGCCGACCGGCGCGGGCGGCAGCAAGGGCTCCGGCTCCAGCGCGCGGCCATAAGGCTCATAGGGCACTTCGACGTAGCGGCGCTCCACGCGCGCCTCGCTATAGACCGGCCGCGGCGCATAGCGGCGCTCCACGCCGGCAGGCGCATATTCGGACCCGTAGTATTGCTCGCCGTAGCCGCGCGGCGGATAGGCGGGCGAATAGCCGTAGTGCTCGTAGCGCGGCTTCACCGGATAGATGACCACGCGGTATTCGCGCGGCTCGCCGTAGTGCTCCGGCGCCGCGGGCACGCGGTATTCGTAGTACTCGCCGTAGCGCGGCTGCGGAGCGACGGGCACCTGGTAGTCGTAGCGCTCACCATACCGATATTCGAAATCGGCGCTTTGTGCCGGCTCCGCGATCGAGAACGCGGCCAATGCCGCCGCGCTCAGCGCCGACGTGCCGGCGATGCGTGCGAGGTTCGCTCGCGACGCAAACCCTGTGAACATACTCATCTCGGCCTCCGTCTCCCGAAGCGTGATCGTCCGGGTTCTGCGAAAGCGTCTGCCCGCATTGCGGCTGCGCGATGGAAGCTCTGTGTTGTCCCCGCGCCCGGCTTGTGGCGGGATCGATCGCGAAGCTGTGCCGAAGCGGGACGACAAATAACTAAAGCCGCCGCAGACGCGGCGTGCGCTGCGGTGAGAGCGCGAGCTCGGTGATCGCCCACACCAGCGCGTCCAACCGGTCGGGCGAGCGGCCGGACGACAAGCCGTCGGGCCCGAACTCCGCCATCTCGTCCTCCAGCGCGGGAAACGAACCCGCGTGGCTCACCCTGCCCTGCTCGTACAAGGCCGCGACCGGCTCCGCGCGCAGGTGCTTTCCGCGCGTCGCGCGCACCTCGGCGACGGGCACCGTCATGTCCGCCTCGGCAAGCACGGCGCGCGCCATCTCGCCGCCCTGGTTCACCTCGACCACGATGCGATCAGCCTCGAACTTGCGATAGAGCCGGATCGCGCGGCGCGCCCATTCGAGCGGCGAGAGGCGCGCGGCGGTGTCGTCGGCAAGCACATAGACGCAGCCGTCGGTGCCGAGGCCGGCAGCGACGATGCCGCAGGCGTCCGCACCTTCGCGCGAGGACGCCGGCGGATCGACGGCGACGACGATGCGCGCGAGCGGCGGTACGTTCTCCGGTGCGATGCGCGCCCGCTCGATCAGCACGCGGGGAAAGAGCGCGCCCGGAAGATCTTCAAGAATTTCGCCGTTCAGCTCCTGCCGGCCGAGGCGCGTGCCGGCATAGCGCGCGGTGATGCGCCCGAGAAACGTCGGGCCGAGGTTGAAGGCGTTGTCGCCCGTGGTCGCCCGCGTCACCAGCGTATGCGCGTCGCCCATGATGCGCTTGAGCAACGCGAGCGGCCGCGGCGTCGTGGTGACGACCTGCCGTGCGCCGCCGAGGCGCAGGCCGAACTGCAGCATGTCGAAGGCGGCGTCGGCGCGGCGCCACTTGCAGAGCTCGTCGCACCAGGCGGCGTCGAACTGCGGCCCGCGCAACTGCTCGGGGTCGTCGGCGGAGAATGCATACGCCACGGCGCCGTTCTTCCAGACGATGCGCCGGCGCGACGGCTCCCACAGCGGCCGCTCGAACGACGCATAGGCGCGGAGGATTCCGGACTCGCCCTCGATCATCACCTCGCGGGCGTCCTGCGCGGTCTCGCCGACGAGCGCGATGCGCCGCGCGGGCGCGCCGAACTTTGCGCGGCCGGCGACGATGCCGCGCACCCATTCGGCGCCGGCGCGCGTCTTGCCCGCGCCGCGGCCGCCGAGGAAAAGCCAGGTCGACCACGGCGTGCCGTCCGCCGCGTGCGGCAGCGGGAGCTGGTCGGCTCGTGCCCTGAGCTCCCACCAGGTGCGAGCAACTTCATCCTCCGTCCAGCTCAGGCTCTCCGCCCACCTCGCTCTCGTCCTCGACGATGAAGCGCGCCAGTCGCTCAGAAATTTCTCGACGGATGTCATCGACATTCGGAACGCTTCCGGATTCGGGGTTGGCGTCCGCCTCCGCGGCGCGCAGGGTCTGCAGCGCGCTCAGCGTGCGCATGAGGGTCGCGAGCGTGCGGGCGTTGCGCTCGGCGTCGGCGGGTTGCGCGGGCGACTTGTCGAGGCGCCGGGCGTGTTTCTCGACGGCATCGAGCTGCCGCTCCACCGCGCGCGTCACGAGATCAGCGACGGAAGTCAGACGGCTGGCGGAAGGCGGTTCACGCGATGCCGGCATGGGAACCTCATATGGCCTCATCCTTCGAGACGGGCGCTGCGCGCCCTCCTCAGGATGAGGCCTGAATCATGCCCTCGTCCTGAGGAGCCGAGCGCAGCGAGGCGTCTCGAAGGACGAGGGCGCGGTTTCAGATGCAATTGTCGAGTATGCCGCCACGCTAGCCGACGAGCCGCGCGCTGTCAAGAATAAAATCCTAGAACGAGAAAGTGCGGATTAACGCGGGGAAACGACCGCTGGCTCCTTCCGCGGCTGGCGCTAGGGTCGGATCGATCCAGATGGAATCGCTTTGCGATTCCATCTGGATCGTGAATCCGACCCTATTCAATAGTTTAGGGTGCGATTCACGCTTCAGGCGGAAGCGCGAGCGCTTCCGCCTGAAGCGATCGCACCCTAGGATTGCACGCCGCATCCGCGGCACCGCGGGAGAAACCAGCATGACCGCTTACAACGTCGTTCGTTTCCGCACCAAGCCCGGCATGGAGCAGGCATTCATCGACGCGCACCGGAAAATCCGCACGCCGATGAAAGGCATGCGCCGGTTCGCGCTGATCAGGACCGGCGACCGCAGCTTCTGCGTCGTCGGCGAATGGAACAAGATGGACAGCATCGCGGCCGCACGGCCGGCGATGATCGGCATCCTCGACGGCTTCCGCCACATGCTGGAGGATCTCGGCGGCGGGCTCGGCCTCACCGATCCGGTGTCCGGCACGGTGGAGGTCGACCTGAAGCCGGCGCAGCCGCGCAGGAGGCCGGCGGCGAAGAAGCGCGCGGCCAGGAAAAAGAAAAAGTCCCGCTGAGCAAGCAGTCGCGGCTGGCCAACCGGTTCCCGCCGCTGCTGCGGCTTTCCACAGAATTCACAGCCGCATTGAGGGAACGCGCCGGAACCCGCGCGCGTTGACGGAAGCCGGCCGCAACTCGCTCTCAATCCCCCAATGCGGCTGGTTTACTCGGCCCTGCTCCGGAGCGAGGCGACGGAGCAGGGCCACCTTAGTCCCAAACTCAACCGCTCAAACGGCCCATTCTTCCGCTCATTCCCGCGTAAGCGGGAATCCAGGAGCAGCAAGGAAGGACGTACGATTTGGCCCTGGGTCCCCGCTTACGCGGGGACGAACGGTGATCGTGGCACCGCGTTCCCTTCCCCGCTCATTCCCGCCCTCGGGTCTCGCCTTCGGCTCGCCCGAGGACAGGCTCCAGCGGGAATCCAGAGCAACGAGTTACGGCGTGAGCTGTTCGGCCAAGTCCGTCCATTGTGGATTGAACCGTTCGATCGTCTGCAGCTTCCACGCCCTGTTCCACTTCTTGATCTGGCGCTCGCGTTGAAATGCTGATTCCCGCGTTTCGTGCTGCTCAAACCAGACCAAGGACTTCACGCCATATTTTTGGGTGAAGCCGGGAATGTCGCCGGTTCGATGCTGCCATACGCGGCGGGCAAGATCGTCCGTCATGCCGACATACAAAGTCCCGTTGCGTCGGCTTGCGAGTATGTAAACCCAGAAACTCATTGTTTGTGACTCTGGGTCCCCGCTTGTGCGGGGACGAGCGGTAATCGTGGCACCGCGATCCATCCCCCGCTCATTCCCGCGCAAGCGGGAATCCAGAGCTACCAATCGAAGCCCTGCTCCTTGGCCCCTGGACCCCCGCTTTCGCGGAGGTGAGCGGAAGAACTCCTAGTGCGCCAAGAGCACCGGCAGGTTGGCGTTCTCAATGATGTGCCGCGTCGGCCCGCCGAACACCACCTGCCGCAGCCGGCTCTGGGTGTAGGCGCCCTTGATGAGGAGGTTGCTGCCGGTCTTGTCGGCGGCCTTCAGCACCGCTTCGCCCGTGGTCTTGCCCTCGAGCTCGACGGTCATCGGCTCGGCCTTGACCCCGTTCCGCCGCAGGTAGCGGATCATCTGTTCGGCGGACGGCCCGGGCACCGCGTTGCCGCCGATCACGGTGAGCACCGTGACGCGCTCGGCGCGCTCCAGCAGCGGCAGCGCGAGCGCGGTCGCGCGCGCCTGCTCGGTGCTCGAATTCCAATGGACGAGGACGTTGGTGGCGATCTCGCCCGGCGCCTTCGGCGGCGCGAGCAGGAGCGGCCGGCCGCTCTCGAACAGCGCGGATTCGATCGCGCGGTGGTGCAGGCCGCTCGCCGTGGCCTCGGGCCGCGCCATCACGATCACGTCGAACACGCGCCCCAGGCTGCCGGCGAAGCTGTCGCCCTCGGGCGCATTCTCGATCCAGCCGTAGGAGAGCGCGCCCTTCGACCCGTCGCCGCGCGGCACGCCCTGGCTCTGCATGAAGCCCTCGAACAGCTCGCGCGCCCGCTTCTCTTCTTCCTCGTCCTCGCGCTGGAACGCCTCGACCGGCACGACGCCCGCGGCCTCGATGCCGGCAAACGCGCTGAAGCTCCAGCGCAGGGCGAAGCCTTCCATGTAGCTGTCGAAGCGCCTGGCGAGCAGAAGGGCCGTCTCCAGCGCGGGCCGCGTGGTCTCGCCCCGCGTCGCCGGGATCAGAATGGTCTTCATGCTCATGGTGCCCTCCCCTAGAGCGGGATCGCTTGAGGTGGAATCGCAACGCGATTCCACCTCAAGCGTGAATCCCGCTCTAATCAATAGTCTAGAGTGCGATTCACGCTTCAGATGGAAGCGAAAACGCTTCCATCTGAAGCGACCGCACTCTGGCGGCGGCTCCGGGCGCCTTCGGCGGGCGGCCTCGGAATCGCGCCTCATGATCTACCGGCGCGGGCGGCCCGTCCATACGGTTCGCTCAACCCGTGAGGATCGTTTTCAGCGCCGGCCGCTCCTCGTTGATGAAGTCGAAGAATGCAGCAATGCGCGGCGTTCGCCGCAGGTCGGGATGGCTCAGGAGGCGCCAGCTCCTCGCCAGCTCGGGAATGGGGCCAAGCACGCGCACGAGGTCCGGCTCGTTGTCGGCGATCGCGGTCGGCAGCGGGCTGAGCCCGACACCGGATTTCACCGCATAGAGCAATCCGAGCACGCTGTTGTTGCGGGCGACGATCCTGGCCTGCGGTGCCGCCTCGCGCAGCCATTTCGCCACGCGATGGTTGCTCATCGTCTCGTCGAGCGAAACGAGCGGGTGCGCCGAAAGCTCCTCGATGCGGGCCGGCTTGCCGTGCCGCTCCACATAGGCGTGGCTCGCATAGACCGCCCAGACCGAGTCCGCGATCTTGCGGCCGACCAGCTCGTCGTCGGTGTCGCCGGATCGAAAGGCGACGTCCGCCTCGCCCTTGGCAAGATCGAGATAGCGGTCGCTCATGACGAACTCGACGCGCAGCTTCGGATGGCGCGCGTGGAAGCGCTCGATCAGCGGCGTCATGCGCTGCACGATCGGCTCGGGACAGGTCACGCGGATGACGCCGCTGCCGTCGCGGCGCAAGTCGCCGGCGTGGCGCTCGAACTCGCCAACGCTCGCCTCCACGCGCTCAGCCAGCGGGCGTAGCTCTTCGGCGAATTCGGTCAAGCGGTAGCCTGTCCGCATTCGCGTCACGAGTTTCCGCCCGATCTTCTTTTCGAGCGCCGCAACGCGCCGCTGTACGGTCGACTGGCTCGTGCGCAGCGCCTTGCCCGCCGCGATCGTGCTGCCGTGCCGGGCAACGGCGAGGAAGTGCTTCAGGTCGTCCCAATCGAGCATTTTTCCATTATGCAATTTTGCGGCCCCTGTCCGCAATCTTGCGGCTGCCGCGAAGCCGCGCAGCGGCTTACGCAATCTCCATCGGGGCTTCGCCTTGCATGGAGGATCACATGAACGTGGCTGCGCCTTTTGATGCGGAGAAATTCAAGGCGGCGACGCGCGCGCAATGGGACAAGCACGCGAAAGGCTGGAACGACCATGGCGCGGAAATCGGCGCATGGCTGCGCGACGCAACGGCTGCGATGCTGGCGATGGCGGAGGTGGCGCCGGGCGCGCGGGTGCTCGACGTCGCAGCGGGCGCGGGCGAACAGACGTTGGAGATCGCAAAGCGTGTCGGCCCGACAGGCTCCGTGCTCGCGACCGATATCTCCCCGGCCATTCTCGAGCTCGCGAAGGCAAACGCGGAGCGCGCAGGCTACCGCAACGTCGAGGTGAAAGCCGCCGACGGCGAGAATCTTCCGGTCCCCGATGCGGCGTTCGATGCGGCGGTCAGCCGGCTCGGGCTGATGTTCTTTCCCGATCCGGGCAAGGGAGTGCGCGGGATGCACCGCGCGCTGCAGCCGGGCGGCCGCGCCTGCACGATGGTGTTCTCGTCGCCGGACAAGAACCCGTGCGCCGCCATCCTCATCTCCACCGCGCTCAAGCACGCGGGCCTGCCGCCACGCGACCCCTATCAGCCCGGCGGCCTCCTCAGTCTCGGCAAGCCCGGCTTGATCGACGAGCTGTTCCGGCAGGCCGGCTTTGAGCGCGTCGCGACGACGAAGATGGATGCACCGTTCCGGCTGCCGTCCGCGAAGCACTACCTCGACTTCGTGCGAAGCTCCGCGAGCCCGATCCTGCAGATCCTCGGCACGCTCGACGAAACGGCACGCGCCGCGGCGTGGGCGGAGATCGAAGCGAAGCTCGGCGCCTTCAACACGCCGCGCGGCTGGGAGGGGCCGAACGAATTGCTGCTGACGGCGGGGCAGCGGGAATAACGTGCAGGCCTGTTACGGGACGCCGTCCCGGCTCGCGCTGCGCAAGCCAATGCAATATTCTGCGCCCGATCTTGAGCGCAGAGCCGAGGACCGCATGGATATTCGATCGACGCTGACGGAGCTGTGCGACGCCTTCAACGCACACGACCTCGACCGCATCATGGCGCACTTTGCCGAGGATTGCGTATTGGAGATGCCGAGAGGACGCGAGCCCTGGGGCTCTCGTTTCCAGGGCAAAAGCGACGTGCGCGCCGCGCTGGCGACGCGCTTTGCAGGCCTGCCGGACGTCCACTACGGGAACGCCGAGCACTTTGTGGATGCGGCGGCCGCTACCGGCATCTCGAAATGGACGCTCACGGGCACGACCCGCGAGGGGACGAAAAAGGAAGTTCACGGGTGCGATTTCTACTCGTTTCGCGACGGCAAGGTGATCCGCAAGGACTCCTATTGGAAGATCGTGGAGTGAGGCGGAACGGCTATCGAATATCTTCGCGGCGAAATCCTGCGGCTTGCCCAACAGCGCTGAACGCAAATAAAAAAGCCCCGGAGATCCCTCCCCGGGGCTTCGTTGCTCCCGCTGCCGTCGAAATCACATCTTCCAGCTTGCCCGCGCCGTGATCTGGTGCGAGTTGAGGTCGTGGCGCACCGTGTTGAAGCCGGTGCCCGTGACGGAACCGTAATCCGAGTAGCGATATTCGAGCGCCCAGATCCAGTTCGGCGTCGCCGCCACCGCAACGCCGCCGCCGGCGGTCCAGCCATTCAGCGTGTCGGTGAGGGCGAAGCCGGCGGAGTCCGTGTGCCTGACGTTCGCCCAGGCCCAGCCGCCGGTCACGTAATAGAGCACGTTGTTGTTGGCGACGCCGAGACGCGCGCGCACCGAGCCTTCCGCGCGCAGCCGGAGCGCATCGACGATGCCGCCTGCGCCGCCGTCGTCGCCGTCGGCGTTGCTCCAGTTGGCGTCGGCCTCGACGCCATAGACCCAGGTGCCGTTCTGGAAATTGGCGCCGACGTGACCGCCGGCGAGCACGCCGTCCACGTCGAACGGCGCTGGACCGGCGCCGGTGATGTTGACGAAGTCGTTGTCGCCCCAGAGATAGCCGAGCTGGCCGCCCACGTAGAAGCCGGACCAGTTGAACAGCGCGATCGCAGGCGGCGCCTTGGTGACGACCGGCGCCCTCGCCGGCATGTCGGCGGCAAAAGCCGCCCCCGCACCGAGCGCCCATGCAGCGACGGCGGACAGCAGAATCGTTCTTTTCATTGTTCACTCCTACACACGCGATTTGGGATCGGCGGGTGCCCCGCCCCTCGTCGCGCGCATAGGGCCGCCGAAACCGGTCAGCGCCGTGACGGAAATCTGGCGAGAAACGGGAAAATGTTCCCGTGACATTTATGTAACGGAATGGAACTCGCGCGGAACGCGGAACCCGGGAACGGCGCGGCGATGCGGGCGTTGGCAAGGCGCACGGACGAAGGAGGAATGCATGGCCAACACGACCGGACCAGGCGGACCGCGCCGACCGAGCGGCGAATTCATGCCGATGTGGGGTTGGGCGGCGCTCGTCATCGCCGTCATCGTCGTCTTCGCGCTGATCTTCAGCGTGGGCGACGGCACGCAGCAGCAGGCAGAAACGCCGACGGGCACGCCGCCGGCAACGAGCACCACGCCACCGCCGGCGAAATCACCGGCGACCCCGCCGCCGGCCACTCAGCCGCCGGCCAGTCAACCGGCGAAATAGTCGCCGCTGTCCGCGGCGGGCCGACGCGCCCCGCTCTCGCTGCACGCGAGGGCGGGGCGTTCTTTTTCATGACAATTCTTCAGCGCGCCCGGGAACGGGCGGACGGGCGGCGCGGATTTGCGATCGCGCCTATTTCACGCCGAAGTAAATGGCCACGCGCTCGGCGACGTGGTTCGCCGTGGCGGTGTATTTGCCGTCGAACATCAGAAGGTCGGCGCCCGTAAAGATGATGACGGCCAGGAGCGCAGTCCGCAGCATGTGCATGTCCTCCCGCATGATGCAGAAGTACGTGGATACGGTCCGCCTCCGCGTCTTAAAAAGTGGTTACCGGCTGCAGGCCGAGTTAAGAAGCGGTTAGCGCGCGCGGAGAAAACAGCGGGCATCCGAACCTCGCCGCATCGCATCGGCACGCGCGCGATCGTTCGCCGGTGCCGCGCGGAGAGGATCGGAACGCGAACGCAGCGCGAACGACTGCAGGCGCGAACGGCTATTTACGAGTCTTTGCAGCGGCCTTGCCGGGTTTCGCCAAGGTCTTCAGGAGATTCTTCACCAAGCGCTTGAACTCGGCTTCCATCGAAGCCATGGCCTGGCCCGCGGCCTTGCTTGCGGCTTCGGTTGCGGCCTTGGCGCGCTTCGTCGCGGCGGCCACCGCGGATTTCCCGCGCCGCTTCGGCGCGATCTTCTTCGTTGCGGCTTTCCTGCCTGCGGATTTTTTCGTCGTTTTCCTTGCGGCTTTCTTGCCCTTGCCGGCCGGCTGCTTCGCCTTCTTGCCCGGCTTCTTCCGCTTCGCCATGTGCGCCTCCCCGCTCCCGCCTCTTGATACTCCAGCGCGGGCGGCGGGAACACTCCTGTGTGGCTTGTGCGGCCGAAACGACCCCGTTCATTCCCGCGCAAGCGGGAATCCAGAGCCCTTGGTCCTGAGCCCCCGCTTCCGCGGGGACGAGCGTTTGCGCGGCGGCTTGCGGCCGCGGGCGCCGGGCGGCAGTTGCCGCGGCCACGTCACCAGCCGGTGCGCCATCTCGTCGTCGGAGAAATCCTCCTCCGAGCCCGCGGTGCGGCCGCGCACGGAGACGCCGGCAATATGCACGGTCTCCGGATCGCCGGAGACGAGGGGGTGCCACCAGTAGAGCGGCTTGCCTTCGGCGAGCAGCCGGTAGCCGCAGGTCGGCGGCAGCCAGGTCCAGGTCTTTGCCGTGCGCGGCGTGATCTTCAGGCAGTCTGGCACGCGGCGGCGGCGGTGGCCGTAGTCGCGGCAGCGGCAGGCGTCGGTGTCGAGCAGCTTGCAGGCGACGTCGGTGTAATGAACGATGCCGGTGTCGGCGTCCTCGATCTTCGACAGGCAGCAGCGCGCGCAGCCGTCGCACACGCGCTCGAACTCGCGCTTCGTCATCTCGGCGAGCGATTTCGTTTTCCAAAAGGGCGCTTCGGACACTTCCACTCCCTCATCGCCGGGCTCGACCCGGCGATCCATCGGCAATTCGACTAGGAGCAATGCCAAATGGATGCCCGGGTCAACCCCCGGATCAAGTCCGGGGGGCGGGCATGAGGCGTGAAAAAGTAAGCGCAGCCGCGTACTAGATCTGCACGCCCTCCGCCGGCAAGAGCGTGTACCAGCGCTGCGGCTCGATCTGCACCATGCCGGCGTCGGTGCCGATGCCGAACACGAGGATCTCGGCCACCTGCACCATCTCATTGTCCTTCGCGAGCTTCGGCGTCACGTCGGCGCCGCGCTTGAAGGCGACGACGCCGAAGGTGCAGGCGTCGGGCTCGCCGGCCTCGCGGTTCACCGCCTCGGCCGCCTCCTTGGCGTCGCCCTGGAACAGCTCGACATAACGCTCGACCTGTTGCTTGGTGTTGCAGACGAGGCCCGCGCCGATGTTGAGATCGGGGTCGGGTTCCTTCTGTTCCTGCGCGTGCGCCGGCAACGCCAGCGCGAACGCCAGCGCGAACGCAAGCGCCAGCAAGGGCGCCGCGGCAAGCCGCATGTTCGTCTCCTTCGATTGCCGATGAATCAATTGCGGCGCGCGGGAATGGTTCCGTGCGGTATGACGACGCAAGCCGCGCATCGACGTGCGCTACACCCGCTCATTCCCTTCCCTCGCGCATCTTCACGGTGCGTTCGATGATCTCCACGATCTCCCGCTGCCGCGCGGCGCGCTCGGCTTCGGTTTCGACAGGCTCCGGCGCGGAACCTCCCGAGCGGCCCTTCGCCGCCCGCAGACGCCGCGCGTGGCGCGCGGCCTCGGCGAGCGCCTGCGCCGTGCGCCCGAGCTGCCGCTCTTCTTCGCGCGCCTGCCTCTCCTCGACGGCTTGCTTCGCGCGGCGGCGGGCGGCGGCGACTTCCGCAGGCAGATCGGCGATCCCGTCGCGCGGGGCCGCCCTCTCGCCACGCAGGCGCGAGGCGCGCGGCTTCCAGCCGTCGCGGACAACCCAGACATGGATCGTCGGCACGGCGACGCCGGCGAGGCGCGCGATCTCGGCCACGGGAACGATCGTGTCCTCATAGAGCGCGCGGATTTCCGCAAGCGGCAGGCGCGGCGCACGCCGGGCCGCGCGCGATTTCCAGCCGCGGCGCGCGGCGTAATAATAGATGGTGCGCTGGGAATGGCCGGTTTCCCGGATAAGCGCGAGAACGGAAAGCGGCGAGTCCTCATAAAGGACGCGCAGCTTCTCGATCTCCGTCTCGCTGAGACGGGGCGGCATGGCGGGGCTTTCTCAGGTGCGCGTGACGTAGTGGGCCGCGAAAAAAGGCTCTTCGGGCTCGAAGTTGTCGACGATCGAGACGTAGGGGCGGCTGATGCGGCCGCGGAGCGGTTCGGAAACGGGCTCGGGCGGCTCGGAGATTGCGCGCGGAGGCGTGGACAGGGAGCGCGGGTTCGGCCGTCCGCCCGGAAGGACGGTCAGCACGCGCCGCGGATATGCGAAGCGCATGGCGTTTGCCTTGACGGATTTTCGGAGGATGCGCGCTTGCTAGCAGCGCAGCGCGCGGGTGTCAAGGAATTTATTCAGTAAAAGGGTTTCCCGATCGGCGTTGCGGCATCCTACCCAATTTGGGTACGAACCCACCCTAATCGGGTAGGGCGACGTGGGGTCAGGCCGCCTGTTCCAGCCGCGCCATCTCGGTGTCGAAATCGAAACGCAGTTGCGCCCCCTCGTCTTCCGGCAGGCACTGGGTCATCTGCGGGAAGATGGTGCGGTAGAGCGACACGCGCTGCGCATCCCACGGCATGGTCTTTGCCGCCCGCGCCTCGGCCAGAATCCGCTTCAGCTCCTCGCGGACTTCGTCGGGATCGGGGTAATAGGTAGGCGTGTTCGCTTCGTCGTCGAACAGCTCATCCTGTTCGCCGCCTTGAAAGAGGTCGCCCTGGCGGGAAGAGGCCATGATTCACTCGATCCTGCTGCCGAATCGGTAGAATCATGCGCGATCTTGGTGGCTGGCGCGAGCAGCCGGTACAATTTGTCCCCGCAGCCCACGGGTTTTGTCAGCTCTTCTCTTTCTTCTTGCTTTTTCCCGGTCCGGCATTGGGAGCGGCGGTGAGCGCACCGGCGCTCTCCAATTCGCCGGCGGTCAGCAGGCGGCTGGCACATATGCGGTTCAACAAATCGGCCTGCTGCGGCTCCAGCGCGATCAGCCGCCCGAGCACATGCAGCAGGTCCAGCAGGTCGGTTGTGTATTCGGGCAACCACCCGTCCGGAACAATCTGCTCCAGCGGCGAAGGCGGACGCTTGTCGCCCATCGGCGGCTTGGTCCGGCTGGCGCGCCGATAGCTGAACCATTGCCAAAGCACCTGCTTGCCGGACACCTCATAGGCCCACATTTCCGGCGAGACGTTCTCCACATAGCCCTTGCCGACGGTCAGCCGCCGCGCCGCGGGGTCGTAGTCCATCGCATCCGGCAGCGGCTCAGGCGCAGACGGGATTGCGCCCTTGGCCGGGATGCGAGGTGCGTTCTCTTTCGGCATTCGCGGCGGCCCCTTGGGCCGTCCTGCGCCGGGATCGGCAAACCGTTCGCCATAGGAATGCAGCCAGACCACCTCGCGGCCGAGTGCGACAGCCTCGGCAAACAATTTTCCATCAGCCGTCAGAGGAAGATGCAAGCCCGGCTGTTTGAGATCGCTCTTGAAACGCTCCGTGAAAGCGGGATTTGCCATGACGGCAGCGACATAGGCCATCAGGTCTTCAGCCTTTACCGTCCGCCCGTAAATTTTGCCGAGGAACGACAGCAAGGCGGGCTTGATGTTCGGTTCCGGATCTTTGGCGCTCCGGTCGCGCCAAAGCGGATAAACGCGGCCGCCGCGTCCATGATAGTGATGCAGATCGGGGACGAGACCCGCTAGTGAGATTGCGGGACCGGCTGTCGGCGTGCGGTCCTCCGGTGCTGTTATGTAAACCTGCCGCGGCGAATGCGCTTTCCAGAGCGTCGGGTTCGCGCGATTGATGAGCCGTGCGTCGGGAATGATCCACTGCCGATCGAACGAACGAAAAGCATAGCGCGTCGGTGCAATCGCGGGTTTCTTGTCGTCCTTGACCGCTTCGGACCGGAATTCGTGACCTTCCAAACCGTCCTTTGCCTTTTTCGAGACGGTCTTGTCTCCGCCCTCGTGGGGGTGAAACAGAAGTTCTTGTCTCGTGGAATCCTTCTCCCCAGTCAGCCTGAGCCAGCGCTTGTTTAGCGTTTCAGCATCCGGCGTGATGATCCAGGTTCGTCCGGGCATCACCCCGGAACCGTCATAAATGAACAGGTCACTCAAGGCCGGATAAGCCGCCCATGCGCCGGTCGCGGCCGGCAGAAACGGAGCGCGCCAATCGGATGGGCAGTCGATCCACTTGGTGTGTTTGACGGAGAGCCCGCCCAACTCCTTGAACTTCTCTTCGCGTGGTCCTTCCTTCAAAGCATGAAAGCGAACGGACGCTGGATATTTCGTATCCTTGGCGAACTTCCGTGCAGCAAGCACGATGCAGACCGGCTGCTGTACGCCTTGAAAAATGCGCGTCGACACGGCGGGCTGATGTCCCTCCGGCGAGCAATCGACCACCCAGATTTCCGAGCAGGTGCGGCGCAGGTCATCGCGCATCTTCTCGAAGCCGGGACCGTTGAGGAAACCGGCAACGGTGATGAAGCAGACGACCCCTTCTTCGTCAGTGTCGGGATTGCCGGTCGCTGCATAATTGCCAGCGCCGAAAACCTTCCACGTCGCCCAGCGCCAGAAGTAAATATAAAGATTCTTGAGGTGCTTGACGTGCGCGCCGAGCTTCCACTCAGGCGGCGGACGCCAGCGGTCGAGCGGTGCAACGAGCTTTCCGCCCGTGCCCTGCTCCACCCAGCCGCCGCGGCCTTCGGCTTTTTCCTTGTAGGGCGGATTGCCGATCACGACCGTGATCCGCTCCTCCTTCTTGACCTTGTTCGCCATGCGCCGCGATACGGCGATGGGCTCGTAGGTCTGGCCGAGCTTTTCCTCTTCGATGAAGGGATTGCCGAGCGTGTCGGTAATAAAGAGGCGAAGTTCCGGCAGCGGTGGCTTCAGCATCAGCGCCTGCAATTCGGCGATCAGGCGGAGCTGCGCCACGGCGAAGGGGCCGAACTGTAGCTCGAAGCCGATCAGGCGCTTCGATGCCGCCTCGATCGCACCGCGGACAGCACCCTCACCCTGATCCTTCGCCACTGTCTCGGCGATCCGGCGGAGCACGCCGAGCAGGAATGTGCCGGTGCCGACCGCGGGATCGGCCACCACCACGTCAGACGCGGCAAAGCCCGTAGGCCGCTCGAACAGCGGACCACGCAGGGCTTCGTCGACGAGGTTCACCATCGCCTGCACAACTTCCGGCGGCGTGTAATAGGAGCCGGTGCGCTTGCGTAACGTGTTGTCGTAAACTTCGAGGAAGTCCTCGTAGAAATAGAGCCAGGCTTCCGGCTTGTCCTTGCTGATCGTGTGCCAGTTTACCTCGTCGAGCACGCGCGTCAGCGTGCCGAGCGAGGTCTTGAGCGCGTCCTGGTTCGACGAATCCTCGGTCAGCAGGCGGAGCGCCGTGCCAATCAGCGAATTGGACTTGCGCAATTCCTGCGCCGCCGCTTCCGCGCCCGACGCGAGCGAAATGTCGCGCGCCCGCGCGACCAGAAGGCCGAAGGTCACCGCCTGCGCATAGCCGTCGGCAAATTGCGCATCGTCCGCCTGCGGAAACAGCAGCTTGCGCCAGTCCTCAGCGAGCCCCGTCAGGCCAGGGCTGCCGCGATCCATTTGCTCGATCACCTCGTCGCGCAGCAGGCGGCACAAGCGCGCGCTCACCTGCGCAAGCTGCTTGGCGCTCTTCGGCGCAATTGGGCTCCACTGAAGAAAGTCCGTGATGAGAGGCAGGAGCTTCGCGGGCGCCTTCAGCTTCGCGCCCGCGCTTTCGACATTACCTTCAAGATGAACGATGGAATCTTCGAGCTTGCCGTCGCGCCATAGGCTAAACGAATTGCCGTCCGTATAGATCAGGTTCGGCAGCGACTTCAGCTTGTCCCATTGATCCTTGTCATGCTGGTCGCTGAACTTGCGCGGGTCGGCGCCCTTGCCCGGCGCCTTCACCTCAATGAAGCCGACAAGGGCCTTGCGCACGGTGACGGCGAAGTCGGGCCGCGTCTTCAGGTCAGACTGCGTTGTCTCACCAACAAGATGCACGGCTCCGGTAGGCAGGCCCGCCACCTCCGCCAGCTCGCGCACGAGCGTTTCGAGCGGCCCGCGGAGCTGATCCTCGGGGGCGCCGGAAATCGCGACATTCGAAAGTTTCGGCTTGAGGCTCGCACCGAACTGCGAGACAGCCTCCGCGACCTTGTCCTCCCCCAATCCCGTCTCCCCAGCGCAAATCACTTGCTCACTAAAGTTGCACGCTGCTTAGAGGCGGGTAAAGCATTGAGCCAGCATTCGGGGCGCGGGCGCCCCTGGCCCCTTGGTCCGCGATTGCAGCCAATTCACTTTCGCCGCGCCCCAATGCCGCCCGGAACCGCCGCAAAATAAGCTGTTTACGCCTCTTCCGGATGCCGGCCCCAGCCCCGTCCCCGAGGTGGTATAGAGACGCCATCCCCACCGAGTCCGCGAGCCACGCCCCTTGTTCTTCCGCCGCCCGAAAAGCCAGCGCCAAGGCCCCGCCCCGGAGAAGGCGCCGGTCGAGCGGCCGCGCCAGGGCCGCCTGACGCGCCGCCTCCTCGACCTCGACGCGCGCCTCGACCACGCGCTGTTCGCGGCGCGCGTCTATCTGCGCACCCGCTACGACGACTATTCCGCCTTCATGGACCGCTTCTATGTCGCCGGCATCAAGCGGCTCGCGGTGGAGGCGGTGTCGGAGGGCTTCACGCTCGGCTGCGTCGGCGCCGTATTCATGCTGGCGCTCGCCGTGCCCGCCTTCCACGAGACCAGCGACGAAGACTGGATCAAGAAGCAGGAGCTCGCCGTCACCTTCCTCGACCGCTACGGCAACAAGCTCGGCGAGCGCGGCATCCGCCACAACGACACGGTGCCGCTCGAGGAATTCCCCGACCATCTCATCAAAGCGGTGCTCGCCACCGAGGACCGGCGCTTCTACGAGCACTTCGGCATCGACCTCGCGGGCACGGCGCGCGCGCTCACCACCAACATCCAGGCGCAGGGCGTGGTGCAGGGCGGCTCGTCGATCACGCAGCAGCTCGCCAAGAACCTTTTTCTGTCGAACGAGCGCACGATCGAGCGCAAGGTGAAGGAGGCGTTCCTCGCCATCTGGCTCGAGACGCGGCTGACGAAGCGGGAAATCCTCAAGCTCTATCTCGACCGCGCTTACCTGGGCGGCGGCGCGTTCGGCGTCGACGGCGCGGCGGTCTATTACTTCGGCAAGTCGGCGCGCGACGTGAACCTCGCGGAAGCGGCGATGCTCGCGGGCCTGTTCAAGGCGCCGGCGCGGTTTGCGCCGCACATCAACCTCGCGGCCGCACGCGCGCGGGCGTCGACGGTGCTCGACAACCTGATCGAAGCCGGCTTCATGACCGAGGGCCAGGTGTTCGGCGCGCGGCGCAATCCGGCACGCGCGATCGACCGCCGCAACGAGGAAGTGCCGAACTATTATCTCGACTGGGCCTATCGCGAGGTCGCCGACATCATCGACCGGCGCATGGCCGGCAAGGTGAGCGAGCGCGTCTTCGTGGTGCGCACCGGGCTCGACCCGGCCATCCAGCACGGCGCGGAGGAGGCGGTGGAGTCGTCGCTGCGGCAGTTCGGCAAGGATTACGGCGCGTCGCAGGCGGCGATGGTGATCATGGATCCCGGCGGGCTCGTGCGCGCGATGGTGGGCGGGCGCGACTACGGCGAGAGCCAGTTCAACCGCGCGGTCGACGCGCAGCGGCAGCCGGGCTCGTCGTTCAAGCCGTACGTCTATGCGACCGCGCTGCTCGCGGGCATGAAGCCGACCGACATCATCCTCGATGCGCCCTACTGCAACGGCAACTGGTGCCCGAAGAACTATTCCGGCGGCTATGCCGGGCCGGTCTCGATGATGACCGCGCTCACGCGCTCGCTCAACATTCCGGCCGTGCGTACGGCCGACAAGGTGGGCCGCAAGAACATCGCAGAGACCATGCGGAAGCTCGGGGTGAAGAGCGATATTCCGATCAGCGCGCCGATGCCGCTCGGTGCGGTCGATCTCACCGTTCTCGAGCACACGCAGTCCTACGCGCATTTCGCGAACGGCGGGATGAAGGCCGACGCGCATGCGGCGATCGAGATCCGCACGCCGCTCGGCGAGGTGGTCTGGCGGCACGACCGCGACGAGCCGAAGCCCGAGCGCATCCTGCCGTTGCGCGTCGTCGAGGACATGAACCAGATGCTCCACAACGTCGTCGAGAACGGCACCGGCCGCCGCGCGCGGATCGACGGCTTCTTCGTGTCGGGCAAGACGGGCACGACCAACGCCTACCGCGACGCCTGGTTCATGGGCTACACGGGCAACTACGTGGCCGGCATCTGGATCGGCAACGACGACTATTCCCCCACCCGCCGCATGACCGGCGGCTCCCTCCCCGCCATGACGTGGCAACGTGCCATGGCCTACGCGCATCAGGGAGTTGAATCATTGCCTGTCGCAGGACTCGGTGGGCAGCCGCCGCGAACGGGAATTCCGCTTGCTGCAGCAGGAACCGATCAGCAGACGGTACATCGGCCGACAACCTTGTCCGGCCGCTCCGTGCAGCAACTGCTTCGTATCGAGAAAATTATGCGCGAGGCGTCGCCGCCGTCGCCACTGCCGCCGTCCGCCGCGGCACAGCCCGACCGTCGGGCGGCAACGTCGGATGCATCGGCGCAGAACGTCAGCGGAAACTGAGCGAACGCCCGAGGGTTAGGCTTGCGCGTCATTGTCGTCCTCATTGCACTAGTCGTCGGTACCGTTTCGGGCCTCGGCCTGACGTGGCTCGCGTCCGCGCGCAGCAACGGCTTCGGCGCGGTGCAGGTCGGCGCCTGGACCGCGTGGCCGCGCAGCGGGACGGACGAGGCGGACCCCTATGCGCGCGCCGTGTTCGCGCGCTCCGGTCAATTGCCGATCGAGCGCGCCGACGGTCTCGTGTTCGAGGCGACGACCACGGACAACGGCCACAGCATCGACGGACGCTGCGAGACGCGCATCGCCGGCCGCCTCCCCGCCGCGCGCTTCTGGACGCTGACCGCCTACGACACGCGCGGCCGGCTGATCGACAATCCGGCGGAACGCTACGGCTTCAACAGCACGGAGATCGTCTGGAACCACGACGGCTCGTTCGAGATCACGGCCGCCCCGCGCGCGCGGCGCGGGAACTGGCTGCCGACCGGCGACCGCGATCGGATCGTATTCCGGCTCCGGCTCTATGACGCGCCGATCGGCCTCGCCTCGCGTTCCGGCCAGCCGCTGGAAATGCCGTCCGTCACCCAGGTGAATTGTCCCTAGGCCATGCGCATCGACCCGGTACCGATCGTGATCGGCCTCGTGCTCGGTGGGCTCGTCCACCTGACGACGGTGCTTGCGCTGCCGCGGCTTGCGCTCGAGGATGCCTTCGCGCGCATCGAGCGGCTCGGTCCGGCAAACCGGGTGCATCTCATCCCGGCGCCGACGCCGTTCGAGTCGGTGCTGCCGAACCTCGATCCGTCGTTCGCGCATGCGGCCTGCCGCTACGACCTGTCGCAAACGCCGCTGCGCGTCACGATCCCGCTGGCGCCGGACTATATGTCGGTCTCCTTCTACGCGCGCCACGGCCTGCCCTATTATGCGTTGAACGACCGCGCGGCGTCGCAGCGGCTGATCGACCTGCAATTGATGACGCCGCAGCAGCGGGCGGCGCTGCCGCAGGACGAGGAGATCACGGCCGCCGACCGGCTGATCGTGGAATCCCCCTCCACGGAAGGGGTCGTCTTCATCCGCGCGTTCGTGCGCGAACGCGGCGTGCTGGAAGCGGTGACGGCGCGGCTCAAGGAAGCGAAGTGCGGGCCGCTGACGTAGGCAATCGCGGCGGCAGTCAATTTGCGTAGCCGCTGACTCGCTGCGATCCAAATTTCTTCTCGTAACGATCGATGAGCTCCTGCCCCGCTTCGGGATCGGCGAAGCCCCAGAGCCCGAGCTTCACACCCTCCAGGACGAGCGCGTAGACCGCGAGCTGAATCGCTTCGCGGACGGCAAGGTGCCGGGGATGGTTCTTCGAGAAGCCGGCGTCGATTTCGAGCAACTCGTCGACGCCGACGAACTTGAAGGTCATGCCTTGCACCAGGACCGAATAGATCGTCTTCGTCGTGGTGATGGAGGCCAGCACGCGGCCGCTTGAGACGCTGACGGCGCGGAGCGCGATCGTAACCACGTCGCGACGATGCTGAACGCTGCCACCGATGCCGAGATAGCGCGCACCGGCGCCACCGGTCGTCTCGTTGAAGTCATAGCCGATGATGCCGCCCTCCAGCAGAACCCCGGCAAAGCGCAAGGGCGGCATGGCCGCGCGCTTGCCTGCTGCGGCGCGCGTCGACTCGATGATCTTGCGCTCCTGCAACAGCCCCGGAAGACGCTTGCGTTCGATAACGTCGAACCAGGTTCCGGTTCCGGCTTCGCGCAGGACATCCATCAGAATCTCCGCGCCGCCCTGCGTGACGGCGCGCGAGAACTCCGCGTAATTCTGGCCATGGCTGGATTTGTGCTGGCCCGTGACGTCGGGGAAATCATAAACCGCCACGTCGAGCCTCCGGGCCGGCGGCGGCAAAAGTTGCAGCGCGAGCGACGTTTTCGTGGGGGCAATGAGCGTCGGCTCCTCGGCAACGGGATCCTCGACGCTGCCCGCCATGGTCTGACACCCTGCCAAGAAGAGGCACGACAAGAGCGCGGCCAGATACGCAGGCTTGCTCCTCCGCATATTTTCTCCCCCAAAACCGCTCAGGCCGGCTTGCACTGTTCGCACGACACTACTGCTGGCTCATTGTTGTTTCGGTATCGCCGTTTCCGCCCGGGACGATAATGACCGGCGACTCGAAATCAGGAATGTTGATGTCCGGATACGGGGGAGTTCGCGCACGCGCGTCCTGCGCGCGCGCCGTCTCGAGAAGGAAAGTCCCGTTGAACGGGTCACCGCCGAATGCCGGGTTGATCGGCTTGTACACGAGCTCGGACGCGTACGTGGCCGGCGCAGCGACGATCGCGGCGATAGCAGCGGCGCACAGCACGGCCGAAAATCGGCAGACAACTCCAATCATGACACCCTCCTGCACTTTGTTATTCTGTCTGAGCCGCCGCGCCGGCGATCATATTGTTTTGCGCATCGTCTTTTTCGAAAGCCTGTTCCCACTTTTCGGATCATGCGCTAACGGAGAATCATCAGTCCTCCGTTCTTCAAGCCGATCGCCCACAGATTGACGGGAGCCGCTCCCGGCTTCTGGGGAACGAGCACAATCAGCCCGCGCGTGTTGATCAGCCCGACGTTGGAAGACAGGTTGTTGCCCTTCTGGAATACGCCGACGAAGTTTTCCTCGCCGTGGAAGACCCCGACATTCGATTTGTTTCCCTGGCCCGCCTGCGCCACGTAGACTTGGTTCTGGTTGCCAAAGACGAACGAGCGGGCGGCGTTGCCGCCATGTTCGCCGGAGCCGGACTGGCTTCCGACGAAATGCGACCCGAGCGCGGGGGTGCCTGGTTGCGGGGGGGGCTGCACCGTGTTGAGAAGCGGAGCCTCGCCGACCGTGCCTTCAACCTGCTGGATAAAAGCGCCCTGCGCGGCGGCCGGCCCGCTGAAACCAAGCAACACGGCGATGAGCAGCAGCACACGAAGGAAATCGACGCGAGAAGCGGAACGCTGAAGGCGGAGAACGCTCCTCATAGCCGCTCTCCAATTTCGTCGCTCTTCACGCTGCAGGAGCGCTTGTGTCCATCCCATTCGATCGAGAGGGTGGCTTCGTAGCGATCCCTGCCGCCGGCGGAGACGACGGTGGTGCTGAGCACCCGCTCTTCTCCCGCGCCCACGGAGAACCCGCCCCCCTGGCTCGACCGCGTGAGACCGCCCCCGCCCTGCTTGACGACGAGGAACTGGTAGCGACCCGATGCCTCTGGCCCGGCAACCGCCATCGCCTCAAGACGGACCTGGCCGTCCTGGGGCGTGGCGCGGATTTCGCAACGAACTTCCTCGACTCTGCGCGGCATTGCTCCTGTCGCTCCCGCGATGGATGTCGAAAGCAGTGCTGCGACTGCAACAACTGACTGCATGCGCATGAGCCCCTACCGGCTCGACCGGCTCTTGCGTTAGACCGACGGCTCCGGCCGAGGGGGCGGCGGCAAGCCGCCGCCCCTCTCGATCAAAGCCGGCCTCAGTTCTGCGTGACCACCGACAGGTTCCCGAAACCGATCTGATTGGTGTTCGAGAGGTGGTTGGCCGCACCGGTCTGGGTGGTCGTGGCGCTGTTGAAGGCGCCGATCTGGAGCGTGCTCTGCGTGTTGGTGCCGCCGTCCTGTTCGACCGACGACCAGTTGCCGACACCAACCTGCGTGACGATCGACGAGTTGCTGACGCCCACCGCATTCGACTGCGAGACGTCGGACCAGTTCAGCGCGCCGAACTGGAGCGTCGTCGATTCGTTCAGCAGATCGCCGTTGGTCTGGGCGGTGTTGGCGGTGTTCCTGTAACCGACCTGGAGCGTCGTCTGCGTGTTGGTGCCGCCCGACTGATTGGCAGTCGAGTTGTTGGCGACGCCCAATTGCGTCGTCGTCGACGTGTTGGTGCTGTTGCCTTGCGTGGTCGTGGCGACATTCAGGACCCCGACTTGCAGGGTCGATGACAGGTTGGTGCCAAGGCCCTGAGTCGTGGTGGCGTCGTTCAGCGCGCCGAGCTGCGCGGTCGACTGGTTGTTGTCGTCGCCGGTTTGCGCGACGGTGCCGATGTTGCCCACGCCGACCTGGAGGATGGTCGAGAAATTGGCGCCGACACCGCCGTTGACGGCAGCTTGAGTCGTCGTCGCCTGATTGCCGGCACCAAACTGGCCGACGAGCGACGTGTTCAGCGTGGCAGAGAGACTAGCCGCCGACTGCGTGGTCGTGGCCGTATTGCCTGCGCCCACCTGCAACACGCCGGAGAGGTTGGCCCCAAGCGAACCGCTGGCGCCGGACTGGGTCGTCGTGGCCGTGTTACCGATGCCGAACTGGCCGATCAGCGACAGGTTTTCGGTCGCGGCGAGCGACGCCGACGTCTGCGTGACGGTTGCGTCGTTGCCCAAGCCCACCTGCAGGATGCCGGAGAGGTTGTTCGATCCCAAGGCACCGAGCGCCTGCGTCTGCGTCACGTCAGCAAAATTACCGCCTCCGAACTGCAGGATGCCGGACTGATTTGCGCCGGCAACCGGCGTGGCCGCCTGCGTCTGACTAACGATTGCATCGTTGCCCCACCCGAACTGCGCGATGCCGGAGTTGTTGGGGCCGGATGAACCATCCTGTCCAATAATCGGCACGTTGAAAGATGCGCCCTGCTGCTGCGTCACGTCGGCATTGTTGCCGAAGCCGACCTGCAGGATTCCCGACGAGTTCGTGCCTGATGAGCCGGCGCGGACAGGGTTGAAGAGGCCGCCATTGAAACCGGCACCCTGTGTTTGTTCGACGTTCGCCGTGTTGCCAGCGCCGAACTGCGCGATGCCGGAGTCGTTCAAGCCGGACGAACGCAGCGCCTGGTTCTGCAAGACAATGGCGTAGTTATCGAACCCGCCTTGCAGGATGCCGGACGTGTTTGCGCCTTCTGACCGCTGCGCCTGATTCTGCGCAACAATCGCGTCGTTGCCGATTCCGAATTGCGCAATACCGGAGTCGTTCAGGCCGGAAGATTGCGCGGCTTGGACCTGCGTCACGGTGGCGTCGTTCCACCCGCCGAGTTGCAGGATCCCCGAGTTGTTGTTCCCGGTGGAGCCGATCAGAGAGGAAGTCGCACTGGCCTGCGTCTGCGTCACAGTGGCGTCGTTGCCGATGCCGGCCTGCATGACGCCGGACGTATTCGACCCCGTAGAGCCGGCGCGGCTTGCAGTGCCCGCGCCTTGCGTCTGAGTGACGACAGCGTCGTTCCAGCCGCCGAACTGCGCGATGCCCGATTCATTCAGGCCGGAGGAGTGGGTCGCCTGATTTTGGGTTATCAGCGCGTCATTGCCGACACCGAACTGCGCGATGCCGGAGGTGTTTAATCCCGTGGAGCCGGGCGGGTTCGATCCGGGTCCCTGATTCTGTTCCACTTTGGCAGTGTTGCCGAAGCCGAACTGCGCAATGCCCGATATGTTGTTGCCGGTTGACCCGGGAGTCGACGGGGTACCGGGCGCCTGATTCTGCAAGACATTGGCCGTGTTGCCGGCGCCGAACTGTGCGATGCCCGACTCGTTATTGCCCGTCGCGCGAGTGGCAAGATTGGTGGACTCATTCTGCTCAACGTTCGCGCTGTTGGCCCAGCCGAATTGCGCGATGCTGGAGTCATTGTTTCCGAGATAAACCAAGGAGCCGGACGCCGAGTCTCCCGTCCTCTGCGTGACGGTCGCGGCGTTGCCGCCGCCGATCTGCAGGATGCCGGAATTGTTGTCGCCGCGCGATTGCGTCCTTTGCAGCTGCGTGACGGTCGCTGTATTTCCGATGCCCGATTGCAGAATGCCCGAGTTGTTGTCGCCGCGCGCTTCCCAGCCCTGGTCCTGATCGACGGTCGCCTGATTGCCTGCGCCGATTTGCAGAACGGACGAATTATTGTCCGCGAAAGTCGTGCGTGCCTGAGACTGATTTACGTTGGCGATATTGCCGAAACCGGTTTGCAAAATGCTGGAATTGTTGTCGCCGCTGGAAGGCGCATAGCTGCCGTAACCATCGGCTTGCGTCTGCGCTACCGTCGCCTGATTGAAGGCGCCGAACTGTGCAATGGAGGAATTGTTGTCGCCGGAGGAGCCGCCGCTGCCGACCGTGGTATTGCCGTCGGCCTGGCTTTGCGTTGCCGTGGCCGTGTTGAACGCGCCGACCTGGAGGATGGACGAATCGTTCGAGCCGGTGGAGCCACCCGGTCCGTTGAGATTCACAGACCAATCAGCCTGCGTTTGCGTCGCCGTCGCGGTGTTGAACGAACCGATCTGGAGGATGCCGGAGTTGTTCAGGCCGCTGGAGCCGCCATTCGCGTTGGCCTGCGTCTGATTCACGGTCGCGTTGTTGAATGCGCCGATCTGGCCAATGTTCGATTTGTTATCCGCACCGGCGACGGCGTTGCCGTTCTGCGCCTGATTGACCGTGCTGGTGTTGGTCGCACCGATCTGCGTAATGAACGACTCGTTGTCACCTGCCCACGTTAAAGCGGTACTCGCCAACAGAGCTGCAACGACAGTGTACGCTGTCTTCATGGCACGCCCCCTGATTGTGGTTTAGTGGTGCAATAAGACCGTATCTTAAGGATGCATTAACCCTTATGGTCAACTCATATTGCCGTATTTCCGCCTGTTTTTGCGCGTGACAGTTGAAAATACGACCCGGTGTGGGGCCAGGGTCACATGTTTGTACAAAAGATGACTGTTTTTCGGCAATTTCATGTACAGCCTGTGATTGCAGGAGCGACGCACGGTATGTTGGTAGTTTGAAACAAAGGACGCGGGAACTGCGTATTTACGCGGGGAGCACGGCGGGAGCGGGACATTCGCGGCCGCTGCCCGCGAGGGGAGGGTTGGGGATGCCGACGTTGAAGGATCTCGCCGCCGTTTCGATCACCGCCCTTGCACTCGCGACCTCCGCCGGCGATCTGCGCGCTGCCGACGCGCAGGGTCAGTTTGCGTTGCGGGGGTTCGGCGCCGAGACCTGCCGCGCCGCCAGCCAGAAGCTCAAAGGGAATACCGCGGCGTCGGCGAACGCCCTCGCCTGGCTGCTCGGCTACACCACCGCCTTCAATCGAAGAGAGCCGGACACATTCGACGTTTCACCGCTCGCCGAGACGACCGCCATCCTGCGCATGGTCGCCGGCGTGTGCGCCAAGAACCCGGACGCGCTGGTGGAGACGGTCACCTATGACGTGCTGCGATCTCTCGCTGCCGCCCGCGTGAAGGGCAACTCGCCTATGGCGCAGGTGAAGTCGGGGAAGGCCAGCGCCGAAGTGCGCCGCGAGACGCTCGCACGCATGCAGGAGCAGCTCATCAAGCTCGGGCACCTCGAGGGCACCGCGGACGGCAACTACGGTCCGAGAACCGAGACAGCATTGAAGGCGTTTCAACGCCAGCAGGGGCTTGCGCAAACCGGCGTGCCGGATTCGGTGACGATCGTGCGCCTGCTCGTGGAGATGCCGGCGGCCAAATCGCAGTAGCGTGTAATGTACCGGCCGGTGCGCCGGGATAAGCTATACAAACCCGACGAGTCGAGAGGACGCACATGAAATGCACCCCTGCCCTCGCCGCGATCGTGCTCGCGCTGGGGATCATTCCGGCGGAGGCGGCCGTGCGGTCCGGCGAAGCCTATGTACGGCAGGTGAGCAACGCGCGCGATACCGCCTACGTTATGCAGGCCGGGGGTCCCTCGGTGCAGGTGAGCGTCGTGTTGCGTAGCCGCTATCCGCTCGTACGCATGCAGGCGTACGAGCCGTCTTTCCCGATCCCGGCCTATGTCGCGCCGGATATCGAGCATGAATTGCTGCTCGGTTACCTGGCCAACGGCAACCGCGGTTTGCCCGAAAAGTACAAGCGCATCTTCAGGGATTTTCTGCGCTGAGCGTTCCTCAGCGATGCGCCGACCGGCGCCACCGGCGGGCGCGTCGGGGGCGGCGGCAAATGCATGGCATAGACCGGGCTTTCCGGGGTTGTACTGACAACTTGTAGCCTCCCCGCTATTGTCCCCGCGGGGCGGCTGTTCGCCAGCAAGGCAGACCGGCAACCGTCGGGCGTTGAAGTCCATTCGGAGGAAGCAATGCAATTATCGCAGTCTCTACCGCGTATTCTGGCCGTTTCCGGCCTTGCTGCCGTGCTCGCATGCAATGTCGCGCTGGCGCAGACGAAAGGCGCCTCCACCCCGCAGGAGAAAGGCGCAAAGTCCGAGTACACGCCGACGGTCGGCCAGGAAGGCAAGGACGTCGTCTGGGTGCCGACCCCGCAGGCGCTGGTCGAGCGCATGCTCGACATGGCGCGCGTCACCAAGGACGACTTCGTGACCGACCTCGGCTCGGGCGACGGCCGCACGGTGATCACCGCCGCCAAGCGCGGCGTGCGCGCGAAGGGCATCGAATACAATCCCGACATGGTGGAACTCTCCAAGCGCAACGCCGCCAAGGAAGGCGTCGGCGACAAGGTCGAGCTCGTGCGCGGCGACATCTTCGAGAGCGATTTCTCCAACGCCAGCGTGATCACGCTGTTCCTGCTGCCGTCGCTGAACCAGCGCCTGCGGCCGATCATCCTCAACATGAAGCCGGGCACGCGCGTCGTCTCCAACACCTTCGACATGGGCGATTGGCAGGCCGACGAGCAGATCCAGGCGACCGGCGACTGCACGTCCTATTGCCGCGCCTATTTCTGGATGGTGCCGGCGAAGGTGTCGGGCAAATGGAAGACGCCGGAAGGAGAGCTCACGCTCGATCAGCGTTACCAGATCCTGTCCGGGCAGCTATCGAACAACAATCAGCATGCGCAGGTTCAGGGCAAGGTGATCGGCGACCGCATCGTGTTCACCGCGGGACGCGCGCTGTTCGACGGCAAGGTGAACGGCGACAGCATCGAAGGCACGCTCGACGACTCGGGAGACAAGAAGACGATCAAGCTGACGCGCTGAGCGGCGCAGGCATCGACAGGCGATAGAGAGTGAGAGAAGGCGGGAAATCTCCCGCCTTCTTTTTATTTGCTGACGATGGCGCCCGGTGGGGGCGGCGCGCCGAGCATGGCGACCCGCGCGGGCGGCTGGAACTCCGTCAGGCGCACGCGGAACGTCGCCAGCATGCGCTCGGCCTCCACGGCTGCTGGCGCCGGCGTCGCCACCACGAGGCGTTCGAGCGCGAGCTGATAGCCGGCGTGCCGCTCGGCAAATCGCTGCTGCACCCAATCGACGATCATCTGGTTCTCGGCGATGCGCGCCGCCGCCTGCTCCCGCTCCTCGGGCGACAGATGCGGCATGTTGGCGAGCGCCTTGGCGCGCACGTCGTCCATCTCCAGCACGCGCGCCGCCACCACGTAGAACGGCCCGGGCCGCGTCGAGTCGACCCGGATGTCCTCGATCAGCCTGGCATAGCGCGCCGTGGAAGAGCGATACGGCGTTTCGAGAAGCTCGGTGGAATAGTCCGCAGGGTTCGGGCGCGTCATGTCTTCCGGCAGAATGCGCGTGCGGCGCCATTCGGCGATCGTGCGCTCCCAGAGCTGATTGTTGTCCGGCGGCATCAGGATCGCGTAGGCGAGATCGCGGAGCTTGCGCTCGTCGTCGGTGAGCGGGCCGAACGAGACCGGCTCCTCGCGCAGCCAGGCGGCGACGCCGCCGACCTTCGGCAATATCTTGTCGTTGAAGACGCTCACCCGCGGGCGTCCGAAATCGCCGACCGGCGCGGCACAGCCGCCCGCGAGCGTGAGCAGGATGAGGACGAGCGTCGCGCGGCAAAGGCGCATGCGGACCGGCGCTTTCCTGTCGGATCAGGCGCGCGGCGCGCGGCGGCGGCGGGCGTTGCCGGTGCGCGGCGGCGTATCGATGCCCGCAGCGCCGGGTCCCTCGCCCCGTTCCGCTTCGCGCTCGATCCGCACCACCGGCAGGATCACGACAGCGGCAGGTTCCGGGCGGATCGCCCCGTAGAGCGTGCCGCGCACCCGTTCGGCTGGAAATCTCAGGACCGTCCCCATCTCGCCCTCCCTCGGGCCTGCATCGGGACTCACGGAATCTCCGTGGGTCGCACCAGTTAGGTTCAGTCAAGGTTAATAGTTCGTTTAGGCCGTCGGCCTATGTTCGCCCGGTCTCGTGGTCAGGTGCGTCTCCATGTCTGCGTCCTCCGCCCAATCCGGCCTTCAGGCACTGATCGAGCTTGCCCGGCGCGACCGCGTCGAGCTGCGGCCGACGCTGCTGCGCGTGCTCGTCGACCAGTTCGTGCAGGAGCCGGCGCACCGGCCGCTGGACAAGGCGCGATTTTCCGAGCTCGCCTGCCGGCTGCTCGACAACGTGGACGTCTCGACGCGTGCGGTCGTGGCGCAGCGGCTCGCGGCCTATGCCGGGACTCCGGGCGTCGTCGCGTCGCGGCTTGCGCGCGACGAGATCGCCGTGGCGGAACCGATCCTGCGGCAGTCGGCGACGCTCGGGGAAGCCGAGCTGCACGCGATCCTCGACAGTTGCGGGATCGGGCACGCGATCGCGATCAAGATGCGCGGCAACCTGCCGGAAAGCGTCGCCCGCAGGCTGGGCTCCGTCGGCAAGGGAACGGACGCCGCGCCGCGGGCGCAGCGCATCGATCGCAGCGGCGACGGCCCGGCGCTCACGCTGGCGCTCGCGCGCCGCTATCTTGCAACGGAAACCGACGAGCGGAAACTGATCCTGCAGGCGCTTCCCGCCTGTCCCGCCGTCGAACCGGAAGAGCGTATCCGGCGCATCGACCGCAAGTTCGGCGAGCAGCTCGAGCGCGCAGCGCTGCGGCACCAGTCGCAGGAATTCGCGGTGCTGCTCCGCCGCGCCGCCGGCGTGCCCGGCGATCTTGCGGCGCGCATCGTCGCCGATCCGGCGGGCGATCCGCTGCTGGTCGTCTGCCGCGCGCTGGAAATCCAGTTCGGGGCGACCTCGCGCATTCTCCTGTTCCTCAATCCGAAGCTCGGCGCCTCGGTGCAGCAGGTGTTCGCGCTGGCGGAATGGTTCGAGGAAATCCGGCCGGCTGCCGCGCGGCGGCTGCTCGGCGCCTGGTGCGCGCTCGCCCCGGCGCACGCGCAGCGCACGTCCGCGACCGGACGCGGCGTGCGCGAGCGCGCGGACATGCGTGCAAGCGCGCGGCCCGGCATGCCGTCGGCGGATCGCTTGCCGGCGCGGCGGACCGCATCTGAACCGTGAGCCCGGCCGACGAGCGGAGCCGCGTGCCGGTGGCGCTCTGCGCCGACGACTACGCGATCTCGGCCGGCGTCGACGACGGGATTCTTTCGCTTGCGGAAGCCGGGCGGATCACCGCGTTCTCCTGCATGACCGCCTCGCCGCGCTGGCGGGAGGCCGCAGGGCGGATCAGGCCGCTTTTCGGCAAGGCCGATATCGGCCTGCACTTCACGCTGACGCAGCTTTCGCCGCTCGGGCCGATGCCGTCGCTCGCGCCGGACGGCCGCTTTCCCGAGCTTGGGACGCTTTATGTACGGGCGGTCGCGCGGCGCCTTGCGCTTGGCGAAATCGAAGCCGAATTCGTGCGGCAGATCGATGCCTTTGCCGAGGCCGCGGGCAGACTGCCCGACTTCCTCGACGGCCACCATCACGTGCATCAGCTTCCGGGCGTTCGCGACATCGTCGCGCGGGCGTGGAAGGCGCGCGTGCCCACGGGCTGGCTCCGCAACACGGCGACGGCGCCGGTGCAGATACTCTCGCGCAGCGTGGCGATGCCGCGGGCGGCCTTGCTCGCGATGTTTGGCAGCGCTGCGAGGCGCACCTGGCGCGCGGCGGGAATTCCGACGAACACGGATTTTTTCGGGGTGCGGAATTTCGACGAGCGGGAGCCCTATCGCGCGCTGATGCAGCGCTACCTGAAGGGCGCCAAGCCAGGGCTTCTCATCATGTGCCACCCGGGCAAGCCGGAGGCCGACGATACGCTCGCGAACATCGACTACGTCACGGGCGCGCGTACCGGTGAGTTCGACTATCTTTCCGGCGCGGATTTTCCCGCCGACCTGGAAGCGGCGGGCTGCAAGCTCGCGCGGCTCAGCTCACTGGCCGGGCGATGACCGCCATGCGCTGCCGGTTGAAGCCGAAATTGCGCGACCGGCGCTCGACGGCATAGCCCGCCTGCTCGAGCAGCGCGCGGATTTCTCTCTCGCTGTAGGTAGTGAGGCCGATCTGCTGCCGCAGGCGGCGATAGTCGGAAACGAAGGTCTGCGCGAGGCCGGCGAGCGCTGCAAAAAAGAATCCGTTGCGCCACGCGCTGCCGAGCAGCGAGGAAACGTCGGTGACGATGCTGCTGTCGGGCGGAATAAGATCGGCGAGGATCAACCGCCCTGCCCGCGTGAGCTTCGGCCGCAGCGCCGCCGCGAGCGCCGCACTTTCCTCGCGCGAGAGATATTGCAGGACGGAGTTGGCAACAACGAGATCGAGTCCGCCGTCGGGGAGGCGTGCAATGTCTTCCGGCGCAATCACCGAGATCGCCGGATTGCCGGCAAAGCGCGCGGAGAGACCGTCGCGGAGCGAGGGGCCGGATTCGCAGAGCAGCAGCAGCCGGCAGCGCGCGGCGATCTTGTCGGCCTCCAGCGCCTCGCCGCAGCCGTAATCGAGCACGACGCCGGGCTGTGCGGGCAACTCGGAGAGGATGTTGTCGGCGACGCGCGCATAATGCACCTGCCGGTGCCGGTCGTTCACGTAGATCCGGTGCGGGCGGTCCCAGAACTCGCGCCAGTTGCCGATCAAGCGGAGGGGCTCGCTTCCCGCGCCGGGCGGTCGGGCGCATCGCTGCGGGTAGCTGCCGCAAGCGTATCCGAGATGACATAAAGCGGACGCTGCTTGATCTCCTCGTAGATGCGGCCGACGTAAGCGCCGAGCACGCCGAGCGCGAGGAGTTGCACGCCACCGAGCAGCATGATGCCGACCATGATCGAGGCGTAACCCGGCACGTCCACGCCGATCACGATGGTGCGGATGGTGAGATAGGCGCCGAACACGAGCGCGAAGAGCGCGACCGCGGCCCCCGCCCAGCCGCTGATCGCCAGCGGCAGGCGGCTGAAGGCGAAGATGCCGTCGAGGCCGAAGCCCGTGAGCCGGCGCATGCTCATGGCGCTCGCGCCGAAGCGGCGCGGCGGCGGCGTATAGGGCACGCCGACGTGGCGGCAGCCGGCCCAGGCGTAGAGCCCCTTCATGAAGCGCAGGCGTTCGGGCAGGCGGTTGAGAATGTCGACGACCTTGCGGTCGAGCAGGCGGAAGTCGCCGGCGCCGGGCGGAAGGTCGACCTCGGCGATGCGGCCGAACAGATGATAGAAGGCGCGCGTGGCGCCGCGGCGAACGGCGGAGTCCCCGTCCCGCGTCGTGCGCACGGCATAGACCATCTCGTAGCCTTCGCGCCACCGGGCGACGAATTCGGGGATCACCTCCGGCGGGTGCTGGAGATCGGAATCCATCAGCACCACGGCGGCGCCGAGCGAATGGAAAATCCCCGCGGAGAGCGCGGCTTCCTTGCCGAAGTTGCGCGCAAAGCGCAGCGCGCGCACGCGCGGATCGGCAGCGTGCCAGGCGGCGATCGCGGCCCAGCTTTCGTCGCTGCTGCCGTCGTCGACCAGGATGATCTCGGCATCGAGCCCGAGCCCGTCGAGCACGGGCGTGAGCGCCTCGCGCAAGGCGGGCAGGCTCGCCGCCTCGTTGTAAACGGGAATGACGACCGAGAGCGCCGGCGGCTCGGAATCGATCACCCGCAGCCGGTGATCGGCGGGATTGCGATAGAGTTCGAGTTTCGGGTGGCTCATGGCTCTGGATGGACCGACTCGGGCGTGCCCGTCAGCATCTGCGGTTTGACCACGCGATAGAGCTGGAAGCCGACGCCGTCGTGCACCAGCTTCAGGTGCTTGCGCTCGGCGCAAAGCTTCCCGCGCTTTGTGTCAAGAATATAGACATACTCGTACTTCAGCGGCCAGAGGTCCCAGAAATACCATTCCTCGTTCTCGTCCGGCCCGTCGGTTCCGTTGAGGAAGAACGGCATGGACGGCGGCAGCCGGTCCTCCAGCTCGACCATGTTGCGGAACCTGTCGCGCACCTGCAGGATGTGCTTGCCCTTCACGGTGAAGTTCGTCGTCACCAGCGCCGAACGTTCGATGGTCGCGAGCGATGCCGCGTGCGCGATGTCCGCGCGGGTGATCATGTTGGTGCTGCTGTCGTCGTACTCGGAGACGACCAGCACGCGCGAGCCCTGCTCGATGGAATGCACGGAGCGGAAGAAATCCATGGTGCGGGGCTCGACCTGGCTCCAGACGTGCTGCACTTCGCCGACCCGCACCGACGCCAGAACAACGAGCAAGGCGATGAAGCCGTAGCGCACCGTCGCGGTCCGCAACCGCAGATCGAGGCAGGCGATCAGCATGAACGCCAGCGCGATCGGCAGGCGCGCGTCGGCCATGTGCGCGGCGAAGAGCGCGCGCGGCAGCGCGAGATAGACAAGGGTGCCGACCGCGAGCACGGCCCAGCCGACCGGATGGAAATGGAGCGCGCGATAATAGGCGGCGGCGATCCCGGCGAGGCCGGCGGCCGCGAGCAGCGCGAGGCCCACTTCCGGATAATAGACCTCGAACGCGAGCTGGAAGCCTTCGAGCTTGCCCCAGAAATCCCAGAACGCGTCGATGCCGGGCGCATTCCAGGTCGGCCCCGTGACCAGGAGCGCGGCGACCGCCAGAAACGGAATGCCGGTGGCGACGAAGTCGACGAGGCGCGGCGCCAGCGGCTCGCTCCGCTTCATCCAAAGCCGGTTCAACTCGAAGGCAAGCAGGCCGAGCGCATAGACGCCAGCCGCAAAGAGATGGCAGATGAACAGCAGGAGCACGAACGCGGTCGAGGCGGCGAACCGCCACGGCCAGCTCCGCTCGCGCCACGCGGTCCAGACGGCGAGACCCCAGAGCGCGAGCCCGATGCCGAAGACGTAGTTCATCACGCCGACGAGCATCACGCCGTTGTAGAGCAGCGGCACGCCGATCAGCGGCAGCGCCGACCAGCGGCCGAACAGCGCGCGATGCAAGGCGAGCGCGCCGGAAATGATCGCGACGAAGGAAAGGACCGAGAAGATCTGGCCGGCGACATAGATATCGGCGAACCAGTTCAGCACCGGCACCACGAGATCGACCATCAGGTTCGGGATGATCTGCCAGTCGATCCAGTAGAAGCGTGCAAGATCAGGGTCCGAGCCGATCGCGTTGATCACGTAGGCACGCGCCAGATGATTGGCGTAGTCCTGCAGCGGCGGCAGCGGATGGGCGACGAGCGGAACCGCCGCCAGCACCAGCAGCGCTACGAAAAGAATTGCGATGGTCGAAGGACGGAGATCCTCGCCTGCACTCGGTGCAGCGCCGAGACGCGATTCAGGAAAACGCATTCAAGAGCCGTGGAGATGCAGGGGTTACTGTGGGCACGCGTGGACCGGATATCGATCACATTTTAGCGAGTTCTTGCAATGGCCGCGCGCTACCCTCCCGCGTTGCAACATCGTTTTCCGGCCAAATACGCATGCTGCTGCATTGCGGAAACATTGCGACGTAGGGAGAAACCGGCCCGACCGCCTACCTTGGCGCGAGTTCGAGGAAATGGCGGCCCCGGCGGTCCTCGACCTCGACGATCCAGACGTCGGGATCGAACTTCATCTCGCGGGCCAGGCGGGCTTCGACTTCGGCCTCCGTGCCGTAGGTATCCCGGAGCACCGGAACGAACAGCCGCTCGCCCGGCCGCGCCTCCTCGAAGGCCGACTGCGGCGCGGGCGCATAGAGCGCGGCGGTTCCGTCGAGCCGCGACACCTTGATGAAGATCGCGCCGGCTTCTTCAGCGCCGCGGCGGCGGACGACGGCGAAGGCACCTTCGAGATGACTGCGGCGCACATACGCCGCAACCCAGATCGCGCTCTTGAGCCGCAAGACTTTCCGCCTACTCGACCGGGCTGCCGGTCACGGTGGCAAGCTCCCTGATCAGGCGGTCGCTGATTTCGCCGCTCCTGGCAAGGCCGCGGTCGCGCTCGAACTGCTCGACCGCGTTCCGCGTCGCAATGTCGGGCAGGCCGCTCAATTGCAGCGGCCCGTAGCCGAGCCGCGCGAGCACGCGCTGCACGGACAGCACGCGCGTCGACGGCCGCGTCTCCGTTGCGGGGACGGAGCCCGTCGTCGCGGGAGCCGTTGTCGCCGGGACGGAGCCGGTGGTGCCGGGCTTTGCGCGGGCGCGGCGCATGACATCGAGCAGCATCAGGCTCGGCTCGCCGGTGATCTTCAGGCCCTGCGATTGCTCGAAGTCGCGGATCGCCTGGCCGGTGCGCGGGCCATGCAGGCCATCGACCGCACCTTCGTAGAAACCGAGCTGCGTCAGCTCACGCTGCGTGTCGGCGACAAGATCCGAGCGCTGACGGACGGCTGCCGTATCGGGCCGTTGCGGCGGCACCGGCGTGGGCGTGGCTACGGCCTTCGGCGCGGGCGCGGCCGGCACGGTTTTCTTCGGGGAGACCGGCTCGATCGCCGCGGCCTGATTCTCGCCGAACATCGGCGCGGGATGCCGCACCGGCTGCAAGGCGAGCGCATTGACCAGCACGGCCGCAGTCGCGACGGCGGCCAGGAACGCGGCGATGACGTCGGCCGGGCGGCCGGGGATCATCCAGCGCAGCAGCCGCCACCAGCGCGCGGGCTCGCCGCGGCGCTGCGCGCGCAGATCGCGCGAGCGGCGGCGCGGCTTGGCGATCTCTCGTCCGCGATCCAGACTACGCACTTCGCTTCACCTTCTCGTTTTTGTCGGCGGCGGCTCGCTGCGGCAGCCGCTCCACGACATCCGGCTTCGGTTCCGGCCGGCTCGCCGTACATTCGCGCGGAAGCCGCACGAGCACGCGCGTTCCCTCGCCGAGCCTGCTCCTGATCTCGAAACTGCCGCCATGCAGGTCGATCAGGCCCTTGACGACGGAGAGGCCAAGACCGGTCCCTTCATAGGGACGGTCATATGCGCTGGCGGCCTGGAAGAACGGGTTGCCGACCTGCGCGAGATCGGTTTCGGAAATTCCGATCCCCGTATCGGCGACGGAAAGCAGGAGGCCGGAGCCTGCGACGCGAACGGATATCCTTACCGAGCCGCCGCGCGGCGTGAACTTCACGGCGTTGGAGATCAGGTTGATGAGCACCTGCCGCACGGCAATCTTGTCGGCGACGATCTCGGGCAGGTCGGAGACGATGTCGAGATCGAGCGACACGCCCGACTGCTCCGCGCGCAGCAGCATCATCTCGTAGCAGCTCTCGGCGAGCGGTCCGATGGCAAGGGGTTCCGGATTGATCTCGAAGCGCCCGGATTCGATGCGCGAGACATCGAGAATGCTGTTCACGACCGCGAGCAGGTGCTGGCCGCTGTCGCGGATCATGCGCGCGTAATCCTGCCGGCGCGCCGGATCGAGGCGGAACTCGCCTTCATTCGTCAGCATCTCGGAGAAGCCGATGATCGCATTCAACGGCGTGCGCAGCTCGTGGCTCACGGTCGCGAGGAACCGGCTCTTGGCTTCGTTGGCGCGCTCGGCCTCGGCGTGCGCGCGCTCAAGCTCGAGCGCGTCCTCCTTGTTGCGGGTGATGTCGCGGGTGACGGCGACCACCTCGCCCGCCCGCCCATCGACGGTCCTGCCGCGATCGAGCAGGCGGCAGCGGGTCTCCACCCAGATGAAATGCGGAGCGGCATCCTGTTCGCCTTCGGTCGCGAGCGGGCCGCGGCGCAGACGGTACGCCACCGACGCGGCGTGCCCGCGGGCGGCATCGGTGATCGCCGTCAGGAACGCGGGCCGGTCGGCGACATGCACGCGCTCGAACAGGCCGTGCGCGAGCAGCGTCGCGGCGGGCACGCCGACGAGCCGTTCGGCCGCCGGAGAGATGAAGGTGACCGCGCCGTTCCGCGCATGGCGCGTGATGACGTCGGTCATGTTCTGGGCGAGCAGGTGATAGCGGGAGTCGGTGATCAGCTTCACGCGCTCGCTACCGCGCGCCAAGGCGCTCGCGCCGACGGCAATCGCGCCCGCATAGAGCGCCGCGGACAGCGCGCCCGCGAGATAAGCGAAAGTGTTTTCCACATGGCCAGGCTGCGGGAGCAATCCGGCGGCGCTGAGGCCCCACAGCGTCAAGGCCGCGCTCACCGCAAACGCGATCGTCGTCAGCACGACGCGGCGGGACGTGGAGAGCGTCGCCTCGAACGGAATGACGGCAAGCCACGGCATCGCAAACGATCCGACCCCGCCCGTGGCCGCCGCCACGAGGGCAACGACCGCCGTCATCAAGCCGGCGGAAAGAAGGTGTGCGCGCTCGAAGTCGCCGGTGCGGGAGAGATACGCGACCACGAGCAGCGGCGAGAGGAGGCCAGCGAACACGAGCGTCTCGATCAGCGCCGGTGCGCCGAGAAAGGCGAGATGCACGGGAACCGCGGCGAAGACGATCAGGCCGGCGAGCAGCCGGATCGCGATGAAGGCACGATGACGCGACACCGCGAGCGCATCCGACCGCGCGGACGGATGCACCAATGCGTCGACGTATGCCCGGATCGGCTCGAGTAGTACGATGTTACGCAACAGAACCGCGACACGGCCCCGGCCGCGCCGTCCCCTCACCTGCGCGCGGATCGTGGCAGCCGCCGCTTAACGAACCCTAAGCCGTGTTGGCGAAAAGAGCGCCGGAGCGCGCGGCGGAGACAATTGCGGGCGCACTTCCACGACTAGCCTCGCGCATGGTGAACGAAGCGTTGCACGGCCATCCTTTCGGCGCGCAAGGCACCGAAACAACCGGCAGCCACGGGGGCGAGCGCGATGGTTTCCAAATTGCAAACAGGATCCTTGCAGATCGAGGCGAATTCGCGCCAAATCCGCAGCAAAGGCCGGGTAATTTTTTCAACGCTAGAAGCTAGGGTCTCATCGCGGCAAACATGCCGTGGGACAGGCGTGACGGGCTGATGCGATTCCTCTTCAAGGTTGCATTCTGGCTGGCGATCGTCATCCTGCTTTTGCCGGTGGACACGGCCAAGCGGGACGACGCCGCGCGAGTCAGCCCGATCGAGGCGCTCGGCGCGGCGCAGGCCGCGGTCGAGGACGCAACCGCGTTCTGCTCGCGCAAGCCGGAAGCGTGCGAGGTCGGCGCGCAGGCGTTCCAGACCTTCGGCGAGAAGGCGCTGCAGGGCGCGAAGCTGCTCTACGAGTTCCTCGCCGCCCGCTTCACCGACACGACCGACGCCTCGCGGAGCGCCACGGGCTCGATCAAGCGCGAGAGCCGTCCCGGCGAGCACACCTTGACGCCGCAGGATCTCGAGCCGGCCTGGAACGAGCCGGGCCCGAGGGCCGTGCCCGTTCCGCCGCGCCGGCCGAGCTGAGCAATCCGGGCTTTTTTGCGCCGTTGCGCCGCCCCCGCGCGGCGACCTATATCTTATGGGAACATCGCAGCCAGCCCGGACCAGAATGAGCATTGAACAGATCCTCGACGACTTCAGCCTGCTCGATAGCTGGGACGACCGCTACCGGTACGTCATCGAGCTCGGCCGCGCGTTGCCGCCGTTTCCCGAGGACGCACGCACGGAGCGCAACAAGGTGCGCGGCTGCGCGAGCCAGGTCTGGCTCGTGAGCGAGACACTGCCGCCGGCGAACGGCGGCGGGCCGACGGTCGAGTTCCGCGGCGACAGCGACGCGCACATCGTCAAGGGCCTGATCGCGATCCTGTTCGCGCTGTATTCGGGCCAGCCTGCGCAAAAGATTCTCGATACGGACGCGATCGACATCTTCAACCGGCTCGGGCTCGGCGAGCACCTGACGCCGCAGCGATCGAACGGCTTCCGCTCGATGGTGGAGCGCATCCGTGCCGATGCACAGGCGGCGCTGGCCGAGGCGGTGTAGCGGTTCGATCCACTCCGCTCATTCCCGCGAAAGCGGGAATCCAGGGCAACGCATATTCCTTAATTGCTCTGGGTCCCCGCTTTCGCGGGGATGAACGGAAAGAATCATTCTCCATCCATCGTCGGGCGCGCGCCTTCGGCCTGCCATGCGCGCGTGCGTGTGCGGGCGGGGCCGCGCGCTTCGGCAAAAATCCCGTAATGGCGCGCGAGGCGGTCGAGGGCGAGCGAGAGCACGATGCGCGCCGAGCGTGGCGGCCAGCGCCGCTCGCGCTCCACGGTTTCCAGGCCCTTCAGGAAACAACAGACGTCGAGGAGCAGCCCGGCGAACTCCGGGCCGACCGCCTCGAGCGTGCGTGCGACGCGTTCCTTCGCGGCGATCACATAATCGGCGAAAGCCGCGGCGGCGCTGCCGTCGCTGCGCGCGTCTTGTGCCACCGGCGCGATCCAGTTCGCGGTCACGCGCGGGCTGAGCCCAGCCTGTGTGAAATCGGCGCGCAGCCGTTCGCCGGCGGCAAGCTGCGCCGCATCGATGAAGGGCGCGCCGTCGCTGCCCTTGCGGCGCGCGAGCCAGGCGAGCGGGCTCTCCGCTTCGTTCACGAAGCGTGCGCCGACCGGGTCGTTCTGTGCGCGGCGCCGCTGCGCGATGCCCCCGTGTTGCCGGCGAAAATCATCGGGCGCCCCGGCGTCGGCCGGGCGCGGCGGCTTTCTCCGGCTTTTCATGCGGCGGCCTTTTCCTGTTCGAGCAAGGCGGCGGCCGCGATCTCCAGTCCCGCGAGCGTAGCGTCGAAGGCGGGGTTGTCGCGGGCGCCTTCGATCAGGCGCACGGCGTGAACGACCGTCTTGCGGTCGCGGCCGAAGGCGGCGGCGACCGCGCCGAAGCTCAAGCCGAAGACGACGTGGGCGAGATACATCGCCACATGGCGGGCGCGCGTGACGCGCTTCGTGCGGACGTGCGCGGCAATCTCGCGCAGCGTCACCTCATAGTGCGCGGCGGCAAGGCGCGCGGCCTGGCGGCAGGCGCGGCGCGGATCGGACGGCCGATGCTGCGGGCGGAAACGGGAGGACGCCCGTTCGCCGCCGGGAGCGGCCACGGGGCGCCGGACGATCGTTCGGGTCGATTCTGCGGCGGGGACGGACATTGCGGTTCCTCGGTCTAGGAATTTTATCCTAATATTGACCTTTGCGTACCCAGATCGGTAAGGTCCATGATCCGAATCATCCTCAAGGAAGCGCCGAAACCAGCCCAATTGTCGGGACCGGGAGGGTTCGCGCCCCATGACTTTACCGGTCTTAACGTGACTGACTTCCCGCGTTTCGAATACAGCATGAAGGACGTGCTGCGGGCTGGCGAAGCTCTCGCGGGGGCAGTTCCATGGAATAACGAGCAGGAGGCGGAAACCGCACGCGAAATCTTCAAGATCGCGCACAATTTCCGAGACTCACATGCCTACCCCATGCGTCGGCTTCGCCACGAGCTAATGGGGAAGATTAGAAGCCAAGGGATCGGGGAAGGCGTTACCGCCGCCCGGCTCAAGAGAATGCCGTCAATACGGCGGAAGCTGAAAAACCACCCCGGCAAGCTGAATCAAATTCAGGATTTGGCGGGCTGTCGCGCAGTGGTGCCCACCATTGGAGAGGTGAAGGCGCTCATCGAGGCGTTGCGCAACGGTTCTGCTCACGAGCTGTTTCGCGAATATCCTTATATCTATGAGGCCAAGCCGGATGGCTATCGAAGCCATCACATGGTCTTCAAGTTCCGCGGCGTTGGTGATGAGGCGGTGTACGACACCCGCAGGGTCGAGATTCAGATAAGGACCGGATTGCAGCATTCATGGGCGACCGCCGTCGAGGCGGTAGGGCTATTTCGCCGGGAAGATTTGAAGGCAGGCCAGGGCGATCCTGGTTGGCTGCGGCTATTCCAATTGATGTCCGGCGAATTTGCCTTGGAGGAGGGCTGCATCACCATCGACGCGAATGATCATCAGAAGCGCGTCGAGGAGATCACGGCGCTGGAACGAAAACTGGATGCGGTAGACACCTTGGAGCGACTGAGTCAGGCGTTCACCTACGCTGAGAACTATTACTTTGATCCCCAGAACAAGCCCGACTACTTCAAGATCACTTACGACCGCCACGCAGAGACAGTGCGGATCGAGCCATTTTTCGGGCCTATCTATGCGTCGCTATCCTATGACGCCGCCGAGGTGAAGAACGCCGAGAGCGGGAGCAGCGACACCAAGATTGTGCTTGTCGAGGTGGACGAGATCGAAAATCTCAGGACCGCATACCCGAACTACTTCGGAGATGTGCAGCTATTTAAGTCCAAGCTGCGCGGTATAGCGAAGCCTGAGGAGAAGCCCGATTACTCCGTGCCCCCTCAGCAAAGAGTGCGTGTGACCAAAGCAAAGCCCGATCTTTCGTGGCTGACCGGGTATAGGCGCTGGAAATAGCTATCATTTCCCGCGTCTTACTACCCGGTCAAAAAGCCGCTCGAACTCTTTGCCGCTTTCATCAACCCCAACATTGCGAGCGGCCTCTATGAACCGCTCGCGTTGTGGCTTCTCTTTCGGCGGCGCCATCGCCTTTTTCTTCCGAGGCGCGCTCGGATGGCGGCGAACTTTGGGCTTGGAACCCATTGAGGCTCACCTTCCACTAGCCGTTCGATAAGTGAGACGCTTACCAACGATGCCCTTCACGGCCCGCTCAGTACGCATCTCATCGTTCACACCCAATGCAGTTCGGGAATTATAACGAAAATCAAATTCGGCAAGATAGCGGTGCAGATTTTTCTCTGCACAGTGTTGGTACACACCCTTCATTCCACGCTTGAACACGGAAAAGAAATTCTCAACGGAATTGGTATGCACATCGCCGCGGACATATTCTCCAGCGGTGTGCTTCACGGTCTCATGCGAAGCTACCTGAGCGGCGACATCGCCATATAGCCTACTCTCGTCAGTGTGAACGCGCGCTTCGCGCAGTAAATTGCCAGCGATGATTTGGTTGATGGTGGCCTTGTCCGCGTTCTCTACGTGGAACGAACGTACAGACCCACCACGTTCGACAAGAGAAACAATTGCCCGCTTGTCCCAATCGCGTTTGCGCTTGAGGGGCGGACGGCCACGACGCTGCGGTGATGGGCGCGGAGTTTCCATCCGCCCAAAATAGGTCTCGTCAATTTCGATGGGCACGCCTGATCCGCCCATCGGGGTAAGTGAGCCATCTCGCATTGCCTCACGGATGCGATGAGACATGAACCAAGCGGCTTTGAGAGAGACGCCAAGGATGCGCCAAAGCTGATTGGTGCTGATACCTTTTTTCGACGACGACATGAGCGCAATCGCTTGGAGCCACTTGTGTATCGGGATATGGCTCGACTCAAAAACGGTCCCAACCTTCACGGTAAAGGGCTTGCGGCACTGGTAGCACTTGTAGGTGCCAATGCGGGTGCTCTTGCCTTTGAGCTTGCCGATACGATCAACTCCGCCGCAATGCGGGCAGATCGGACCATCCGGCCAAATGCGGGCTTCAACCCACTTATAAGCCGCTTGCTCGTCATGGAAATGCTTGGCGCTTAGAACGGAAGTCATGGTGGATTCCCCTTATGGTTTCTAGATAGGGGTTTCCGTTGGGTACGTCAAGGATAATATTAGGAATTTTATCCCATATATATACTTGACACCCCACGGCCTAGATGTAGGTTTCTGGGGCGTGACAGGCCGAGCTTAAGGCACCTGAGCCAATGCATTCTCAAGCGACTCAGTAAGAAAATATTCTGGCTCCCCAACGTATGCGACGAACGCTGGAGCACCGTCGCGATGGACCCATAACTCACCGCGATTACCGGCACCGTCTTGACGCTGAAATCCCTTGGCGCGAAGCAATTCGCGCCCCTTCTCTGCTGGTGTCTTGGGAAGTTGCGGATTCGCAGGTTGCATCCTGCGATTTAATTACGCCGCCTGAAGTTCCGCAAATAGATTCAGCCGAGGGCCGCTAAAATCGGCCCTGGTGAACCTGGGCGTCATCTTCTGGGCGCGCTCGCGATCCTTGAGCCGCAAATGGTGCGGCAGATAGGTTGCTAGAGCAGGCTTGATCGCTTCAATAATCGCTTCAATGGACTTTTCGTCTGGCCCAAGCAGAAAGGTGAACCCAGGAAGCTCAGGGCTGGTCAAATAGATATAGCCCCCGGCTCGGGGCTCCCCGATCAGGTGGATGATTTGTGTATCTCGCTTCCAAAAAGCCCAGCGCATGACCTTATCCAAGGCACTGTGTTTGCAACGTTTTAAGTAGTACCCGCGTTCCCCCTAAGCAATGGTTTAAGGCGCACAGCATAAAAACGATTATTATTCAACTGGTTATCAGTTACATACGCGGCAACAAACCTAAGAAACATGGGCAAACCTGAGGTTTGCGCTATGAAACATTCCGCTTGCAACCGCCGCGTGACTCGGCGTATATGAAACCTAACGAGCTAGTCGGCTCTCAAAGGTGCCATATGGCAAACTCTCAGAACCCGTTTCAGCCCGCCATCGACGAGCTGGAAAAAGAATTGGAGAAGATTGAGAAAGACATCGCTGAAGCGGAACGCCAGGCGAACGGCCTAAGGGACACAATTAACGTTCTGCGAGCAAAGGCGGGTCTCCCACCGCGCCCTGAAGGCATTGGCCGCGTTGCTGCGAGCCCGTCTCCCGCGCCTGAAGGTGGCGGCCCAAGCCCAAAAATCAGACACGATAGCTTCTTCGGGAAGAAGATGGGGACGGCTACGCGCGAATATCTGGAAATGAGGCAGGAGTCGGCTGGTGGGACTAGCCCGGCCAAGCCACGAGAGATTTTCGATGCGCTGAAGCTGGGCGGATTTGTCTTCGAGACCAAGGACGACAACGTAGCGATCATCAGTCTGCGCAATATGCTGCGGAAGAATACGCAGATGTTCCAGAAACTCCCTAACGGCACCTACGGATTGAGGTCTTGGTACCCAGGAGCGCGGAAACCGAAAAATACTTCCGTTGAAAATGCATCAGGAGACGACGAGGAAACCGAAGACGTGGGAAAGGAAAAGTACGTTCCTTCGTGGAGGCGAAACAAGCCGCAGGAGAAAGAGCCAGAAAAGGAAACGGCGACCGATGGGTCGCCGCCTCAGCAGTTTCGTCGAAGGATTTGATCTTGACCGGTCGTCCTTCGGCTATCGAGGCCGGGATTAGCCACCCCGGTGAACCAAGTGCCAGAGCCCGTAGAGGCGGGACTGGAGGTGGTACATGCAACAATAAGTAACTGAGAGCCTAGGGCGTTGTTCGGTTGGCCCCGAACAACGCCCGACGCCCGTTAGCTATATAGTAAGCCCTTGACTCCAACTCAAGATTTTTAATCGCGAGTCGAAACAATGGTTTATGCGAGGTGTCATGCCGAAGAAGCGTGAAGCAGAGACCTATTCGCTCAAAGAATCCGCCCAACGATTCCAGGCGGCGCTTCTTGGCGCGTTTAAAACCCCGCCGACCAAACCGAAGCCAAAAAAGAAAGCCAAGCGCTCTAAACGCAAGGCTTCCTCTTAGGTCGTTTCTTCCGCCATCGCAGGAAGCGCGCAGCCTGAAATCTATATTCAGGCTTAGTGAGGTTGGCGGTACGTGAGCCGCTTGCCTTCGATACCCTTCACGGCAATGGCTGCGCGATCCCCGTCATTGTAACCGAGCTTTTCGCGGTGATTGTAGCGGAAGTCATATTCCGCCAAGTAGCGGTGCAAATGCTTCTCTTTGCAGTGCTGGTAGATGCCTCGCATCCCACGCTTGAAAATAGAGAAGTAGCCTTCCGCTGAATTGGTGTGAATGTCGTCGCGTACATATTCTTTGCGCGAGTGACGCACGGTTTCGTGCTTCGCAAAGAACGAGGCTGTTCCGCGATAGAGCGGGCTTTCGTCTGTGTGAAGGCGCGACTCGCGCGAAATGTTCTCGGCAACGATCCGCTGCACGGTCGCCTTGTCGGCAACTGGCACATGGAAGCTGCGCACACTGCCGCCGCGCTCGACAAGGGCAACGATTGGTCGGTTATTCCAAAGGTGCCCACGCTTCGTGTACGGGCGGCCCTTCCGCTGCGGAGAGACGCGCGGGGTCTCGGCCTTGCCGAAATAGGTTTCGTCGGCTTCCACAATCTTGCCTTCGCCACCAAGGGGTGTGAGGCCGCCGGTACGCATTGCCTCACGAATGCGATGCGCCATGAACCACGCGGACTTGTAGGTGATGCCGAGCGTGCGGTGAAGCTGGTGAGCCGACATGCCTTTCTTGGAAGAGGCCATGAGATAGAAGGCCTGTAGCCAATGGTGCAGCTTGATGTGGCTGGACTCCATTACCGTCTTGGTCGTGACGGTGAAGTCCTTGCGGCACTCCTTCTCGGCGCAACGGTACAGGCCAGCCTTCTTGCGTGCATATGCGCTCCCCACGGTGCCGCAGTGCGGGCACACCGGACCCTCCGGCCAGCGCATTGCCTCTAGGTAGGCGCGGGCCTTCTCCGGGGTCTGGAAATGGGCGGCGTTTAGGGCGGTCATTGGCTCTCTCCTGTGAGCCAATATCAGCATATAGGGCTTGGGGTGTCAAGTATATATATGGGAATTTTATCTTAGCGCATCATGCCGCAGCGCCGGCGGGGTGGGAATAAAAAATTCTTTTCAGGAATTATTTCCTTGCGCGGCAACAGCTTGCGCAGGGACAGGCGGACGGTTCCGCCGCCCGTTTCTCCCCAGACCCGCGCACGGCGTCATCATCCCCGCGAACAGGGAGGCGACGATGGTGCGAAAGCTCGCGGGACTGAGGAGCGGCCGGGCGAATGCGGCGGGCGGCTATCGCGCTTTCCGGCGCGACGACATCGCATGGCAGATCGAAAGCCGGATGTTCCTGCTCGGCCTTGGCGCAAGCGCGTTCGGCGAAAGCGAGCTCGACTCCCGGTTCAGGAAGCGTATTGCCGCCGCGCTGCGGCGGGAGCGGCGTGCCGCGCGCGGCGGCGCGGCCTACGACCCGCTGCGGCACCTCCTGCTGGTGCGGCTTGCGCGGAAACTCTGCCGCGCAGACGGAAGTATTATCGGCGCCGCGCACGCTGCTGGCCGAGGCCCATCTTTTTCGCCAGCGCCGAGCGGGTCGCCGCGTAGTTCGGCGCGACCATCGGATAGTCGGGCGGCAGGTTCCACTTCTCGCGGTATTGCTCGGGGCTCATCCCGTACTGGCTGCGCAGATGACGGCGCAGCGACTTGAAGCGCTTCCCGTCCTCCAGGCAGACCAGATATTCGGGCGTGATCGACCGCTTGACCGACACGGCCGGCTTTTGCGGCTCCCTTCCGTTGGTCAAGCCATCCACCACGCGGGTCAGCGCGGAGTGCACTTCGTTGATCAGATGCGGCAGCTCGGCGGCTGCAACGGAATTGTTGCTGACATAGGCCGAGACAATTCCGGCTGTCAGTTCAATGAACTTCGTAGGCTGGCTCGGCTCAGACATGGCTGGCTCGAAATGGCTGTTCTGGGCAGGGGCATTCAGCACAAGACGGCAGCGAACGGAGGTAACAGGAGCACTGTAGGGTCCCGGCATGAATTCGCAAGCTCAAGACCGTGCAATGCAAAAGAAAAATCAGTCATCGAAAAGGTCTCTCCGCGCTTTGCCAATTGTTGGATGCAGGGATTCGCAGCCTTACTATATTTTCCCCTGTACAACCCTAGTATGCCGCGGTGCGAACTTGGAATTGCTCTTTGTCTCAGGAGTCGCCAATGACCGGGAACAATCCGACGAAAGTACAAAAAACGGACGCCGAATGGCGGAAAGAGCTCACGCCGGAGCAGTATTACGTCACGCGCCAGCATGGGACGGAACGCCCGTTTTCCAGCCCCCTCAACGTGGAAAAGCGCGAGGGAATGTACGTCTGCGTGGCGTGCGGAAACCCGCTGTTCAAGTCCGATGCCAAGTACGAATCCGGCAGCGGCTGGCCGAGCTTCTGGCAGCCGGTGAGCCCGGATGCTGTCACGGAACACGAAGACTCCTCGATGCTGATGCAGCGTATCGAAATCCGCTGCGGCCGCTGCGACGCGCATCTCGGCCATGTGTTTCCCGACGGTCCACAGCCGACGGGACTGCGCTATTGCATGAACGGAACCGCGCTCAAGCTCATGCCGAAGGACGGAACGAGTGGCGAGAAATAAGGCAGCGACAGCCGCGGAGAGCCAATCCACCCCGCCTGCCGCCGCACGCAAGCCGACGACGCGCGCGTTCCACGGCGAGACGCTGGCCGACGACTACGCCTGGCTGCGCGTCCCCAACTGGCGCGAGGTGATGCGCGACCCGGCGCTGCTCGGCGGCGAGGTCCGGCAATATCTTGAAGCGGAGAACGCCCATGCCGAGGGGTGGCTCGCGCCGCTCAACGAGCTCAAGCAGAAGCTCGTTGCGGAAATGCGCGGCCGCATCAAGGAAGACGATTCCACGGTTCCCGCACGCGACGGCGCCTATGCCTATTTCGTGCGCTACCGCGAGGGCGGGCAACATCCCCTGATCTGCCGGCAGCCGGCGGCGGGCGGCGCGGACGAGCTCCTGATCGACGGCGACGCGCTGGCGAAGGGACGCGCCTATTTCCAGCTCGGCGGCGGGCGGCATGCGCCGGACCACCGGCTGCTCGCGTGGTCGGCGGATGAAGCCGGCTCCGAATACTTCAATATCCGCGTGCGCGATCTTGCGAGCATGCACGACATGGCCGACCTCGTGCCGGACAGCACGGGCGGCGTGGTGTGGGCCGCGGACGCGCAAAGTTTCTACTACGTGCGGCTCGACGAGGAGCACCGGCCGACGCGCGTCTATCGGCACCGGCTGGGAACGCCGGTCGCCGACGACGCGCTCGTCTATGAGGAGCCGGACAAGGGCTTCTTCATCAACATCTCGGAATTGCAGGCCGGCGCTTATGCGGCGATCTCCGGCGGCGATCACGAAACGAGCGAGGTGCATCTCCTCGACCTCGCCGATCCAGACGCCAGGCCGCGCCTTGTTGCGGCGCGCGAGACCGGCGTGCGCTACGACGTCGAGCACCATCCCTTGCTCGACGGAGAGCCGACCCTGATCGTGCATACGAATGCGGACGGCGCCGAGGACTTCAAGATCATGACGGCGCCGCTCGCGAATCCCGAGCGGGCGGCGTGGCGCGAGCTCATTCCGCACCGGCCGGGCACGCTCGTGCTCGATGTCACGCTCTTCCGCGAATGGCTGGTGCGGCTCGAGCGCCATGAGGGCCTGCCGCGCATCGTCGTGCGGCGGCTCGCCGACGGCGACGAGCACACGATCGCATTCGCGGAGGAAGCCTATTCGCTCGGCACGATCGCGGGCTACGAGTTCGAGACCGACAGCCTGCGCTTCTCCTATTCGTCGATGACCACGCCCGCCGAGGTGTGGGACTATGACATGCGAACGCGCGAGCGCGTCCTGCGCAAGCGCCAGGAGGTGCCGTCGGGGCACAACCCGGCGGACTACGTCACGCGGCGGATCTTCGCCAAGGCGCACGACGGCGAGACAGTGCCGATCTCGATCCTGCATCGGCGCGAAACGCCGATCGACGGCTCCGCGCTCTTCCTGCTTTATGGCTACGGCGCCTATGGCCACGCGATGCCGGCGGCGTTCAGCACGAACCGGCTGTCGCTCGTGGACCGCGGCTTCGTCTATGCGATCGCGCACATCCGCGGCGGCACCGAGAAGGGCTGGCGCTGGTACCGCGAAGGCAAGCTCGCGCACAAGGAGAACACCTTCCGCGATTTCATCGCGGCGGCCGAGCATCTGATCGCCGAGCGCTTCACCGCCAGGGGCCGCATCGTCGCGCATGGCGGATCGGCGGGCGGGCTCTTGATGGGCGCAGTTGCCAATATGCGGCCCGATCTGTTCGCCGGCATCGTCGCGGAGGTGCCGTTCGTCGACGCGCTCAACACGATGCTCGACGACACGCTGCCGCTCACGCCGCCGGAATGGCCGGAATGGGGCAATCCGATCACCGACCCGGAAGCGTTCCGGCGCATCCGCGGCTACTCGCCCTATGACAACGTGAAGGCGCAGGACTATCCGGCGATGCTGGTGCTCGCCGGCCTCACCGATCCGCGCGTCACCTACTGGGAGCCGGCGAAATGGGTGGCGCGGCTGCGGGCGACCAAGACCGACGACCGCCCGCTGCTTCTGCGCACCAACATGGACGCGGGTCATGGCGGCGCGGCGGGGCGGTTCGACCGACTGGAAGAAGTGGCGCTCGGCTATGTGTTTGCGCTACGGGTAACCGGAATAGCGTGAACGAGGTCTGGACCGCCCTCATCCTTCGAGACGCGCCGCGTCCTCATCCTGAGGAGCCGTGCGCAGCACGGCGTCTCGAAGGATGGACGCGGCGCTCCTCAGGATGAGGGCGGTTTCAAACACATGAAAAAGCACGATCGGCTGGATGCGCTCGGCTCGGCCGCAACCGTGACCCTGTGCGCGCTGTGGGCGCTCAGCCACGTCGCCGTGAAGATCGCGAATGCGGGGATTTCCCCGGCGTTCCAATCGGGGCTGCGCTCGCTCGGCGCGTTGCTGTTGCTCTGCCTGTGGTCGTGGCTGCGCCGGATTCCGCTGCTGGGATCGGACGGAACCCTGGGCGTCGGGCTCGCGGCCGGCGCGATGTTCGGCGCCGAGTTTGCGCTGATCTTCTGGGCGCTCGTCTATACCGACGTCGCCCGCGGCGTGATCATCCTCTACACGACGCCGTTCTTCGTCGCGCTCGGCGCGCATTGCTTCGTGCCGGGCGAGCGGCTGCACCGGCAGCAGGTCGTCGGACTGCTCGCGGCATTCGCGGGCGTGGTGATCGCGTTCGCCGACGGGTTGACGCTGCCGACCTGGCGCGCGCTGATCGGCGACGGGATGATGCTCGCCGCGGCGGCGCTCTGGGCAGCGACGACGGTGCTGGTCAAGGCGAGCAAGCTCTCGCGCATCGCGCCGGAGAAGACGCTTGCCTATCAGCTTGCGGTTTCCGGCGTCGTCCTGACGCCGTTCGCGCTCCTCCTCGGCGAGCGGGGCATCTTCGATCCGACGGCGCTTGTGCTCGTCTCGCTCGCCTTCCAGATCGTGGTCGTCGCGTTCGCCTCATATCTCGTGTGGTTCGCGTTGATCCGCATCTATCCGGCGTCGACGCTTTCCGCGTTCACGTTCCTCACGCCGCTGTTCTCGCTCGTGTTCGGCGCGGTGCTGCTCGGCGAGCGCGTGAGCGCGGCGCTGATCGCCGCACTGGCGCTGGTGGCGTTCGGAATCTGGCTGGTGAACCGGCCGCGGACGACGGCGTCTGCCTCAACCGCTCGTCCCCGCGGAAGCGGGGACCCAGGGCCACAAGCGAATGCACAAGCTGCTCTGGATTCCCGCTTTGCCGCGCCGACGAGCCCGGTTCAGGGCGAGTGTCCGGCGCGGCGTCTTTGAGTGGCCGTGCTGAGCGCTCGCGCTTCGCGCTCGCCAGCACGGCGGGAATGAGCGGATAGACGGGAATCCGCTCTAACGGTTCTGCTCGTCGAAATCCCGGTCGGCTTCGGCGCCGGTGCGGGTGACGTGATCCTGCAGATCGGCGACGGAAGCGAAGCGCACGGTGCCGATCGGCAGTTCGGCTTCGATCGAACCGTCGGCATAGAGCGTATAGGCCATGCCGCCGATGACGCCGGAACGCACCACCGTCTCGCTCGCCGGCCCGCGCTCGGACTTCGGCGCCTGTTCGGCGGGGCGGAATTTCGGGACGTAGGTCTCCCCGCTCGAGGGGGCGGGCTCTTCCGGCGCCAGGCGCGAGCGGCGCCGCTCGTCCCCGAGCGGCGGAAGCCCCGCGTCGCGGCGCGGGCGAGCACCCGCATCCCGCGCCGGACGGAACGGAAGCGCGCCGCGCAGGCGGTCGATGTCTTCTCCGGTCTGTTCCAGACCCCGCTCGCGGCGGGGGCGGGGCTCTTCGGCGGAGATGATCTGCAGCGCCTCGCGGCGGGGCCGCGGCATCTCCTCGGCCGGATGCTCGCGCGCCGCCTCGGCGCGCGCGCGGGCGCTTTCTTCGGCGGCAAAGCGGGAGGGCATTCGGCGGGGGCGAACCGGCTCCTCCGGCACGTCCGGCGCCTCCTCACGCGCGGCCGGCGCCGGTTCGGCGGGCGTCTGGCGGGCGGCCCGCTCGGGCGCCGCGCTGTCCGGCGCGGGCAGCGAGCGGGCGGACGGGCGGGACACCGATGCCGGAGCGCCCGGGCCCAACGCTTCCAGACGGCGGAGCACGTCCTGCAGCGCCGTCAAAACGAAGGAGATCGCGACCAGCAGCAGGCCGCCCACCAGCGCAATCATGCCGCTCTGAATGAGGGTCGCGCCGAGCGAAAGGCCGAGCAGCCAGTCGGGGGCGCCAGCGGCAATGCCGCCGATCCCTGCGACCGCGAGGACGGCCCCCACCACCAAGAGGATTTGCGGTATCAAAAGGCTGGCTCCGGTCCTTTGGCCGGGATCGTTACGACTCAGTTTCTATACGTTGCGCTTTCCCATGTCACACGGGAAGCCGTGGACGAAGGTCTGACCCTTCCCTGCCGGGGAAAACGGAACAATCGGCGATTGAACCGAGTTCCGGATTTTGCAGGATCGCCGGTTCCGGGCCATATAGAACCAATCCAACCCTGCCAATTCCGTAGGAGGTGCTTCATGTCGTTCAGCTTGCCCGATCTCCCCTATGCGCACGACGCGCTCGCGCCCTACATGTCGAAGGAGACGCTCGAATACCACCACGACAAGCACCACCTCGCCTACGTCAATAACGGCAACAACCTGCTGAAGGGCTCGGGTCTCGAGGGCAAGAGCCTCGAGGAGATCGTGAAGGGCTCGTTCGGGAAGAACGCCGGCCTCTTCAACAATGCCGGCCAGCACTACAACCACCTGCACTTCTGGAAGTGGATGAAACCGAACGGCGGCGGCAAGATCCCGGGCGAGCTGGAGAAGCAGATCGCCGCCGACCTCGGCTCCATCGACAAGATGAAAGAGGAATTCATCCAGGCCGGCGTCACGCAGTTCGGCTCGGGCTGGTGCTGGCTCGCCGTCAAGGACGGCAAGATCATCGTGTCGAAGACGCCGAACGGCGAGAGCCCGCTCGTGCACGGCGCGACGCCGATCCTCGGCTGCGACGTGTGGGAGCACTCCTACTACATCGACTACCGCAACCGCCGGCCCGATTATCTGAAGGCGTTCGTCGAGAACCTGGTGAACTGGGATTACGTGGCGGAGCTCTACGCGAAGGCGAAGTGACGCCTTCGTCATCCCGGGCGCGGCGCAGCACGCAGCGAAGCGTAGTGGTGCGCCGCAGACCCGGGATCGTTTTCAGTTGATTGCGGACGGTCCCGGGTCTCGCCGCTTCGCGGCTCGCCCGGGACGACGTTTATTGGGCGAGCGCCGCCAGAATGCGCGCCCAGCTCCGCGCGCCTTTGCGGAACGAGGAAAGATCGTACTTCTCGTTCGGCGAATGGATGCGGTCGTCGTCGAGGCCGAAGCCGACGAGCAGCGAGTCCATCCCGAGGTCGTGCTTGAAGCTGCCAACGATCGGGATCGAGCCGCCCGAGCCCTTCAGCACCGCCGGCCGGCCGAACTCCGCTTCGAGCGCGGCGCGGGTCTTCGCGAGATAGGGCGAAGTGAGCGGCAGGCGCAGCGCGGGGCTCGCGCCGTGCGAGATGAATTCCGCCTTGCAGTCGGCAGGCAGGCGAGCGCGCACGAAGGCGCGAAAATTGTCGCGCACAGCGGCCGGGTTCTGATCGCCGACCAGGCGGAACGAGACCTTGGCGGAAGCCCGGGCGGGAATGACCGTCTTCGATCCCTCCCCCGTGTAGCCGCCGATGATGCCGTTCGCGTCGCAGGTCGGCCGCGCCCACATGAGCTCCAGAATGTGCCGGCCCGCTTCGCCGGCCGGCTTCGTCAGCCCGATGTCGCCGAGGAAGCGCCGCTCGTCGAACTTGAGGCTCGTCCATTGCGCGCGGATTTCCGGATCGAGCTCGCCGACGCCTTCGTAGAAGCCGGGGATAGCGACGCGGCCGTCGGGGCCGTGAATTTCGGCAAGGACGCGCGCGAGCACGTGGATCGCGTTCACCGCCGGGCCGCCGAACAGGCCGGAATGGAGGTCGTGGCTCGCGCCCTGCACGATCACTTCCTCCAGCACGAGGCCGCGCAGCATCGTCGTCACGGCGGGCGTCTCGGCGTCCCACATGTCGGTGTCGCAGACGAGCGCGACGTCGGCCTTCAGCTCTTTCCTGTTGGCGTCGAGGAACGGCTTGAGCGACGGGCTGCCCGTCTCTTCTTCTCCTTCGAACAGGATCGTCACCGGGACCGGCAGCTTGCCTTCAACGGCAACGAAGGCGCGGCAGGCTTCGACGAAGGTCATCAACTGGCCCTTGTCGTCGGCGGCACCCCGGGCGACAATTTGCTTGCGGCCGTTCTCCTCGACGAGGCGCGGCTCAAAGGGCGGCGTCTTCCACTGCTCGAGCGGGACGGGCGGCTGCACGTCATAGTGGCCGTAGAAAAGTACGCGCGGCCCGGCGCCCGCTTCGCGCGAATGTGCGACGACCATCGGATGTCCCCTGGTCGGCCGCACCGATGCGTCGAAGCCGAGCGCGCCGAGCTCCGTGACGAGCCAGTCGGCGGCGCGGCGGCATTCGGCGGCGAACGAAGGGTCGGTGGAGACGCTCGGAATGCGCAGGAGCGCGAACAGGCGCTCCAGGCTCCGGTCCAGATTTGCGTCGATGGAAGCGAGTACGTTGTCGAGCGCCATGGCGGTCCTCCAGGCGCGCGAACCTAGCGCGTTTTCCGATCCAAATGAATCATCTCCGCTCATTCCCGCGCCGCGCTGGCGAGCGAAGCGAGCGGCCAGCGCGGCAACTATAGAGTCGCCGCGCCGGACACTCGCCCTGAACCGGGCTCGTCGGCGCGGCAAGCGGGAATCCAGAGCAATTCACACATTCGGTTGTGGCCCTGGGTCCCCGCTTTCGCGGGGACGAGCGGGATGAATCGATTGCACCGGATTTTGCAGCGCTTGCGGAAGCCGCTTTATCTCTCGCGGAGCTCGGCGCGGCGCGCCGCCGTCCGTGCGGCAATCGTCGACGCATTGGCGCGGCCCGCGCGGCGCGATTTCTGCAGCAACGAACCGATGCGCCGGTAGAGCAGACGCGGGCTGACGGGCGCGGCGAGCACGGCGCCGTAGCCGAAGGCGGCGGCCGCCTTCTGTGTATCGCGGCTCGCGTCGGCGGCGACCAGGATGCCCGGCGTGTGCGCGGGATCGAAGGGATTGGCGGGGATGGCGCCGGTCGACGCGCCGGCGGTCAGGCTCTGCGCATCAACGATGCAGAGCTCGACGGGTGCGGCCTCGCCGTGCTTGCGCGCCTCGACCGGACAATCGGCCGGCAGCAGCGCCTGCATACCCAGCGCCACGAGTTCGCTACACAACACGCCGCGTTGCTCCGGATCGCCATGCAGGACGACGACCCGTGCGGTCGACATAATTTTCATCGCACTCAGGGGCCGCCACGCCCTGCAGGTCGGACGCCGCGCCTCGAACAGACCCCTGCCTCGTCTGCCTCACCATCTTGTCAGGACAGGATATCAAATTCGAGCTTAATTGCAAACGGTTCGCAACACCGTTGATTTGTCAACGACGCAGCAATCCACCCAGCGCCCCACGCACGATCGCGCGGCCTACCGAGCCGCCGATGCTGCCGCCCATCTTCTTGCCGAGGTCGGCGGCGATCTGGCCGGCCACCCGGTTGGTGACGGTGCGGGTCACGTCGCGGGCCACGCGCTGGGTCGTGGTGAGCTTTTCGCCGCGCTTGCGGGTGGTGCCGAAGATCGAGCCGAAGATTCCGCCGAGTGCGCCTCCCGATTCCTCCTGCTGCTGCGCTTCGGCCTCTGCCATCGTGGCCTCGGTCTGCGTGCGGAGCTTCTCGAAGGCGGATTCGCGATCAATCAGCGTATCGTACTGGCCGCGCACGGGACTTCTGGCGATGATCTGCTTGCGCTCCGCGTCGCTGACCGGGCCGACGCGCGCCGAAGGCGGACGGATCAGCGCGCGTTCGACGATCGACGGCACGCCCTTGTCCTCGAGGAAGGAGACGAGCGCCTCGCCGACGCCGAGCTCGGTGATCACCTGCGCGGTCTTCAATTTCGGATTGGGGCGGAAGGTGTCGGCGGCCGCCTTCACCGCCTTCTGGTCGCGCGGGGTGTAGGCGCGGAGCGCGTGCTGCACGCGGTTGCCGAGCTGAGCGAGCACCGTATCGGGCACGTCGAGCGGATTCTGCGTGACGAAATAGACGCCGACGCCCTTCGAGCGGATCAGGCGGACAACCTGCTCGATCTTTTCCAGGAGCGGCTTCGGCGCCTCGTCGAACAGCAGGTGCGCCTCGTCGAAGAAGAAGACGAGCTTCGGCTTTTCCGGATCGCCGACTTCGGGAAGCTGCTCGAACAATTCCGACAGCAGCCACAGCAGGAAGGTGGAATAGAGCCGCGGCGCGCTCATCAGCTTGTCGGCGGCGAGGATGGAGATGGTGCCGCGGCCGTCGCGGTCGACGCGCATGAGGTCCTTGATCTCGAGCGTCGGCTCGCCGAAGAACCTCTCACCGCCCTGGCTCTCGAGCAGCAGCAACTGGCGCTGGATCGCGCCGACCGTCGCCGAGGTCACGTTGCCGTAGCTCTTGGAAAGCTCGGCCGCCTGGTCGCCGACGAAGTTGACCATCGCGCGCAGGTCCTTGAGGTCGAGCAGCAGGAGTCCCTGATCGTCGGCGAAGCGGAACGCGATGTTGAGGACGCCTTCCTGCGTTTCGTTGAGGCCCATGAGCCGCGACAGCAGGAGCGGACCCATCTCGGAGATCGTGGCACGGATCGGATGGCCCTGCTCGCCGAACAGGTCCCAGAAGATCACCGGGAACTCGTCGGGTTCGTACTTGAGACCGATCTCTTTCGCCCGCTTGAGGATGAAGTCCTTGCCTTCACCCGGCGCGCCAATACCCGACAGATCGCCCTTGATGTCGGCGGCGAAGACGGGAACGCCGGCTTTCGAGAACCCCTCGGCGAGAATCTGCAGGGTCACGGTCTTGCCGGTGCCAGTCGCGCCGGTGACGAGGCCATGGCGGTTCGCCAGTTTCAGGGTCAGGTATTCCGGTTTGCCGCTCTTGCCGACGAAGATCTTGCCGTCGGACTCCACACCCGCCATTGCTGCTCTCCCGCGAAAGGCCGATTGCCTCCTTATAAGCATGCGGCCCGCCGGATGCCACTTGGCCGAACGGCGTGCCCCGGCGTCACGGCGTTCTTCTGTTTCCTTGCATTTTTCCGGGTCCAGCCGGATAAGGTCGCGCAGGAAAGCGCTCCCCCTATGCTGGACGTCATGGCATCGCGACCCTTCGATCTCAGCCGCCTGAAGGAACAGGCCGGCGGCCGCGCACTTGTCATGGGCATCGTCAATGTAACGCCGGATTCCTTCTCCGACGGCGGGCAGTTCTTCGAGCCTGCACGCGCAGTCGAGCATGCGAAGCAACTCGCGCAGGAAGAGGCGGACATTCTCGACATCGGCGCGGAGTCGACACGGCCCTATGGCGGGATGCAGCCGGTATCGCTCGACGAGGAACTGCAGCGGCTGCGGCCCGTGCTGCCGGAGGTCGTCAAGCTCGGCGTGCCGGTCTCCATCGACACCATCAAGGCGAAGGCGGCGGCGTGGGCGCTCGAACAGGGCGCCGTCATCGTCAACGACGTGTGGGGCCTGCAGCGCGATCCCGACATAGCGCGGGTCGCCGCTGAGCACGGCGCGCCCGTGATCGCCATGCACAACCGCGAACGCGTGGATCCCGCAATCGACATCATGGCGGACGTGAAAGATTTTCTCTCCCGCTCGATCGAGATCGCGATGCGCGCCGGCATCGCGAAGGAGCGGATCGTGCTCGATCCCGGCGTCGGCTTCGGCAAGACGCCGGAGCAGAGCGTCACCGTGATCGCGCGGCTTTCGGAACTCTGCGCATTCGGCTGTCCGCTCCTGATGGGCCTCTCGCGCAAGCGCTTCATCGACGCGATCTCCCCTGCTCCGCCGGACCGGCGGCTCGGCGGATCGATCGCCGGCAATCTGCTCGCGGTGCTCGCCGGCGCGGACATCGTGCGCGTGCACGACGTTGCGCCGACCGTGCAGGCGCTGCGCGTCGCAGCCGCCATCCGGAGCGCGCGATGAAGGGCGTCGTCGAAGTCATCGGACTCGTGCTGTTCGAGCACCACGGCGTGCACGAAGCCGAACGCAAGCACGGCCAGCGCTTCATCGTCGATATCGTGCTGGAGGTCGACGTCGCCGACGCCGTGAAGAGCGATCGGATCGCCGACACCGTGGACTACGGCGAAGTGGTCGCCGTCGCGGAGTCGGCGTTCCGCGACCGGCACTTCTTCCTGATTGAGGCATGCGCCGCGCACGTGGCGGGTGCGATCCTTGCGCACTTCCCAAAGGTGCACTCGGCGCGCGTCACGGTGAAGAAGCCGTCGGCGCCGGTCCCGGCGGCGATCGATCACGTCGCGGCTACGATCACGGTGGCGCGCAAGCGCGATGGCTGACGTCTATCTCGCGCTCGGCAGCAATCTCGGCGACCGCGCGGAAAATCTCGCGGCGGCGCGCGAGGCGCTGGCGCGGGGCGTCGTGACCGTGGCAGCGGCCTCCTCGATCTGCGAAACCGAACCCTGGGGGCCGAAGCCGCAGGGCCCGTATCTCAATCAGGTGCTGCGCGGAACGACGGCGCTGTCGCCGCGGGAACTGCTCGCCCGGCTGATGCAGATCGAACGCGCGCTCGGCCGCAACCGCGCGAAGGAAGAACGCTACGGGCCGCGCACCCTCGATCTCGACATCCTGCTTTACGGCGACGCGGCCGTGCGCGAGCCGGACCTCGTGATCCCTCACCCGCGCATGATGGAGCGGCCGTTCGTGCTGGTGCCGCTTGCGGAAATCGCGCCCGATCTTGCGGTCGGCGGCGTGCGGGTGCGTGAAGCGCTGGCACGATTGGATACAAAGGGCGTTGTGCCATATCGGCAATCAAATTGACCCATCGCCCTCATCCTGAGGAGGGCGCGCAGCGCCCGTCTCGAAGGATGAGGCCACACAGAGCCGCATTGGCGACGGACAAAAGCCGTGGCAGTTTGCGGCGAGACAGAAGAAAGACGCCAAGCCACGGCCATGCCTGAACTCCCCCTCGCCTCCGAATTTCCACCCGCAAGCCGCGAGGACTGGCTCGGCCTCGTCGACAAGGTGCTGAAGGGCGCGCCGTTCGAGCGGCTACGCTCGAAGACCTACGATAGCCTGACCATCGAACCCATCTATCGGCGCGCAGCGGATGCGAAGCCGATCGCGGGACGCGGCGCGGGCGCACCGTGGCAGATCCTGCAGCGGGTCGATCATCCCGATCCAGCGGCGGCCAACGCGGAGGCGCTGCACGATCTCGAGAACGGCGCGAGCGGGCTGTCGCTCGTGTTCGCCGGTTCAGTCGGCGCTTACGGCTACGGGCTCGACGGCTCCGCAGCGGCAATTGCGCGCGCGCTCGACGGCGTGCATCTCGACGCCGGAATATCCGTCGAGCTCGATCTCAGTCCGCAGACGAAGGACGTGGGCGCGCGGCTTGCGGCGCTCGTGAAGCAGCGCGTTATCACACCGGCAGCGACGACCATCCGCTTCGGTTTCGATCCGATTGGCGCGATGGCGGTTGCGGGCGGATCGCCGCTCGCATGGGGCGAACTTGCGCAGGTCTTCAACAGCGCCGTTCAGGAAGTTTCATCGCAGGGCTTCAAGGGGCCGTTCGCGGCCGCCGACGGCCGCGTGATCCACAATGCCGGCGGCTCGGAGGCGCAGGAACTGGCGTTCGCGCTTGCGGCCGCGGTCGCCTATCTGCGCGCGCTGGAAGCGGCGGGCATTCCGCTCGACGTCGCGCGGGGGATGATCTTCTTCCGGCTCGCGGCGGATTCCGACCAGTTCCTGACGATGGCGAAATTCCGCGCGCTGCGGAAGCTGTGGGCGCGGTTGGAGGAAGCATCCGGCCTCGCGCCGGAGCCGGTGTTCATTTCCGCGGAGACTGCGTGGCGGATGACGACGAGGCGCGATCCGCAGGTGAACATGCTGCGCGCGGCGATGGCGGTGGTCGCTGCCGGGCTAGGCGGCGCGGACGCGATCAGCGTGCTGCCGTTCACGGCGGCGCTCGGCCTGCCCGACCGCTTCGCGCGGCGCGTCGCGCGCAACACGCAGCTCATTCTGCTGGATGAATCCAATCTTGCGAAGGTCGCCGATCCTGCCGCCGGCTCGGGCGGCATCGAAGACCTGACGGCGAAGCTCTGCGCTTCCGCGTGGTCGCTTTTTCAGGAGATCGAGCGTGCGGGCGGCGCGGCCGCGGCGCTCGAACAGAACCTCATCCAGAAGCAGGTCGCCGCCGTGCGCGCCGAGCGCGAACAGGCCCTGAAGGATGGCCGCGAGGCGCTGACGGGTGCAACGATCTTTCCCAATCCGGACGAGGTTCCGGCGGCGGTTCTAAATGCTTCCGCGGTGGTCTTGCCGACCCTTCCGAAGACCGTTTCCTTCGATCCGCTCGCTCCCAGGCGGCTTGCCGAGCCGTTTGAATAGCGGCAGGCAGTACATGATATGTTGAGCACGTCATGATTTCTGTCATTGCCGGGCTTGACCCGGCAATCCATTCTGAAGCGCCACAGGTTCCGGCGCGGCAGTATGGATGCCCGGGTCAAGCCCGGGCATGGCGGAGTGGGTGAGATCGATGACCCTTTTGCCCGACTTCACCACGACCGAATGGGGCGAGCCGAAGCTCGCGCCCCTGCGCGCGGGCAACGAAGCGTGGATGACGCCGGAGGAGATTCCGGTGAAGCCGGTCTATGGCGAAGCGGACCTTGCGGGCCTCGACTTCCTCGACACCTGGCCCGGCCTCGCGCCGTTCCTGCGCGGCCCCTACCCGACCATGTACCTCACGCAGCCGTGGACGATCCGGCAATATGCCGGCTTCTCCACGGCAGAGGATTCCAACGCCTTCTACCGGCGCAATCTTGCGGCGGGGCAGAAGGGCCTTTCGATCGCCTTCGATCTCGCCACCCACCGCGGCTACGACTCCGACCATCCGCGCGTCGCCGGCGACGTCGGCATGGCGGGCGTCGCGATCGACTCCATCTACGACATGCGCACGCTGTTCGACGGCATCCCGCTCGAAGAGATGACCGTGTCGATGACCATGAACGGCGCGGTGCTGCCGGTGCTGGCGCTCTACATCGTCGCCGGCGAGGAACAGGGTGTCGCGCCCGAGAAGCTCGCGGGCACGATCCAGAACGACATCCTCAAGGAGTTCATGGTCCGCAATACGTACATCTATCCGCCGGAGCCGTCGCTGCGGATCGTGTCGGACATCTTCGCCTATACGGCGAAGCACATGCCGAAGTTCAACTCGATCTCGATCTCCGGCTATCACATGCAGGAGGCCGGCGCGACGCAGGACCTCGAGCTCGCCTACACGCTCGCGAACGGCGCCGAATACGTGCGCGCGGGGATTGCGGCGGGGCTCGACATCGACAAGTTCGCGCCGCGTATCTCGTTCTTCTGGGCGATCGGCATGAACTACTTCATGGAGATCGCCAAGATGCGCGCCGCGCGCATGATCTGGGCGAAGCTCATGCGGCAGCACAACCCGAAGGACGCGCGCTCGCTGTCGCTGCGCACACATTGCCAGACGTCGGGCTGGTCGCTGACGGCGCAGGATGTGTTCAACAACGTGATCCGCACCGCCGTCGAGGCGATGGCGGCGACGCAGGGACACACGCAGTCGCTGCACACGAACGCGCTCGACGAAGCGCTCGCCCTTCCCTCGGATTTCTCGGCGCGCATCGCCCGCAACACGCAGATCTTCCTGCAGCGGGAGAGCGGCACCACGCGCATCATCGATCCGTGGGGCGGCTCGTTCTACGTGGAACGCCTCACCTACGAGATCGCGAGGAAAGCGTGGGCGCACATCGAGGAGGTCGAGCAGCTCGGCGGCATGATCAAGGCGATCGAGGCCGGCCTGCCGAAGCTGAAGATCGAGGAAGCCGCGGCGAAAGCGCAGGCGCGCATCGATTCCGGCACGCAGACCGTCGTCGGCGTCAACCGCTACCGTCCCGGCGAGGAAGTGCCGATCGAGGTGCTGAAGGTCGACAACTCGGCGGTGCGCGCGCGGCAGATCGACAAGCTCAAGCGGCTGCGCGCAGAGCGCGACCCGAAGGCGCTTGCGGCCGCGCTTGACGCGCTGACCAAGGCGGCGGATACGGGCCAGGGCAATCTGCTCGCGCTCGCGGTCGATGCGGCGCGGGCGAAGGCGACGGTCGGCGAGATTTCCTCGGCGCTGGAAAAGGTGTGGGGCCGCCACCGTGCCGAGACGCGGACGCTCACCGGCGTTTATCTCAGGGAGGCGGGAGCCATGACCGACGCGATCCAGCGCGTGCAGCGGCTGGTGGAAGCCTTCGAGAACGAGGAAGGCCGGCGGCCGCGCATCCTCGTCGCCAAGGTCGGGCAGGACGGCCACGACCGCGGGCAGAAGGTGATCGCGTCGGCGTTCGCCGACCTCGGCTGGGACGTGGACATCGGCCCCCTGTTCTCGACGCCGGCCGAAGCCGCGCGGCAGGCCATCGAAAACGACGTGCATGTGGTGGGCGTCTCCTCGCTCGCGGCCGGGCACCTCACGCTGGTGCCGGAGCTGAAGCAGGCGCTGGAGAAGGAAGGCCGCGGCGACATCATGATCGTGGTCGGCGGCGTGGTGCCCCCGCAGGACTACGACGCGCTGAAGGCGGCGGGCGCAGAGGCGATCTTCCCGCCCGGAACAGTGATCGCGGAAGCGGCGGAAGACCTTCTCAAGAAGCTCGCGCAGCGGCTCGGACACACGCGCGCGGCGGCAGAGTAAGCGTGCGCTTCCTGCTGGCGTGCGCAGTCGCCTGGTTCGCGGCATCGGCCGCATTCGCGCAGTCGCCGCCGATGCAGGCGGCAGTCTCGGTGAAAAGCCGTGCGATCGAAATCCAGATTGATGTCGATCAACGCCTGCGCGCCGACAAGCGGCTATATGAGTCGATCCTTGCGGAGGCGAAGCGGATCGCCGCCTCGCAGCGCAAGGAAGCCGACGGCGAATGGAGCAAGGACCGAACCATGTTCCGCAACGGCCCGTGGAGCTTCGAGCGCGGCTATTCTTTCGATGCCGCCGCCGGGCCCTATATCAGCGCCTCCGTGCTCGAATACAGCTACACCGGCGGCGCGCACCCGAACCATCGCACGACGACGATTCTGTGGGACCGCGAACAAGGACGGCGCGCGAGCATTGCCGAGCTCTTTCGCGAGACGAAGAGCGGCGGCCCGACCTTGACGGCGCTTGCTGCGCTCATCCGCGAGGAAGTGGCAAAGGAAAAGCGCGAGCGGGATGTCGACGTCCAGACGCCGCTCGAGCAGGACGAGTGGCTTTCCGGGATCAAGCCGGACCTGAAGATGATGGGCGCTCCCGGGCTCGTTACGTCGACGATCGACGGCAAGGCGGCGGGGATCGATTTTCACTTTTCCCCTTATGATGTCGGCGCCTATGCTGAAGGCGACTATGGCGCGTTCTTTCCGTGGCAGGCGCTCGATCCATTGCTGACGGAAAGGGCGCGAGCCTTGTTCGGTGGCGAGCGGATGGAAGAACCGACAACACGAAAGTAGAATAAGCTACAGGTCGGTCGATCCAATCCGCTCATTCCCGCGTAAGCGGGAATCCAGAGCCGCTTACACATTCGGTTGCGGCCCTGGGTCCCCGCTTTCGCGGGGACGAGCGGAGTGATGATTCAGCTCGATCGGAAAATGCGCTGAGAGCGATATGACGAACATCCAATCCGGCATTCCCGCAGTCGACCGCTATCTCGACGACGGCTACCTCGCGGTGCGGGGGATGTCGTCGCGCTTCGCGGCGGCGATCGCAGCAACGACCATGCGCATCCAGTCGGAGAACGGCATCGCGGGCCACATCGCCGAGATCGGCACCTTCGAAGGACGCTTCTTCATCGCGCTCGCGCACGCATTAGCTCCCGGCGAGCGCGGCATCGGCATCGACCATTTCGAATGGCCCGATCCCGGCGTGATCCACCGCTTCAAGGAAAGCCTCGCGCACTTCGGACCGAAGGACGACCGCGCGATCGTGCTCAAGGCTGACAGCCGCAAGCTCACGCCGGAGCGGCTGTTCGCGCTCGCGCCGGGCAAGCGCGTGCGCTTCTTTCATGTCGACGGCGAGCACACGCCGGAGCATCTCCTGAACGACATGACGCTCGCCTATGGCGCGCTTGACCCGAAGGGCGTCATCTGCCTCGACGACATGCTGCATCCGGGCTACCCGCTGCTTGCGCTCACGGTCGACGCCTTCCTGCGCGCGCACCCGGAGCTGCGCGTGTTCTGCATCGTCGACCGCGAGGACATTGTGGCGGCGGCGAAGTTCATGATCTGCCGGTCGGAGCACGTGGCGTTCTACGAGGACGCGCTGATGCGGGCGTTTCCCCAGCACGTCTGGCCGCTCGGCGCCGATTTCCTCGCCTACAAGGCGCTGGTGCTGGCGATCGAGCCGCGGCTGGCGAAGATCGATTGAGCTCAGCCCTCATCCTTCGAGACGCCCTTGTCACCTCATCCTGAGGAGCCGGAGCGAAGCGGAGGCGTCTCGAAGGATGAGGTGACAAGGGCTCCTCAGGATGAGGGCTATAGAAAATTGCTGCCTTGGACTTGGGGCTGGCTTCCGGCTAGTTCCTTGCCCATGAAGGCTGCGAATCGCCACGCGGTTCAGGATCTGGCCGCCCGCCTGCGCAAGGGCGAGCGGGCGGCGCTCGCGCAGGCGATCACCCTCGTGGAATCGAAGAAGCCCGAGCACCGCGAGCGGGCGCAGGAACTCCTGAAGGCGCTGCTGCCCGCGACCGGCAAGGCGGTGCGGATCGGCATCACCGGCGTGCCGGGGGTCGGCAAGTCCACGACCATCGACGCGCTCGGCACGTTCCTCACCGGCAAGGGCCATCGCGTGGCGGTGCTGGCAGTCGATCCCTCCTCGGTGCGAAGCGGCGGCTCGATCCTCGGCGACAAGACGCGCATGCAGCGGCTCGCCGCCGACGAGCGGGCGTTCATCCGTCCCTCGCCTTCGGCCGGCACGCTCGGCGGCGTCGCCAGCCGCACGCGGGAGACGATGCTCCTGTGCGAGGCCGCCGGCTACGACGTGGTGCTCGTGGAGACGGTGGGCGCCGGGCAGTCGGAAGTGGCGGTCGCCGACATGACCGACACGTTCCTCGTGCTGATGCTGCCGGGCGCGGGCGACGAATTGCAGGGGATCAAGAAGGGCCTGCTCGAGCTTGCCGACATCGTCGCGGTGAACAAGGCGGACGGCGACAACCTTCCGCGCGCCAGGGCGGCGGCGGTGACGCTGAAAGCGGCGCTGCATATTCTGGCGACGAGCGCGGGGGTGGACGAGCCGCCGGTGCTCACCTATTCGGCGCTCACCGGCGGCGGCATCGGCGAGCTGTGGCAGGCGGCGCTCGATCACCGCGAGCGGTTGGAGCAATCCGGGCGGCTCGTGGAGAAGCGGCGGGCGCAGCACGTGCGCTGGATGTGGACGCTGATCGACGAACGCTTCCGCGAGCGGTTGCGCACGGACCCCGCGATCCGCTCGCGGCTGCGCTCGCTGGAAACGGCGGTCGCTTCCGGCAAGCTGCCGCCCGCGCTCGCGGCCGACGAGATCGCTGACCTGCTCAAGCTCTGAGCATGCGGACCGCACTCGTCATCGGTTTCGGCCCCTTCCCCGGCGCGCCGCGCAATCCCAGCGCCGATCTCGTGCGGGCGCTGGCGAAGCGCCGCCGGCCGGCGCTTGCGGAAACGCGCCTCGTCTCCGCCGTGCTGCCGACGACCTATGCGGCGGTCGAGAAGAACCTGCCGGACCTTTTGCGAACGCACGATCCCGACGTAGTGCTGTTCTTCGGACTGGCGTCGCGGACGAACTATGTCCGCGTCGAGACGCGCGCGGTCAACGCGGCGATGCGCGTGCATCCGGATGCGGCACGACGAGTTTTCGGCTTGCGTCCGTTCCTCCCGGGCGCGCCCGCCGAACTCCGCGTGCGCGCGCCCATGCAACGGCTCCTCGCCGCCGTGCGTTCGGCCAAGGTGCCGGCGCGTCTCTCGCGCGATGCCGGCCGCTATATCTGCAATGCGTCGCTGTTCGCGGCGTTGAACGAAAGCCGCACGAGCAATCGCCCGCCGCTTGCCGCTTTCATCCACATTCCGGCGCCGCGCGGCCGGCTGCCCCTCGCCCGCCGACGAAAAAAGCGTGCGAGCCTGCCCTCCCTCGTGCGCGCGGGCGAAGCGGCGCTCGTGACGCTGCTTGCCGCCGCGCGGCGTGGTTAACGTTCCGTTACGGCACAAAAAATTCGGCACGGCGTTTGAATTGATGACTTCCGGATTCTCCCGGAGGAACCATGGCGCTCGACCGCCGCTCGATCCTGGGCCTTTCTGCCGGCGGCATTGCGGGTGCGGCGATGCCGACGCCGGGACGTGCCACGCCGATGCCGCTCGGCTCGCTCGGTCTCGATGTGACCCATTTCGGGGTTAACGCGGGCAGCCCCGACGACCAGTCGGCGGCGCTGCAGCGGGCGATCGACGCCTCGGCGGAAGCGCGCGTGCCGCTGTGGCTGCCGGCCGGCACCTATATCGCCGGCGATCTCGTGCTGCCATCCGGCGCGCAAATCTACGGCATCCGCGGCGCGACGCGGCTGATGCTCGGCCACGGCGCTTCGATCGTGGCGAGCGCGCGCGCCGATCAGGTGACGCTGCAGGGGCTCGTGTTCGACGGCCGCCGCGAGTTCCTGCCCAAGGACCGCGGGCTCGTCTCGCTCCGGCACACGCGCGGCGTGCGCATCCTCGACTGCTTCGTGCAGGAAAGCGGCGGCGACGGCATCTTCCTCGAGGGCGTGGAAGGAGAAATCGCGCACACGACGGTGATCGGCGCGGCGCACGCGGGCATCCGCTCGATCGATGCGCGCGGACTGCTGGTCGCGCAGAACACGATCCTCAACACCGGCAACGGCGGCATCCTGATCTGGCGCCAGCACGCGGGCGACGACGGGACGCAAGTGCTCGCGAACCGCATCGAGAACGTCGAAGCGCGTGCCGGCGGCACAGGCGAAAACGGCAACGGCATCAACGTGTTTCGCGCGGCCAACGTGCTCGTCGCCGACAACCGCATCCGCAATTGCGCGTTCTCGGCCGTGCGCGGCAATTCCGCTTCCAACCTGCAGGTGCGCGGCAACGCGGTGACGAACGTGGGCGAAGTCGCGATCTTCTCCGAGTTCTCGTTCGAGGGCGCGGTGATCGCCAACAATGTCGTCGACGGCGCGGCGATTGGCGTCTCGATCACCAATCTCCATCAATATGGCGGCCGCCTCGCCGTCTGCCACGGCAACATCGTCCGCAACGTCATGCGCACCGGCACGCGGCAGGAAGACCGCGAGGCGCGCGGGATCGGCATTCACGCCGAGGCCGACACGGCCGTCACCGGCAACGTGGTGGAGAACGCGGAAGCGATCGGTATCCGCGTCGGCTTTGGCGTCGGCCTGCGCGACGTGAGCGTGACCGGCAACGTGGTGCGGGTGTGCCCGATCGGCATCGCGGTCTCGGTCGCGCCGGGTGCGGGTTCCGCGATGGTCGCGAACAACCTGATCGCCGACGCGGCCAAGGGCGCGATCCTCGGCATGGAGTGGTACAAGGCCGTCACCGGCGATCTTGCGCGCGGCGCGGAGAGCCGGCATGCGCAGATCACCGTCAGCGGCAACCGGGTACGCTAGGCCACCATCCAAAATCGCCTCGCGCGATTTTGACCGCGCGTGAACGCCACGCACCAGATTTCATCCTAAGATCGCGCACTCCAGAAAAGGGAGTGCCGCGCGTTGAACCAGAAAATCATCGACCTCTACGACCGCTTTACGCATGGCGGCATGAGCCGGCGCAATTTCATGGAGCGGCTCACGAAGCTCGCCGGCTCGACGGCTGCGGCCGCCGCCTTACTGCCGCTCCTGCAGAATGATTACGCGAAGGCGGCGATCGTTTCCGCCGACGATCCGCGGCTCGCATCCGAGCGCGCCTCCTTCGACTCGCCGAAGGGCAGGATCGACGGCTACCTGACGCGGCTGACGGTCAGGGGCAAACGGCCGGCGGTGCTGGTGATTCATGAGAACCGCGGGCTCAATCCGCATATCGAGGACGTGGCGCGGCGCCTCGCGGTCGAGGGCTTTCTCGCCTATGCGGTCGATCTCCTGTCGCTCGTCGGCGGGACGCCCGCGAACGAGGACGAGGCGCGGGCGCTGCACGGCAAACTCGATCAGGACGACGCGCTCGCTGCGCTGGTTGCGGCCGTGACCTTCCTCAAGGGCCATCCGGAATCGACCGGCAAGGTCGGGGCGGTCGGCTTCTGCTTCGGCGGCTCGATGGTGAACCGGCTCGCCGCTTCCAGCCGCGAGCTCGACGCCGGCGTCGCCTATTACGGACGGCAGGTGCCGGCGGATCAGGTGCCGGGCATCCGCGCGGCGCTGTTGCTGCACTATGCGGAGAACGACGCCGGCGTGAATGCGGGGATCGAAGCCTACGAAGCAACGCTGAAAGCGAACGGCAAGACCTATACGATCCACCGCTACCCGGGCACGCAGCATTCCTTCAACAACGACACGAGTGCTGCGCGCTACAACAAGGCGGCGGCGGACCTCGCCTGGTCGCGCACGATCGCCTTCCTGCGGGAATATCTCGGCGGAGCGCGGCCTGCCTGACGGGCTTATCTGCGGCCGGCGCCGGACTCGCCGTAGCGCAGCGTCTGCACCCAGTCGTAGACTATGAGCGCGCCAACGCCGAAAACGATGACGATGAGCGGAATCGCCTTGGTCCACCACAGCATGAAGCCGAAGAAGCCGGCGTAGCCCAGGATGCCGATCAGGCCGGTGATGAAATTGAAATTCATGACGATCCCCTCTGTCCTCTTCTTCGTTCCCTTGCGGTCTCTCCGGCCCTAGCCGCCGACATTCTTGACGAGCCAGTTCGCGGTGCGCAAGAGGCGCGCGTCGTTATCCCGCTTGCCTACAAGTTGCACACCGACCGGCAACCCCGCCTCGCCCTGCAACAGCGGCACGGTTACGGCCGGCGTGCCGAGATAGGTCCAGATCGTGTTGAAGATCGGGTTTCCCGTGGTTTCGGGCGACGGCGCCTCGCCGGGTGCGGCCGGCGTCAGGATCGCGTCGTACTCGTTAAACAGTTCCTCGAGCCCGACATTCAGCGGGGCCGCGCCTGCCACGGCCGCCGCGTAATCGACCGCCTTGTGGCCATGGCCGCGCTCGATCAGCGAGCGCAACTGCTGGCTCATCTGTCTGCCGTGCTTCTCGTAATCGCGGTGAAGATTGTGCGCCATCTCCACCTCCATGACGATACGGTGCATGTCGACGGCGCGCTGGAAACCCGACGGCAGCTCCAGTTCCGTCACGTTCTCGCCGAGCGCCTCGGCCAGCTCGGCGAAGGCTTCCTGCGTCGCGGCATCGGCCTGATCCCATACCGGCGATTTCACGAAAGCGAAGCGCGGCGGTAGCGGCGGCTCGGACACGGCCGTCGCAGCAAAGGGCGGGCGCGCCACAGGCCACGTGTCGGGGTCCTCCTCGTCGAAACCCGCGAGCGATTCCGCCAGGAGTGCCGCGTCTTCCACCGAGCGCGCGAAAACGCCGACATGGTCGAGCGCGCGAGAGAGCAGCAGCGCACCGGTGCGCGGGATCAGCCCGTGGGTCGGCTTAAATCCGACGGTGCCGCAGAACGACGCGGGGCGGATCACCGAGCCATTGGTCTGGCTGCCGATCGCGCCCGGCACCATGAAGGAGGCGACTGCCGCGGCCGACCCGGACGACGAGCCGCCCGGCGTGCGCTCCGGATTGTGCGGATTGCGCGTCTTGCCCGGGTAGAAATAGGCGTATTCGGTCGTGACCGTTTTGCCCATGATGATCGCGCCGTCGGCGCGCAGCCGTGCAACGGCGAACGCGTCATAACGCGGCGTTCGCCCGGCCCATGCCGGCGAACCGAGCTCGGTCGGATAGTCGCTCGTGTCGAAGATGTCCTTGATGCCCACCGGAACGCCGTGCAGCGGCCCGATCGGCTGACCTTTCATGCGTGCGAGGTCCGCCGCTTCTGCCTGACGCAACACATGCTCGCCGTCGAGATGCGCCCATGCCTGCACGGACGGATTGATCTCGCCGACGCGGGCAAGACAATCCTGCACCAGATCCACCGACCGGGCGCGGCCATCGCGAATGGCGGCGGCCGCCTCGGCGAGGCCCAAGGCACTCAGACTCATGCCGTATTCCCCTCGTGCAGCCGGCGGCTCACCGCGGCGTATAGAGGTAGTCCGGCAGCCACAACGCGATCCCCGGGAAGAGATAGACGAGGAACATGACGAAGAAGACCATGAACACGAAGGGAAGCGCGCCGGCGAAAATGTCGGTGAGCTTCACTTCCGGCGGCGCCACGCCCTTCAAATAGAACGCGGCCATCGCCACCGGTGGCGTGTTGAACGCCGTCTGCGTGTTCAGCGCGACGAGGATGCCGAAGAAGATCGGATCGACGCCGAAGTTGTCCAGGAGCGGCAGGAAAATCGGCACGAAGATGATGATGATCTCCGTCCATTCCAGCGGCCAGCCGAGCAGGAAGATGATGATCTGCGTCAGCAGGAGGAACTGGACCGAGGAGAGATCGAGGCCGATGAAGAACTGCTCGACCACTCCCTGCCCGCCGAGATAGGCGAAGACCGACGAGAAGGTCCACGAGCCGACGAAGAGGTAACAGACCATCGCCGTCGCACGCGCCGTCAGGTACACGGAGTCGCGCAGCATCGTAAAGTTGAGGGCACCATAGACCGCGGCCAGAACGATGCCGCCGAGCGCACCGATCGCTGCCGCCTCCGAAGGCGTTGCCAAACCGAACAGGATCGCGCCGAGCACGCAGACGATGAGGAGTGCGAGCGGCAGGAACGAGGTCGCCAGCGCGTGCAGCACCTGGATGAACGGCACGTCGGTCTCTTCCTTGGGAAGCTTCGGGCAGAGAGCCGGGTTCCACACGGCACGCGCGATGATATAGAGCACGTAAGAGCCGGCGAGCAGGAAGCCCGGGAAGAAAGCCGCCGCATAGAGCTTCACCGCCGAGACGCCCGCGGTCGCCGCATACACGATCAGCAGAATGCTCGGCGGCAGCAGGATGCCGAGGCAGCCGCCGGCGCACACCACACCGGCCGCGAGCTTGGTGTCGTAACCGGCGCGCAGCATCGGCGGCAACGCGAGCAGCCCCATGAGCGTCACAACCGCGCCGACGATGCCGGTCGCGGTCGCAAACATGGCGCAGGTGACCATGGTCGCCACGGCGAGCGAGCCGGGGATGTTCTTCGCCGCGATCTGCAGCGCGCGGAACAGACGGTCGAGGATGTTCGATCGTTCGACGATGTACCCCATGAACAGGAACAGAGGCACGGCGATCAGAACGTCGTTCGACATCACCTCGAAGGTCTTCTGCACCAGAAGCGAGAAGATGCGGTTCTGAAGGATCGTCTCGGTCGGGATGTAATAGGCATAGAAACCGAAGCCGACGCCCATCGCGACAAGCGTGAAGGCGATCGGAAACCCAAGCATGATGATGAAGATGAAGAGCCCCAGCATCAACATGCCGACTTGCGGATCGGTCATGTCAGGCTCCCTTCTTTTCGTGCGCTTGGGCCGCTTCGACTTCGGCTGCGTGCAGGGTTTGCTCCTGCATGATGATGCTTTCGGTTTCCTCGACGTCGTGCAGCCGTCTGGGCCACCGGTTCGTCCTGATCGCGATGATACAGCGGATGATCTCGGCGACGCCCTGGATGAACAGCAAAAGGCCGGTGATCGGAATTAGGGTCTTCAACGGAAAGATCGGGATGCCCGCGGGACTGAAGATGCTGACCTCCCGATAGCCGATCGATTGCAGCGCGTAGGGCCAACCGGCATACATGAGCGCAAGCACCGCCGGCATAAAGAAGATGATGTAGAGGACGAGGTCGAAGCTCGCCTGCGTGCGCGGCTTCCAGAGCCTATAGACCACGTCGGCGCGTACGTGGCCGTTGCGGCACAGCGTGTAGGCGCCGGCCATCATGAACAGCGCGCCGTAATTGATGTAGCTGAAGTCGAAGGCCCAGGTCGTGGGTGCGCGCAGCACGTAGCGCACGAACACCTCGTAGCTGACGCCCAACGTGAGCACGAGAATGATCCAGGCAAAGGATTTGCCGACCCAGGTGCTCAGAGAATCGATGAAATGCAGAAATCGCGTCATGCGTTACCGGGCTGCGGCGACCGCCGCGTTCCGCCCCTCCCCCGGAATGGTTGGGCGGCGCGCTCGGCGCCGCCCTTCTTGTTGTTCGTTGTCCCCTCGCCCGAACGGCCGATCAGATCTTCAGCACGCCCGGGAAGTGATGGTTGAAAGCGCCCTTGTAGTCGGTGGCGTTCATCATGCTGTAGTACACGACGCGACGCACCCACTCCTTCTGCGAGTCCATCACCTTCTTCATGTACGGATCCTTGGCCAGTTCGGCGATCAGGCCGTCCCAGGCCTTGATCTGCGCGTCGAACACCGCCTGCGGCGTGCGATGCACATTGACCTTGTCCTTCGAGATCAACTCCTGCAGGTCCTTCGAGTAGTAGTCCATCGCCTTCCACTCGTTAGCGGAGGACGTGGCCTCGGCGGCGTACTGGATGATCGCCTGGTGCTCGGCCGGGAGCGCGTTGAACTTCGAGCGCTTGACCATGACCTCGAAGTACTCGGTCGCCTGATGGTGCGAGCCGAGCATGTAGTTCTTGGCCACGTCCTGAGCACCGAAGCGGCGGTCCGAGGTCGGGTTGTTGAACTCGAAGCCTTCGATCACGCCGCGTTCCATGGCCGGCACGATTTCGCCGCCAGGCAACTGCGCGACGGAAGCGCCCATCGCCTGGAAGAGGTCGGCCGCGAGACCGACGGTGCGGTACTTGAGGCCCTTGATCTGCGCCGCGGAGGTGATCGGCTGCTTGAACCAGCCGAGGGGCTGGGTCGGCATCGGCATGATGAAGAAGCTCTTGATGTCGACCTTCATGATCTGGGTCTGGAGTTCTTCATACAGCGCGTAGCCGCCGCCGTTGTGAATCCAGCCGAGACCTTCGTTGGCGTTGAAGCCGAACACCGGGCCGGTGCCGAACAGCGACGCCGCCTTGTGCTTGCCGTACCAGTATACGGGCACGGTGTGTGCGGCGTCGATCTGGCCGCCGTGCACGCCGTCGAACACCTGGAACGGATGCACGACCGCGCCGCCGACGAGATAGTCGATCTTCAGACGGCCGCCGGCCATCTTGTTGACGCGCTCGACGTAGTCCTGCGCCATCTCGTTGAAGACGTCCTTCGCGCCCCACGAGCCCTGCATCTTCAGGGTCGTCGTCTGCGCGCGCGAAATCTGCGGCATAGCAATCGTGGCCGCTGCAGCAGCCCCGGTTACGCCCGCCGCTTTCAGAAATTTCCGGCGGCTCGCGTCGGGCGCGCCGGCCCCATGAGTTTTCTTCGACATCTAGTATCCTCCCTAGCCAAAACCATCGTCGACGATGGAGAACGCGATCTGAGCGCCGCGCATTCACGGTGCACGTTCACCGCGCACTCGCCATCACTCTTAAATACATAATACCTGAGTGCAAGCCCCGAATTCTTTGGCGTTGCAACAATGTGATTAGGAACGCCGTGTAATCAGCGTTCGCAATACAAGACCAAGCACAAACAGCAGCACGCCGGCCGAAAGGAATAAGGGTGCGCCGCCGGTGTTGTCGAAAATCGGCGCTGCAACGGCCACGCCGGCCGCCTGCCCCAGAAAGAGGCAACTTGCGAATGTCGCGACCGCAAGGCCCCGCGCTTCCGGCGCCATCTGCGTCGCCGCCGTCTGCAGTGTGTTGTGCAGCATGTAGTAGCTGAAACCGGCGAGGATCGTCGCCGGCACAGCCATCAGGGGCGCGACCGAGATTGTTATGATGACAAACGATACCGCCATGAGCAATCCGCCCCAGGCGACGAGCCCGGACTGGCCGAGATGCCGAAGCAATCGCGCGGCGGAAGCGGAATAGATCAGACCGCCGACGCCAAAGCCCGCAACAATGAGCCCGACGAGATCGAAGCCGAGCCCGAAGCGCGCCCAGAGAAAGGAGCCGACGAAGGTATAGGCGCCGAAGAAAAACACCCCTTCGAGAAATGCGGCGGCGAGAATGATCGCGACCCGCGGCCGGTGCAGCATCGCCAGCAAACGCGCCATCGCGGACGCGGAACCTTCCGCCCTTTTCACAGGATCGGGATTGCGGCGGACTTCGATCATCAGCGCCACACCCGCCGCGAGGAACAGGGCGGCAAGCACGACGAACACGAAACGCCAACCGAAATGCTCGGCGATCACGCCGGCGAACACCTGGCCGAGCACGAGACCTGAAATCTGTCCGCTGAGGTAGCGGGCGAGTACGGTCTGCCGCTTCTCATAAGGAACGACCTCGCCGAGCCAGGCCATCGACAGCGGGATGATCGCGGCGGCGGTCAACCCCACGCCGATACGCGCGGCGGCGAGCATGTCGAGTGACGTGGAGGCGGCGCAGACGAGCGAGGTGACCGCGGAGAACGCCGTTGCGAACGCGACCGTGCGCAAGTGCCCGAAACGATCGCCAATGAAGCCGTGGGCGAATTGCGCGAGCGCGTAGGCCGCGCCGAAATAGGTAATAACGCGCGCGGCATCGCCCGGGGTGGTGGAAAAGGCGGAAGCGATTTCCGGCAGGATCGGATCGCAGGCGCGCAACGAGGCGGCGCTGGCGAAGCTTGCGGCTGCGAGAAACGCGAGCGCGCGGACGGGAATCTGCGCGCTCGTTGTGGTCATCCCGGGAATGCCGTCAGGCGTGCGCCTTGCGTTGCGGATCGATGATCTGCTCGAGCTTGCCGAGGGTGCGCATGCAAGGCAGCAGTTGCGCAAGGCTCCCGTTCGGCTCGCGCTTCTCGCGGATCGCCGCAATGAACTCGCGATCGATCAGCTCGATGCCGTCCATCGAGACGTCGACCTTCGATAAGTCGATCTTGTTGTCCTTGCCGTCGCTGAGATCGTCGTAATAGGCCTTGTAAGTTCCGTTGTCGCAGATATAGCGGAAGAAGGAACCGATCGGCCCGTCGTTGTTGAACGAGAGCGAGAGCGTGAGGATCGCGCCCGACGGCACCTTGGCGACGATGCCGAGGTCCATGGCGATCTTCAACTCCGGGTGCTGCAGTCCCTGCACCGCGTAGCAATCGGAGATCGACTCGCCGGCCTGGTACTGGAACAGGTCGATCGTGTGCGCGGCGTGGTGCCAGAGGAGATGGTCGGTCCAGCTGCGCGGCTTGCCGGCGGCATTGATGTTCTTGCGGCGGAAGAAGTAGGTCTGCACGTCCATCTGCAGGACCTTCAGCTCGCCCTTCTCGATCCGCTTGTGCACCCACTGATGGCTCGGGTTGAACCGGCGCACGTGGCCGCCCATGGCGACGACGCCGGTCTCTTTCTGGATCTGCGCGAGCTTCTCGGAATCCTCGACGCTGTCGGCGACCGGGATCTCGATCAGCACGTGCTTGCCGGCGCGCATCACCTGCTCGCCCTGGCGGAAGTGCATCTGCGTGGGCGTCGCCAGGATCACGGCATCGGCGCGCGCGATGCCTTCACCGAGATCACCGGTCCAATGCGGGATACCGTATTTCTTGGCGACCTCCGCCGTCTGCTCCTGATTGCCGCCGACGAGCGACGCGAACTCGACGCCGTCAATGCGCTTCAGCGCGTCCAGATGCTTTTGTCCGAACGCGCCCTGCCCGGCTACGCAGATCTTCATTTCTTTTTCTTCCCCGCCTTCTTCGGCGCCTTCTTTGCCTTTCCGCCCGACTTCCTCGACTTGTTCTCGAGGATGACGTGGCCGACGGCTGTGTTGGAGGCTGGCACCGTGTAGAAGCGATAGACCTCGTCCACCTTGTCATCGAGCGCGCCGCGCATGATGAGCCACATGACGAGCTCGATGCCCTCGGCGCCCGCCTCGCGCATCAGGTCGACGTGCTTGATCTTCGTCAGCTTCTTGGGGTTCTTCACCAAGTCGTCGAGGAACGCCTTGTCGAACTTGGAATTGATCAGGCCGGCGCGCGGGCCGGAGATCTGGTGCGACATGCCGCCGGTGCCGAAGATTACGACCCTCAGGTCTTCCGGATAAGACTCCACCGCCTTCTTGATGGCGCGGCCGAGCATGAAGCAGCGATGCGTGGTCGGCGGCGGGAACAGCACGACGTTGACGGCAAGCGGAATCACAGGGCACGGCCAGGCGCCGTTCGGATCGCCCATGACGAGGTTCATCGGCACGGTAAGCCCGTGGTCGACTTCCATCTTGTTGATGACGGTGAGGTCGAACTCGTCGAGGATCACCGACTGGGCGATGTGCGCAGCGAGATCGGGATGGCCCTTGACCACCGGAACCGGCCGCGGTCCCCAGCCCTCGTCGGCCGGCGGAAACTCGGCTGCGCAGCCGAGCGCGAAGGTCGGCACGATCTCGACCGAGAACGCCGAAGCGTGATCGTTATAGACGCCGATCACCACGTCCGGCTTCGTCTTCGCGAACCATTCCTTGGATTTTTCGAAACCGGAGAATACCCGCTTCCAGTAGGGTTCCTCGGTCTTGTGATTGTCGATCGCGGCCCCGATGGCGGGGACGTGCGACGACGTCACGCCTGCGATGATCTTAGCCACGTTTGGATCCTGCCTTTTTGCGGCCCTTCGCCTTGGCCGCGGGTTTCGATTTGCGCTCATGCTTGCCGGACTTGCTGCGGTTGCCCTCGATCGGGCGGCCGCCGCCGAGCATCATTTTCGCGTAGCCTTCCTGCGTCGAGCCGGTCATCACGGCAGCGAGATGCTGGAACGAATGACCGTCGGTGGCGCCGAGCTTCGCGGTGAAATAGATGTTGCCGCCGAGCTCGAGCATGCGGTTGTAGTCGCGCTTGAGGATGGCTTCGGTCTGTTCCGGCGTCAGCGGGAACTTCTTCAGGTATTCCGCCTCGTTGTCCTTGAACGCCTTGCGGTTCTCCGCCTTCATCAAGGACATGCAGAACATGTTGATCCCGTACCCGCGGCGCGACCGTTCCTGATCGAACACGAAGGTACCGGGAATATCGTCGTATTCCTTTTCAACGCGTGGCATCGGCGTGGCTCCGTTTCCCCTGGGCTGCCAGCCATCGTGGGCGGCGGGCGCCCATGCGACGATGGATTTAGACTTTTTCCGGCTTCGATATATCCAGCACGGACGCGCATTGCAACGCAATCGGACGCGGCCGGCATTGTTCGGAACGTTTCCATCCTACCAATAGTTGGACATCAACTCCCTGGCCCACTGCGGCTCGCGGACGGGTCCGCGCGGCGCATTGGCCGACCAGTAGGGTTTGATGTCGAGAACCGGTGTGCCGTCGACGGCATCCAATCCTTCGACCTCGATGCCCGTTCCATGCATAGCAACGATGCGGCAGACGCTGAGGCCGATGCGGTTCGGCCGCATGCGGCCGCGCTGGGCGAAGATTCCCACCGCCGGCCAGTCGGCGCGATCGCGCGGGTGCCGCGCGCCCCGCTCGACCGGCTCGTCGGCGTGGAGGTGGAAGTAGAAGATCACCTCAATGTGCGAGAGCGCATCGAGGCCGGCGACCGCGTCGGGGCCGAACTGACCTGCGTCCAGTTCGATGCGCGAGCGGTTGTTCCCCCAGTGGTCCTTGGTCGCCTCCTTACGTCCGCCGCGGACGTAGCCGATCGGGGTCATGATTATCGGCATCTGCATCTCCCTGAAGCATGGCCGCCCGCCTGGGCCGGCTATCGAAAGGCGTGTAAGCCTTGGCGCTACGTCATTGCGAGCGAAGCGAAGCAATCCAGAGCCGACACGCATGTTCTGGATCGCTTCGTCGCTGCGCTCCTCGCGATGACGCCTAATCGGACCAGTAGAGCGGCATCGGATTGTCGACCAGCAACTTTTGCTGCAGCGCGGGGGTGACGGCGATCTTCGGGATCACGTCGACGAGCACGCCATCGTCGGGCGCTTCCTTGGGCATGTTGGGATGCGGCCAATCGGTGCCCCACAGCACGCGGTCGGGGAAGCTTTCCACGATCTTCTTCGCGAACGGCACCACGTCGTCATAGGGCGCGCCGGCAACCGTGAGCCGCTCGGGGCAGCTCACCTTGCTCCAGAAGTTCCTGTGCTGGTCGAGCAGGCGCAGGTAGCGGAGAAAGTCCGGGTGGTCGAGCCCCTTCTGCACCTCGGGGCGGCCCATGTGATCAACGACGACCTCGGTCGGCAGCGAGGTGAAGAAGGATTCGAGGTCTGCGAGGTCCGCCATCTCGAAATAAATGACGATGTGCCAGCCGAGCGGCGCCACGCGCTTCGCGATCCGCTCCAGCACGTCGCGCGGGGTGAAGTCGACGAGGCGACGCACGAAATTGAAGCGGACGCCGCGCACGCCAGCGGCGTGCAGGCGCTTCAATTCGTCTTTGGTTATCTCCTCACCCACGGTTGCGACGCCGCGGGCGCGGCCGTTGGAATTGAGCATCGCATCGACGAGCGCGGCGTTGTCCTTGCCGTGGGCGGTCGCCTGCACGATCACATTCCTGTCGAAGCCGAGGAAATCGCGCAGCGCGAAGAGCTTTTCCTTGGGCGCGTCGCAGGGCGTGTACTTCCGCTCCGGCGCGTAGGGAAAGCGATCCTCGGGGCCGAACACGTGGCAGTGGGCGTCCACCGCGCCCGGCGGCGGCTGGTAGCGCGGCTTCGATGGATTGGGGTGGAAGGGAATATAGCCGGCGCTCATTGCCACGGGATTCGCTCCTTCGTTATTCGTTCGTTCCGTCACCGCCTAGGGTCGGATCGATCCAGATGGAATCGCAAAGCGATTCCATCTGAAGCGATCGCACCCTAGCGGCACACCGGAATGACATAACTAGCGCGGCCGAAGCAATTGCGGATCGAGGCTCGCATAGACATCGCCGGAATTCGCCTCGATGGGCAGACTTTCGATCCAGCGGATCATGGCTGCAGCATCGAGGGGCTCCTTGTGCTCGAGCTTCTGGCTCTCGCCGAGCGCCGCATTGAAGCGGTAGGCGCCGAGCCCTTCGAGGCGGCGGATGGCGGCGATGGCCACTTTCCGGTGAATGGTGGTGAATTCCAGGGACAGCGATGCGAGCGGGCGCGTGAGCCCGGCGAGCACCTCATCCTCGAAGCCCTCGACGTCGATCTTCACGAAGCGCGGCTCGCCGTGGCGGGCGATCAGGGCGTCGAGCGTGGTCAGCGGTACACGGATCGAACGGGTCCAGCGCTGCTCCTCCCAGCCGGGCGCGCCCTCGGCGGCGTGGATGAAGTCGTCGGAGGCGGTGGCGACGGTGGGGTTGGGCAGATTGAGCTTCAGCTCAATTTCCCCTTCCGCCCGGCCGACCGCGACCTGCTCGACGGTCACGCCGCGATCGAGCACGAACAGGAGCCGCAGGGTGCGGGCGAGCGCGGGCTGCGGCTCGACGGCGGTCGCGCGCGCGCCGAGCCGGCGGAACGAGGCCACCCGGTCGCCGACATGGGCGCCGATGTCGAAGGCAAGATCGCCCCTGCGCAGGAAGCGCGCGTGCAGGGCATCCATGCGCTCGCGGCGGCTGTGGTCGCCATAATAGATGCGGAGCGAGCGAACGACGCCGCGGAGAGTGAGAAAGCTGTCGAGCAAAGGTGAACTCAGGAGCCGGAACGCGGAAGTATTTTGGCGAGGTCGGGCGGTGTCGCGAATTCCTCGGGGATCGCGCAGAAGCGGAGCTTCACCGCGAGCGCACCAAGCTCGGGCGAGGACGTCACCACCGCGAACGGAATCGAGAGCAAGGGCCCGAGGAGGAACGGCAGGAACCAGACGATGGCGCCGGGCGCCGCGAGCGCGAGGAACACGAGCAGCACGAACGCGAACAGCGTGTGCGGCCAGAACACCCGCGCGGCTTCGTTCCATGCCAGGCGATAGCGGTCGCGACGCTGCGCGTCCCAGGTGATGGCACGGCCGAACAGGAGGGCGGTCATGAAGATCGCCTGCCCGAGCCAAGAGATCGAAGTCAGCAACAGCGAGAAGACGGCCTCGAACGCGGCGCTCGAAAGCAGCCGCGCCTTGCCGCCATAGGTATCGGCGGAACGCAGCATTGCGTCGGCGATGCCTGCAAATTTCGGCGTGAGGAACATGAATATCCAGAGCAGATAAAAGGCGAGCGCGGAGCCCGCGGGAAACGCGACAGTCGCTGGCCACAGCGCCGCGGCGACAGCCGCGAGCATCACGAACAGAATGAGCGCCGCGACGCCGATGAACATCTGCAACGCGAAGAAGATATTGAACCTGCTCATGGCTTTGTGCGGCAGGCCGATGAGTTTCAGATACTGAAGATTGCCCTGGCACCAGCGCAGGTCGCGCACGGCGAAGTCGGGCATGGCCGGCGGCATCTCCTCCCAGCTATCCTCTTCTTCCGGAAACACGCGCACCTCGAAGCCGGCGTTGCGCATGAGGATCGCCTCGATCGCGTCGTGCGAGAGGATGTGCCCGCCGAAGGGCGGCTTGCCCGGCAGGTCCGGCAGGCGGCAATGCTCCTTGAACGGCGCCACGCGCACCACCGCGTTGTGGCCCCAGAAGGGGCCGCAGTCGGCGTGCCACCACGCGGTGCCCGCCGTGAACGAGCGCATGCCGTGTCGCATGCCGAACTGGAACACGCGGGCGAAGAAGCTCTGGCTCGGCATGCCGACGACGAGGCTCTGCAGGATGCCGAGGCGCGGATTCGCCTGCATGATGCGCACGAGGCGCGCGATCGACTTGCCGGTCATCAGGCTGTCCGCGTCGAGCGGCACCATGAGATCGTAGTGCGCGCCCCAGTGCTCGAGAAAGTCGCGCACGTTGCCGGCCTTGAAGCCGGTGTTCCTGTCGCGGCGGCGATAGACGATGCGGCCTTCCTCGGGGACCTCCTTGCGCCAGCGGCGATACTCGGTCTCCTCGGCGGCGATCACATCCTTCTGCGTGGAGTCGCTGAGAATGAAGTAATCGAACTTGTCGCCGTAACCGGTGGCGTCGAGGCTCGCCTTCACGGTGCGCAGGCGAAGGAACGCGCGGGCCGAATCTTCGTTACGGACGGTCATGATGACGGCGACGCCGACGAAGATCGGATCGTCGGTCCGCGCGCGCTCGACGAGCGGGATCAGGTGATGCAGCGGCTCGCGCGCAAGATGCAAAACGGCAAGGCCGATGACCGAATTCCAGAAGCCGATCACCACCCAGGGCGCATGAATGAGAAACATTGCGACGAGCAGGAAGTCGACCGCGCCGAAGCCGTCGCGCGAAAGGATCGACACGAGCCACCAAGCGAAGGTGGCAATGGTCGCGATGTTCAGGAGGCCGACGACGAAACGGCGGACGGCCAGCGTCGCCTTCGACTGCGTGCCGGTCGGCGTGCGGTTCTTGGCGATCGACGCGGCAGCGCCGGTCAGCTCGACGGATGAAGGATCTGCGGACATCTTAACTGTTCGCCCCGAAGGCGCTCTCGCCTTCCGCCCCGAAAACGCTACAACCCCGTGGCGGAATTGTGTGCCCGGCGCATTGTTTTAGCACCATCCCCGACAGGACTGCGGTGAACGCCCCCGACCCCCGATCGAACGCCCCTGCCCGCGCGCTTTGGTATGTCGCGCCGGGCCAGGCGGAACTGCGCGCGGCGCAGCTTCCCGCGCCTGGGCCGGGGGAAGTGCTTGTCCGCATGCTCTATTCCGGCCTGAGCCGGGGCACGGAGCGGCTCGTGTTCGAGGGAAAGGTGCCGGCCAGCGAATACTCCCGCATGCGGCTGCCAACGCAGGAGGGCGAGTTCTCGTTCCCGGTCAAATACGGCTATGCGGCCGTGGGCGAGGTGGAAGCCGGGCCGAACGAACTCCGGGGCCGGGCGGTCTTTGCCCTGCACCCGCACCAGAGCCGGTTCGTGATGCCGGCGGCGGGCGTCGTGCCCTTGCCCGACCGCTTGCCGCCCCGGCAGGCGGTGCTTTCCGCCAACGCAGAAACGGCGCTCAATATTCTCTGGGACGGGGAAGCGGCGCCCGGCCAGCGCATCGCGGTCGTGGGCGCGGGGTTGCTTGGGCTGCTTTGCGCCGGGCTCGCCGCAGGTATCGAGCGGGTGCAGGTGACGGTCATCGACCGGGAGCCGTCCCGGGCGGCGCTCGCGGCCAAGATGGGCGCGGCTTTTAGCCGCCCGGAAGACGCGCCGCGCGAGAGCGACCTTGTCATCCATACGAGCGCGTCCGACGCGGGGCTCGCGCTGTCGCTCGACATCGCCGCCTTCGAGGCGACGATCGTGGAAGCGAGCTGGTATGGCGACCGGCTCGTGCAGGTGCCGCTCGGCGGCGCCTTCCACTCGCGCCGCCTGCGGATCGTGTCGAGCCAGGTCGGCGCGGTGGCGCCGTCGCACCGCGGGCGTTACACGCACCGGCAACGCATGGAGGAAGCGATGCGGCTGCTTGCCGACGATCGCTTCGACGCGCTGCTCGGCGAAGAGATTCCGTTCGACGAACTGCCCAAACACCTCCCCCGCCTGCTCGCGTCCGACGCGCCGGGCGTGGGCGCCTATGTCCGTTACTGATCCAGAGGAACACCATGTACGCCGTCGAAGTCCGCGACCACATCATGATCGCCCACAGTCTGCCGGGAGAATTCTTCGGGCCGGCACAGGGTTTGCACGGAGCGACCTTCGTGGTCGACGTCGCCTTCTTCCGCGAGACGCTGGGGCCGAACGCGGTCGTGGTCGATATCGGCCGCGCGCACGGCGTCTTGAGGGCGACACTTGGCGCGATCAACTACAAGAATCTCGACACGCTGCCGCAGTTCAAGGGCAAGCTCACCACCACCGAAGCGCTCGCTCGCTACATCTTCGACCGCTTCGGAGAAGCGCTGAAGCAGAACGAGCTGGGCGAGGATTCGAAGGGCGTCACGAAAATCCGCGTGACGCTGCACGAGTCGCACGTGGCGCGCGCCTGGTTCGAAGGAAACGTCGGTGCCTAACGTCGTCTTCGCCGTGCCCGGCGATCTCCAGACGCCGACCGGCGGCTATATCTACGACCGGCGCGTGATCGAGCTGCTGCCGGAGTTCGGCTGGCGCGTGCGGCACGTCGAGCTGCCGGGCGACTATCCGGCTCCGAGCAAGGAAAGTCTGGAAGAAACGGCGCGGCTGCTCGGCCCGGTGCCGGCGAGCACGCTTGTCGTCATCGACGGGCTCGCATTCGGCGCGATGCCAGTGGACGTGGTGGACCGCATCGGCGGGCGCATCGTCGGGCTCGTGCATCATCCGCTCGCCTTGGAAACGGGGATCAGCGAGGAGCGGACGAAATACCTGGCATGGACCGAGAGCGCCGCGCTCGAGCGCACGGTGCATGTGATCGTGACGAGCCCGGCGACGGCCGATCTCCTTGCGAGCGATTTCGGCGTTCCGCGCGCACGCATCAGCGTGGCCGAGCCCGGCACCGAAGCCGCGCCGCGCGCCCGCGGCGGCGACGGCCCGCCCCGCCTCCTCAGCGTCGGCTCGGTGACCGTGCGCAAAGGTTATGACACGCTTGTCGGCGCGCTCGTACAAATTGCCGATCTTGCGTGGGAAAACCGCATCGTCGGCAGCCTCGAGCGCGATTCCGAAGCGGTGAAGACGGTGCAGGCGCTGATCGCACGGCATGGATTGCAGGAGCGCGTCGCGCTGCTCGGCTCGCTCGACGAACAGGTGCTTGCGGAGGAATACGACGGGGCGCGGCTGTTCGTGCTGCCGTCGCATTTCGAGGGCTACGGCATGGCATTCGCGGAAGCGCTCGCACATGGGCTTCCCGTTGTTGGCTGCGCGGGCGGCGCTGTCACTTCCACCGTGCCCGCGGACGCGGGCGTGCTTGTCCCGCCGGGCGACGTGAATGCACTGGCCGCGGCGCTGCGGCGGTTGCTTTCCGATCCTTCCGAGTTGCAGCGCTGCGCCGATGCGGCGTGGCGGCACGCACAGCAATTGCCGCGCTGGCGCGACACCGCGGCGAAATTTGCACGCGCATTGGACGCCGCACTTGCGGAGCAGCGCGTATGAGCGGCTTCGCGCCCGATTGGCTGAAGTTGCGCGAAGGTACGGACCATCGCGCCCGCGACAAGGGTTTGCTGCAAAGGCTCGCTGCGCATTTCGCGGACAGGACGGAAATCCGCGTCATGGATCTCGGTGCGGGGCTCGGCTCCAACCTGCGCGGCACGTTCGCGGCCCTCCCCGCGCGGCAGCACTGGATTCTCGTCGATTATGACCCGGCGCTGCTTGCAGGCGCCTGCGAAGCAATCGCCGGCTGGGCGGACAACGCGCGGCCGACCGCGAGCGGCGTCGAAGCGGTCAAGGACGGCTGCTCACTGCACGTCGAGTTGAAGCGGCACGATCTCGCGGCCGATCCCGCGCCATGGGGAAGCGATAAGCCGGACCTCGTGACGGCGGCCGCCCTGTTCGATCTCGTTTCCGATGCGTGGATCGAGCGTTTCGTCGCCGCGCTCGCGCGAGCGAAGCTCGCGTTCTACACGGTGCTCACGCACGACAGCACGACCGAGTGGCTGCCCGCATATCCGGCGGACGCCGAGATGCGCGCCGCGTTCGAAAGCCATTTCGGCCGCGACAAGGGTTTCGGGCCGGCGGCAGGCGGGCGGGCGTCAGGTTTGATCGCAAATGCGCTTGTGAAATCCGGCTACACGGTCGAGCGCGCGCCGAGCCCGTGGAAGCTCGGCAGCAAAGACAAGACGCTGATCGCCGCCCTCGCGCAGGGCTGGGCGGACGCCGTGCGCGAGACGGCGCGCGTGCCGGAAGCGACGATCAAGGCGTGGCTTGAAGCGCGTGCGGCCGACAGTGTCACCTGCACCGTCGGCCATGAAGATTTATTGGCGTTTCCGCCCGCCTGAGCTACTTGCCGCCGAACGCCTGCGGCAGCATCCGCTGCAGCACGCCGTCCTTCTCGATAAAGTAGTGCTGCAAGGCCGCGCCGACGTGTATCAGCACGAGCAGCGCGAGCGTTATGCCGATCAGGCGGTGCAACGCAAACAGGTTGTTCGACAGCGCCTCGTTCTGCGCGACCGCAGGCGGAATCGTGAAGATGCCGAAAAACGGCGTCGAGGCGCCGAAGGCCGAATTGGCGAGATAGCCGACGATCGGCTGCACGATCAGCAGCACATAGAGAAGCCCGTGCACGGCGCTGGAGGCGACGCGCTTCCAGGCGGCGAGCCCCGGCTCGGGCGCGGGCGCGCCGACCGTGAAGCGATTGACGATCCGCAGCACCATCAGCAGGAAAATGAGCGCGCCGAGCGACTTGTGCAGATTGTAGAGACTGTCCGCCGTCGGGCCGGGATCGAGGCGCGGCAGCGCGATCCCCACCGGCACCGCGATGATCACGCAGAGCGCAACCAGCCAGTGAAGCCACTTCGAAGAACCCGGATAACCGCCGGCCGGCAAAGACCCATACGTCATTTACCCCTCCTTCGGGCGCGACCACACAAGTTAGCATAGTTCGAAACTGCGACATCCCTTGCGCGGTTCCTTCACCGACTTCATGCTGGTTTTGGGGATTGCGCGGACGGCTTCGAAGCGCCGATGCGAGAATGGGCAGCCGCGGATCAGGCGAACGACATGCCCCGTTTCATCTTTCCGGATTCACTCCCCGAGCCGACGGCCGCGCGCCTCGCCGTGCGCCGGGCCCACCGTCCTGATGAAACGGAGGCGGTGCGGCGGCTGCTGGCGGCGGCCGAACTGCCCGCTGCGGCGCAGGTGCGGATCGAGGCGCGCGCCGCGGCCCTTGTAGAAGCCGTCCGCCGCGACCGGACCCAAAGCTCGGGCCTCGATGCGCTGTTGCACGAATTCGATCTCTCCAGCCGCGAAGGCATTGTGTTGATGTGTCTCGCGGAAGCGCTGCTGCGCATTCCCGACGCGGAGACCGCCGATGCGTTGATCCGCGATAAGATCGGCGCGGCGGACTGGGGGCATCATCTCGGGCATTCGGATTCGCTCCTCGTCAATGCGTCGACGTTTGCATTGATGCTGACCGGGCTCGTGGTGCGGCCGGAGGAAGACGAAGAAGACTGGCGCGAAATCCTGCGGCGGATGGTGCAGCGGGCGGGTGAGCCGCTGATCCGCGAAGCGGTACGGCAGGCGATGCGCGTGCTCGGCCGGCAGTTCGTGCTCGGCCGCAGCATCGAAGAGGCGCTCGACCGCGCGGCACCCGACCGGGCGCGCGGCGTACTGCATTCCTTCGACATGCTCGGCGAAGCGGCACGCACGGCGCGTGATGCCGACCGTTATTTCAACGCTTATGCCCACGCGATCAAGTCGATCGCGCCGCACGCGCGCGGACGCAGCGTGTTCGAGGCGCCGGGCATCTCGGTGAAGCTCTCGGCGCTGCATCCGCGCTTCGAGTTCGCGCAACGGGCTCGCATGCACGCGGAACTCCTGCCGCGCGTGCAGGCGCTGGCCGAACGGGCGAAGAGTGCAGGCATCAGCTTCTTTATCGACGCAGAGGAATCGGAGCGGCTCGATCTCACGCTCGAAATTATTGATGTGCTGTCGGGCGCAGCACCGCTCGCAGACTGGGATGGGCTCGGCTTCGTCGTGCAGGCGTACCAGAAACGTGCGCTCGATCTTCTCGATTTCCTGGCGGAGACGGCGCGGCGCGGCCGGCGGCGGCTGATGCTGCGGCTCGTCAAGGGCGCCTATTGGGACAGCGAGATCAAGCGTGCACAGGTGGATGGCCAGCCGGGCTACCCGGTCTTCACGCGCAAGGTTTCGACCGACGTTTCCTATGTCGCCTGCGCGAAGAAGCTCGCCGCGCTCGCGGACGCGCTGTTTCCCTGCTTCGCCACCCACAACGCGCGGACTCTGGCGACGGTGGAGGAGATCGCCGCCGACATCCCGTTCGAGTTCCAGCGGCTGCACGGCATGGGCGAAGCGCTCTACGAAGAAGTGCAGCGGACAAACTCGGCGCGGCGGTTGCGCGTCTATGCGCCGGTCGGCGGACATGCCGATCTCCTCGCTTATCTCGTGCGGCGGTTGCTGGAGAACGGCGCCAACACCTCGTTCGTGAACCGCATCGTCGACGACCGACTGCCGGTGGCCGACGTGATCGCCGACCCGGTTGCGGGCGTGAAGAAGCTCGACGTCATTCCCAACCCGCACATTCCCCTGCCTCGTGATCTCTACAGGCCGGAGCGGCGGAATTCGGCGGGACTCGACCTCAACGATCCGCTCGTGGTCGAGCCGCTGGCAAGTGCGCTGGAAGCGGCGGCGCGCGAGCCGTTTGTCGCGCGGCCGATCGTCGGCGGGAAGGAAATCGCCGGTCGCGACAAACCCGTGACGAACCCGGCCCAGCGCGATGAAGTTGTCGGTCATGTTTCGGAGGCGGATGAACAGGCAATCGAACGAGCACTGTCCCTCGCCGCCGCAGCGCAGCCGGAATGGGACCGGCTCGGCGGCGCTGCCCGCGCGGAAATCCTCGAACGCGCGTCCGACCTGTTCGAACAGGAGCGCGCGCGGCTCATCTCGCTGATCGTGCGCGAGGGCGGGCGCTGCCAGCCCGACGCCGTGTCCGAGGTGCGCGAGGCGGTCGATTATCTGCGCTACTATGGCGCGCTTGCACGCGCCGAATTCGCGTCGCCCCTGCGCCTTCCCGGCCCGACCGGCGAAGACAACTCGCTCGCGCTGCGCGGCCGCGGCGTCTTCCTCTGCATCTCGCCGTGGAATTTTCCGCTGGCGATCTTCACCGGGCAGATCGCGGCGGCGCTCGCCGCCGGCAACGGCGTGCTCGCCAAGCCCGCCAATCCGACGCCGCTGATCGCCGCCGAAACCGTGCGCCTTCTGCATCGCGCGGGAATTCCCGGCGACGCTCTGCATCTCATCCCCGGCAGCGGGTCGAAGATTGGCAAGCAGGTTCTCGCCGACGCGAGGCTCGCAGGCGTGGTGATGACTGGCTCGACCGAGACCGCCCGCACGATCAACCAGGCGCTCGCCGCCCGCGACGGGCCGATCCTGCCGCTGATCGCGGAGACCGGCGGGCAGAACGCGATGATTGTCGATTCCTCCGCGCTCCCTGAACAGGTGGTGCGCGATGCCCTCACCTCGGCCTTCAACAGCGCGGGGCAGCGATGCTCCGCGCTGCGCGTGCTCTTCCTGCAGGAGGAAATCGCGGACAAGACGATCGAGATGCTGAAGGGCGCGATGGCCGAGCTCAAGGTTGGCGATCCGCGCTGGCTCGCGACCGACGTCGGCCCGGTGATCGACGGCGGCGCGAAGCAGACGCTGGAAGAGCACGCCGCGCGCATGCAGCGGGAGGCGCGGCGCCTGTTCACCGTTCCGCTTCCAGAGGATGCGGGCCGGGGCACCTTCTTTGCGCCGCGCGCGTTCGAGATTTCCTCGATCGGGCTGCTCACGCACGAGGTGTTCGGCCCGATCCTGCATGTCGTGCGTTTTGCCGCCGACAGACTCGATGCGGTCGCGGATGCGATCAACGCAACGGGTTACGGACTCACCGTCTCCATCCACAGCCGCATCGACGCCAACGCGGAGCGGCTGCTCTCCCGGCTCCGGGTCGGCAACGCCTATGTGAACCGCAACCAGATCGGCGCGGTGGTCGGCGTGCAGCCGTTTGGCGGCGAAGGGCTGTCGGGAACGGGCCCCAAGGCGGGCGGGCCGCACTATCTCCATCGCTTTGCCGTGGAGCGCGCGGTCGCGGTCGATACCACCGCCGCCGGCGGAAACGCCACGCTGCTCGCCGAAGGCTGACCGCCGGTCACAGACAATTAACCGTGTCACCGGTTCTCGCCGCGCAGCGCAGCAGCCGCCCGCGGCTTTTTCGTCTTTCTTTATTGGAATTGCATATGCAGGCTCTGACACTCGCACATGCGCCATGGCCGACAACCGCGACCGCCCGCAAATCTCGATGCTTGCCGCCGACCGCGTCCGCCGCGTCGTGGCGCTGTTTCTGCTCGGCGTGTTCGTCGCCACCGTCGTCGCACGAGGCACGCACTTGTGGCGGCGATACGAGAACACGATCGCCGACACCCAGCATCAGGCGCAGGGCCTCGCGCATGTCCTTGGCGAGCATCTCGAACGCACGATTGCCGCCACCGACTCCGCCCTCGGGCAGATCGCGCTGAGCAGCGAGCGGATCGGCGGATCGAACGGCATCGACCTCTACTGGGATCCGATTCTGGACGCAGCGTTTGCTGGGCTCGAAGGAGTTCGCTCGCTCATCGTCCTCAATGAGAACGGACTGGTCGCGCATTCGACGGTCAAGGAAATCATCGGCCAGTCGCGCGCCGATCAGTTCCTGTTCTGGCATTTGCGCGCGACGGACTCTCGCGACCTGATCGCGGATACGCCCTATCGCAACCCGGTCAACGGCCGCGTGTCCATCCCGCTGGGCCGGCGTCTTGTGACGGCGGACGGATCGTTCGACGGCGTCGTCGTGGCGACGCTCGAGCCGGAGCGGCTGCGAAAGTTCTATCGATCGATCGATCTCGGCGCCGACGGTCTCATTACCGTGCTGCATCCCACCGGCACTGTGCTGTTTCGCGAACCCTCGCCCACCGATCCGATCGGCGAGCTGGACGCCGGCAACCCTCTTTTCAGGGCGCTGGGGGAGAATTCCCGAGACGGCTTCCTGCGCGGCCCGCTGACGCCGGGAGGCGACTCCTATATCAGCGCCGTTCGCCGTCTATCCCAGCCGCCCCTCCTGCTCGCCGTATCGCTGGACGAAAGCGATGCATTGCAGGCGTGGTGGACGGAATTGCTGATCTCCGCGCTGATCATCGGCGCCGTCACGCTGCTCATGGTCATGGCAAATTTCCTGTTCATGCGCGAGATCCGCGCTCGCCTCGCGGCGGATGCCGCGCTCGAGGAGAACCGGGCGCGCTTTCACGAAATCATGTACCACGCGCCGATCCTTGTTTCGGTCAAGGATGTCGAAGGGCGCGTGCAATTCGTCAACCGCGAACTGGAGAAATCACTCGGGATCTCGTTTGACGACCTGCGCGACAAGAAATTGCTGGAGGCGCTGCAGACGGAGCCCGTGCGGGTGATCGCAGCGCTCGACCGGGAAGTGGTCGAGACGAAGAGGCCGATCCAGCGGGAGCTTTCCTATCGCGGCAAGGAAGGCGTGCGAACGGCGCTGTTCGTCAAATTTCCGCTGCTCGACAAGGACGGCAACGTCGAAGCCGTCGCGTCATTCTCGACCGACATCACCGAACAGCGACGGATGCAAACGCGGTTCCGCACGATTGTCGACCATGCGCCGGCCGTCATCGTGCTCAAGGACCTGCAGGGTCGGTTCATCTTCGTCAACCGCGAGTTCGAGCGAATCCTGAACCGTCCGGCTTCGGAGATCCTCGGCAGGACGACGCGCGATCTGCTGTCCCCCGAATATGGGGACCTGCACGATGCCTTCGACCGCGAGGTGATCGAGGCGAAGGCACCGATCCAGCGCGAGGTGGTGGCGCCTTTTCCGGCCGGGCCTCGCACGCTCCTTTTCGTCAAGTTCCCCATTTTCGATGCCCGCGGCAACGTCGACGCAATCGGCGCCATCTCCACAGACATAACCGAGCAGAAGCAGGTCGAAGCACAGCTTGCAAAGGCGCAGCGGATGGAGGCGGTCGGCCAGCTCAGCGGCGGGCTCGCGCACGACTTCAACAATCTGCTCACGGTCATCATTGGAAACGCGGAACTGCTGGCGGCGGAATTGAAGAACGACGAGCGGCTGCATCCGCTTGCCGAGGTGACGCTCGATGCCGCCGAGCGAAGCGCGTCGCTGACGCAACGCCTGCTTGCTTTTGCCCGCCGGCAGATGCTGGAGCCGAAGCCCACCGATGTCCGAGCGCTCGTCGAAGACATGGAAGACCTGATCGCGCGGGCGGCCGGCGAGCAGGTCACGATCGATTACCGGTACGCGGACGATCTGTGGCCCACGATCGTCGATCCGGCGCAGCTCGAGACGGCCATCCTCAATCTCGTAGTGAACGCCCGCGACGCGATGACGAACGGTGGGCGCATCACGATCGAGATGTCGAACGTCGAGATCGAGGAAGGCGATGTGCAGCTCAATCCCGATGCGAAGGCCGGCGACTACGTGATGCTCACTGTCTCCGACACGGGCACCGGCATGCCGCCGGAAGTGGTGGCGCGCGTATTCGAGCCGTTCTTCACGACAAAGGAAGTGGGCAAGGGCACGGGACTGGGGTTGCCGATGATCTATGGCTTCGCCAAGCAGTCCGGTGGCCACATCAAGATCTACTCGGAAGTTGGACACGGCACCGTTGTCCGCCTCTATATTCCGCGCGCCGGTTCGCCGTCGCTCGCGCCGTCGCTGCCGGATGCGAAGCCCGAGTCGCTGCCCCACGGCAGCGAGACGATCCTGCTCGTCGAGGACGACAAGCTGGTGCGCGCGCACACAGAAGCGCAACTCGCCGAGCTCGGCTATCGCGTGACGGCGGTCGCCAGCGCGGATGAGGCGTTGCGGCTTTCGCGGCTGACCGGGCGGCCTGATCTTCTCCTCACCGATGTGATGATGCCCGGTAAAATGAACGGCCGCGAACTCGCGCTGCGAATGCGTGAGCGATGGCCGGAACTCAAGGTGCTCTACACTTCAGGCTACACGGACGGGGCGCTTGCCGAGTTCGCCGAAGGCGGCGAGGAGCTGCATTTTCTCTCGAAGCCGTTCCGCCGGCGCGACCTTGCGGTCAAGGTACGCGAGGCGTTGAATTCGGCGCCCACATTCGCGGCAAGCGCAGCCGGCTAGAACGTTGCAAAAAAATCGGACGATCGCGGCAAATACATCCGCGGCAAGATAGAAGTCTTATCTAATGCGCACGAATTGATTCTTCGAACATTATCTTCTCGACGGGAGACTGGTTTCAGAAGCACGTAGCCATCGGGGCTACCATGACCAACATTCTCCTGGCCGACGACCATGCCGTGGTGCGACGAGGGGTGCGTGCCCTGCTCGAGGCGCACGGCGGATTTCTCATCTGCGGCGAAGCCTCGAACGGACGGGAGGCCGTCGAACTGGCGGCGCAGCATCAGCCGGCGATCGTCGTTCTTGATATTTCCTTGCCGGTGCTGAACGGAATCGACGCAACGCGGCAAATCCACAAGAGCACGCCCGGCACTGAAATCCTGATCTTCACGATGCATGACAGCGAGGAAACGATCCGTGAGGCGTTGCGGGCCGGTGCCCGCGGCTGCCTGCTGAAATCGGAAGCCGACCAGCAGATCGTTCCCGCCGTGCAGGCGCTCGTCCGGCATCGCCCGTTTCTGTCGCCGCAAATCGCCGACCTCCTGTTCGACACCATCGCGGGCCAAAGGGGACTCAACTCCAATCACAGCCCGCTGACGCCGCGCGAGCGCGAGATCGTGCAGCTCATCGCCGAGGGGTACAGCAACAAGAAGATCGCGAAGATCACCGGAATCAGCGTGAAAACGGTGGAGACGCATCGCGCCGTATCGATGCGCAAACTGAAGGTTCACTCCACCGCCGAGCTTGTTCGTTACGCGGTCCGGAACAAGCTGATCCAAGCCTAGCGCAGGATTCGCGCTAGGCGGCCTTGGCCGCGCCCATGGCTTTCTCCTTTGCAGGCTGGACAAGCGATGCATTCCGTTCGGGTATAGTTGCCCGAACAAGCGTTCCTGCCGGATCGCTCAAGACGACGAGTTCCCCACGAAACTGCTCGACCCGAGCGCGCATTCCCAGGAGGCCGACGCCAAGCAACGGGGATCCCTCCTGAATCTCCGAAGGCGCCGCAAATCCTCTGCCGTTGTCTCTTACTTCCAGCCTGATCCGCTGTTCCTGGTTGACGAGCGACAGGCGGACCTCGCTTGCACTCGCGTGCCGGAAGACGTTGAGCAAGGCTTCCTGCGCGACACGCATCAAAGCCGTCGAAATGGCATGCGAGCCGCAGGAAAAATCCCTGGCGACCGTCAATTTTGCATCGATCCGCGTACGTCTTGCGAACCCCGCCACAAATCGGCGCAACGTCTCCGCAAGCCCGAGCGACTCAAGGATCGGCGGATGCAAAAGGTAGCTAAAGGTGCGGATCTCGTTTTGCGCCTCGCGCGCGACGGACCGAAGCTCCTGCATCGTGTTGGCGATATCCGCCGCAGAATCGAGCGACGCCAAATTCGGGTGAATCAAACGATCGAGCCGGGCCAAGGAAATGCCCATCGCGACCAGATGTTGCGCCGTAGAGTCGTGCAACTCGCGTGCAATCCGTCTTCGCTCCTGATTCTGCGACTCGAGCAACCGGCTCGAAGTCTGCCGCAGGTTTTCAAGCAGGTGCCGGCAGTCCGTTACGTCGATCGCCGAGCCGACGATTTTCCGCACGGAGCCGTCGGACGCGCGTTGAAACACGGCGTCGCTGCTGCGCAGCCAAGCATATTGCCCGTCGGCGCGTCTCATCCGGTATTCGACGGAGCGGGTCTCGCCGTCGGCAAGCCGGGCAAGCGCCGCCAGATGCTCGACGACGATTGCCTGATCGGCCGGATGCACCAGCCCGATCAGGAAAGAAGGGCTGAATTTCGTTACAGCTTTTGGAGGATAACCAAGAACGCCTTCAATGCGCTCGTTGACATAGACGATCTTTTGTTCCGCCACGTCCGCGATATACATGACATCGTGGACGGTCGCTGCGAACCGCTCGAGCAAATGGACGGCGATTTCCTGCGCGGAATGTCCCCGTTCGGAGGGCGCAGCCTTCCTGATACGAACGATCATCAGGGAATGGTCTCGCCTTCCGCGACTGAGCGGAGTCAATACCACGTTCCATATCGCTGCGCGCTGACCCCTTCCGACGGTCAGCTCAAAACGAATGTCCGTCGTCGCACCGGCATTCTTGCGCAGCTGACTTGAAATCGCGCTGCTGACCTGGCGCGGGACCACCGCATCCAGGGACTCTCCGTTGAAATTCCGTCGAGCAAACGATCGCTCGAACTCTTCGTTCACGCCTTCGATCACGAAACCGTTGCGCGCCCGCTTGGAAATGACGAGCTGCGCTTCGATATCCTCCGGTGCTTCCGCAGCCATCATGAGCGGAATCTTCTTCCTCCCGCCGGAGATGCCGTTGGTCTTGTTCATGCGGTTCCGGGCAAGCACTCTGAGCGCAGCGATTTCCTGCGAGGCCGCTCGCCGTGGACTTGTAGGTGGCTGATGCAATCCCATTGCAATCTCCCAAGCTGGCCTACAATCGCAGATAGTCGGCGTCACCAGTTTGGAACTGCTTGATGCGTACGGAGCAAATAGCGGAAAAAATGAATGCTCTTTGTGTGACAGCGGCGGCCACATTTCGACCCGATGAAATCTGGTGCGCGCGTAGATTTAGCTGCTTCATGTCGACAAGTTTGAATCAAGATCAGCGATCCGTGTCCGGGATTCGCCCGATATGCATTCGGAAAGCGCCTGATTGCGGACAACTCCTCTTGCCGATCAAATTTGCGAGAAGAGCGCGTAGCGCGCCGTCAGCATCCGCTGTCAAACCGCATGTGCCGTATCGCCAACATCCGAATTTATGCTCCGATCGCTGCGTTGGCCGCGGGAATTGCGCTGGCCGGCGAACAAATTGCGGGGGATCCGTCGGCAGTGCGAGCGATGGCGGCCTTTCCCGGCTGCGATCTCAATCTGGAGAGGCAGGACGAAGCATTCGCACAAACCGCAATCCGCAGTGGAACAATCGGCGCTGCATCCATTCTGCAGATCGATATCCACGACTCCAGCGAATGCGAGCGCAAGCGATCGGAACTCGTGCATTCAACAGTGCGTGATGCGGTTCCAAGCGACGTGCGGGCGCCGGCCTGATCCTGTTCCGTCGATCCAATCGTTGAAGAAGTTCCCGACGGAACACGCCGGCGGCAAACGCCGGCCGAGCGGCTCGCCCGCGTTTGCCATAAGCTTCAAATTTTAATGACTTTGTCTGAGCCTTTTATTAGAGGTTTCGGCGGCTTGCGCCCTCGCCGAAACCATGCGGATCTCACTCGGTTCCCTGCTCCTTGCCACCCTTGGCGCCGCGTTCGCGTCATCTCCTTTCTCGTCAACAGTCGAACGGGAGTTCCTCGCAACGCCGACGGAGCGGCCCGCGCCCTACGTGCGCGCGGTCAGCCTCGATCCGGACCGGCGCCTGCCGCCCAGCGAGTTCGCGCGATACGCAGGCATCGGTCTTCCCGAGTTCCACGCGCAGTACGGCGCGAGCGGCCTCGTCCGGTGCGGCACGGCAGTTGGAAGCGGCCAGCTCACGCTCGCCAATAACGTGATCACGACCGCTGCCCACGTGTTCATCGCGGCGGGAGGAACGCCGCGCAACCCCTCCTGCGTCTTTGAACCGGCCGGCAACCCGGGCAAATCGATTGCCATCGACATGCATTCGATCATCGCCGGTTCGGCGACGCCGATGGACGACCGCGCAACGCTCGACTGGGCGGTGGCGCGCCTCTCCATGCCCCTGGATGGCGTCAAGCCCTATGCGCTCGGAACGACGCCGGAAATTTCCTCGCGCGTGCTGATGTACGGCGGCGGAAATGGTGAAGCCGGAAACATGGGGGTCGAGCGATGTTCGATCCGGAGCGAAACCGCAACTTCGCCGGAGGGGATTCAGGAAGTCTCGTTCGATTGCAGCGCCGCGCATGGCGGATCCGGCTCGGCGCTGCTCAACGAGAACAGGGAGGTCGTGGGCATCTTTGTCGGCTATCGCACGCTCGACGCCAAGGCCGCGCGCCCGTTCTCTGCGACCCACTACAATTTCGCCATCACGATCGATGGCGCTTTCCGCCGCGCCCTCATTCTTGCGGCACGAGAGAGCCGTCGCGAGACCGGCCACGGCGACGGCGACATCACCGGTCAGATCCGGCGTGAGCAGATCGATCCCACCGGCACGGACGCTGCTGCCAGTCGCCGATAGGCGGCCGCAGCCTCTGCTGCGTCGACTTTCCGATCGACATCGACCCATTCGCGCTGAAGGAAGACGCGTCTAGCCGGGATCAACGCCGATCCGACAAGGCCGCTCGGCAGAGCATGCTGCCGCCAGTGCACAAGCGCGTTGGCCATGACCTGCCAGTCTCCTTGCAGGCCGGATACTGGACCTCGCGTGCTCTGTCGGAACCAGGCGATTCCATTAGATGACCGTGCACAAGTCTGTATGGCCGGCGATCCCCAATTGCCGCGAGGCTGCGATACCGGTTTTCCCCATCCGAACCCATGGGGTTTTCCGATGTCGAGGGCCCCGCTCAGGTCGTTTGCTGACGCTCCTAGTCCAGGAGGTCAGCATGTCCAGGAACAAGCTCGCTTATGGAGCCGCCGTCGCCGTGATGCTTTCGATGACCGCCGGCACGGCAATTGCGCAGGATGCGGACGCCATCCGCGGCAAGTGCATTACCGATGCAATGAAGGCGTATCCTGAAACGAGCGAACCTTCGCCCGAGTCCCGCGCTCGGGTCGCCCTCTACGTCAACTGCATGAAGTCGCACGGGCTCCAGCCATAGGCCACAGGCGCCGTTATCCGGCACACCGGATACTCGACAACAGGCGCGAGCCTAGCGGATCGATTGACCGGGCTATTCGTCTTTCGGGAAGAGCCGCCAGGCCGTCGGTTTCACCGCGATGCGGCCGGCCTTCGGCGCCTGGGAGTCCGCCGGCACGTCGATTTCAAAACGGTGTCTGACGAGACCCGCCTCCAGCTCAACCCGGCGGATATCGCCGACGCGGCGCGAGCCGCTCACGATACCCGCGATGCCGCCGCTGTCATCGTTGACGAACTGCACATGGCCGGGGCGGAAGAAGAGCGTCGCGGGTCCTTCGGGCTCTCCGCCCGCGTCGATGCCGATCGGCCGGCCGTCGAGATAGACCTGACCGCTCCTGACCTCCACCGGAAGCGCGCTGGAGTCGCCGATGAAGTCGAACACGAACGGCGTCGCCGGACGATCATAGATATCGTCGGCGCTGCCGACCTGTTCGATGCAGCCTTGGTTCATCACTACCACGCGGTCGGCAAGCTCCAGCGCTTCCTCCTGGTCGTGCGTGACGAAGACGGTTGTGTGGCCAGTGTGGTCGTGGATCTCGCGCAGCCAGCGGCGCAGCTCCTTGCGCACCTTGGCGTCGAGCGCGCCGAAGGGCTCGTCGAGCAGCAGGACGCGCGGCTCGATCGCGAGGGCGCGGGCGAGCGCCACGCGCTGGCGCTGGCCGCCCGACAATTGCGACGGATAACGCCGGTCGAGACCCGGCAATTGAACGAGGTCGAGGAGTGTAAGGACCCGTTCGCGAATGATCGCCTCGCTGGGACGCTGGCTGCGCGGGCGCACGCGCAGGCCGAAGGCAATGTTGTCGAACACCGTCATGTGGCGGAACAGCGCATAGTGCTGGAAGACGAAGCCGACATTGCGGTCCTTCACGGATTTCGTGGAGGCATCCTCGTCGCCGAACAGGATGCGTCCCGAGGTCGGGAAGTCGAGACCGGCGATCAGGCGCAGGAGCGTGGTCTTGCCCGACCCCGAGGGGCCGAGCAGCGCGATCAGCTCGCCGCCGCGAATGTCGAGCGAGACGCCGTACAGCGCCGCCGTCTCGCCGAAGGTCTTCACCAGGTCCTGAACCGTCACATTCATCGGATCGCCGCGCAGTCGTCCGCTCACCCTGGGCGTGACCGCGGCCACGTCCGCTTCAATCCTATCCGTTTCCACACGGTAACGTGCAAGCGCATTCATCGAATGTCTCCCTGCCGCCCAGCGCTCGCGAGTTCCTCGCCGAAGCGCCATTCGAGGATGGTTTTGATAATGAGCGTGACCAGCGCCAAGAGCGCCAGCAGGGACGCGACGGCGAAAGCCGCGGCCCATTGATAATCGTTGTAGAGAATCTCGATGTGCAGCGGCATCGTATTGGTCTGGCCACGGATGTGGCCGGAGACGACCGAGACCGCGCCAAACTCACCCATGGCACGCGCGTTGCAGAGCAGGACACCGTACATCAGCCCCCACTTCACGTTCGGCAGCGTGACGCGCCAGAACGTCTGGAAGCCGCCGGCACCGAGCGAGATTGCCGCCTCTTCATCCTGCGTCCCCTGCTCCTGCATGAGCGGAATGAGTTCGCGCGCGACAAAGGGGAAGGTCACGAAGATCGTCGCAAGCACAATACCCGGCACTGCGAAGACGATCTGGATGCCGTAGCTTTGCAGCCATGCGCCGAAATAGCCCTGCGCACCGAACAGGATCACATAGATCAATCCGGAGATGACCGGGGAGACCGAGAACGGCAGGTCGATCAGCGTGATCAGGAGAGCCTTGCCGCGGAATTCGTACTTGGCGATGGCCCAGGACGCGGCAAGACCGAACAACAGATTCGCCGGGACGGCGATCGCGGCAACCAGCAGGGTGAGACGGATCGCGGACACTGTGTCGGGCTCTTTGAGCGCAGCGAAATAGGCGCCGATCCCGCCGCGCAGCGCCTCGACGAAGACGACAAGAAGCGGGAACAGCAGGAACAGCCCCAAGAAGAAGATCGCGACACCGATCAGGACGCCGCGCGTGAAGCGGCTCTCGGTGGTGGGCGACTGCCTGGACATTCGCGCCGGAACGGCGGCTGCAAGATCAGACATGCCCGAACCTCCGCCGCGCCCAAGCCTGAATCAGATTGATGGCTAGGAACATCAGGAAGGAGATCGCGAGCATAATCGAGGCGATCGCGCTCGCACCTACATAGTCGAATTCCTCGAGGCGGATAACGATCAGAAGCGGCGCAATCTCGGTGACATAGGGAAGATTGCCGGCGATGAAGATCACCGATCCGTACTCGCCGATCGCCCGCGCAAGTGCGAGCACGAAGCCGGTGAGCAGCGGAGGCAGCAGAGTCGGCAGAATGACCCTCGCGATTGCCTGGCGGCGGTTGGCGCCGAGCGTCGCCGCCGCCTCCTCCACCTCGCGATCGATCTCCTCGATCACCGGCTGCAGCGTGCGCACCACGAAGGGCAGACCGATGAAGGTCAGCGCGATCACGATGCCGGTCACGCTGTAGGCGACCTTGATGCCGAGCGGATCGAGAAACTGGCCGACCCAGCCGGTGGGGGCAAAGATCGCCGTGAGCGCGATGCCGGCAACGGCCGTCGGCAGCGCAAACGGCAAGTCCACGATCGCGTCGAGCACGCGGCGGCCGGGAAAGCGGTAGCGCACGAGCACCCAGGCCACGATCAGGCCGAAGAAGGCATTGATGATGGCGGCGATGAGGGAGGCGCCGAAGGACACCCGCAACGCCGCAACCACCCGTTCATTGGTCGCGATCGCCCAGAACTGCTCCCACGTCAGCGACGATGTCCGCAGGATCAGCGCGGCGATGGGGATGAGCACGATCAAGCTCAGATAGGTCAGGGCAAAACCAAGCGTGATCCCGAATCCCGGGATCACGCTCGGGCGCCGCCCAACGATGGCTGCGACTGCATTCATTAGCGGGTGCTTCGATCAGCGCTTGTAGATCTGATCGAAGGTACCACCATCACCGAAGTGATGCGGCTGCGCCTTGGCCCATCCGCCGAACAGCGGATCGTCGATCGTGATCAGCTTCAGCTTGGGAAACAGCTTGGCATCCTCCGGATCGGCGTGCTGGATCTGATAAGGCCGGTAGAAGTTCTTGGCGGCGAGCTTCTGCCCGGTCGGCGAATAGAGGAACTCAAGATAGGCTTGCGCGACTTCCCGCGTGCCTTTCTTGTCCACGTTCCCGTCGACGAGCGCCACCGTCGGCTCGGCGAGCGTCGAGAGCGACGGCACGATGATCTCGAACTTGCCCGGTCCGAGCTCCTTGAGGGCGAGCAGTGCCTCGTTCTCCCAGGCGGCATAGACATCGCCGATGCCGCGCTGCACGAAGGTCGTGGTCGAGCCGCGCGCCGCCGTGTCGAGGACCGGCACGTTCTTGTAGAGTGCCGAAACGAATTCCCTTGTCTTGGCCTCGTCGCCGCCGAACTTCTGATGGGCATAGGCCCAGGCAGCGAGATAGTTCCAGCGCGCGGCGCCCGAGGTCTTGGGATTGGGCGTGATGACCTGGATGCCGGGCTTCACGAGATCGTCCCAGTCCTTCACCCCTTTCGGATTGCCGGCGCGAACCAGGAAGATCATCGTTGAGGTGTAGGGCGCGCTGTTGTTGGGGAGCCGCTGGCGCCAATCCGCAGCAATTTTGCCGGAGTTCTTCACGATCGCATCGACGTCGGACTGCATGGCGAGCGTGACGACATCGGCGTCGAGACCGTCGATCACCGCGCGCGCCTGCGCGCCGGAACCGCCGTGCGATTGCCGGACAGCGATCGTCTTACCGGTCTTCTCCTTCCAGTGCGCGACGAAAGCGGCGTTGAAGGCGCGATAGAGCTCGCGCGTCGGGTCGTAGGAAACGTTCAGCAGCGTCGTGTCCTGTGCCTGCGCCGATACGGCGAGCGTTGCGGCAAGAAATGCACCCGTAATCAGTTTTTTCATCTCAATCTCCATCAGCCGAACACATCCAGCAGGATTTGCTGCGCTTCTGCATCCCGGCCCTTGCGCCGGTTCTGCTGCTCAACCTCCTCGTTCGGATCGCCTCTTCCCTGATGTTCCGATATTGTGTGAATTCCACACTCGGTTCTTGCAAGGCCGCGCCAGCGGCCAATTCTCGAATCTTCATCCGCAAAAAATGGCTTTGAAAGATGTCAAGCTTTTGCGATCCGGCAAAGCTTTTTGATGTAAGACGTTGCCGACGGCCGGATTGTCGAATTGCCGCCCATGCTTGCAGACAGGTTGTCGTTATTCTTGATAGGATATAACGTAAGCAGGGATCAGGTTTATTGCAGGAGGCGCCGATGGCGCAGGAGATCACGGCGGTCGCGCTGACGACCTGCGAGCTGGCGTCGGACGGTAGCCGCGTGCGGTTGAACGTGACCGACGCGGAAGGCAACCCCGCAACCCTGTCCATTCCGTCGGACTGCCTCAATCAGCTCACCATGACGCTGCCGCGCCTGATGCAGCTAGTCTTGCAAGCGCGGTTCCGCGATGAGAACATGCGGGTTGTCTTTCTCGCGAGCCATTGGAAACTGCAGCGCTCGGGTACCAGCCATCACTTTATTCTGACTCTAAAGACAACACACGGATTCGAGGCTTCTTTCGGATTCAGCGAGCGCGACCTCCGATCCCTGGCCGGTGAACTTTTCGATCGCGCCGCAAATCCGCAGGAATCCCAGCCCAGCCTGAACTAGAATTCGAAACCAGAACGCCGAGAATGGAGGAATTCGTCATGAACATCCCGGTCACATCGGTCGAAGGCAAGAAGCTCGCGACGGACTTTCTGGCCACGCCGCGCAAGCACCTGATCAACGGCAAGTGGGTAGCGTCCCAATCGGGCAAGACCTTTCCCGTCTATAATCCGGCCGACGGACAGGTGATCGCGCAGGCCGCCGAGGGCGACAAGGCCGACATCGATCTCGCGGTTGCCGCTGCGCGCGCGGCGTTCGAGCGCGGGCCGTGGCCGAAGATGACGCCGTCGCAGCGCGCGAAGCTCCTGTGGAAGCTTGCCGACGCGATCGACGCACACGCCGACGAGCTGGCGCTGCTTGAGACCCTCGACAACGGCAAGCCGCTGAAGTTGGCGCGGATGGCCGACATTCCCGGCTCCGCCGAGAAGTTCCGCTACAACGCCGGCTGGGCCACGAAGCTCAACGGCGAAACCATGTCGGCGAACAAGCCCGGCGACTGGCACATGTACACGCTGCGCGAGCCCGTGGGCGTCGTCGGCCTGATCGTGCCGTGGAACTTCCCGCTGATGATGGCGGCGAACAAGATGGCACCGGCGCTTGCGGCAGGCTGCACGGTCATCCTCAAGCCCGCCGAGCAGACGCCGCTCACCGCACTCCGCCTGGGCGAGTTGATCCAAGAGGTCGGCTTCCCCGAGGGCGTCGTCAATATCGTCACCGGTTTTGGCGAGACGGCGGGCGCCGCGCTCTCCGAGCATCCCGGCGTGGACAAGATCTCGTTTACCGGCTCCACGGAAGTCGGCAAGCTCATCCTCAAGGCGGCGACCGGCAACCTCAAGCGCGTCACGCTCGAACTCGGCGGCAAGTCGCCGATCATCATCTTCCCCGACGCCGATCTCGATCGTGCGATCCCGGCCGCCGCGAACGGCATCTTCTTCAATAGCGGGCAGGTGTGCGCGGCGAGTTCGCGCCTCTATGCGCACAAGGACGTGTTCGACAAGCTCGTCGAGGGCGTCGCCAAGCATGCGGAGAAGCTGAAGGTCGGCCCCGGCACGGAGCCGGACACGGACTTCGGGCCGCTCGTCTCGCAGGAGCAGATCGAGCGCGTGACCGGCTACCTCAAGGCCGGCGCGGACGCGGGCGCGCGCGTCGTCACCGGCGGCAAGCGCCTCGACCGCGAGGGCTATTTCGTGCAGCCAACGGTGTTCGCCGACACGAGCCACGACATGTCGATCGTCCGCGAGGAGATCTTCGGCCCCGTGCTCAGCGCCTCGTCCTTCAGCGACGACGACCTGGAGCAGATCTCGGCCAAGGCGAACGACACGACCTACGGCCTTTCCGCCTATCTCTGGACGCAGAACCTCGGCATCGCCCACAAGATGGCGAAGAAGCTCAAGGCGGGCACCGTGTGCGTGAACACCTTCGGGCTTGACCTCGCGGTCCCATTCGGCGGTTACAAGCAGTCCGGCTGGGGGCGCGAGAACGCCCGCGAGGGCGTCGAGACCTATACCGAGATCAAGTCGGTGATCGTCGGGCTGTAATTCGTGATGACTCTCCCGCGTCGGGCGCGAACGGTGCTCACGCACGCGGGTGGCGCATAGGAAGGGGCGGACGTTACAAAAATGTCCGCCCCGCCCCCTCCATGGCCCGCCGCTCGGGCGTGCTGCTTTCGTCATGCGAAATCGCGGCCGGCAAACAGACGATTTTGCCGCCCTGCCCCTTGACCGGACCGGCCGGTTCGCTGTGTGCTCTGCGGAACTCTTAGAGATCCGGTCGATTCATGCAGCAGCCGCGCCTCAGCATCCGTCTCGATCTCACCAGCGGCGAACGGATCGGGCCAGGGAAGATCGCGCTCCTCGAAGCGATCCGCTCCACGGGGTCGATCTCGGCCGCCGCGCGGCGGATGGGCATGTCCTACCGCCGGGCGTGGCTGCTGGTCGAGGAGATCAACGATTCCCTGCAAGAGCCCGCGGTGGCGGCGGCAACGGGCGGGCGGCATGGCGGCGGGGCGGTGCTGACGCCGGTCGGCGAGCGGGTCGTGGAGCTCTACCGCTCGATCGAGGCGAACGCCGACTCCTCCGCGCGCGCCGATTTCCAGGCGATGGAGAAGCTCGCCCGCAAGCGCAGAAAGAGTCCCGCCTGAACCCGGAGGAGACGGCCATGAAGATCAGTGCGCGAAACATCCTGAAGGGCACGATCGTCGACGTCACGAAAGGACAAACGACCGCGCATGTGAAGATTGACATCGGCGGCTCGATCGTGACTTCCTCGATCACGAACCAGGCGGTCGACGACCTGAAGCTCGCCAAGGGACAGACGGCCTACGCCATCATCAAGGCCTCGAATGTCATGATTGCGGTCGACTGATCGTTGCGCACGTTTCTCCAGGAGTTACCGAAATTCGTGAGTTGCTGAAATGAGTACACGCGCCGTTGCGAGCGAGCCGCAGGCTAAGGCTGCCGCGGCCGGCCAGAAACTGCTTCCGGTCGAGGAAGCCCGCGCGCGCATTCTCGCGGCGATGCTGCTGCTCGACTGCGAACGAATTCCGGTGTCCGCCGCTCATGGCCGCGTCACGGGCGAGGACGTGGCCGCCCGCCTCAGCCATCCGCCGTCTGCCGTTTCGGCGATGGACGGCTATGCGTTGCGCTCGGCGGACGCGGAGAAGCTTCCGGTGCGGCTCCGCAAGGCCGGCGTCTCACGTGCAGGTGCGCGCTTCGCCGGGCAGGTCGAGCCCGGCGCCTGCGTGCAGATCTTCACGGGCGCCGCGGTTCCCGACGGCGCCGATCTGATTGCCGTGCAGGAAGAAGCGAGCGAGGAAGACGGCATCGTCGAGATCCGCAAGGTCCCTTCTCCCGGGCGGCACATCCGCGCCGCCGGGCTTGATTTCAAGGCCGGTCAGGTCTGCGTGCCGGCGGGGCGCGCGCTGAGCGCGCGCGACGTCGGCCTCATCGCCTCCTGCGGCCACGCGCAGATTCCGGTACGGCGAAGGCCGCGCATCGCGATCCTGTCGACGGGCGATGAGCTCGTGGAGCCGGGCGTCGAGCCCGGCCCCGATCAGATCCCGGCATCGAACAGCATAGCGCTCGCGGCTGCCGTAGCTTCATGGGGCGGCGAACCTCTCGATCTCGGCATTGCGCGCGACGAGACGAACGCGATCGCGCAAGCCGCCGATCTCGCACGCGGCGCCGACCTCCTGGTGACGACCGGCGGCGCTTCGGTCGGCGAGCACGATCTCGTGCAGGCGGCCATGCGCACGCGCGGCCTTGTGGTGGATTTCTGGCGCATCGCCATGCGGCCGGGCAAGCCGCTGATGTTCGGGCGGATCGGCGAACTGCCGGTCCTCGCCATGCCGGGCAATCCGGTTTCGGCGCTCGTCTGCGCCATTCTTTTCCTGCGGCCCGCCATGAACCGGATGCTCGGCCTTGCGGACGCGGGGCCGCATTTCGAGCCGGCGCGGCTCGGCGTACCGATGAAAGCGAACGACAGTCGCGAGGACTATATCCGCACGCGCCTCGAGCGCGCCGCGGACGGTTCGCTGGTTGCGCATCCTTTCACGACGCAGGACAGCTCCATGCTGATGACGCTGTCCGAGGCGGGCGGACTGCTGCGGCGGGCATCGTTCGCGCCGCCTGCCGAGGCGGGTGAGAACGTGGACGTGATCCGCTTCGATCTCGCGGCGGGTCGTCTCTAGCCCGCGCCAGGTCCCTTCCCTGTTCCCGGCGCGGGCACAGCGAAGGCCGCCGCGGAGATTATCGCGCCGCCTATTCCAGCCGCCCGTCGCGTAACCGGAATATGCGATCGAAGCGGTCGAAGATCTTCTCGTCGTGCGTGACGGCAATGATGGCGGCATCACGCTCGACGGCAAGCTTCCGCAACAGGTCCATGACGATGCCGGCGCGCCTGGAGTCGAGCGCGGCGGTCGGCTCGTCGGCCAGAATGATGCGCGGACTGTTGGCCAGCGCGCGGGCGATGGCAACGCGTTGCGCCTCGCCGCCGGAGAGCTTTGACGGCATGGCGCTCTTGCGGTGGCCGACCTCCAGATAGTCGAGAAGCTCGACTGCCCGCTTGCGTGCGGCGGCAATGTCGACGCCCGCAAGCTGCAGGACAACCGCCACATTGTCCGTCGCATCGAGGAAGGGCAGCAGGTTGTGGTACTGGAAGATGAAGCCGATCTTGTCGAGCCGCAGCCGTCTCAGATCGCCGCGCTGCCAACGGGCATCATGCAGAACGAGCTCGCCATCGAGCTCCATGGAGCCCGCCGACGGATCGAGAATGCAGCCGATGACATTGAGAAGTGTAGTCTTACCCGAGCCGGATGGCCCAAGCAGCGCGACGACCTGACGGGGAAAAACCTCGAGCGAGACCTCCCGCAGCGCATCCACGCGCGTCTCGCCCTCACCGAAATGCTTGGAGATACCGTTGAGTCGCACGAGCGGGATGGCCGAGTCCGATCCCGTCACGTCAGCCTCCGAGCGCCGTTGCCGGATCGACCCTGAGCGCCGCACGCACGCCGAGGCCGCTGGCGAGGAGGCACACTGCGATCACGATAAGGCCGAGGACAGCCACATTGTCCGGCTCCAGGATCACGCGCCGCGGGAAGTAGTCCTTGATATTGACGATGATCGCGGCACCGATGGCGAAGCCGATGAGCCCGAGGGCCAGCGCCTGCTGCACGATCATGCCGACGATGGTGCGGTCGGAAGCCCCGATCAGCTTCAGGGTGGCGATCTGCTTCAGCTTCTCCATGGTCATCGTAAAGATGATGAGCGCGATGATGACGGCGGAGACGGCGAGCAGAAGAGACGTAAAAAGGCCGATCTGTCGCCGCGCGCGGTCAACGAGCGAGCGCGAGAGGATGACTTCCTGAGCCTCCTGCGTGATCGCCGCCAGATGCTTCCAGCGCTGTATCGTTTCGGCGGTGGCGTCGGGAGAGGCATTGGGATGCAGCCGGGCGACGACGGCGTTGACGGTGTCAAGGCTGGCGCCACCGGAGCCGCGGGCGAGTTGCACCCGCGCCGCCGGCGGAGCGAGATCGAACTGCAGCTTCTGTGCATCGGGCAAGGTGATGTAGATGGCAGGATCGCCGCCGGAATTGACCTGGTGCCGGGTCAATCCCACTACGGTGAAGGTGTTACGGCCGAGCTGGACCCGCTCGCCCAAGGTCAATCCGGTTGAGCGGTCGGCGACCATCTCGTAATGGCTGCGCGCGATGTCGCGACCCTCGACGATCTCGGGCGGACCGCCTGGGCGCGTCAATTCGTAGCCGATGACATAGAGCCTTAGTTTGCCACCCTGATACTCGGTCTCGACGGTCTGATAGGTGATGCTGCCGGCCGCCGTCACGTCGGCGATGCGTGCAACCGCCTCGCGGATATCTCCGGGAATCCGGGAGGCCTCGGCAAAGGGACCACGTGTATTGGCCTCCACCACCCACAGGTCGACGGCCGGCGCCCGCGCAATTGTCAGGGCATCAACGACAAGACCGCGATAGATGCCGATCATGGCCAGCACGACGCTGAGCAGCAATCCGAGCCCCATGCACGTCAGCAGGAAGCGGCCGAGATTGTGCCGGATGTCACGATAGGCGAGATTCATTTGGGTCCCGCCTCGATCACGCGCGCCGCACGGCCTTCACGCAGTCCGCTCTCCAGACGGATCACGACGCGGGCGCTTGCGGGAAGGCCCCCGACGATCTCAAGGCGCGCATCTTCAGTGCGATGGCGGAACTGGACGAGGCGGCGCTGCAGACGTCCTTCCTCGACTGTCCACACCGTACCCTGCCGTCCGTCGTAGCCATGCACCGCGGCTGAATGCACAAGCAGGGCATTGTCGAGCTTGGCGACGGTGATCCAGAATTCCACCTGCTCCCCGAGATAGATGCGGTTCGGCGGGTTCTCGCCCCTGAGATAGACGCGCCGCTCCTCGGTGACCCGGTCGCTTTCGAGCCCGATGCGGATCACGCGGCCTGTGAAGGATTCGAGCGGCCGGGAGCGCAGGCGCGCCTCGACAGGCTGCCCTTCCTCGATAAAGCCTGCGCGCGCCTCGTCGACATGGGCGAGGCCCCAATAACTGCCGACCGCGACGAGGGTGAAGATTGGATCGCCGGCCCTGATGACGGTGCCCGGCTCTTTGTGGCGCTCGATGATCACGGCGTCGAAGGGAGCGACGAGCGTCCGGTGCCGCAGCATCGTCTCCTCATACTGAAGCTGAGCGCGGGCGTCGGTCAGTTGTGCCTTGGCGCTCTCCACCTCGCTCTCTGCCACCGCAACGTCGGCCTTGGCCACGGCCTCGTCGCGGATAGCCTCTTCCGCTGCCTGCTGGGAGACCACGTCACGGCCAGCCAGAGCCTGCTTGCGCCGATTGGCTTCCTGCTTCTGGGCGAGCACCGCCCGCGCCTTCTCCAAAGTGGCCGCGCTCTTCGTAATATTGACCTCGGCGATCAGCAGCGCAGCTTGCGCTTTGGCGACCTTGGCGTTTTGCTCGCCGGTGTTGAGCCGGGCCAACACTTGGCCCTCGCTCACGCGGTCGCCATGGTCGGCATGGAGTTCGGCAAGCGTGGCTCCGACCTCGAAACCGATCTTCGACAACACGCGCGCTTCCACGGTCCCAAGGCCAAACACCCGGATCGGAACGTTCCGCTCGATCATTGCGACCTGAACGCCGATGGGGCGGTTGGCATAGGCGACGGCTGCAACAACTATGGCTGCAACGACGGCCGCCACCGCCAGCGCATACCTCGTTGCAGGCTTGCGCCAAATGGCCGCGAAGCCTGTATTCGAATCCTCTCTGCCGGGCGGCGGCGCTGGCTTGGCGGCCGCGCGACGTTGCACAGGGTCATTCATGCTCAACCTCCCCGTTCCGCACCAACCGGGCACGGCTTGCATGCGGTCGCGGCACTAAACTGTTGCCGCTCCCCGACTGACGCAGCGGCGCGCGGCCATCATGAAGACCAGAGCGGCGACGGCCGCGCCCGGCACCAGTGCGAACAGGAACGCGAAGGCATAATCGATCGCTGCGCTAAGCGCGCCGGGGCCGGCGAGCGTCCAGGCAGGCACGGCGAAGGTCGCCGCCACGGTCGCGATCAGCCCGACGACGAGCGCCGCAATGACCGGGCGCTTCACCGGCCGGCCGGCGCGGCGCAGCCGCAGCACGCTCGTAACGATGCCGACGAGCAGCACGAGGGCGAGGCCGAGCAACAGCCAGAGCCACACCCCCATGCTTTCGTAGAGAATAAAGAACAGCGTCACCGGATTGAAATCGCTCATGGTCGTCTCCTTCCTTGTTATGCGCGGCCGCGCAGCATGGCGCGGTAGGCGCCCTTCAGGCCCTTCTCCTCGATCAGCCAGGACACCCAGAGTTCTTCCAGCGGCGGAATGAACGGGAAGGAAGGAATGAGCTTTCCGTCGTAGTCGAACTCGATCAGCATCGCCTTGCCGACGGCCGTCACCATCGGGCAGGAGGTGTAGCCGTTGTAGGTCTTCTGCGGCGTGCGCCCCGCCGTCTCGTCGACGAGATTGTCCGCCACCACCGGCACCTGCCACTTGACGCTTGCCGCCGTCTTGCCGCGCGGCACGCCGGCGATGTCGCCGACGGCGAAGACCTCCGGATAGCGCGGATGGCGCAGCGTGGCCTTGTCGGCCTCCACCCATCCATCGGCCGCGAGCGGACCCTGGCGCCACGGCAGCGGGCTGTTGCGCACCGCATCGGGCGCGCGCATCGGCGGCACGACATGGATGAAGTCGTAGTCGAGCGTCACGTCGCCCTTCGGCGTCGCGTAGGTTGCACGTTTTGCGCCGGGATCGATCGCCTTGAGCACGTGACTGTAGTTCACCGCGATGTCGCGCTCGGCGAACAGCGTCTTCACCTTGTCATGGACCGGAGGAACGGCGAACACGGCGGGATTGTGCGCGTTATAGATCAGCTTGACGGCGCCGCGCCGGTCCTTGCGGCGTGCCTTGTCGTCGGTGACGAACGTGACCTTGAGCGGCGCGCCGGCGCATTTCATCTCGCCCGCCGGACGCCCGAACAGGCCGACGCCGCCGGTCTCGATGAAGCGGTCGATGGCCGCCGCCGACGCCGCAGCCTGCGCGGGACCGGCATAGATCGAAGCGATTCCCTCCTTGCCGATGAGGGACAGGTCCATGCCGGCGATCGCCCGGTAGTCGAGCATCAGGCCGGTGGCGACGAACAGGAAATCGTAGGCAACCCGTTGCCCTGCCGCCGTAACGACGGCCTTGGCATCGGGATCGAACTCGGCGACGGCCTGCTCGATCCATTCCACGCCGCGCGGCACATAGTCGGCGTTCCGCTCCGTGACATCCGCCGGGCTCCACAGACCGGTCGCAACCAGCGTGAAGCCGGGCTGGAAATGATGCTCCTTCTTGGCGTCGATGAGGATAATGGTTGCGTTCGGCATCTGCCGGCGCAGGCGCGCAGCGAGCGAAAGCCCGGCCGCGCCCGCTCCCGCGATGACAATGCGGGCACGCGCCGCTGATTCCTGTGCCGATACTCCTCCTGCCATCACGCTGCCCGCCGTCGCGCACGCGGCGGCTCCAATCAGAAACTCGCGTCGTTTCATCGGCTTCTCTTCCCATTTGTCTCGATCGTTGACGGATTGGCTCCCCGGCACAGCGGCAGGTTTGCGCCCAGGAACCTCGTTTGCGGTGGATCATCGTTTCACCACGCTTTTCTCTCTTGACAATATATTCAATAAATCGAATATACGCAAGTATGAATATTAAAGCCAGGATCGATCCCAAAGTCATGCGCGGGGCGGTGGACGATGCCAGCGCGGTGCTGAAGGCGTTGTCCAACCGGCATCGCCTTCTCATTCTCTGCCAGCTCATCGATGGCGAGAAGTCGGTGGGTCAGCTTGCCGACTTCCTTGGAGTCCGCGACTCCACAGCCTCCCAGCATCTGGCGCTGCTGCGGCGGGATCGCATCATCTCCGGCCGCCGCGACGGCCAGACCATCTGGTATCGTTTCTCAAGTCAGCCTGCACTCGAGGTCATGCAGGTTCTCTATGCGTCGTATTGCGCCGGACCAAAGCTGCGGCCGGCCAGGAGACGTGCATGACCGATCTCCCGGCAGGGCAAGACACCGTCGCCCGCAGAAACATCGTGGTTCTCACCGCGGCGCAGGCGCTTGGCGCAGCGAGCCCGCCGATCGTTGTTTCGCTCGGCGGACTCGTCGGCCAGTCGCTGTCGTCGGACCCGGCGCTCTCGACCCTGCCGGTCAGCGTGTTCAACCTCGGCCTGGCGCTGGGAACGCTTCCGGCCGCGTTCATCATGCGCCGCTTCGGCCGGCGTAACGGCTACCTGCTCGGCGCAATGTTTGGAATCGCGGCTGGCCTCGTCGCCGCGTTCGGCATCGGCATGACATCCTTTGCCATCTTCTGCCTCGGAACGCTCATCGCCGGCTTCTATGCCGCCTATGTTCAGAGCTACCGGTTCGCAGCCACCGACGCTGCCACCGAGGCCATGCGGGGGAAGGCGATTTCCTGGGTCATGGTGGGCGGCCTGATCGCAGCGATCATCGGTCCGCAACTTGTCATCTGGACCCGCGACGCGATCCCCTCCACGCCTTACGCCGGGAGTTTCCTCAGCCAGGCGGCATTGGCGCTGATCGCTATGCCCGTTCTCATGTTGCTGCGCGCGCCAAGGACGGACGGGGCCAGCGCTTCGTCGGCGGCCGGCGGCCGGACATTGGCGCAGATTCTGCTCATGCCGCGCTTCATGCTGTCGGTGACCGCCGGCGTGGTGTCCTACGGGCTGATGACCTTCGTGATGACGGCCGCGCCGGTCGCCATGGTTGGGCACGGCCATTCCGTCGATCACGCCGCGCTCGGAATCCAATGGCACGTCCTTGCCATGTTCGCGCCGAGCTTCGCGACCGGCTATCTGATTACCTGGTTCGGCAAGGAACGCGTGACTGCTGCCGGTTTGCTGCTGATCGCCGGTGCGGGCGCCGTCGCCCTCTCGGGCCTCGGCCTCACGCATTTCTGGATCTCGCTGATCCTTCTCGGCGTCGGCTGGAATTTCGGCTTCATCGGCGCGACCGCCATGGTGGCCGACTGCCACACGCCCGCGGAACGCGGCAAGGCGCAGGGCGCCAATGACTTCATGGTGTTCGGCGTCGTCGCGGCGGCTTCCTTCTTTTCCGGCGGCCTGCTGCATGCCTCCGGCTGGCAGACGATCAACTGGCTCATCTTCCCGGCCGTCGCCTTTGTGCTGGTGCCGCTCGTGTGGCGCGCCGCGCGCGGCAGCGCGCCGGCCGCCGAGAGATCGCAGGCCTGAGGCAAGACCAGATTTCACCGCAACTCACCAACCGCGTTCAGAGGAGTAATACAATGACCGTCAATCGCGCCGTCATGATGTTCGCCGGCTTCATGATCCTCGCCTCGCTGCTGCTCAGCTACTACGTGTCGCCCTACTGGTGCCTCCTGACAGCCTTCGTCGGGTTCAACCTCCTGCAGGCGCCGGTCACCGGGTTCTGCCCCGCGGCCATCATTTTCAGGAAGCTCGGCGTCAGGTCCGGCGAGGCATTTCACTAATCAGCCCTTCATCTCGTGGACGTTGCGCCGCTATCGCGCAGCGTCCACGTCTCCACATGGCATGGCTATGCAGACACACACTGCTTCCACCTTTCTTGTCGCTTTGTTGATCTTGGCCGGCATCACGCCCGCGAAGACAGCCGACTTCGTCGTGAGAAGCATCACGGTCCCCGACATGAAGGCGGTGTTCGGCCGGGTCGAAAGCACGCGCATTGTGCCCGCACGCGCGCGCATCGGCGGCTCGATCCGCGAGATCAGGGTCAGCGAGGGCGATCAGGTCAAGGAAGGTCAGGTCGTCGCGGTTGTTATCGATGACAAACTGGCGCTCGAGCTGAATGCGGCCGAGGCAAAAATCGAGGCGCTCAATTCGCAGGTTGAGAACGCACGTACCGAGCTTGACCGGGCGCAGCAACTGCTCGCGCGCGGCGTCGCGACCCAGGCGCGCGTCGATCAGGCGAAGACGCAGTTCGATGTCGTCGTCAATCAGGTCGCTGCCGCGCAGGCTGAGAAATCCGTGGTCGAGCAGCGGGCGCGCGAGGGCGAGATTCTCGCTCCCGCGGGCGGCCGTATTCTCACGGTTCCGGTCACGCTCGGCTCCGTGGTCCTCGCCGGCGAGGAGATCGCGCGCATTGCAGCGGGCCGCTACTACCTGCGGCTTTCGCTGCCCGAGCGCCATGCAGCGGAGATCAGAGAGAATGCCGCCGTACGGATCGGACGGCGCGGCCTGTCGCCTGCGGCGAGCGGCGGCATCGCGGAGGCGCTGCCCGGCCGCGTCGCCAAGGTCTATCCGGAGATCGCAAGCGGCCGCGTGATCGCCGACGTCGAGGTGGACGGGATCGGCGACTACTTCGTCAATGAGCGGACGCTCGTGTGGATTCCGGTCGCCCAGCGTTCGGTGATCGCCGTTCCTGCGGAGGCCGTCACGACGCGCCACGGCATCGACTACGTCCGTATCGCCGCCGACAACGGAGCGCTCGAGATTGCCGTGATCCTGGGCGAAGCCATCGAGACCGGCGACGGCCTTCAAATCGAGGTCCTGACCGGATTGCGCGACGGCGATCGCGTGGTCATGCCGGACCCCAAGCCATGAAGCTCGGGATTGCCGGCGGCCTCACCCGCGCCTTCATCGCCTCGCCGCTCACGCCGCTCTTCCTGCTCGCGGCCTTCGCGCTCGGGCTCGTTGCTCTCGTCACGCTGCCGCGCGAGGAGGAGCCGCAGATCTCCGTGCCCATGGTGGACATCCATGTGGAGGCCAACGGGCTCAAGGCGGAAGATGCGGTCAAGCTCGTCACCGAGCCGCTGGAAACCATCATCAAGAGCATCGACGGCGTCGAGCACGTCTATTCGCAGACCGAGGACGATGGTTCGGTCGTCACCGCGCGCTTCCTCGTCGGCACGAACGCCGACGCAGCGATCCTGCGCGTGCACGAGAAAATCCGCGCCAACATGGACCGTATCCCGGTCGGCATCCCGGAGCCCTTGATCGTCGGCCGCGGCATCGACGACGTCGCCATCGTCGTCGTCACGCTCGCGCCGACGCCGGCCGCGGCGGACCGCTGGACCGCGAACGGCCTGACGCGCCTCGCCCGCGAACTGCAGGTCGAGGTGCTGAAGCTGCCGGACATCGGCCTCACTTATATCGTCGGCGAGCAGCCCGAGGAGATTCGCGTCGAGCCCGACCCCGAACGGCTCTCGCTCTACGGCGTCACCCTGCAGCAGCTCGCCGCCAAGGTCGCCGGCGCCAACCGCTCGTTCCAGGCCGGGCGCGTGCGCGAGGCGGGCGAGCAGCGCACCCTTGTCGCCGGCCAGACCCTGCAATCGCTCTCCGAAATCGGCAACCTGCTGCTGACCGCGCGCGACGGACGACCAGTCTATGTGCGCGACGTGGCCTCCGTGGTGCTGGCGACGGAGCCGAACGAAGCGCGCGTCATGAATGTGCGCAAGACCGCGGCGGGCCTCGAGCGGACGCCCGCGGTGTCGCTCGCTATCGCCAAACGGCCGGGCACCAATGCCGTGGTCATCGCGCATAATATCGTCGAACGGCTTGAACAGGCGCGCGGCCAGATCTTTCCGTCCGACGTGGAGATGGCCGTCACCCGCAACTACGGCGAGACGGCGAACGAAAAGGCGAACGAGCTTCTCTTCCATCTCGGGCTTGCGACAATCTCGATCGTGATCCTCGTCGGCTTCGCCATCGGCTGGCGCGAAGCGCTCGTGGTCGCGGTGGTCATTCCGACCACCATCCTGCTCACCCTCTTCGCCTCCTGGATCATGGGCTACACGCTCAACCGGGTGAGCCTGTTCGCTCTCATCTTCTCGATCGGCATCCTGGTCGATGACGCGATCGTGGTGATCGAGAACATCGCGCGCCACTGGGCGATGCAGGACGGGCGGTCGCGCACGCAGGCCGCCATCGAGGCGGTGGCCGAGGTCGGCAACCCGACCATCGTCGCGACGCTTACGGTCGTCGCGGCGCTCCTGCCCATGCTGTTCGTCTCCGGCATGATGGGGCCGTATATGAGCCCGATCCCGGCGAATGCCTCGGCGGCGATGCTGTTCTCCTTCTTCGTTGCCGTCATGCTCACGCCCTGGCTGATGATGAAATTCGGCGGCGGCGCGCATGCCGCGGCGCACGGACACGACGCCGCGCACGGCGGATGGCTCGGCCGAGCCTATGTCGCCGCGGCGAAGCCGGTGCTGCGCACCCGGCGACGCTCGTGGATTTTCCTGATTGCGGTCGGCATCGTCACGCTCGCCTCGCTCGGACTGCTCTACACGCAGCACGTCACCGTCAAGCTCCTGCCTTTCGACAACAAGACCGACCTGCAGGTGGTGATTGATCTGCCGAAGGGATCGTCGGTCGAGGATACCGAGCGCGTGCTGCAGATGATGGTGGAGCGGCTCGCACCCGTGGAGGAGATCGTCTCCTTCCAGACCTACGCCGGCGCCGCGGCACCGTTCAACTTCAATGGCCTCGTGCGCCACTACTATCTGCGCGCGCAGCCGCAGCAGGGCGACATCGCGGTCAACCTCGCGCCCAAGGGCGAGCGCAGCCGCGCGAGCCACGATGTCGCGCTCGAACTGCGCGCGCGGCTCAGGGACCTGCCCCTTCCCGACGGCACCGTCGTCAAGATGATCGAACCGCCGCCCGGCCCGCCGGTGCTCGGCACGCTGCTCGCCGAAATTTACGGACCCGACCCCGAGACGCGGCGGGCGGTCGCGGAAAAAGTGCGCGAAGCGTTTGAGCGCGTGCCCTTCATCGTCGACGTGGAGGACAGCTTCCGCAACCGGCCGGAACGCGTACGCATCGCCATCGACCAGGACAACCTCGAATACTACCGCGTCGAGCAGAGCGACGTGTACGACACGATCCGCACCTTCGGCGGCGGCACGACGGTCGGCTATTCGCACCGGGGCGGCGGTCGCCAGCCGATCCCGATCCGCATCGCCTTGTCGAAGAGCGAACGCGTGGTCAACGAGCGCACGCTGGCGACGCCGGTGCCGGCCAATGCGCTGCCCGGCGACCGCGCGATCGTCGAGCTCGGCGACGTCGTCTCCGTGACGCGGGAGCGCGCATCTTATCCGATCTTCCGGCATAACGGCCGCGCCGCCGAGATGGTGATCGCCGAGCTTGCCGGCGCATTCGAGGCGCCGGTCTATGGCATGATCGCGGTGTCCGATGCGATCGCCAAGGCGGACTGGGGCGGAGTGCCGAAGCCCGCGATCGCGCTGCACGGCCAGCCCGACGACGAATCCCGCCCGGTCCTTTTATGGGATGGCGAATGGGAGGTCACCTGGGTGACGTTCCGCGACATGGGCGCCGCCTTCATGGTGGCGATCCTCGGCATCTATATCCTCGTCGTCGCCCAGTTCGGCTCGTTCAAGCTGCCGCTCGTGATCCTCACGCCGATCCCCCTCACCTTCATCGGCATCATGATCGGCCACTGGCTGTTCGGTGCGCCGTTCACCGCAACCTCGATGATCGGCTTCATCGCGCTCGCCGGCATCATCGTGCGCAACTCCATCCTGCTCGTGGACTTCATCCGCCATGCGCGCACGGCGGAACGGCCGCTGATCGAGGTGCTCCTGGAAGCCGGCGCCATCCGCTTCAAGCCGATCCTGCTGACGGCGCTCGCCGCCATGATCGGCGCCGCAGTGATCCTTACCGATCCGATCTTCCAGGGGCTTGCGATCTCGCTCCTGTTCGGGCTCGCGTCCTCGACGGCACTTACCGTGCTCGTCATTCCGGCGATCTATGTGGTGCTGCGGGGCGAGCGCCCGGACCCGTCGACATAGCGCCTTTGCCAATTCGCGCGATCATCTGAAGCTGAATCGAACCGGTACGATCAGGGTGATCGTGCTTCCGCGCATTTCGGGCGGCGGCGGGGGGAACGGCTGGGCACGCCGCACAAGCTCGACCGCCTCCTGATCCAGAATCTGCGAGCCCGAGCTCCGGCTCAGATTTACCCCGATGAGACCGCCCGACCGGTTGATGGCGAATTGAACGGTGGCCGTGCCGCGATCGCCGCGGCTGCGCGCCTCCGGCGGGTAGCGCTTGTTGCGCTCCAGAATCGCCGCGATCAGGCTGCGCCAGTTTGGAACCGCGTTTGACGGCGTCTCGCTCGCCGACGCGACCGGCGCGGCTGCTTTTGCCTGCGGCGCGGGCATGGGACGCGGCGCTGTCGCAACCGACGGCTTCTGCGAGGGCCTCTTCTTCGGCGGCTCGACCTTTTGCGGCTCCGGCTCCACCTTCGTTTCCGGCTTCTTTTCCTGAGGCGGCGGCGGAAGCGGCACTTCCGGCTCCGGGACGGGCGGCGGCGGCTCGGGCTCGGGCAGCGGCTCTTCCTTGGCCACCTCCTCGACCGGCTGCTCGGGGACCTCTTCGGCGTCGGGTTGCTCCGGCGCCGCCGGCAGGTCCATCTCCGGGACCTCGGGCGCAGCGGCGATCGGCGCAAGGTCGATGACGATCGCTGCGGGCGGCGTGGCTGGCGACGAATCCGGCCGGCTCACCGCGTAAGCGACGATGACGAGATGTGCCGCAAGAACGGCCGCCCCGGAAACTCCCCAGCGATATAGCTCCCGCCTGGTGTCGGCAGTCACGGCCCCGCGGCCCTCTCCAGGCTCACGAGCGCGACCTTGAGATAACCCGCGGCCCGCAACAGCTCCATCACCTCCATCACGTCGCCGTAGGAGACGGCCTTGTCGGCGCGCAGGAACACGCGCGTCTCCCGGTCGCCGGATGTCCAGGCGTCGAGCGCGGACGCGAGCCCGTCGCGCGGCACGTCGCTCTCGTCGATCGCAAGGGTGAGATCGGTCTTGACCGTGAGGTAGAGCGGCTTGTCCGGCCGCGGCTGGCGCTCGACCGACGAGGCCGGCAGGTCCACGGGAATGTCGACCGTGGCGAGCGGTGCGGCCACCATGAAGATAATGAGAAGGACGAGCATCACGTCGATGAAGGGCGTGACATTAATCTCGTGCGTCTCGGGAATATCGTCGCTTTCGTTTCGCGGGATGCACGCGGCCATGAGCGTCACTCCGCGGCGGCAAGCTTCGGCTTTTTGCCCGTTCGTTCCGCAGCGGGCCGATCGAGATCGCGGCTGACAAGCCGCAGGATTTCGGCGGCGGCGTCACCGATCAAGCCGCGGTAACCCGCGATCGAACGTGCGAAAACGTTATAGATGACGACGGCGGGAATGGCTGCGATCAATCCCATGGCGGTCGCGAGCAGTGCCTCGGCAATGCCCGGCGCAACGACGGCGAGATTCGTCGTCTGCGATTTGGAGATGCCGATGAAGGCGTTCATGATCCCCCAGACGGTGCCGAACAGGCCGACGAACGGCGCGGTCGCACCGATCGTCGCCAGCACCCCCGTGCCGCGCGAAATGCGCCGCGCAAAAGAGGCTTCCACGCGGTCGAGCCGCGAGGCGACGCGCTCCTTGATGCCGTCCTTGTCGGTCACATCGGACGAATGATCGAGCTCGAGCTCTGCCGCATCAAGGAGCGCGCCGACGGCGCCCTTCAACTGGGCCGGCCGCCCGGCGATCGTCCGCAGCGAACGCAACGACGCGAGATGGGCGAGCGCGACCCGCGCACGCCGCTTTGCGCCCGCCAGCTCGAGCGTCTTTGCGAGCCATACGGTCCAGGTGACGATCGACGCGAAGGCGAGCGAGATCATCACCGCTTTCACCACCCAGTCGGCAGCGAGATACATGCCCCACGGCGACAGGTCCTGCGGCAAGGTGCCGATGTCAACGGCGCCGCGGACGGGCGGCGAAGGTTGAGCGGATGCGGCGGGCGCCGCGTCTGCCGGAGCCGTCGTGCCCGGCTGCGCTGCGGGCGCCTGCGCATGAACCGGCGCGGCAACGCCAATCCATGCGACCGCGATCAGGATCGCCGCAAACGATTTCCGTGACATTGAACTTCCGCCTCGTTCCGATCGTCCTTTCTTAATTGCACCGCAGCGCGGACTGTCAAAGCAATTCGTGCTCGAGCCCCGCATATTGAAACCCTTCTAATGTGAAGCACGCCGTATGCAGCTTGCGTCGATCGAGCGCAGATCCGCGCAGCCGTCAGAAAGGGCACGCGACCTGAACCATCGCGCTCTCAGGTGAATGCGCCGAGACAATAATCTTCGTCGCGGTTGTTATTGTAAGCTTTCTTGACGATGTCGATGGCAGCGCCGGAATGCCGCATCGACTGTCTTAAAACAGCAGCTCGGCGTGGAAGTCACGCAAATCCGACTGATCGCGGATTGCAGCGAGGAGCTTGCCCGCACCTTCCTCCGGCGCACCGACATTCTCGATCACGAGATCGGGGCAGATACCGGCGTCGAGGTCGGCCGTGCGGTTGAGCCTGTCTAATGCAAGGCCGTCACTTGTGCGGCTCCGGGAAGCGAGGCGGGCAGCGAGCACTTCCGGCGGCGCCGTCACGAACACGATGGTCACGGGCCAACGCCGCGCGGCCGCGCCGACGATTGCGCGCGATACGTTGCACACCACGGTCCGGCCGGCGCGCAAGTCTTCTTCAATACCGATGGGAATGCCGTAGCGATGACCGTGCGCTTCCCAGGAGAGCGCGAAGCGGCCTTCCCTCTCCGCGCGGACGAACTCTTCCCCGGTGAAGCTGTCGTGATCCTCGAAAGGCGAAGGGGGCCGCGTCACCACGCGGCGGGGAAAGACGATTGCGGGATCGTCCTTGCAGGCGTCGCGTGCGAGCGCGATCAGCGTGTCCTTGCCCGCGCCGCTCGGTCCGACGACGAGGACGAGGCGACCCGCGCTCATGCCACCCGCCGCCCCTCGCGCCAGACGCTGCGCGCGGTCGCGACATTATCCCGGCGGCGGACGCGCACAAGATCGGCGCGCTTGCCGGGCGCGATCTCGCCGCGGTCCATGAGCCCCACGGCTTCCGCCGGCGTCTTCGTCACGGTGCAGATGGCCGCCGGCAGGTCGATGCCGGGCGCCGCTTCCGGCAGGGCGAGCGCGGCCATGAGCAGGCTCGCCGGTACATAGTCGGACGACAGCGCGTCGAGGACGCCCGCCTTCGCAAGCTCCGCGGTCGCGACATTGCCCGAATGCGAGCCGCCGCGCACGAGATTGGGCGCGCCCATGAGCACACGGATTCCCGCTGCGTGCAGCGCCCCGGCGGCTTCCATCGTGGTGGGGAACTCGGCAATCGCGACCTCATCGTCCACTGCCTGCCGGACGTGTCCGAGCGTCGTGTCGTCGTGGCTTGCGAGCGGCCGGCCGTGCGTCTTCGCCATTTCCACCAGCCGGCGATAGTTCGTCTCGCCGTGCTCCGCGCTGAAGCGGCGCCGCGTCTCGAACACGGCATCAAGCTCCGCTTCGGTCAGGCCGCCGTTCTTGCCGCGGTAATAGGTGCGCAGTTTCTCCTCGTCGCGGAACTGGCGCTGGCCCGGCGTGTGGTCCATGAGCGAGACGAGCCGCACGTCCGGCCGGCCGATCAGCTCGGCCGCCTCCTCGACCACGCGCGGCATCGGCACCTCGCAGCGCAGATGCAGGAAGTGATCGGCGCGCAGGAGGCCGCCCGCGCGCGCCGCGGCGATGGCGTCGGCGAGGACCTCGGCGTGGCCGTCCGCATCCTTCACGTCCTCCTCGCGCCAGATGCGCAACGAGTCGAGCACGGTCGTGATGCCGCTGGTAGCAAGCTGCCCGTCATAGGAAACGACGGCCGCCACCGGGTCCCAATAGACCTTGGGGCGCGGCATGAAATGCGCTTCGAGATGGTCGGTGTGCAGCTCGACGAGGCCCGGAATCAGGAGATCGCCTTCGAAGTCCTCGCCACGCTCGGGCGTCTTCCCTTCGCCGATCTCGGCGATTTTTCCATCCACGATTGCGAGCCAGCCGCGCTCGATCACGCGCTCACCAAGCACGATGCGGGCGTTGGAGAGAATAACAGCTTCGCGGTCGGACTGCATGACGGTCTCAGGCTGCGGCGGCGGCAAAGCGGCTGACATCGACGATCCTGTCTGCGATGGCGTCGCGCACGTCCTCGTCGTGGGCGATGGCGACGACGGCAACGCCCCTCGCCTTCTTCTCTTTCACGAGTTCGACGACCACTTCCCTGTTCGCGGCGTCGAGCGAGGCAGTCGGCTCGTCGAGCAGAAGGAGCGGAAGATCCGGCAGGAAGCCGCGCGCGAGATTGACGCGCTGCTGCTCGCCGCCGGAGAAAGTCGCGGGCGGCAGTTTCCAGAGACGCTCCGGCAGATTGAGCCGCGCCATCATGCGCTCGGCCTCCGCGCGAGCGGCGTCGAGCGGCGTGCCGCTGTCCGCCAAGGGTGCCGCCACCACGTCACGCGCGGAGACGCGCGGCACCGCGCGCAGGAACTGGCTCACGTAGCCGATGGTTTCTTGCCGCAGCGCAAGCACACGGCGCGGGGCTGCGCGAGCGACATCGACGGTCTCGTCTCCATTGCGGACGCGGATTTCTCCGGCGTCGCAGCGGTAGTTGCCGAAGATCATCTTCAGGATCGATGACTTGCCGGCGCCCGAAGGGCCGCCGAGCACGACGCATTCGCCGGGAGCGACCGAGAAGCTCACGCCCGCGACCACCGGAATCCGCACGCCACCCTGCAAGTGCATGGTGAAGGACTTGGCGAGGCCGCGGATTTCGAGGACCGGATTCATGCCGGAAGCACCGAGGAAACGAGAAGCTGCGTATAGGGCTCGCGCGGATCGTCGAGCACCTGATCGGTGAGACCCTCCTCGATCACCTCGCCGTCCTTCATCACGATCATGCGGTGCGAGAGGAGCCGCGCCACGGCGAGGTCGTGGGTCACGACCACGGCGGCGAGGCGCAGCTCGCGCACGAGACCGCGCAGGAGATCGAGAAGCCGCGCCTGCACCGAGACGTCGAGCCCGCCCGTGGGCTCGTCCATGAAGACGAGGCGCGGCTTTGTTACGAGGTTGCGCGCGATCTGCAGCCGCTGGCGCATGCCGCCGGAGAAGGTGCGCGGCGCGTCGTCGATGCGGCCGGGGTCGATCTCGACGCGCGCGAGCCAATCGAGCGCGGCGCCGCGGATGCGGCCGTAGTGCCGCGCGCCGACCGCCATCAGCCGCTCGCCCACGTTGGCGCCGGCGGAGACCGCCATGCGCAGGCCGGCCGCCGCGTCCTGATGCACGAAGCCCCAGTCGGTGCGGGCGAGAAACTTGCGTTCCGCCGTAGTCATCTCACCGAGGTCGCGGAGCGCCCCATCGCGCGTGCGGTAGAGCACGCGGCCCACGCTCGGCTCCAACTGCGCCGAGAGCAGATGCAGGAGGGTGGACTTGCCCGATCCCGACTCGCCGACGACCGCGAGCACCTCGCCTTCATGCAGCGCAAGCGACACATCGCGGCAGCCGAGCTGGCGGCCGTAGGTCTTGCCGAGTCCTTCGGCGACGAGGAGCGGCGCTTCGGCGATCATGGCCGCGCCTCCCGCCTCGCCTCGCAATAGTCGGTGTCGGAGCAGACGAACATGCGCCCGCCGCGGTCGTCGGTGATGACCTCGTCGAGATAGGAATCGTCGGCGCCGCAAAGTTCGCAGCTTGCCTGCGTGCGGCTCGCCTCGAACGGATGGTCCTCGAAGTCGAGCGAGACGACCGTGGTGTGCGGCGGGATCGCATAGATGCGCTTCTCGCGGCCGGCGCCGAAGAGTTGGAGCGCGGCGCAGTCGTTCATCTTCGGATTGTCGAACTTCGGCGTGGGCGACGGGTCCATGACGTAGCGGCCGTCCACCTTCACGGGATAGGCGTAGCTCGTGGAGATGTGGCCGTGGCGCGCGATGTCCTCGTAGAGCTTCACGTGCATGAGCCCGTAGTCGGCGTGCGCGTGCATCTGCCGCGTCTCGGTCTCGCGCGGCTCGAGGAAGCGCAACGGCTCCGGGATCGGCACCTGATAGACGAGCACCTGGTCTTCGCCGAGCTTCGTCTCGGGGATGCGGTGGCGTGTTTGGATCACGGTCGCCTCGGCGGTGTGCGTTGTCGTGCACACACCCGCGGTCTTCGCGAAGAGCTGGCGGATCGAGACCGCGTTCGTGGTGTCGTCGGCGCCCTGGTCGATCACTTTGAGGGTGTCGCCGGGGCCGAGGATCGCGGCCGTCACCTGCACGCCGCCCGTGCCCCAGCCGTAGGGCATGGGCATCTCGCGGCTCGCGAACGGCACCTGATAGCCGGGGATCGCGATCCCCTTCAGGATCGCGCGGCGGATCATGCGCTTCGTCTGCTCGTCGAGATAGGCGAAGTTGTAAGCGGGCGCGTTCATTCGGCGGCCTCCTGCATGGGCGCCTGTCCGCTGTCCTGCGCCGCAACCTCCTCGCGCATGCGACGCACGAGCACGAGCTCGGCCTGGAAGTCCACGTAGTGCGGCAGCTTGAGGTGCTCGACGAAGCCGGTCGCCTGCACATTGTCGGAATGCGCGAGCACGAACTCCTCGTCCTGCGCCGGTGCCTGCAATTCCTCGCCCAGCTCGCGCGCGCGCAAGGAGCGGTCGACGAGCGCCATGGACATCGCCTTGCGCTCGCAATGACCGAAGGCGAGGCCGTAGCCACGGGTGAAGCGCGGCGCTTCGGTCTTCGAGCCCTGGAACTGGTTGACCATCTGGCATTCGGTGAGCGTGACGCGGCCGAGGGGAACGGCGAAGCCGACCTCTTCCGCGAAGAACTCCACCTCTACCTCGCCAAGCCTGATCTCGCCGGCAAAGGGATGGGTGCGGCCGTAGCCGCGTTGCGTCGAATAGCCGAGCGCGAGCAGGAAACCCTCGTCGCCGCGCGCAAGGTTCTGCAAACGCAGGTCGCGCTCGGCGGGAAAGTCGAGCGGCTCGCGCGTGAGATCGCCAACGGGGGCATCGGGATCGGCCATGGGCGACGGCTCGATCAGGCCATCCTGCGCCAGCAAATCGGTGACGCGCGGCATCGGCCCGGCGTCGCCGCCTTCGGCCTGCGCGGGCTCGGCAAGTGCCGATCCTTCCGCAAGCGCAGGATCGAGCAGCCGATGCGTATAGTCGAAGGTAGGCCCGAGCACTTGCCCGCCCGGCAGATCCTTGAAGGTCGCGGAGATGCGGCGGCGGATCTCCATCTGCGCCGTGTCCACCGGCTCCGACGCGCCGAAGCGCGGCAGCGTGGTGCGATAGGCACGAGCGAGGAAGATCGCCTCGATGAGATCGCCGTGCGCCTGCTTGATGGCGAGTGCCGCAAGCTCGCGGTCATAGAGCGAGCCCTCGGTCATGACGCGATCCACGGCATGCGCGAGCTGCTGCGAAATCTGCGCGAGCGAAAGTTCCGGCACGGCCGGGTCGCCGCGCCGCTCCGCTGCAAGAAGAAGATGGGCGTTTTTGATCGCCCGCTCGCCGCCTTTCACCGCCACATACATGGCTCAGGCCCTCTCGATGAGGCGCGTGGAGCGCGGCAGTGCGGCGGCGGCCTCGTCTGCGACGAACAGGAGATCGACGCCGCGCGGAAACAGCGCGCGGTTTGCGATCAGCCGCGCAGGAAAGTCCGCGGGAGCCGGCGCGAAGGAGAATTCGCGCCGACCCGCAATGCCGGGGCCCGTAAGCGTCAAAGGCGCAGTTGTGCCGAAGCCATCGACGCGGATTACGAGCGTCGTCGAACGGTCGGGATATTCCTCGCTGCCGAGCGAGAACGCCTCGAAAGGCGGCATGCGTGCAGCATCATCGATGAAGGCGAAGGCAGCACGGCCCGGCTCAACGATGAGCGGAGCGCCGGTATGGAAACGCAGCCAGTCGGCGATGCTCCGTTCCGCCGCCAGGCGCGTATCGAGCCAGACCGGCGTTTCATAATCGAGGAGCGCGAGCGCGACCGCCGCAGCCCCGCGCGAGAGCGGCGGGGGCGGCGCGAGCTCGGCCGCCGTCAGCGCGCGCACACTCCCCGGTCGCGCGAAGGCATCCATCACGGCGCGGAAGGTTGCCTGGTTCGCGCTGACGGGATCGGCGAAGGCGGGGGCGATCACCAGCATCTCAGTCCTCGCCGCGCACGAGCGTGAAGAAATCGACCCGCGTCGCCGCGGTTTCCGCGCGCTTTCGTGCGCGCTCGGTTTCGAGCCGACCGCGTACCGGCGCAAGCACATGGCGCTCGACGGCCTCGCGCTGCGCGCCTTGCCACAGCGCATCGGCGAGCGCCGCAAGCCGCGCCTTCTCACGGTCGCGGCCGAGCACATAGGCGAAGCCCGTCTCGCCGCTTTCGATCTGGACCGTGGCGCGCGTGACCGTGGCCTCGCCGAGATTGAACGGCGCGCCGTCGCCGCCGATCCTGCCGCGCACCATGACGAGCCCCGTCTCCGCCGGGCGCAGCTCGCGGAATGCGGGCGTGCCGAGCGCCTGAATGGCCCGGACAAGCTCGTCGACGCGAGCCTCCGCGAGCACGGCCATGACCGCGCGCCGGTTGCTCTCTTCCTGTCGCACGGCCGTCATGGAATCTCTGCCAAGTTGTCTAGATCGATAGACAGATTCCTAATGCGGACTCGATGACGCCTTGATGACATCGCACGCGGTTGAGAGAGCAAAACCATGCGGCAGACAAACGACATGGCAATGACGGACGCCGCGGCGTTCACCGGTGTCACGCGCTGGCGGCGCATCGCCGACGACATCGAGCGCGCGATCGTGCATGGCGAATATCCGCTTGGCGCGCGGCTGCCGGGCGAAGCGGAGATGGCGGTGCGCTTCGACGTGAACCGCCACACGGTGCGCCGCGCGCTCGCGGAGCTCGCGCGGCGCGGCCTCGTGCGCGCCGAGCGCGGCAGCGGGACCTATGTTGAGTCGAAGCGCCTTCCCTACCCGATCCGCCCGCGCACGCGCTTCTCCGAGATCGTCGGCGGTGCAGGCCGCCAGCCGGGCGGGCGGCTGGTCGCGAGCGCCACCGAGGCGGTGGTGGGTGAGATCGCGAATCGGCTCGCACTCCTTCCCGGCGCGCCTGTCGTGCGCCTCGAGCTCCTGCGCAGCGCAGACCGCGTGCCGCTCTGCCTGTCCACGGTCTGGCTGCCCGCGGAGCGGGTGCCGGACGCGATCCGGAGCTACCGGCGCACGCGCTCGATCACGCCCATGCTGTCCGCCGCCGGCTTCGACGATTACCGGCGCCACAGCACGCGCGTGTCGGCGGCGACCGCCGATGCGGTGGACGCGCGCTGGCTGCGGCTCACGCCCGGACGGCCGCTCCTCGTGATCGACGCCGTGGACGTATCGCCCGACGGCATTCCGATCCTCGCCAGCCGCGCGCGTTTCGCCGCCGACCGCGTGGAGCTCGTCGTCGAGACGTGATTCAGCCAGCAAGCCGCGCGCGGTGCACGACGCGGAAGCGGCCCGCGGGATCGTCCTGCTGCACGAGCGCGATTGAATCGACGATGACCGGCTCGTCCTTGAGCGCGGCAAAAGCGTCTGCGAGCGCCCTTTGCCATGCTTCGCGTCGCGCTTCCGACAGAGGACCCGCGAGCGTCATGTGAAAGCGGAACTGGTCCAGCACATAGGGATAGCCCCAGGAATCGAGCAACTCGATCTGCCGCGCGTTGAGGCTGCCTTGCAGGCGGCGCTCCCGCTCCTGCGCGGTCAGCGGCGCGCGGAATTCGTCGAACGTGCGGACGCAATTCGCTGCCATTTCATCGACTGCCGGACAAGCGCCGGAAGGCTTCAGCGCGACGAAAGCGCCCATTGCCTGAACGCGCATCTGCCCGACGCTGACCGGCGCGTTGCCTGCGGCGAAGGCATCGACGGCCGCACACAATTCCCCGACCGAGCGGGAAGATCGCAGGCGAAACGGCGCCTTCAGCGTTGCATGAAAGCCGTAGCGCGCAGGCTCTGCAGTCATTTCTGCCGCCTCGCCGGCTTCAATGCCGGGCAAGGCGAGACGTCTGGCCTCCGCGCCCTGCCCGCCGTTATAGCCCATGACCGCTGCGCCGAATGCGCCGAGCTGCGAGCCCGCAGGCGGCACGAAATAGATCGCGAAACGGGAGGAAGGCATCGAGGCTGCCGGTTCACAGCACGACGGCGGATTTTCCGCTAGACGAGCATGCGGCGCAATCGCGCGCTGACGATATCGATGATCATCACCGACAGCACGATAATAACGACGATCGCGGCCGTCTGCGAATACTGAAAACTGCGGATCACTTCATAGAGCGTCTGTCCGATCCCGCCGGCGCCGACGATCCCAAGCACGGTCGCCGAACGCACGTTCGTCTCGAGGCGATAAAGTGTGTAGGACGCCCACAGCGGGATCACCTGCGGGATCACGCCGAAGATCACTTCCTGGAGACGCGACGCGCCGGTCGCGCGGATGCCCTCGACCGGACGCGGGTCGATCGCCTCCACCGCCTCAGAGAAGAGTTTCGCGATGATGCCCGTATTGTGAATGAACAATGCCATCACGCCGGCAAAAGGTCCGAGCCCGACGGCCACAACGAACAGCAAGGCAAAGACGATCTCATTGATTGCGCGGCAGGCATCCATGAGGCGGCGCACCGGCTGCACGATCCATTGCGGCGCGACGTTTGAGGAACTCAGAATCGCAAAGGGGATGCCAAGAACGACCGCAAGCGCCGTGCCCCAGATCGCGATCTGCACAGTGACGATCATTTCATGGACATAAAGATCCCAGTCACGGAAATTCGGTTGCAGGAAAGCCGAGCCGAACTCGGCCATGTTGCGCCAGTCGGTGACGAGACTGGCGGCGCGCCACATTTCGGCGGGCGAAAAACTCCAGGCCAGCAGCAGCGCAACGATGGCCCAGATCGCCATCGATCCGAGCCGCCGCCGGATGGAATGCCGCGGAATCTCGATGTGCGCCGTGTCGTCGAGGACCTGGGAGGATGTCTTCATCGTGGATTGCCGATTCAGTGCGGCGAGAAAACATGCGGCCGGCGACGGGGCGGACGCCGGCCGCTATCGCCTGTCAGGTCCACTCACATACTCGGCACCTTCTCGGCGAGCGTATTGATCTTCTCGACTTCCTTCTGCAGCGAGGTGAGCTGGGTCGCCTTCTCGGCGTCGCCGAGCTTCGCATCGCTCTTGATCTTGAGGATCTGCTTGTTCAACTCGAGCTGGCGGATCGGATAGAGCTGCGCGTCCGACGAGGGCCGGAACGGCGCCCACTGCAGTCCCGCCAGCACCTTGCGTGCGGCCGCAATCTCCTCGGACGTGCCGAGGCGGCCATACGTCATGATAAAAGTGTAGAGCTTCGACTTCAGCGCGGGATCGAGGTCCTTGCGCCAGACCAGGGGATCGCTCGGGATCAGCGGCGACGTCCAGACCACCTTGAGCTTCTTGTGTGCTTCGGGCGCGGTCACTTCCAGCCGGCGCAGGTTCTCGCTGTTGTTGGTGGCCGCAGCGACCTGCTTGTTGGCGACGGCCATGGCGTTCGCCTCGTGCGACGCATTACGCACGGTCTTGAAGCACTCCTTGGGATCGACGTTCTTCGCCGCGAAGATGTAGGTCGTCGGCACCAGGAAGCCGGAGGTGGAATTCGGATCGCCGATGCCGAAGTCGATCGACTTGTCGCACTTCAGCACGTCGTCGATGCTGGCGATCGGGCTGTCGACGTGTACGACGACGTGCGACCAGTAGCCCTGATTGCCCTGGAAATCGACCGACTGGGCAAAGACCTCGCCGTTGGCGCGGTCGACGGCTTCCATCGCCGACTTGTTGCCGTACCAGGCGACCTGCACCTTGTTGAAGCGCATGCCTTCGATGATGCCGGCATAGTCCGGTGCGAAGAACGCGCGGATCTTGAGGCCGGTCTGCTTGGCCATGTCGTCCAACAGGGGCTGCCAGTCGGCCTTGAGGTTCTGCGTGGCTTCGGTCGAGATGATGCCGAAATTGATGTCCTGGGCATAAGCGCCCGACAAGCCCAGACCCAAAGCCAGGGCGGTGCACAGTTTCTTGAACATGATGGAAACTCCAGTGAAGGTGACTGAGAAAAACGTCGGTAGACCGTTCAGGCGGCCTGGACCATGGCGGGCGCCCAATGCGGCATGGGTACTGGTATGGACACGGGCGCTGCAGGGCCGCTCGCGGCATCCGCCAGGATCTCGTCGGCGTGCACGCCATACAACCCGCGCAACAAGGCAGGCGTGAGGGCTGCGGAGGGGCCGTCGTACACCACCTGACCGTGGTGCAGAGCCACCACGCGGGGGCAGTATTTGATGGCCACATCGACCTGGTGCAGCGACACGATGACGGTGCAGCGGTCTTCGCGGTTGATGCGTGCCAGGATGTCCATGACCTTGCGCGAGGACTCAGGGTCCAAAGAAGCAATCGGCTCGTCAGCGAGAACCACTTTGGCCCCCTGCACCAGCGTGCGCGCGATGGCGGCGCGCTGCTGCT
>JADYXZ010000005.1 GCA_020853885.1 Bradyrhizobiaceae bacterium | reverse complement strand
GCCGGCTCGCCGGAGACGAAGCGGCGGTACTGCCAGAAATTCTCGCCCGGTCCGGCACGGCGTCGACCGTGCAGGCCGTGGATCACGGTGGCGGCGACGCGGCGCGCCTCCAGGATCAGGCGCGGCATGGTGGCGGCGAGCGAGCGGCCTTCGCCGATCGCGTGGCCGACCGATGCGGTGTCCGCGTCCCGCACCTGCGTGCGTTCCGGCTGCGCCATGCTGATTTATCCAACCCGCGCTTTGATGTCGCCGATCACCTGCGGGATGGTGATGCCGTCGGCGCGGGCCGAGAAGGTGAGCGCCATGCGGTGCTTGAGGATCGGCTCGGCGAGCGCCAGGACGTCGTCGACGGACGGCGCATAACGGCCGTCGATCAGCGCGCGGGCGCGCACCGCGAGCATCAGGGCCTGGCTGGCGCGCGGGCCCGGTCCCCAGGCGATCAGCTTGCCGGCATCGCCGGCCTCAGGGCCGGGACGCGCCGAGCGCACCAGAGCCAGGATCGCTTCGACGACGGATTCGCCGACCGGCAGGCGGCGCACCAGGCGCTGGGCGGCCATCAGATCCTCGGCGGTCATCGCCGCCTTGGCGCGCGTCTCCTCGGCGCCGGTGGTGTCGAACAGGATCTTGCGCTCGGCCTCGCGGTCCGGATAGTCGACGTCGATCTCCATCAGGAAGCGGTCGAGCTGCGCTTCCGGCAGCGGATAGGTGCCTTCCTGCTCCAGCGGGTTCTGCGTCGCGAGCACGTGGAACGGCTTCGGCAGGTCGTGGCGCATGCCGGCGACGGTAATGTGCTGCTCCTGCATCGCCTGCAACAGTGCGGACTGGGTGCGCGGGCTGGCTCGGTTGATCTCGTCGGCCATCAGGAGCTGGGCGAACACCGGGCCGGAGAGAAAACGGAACGAGCGCTTGCCGGCCGCGCTCTCTTCGAGCACCTCGGAGCCGAGGATGTCGGAGGGCATCAGGTCGGGCGTGAACTGGATGCGCCGCGCGTCGAGGCCGAGCACCGTGCCCATGGTGTCGACAAGCTTGGTCTTGGCGAGGCCGGGCACGCCGACGAGCAGCGCGTGGCCGCCGGCAAGCACGGTGATGAGCGCGCGCTCGACCACCGTCTCCTGGCCGAAGATGACGGCGCCGATGGCGGCGCGGGCCGTGCGCACGCTCGCCGCGGTCTGCTCGGCGGCTCGGACGATCGCCTGATCGAGGCTTTCAAGGTTTTCGTTCTTTGCGGTCGACATCCGGTCCTCCGATCAGGTCTGGGCGGGCATCCGTCCGGCCCGATTCAGTTGCAGCAAGTCCTTCACACGAAACTCCGCTACTCCGTCGCAATCAAGGCAAATCCTGTGCCGCCCATGCACCGGGCGTTGAGCTAGGCTATCTTTGAATTTGCTAGGCTTTCAGACTGCTCCATCACGAAGTTGCGAGCGGCAGGGTCGTCGCATGAGTAAGGTCGGACCAAGGGGGCTCGAATCGCTCGCTGCCGCGCTCGGCACGCGGCGCGAGCCACCGCGCGTGCACCTCTGGAATCCGCCCTTTTGCGGGGACATCGACATGCGGATCGCGGCGGATGGAACGTGGCACTATCAAGGCAGCCCGATCGGGCGGCCGGCGATGGTGCGCCTGTTCGCCTCGGTGTTGAAGCGGGAAGACGGCCGCTACTTTCTGGTGACGCCGGTGGAGAAGCTCGGAATCAGGGTGGACGATGCGCCGTTTCTCGCGGTCGAGTTGGAGACCGCGGGCGAAGGCGAGGTGCGGACGCTCGTCTTCCGCACCAACGTCGACGACGTCGTGCCATGCGACCGCGAGCATCCGCTGCGCTTCGAGCCGGAAGCGGAAACGGGCGGCATCAAGCCGTATCTGCATGTGCGGCGCGATCTGTGGGCGCTCGTCACGCGGCAGCTCTTTCTCGATCTCGTGTCGCTCGGCGAAGTGCACACCGTGAACGGGCACGATCTGTTCGGCGTCGTGTCGGCGGGCGAGTTCTTTCCGATGGCGCCGGCGGAGGCGGTGGCGCAATGAACGGCCGCAATCAAAACGAGATGGCGCTTGCGCATCCGGAGCCGGTGCTGGACTTCGTGCGCCGCGCCCGCGCCCGGCTGCTGCAGGACGTGCCGCGGATCGTCACCGATCCCGCGACGCTGCCGGCGAGCGGCGAGCACACGGTGACGCCGGAGATCGCGGCGATCGTGCAGAACGACCCGCCGCGGCCGGCGGCCGTGCTGATCCCGGTCGTCGCGCGCGAGGAGCCGACCGTGCTGCTCACGCAGCGTTCGGCTTCGCTTTCGACGCACGCGGGGCAGATTTCGTTTCCAGGCGGCAAGCTCGATCCCGCCGATCCCGATCCGCTCGCCACCGCGCTGCGCGAGGCGCATGAAGAGGTGGGGCTCGATCCGGGCTTTGCCGACCCGCTCGGCTTTCTCGAGCCGTATCTTTCCGGCACCGGCTTCCGCATCGTGCCGGTGGTGGCGCTGGTCTCGCCCGCCTTCGAGATCACCATCAACCCGGCGGAGGTTGACGAAGCCTTCGAAGTGCCGCTCGATTTCCTGATGACGCCGGAGAATCACGCCCGCCACAGCCGCGAATGGAAGGGCATCATGCGCAGCTTCTATGCCATGCCCTATGGCGAGCGGTACATCTGGGGCGTCACGGCGGGGATTCTCCGCGTCCTCTATGAGCGGCTTTATCGCTGATGGCACGCACCGCGCTCATCCAGATCCTGCTCTTCCTCGCGCCGTTCGCGATCTATGCGGTCGTGCTCTACGCGACGCAGCGCGACGCGCGCGAGAAGGAGCATTGGCCGGCAAAGACCGTGGTGTCGCTCGCGATTGCGGGCGGGCTGCTGATGATCGTGGGGCTGCTCTATTTCGCGCATTTCGGCGGCGCGCCGACGAGCGGCGTGTATGAGCCGGCGCGGATCGAAGACGGCAAGCTCATTCCGGGCCGGATCAAATGAGCGGACGGAAAGCGCCGGTGTTCACGCGCGAGCGGGCGCCGTGGCTCGGCGGCGGGCCGCTGGCGCGGCTGCTTTCGGTGCTCGACGGCGAGGGCGAAGAGGCGCGCGTGGTCGGGGGCGCGGTGCGCAACACGCTCCTGGGGCTTGCGCCGGGCGACATTGACGTGGCGACGACGGCGCTGCCGGAGGTCGTGGTGCAGCGGGCGGCGGCGGCGGGCTTTCACGCGGTGCCGACCGGCATCGAGCACGGTACGGTCACGGTCGTGGTCAACGATGTGCCGTTCGAGGTGACGACGCTCCGGCAGGACGTCGAGACCGACGGGCGGCACGCGGTCGTGCGTTTCGGCCGCGACTGGAAGGCGGACGCGGAACGGCGCGACTTCACGATGAACGCCCTGTTCCTGCGCGGCGACGGCAAGGTGATCGATTTCGTCGGCGGGCTCGAGGACATCGCGGCGCGGCGGGTGCGCTTCATCGGCGATCCGGCGACGCGGATCACCGAGGATTATCTGCGGGTGCTGCGCTTCTTCCGCTTCCACGCGGCCTATGGCGCAGGCGCGCCGGACGCGGCGGGGCTCGCCGCCTGCATCCGCGCGCGCGAGGGGCTCGACCAGCTTTCGCGCGAGCGGGTGCGCGTCGAGATCATGAAGCTGATGATCGCCGCACGCGTGAGCGAGACGGCGGAGGTGATGTCGGATTCGGGCATCCTCACCCAGATCCTCGGCGGCGTGCCCGATCTTGCCGCGCTGCGCGCGCTGACGGCGACGGAAGCGGCGCTGCAGCTCGGCGCCGATCCGGTGCGGCGGCTGGCGGCGCTCGCGGTGCGCGTCGTCGAGGATGCGCTGCGGCTGCGCGAGCGGCTCAGGCTATCGAACGACGAAGTGCGGCGGCTCAGGGCGATGTCGGAGAAGTGGTGGCAGATCGAGCCGGAGATGGGGCAGGTGGCGCGGCGCGCGGTGCTCTACCGGATCGGGCCGGAACACTATCGCGATCGCGCGCTGCTCGCGTTCGTCCGTTCGGGCGCCGGCGTCGACGATGCGGGCTGGCGCGAATTGCTGGCGCTGCCGGCGAACTGGGAGGCGCCGAAGTTTCCGCTCGCCGCCAAGGATTTCATGGCGCGCGGGCTGGAAAAGGGGCCGCTCCTGGGTGCCGCGCTCGCCATTGCCGAGGATTCCTGGATCGTGTCGGGCTTCCCGGACGAGCCCATGGTGCTCGACGCGATCGCGGACTGGGCGATCAAGAACGCGCGAGAGGGCATGACGCCGGAGAAACAGTAAGCGCGGCGGTTGCGTATTCGCCCTAGGCTCGAAGGAGGCCAAGGGGAGGAAGACATGCGGCGGTTCTGGCGCGGGTTCATTATTTTCCTCGTCGGCGGCATGCTCGGCACCGGCTTCGGTTTCGCGCTCGGCATCTTCTTCTTTCCGTATCTCTTCCCGCCGCCGCCGGCCGCGGAGCAACTGGCCGAGGCGGACCGTTCGGCGCTCGTCGCCAACGGCAGTTTCATCCATGCCGATCCGTCCGACCCGGTGCACTACGGCAGCGGCAAGGTGAGCGTCTATGAGAAGGCGGTGTTCCTGGAGCCGGACTTCGAGGTGGGCCCGGGGCCGAAATATCACGTCTATCTCGTGCCAAAGGGAAACATCCGCCGCTCCGACGACGTGAAGGGAACGATGTTCGTCGACCTCGGGCGGCTGCGCTCGTTCAAGGGCAGCCAGCGCTACCCGATCCCGGCGGGCGTCGATCTCAAGCAGTATCCGAGCGTCGTGATCTGGTGCGAGGCGTTCGGCGTGCTGATCTCGCCCGCAGATCTCAAGCCGGCCGGCTAGCCGCTTGGCCTCCGTCCTTCTGCAGTTCTCGCTCCTTCAACTCGCGCTCGTCGCGGGCGCGGCGGTGTTCGCCTCGGTCGTGGGCGGCATCGCGGGCTACGGCACCGGGCTCCTCCTGCCGCTCGTGCTCGTGCCGATCATCGGGCCGGAGCCCGTGGTGCCGGTCATGGCGATCGCGGCGCTTCTGATCAATGCGAGCCGCGTGACCGCCTTCCGTTCGGCGATCGAGTGGCGGCGGACGCCGATCGTGCTCGCGACCGCGGTCCCGGCCTGCGTGCTCGGCGCCTGGTTCTACACGCGGCTCTCGACTGCGGGCACGCAACTCGTCATCGGCGCCTTCCTGATCGCGAGCGTGCCGCTGCGGCGCTTTCTCAAGGCGCGCGACCTGCGGCTTGGCGAAGGCGGACTCGCGGCGGGCGGCGCGGGCTTCGGCGCGATCACGGGGACCGCGCCGGGGACGGGCGTGATCCTGATCTCGCTCCTGATGGCGTCGGGCCTCAGCGGGTCAGCGGTGATCGCGACGGACGCGGCGATCTCGGTGATCGTCCATCTCGTGCAGGCGCTCGTGTTCGGCGTTGCCGGCGCGATCGATGCGCAGGTTGCTGCGATTGCCCTGCTGATCGGCGCCTGCTCGGTGCCGGGCGCGTTCCTCGCGCGCAACATTGTCGGACGGATGCCGGTGCGGCTGCACACGGCGATTCTCGACGTGGTAGTGCTCCTCGGCGGAGCGATGATGGTGGCAGGCGCGCTTTTTTAGTTGAGCACGATCTTTTCCGAAAACCGGGTTCCACTTTTCGGGATCGTGCTCGTGCGTTAAGGCCACTTCACCACGGGCGGCAGCGAGGAGAGGATCGAATCGACGTTGCCGCCGGTGCGGAGGCCGAAGATCGTGCCGCGGTCATAGAGCAGGTTGAACTCGACGTAGCGGCCGCGGCGGACGAGCTGCTCGTTGCGTTCGTCCTCGCTCCAGGGCGTCGCGAAGTTGCGGCGCACGAGCTCCGGATAGACTTCGAGGAAGGCGAAGCCCACCTCGCGCACGAAGGCGAAGTCGGCTTCGAAATCGCCGCTGTCGTGCCAGTCGAAGAAGATGCCGCCGATGCCGCGCGGCTCGTTCCTGTGCTTCAGGAAGAAATAGTCGTCGCACCATTTCCTGTATTTTTCGTAGGGCGCGACGGCGGCGTGGCGGTCGCAGGCGAACTTCATGGCGGTGTGGAAGACCTGCGTGTCGGGATCGTCCTGCGTGCGGCGCGCGTCGAGCATGGGCGTGAGGTCGGCGCCGCCGCCGAACCACTCTTTCGTCGTCACGATGTGGCGCGTGTTCATGTGCACGGCGGGCACGTGCGGATTGCGCGGATGAATAATGAGGGAAATGCCCGAGGCCCAGAAGCGCGGGTCCTTCTCGGCGCCGGGGATCTCCTTGCGGAATTCCGGCGCGAATTCGCCGTGCACGGTAGAAGCGTGCACGCCCGCCTTTTCGAACAGGCGGCCGTGCAGCATGCTCATCTCGCCGCCGCCGCCCGGGTCGGCTTTAGCCGACCCGGCATCTACATTGCCGATCTCGGGTTTACCCGAGATCGGTTGCTTGCCGGTATGGTCGGTGCGTTCCCACGGCGTGCGCACGAAGCGCCCCGGCGTGTCGCCGTAGAACTCGGCCGGCGCATCGTCCTCGAGCTTCTCGATCGCGGCGCAGATGTTGTCGCGAATCTCCTCGAACCAGGCGCGGGTGCGCGCCTTGCGCGTGTCGATATCGCGCGGAAGTCCAATGCGACGAACGGCGGGCTCAGCCATCCGGAAACCCTCCAGTCTGGCGCAGCGCCTCGCCGACCACCATGGCGAGGCTGACCGCGACATTCAGGGAGCGCAGGTGCGCCCGTATCGGTACCCGCAAGCGAACGTCCGCGGCTTGATGCACTGCGTCAGGGACGCCGGACGATTCGCGACCACATAAGAGTACGTCATTTGCCCGAAATTCGAAGCCTGAACAATAACGCATCTCTGCCCTGGTCGTCAGCAGCACGAGCCGGCGCTGCTCGCGCCGCCGCCATTCCTCGAAAGCGGCGAAATTGACGTGGTTTTCCAGCGTGACGTGGTCGAGATAGTCGAGGCCGGCGCGGCGGAACGCGCGTTCGGTGGCGGCGAATCCGGCGGGGCCGATAAAGTGCACCGGGACGCCGAGGCAGGCCCCGAGCCGCAGGATGGTGCCTGCGTTCTGGGGAATATCCGGTTCATAAAGCGCGATTGCCAAGGTCATCTTCTGCCACTAAGGCTCATGGGCCGTGGCCCCTTTCCCGTGTGAAAAGTCCCGGGTGCATGACGCAGTGCCGCACTCGGTCCGCTGGACAACAAGGGGTAACGATGTAATTAGATGTTTTCGAAATGGGCGCCAAACCCGCGCCGCGAGCGGCCACCCTGATGCTCGGCCTGCCTCGCGGCGATGCGTTTTGCGTGTCGGCGCCCTGGTATCCGCTGGGGACAAGGACGGAACCGTGGCGACAGCGACTGCCGGAACCACCCGACGCGACTTTCTATACATTGCCACCGCTGCAGTCGGTGCCGTCGGCACCGCCGCCGCGGTCTGGCCGCTGATCCACCAGATGAACCCCGACGCCTCGGTGCTGGCGCTCGCTTCGACCGAAGTGGACCTGACGCCGATCGCGGAAGGGCAGATCGTCACCGTGAAGTGGCGCGGCAAGCCGGTGTTCATCTCGCACCGGACCAAGAAAGAGATCGAAGAGGCGCGCGCGACGCCGCTGGCACAGTTGCCCGATCCGCAGCCGGACCAGGAGCGGGTGAAGGAGGGGCACGACCAGTGGCTCGTGGTGGTCGGCGTCTGCACGCATCTCGGTTGCGTGCCGCTCGGACACCAGGGCGATTACGACGGCTGGTTCTGCCCGTGCCACGGATCGCACTACGATACGTCCGGCCGCATTCGCCAGGGCCCGGCGCCGGCCAATCTGGAAGTGCCGACGTACGAATTCGTTTCCGACACTTCGATCCGAATCGGCTGAGCGGAAAAGGCGAGGGGCCAAGGCTGATGAGCGGACACGAAACCTTTCAACCGCAAAACAAGGCGCTTGCCTGGTTCGAGCGCCGGCTGCCGGTGTTCGGGCTGCTGCACTCTTCGTTCGTGGCCTATCCGACGCCGCGCAACCTGAATTACTGGTGGACGTTCGGCGGCATTCTGTCGGTCATGCTGGTCGTGCAGCTCGTCACCGGCATCGTGCTGGTGATGCACTTCGTGCCGACGTCGGCGGGCGCGTTCGACTCCGTCGAGCACATCATGCGCAACGTGAACTACGGCTGGCTGCTGCGCTACATCCACGCCAACGGCGCATCGATGTTCTTCCTCGCCGTCTATATCCACATCTTCCGCGGTCTGTATTACGGGTCCTACAAGGATCCGCGCGAGGTGCTCTGGATTCTCGGCGTCATCCTCTTCCTGCTGATGATGGCGACGGCCTTCATGGGCTACGTGCTGCCGTGGGGGCAGATGAGCTTCTGGGCGGCGACCGTCATCACCAACCTGTTCTCGGCCATTCCGCTCGTCGGCGATGCGATCGTCACGTGGCTGTGGGGCGGCTATTCGGTCGACGAGCCGACGCTGAAGCGTTTCTTCTCGCTGCACTATCTCCTGCCGTTCGTGATCTTCGGCGTGGTCCTGCTGCACGTCTGGGCGCTGCATGTGGTCGGGCAGAACAATCCCGACGGCATCGACGTGAAGTCGAACAAGGACACGGTGCCGTTCACGCCGCACGCGACGGTGAAGGACAGCTTCGGCCTGATCTGCTTCTTCATCCTGTTCGCGTGGTTCGTGTTCTACATCCCGAACTATCTCGGCCATCCCGACAACTACATCCCCGCCAACCCGCTGCAGACGCCGCCGCACATCGTGCCCGAATGGTACTTCCTGCCGTTCTACGCGATCCTGCGCGCGATCCCGTCGAAGCTCGGCGGCGTGGTGGCGATGTTCGCCTCGATCGCCGTGCTCGTGTTCGTGCCGTGGCTCGACACCTCGAAGGTGCGCTCGGCGCGCTACCGGCCGCTGTACCGGCAGTTCTTCTGGATCCTGCTCATCGTCTGCATCGGGCTCGGCTATCTCGGCGCCAAACCGCCGGAGGGCGGCTACGTGATCGCGGCGCGGCTCCTCACCGCCTACTACTTCATCCACTTCCTGGTGATCCTGCCGTTGCTCGGTTACATCGAAACGCCGAAGCCGCTGCCGGCTTCCATTTCGGAGTCGGTGCTGAAGAAGCACGCGGGTGCTCCTGCCGCCGCCGGTGCCGTGCGGTCGCCGGAACGCAACGGCTAAGGGGACGTTCGATGCGCAAGCTCACCGTTGCACTCGCCCTCCTCGCGACCGTCGTTGCCGCTCCCGTGCTCGCGGCGGAGGTCGGAGCCAAGCCCGACCGGCAGGCGTGGTCGTTCTCGGGTCCGTTCGGCATGTTCGATCGCGCGCAACTGCAGCGCGGCCTCAAGGTCTATCGCGAGGTGTGCGCGAGCTGTCACGGGCTGAAGTACATCGCCTTCCGGAATCTCGTGCAGCCGGGCGGGCCCGGCTTCTCCGACGCGGAAGCACGGGCGATCGCCGCCGAGTATCAAATCACGGATGGTCCCGACGATACGGGCGAGATGTTCGAGCGTCCGGGCCGGCTGTCCGATCATTTCCCGCCGCCGGCGCCGAACGAGCAGGCGCTGCGCAGCCGTTTCGGCGGCGCGCTGCCGCCGGATCTGTCGGTGATCACGAAGGCGCGCAGCTACGAGAGCGGGCTTGCGATCGGGCTGCTCGATTTCTTCCGCCAGTATCAGGAGCACGGCGCCGATTACGTGTACGCCCTGCTCAACGGCTATGAAGATCCGCCGGCAGACGTGGAGATCGACGGCGCACAAGCCTGGAACCGCTATTTCCCGGGCAACCGCATCGCGATGGTGCCGCCGCTCTCCGACGAGCAGGTGGAGTACACCGACGGCTCGCCGCAGACGGTCGATCAGTATGCGCGCGACGTCGCCGCCTTCCTCGCCTGGACGGCGGAGCCGCACATGGAAGCGCGCAAGCGCATCGGCTTCCAGGTGATGATCTTCCTGATCGTGTTCGCCGGGCTGCTCTACTTCACGAAGAAGAAAGTCTGGGCCGACGCGCACGCCTAACGCGTAACGCGACGCGCGTCGCAGCCTGGGCCTTGGTGCCGCGGGTCCTAGGCCCGCGCCGCCGCGCCGATTTCCTGCAGATGCGTGTGCAATGAAAGCCTGTCGATCGACTGGACCGGCAGCGCAACCAGCAATTCGATCATGTGCAGCAATTCGGCGTGGGTTTCATCAAACGCCACGGCGATCTCGCTGGGCGTGCCGTCCATCTGCTCCGGATCGGGGATGCCCCAATGCGCGGTGATGGGCGTGCCGGAAAAGGCCGGGCAGGCTTCGCCCGCCGCCTCGTCGCAGAGCGTGAAGATCAGATCGAATTCGGGCGCTTCCGCGCCGGTGAAGTCGTGCCAGGACTTCGGATGCAAGCCGTCGGCGGAATATCCGAGCCGATCGAGCAGCGCGAAGGTGTGGGGATTGATTTCGGCCTTCGGGTTGCTGCCGGCGCTATAGGCTCGGAAGCGGCCATCGCCGATCCTGCCGAGAATCGCTTCCGCGATGATGGAACGCGACGAGTTGCTGTTGCAGACGAACAAAACGTTCGAGAGGTGTGGCGTGCCCATGCCTCTCAATATGAAACTTCCATGAAGGCCAGATGACAGTGTGCCCCATCCGGGGCTCCTGCCGAAACGGCCTTACGTCCGGTCTCAGGTCTTGACCGGGTTCTTGGCTGCAGGCGCGATCGCGTGCGGTTTCGGCTTGCCGAACTGCTGCTGATAGGCGGACGGCGCCTTCGCCTTGCCCTCCGCCTTGGGCTTCTTCTTCTCGCGGCTGCTCCGCATCTGACCTTTGGCCATGGCTGCCTCCCTTGGCCACACCGGAATCAGAAACCCCGGCGGGCTTCGAAGGCGAAGCCTAGACCCGCATCCCGCCCATGAGCAATCCGAAGCCGATCAGGCGCAGGATCGCGACCGTGGCCCAGACGATGATCACGAACAGGATCGAGGCGGGAATGGCGGCGAGCGCGAGCTTCAACAGCAGTCCGACCAGCCGCCAGAAGGGGATGCGGACGTCGACGAGGGTGATCTGATTGCCCGGTTCAGCCATAAGTCTGCTCCATCATTGCGTTCGGGGCGATGCTCCGACACATTGCGGTTCCCGGCAATGACGCCCGGCCTGGACCTTTCATGATACCGCCCGACGTGCTCGACCTCCGCGCCCGCATTCGCACGATCCCGGACTATCCGAAGCCCGGCGTCCAGTTCCGCGACATCACCACCCTGCTCGGCGATGCGCGGGCGTTCCGGCGGGCGGTGGACGAGCTGGTGCAGCCCTGGGCGGGCGCCAAGATCGACAAGGTGGCCGGCATCGAGGCGCGGGGATTCATCCTCGGGGGCGCGGTGGCGCACCAGGTGTCCGCGGGGTTCGTGCCGATCCGCAAGAAGGGGAAGCTGCCGCACGAGACGGTGCGCATCGCCTATTCGCTCGAATACGGCATCGACGAAATGGAGATGCACAAGGACGCGGTGCAGACCGGCGAGCGGGTGGTGCTGGTCGACGACCTGATTGCGACCGGCGGCACGGCGGAGGGAGCGGTGAAGCTCCTGAAGAACATGGGCGCCGACGTGCTGGCGGCCGTCTTCATCGTCGACCTGCCGGATCTTGGCGGCGCCGACAAGATCCGCAAGCTCGGCGTGCCGGTGCGCACGCTCGTCAGCTTCGAGGGGCACTAGCGCGCGATCAGGACGATGACGCTGACGCATCCCGGCGGGCGAACAGGGCCGATGTCTCGATCTCCAGCGCCACTTCGCCGTGCTGGTTCACGGCGGTGACCTGGTTGAACACGATTCCCCATTGCGGGCGCGTCGCGAGCTCTCGCTTGCGGGTCACGGCAGTGCTGTAGCGCAGCGTGTCGCCGGCATAGACCGGCTTCAGCCAGCGAAGATTGCGGAAGCCGGGGGAGACGCCGGTGGTCGATAGCTCCAGATTGCGCTGAAGGATCACTTGCGCCTGCAATTTCATGAACACGGACGCAGTGTGCCAGCCCGAAGCGACGAGGCCGCCGAAATGCGACCGCTTCGCCGCGTCCTCGTCCGTGTGGAACGGCTGCGGATCGTAGCGCTCGGCGAAGCGCTTGATGTCCTCGGCCGTGAAGGTGTAGCTGCCGAGCTCGGTGCGCGTGCCGATCTCGATGTCCTCGAAGAATTTCATTGCGCGGCTTCCTGCTTGCGGACCGCGACCATGAGCGAGCTCGTCAGCTCCGCCACGACGTCGCCTTGCGGATCGACCAGCTCCCAGCGCGTGTGAACGAGCCCCATTTCCGGACGGCTGCCGGACCGGCGCTTGCCGAGAATGGTGCGGCGAAGCATGAGCGGAACGCCCGGGCGAAGGGGCCTGCGCCATTTGACTTCGTCGACGCCGGGCGAGCCGAGGGAGGCGGTGTTCTTGACGACGTAGTCGTACATCATGCGCATCATGAAGCAGCAGGTGTGCCAGCCCGAGGCGGCAAGCCCGCCGAGGATCGTGTGCTTCGCCGCTTCCTCATCCAGATGCATGGGCTGGGGATCGTATTCGGCGGCGAAGGCGATGATCTCCTCGCGCGTCAGGGCGCGTGGGCCGAAGGTTTCGACCGCGCCTTCAGCGATGTCTTCAAAATAGAAAGTCGGCATGGCAGCGTTGTCTCGCGGTCACGTTGCGAAGCGGAAGTGCATGACGTCGCCGTCCTGTACCACGTAATCCTTGCCCTCGAGGCGCAGTTTTCCCGCCTCGCGCGCGCCGGCCTCGCCGCCGAGCGAGACGAAGTCCTGATACGAGATCGTCTCGGCGCGGATGAAGCCCTTCTCGAAATCCGTGTGGATCACGCCGGCCGCCTGCGGCGCCCTGGTGCCGCGCGTGACGGTCCAGGCGCGCGCCTCTTTCGGTCCCGCCGTGAAATAGGTGATGAGGCCGAGAAGCTCGTAGCCGGCGCGGATCATGCGGTCGAGGCCGGGCTCCTCGAGGCCGACGGTGTCGAGGAATTCCTTGCGCTCGCCCGGCGGCAGCATGGCGATCTCCGCTTCGATCTTGGCGGAGATGACGGTGGCGACGGCGCCTTCAGCCTTGGCGCGGGCCTCGACGCGGGCGGAGAATGCGTTGCCCGCCGCGGCCGCGGCTTCGTCGACGTTGCAGACATAAAGCACGGGCTTCGCCGTCAGCAGGCCAAGTCTTTGAAATTCCGCTTCTTCTTCGGGCTTGCGCTCGGCGAGCCGCGCGGGCTTGCCGGCGGTGAGGAGTGCCATTGCGCGCTTCATCAGGTCGAGGGAGGCCGCCGATTCCTTGTCGCCGCCGCGCACCTTCTTTTCCAGTGGATCGACGCGGCGCTCGAGGCTGTCGAGGTCGGCGAGCATGAGCTCCGTCTCGATCGTCTCGATGTCGCGGATCGGCTCGATGCCGCCTTCGACGTGGGTGACGTCGCTGTCCTCGAAACAGCGGACGACGTGGGCGATCGCATCGACCTCGCGGATGTTGGCGAGGAACTGGTTGCCGAGCCCTTCGCCCTTGGAGGCGCCGCGCACGAGGCCGGCGATGTCGACGAAGGTGAGCTTGGTCGGCACGATCTCGGCGGACTTCGCGATCGCCGCGATCCTGTCAAGGCGCGGATCGGGCACGGCGACCTCGCCGACGTTCGGCTCGATCGTGCAGAACGGATAGTTCGCCGCCTGCGCGAGCGCGGTCTGCGTCAGTGCATTGAAGAGGGTCGATTTGCCGACGTTCGGCAGCCCGACGATGCCGCACTTGAAGCCCATTGGAATTCCGTTCTTGCTGGATCAGCCGGCCGGGTCCGCGGGCGGTTCGGTGAGGAAGCCCTTGGCGCGCAGCGCGAGATGGATGCGATTCTGAAATTCCTCGGGCCGCCCCTGCACGATCATCTCGACTTCATCGGCGACCGTTTTGCACAGGGCCTCGACCCAGGGATATTCGTCCTTGGCGAAATCGCCCAGCACATGCGCGTGCGCTTCCTTCTTTCCATCCGGCCGGCCGACGCCGAGACGCACGCGCATATATTCGTTGCCGCAATAAGCGCTGATCGAACGCAGGCCGTTGTGGCCGGCATTGCCGCCGCCGCTCTTCACCCGCACCTTGGCCGCGGCGAGATCGATCTCGTCGTGGAAGACGACGACGTCGCCGAGCGCGATCTTGAAGAAGTTCTGCGCCTCGGCGACGGAGCGGCCGGATTCGTTCATGAAGGTCATGGGTTTCAGCAACAGGATCCGTTCGCCGGCGATCTGGCCCTCGGCGGTCTCACCCTGGAAGCGCCGCCGCCACGGCGCGAAGCGATGGCGGCGGTGAATGGCGTCGAGAACGAGAAAGCCGATGTTGTGCCGGTTCGCGGCATAACGCGGCCCCGGATTGCCGAGCCCTGCAAACAAGAGCATGGGCAGCCTCCGCGGCCGCGCGAGTGTGCGCCGTTATTCCTTCTTGCCCTTGGCTTCCGGCGCGGCGGCGGGCGCCGCGCCTTCGGCCGGAGCGGCACCTTCGGCCGGCGCGGCGGCGGGAGCGCCTTCGGCCGGCGCTGCGGCGCCGGCTGCGGCTGCCGCGGCTTCGGCTTCGGCCTTCGCCTTGGCGGCTGCCTGCTCTTCGAGGTAGCCCGACGAAGAGACGATGGTCGCGATCGTGAAGTCGCGGTCGCGGATCACCGGGCGGACGCCTTCCGGCAGCTTCACCGAGGAGATGTGCAGCGAGTGCGCGATCTCCATGCCGGTGAGGTCGGCCGTGATGAATTCGGGAATCGACTCGGCCGGGCAGTAGAACTCGACGGTGTGGCGCACGATGTTGAGCGTGCCGCCGCGCTTGAGGCCGGGCGAGGCGTCGTGATTGACGAAGCGCACGGGCACGTGCACGCGCACGGTCGCGCCGACGCCGAGGCGCTGGAAGTCGACATGCACCGGCTTGTCCTTCATCGGGTCGAGCTGAAAGGCGCGCGGGATGACGCGGTGCCGCTCGCCGTCGACGTCGAGCTCATAGACCGTGGTGAGGAAGTGGCCGGCATAGATGCGCTGGTTGATTTCGGCGGCATCCAGGGAAATGGGGAGCGGCGGCTTCTTGTCGCCGTAGATCACACCGGGCACGCGGCCGGTGCGGCGCACTGCACGGGCGGCCCCCTTGCCGACCTCCGGGCGCGCAGTCGCCTTCATCTGTTGGGTAGCGGTCATTGACGAATTCCTTTGGCTGATGGCCGCGGCGCGCCTCCAGGGGTGCGGAAGGCCGCGGGCGCGTCTCTATAACCGCATGGAGGGATCGAGGCAAATGGGTTACTGCCCTCATGGTTCGAGACGCCCGCCTTTGGCGGGCTCCTCACCATGAGGGCATTAACACCTATTTTCGGCGCTTGCCGGGGCCGGACCGGGCGCGGGTGCGGGTCCTGGTGCGGATGCCGGGCGGGCGCTTTTTGGCGCGCAGCTCGGCGATCTGGGTGCGGAGTTTCGCAATTTTTGCCTCATAGGGGCGGATGGAAGCCGCGTGGACGAGGCGGTCGGCAATCCCCGGCGGGAAGAAGAAGTGCCGGGCGAGGTCCTTGTGCTCCTCGGCAACGAAAAAGGCGTTCAGGCCGTCGCGGTAGGCCGGGAGATACGCGTAGGGCTTCAGCTGCCTGGCATAGTCGGCGGCGCGGTCGGGCACCTCGAAGAAGCGATCGACCATGTTGACGGTGACCGGCAGGCGCGACTCCGCGAGGATGATCTTGGGGCGGTGGCGGTGGAGATCGGCGCCGGCGAACACGGCGGGCTCGGCGCCTTCCACGTCGACGCTGAGGAAATCGATCTCCTGACCGGGCGCGTATTCGTCGAGCACGGCGGCCAGGCGGCGGAGCGGCGTGCGGTGCTCGATGACCTTTAGGCCATCGCGACGGTGCTGGGCGGCGATCTCGGGATCGGTGGTGGAATAGCCGTGCCACTTGCCGATTTCGTAGAAGGTGATCTCGCCGTCGGTGTCGCCGACGGCGATCTGCAGATTGGTATCGCGCGGGCGGCGCTTCTGCAGGCGGGCGAAATTCGAGGCGAGCGGCTCGATATTGATGCCGTGCCAGCCGCGCTCGTAGAAGTGGCGGGTGACGCTGTCGATGTCGGGATCATTGGCGCCGACATCGACGTAGAAACCGCGCGGGCCCGGGAAGCAGCGGGCCAGCATGACGTCCTCGAAATTCTGGGCGTAGCTTACGATCGACATGGAGATTCCCGCGCAGCGCCTGTGCCTGATTCTTCCGGCCTCATCCTGAGGAGCCCTTTCACCTCATCCTTCGAGACGCCGCGCTTCGCACGGCTCCTCAGGATGAGGTGAAAGGGCGTCTCGAAGGATGAGGCCGTAGGCTCGTCACAAGCTTATATACGGCCTGGTTGGCAGCTGCGAAGGATCAGAATTTGCGGGTAACGCCGCCGCGCACCGAAGCGGGCGGCTGCTTCGGGTCGAACTGGCCGCGCTGGAATTGCTGCTCGGCGGCGATGAAGCCCTCGGCGGGGCCGAGCGGCTGCCGATATTCGACGCGGGTCTTGTTCTCGTTGGTATCGGCAAACTCGACGCTCGTGTTCAGCTTGCCGCCCGCGAGCCAGTCGGGGAGCTTGAAGGAGCTGCCGAGCATCGTCCGCTCGCTGAGCGTGGGCGAGGCGCCGTCGGGCTGGGCCACGCCCACCGTGCGGCCGCCATAAAGCTCCCAGCCCTCGGCCGAATAGGTGATCTGCCCATTGACCTCGCCGGTGCCGCCGGCAGCGCCGCCGACGATCTTCGGGTCGGGGATCGCGGGAATGACGGAAGGCGTTTGCGTTGTCGGTGCGACCTTGGTCTTCATCCCGAACTTCACGGGGCCGTCCGTATAATCAAGGGCGGTCGGCAAGGGTTTCGGAATGTCGTTCGGCTGCACGCCGGCGGGCAGGCGATATTTTCGCGTGAAGGACTCCGGCGCGAGCAGGTTGGGCGCGCCTTCCGGGAACAATCCGGCGAGCGCTTCGATCTCCTGCGGCGTCAATTCTCTTTCCGTTTCCTGCGCGTCTTGCCCCGCGTGTTGCGCGGCGTGATCGAGCAAGGGCGGGTCGGCCTCTGCCAGGCACGGCGAGGCGAGGGCGAGCGAAAGAATCGCGAGCAATCCGATGCGCATGGCGTTGTTGGCGAGTCGCAAATGCGGCGGTCGATGGGTGTTGTCGCGGCGCATTGCCATCGAATCGTGGAATGATGATGGCGAAAAGTTAACGCGGGCCTGTGACCGTCAGGTTCCGCGCGCGACGCGAACGAAACTTTCGATGTCGGCGTCGGAGGTGGCGAACGAGGTCACGAGACGGATCAGCTCGTCATTCTGGCTGCCGGAAGTTCCCGGCGGCAGGAACTCGCGCGGCCAGGTGGCGTAGGTCGCGCCCGCCTGACGCAGACGCTGATCGGTTTCGTGCGGCAGCACGACGAAAACTTCGTTCGCCTCTACGGGCCAGACCGGTTTCAGACCGATGGAACCCAGCTTTTCGGCGAGCCGCGCAGCGGCGGCATTGGCGCGGCGGGCGAGCCGCAGCCAGAGGCCGTCGCGGAGATAAGCCTCGAATTGCGCGGCGGCGAAGCGTTGCTTGGAGATGAGCTGGCCGGCGCGCTTGCGGCGCGAGGCCATGCCTTCGGCCCGCTGCGGATCGAAGAAGACCACGGCCTCGGCTTCCATGGCGCCGTTCTTGGTGGCGCCGAAGGAGAGGACGTCGACGCCGGCCTTCCAGGTGATCTCCGCCGGCGTGCAGCCGAGGCTTGCGACCGCGTTCGCGAGCCGGGCGCCGTCCATGTGCACGGCGAGGCCGCGCGCATGGGCGATTTCGGCAAGCGCACGCACCTCGTCGGAGTGATAGACGGTGCCGACCTCCGTCGATTGGCTGAGCGAGAGCGCGCCGGGGATGACGCTGTGCGGCACGCCGCGGCCGCGGCCGAGCGCGGCGCGCAGCGTCTCCGGCGCGATTTTCGCGTCGTCGCCGGGCAGTTCCACGAGCTTCAAGCCGCCGCCATAGAATTCCGGGGCGCCGGCCTCGTCGGTGGCAAGGTGCGCCTGCGCATGGCAGAGCACCGAATTCCACGGCTGGCAGCAATGGGCGACGGCGATGGCGTTCGCCGCCGTGCCGGTGGCGACGAGAAAGGCCGCCACGTCGCGCTCGAACAGCGCGGACATGCGGCGCTCGAGCGTGCGGGTCCAGTCATCGTTGCCGTAGGCGAGGGCGAAGCCTTCGTTCGCGCGAACGATCACCTCGAGAATTTCCGGGGCGATGGGTGCGGCGTTGTCGCTGGCGAAGTTCATGGAAGTTTTGGGGAATGCCGGCTAGTCGGGTGCAATTAAGGAGATTTGCGGGAAGTATGTCCGGTACCGGCTCGGATCGCGTGTGAGCAAAGGCGCGCCGGCGATTGCTGCATGTGCACCGATGAAGAAATCCGGCAGGACACCCGTCCGCACGCCACCAGCAGCACGGTAACGGCGGAAGACCTTGCCCGCCAGGAATAGTGCGGGCCGTGGCACCCGCTCCACTTCAATGCCGACGTCGGTCAGCCGTTGATCCAGTTCTTCGATACGGTCAAAGCTGACGGAAAGCTCGGCATAGACGACATCGTTGATGGAGACATGGCCCGCAACCAGAGCTCGCTCAAGCTGACCGTAGGACCATTCCGCCCAGATTGGGTCGTCGCTAATGATGTCGAGGAGGATATTCGTGTCGACGAGTTGCACATCAGTGCTCGCCGCGCGTCAGCGCCATGATTTCGTCGGTGGTCCACCGCCCTTTTATGCTGCCGCGCAAGCGCGCAAGGGCGCTCTTGCGGGGCCTGCGGGCGCTCTTCAGGACAACTTGGCCATCGTCGGCGAGTTCGAATTCGACGGCCGCGCCCGGCTTGAGGCCAAGATAGTCGCGCAGCTTCTTGGGGATCGTCACCTGACCCTTGCTGGTCATGGTCGTGATCATGGGCGCCTCCGAAGTATTACTAACATAAGTTAAGGTAATACTTTTTCCTTTGCAAGGTCGGATGACGGCGTCAATCGAACAGGCTGGATACGCTCTCTTCGGACGAAGTGCGGCCGATGGCTTCGCCGATCAGGCTGGCGACGGAGAGGACGCGCATGTTGCGCGCGACGCGCACCGCCTCGGTCGGCTGGATCGAGTCGGTGATCACGAGCTCCTTCAGCTTCGAGGCGGTGATGCGCGCAACCGCGCCGCCCGAGAGCACACCGTGGCTGATATAGGCGTAAACGTCCTTTGCGCCCTTCTCGATCAACGCCTCGGCGGCGTTCACGAGCGTGCCGCCGGAGTCGACGATGTCGTCGACGAGGATGCAGGTCTGGCCCGTCACCTCGCCGATCACGTTCATCACTTCGGATTCGTTGGGGCGCTCGCGGCGCTTGTCGATGATGGCGAGGGGCGCGTCGATGCGCTTGGCGAGGCCGCGGGCGCGGGCGACGCCGCCGACATCGGGCGAGACGACCGTGAGGGAGCGGAGATCGAAGCGCTCCTTGATGTCGCGTACCATGAGCGGCGACGCATAGAGATTGTCGGTGGGGATGTCGAAGAAGCCCTGGATCTGCCCGGCGTGCAGGTCGAGCGTGAGCACGCGGTTGGCGCCGGCATGCGCAATCAGGTTGGCGACGAGCTTCGCCGAGATCGGCGTGCGCGGGCCGACCTTGCGATCCTGCCGCGCGTAGCCGAAGTAGGGCATGACCGCCGTGATGCGGCTGGCCGACGCGCGGCGCAGCGCGTCGATGATGATGAGCAATTCCATCAGGTGGTCATTCGCCGGGAACGAGGTCGATTGCAGCACGAACACGTCGCGGCCGCGCACGTTCTCCTCGATCTCGACGAACACCTCCATGTCGGCGAAGCGGCGGACGATGGCTTTCGTCAGCGGCGTCTCGAGATAGGCGCCGATCGCCTCGGCGAGCGCGCGGTTGGAGTTGCCCGCGACGAGCTTGATGTTGCCGTTATTGCGGGCGCGCATGCACTTCGTCCTTCAGGTCTGGGGGCCGCAGAGCGGCGCCGGAAAGTCCAGTTTATTGTTTGAGCATGATCTTTTCCGAAAAGTGGTTCCCACTTTTCGGGATCATGCTCTAGCGGCGAGGTCGGACCCTGTAAACAAGCACGGACGCCCTGTCCAAAGCGCCTATTGGCGCGGATCGGTGAAGGCGACGGTCTGCGGCGGCTCGGCCGACGCCACGGCGGGTTCGGCCGGCTCCGGCGCGGGGGCGGGCGCGGCCGGCGCGGGACTGCCGAGGCGGGCGGAAAGCGCGTCGAAGCCCTGTACGGCGATCTTGCGCAGGAGGGCGTCGTGGCAGAGCGCCCAGGCATCGGCGCCGGGGCTGCCGAGGGGCTCCTCGCCCGTGAGGCGGAAGGCGCGTGTTCGGCTCGCATCGAACACCTCCCAGACCCAGGCGAGGGTCGCCTGTTTCTTCTTTTTCTCGATGTGGGTGGCGAGATAGGCGCGCACGCGCCAGGTGGCCGGGCCGCTGCGGCTGACCACGGGCAGCTCGCGCTGCTCGGCTTCGGCGGTCAGCGCGCTGACGAGACGGTCGAACACGGGCCGCGGCGGGCCGTCGATCGACTCGAAGGCGATGGTCTGGCCGGTGGGTTGCGGGATCGAGCCGGTGACGGTGGGATCGCTGTTGGCGCAGGCGGCGAGGGCAAAAGTGGCGAGGGCGAGCAGCGGAAGACGCGCGCGCCCGGACGGCAGCGCGCGGCTGCCCATCCGGCAAAGCATTTGCCGAAGCCACATCTGACGCACCCCTGCCGGACGCGCCTGCTTTGTCCCGATGGGCAGCGGCGTCGCCGGTCGGACGTTCGTAATCGGAATCCGGCGTGCGGTCCAGCCTCGTAATTCCCGTAGCGATATTGACTTTCTGTCATCCCGGCCGAGCGCGAAGCGCGAGAGCCGGGATCCAGGACCACGGAATCAAAGATAGCTCGTAGCCAGATCCAGCCAGTTCGGATTGCTCTTTTCGACCAGCTCAATCTTCCAGTCTCGCCGCCATCGTTTCATCCGCTTCTCCGCAACAATGGCGTCTTCGATCCGCTGAAATTCTTCTGCAAACACAAGCCGGTTGACTTTATATCTGGCCGTGAAGCCGCCGAATTCGCCCGACTTGTGTTGAGCAACACGCAATGCGAGATCGGATGTCACGCCGATATACAGCGTTCCTTTCGGTCCGCTTGCCATGATGTACAGATAGTATCCCATCGGCGATGGTGTTCCTGGATCCCGGCTCTCACGCCGCTTGCAGCGGCGCTCGGCCGGGATGACAGAAATAAATTACTCGCTCAAAGCAATCGCGGCGATGAGGCGGCCGTAGTCGGGCTCGCGGCGGTGGGTGGAGCGACGGAAGCTGAAGAAGCGGGCTTCGTCGGAATAGGTATCGAGACCGAGATCGTCGATCGCGTCGACGCCGGCGGCCTGCAACCGCAGGACGATGAAGCCGGGCAGATCGAACATGGCGTGGCCGTCACGCGTTGCGGGCGCGAAGAATTTTGCGAAGCCCGCGTCCGCTTCGCGAAAGCGGACGACGAACTCAGGGCCGACTTCGTAGCTTTGCTGGCGGATGATCGGGCCGATCGCAGCGACGATGCGTTGCCGCGCTGCGCCGAGCTCCTGCATTTTCGCAACCGCGGACTCGATCACGCCGTCGAGGGCGCCGCGCCAGCCGGCATGGACGGCACCGACGATACCGATAGCAGCGTCGGCAAGCAGGACCGGCCCGCAATCGGCGACGGTCACGCCGATCGCAAGCGCCGGCGTCTTCGTCACGAGGGCGTCGGCGCGCGGCGCATCGGCGCGCGTCCACGCCGTCGTTGCGACAACCGCATCCGGCGAATGCACCTGATAGGCGGTGACGAGCGCGGTCGATTGCAGCGCCGCCGCCATTCGCGCGCGGTTTTCCGCAACGTGTTCCGGATCGTCGTGCGAACCGAGGCCGCCATTGAGGCTCGCATAGACACCGTTCGACACGCCGCCTGCGCGGGTGAAGAAGGCGTGACGGACGCGCGGCAGTGCGTCGAGGGCGGGAGAGCGGATCAGCATCCGGGAGAAGCTCACGGCTCGCGGTTCAGGTGTCAAATCCGGGAATGTCGCCGATCGCCGGGTGGACCAGCGCGATCGCCTTGAACAATTCGCCCATGCCGGGCGAGGGGCCGGTCAGGCGTGCGAGCGCCGTGTCAACGGCCGCAACTGTCGCCGCGTCCTTGCCGCGCTTGAGATTTTCCGCGCGCAGCTCGATGCCGAGATTGCGCAGGAACTGGCCCTGGGTGACGGGGCCGATCGTATGCACGCCTTCGCGCAAGGCCGTGCGCGCAAGCGCCTCGAAATCGACGTGGGCGGTGAGGTCGGCCTCGCTGGGGCCCTGCAAAGGATCGACCGGCTTGTGGCCGCGCACGGCCTGCAGGGTGTCGCCAAAGCCGCTGTTCTCGTGGCCGTAATCGATCAAGAGCGCGGCGTCGCCGTCGGCGGCAATGCGGCGGGCGATCTCGCGAACGGGCGTGAGGTCGCGGCGCTCGAACAGGGCGCCAGTTCTGGCCTGCGCGCCTTGGGGCAGCAGCGTCTCGATTTTTGGGAACGGCGCAGGGTCGAGCGCGAAAGCGAGCTGGCCTTCGCGCAGGCCGACGCGGCGCTCGTGCCAGCCGGTTTCGGTTTTCATGAACTGATCGACCGGCAGGGCATCGACGAATTCATTGGCGATGACGATGAGCGGGCCGCCAGGCAAGGTCGCCACGCTCTCGTGCCAACGCACTGTTGCGCCGGAGGCGGACAGCGTCTTGCGCTGCGCTTCGGCTAGCGCGGGGCTCGTCTCGACGAGATGCACGTCGATGGCGGCGCGGAACGCCGGCACGATCTTCGCCGCTCGCAGCACGTCGGCCATCAGCGTGCCGCGGCCGGGGCCGAGCTCGACGAGGTTGATCTTCGCGGGCTCGCCCGCGGCGCGCCAGACTTCGGCGCACCAGATGCCGATCATCTCGCCGAACATCTGGCTCACTTCCGGTGCGGTGACGAAGTCGCCGGACGCGCCGAACGGATCGCGCGTCATGTAGTAGCCGTGGCGCGGATGGCCGAGGCAGAGCGCCATGTAGCGCGAGACCGGAATCGGCCCCTCGCTTTCGATCAGCGCGCGGATTTCCTGTTCCAGCGGGTTCATGCCGCAGGCGCACGGCGGGCGGCATAGACAATCGCCGCGAGGCCGACGACGATCATCGGGATCGACAACAGCATGCCCATCGTGAGTCCGCCGGCAAGAAAGCCGATATGCGCGTCGGGCTCGCGGAAGAATTCGCCGAGCACGCGCGTCAAGCCGTAACCGCCGACGAACAGGCCGCCGATCAGCCCGGGCCGTTTCAGTGCACCGCGGCGCACGGCGAAGATCAGGATGAGGAACAGAACGATGCCCTCGAGGCCGGCTTCATAGAGCTGGCTCGGATGGCGCGGCTCCGGGCCGGCGTGCGGGAAGATCACCGCCCAGGGCACGTCGGTGGCGCGGCCCCACAATTCGCCGTTCACGAAGTTGGCGAGGCGGCCGAGGAAGAGTCCGATCGGCGTGACGATCGCCGCAAGATCGAGCATCGACAGCAGGGGAATCTTGCGCCGCCAGGCAAACAGGATGAGCGCGAGCACGGTGCCGAGGAAGCCGCCGTGAAAGGACATGCCGCCGCGCCAGAGGACGAAAATCTCCATCGGGTGCGCGGCGTAGTGGGCGGGCTGGTAGAACAGCACATAGCCGAGCCGGCCGCCGAGCACGATGCCGAGCGCGCACCAGACGATCACGTCGTCGACGTCGAGCGGCGTGATCGGCGCGCCGCCGTTCCAGTATGCCTGGTTCGCAACGATGCGGCGGGCGAGCCACCAGCCGAGCAGGATGCCGGCAACGTAGGCGAGCGCGTACCAGCGAACGGCGAACGGTCCGATGGAGAAAAGAATGGGATCGAAATTCGGGAAGGGCAGGGCGAGAACAGGCATGGCGGCGTGATCTGCTTGCGAAGAGGGGAAGTCAAGGAGCGGCGAGTCGAGTGTAGCTCTCACACGGAGGAGCCCCGCCACCTCATCCTGCGGAGCCGGAGCGCCTCCGCGTTCACCCATGGTTCGAGACGCGCCGCTTTGCGGCGCTCCTCACCATGAGGGTGAACGCTCAGGATGAGGGCCATAACGGCGGAATGCGGCGGGCTTGCGCGCTTTCGCCGCTGGTGTCCCGAATCCGAAGTTCGCTTGACTTTGCTGCGGACTCGGGAGCGAACTTCGGATTCTAAGGACACCAGCAACTCTTTGATTCTAGTGTCGTTTGGTTCAGAAATTCGCTTGAATGACTGGCGGCAAGAATGAAGCGAATTTCTGAACCACGACACTAGGCCCATTTCCCTGTCCAGAAGGCTATAGTCCCCGCCCGGAGGCGAGCATGACCCAGACCAACAACCGGCTTCTCGATGAAATGGCCCGCCTGATGAACGACGCCGCGGGTGTGGCCGAGGGCGTCCGGCGGGAATTCCAGACGCTCCTGCACTCGCAGGCGGAGCGCATCCTACGCGACATGGACGTGGTGACCCGCGAAGAGTTCGAGGCGGTCAAGGAGATGGCGGCCAGGGCGCGCGAGGAAAACGAACGGCTGGCCGCAAGACTCGCCGAGGTTGAAAAGAAGCTCGCCAAGTAGCGGCCGCTGCAGCGGCAGATTCCGACGGAAAAATTTCAGCGGATTACTGCCGCTAGCCTGTGGACTCCTGTCCTAAGGCCATTGAAGGGCACGCCGAATCCGATTCTCCTGACGGTGCGGGCGGGGTTGGTATTTCGATTCGTGTCGTAGTTCCGTGATGATTTCGTCACGCTGCCGCCATACGGGGCCGGGACGAATCTTCCTAGTTCGGTGGGGCGTGCGGTGCACGGACATCCTGTCCGGGCACGAAACTAGATTCTGAGCGCGGGGTTCGACATGGCTTTCATCGAAACGGAAATCGAGCAGCAGGCGAACCCCGTGGACTTGGTCGAGCGGCTTGCGTCGCTCAATGACTGGAGCTTCGAGCGCTCCGGATCGCACGAAATTTCGCTCTCCATCGCAGGCCGCTGGTCCGACTACCACGTCTCCTTCCAATGGATGAACGAGATCGAGGCACTGCATCTTGCCTGCGCGTTCGATCTCAAGGTGCCGGAGGCGCGGCGCGCAGAGGTGCTGAAGCTGCTCGCCAACGTCAACGAGCAGCTCTGGGTCGGCCACTTCGACCTGTGGTCCGACGAGGGCATGGTGATGTACCGCAATGCGCTGATGCTGGCGGGCGGCGCGACGGCGAGCGGCCGGCAATGCGAGGCGCTGCTGAAGAGCGCGCTCGACGCGGCCGAGCGCTGCTTCCCGGCGTTCCAGTTCGTGGTGTGGGCGGGCAAGAACGCCAAGGAAGCGATGGATGCCACTCTATTCGAGACGGCGGGGGAAGCTTGATGCGAAGGCAGATCGTTCGAACAATGTTCGGAGTTCGCTTCCGCGATTCAAATTTGCCGCGCCGGACCTTCGCTTCGCGAAGCGGCACGGCGGTGGAGAAGCCTGATTGACAAATGCGCTGGCGTCGGCGCCGGGAGCGATCCTGCTCGTGGGCGCCGGCAAGATGGGCGGCGCGTTGATGGAGTCCTGGCTCGCGCGCGGCCTGCCGCCGGCGCTGCTTTCGGTTCTCGATCCCTCTCCGCCGCCCGAGGTTGCCAAGCTGATCGCGACCAAGCGCATCGCGCGCGATCCGCAGCCGCCGCTCCTGCCCATGCATGCGGCGGTCGTGCTTGCGGTCAAGCCGCAGATGGCGCCCGACGTGATGCCGCAGATCGCCCGCTTCGTCGGACGTGACACAGTGGTGGTGTCGATCATGGCGGGGCGCACGCTCGGCTTCCTCGGCAAGCATTTGCCGAAGGGAACGGCGATCGTGCGGGCGATGCCGAACATGCCGGCCGCGATCGGCCGCGGCATCACGGTCGCGGTGCCGAATGCGCGGGTGAAAAGTGCCGCGCGCGAACTCGCCGATGCCTTGCTGTCCGCGACCGGGCCCGTCGAGTGGATCAAGAACGAAAAGTGGATGGACGCCGTGACCGCCGTTTCCGGCTCGGGGCCGGCTTATGTGTTTCTGCTCGCGGAAAGCCTCGCGCGGGCGGGTGCGGCAGCGGGGCTGCCGAAGGCGCTGGCGGCAAGACTCGCGCGCGAGACGGTCGCGGGCGCGGGCGAGCTCCTGCACCGCTCGACCCTCGACGCCGCGAAGCTGCGCGAGAACGTGACCTCGCCCGGCGGCACCACCGCCGCTGCGCTGAAGGTGCTGATGAGCCGAAGCGGGCTCGATCCGCTGATGAAGAAGGCGGTCGCCGCGGCAACGCGCCGCTCGCGCCAGCTCGCCGGCTGACGGCTTTTCTCAAGAGCTTGGAGTCGATCCACTCCGCTCATTCCCGCGTAAGCGGGAATCCAGGGCAGTTGGTGCATTTTCCTTGTGGCCCCTGGGTCCCCGCTTTCGCGGGGACGAGCGGAAAGATGATTCCTCTCGATTGGAAAATGTTTTAGATTGCAGCGGAATTGGCGTTTCAGGGTGCAGTCATGGCCGATGTTCAACGCGACAAGATCGTGCAGGCGTTTCTGGCGCTGCTGGCGGAAAAACCGTTCGAGACGATCAGTCTTGGCGAGGTAGCGGGACGCGCCGCGGTTTCGCTCGCCGAGCTGCGGCGCGAATTCGGCTCGACCTTCGACATGCTGTCGGCCTTCATGCGCGACACGGACGATAAAGTGCTCGCAGGCGGGACCGATGCCGGGATCGACGAGTCGCCGGCGCGCGACCGGCTGTTCGACGTGCTGATGCGGCGGCTCGAGATTCTTGCGCCGCACCGCGAGGCGGTGCGTTCGCTTACGCGCTCGGCACAGCGCAATCCGGCCTTCGCGCTGGCGCTGAATAGCCGTTCGCTGCGCTCGCAGCAATGGATGCTCGCCGCGGCGAACATCGACACCGCGGGCGTGCAGGGCTGCGTGCGCGCGCAGGGCCTCGTGATGGTGATGGGGCGCACGCTGCGCGTCTGGCTCGACGACGAGGACCCGGGGCTTGCGCGCACGATGGCGGCGCTCGACCGCGAGCTCGCGAACGGCGAGCGCGCGCTGAACCTGCTCAACGGGCTTTGCCGCTTCGTACCGCGCTGGCCGTCGCCCGGGCAGCGGCGTTCGCGCCGGCGGCCGCGCGGCGCGGAATCGGCCGCGGCATAGCGGGCGTATCCGCCGATGGGGGAGCCGGTCGAGCCGCAGATTTCGTTTGCCGATTTCCGCAAGGTCGACGTGCGCGTCGGTACGATCGTGTCCGCCGAGCCGTTTCCCGAGGCGCGCAAGCCGGCGCTGCGGCTCGTGATCGACTTCGGGCCGGAGATCGGTACGCGCAAGTCGTCGGCGCAGATCGCCAAGCACTACAAGCCGGAAGAGCTCGTCGGTCGGCAGGTGGCGGCGGTGCTGAACTTCCCGCCACGGCAGATCGGGCCGATGATGTCGGAGGTGCTGACGCTCGGCTTTCCCGACGAGGAAGGCGGCGTGGTGCTGATCGCGCCCACGCTCAAGGTGCCGGACGGCGGGCGGCTGTTCTGAAAGTTGGCAATCACCCTCCCCTGGAAGGGGAGGGTAAGATCAAGTTCGCTTAAACCGGTATCCGCACCGTCGCGCGCAGGCCGCCGAGCGGGCTTTGCGAGAGCGCGATGTCGCCGCCGTGTACGCTGGCGATGTCGCGGGCGATGGACAAGCCGAGGCCGGTGCCGGTCTCGTTCTGGTTGCGGGCATCGTCAAGACGCAGGAACGGGCGAAACACGTCGTCGCGGCGATCCTGCGGGATGCCGGGGCCGTCGTCGTCGACCTGCACCATGAGCCAGCGCGGCTCGCGCGAGCCGGACAGCGCCACGGTCGAGCCGAAGCGGACGGCGTTGGAGACGAGGTTGGCGAGGCAGCGCTTGAAGGCGTCGGGGCGCACCTGCACGATGGGCGGGCCGGCGAAGGTGGCGCTCGCGCGCTTGCCGCGGCGGATCGCCTCGTCGGCGAGCTCGTCGAGGATCTCGGAGACGTCGACGAGCTGCGGCTGCTCGCCGACCTCGCCCTTGGCGAACTCGAGATAGGCTTCGAGCATGCGCTGCATCTCGTCGACGTCGCGGCGCAGCGCCTCGACCTCCGGGCCGTCCTCGAGCAGCGCGAGCTCGAGCTTGAAGCGGGTGAGGATCGTGCGCAGATCGTGCGAGACGCCGGCGAGCATGGTGGTGCGCTGCTCGATCTGGCGCTCGATGCGCTTCTTCATCTCCATGAAGGCGACGGCGGCCTGACGCACTTCGCGGGCGCCGCGCGGATGGAAATTGGCGATCTCGCGGCCCTTGCCGAACGCCTCGGCGGCGGCGGCAAGCCGCAGGATCGGCTTGATCTGGTTGCGCAGGAACAGGATCGCGATCGCGAGCAGCACCAGCGACGTGCCGACCATCCAGATCAGGAAGATGTGGGAATTGGAGGCGTAGGCCTGGCTGCGGCGGGCAAACACGCGCATCACCGCGTTCTTGAGCTGGATGCGGATCTCGACGAGGTTCGAGTCGCCGACGGTGTCGATCCAGAACGGCCGGTCGACGAGCTTGCCGATCTCCTGCGACAGCGCGGTATCGAGCAGCGAGAAGAAAGGCTTCGGCCCCGGCGGCGGCAGCGGATCGGGCGGCAGCAGCTCGACGTTCAGCCGCAGCTTCTCGCCCGCGATCTTGCGCAGCGCGGCCGCGTTGTCGCGCTGCGGATAGTTGTCGTAGATCTCGATCAGCGCAGCAATGTCCTGTGCGAGCGAGGCGGAAAGGCGGAGCGTCACCTGATTGTAGTGGCGCTCCATGAACACGAAGGCGACGACCGACTGCAGCAGCACCATCGGCGTCACGATGATGAGCAGCGAGCGCGCGTAGAGGCCCTTCGGCAGGTGCGCGGTGAGCCACAGCCCAAGCCGGCGCCAGGGCTTCCCGATCCGCTCGAGCAACGCCCGGATGCGCCTCGGGAAATAGTCGATCGCTCTCATGGCGTCGCGACCAGCCGGTAGCCGACGCCGCGCACGGTGCGCAGATAGACCGGATTGGTGGGGTCGCGCTCGATCTTGCGGCGCAGACGGTTGATCTGCACATCGACGGCGCGTTCGCTTGCATTGACGCCCGGCGCGGAAAGCTTCTCCCGCGGCACGGTCTCGCCGCCAGCGGCGGCGAGGATGCGCAGCATCTCGCGCTCGCGGTCGGTGATGCGCACCGGCTTGCCGTCGCGCGTGAGCTCGCCGCTGTCGAGGTGGAACGCGAACTCGCCGAAGTGGGCGATCTCGATCGGCTGCGCGCCCGGCTGCTCGGCGCGGCGCAGGATGTTGCCGATGCGCAGCAGGAGCTCGCGTGGCTCGAACGGCTTGCCGATGTAGTCGTCGGCGCCGATCTCGAGGCCGGCGATACGGTCGTTCGCTTCGGTGCGCGCCGTCAGCATGAGGATCGGTACGTTGGAGGTGCCGCGGATGGAGCGGGCGAGATCGAGGCCGGTCTCGCCCGGCATCATCCAGTCGAGCACGAGCAGGTCGAAGGCGATGCTGCCGAGGCGGGCGCGCGCTTCGGCGGCGGAGCTTGCGGTCGTCACGCGATAGCCGTGATCGGCGAGATAGCGCGACAGCAGATCGAGAATGCGCCGGTCGTCGTCGACGACGAGCAGGTGCGGCGCGTTGTCCGGCGGCGGCGTGCGCGTGCGGGCGGCGGGCATGGTCCGGTCCGGCGTCACCGCGCCATGTTGCGGTCGGCGCGGGCGATCAGCCGTTCGACTTCTTCACGCGATGCGGGGTCGATCATGGCGGCGAGAAAACGGCGCGCGTGCTCGCGCGCGCCGGGGCCGGCCTCGTGCAGCGCGCGGGCGAAACGGCGGGTCTGCAGCAGCGCGAGGTCGCGGGCGAGCGCCTCGCCCTTCGGCGTGAGAAAGAGCAGGCGCTGGCGGCGGTCGGCGGGGCCGGCCTTCTGGACGACGTAGCCGTTCTCCACGAGGTCGCGCAGGACGCGGCCGAGGCTCTGCTTGGTGATCTGCAGGATGTCGAGCAGGTCGGCGACGCGCATGCCCGGATGGCGGTTGACGAAATGCAGCACGCGGTGGTGCGCGCGGCCGAAGCCGATGCCGGCGAGCCGCTCGTCGGCGTCGGCGATGAAGTCGCGATAGGCGAAGAACAGGAGCTCGATCAGGTCATAGGCCGGCCCGCCGGCCGTGCGGTCCTGTGCCGGGTCGGAAAGGCGAGCGGATAGCGTCGAGGCGTTTACGTCAGCCATATTGACATATTTAGCGCCGATTGATACGGAGTGCAAAGTCCGGGCGAAATGATCGGTCACGAGACCCGAGCCTGACGGACCGATCATTGCGCCGCGCGGCAAGACGCGCTCTCATGCGAGAAGATAACGGGACTCGGCCCTTCACGCAAAAGCGGGCCGGAAGCCCGCGGACGGGGCGGAAACAAGGCTCAAGCGCAAGGCCCGCGACCTCGGCGGGCGGGTCTTGAGGAGGAAGCAATGGCCGAACAGACCTTCGATAACCGCCCCGGCGTCATCTGGTACGACGGCAAGCTCGTGCCCTGGCCCGACGCCAACCTGCATGTGCTGAGCCACGGCCTGCACTATGCGAGCTGCGTGTTCGAAGGCGAGCGCGCCTATGGCGGCACGATCTTCAACTGCAGCGAGCATTCCGAGCGCCTGAAAGCCTCGGCGCGGATGCTCGACTTCGAGATTCCGTTTTCGGCCGCGGAGATCGACGCGGCGAAGCAGCTCGTGCTGGAGAAGAACGGGCAGAAGGACGCCTATATCCGCCCGGTCGCCTGGCGCGGCAGCGAGATGATGGGCGTCTCGGCGCAGCACAATAAGATCCATCTCGCAATCGCGTCGTGGGAGTGGCCGAGCTATTTCGACCCGGCGCAGCGGCTCAAGGGCCTCAAGCTCGATCTCGCCGAATATCGCCGGCCCGATCCGCGCACGATCCCGTGCAAGGCGAAGGCGGCGGGCCTCTACATGATCTGCACGATCTCCAAGCACGCGGCCGAGCGCAAAGGCTACGCCGACGCGATGATGCTCGACTGGCGCGGGCTCGTGGCGGAATGCACGGGCGCCAACATCTTCTTTATTCAGGACGGCAAGATCCATACGCCGACGCCGGACTGCTTCCTCGACGGCATCACGCGCCGCACGGCCATCGAGCTCGCGAAGAAGCGCGGCATCGAGGTGATCGAACGCGCCATCAAGCCGGAGGAACTGTCGAATTTCTCCGAGTGCTTCATCACGGGGACGGCCGCGGAAGTGACGCCGGTGGGCGAGATCGCCGACTGGCGCTTCACGCCGGGCGCCATCACGAAGCAGTTGATGGACGACTACACCGCCGAAGTGCAGCCGAAGAAGCGCTCGGCGGCGGCGTAACGGCTTTCCGCGCGTTCTATCAATAATTGCTCCCTCATTGCCGGGCTTGACCCGGCAATCCAGCCGGCAATGCAGCGACTGATTTTCTGGATGCCCGGGTCAAGCCCGGGCATGAGGGAAATATAATATTCTTGACGCAGTCGGGACTATTCCGCCGCGTCGCGTTTCGGGTCGCGCGTCCAGCGCGCGGCCGCGGCGTCGTCCTTCGCCTGCGCTTCGACCCAGGTGACGCCGCCTGCGGCCTCCACCTTCTTCCAGAACGGCGCGCGGGTTTTGAGGTAGTCCATCAGAAACTCGGCGGCCGCGAAGGCGGCCTGGCGGTGCTTCGAGGCGCAGGCGACGAACACGATCGTCTCACCGGGCATAATGCGGCCGACGCGGTGGACGACGCGCACGCCGAGGAGCGGCCAGCGCGCCTCGGCCTCTTCCACGTGGCGCGCGATCTCGGCTTCGGCCATGCCGGGATAGTGCTCGAGCGTCAGCGAGGCGATCTTTTCATGGCCCTCGCTGTCGCGACAGATGCCGGAGAAGGCGACGACGGCGCCGATGTCCGTGCGCCCGTGCGACAGCGCCGCCGCTTCAGCGGCGGGGTCGAAGGGCTGCTCGGTGATGCGGACGGTCATCGGGGTCTCCGGCCTTACATTACACCAGGTCGTCGAGATCGACGTTCAGGGCTTCGGCGATCCGCTTCATGGCGGATATGCTGCCTTCCTTCTTCCCATTTTCAATCTCGGAAATGTAGGCCCCGCTGAGTCCGGTCGCAGCCGCGAGGTCGCGGGCGGAAAATCCCCGGTGCGTCCGCCAGACACGAACCGGGTTTTCGCCGTCGATGATGCGTTTGACAATGTCGGCAGGCACCATTGCGTCGCGGCCGGATTCGATTTCAGCGCGCACCTTGTCCGCCGCCGCAACATCGGCCGCATCCAGGAGGCGCTCATATTCCTCGACGGGAAGGACAACGAGGGTCTCTCCGCCCGGGGTAATGATCTTCTGCATTGCATTCTCCTAGTCGTAGACGCTGCCGCGCGGTCCGATCTTCAGAATCTGGAGGATGTTGCCCCGGTCATCCATGATGACGCGCCAATCGCCGACACGAAGGCGGATATAGGATGAACCGGCCAGCACCTTGATGTTGTTGGCAAGGCTTTTCGGGTCGCTTGCATATTGCTCGACCTTTGCGACGATCCGCTTCGCCTCGTTCGCGGGCATCCGCCGAAGAGTCTTGAGGGATGATTTGCTGTAAGCAATCTCTCTCACGTTGTTATATTAGCTTTTAGCTAAATAATTTCAAGTCCATATTTCGCTTATAGCAAATAATATCTCAGCTGCCGCGCAGCGACGATAAAAGGCTTATCCCCCCGTCATCGGCGGGAACAGGGCGATCTCGCGGGCGCCGGCGAGCTGCGCCTCGGGGCGGACGTGCACGCGGTCGAGGGCGGCGCGCACGACCTTCTGGTTCTCGAACGCATAGGCGTATTCCTCGCCGCGGCCCTTCAGCCATTCGACGAGGTCGCCGACGGTGCGGACGGATGCCGGCAGATCGAGCTCCTCCTCGGTCTTGCCGACGCGTTCGCGGATCCAGGCGAAGTAGAGAATCTTCATCGTCGGTTCGACACGATATGATGCAGGCCGGCGCGGAAATAATCGAAACCCGTGTAGAGCGTGAGCACGGCCGAGGTCCAAAGCAGCGCCAGGCCGATATGGGTGGTGCCGGGCAGGATTGCATCCCCCGCCGGCCCGGCGAGCAGGAAGCCGATCGCCACGAGCTGCAGCGTCGTCTTCCATTTGGCGAGGCGCGACACCGGCACGCTCACGCGCAGCTCGGCGAGAAATTCGCGCAGGCCGGAGACGAGAATCTCGCGGCAGAGGATGACGACGGCGGCCCACAGCGACCAGCCGCGGATCGTCTCGTCGGCGGCGAGCATCAGGAGGCTCGCGCCGACCAGGAGCTTGTCGGCAATGGGATCGAGCATGCGGCCGAGGGCGGAGTGTCCGCCGTAGGTGCGCGCGGCCCAGCCGTCGAGCCAGTCGGTGATGGCGGCGACGATGAAGATCGCGAGCGCGACCCAGCGCAGCCAGAGCCCCGCCTCGTAGATCGTGACGCCGAACAGGCAGGCGGCGACGGCGGGAACCGCGGCGATGCGCCCGTAGGTGAGCAGATTCGCGAGCGAAGTCGTGCCGCCCTCAGCCGAGGGCGCGGCAGGAATTCCGCGGGCGGTCTGGTTGTTCGCTGGCTGCATGTCCGGGCTCGCTCGAGGCACAAAGACATTCCATCAGCAGGGCGTCAATGCGGCGGAGGCTCAAGTTTCGTTCAACCTATCAGCCATTGGCGTGAAAGTAATCGTATACGGCCCTTGCAGTGGCTGCATTGATGCCCGGAACCGTCTCCAGATCGGCGAGCGAGGCGCGCTCGATCGCGCTCAGGGTGCCGAAATGCCGCAAGAGCGCGCGCTTTCGAGTCGGGCCGACGCCGGGAATTTCCTGCAGGCCGCTGCTGGCGATGTCGCGCTTGCGCCGGGCGCGGTGCGAACCCACGGCGAAGCGGTGCGCCTCGTCCCGCAGGCGCTGGATGAAATAGAGGACGGGATCGCGCGGCGGCAGGCGGAACGGTTCCCGGTCCGCCATGTGAAAGGTCTCGCGGCCGGCGTCGCGGTCTGCGCCCTTGGCGATCGAGACGATGCAGAGATCGCCGATGCCGAGATCGGCGAGCGTTTCGCGCGCCGCATTGAGCTGGCCGAGGCCGCCGTCGATGATGACGAGATCGGGCCACGGCGAATCCGCATCGCCGTTGCGCGGCGTCTCGTCCGCCACCAGCCGCCCGAAGCGCCGTTTCAGCACCTCGCGCATCATGCCGAAGTCGTCGCCGGGCGCGAGCTGCTCGGAGCGGATGTTGAACTTGCGATACTGGTTCTTGGCGTAACCTTCCGGTCCGGCGACGATCATCACGCCGACCGGGTTCGAGCCGGCGATGTGGCTGTTGTCATAGACCTCGATGCGGCGCGGCGGCTGCGGCAGGCCGAACAGCTCGGCGACGCCCTTAAGGAGACGCGTCTGCGTCGACGATTCCGCGAGCCGGCGGCCGAGCGCTTCGCGCGCGTTCAGCAGCGCATGGTCGACCAGCGCGCGCTTGTCGCCGCGCTGCGGCACGGCGATCTCGACGCGGTAGCCGGAGCGGGTGGCGAGCGCCTCGGCGAGCAGGTCGCGCTCCTCGATCTCGTGCGACAGCAGCACGAGGCGCGGACTGGTCTTGTTCTCGTAGAACTGGGCAAGGAAGCTTTCCAGCACCGCGCCGGGGCCGAGCGATCGGTCGGCGCGCGGATAGTAGGCGCGGTCGCCCCAGTTCTGGAAATTGCGGATGAAGAACACCTCGATGCAGGTGACGCCGCCTTCCTGATGCACGGCGAAGACGTCCGCCTGCTCGACGGTGCGCGGATGCACGCCGTTATGCGACTGGATCGCCGACAGCGCGGCAAGCCGGTCGCGCAGCGCGGCGGCGCGCTCGAAGTTGAGCGCTTCCGAGGCTGCTTCCATTTCCTTGGCAAGCGTCTCCTTCACGGCATGGCTGCGGCCGGAGAGAAAATCGCGCGCTTCGTCGACGAGGCGATTGTATTCGGCCAGCGCGATCTCGCCGGTGCAGGGCGCGGAGCAGCGCTTGATCTGATAGAGCAGACACGGGCGCGTGCGGCTTTCATAGACCGCATCGGCGCAGGAGCGCAGCAGGAACGCGCGCTCGAGCGCGGTGATGGTGCGGTTGACGGCGCCGACGGCGGCGAACGGGCCGAAATAATCGCCCTTGCGGCTGCGCGCGCCGCGGTGCTTGGTGATCTGCGGCGCCGGGTGGTCGCTGGTGATCAGGATATAGGGGAACGACTTGTCGTCGCGCAGCAGCACGTTGAAGTGCGGGCGGAAGCGCTTGATGAGGTTCGCTTCGAGGAGCAGCGCCTCGGTCTCGGTCGAGGTCGAGATGAACTCCATCGAGGCGGTCGCCGCGACCATGCGGGCGATGCGGTTCTCGACGCCGTTGCGCGTGTAGGAGATCACGCGCCGGGCGATGTTCTTCGCCTTGCCGACATAGAGCACGTTGCCGCGGCGATCGAGCATGCGATAGACGCCCGCGCCCTGCGGGGCGAGCCTGGCGGAACGAAGAATGACGTCGCGGCCGGTCGCCACCGTTTCCGGCGCCGGCGGCTCCTCGGCATTGTCGTCGTGGGCGAGCTCGACGACCGGCGTGTCCTCGTCGTCGGGCCGCTGGCCGACGGCGCTTTCCGGCTCCTCGGCGGCGTCACTCTGGACTCGCTTGCGTTCCATGCCGGCAAAATAGGCACTTGCGCCGCCGGGGACCAGCGCCGTCCGCAGCTGGCAGCTATTCGCGGATTCCTTCGATGTCCGGCGTCTTCCAGGCGATGTGCTGGCCGCCATCGACGGCGACGATCACGCCGGTGGTGCTTTCGGCGGACGCAAGGAACAGCACGGCCTGCGCGATGTCGGCCGGCATCGGGCCGTGACCGAGGGGGAGGAGCGCGGCCTGGCGGGCGAACTCGGCGGGGTCCTGGCGCGGGCTCGGCAGCGTCGGCCCGGGCGCCACGCCGTTGACGCGGATCTTCGGCGCGAGCGCCTGGGCGAGCGTGTGGGTGGCGGCGGCGAGCGCCGCCTTGGTCAGCGTGTAGGAGAAAAAGTGCGGCGTGAGCTTGAAGATGCGCTGATCGACGATGTTGACGACGGCCGACCCCGCGGGCGCCTGCGCGGCGAACGCTTCCGTCAGAAAGACGGGTGCGGCGAGATTGACCGCGAACTGATGCTGCCAGCGCTCGCGCGAGAGCGCGCCGATCTGGTCAGGCTCGAAGACGGCGGCGCTGTTGACGAGGAGATTCAGCGGTCCGAGCGCCTTCGCTGCGTCGGGCACGAGACCGGAAACCGCTTTTTCGTCGGCGAGATCGGCGACGAGGATCGCCGAGCGGCGGCCGAGCTTTTCGATCTCCTGCACTAACGCCCCTGCTTCTTCCTTCGAGTGGCGGCAGTGAATGGCAATTGCGTAGCCGGCGCGCGCCAGCGTCAGTGCGATCTCGCGTCCGATCCGCTGGCCGGCGCCGGTCACGAGGGCCGCGCCGCGTTCACTTGCCGATTCCGCCATGCTCGATCTTCGCCCGACTGTGACCTTTTCCGCACTTCCGAAAGTTACCGCGCTTTCGCCGGATTTCAGCCAAGCCGATGCCCCTCTCAACCATTTGTTAAGTCTACCAGCAAAGAGGAGCCGATCTTGCCCGCCCGTTAATCCCTCGAAACCTTCTCAAAGTTTAGGGTCGCGACGAAGAAAGTCTTTACGACGTTTGGAATGGAGGGGAAGGCAATGAAGAGGTTGCTGCTGGCGGCGTCGGCCGTCGTGCTGGCCGGTGCGCCGGCATTGGCGGCGGATCTCGGTGGGCGGTCGCGGCCGTATTACGGACCGCCGGTCGCGCTCTTCAACTGGACGGGATTCTACGTCGGCGGCAATGTCGGCTGGGGCTGGGCGAGCGCGCTGGGCACGGACCCGAGCGGCTACCTGATCGGTCTGCAGGCCGGCTACAACTTCCAGCTCGCGAGCGGCCTGCTCGCCGGCTTCGAGACCGATATCGCGATCAGCGGCATCGACGGCTCCAGCGCCGCCGGCGTGTTCGAGCTCGACTATCTCGGCACGGTGCGCGGGCGCCTCGGCTACACGGTCGACCGTTTCATGCTGTACGGAACGGCGGGCATGGCCTACGGGCGTGGCGACGTGCAGGTCGGCGGCCTGTCGAACGAGCAGATGCATGTGGGCTGGACGATCGGCGCCGGCGTCGAGGCATTCCTCGCGCCGAACATCACGGCGCGCCTCGAATATCTCTATGCCGATCTCGGGAACGAGACCTACCAGACGGCCCTCGGGCCCAGGCGGGTCGGCTTCGATGCCAACATTCTGCGCATGGGCATGAACTACAAGTTCTGAGCGCTCGCCCTGCTTCCTCGGAGGCGATCCGCAATCACGTTCAAGCCCCGGACCAGGTCCGGGGCTTTTCGTTTTGTGGCGTCGTTGAACGGAATTGCTCAGTCCGTGGGACGCAGGTTGATCGCCTTCGGTCCCTTGCCGCGTTTGTCCGGCTCGACGTCGAACGATACGCGCTGCCCTTCGTTCAGCGTGCCCAGTCCCGAATTCGTCACGGCCGAGACATGCACGAACACGTCGCGGCTGCCGTCGTCGGGACGAATGAACCCGTAGCCTTTTTCGGTATTGAAGAACTTTACAGTGCCGGTGATCGGCATCGCTTCACTCCCCTGCCTTTTCCCCTCGTGTCGCTTAGCCCTTGCCTTCAGCCGGCGGACTTTGAGACCGCACTTTCCTAAGGCATCCCGGCGATCCTGAAAAGCTGCCGGTTCCCGGCCTTGGTCACGCGGCGATGCGGTCGATCCGGTGCCGGCCGGCGCCGGGGACACCCAGGATGCGGGCGAGGGCGGGCATCAGTTGCGAAAGCTCGCGCTCCAGCATCCAGGGCGGGTTCACGACCAGCAGGCCGCAGGCGAGGAGCCGCGTCTCGCCCGCTTGCGGGGCGCGGATCGCAAGCTCGACGCGCAGGATTTTGGGGATCGCGAGGCGTGCAACACGGCGGGCGAAGGCGTCCGTCTCGTGCTGATCCTTGATCGGATACCAGACGAGATAGGTGCCGGTCGCCCAGCGGCGATGCGCCTCGGCGAGACCTTCCTCGAGGCGGCGGAATTCGTCTTCTTCTTCGAATGGCGGATCGATCAGCACGAGCCCGCGCCGCTCCAGCGGCGGCACATAAGCCTTGAGCGCGGTCCAGCCGTCGATCTCGATCGCCTTCGCGCGACGGTCGCGGCCGACCACGTGGGCGAGCGCATTGCATTCTTCCGGATGCAGCTCGCAGAAGATCAGCCGGTCCTGCGGGCGCGTGAGCGAAAGGGCGATCGCCGGCGAGCCGGGATAGGTCTTGATTTCGCCGCCGGGATTTTCCGCGCGAACGAGGGAAAGGTACGGTGCGAGCAGCTCGCCGGCTTCGCCGTCAGGCGGCGTATCGAGCAGCCGGCCGATGCCTTCGCGCCACTCGCCGGTCCTGGTTGCGGGGATTGATGCGAGGTCGTAGCGGCCGGCGCCGGCGTGGGTGTCGATCACGCGAAATGCGGCGTCCTTTCCCCGCAGGTGCGTGAGAATGCGCACAAGCACGGCGTGCTTGAGGACGTCGGCAAAATTCCCGGCGTGGAAGGCGTGGCGGTAGTTCAAGCGGCACTCGTGATCGCGGCCCGTGGCGCCCGCGGGCATCGCGCCCACTCCTATCACGAAGCCGCGATGGAACCATCGAAGCGGGGAGGCGAACTTTTCGGACGGCGAGCCGTTAGCGGGCGGGGCCAGCTTATTCAGGAACCATGTCTGTTCGTCGTTATCCTGCCGCGCTTGTCGTTATGTTCGCTCTGCTCGTGCCGTGCTTCGGGACTTCCGGTCCCGCGGCCGCCCGCGAGGTCGTGCGCTTCCAGGGCGCGGCGCCGGGCACCATCGTTGTGCGGACGAGCGAACGGCGTCTCTACTACGTCACGGGCGAGGGACGCGCGCTGCGGTACCCCGTCGGCGTCGGCAAGGCCGGCATGCAATGGAGCGGCCGCTCGAGCATTTCCGGCAAATATATCCAGCCCAACTGGGAGCCGCCGCCGGACATCAAGCAAGCAAACCCGCGGCTCCCTCCGGTCATTCCCGGCGGCGCGCCGAACAACCCGATGGGGGCTGCGGCGCTGACGCTCGGCGACGGCGATTATGCCATTCACGGCACCAATAATCCGGGCTCGGTCGGGCGCTTCGTCTCGCACGGCTGCATCCGGATGTACAACAGTGACGTGATGGACCTCTTCCGGCGCGTGTCCGTGGGCACGCCGGTGATCGTCACGCGCTAGCTCTGCACTTTCCGGCGTCATTGCGAGCAAAGCGAAGCAATCCAGTTTCTTGGCGTCTGGATTGCTTCGGCGCTACGCGCCTCGCAATGACAGCAACAAACGCTAGCCGCGCACGGGCGGCATGGCGATGCGCGGCGTGCGGCAGGCGCGGCGGTCGACGTCGGGGCAGGCGCGGAACGTGAGATCGCGATTCAGGCAGATGCGCACCTCGCGCAGCCAGCGGTGGTCGCAGGTGACGGCGATCATGTCGGGCTTGAGCTCTGGGTTTACGGCGCGGAAGGCGTCCTCGACTTCGACCGGCGCGACCATCTCGTAAGCATTGAGGCGGCGGAAGCGTTCCGGCACGGCAACGCGTTCGCGCGCTCGGCGAACGGCGTTGAAATATCCGTCGGCGCCGAGACCGGAGCAAGTGCCGTGCTCGCGCCATTCATGGATGACGAGGCCGCGGGCCGGCATGAGGTCGAGCATGGAATCGATCAGCCGGTCGGGAATGCGCGGCGCAGGATTGGCGCAGGCGCGCGGATAGCCGCGCTCGTGCTGCGGCCAGAGGCCGTGCACCACGAAGGCGAACGGCCGGCCGCGGCTGCATTGCTCATTGCCGCGGCGGCGGTCGCCTTCCGCCTCACAATAGGAGGGCGACCAGGAGAGTGCGAGCACGTAGAAATCGAACTTGCCCGGCGCGCCGCGGTTCTGCGCCGAAGCCGGCGACGCGACGCTCAGGACGGCCACCAAACCAAGCGCGGCGATCAGGCCGCGCGGATGGTTCATGGCCGCGCCGCCCGGCAGTTCGGCGCGTAGGCGAGGTTGCGGTCCCAGCCGACGACGCACCATTCGACGCCCCAGCCCACACCGGCGAAGCCGCCTTTCTCGATGATCGAGTAATAGACGGTGGTGTCGCGCGGCAGGTCGGCGACGCGGACCTTCACCTGGCAATAGCGGCGCGGCGTGTATTCCGGTCCCCACGGCCGGTAGGCGATCTCGCGCACTTCGCCGAACCGGGTGATGGAATCGGACGAGGCCCAGAAGCGCGCCTCCTTGTAGGCGAAACGCCAGGAAATGGTCGCCAGCGCCCAGTCGCTGTCGCAGAGCGGCACGTAGCTGGTGTCGCGGGTGAACAGACGCTCGATCGGGCCGGCTTGCGCCGGGGCGGCCAGTGCGGTGGCGAAGGCCGCCGCCAGGATGCCGCAGGCAAGGCCGATCGTCCGCTTGATCCTCATGGGATTCTCCCGTGCTGCGCGGACGATGAAACCGCGGCGGACGCCGGTCAAGCGCGGGAGCGGATTCGGCTGCGGAAAGCCCGGATTTGTTGCGGCGGGGCTACAAGCCGGCCCTTGCGGCGGGCGGCGGGCTTTTCTAGGTTGGCGGCCCCTGCAACCGGAGCTTCTGCATGTTCGCCCTCGACGCCCGTTCGGAACGGATTGTCGCAATTCTGCTGGCCGTGCTGATGGCCGCGACGCGAATCCATCATTTCGGCATCGGCACGGTTGCGCCGGATGCGTCGACGGCGGTGTTCTTTCTCGCCGGGCTGCTGCTGGCGGGCCCGCTCTGGTTCGCGGTGCTGGCGGTGGAGGCCGTCGTGCTGGATGCGGTGGCGATCGGCATCGTCGGCGTTGCCGCCGCCTGCATGACGCTCGGCTACTGGCTGTTGTTCGTCGGCTATCTGGCGCTCTGGTACGCCGGGCGGCTCGGCCGCGCGAGCGAGCGCCTCGACGTGGCGACGGGGGGCAAGCTCGTCGTGCTTGCCGCGCTCGGCGTTGCCGTATTCTTCGTGCTGTCGAACGTCGGCTATTACTTCGGCGCCGGCTACGACGAGAGCCTGGGCGCTGCGGAATATGCGTCGCGGGTGAGCGGCTATTTCCCGATGTATCTCGTGACGACGCTCCTTTATGCGGCGGCGGGAGTCGCCGTGTTCGCGATCGGCGTGCGTTTCCTCTCGCACGGGCGGCTTGCCGCGCGCTGAGCGGGCGCCGTGCGGCGGCTATTCGCCGGCTTCGCCATTCTCGCATGGACGACGCTTGCGGCGGACGCGCAGCCGCGGCGTCCGGCATTCGTCGACGCGAGCGAAACTGCGACCGGCCTCAAGCTCGAGATGCGCTATTTCGGCGGCAACAATTTTGTCGGCCGCCGCATCGACGGTTATGAAGCGCCGGTCTGCCTGCTGACGCGCGAGGCGGCGCAGGCGCTCGCCGCCGTGCAGCGCGATCTCGCGCTGGTCGGCCTCGGACTGAAGGCGTTCGATTGCTACAGGCCGGCACGGGCGGTCGCGCATTTCGTCCGATGGGCGCGCGATGTCGCGGACCAGAAAACCAAGCAGGCATTCTATCCGGAAGTCGACAAGCGGAATCTGTTCCGTGACGGTTATATCGCGGCGCGCTCCGGCCATTCGCGCGGATCGACCATCGATCTTACGCTCGTGCGGCTCGCTGACGGCGAAGAGCTCGACATGGGCTCGCCGTTCGATTTCTTCGGTGTGCGGTCGTGGCCGTCGGACCGCAGCGTCTCCGCCGAGGCGCGGGGAAACCGCATGCTGCTCGCCGCCGCCATGCGGCTGCGCGGCTTCCGCCCCTACGACAAGGAATGGTGGCACTTCACGCTGCGGAACGAGCCGTTTCCGGAGACCTATTTCGATTTTCCCGTGAGGTAGCGGTCAGCCGCGGCCGGGATAGCCGTCGCGCTTCAGCAAGCTTGCGAGATGGGCGGTGTTCGACGCGAGCATCTTGGTCCACTCGGCGACGACTTTCGGCGGCTCGTTCAGGTCCTTGTAGTCGATCCCGCCCATGGCTTCGCCGACCCAGTAGGTCACGCCGCCGGCCGGAATGGTGAAGCCGACCTCGGTGAGCGCCTGCTGAAACTCGGCGGCGACGTGATGCGCGCCGTCCTCGTTGCCGACGACCGCAGCGACCGCGACCTTGCCGTAGCTCGGCATGCGGCCGCGCTCGTCCTTTTCGCCGAGAAACGCGTCCATGCGTTCGAGCACGCGCCTGGCGACGCTCGACGGTTGGCCGAGCCAGATCGGCGATCCGAGAATGACGATGTCCGCGGCGAGCACGCGCTCGCGCAGCGCGGGCCATGCGTCGCCGTCGCCCTCGTCGGCGCTGACGCCGGGCTTGATCTCGTGATCCACCGCGCGGACGATATCGCCCTCGGTGTCGTATTCCCCGAGCGCCGCCAGAAACTCGCGCAGGATGCGCTCCGTCGAGGACGGGGAGGGCGAATGTTTCAAGGTGCAGTTGAAGGCAACTGCTTTCAGCGGCATGGCGAAGCGCGGAATAGATTGAGCATACCTGCGCTAACGGCCGCGGTGCGCGGATGTTCCGCGCATGGATGGATTTCCGGCCCCGCTATTTCCGGACGGCGGCGCTGACGGTGGCGGGCAGGGCGTCGAGATAAGGGCCCATGAAGAATTGCTCCCCGGTGCCCGCGCCGTAATACCGGTCGTGTGCGTCGATCAGCGCGCGCACCGGCTCCACGCAGCGTTCGAACGACTCCACGATCAATTCGCTCATCTCCATCCGGCCGAGCCGCGGATCGTTTGCCACGGCGTGCACGACGCAGTCGGTGGCGGACTGCACGAACGGCTGCACGTTCGCGCGCTTCTCCTGCTTCGTCATTTGTACGGCCATGCCGGCGGCGTCCGGCGCGATGACGCCGGGATTGACCGATGCGAGTACGACGAGCGACAGCCCCGCCAATGCGTGAACGAACATTCTCGGCCCCAAGCCCCGGAATCGAAGCCGAAGTGTAGGGCTGGCGCGAGCGGTCGCACAACGGTTTGCTCGTTGCAAGCCGCGTTTTCTGTAGAGATGGAACTTTGCGGGTTCCCTCGCGCAGCAAGTCAACAGAAATCCCCGGGACGGCGGTGCCGGCCCGAGGAGTTCCTCGCATGTGTCGCGGTTGAGAAGTCGGCTCAGTACCGCGAGCGCACGGTCCCGCGTGCATAGACCTGCCCGCGCGGCTCGGCATAGTAGGCGCCGCGAGGCGCCGGTCCATATGCCGGGTATTCATAGTAGGCGCCGCGCGGCGCCGCGTAGGCCGGGTTGTGGTGCCACGTACCCGCGACCACAAGCCCGCCGAGAAACGCCGGCAGCAACCACCAGGCGGAAATCGGATCGGCCTTCACGGGCTGCGGCGCAAGCGTGCTTGCGACCAGGGCCGCCGCGGCGGCCATCCCGACGATAACCTTCTTCATGAAGCACCTCCTTCATTACGTCTCGTGCGGGGGACGCAAGGCCAATCCTGCAAAGAGAAATTCGTTCCGGCGGGAACTTGGGCAATCCTGCGGCGGAAAGCGAAAGCCGCCGCCCAGGGGTCGGATCGATTTGGATGGAATCGCGTTGCGTTTCCATCCAAGTCGTGAATCCGACCCCATTTAATAGATTTGGGTGCGATTCACGCTTCAGGTGGAAGCGAGAACGCTTCCACCTGAAGCGATCGCACCCTAGGGCGGCGGCTCACACGCGCAGTTCGAAGGTGCCGATCAGTAGCAGACCTGCACGGTGCGCCAGGCACCGTGTATGCGGCGGCGCTCCTGCCAGCAGTTCGCGAACCCGGCCGGGCGCGCGTAGTAGCCATAGGCCCCGTAGGTCGAGCCATAGGCGGGTCCGGCCGCCACCGCTCCGCCGAGCCACAGACCGCCGAGCACGGCGGGAACCAGCCACCAGGCAGAGATCGGATCCGCCTTCGCGGGTTGCGGCGAAACCAGCGTGCCGGCGGCGAGAACTGCTGCCGCTGCCACTGCGATGAATGCTTTTCGCATGATGCACCTCCGTTCGTTCGGCAATCGCATTGGATCGGCGGGCGCGGGTGCGGCCGCCGGGATGCATCAGAACCGCCGGATGTTTCCCCGCAATTAAATGCACAAGTCGATTTCGACTCGAATCGACTCGAAGCTGCAGAGGGGTTTTGAGGGCACAGAAAAGAACCGCCGCCCCGGGGGCGGCGGCTCCGGTCGAGTTCGCTGCGTCGATCTCAGGAACACACGCGCACGGTTCGATAGCGGCCCCTGTACTTGCGCTTCTCGTACCAGCAGTGCGGGCCCCAAAACGGAAATGGATGCCGGTGCGCGTGGGCATGGCCGACCCAGGTTCCGGCAACGAACGCCGGCAGCAGCCACCAAGCGGAAATATCCGCCTTCGCCGGTTGCGTCGTGCCCGTTGTGCCGGCGGCGAGCGCGGCAGCGGCGGTGACGGCGATCAGGATTTTTCTCATCTGCACCTCCCCGTGTCGTTCAGTCGGTTCGCTTGACAATGCCCCGCCCGATTGCGTGTTCGTTGCCGGCGGGGGAATCCGCCGCCGGGACGGCAGCGAACGTCGCAGCGCCAAGCGCAACGCGGAAATCCGGCGGGAATGCGGCGCCTTCCGCGCAATCGAGCGGATCAGCCCGCAACCTTGCTCAGCCAGAAGGCGGCGAGGAAGCCGAGCACCGTGATCAGGCCGGTGTACTCGTGCACGGTCTCGAACGCCTCGGGGATCATGGTGTCAGCGAGCATGGCGAGAATGGCGCCGGCCGCAACCGCGCTCGCGGCGGCCACGAAGGCGGGATCGGCGCCGGCGAACGCGATGTTGCCGAGCATGGCGGCGAGGCCGGAAGCGAGCGCGATCCCGCCCCAGACGCCGAACACGTAGGCCGGCGTGCGGCCGGCCTTGCGCATGCCGCTCGCGCTCGCGAGCGCCTCGGGCAGATTGGACAGGAAGATCGCGATCACCGCGGTGAGGGCGACGCCCTTGCCCAGATAGAAGCTGACGCCGATCACGACGGATTCCGGGATGCCGTCGAGGAGCGCGCCGGCAGCGATGGCGAGGCCGGCGCCCTCGTGTGCTTTCTGCTGCTGGCGGCCGGAGCGTTTGCGATGGCGTCCGCCGCGGCGGGTGATGAGGATGTTCGCGAACGTGAACAACAAAGCGCCGAGCAAGAAGCCCACGGCAACCGGCACGAAACCGGCAAGGGAGAATGCGTCGTCCATCAGGTCGAAGGCGAGGGCGGAGACGAGCGCGCCGGAGCCGAACGCCATTGCGGTCGCGATGGTCCGCGTGGTGATCGCCGGCCAATAGGCGAGGGCCGCGCCGATCAGGAGCGCGGAGCCCGATAAAAGGCCCCACAGCAACGCTTCGATGAAAAGCGGCATGTGCCCGATTGCTCCCCCAGCCGCGAACCGGCGGGAGGTTAGCCCGATTTCCGCCGCTTGCGCGACGGCTTCCTGCGCGGCGCCGATTTCCGCCGCCGCGGCACGGGGCCGTATTTCATCCCTTCGAGCTTCATGCCGTCGGGATCGAGGAAATAGACGGCGTAATAGTCGGGATAGCGCTCGGCGGCCGGGTCGACGACCTCGATTTCGTTCTGCTTGAGAAAGGTCTGCAGCGCGTCCACGTCGCGGCGGCTGCGCAGCTCGAACGCATAATGATGGAAGCCGACGTCGCCCTTGCGGTGCTTGCGGCGGCGGCCCTCGGCGTCGGCGCGCGCGATCCAGAGCCGCGTCCTGCCGTTGGTCCAGCCGATATAGTCGGCGTATTCGTCGAGGATCCTGAAGCCGAGGAATTTCAGCAGCTTGTCGTAAAATTCGCGCGAGCGGTCGAAATCGCTGACGCTCAGGACCAGGTGGTCGATGCCGACGACGCGGGGCATGCGACGCTTTTACCCTCTCCCCACCGTGCTGGCGAGGAGAGGGTCGTTGCTGCCGTTTCAGTCGTGGGTGAGGGCGCTTGCGGCCTGCATTGCGGAACGCCATTCGGCAATGCGCTCGCCGACGCTTTCCATCTGCGCGCGGGCGTCCTGGCTCACGCGCGCATAGCCGGCGATCTCGCGCTGCACGCGCTCGCCTTCCCGCTGCAGGAAGTCGCGCATCTCCTGCAGCTCGCGGATGAGATTGTCGATCTCGGCGGTCGAAGTGCCGGCCACGCGCTGAATGAGCGAATTGAGATTGTTCGCGTCGCCCATCGGCTTCGCCATGGGCGCGCGCAGGAACGTGACGTCGCGCCCGCGGATGATCTCGCGAAGCTCTCCCTCGAAATCCGCGGCTGCCTGCGTCGCTTCCGCAATGCTCTCCGGCCGTTCGGCATTGATGGCGTTCATCATGTCGTCTCCCGTTCTGAGGCGAGTCGGTGCCTGGTGCCGCAGCGGGAATAGCGCCATGCGGATTTGGCCGCTTGGCGGCAAATTCCGGAGCTATTCAGGGCGATTGTGGGAAGCCGTTGAAACGGCAGACGATTACAGGCCCGTCCGGTCGGCGACGCACTTCTTGACGAGCGCGGTCTTGGTGTCGAGGTCGGCGGTCATGCGGTCGTGGTGCATCCAGCATTGGGCGCGGATCTCGACGGCCGAGGGCGGCGGGTTCAGCTCGCGGGTGGGGACCGGGCTCTGGATGGTCTGCGCGAAGGCCGTGCGGTTGGCGGTCGAGCCGGTCACGTCCTGGTTGTTGACGCAGGCAGCGGTCAGCGCCGCCGCGGTGAGAGCAAAGAGCACACGCAGCGGCACAATGACATTTCCATGCATTCGGCTGGCCCCCTCGCGCTGGCGCTGCGCGGCTTCACGAATCAATTATGGCACAATCCGGACGTAGTTGGCCTTTTCTGCGGCAGCGGTGCGGGCATCCACACTCGACCGCCGGTATTGGATTGCGGAGTCACCCGGCGGTTTCGGTATCCCAATCCGTGTGCCGGCATGGTCGACAATCGCGAAGGCTCGATCTCCGTCGCGGCGTGATCCGGCCGCTAGCGGCTCTTGCTCTTGAACGTGCGGGTGCCGGGCTTGCCGCCGCGGGAGGCGGGGGCGCGTTCGCCTTCGTAAGGCGCGACGGACCCCACCCGGCCGGCCTTCGGCCGGCCACCCTCCCCTGAAGGGGAGGGAGATTTCGAAGTCGGATCATCCAGAACCGCCATCTCGATGCCGCGCAGGCGCTTGATCTCGTCGCGCAGGCGCGCGGCTTCCTCGAATTCGAGGTTGCCGGCCGCTTCCTTCATGCGCGTTTCGAGGTCGGCGAGCACGGCCTCGAAATTGTGGCCGATGGCGATGGCGTCCTCGAAGCCGGTGTCGACGGTGACGCGGTCGCGCTCATAGACGCTGTCGACGATGTCGGCGATCGAACGCTTGACGCTTTCCGGCGTGATGCCGTTCGCCTCGTTCCAGGCCGTCTGCTTCTCGCGGCGGCGTTCGGTCTCGGCCATGGCGCGCTGCATCGAGCCGGTGATCTGGTCGGCGTAGAGAATGACGCGGCCGTCGACGTTGCGGGCGGCGCGGCCGATGGTCTGGATCAGCGATGTCTCGCTGCGGAGGAAGCCTTCCTTGTCGGCGTCGAGGATCGCGACCAGCGCGCACTCGGGAATGTCGAGGCCCTCGCGCAGCAGGTTGATGCCGACCAGCACGTCGAAGGCGCCGAGGCGCAGGTCGCGGATGATCTCGATCCGCTCGATGGTGTCGATGTCGGAGTGCATGTAGCGCACGCGCACGCCCTGCTCGTGCAGATATTCGGTGAGGTCCTCGGCCATGCGCTTCGTCAGCACGGTGACGAGCGCGCGATAGCCCTTCGCCGCATTCTGCAGCACTTCGCCGAGCAGATCGTCGACCTGCGTGCGCGCGGGGCGCACGGTCACCTGCGGATCGACGAGGCCGGTGGGGCGGATGACCTGCTCGGCAAATACGCCCTGCGTCTGCGACATTTCCCAGCCGCCGGGCGTCGCGGAGACCGCCACGGTCTGCGGCCGCATCAGGTCCCATTCCTCGAAGCGGAGCGGGCGGTTGTCCATACAGGAGGGCAGGCGGAAGCCATATTCGGCGAGCGTCGCCTTGCGGCGGAAGTCGCCGCGGTACATGCCGCCGAGCTGCGGGATGGTGACGTGGCTCTCGTCGACGAACACCAGCGCGTTGTCGGGCAGGTACTCGAACAGAGTCGGCGGCGGCTCGCCGGGATTGCGGCCGGTGAGATAGCGCGAATAGTTCTCGATGCCGGCGCAAACGCCGGTGGCGGCGAGCATCTCGAGGTCGAACAGGGTGCGCTGCTCGAGGCGCTGGGCTTCGAGCAGGCGGTTGGCGCGGTTAAGCTGGTCGAGCCGCTGCCTGAGCTCGGACTTGATGCTGTTGATCGCCTGCATCAGCGTCGGCTTCGGCGTCACATAGTGCGAGTTGGAATAGACCTTGATGAAGTCGAGGTCGGCGGACTTCTCGCCGGTGAGCGGGTCGAACTCCTGCAGGCTGTCGATCTCGTCGCCGAACAGCTGGATGCGCCAGGCGCGATCCTCATAGTGCGCGGGGAACAGATCGATCACGTCGCCACGCACGCGGAAGGTGCCGCGCTGGAAATCCATGTCGGTGCGCTTGTACTGGAGCGCGACGAGGTCGGCGATCAGCGCGCGTTGGGAAACGCGCTGGCCCTTCTGCAGCGCGAAGGTCATCTCCGAATAGGTTTCGACCGAGCCGATGCCGTAGATGCAGGAGACGGAAGCGACGATGATGACGTCGTCACGCTCGAGCAGCGCGCGGGTCGCGGCGTGGCGCATGCGGTCGATCTGCTCGTTGATCGACGAATCCTTCTCAATATAGGTGTCGGTGCGCGGGACGTAGGCTTCCGGTTGGTAATAGTCGTAGTAGCTGACGAAATATTCGACGGCGTTGTTGGGAAAGAAGCTTTTGAATTCGCCGTAGAGCTGGGCGGCGAGGGTCTTGTTCGGCGCGAGGATGAGGGCGGGGCGCTGCGTGCGCGCGATTACCTGCGCCATCGTATAGGTCTTGCCGGAGCCGGTGACGCCGAGCAGCACCTGCGTGCGCTCATTCGCCTGCACGCCCTGCACCAGCTCTTCAATGGCGGTGGGCTGGTCGCCCTTCGGCTCGTAGGGCGACACCAGCTCGAACTTCTTGCCGCCTTCGGATTTCTCCGGGCGCTCGGGCCGGTGCGGCACCCAGACCTGGTCGCGGAACTCCGGGCGGCCTTCCTCGATCAGCGCCTTGAGCGCGTCGGCGGAGGCAGTGGCGCCGAGCGAGGGAACATAGTCGGCCTCATTCTCGGTGGTCAGGCCGAGCTCGGCCGCGAGCTTGGGGTCGAGGCCGGTGACGGTGGGGCCGGTGTCGTAGATCGCCTGCGGCCGTTCGGCCATGCCGTGGCTGACGCCGCGGGCGGTGCGGTAGGGCTTCGCTTCCTTCGGCTTGTCGGATTTCGGCTTGTCGGGTTTCGGCTTGGCCATCGCCGCAATATGGGGCGGAGAAGGGGGCGAGGAAAGGGCGCGGCTTATCTCGCGGCTTTGAGCGCGGCGGCGGCCTTGGCGACCGCTTCCTCGCGGATCTTGCGGCGGGCAGCGCCGGCCTCGCGCTGGGCGGCGACGGTTTCGGCGGACGCGGTGAACAGCGTGCCGGAACGGAAGGGCGGCTCGGGATCGTATTCAATCTGCAACTGGATGCGTTTGGCCGTCTCCTCGCCGGCGATCTCGGCTACGACGCGTAATGCCATGTCGATGCCGGCGGTGACGCCGCCCGACGTGAAGATGTTGCCGTCCACCACCATGCGGTCGTCGACGGCGGTGGCGCCGAACTGCGCCAGCAGATCGCGCGCGAGCCAGTGCCCGCCCGAGCGGCGGCCGCGCAGGAGCCCGGCGGCGCCGAGCAGCAGCGAGCCGGTGCAGATGCCGAAGATCCAGCGCGCCGTCTTCGCCTGCTCGCGGACGAAGGCGACCCATTGCGGATCGAGGATCGCGTCGTCGGCGCCGGGGCCGCCCGGCACGACGAGGAGATCGCAGGCGGGCGCGCGTTCGCGGGTCGTCGTCGGCAGGATCGTCAGGCCGCGGTCGCTCTTCACCGGGTCGAGCGTCGGGCCGACCAGTTCGATTTTCGCACCCGGCATGCGGACCAGCACCTCATAGGGACCCGTGAGGTCGAGCTGGGTCACGTTCGGGAAAAGCAGAAGGTTGATCTTTGTTTCCTCGGTCACGGTCGGAGCTCTCCCTCTGTCCGGCGCCGTTTCAGCACTTGCGAAACGCGCCGTCCAATTCATTGTTCGGCTGAATTCATCACCGGAAAGCGATTCTCCTCCCATGTCCCCGCTCGCCATCGAAGCCGTCGGCGGTCTGGCCGCGGTCCTGACCACGCTGTGCTGGCTACCGCAGGCGATCCGGATCATCCGCCTGCGTGACGCGGCGGCGATCTCGCTGCCGACGAACGTCGTGTTCGCGGCGGGGATTGCGCTGTGGCTGGCCTACGGCATCGCGCTCGGAAAATGGCCGATCATCGCGGCGAATGCGGTCACGCTCGCGCTGATCCTGCTCATCATCGGGTTGAAACTCCGGCACAGTTGAGCCGTGCCGGCAGCGGACGCTAGCCGGCGAGCGCCGTCGCCGGAATGCGCTTGACCTCGTGCGCCTGGAGCCTCGGCAGCACGTTGCGGCCGAAGCGGCGGACCTGCTCGAGGAACATGTCGTTCGGGACCGCGCCCTGGTTGAGCATCACCATGACCGAGTTGGCGCCGGCGATCTCGGCGACTTCGATGAGGCGGTCGGCGACTTCCTTCGGGTTGCCCCAGGCGAGCTCGTTGGCGGCGACGCGCTGCTCGACGTCGGCGCGCGTCATGTTGCGGATCTTGGCGCGGTCCATCTCGGCGAAGGGCTTGTTCTCCGGCCGCACGTAGTCGAGCGACGACGAGCTGACGAAGCCCTGCGCCTTCGGCGGCGGCGCGTCCTTGTCGGGCAGGCTGCCGTGGTGCCAGAGTGTCTGGTTGAAATAGAGGAAGTAGGGCGCGTATTCGTCGACGGCTTTCGCCTTGCTGTCCGCGACGTAGGCGTCGGTGACGACGCACAGGTTGTCGGGCGTGATGCGGTGGCCGTGCTGCGCGAGCGCGCGTGCGAACAGGCCGACGATGTCCTCGGTCAGGCCCTTGTGCATGTAATGGATGACGCCGGTGAGATTGTGCCTGCCGGCGAACTCGATCGTCTCGCGGCTGCCGGTGAAGGGAATCCACACGGGCGGGTGGGGCTGCTGGTAGGGCCGCGGCCAGATGGCGACGTCCTTGTAGTTCCAGAACTTGCCTTCGTGCGTGAACGACTCCTGCGTCCACGCCTTGATGATCACGTCGAAGGCTTCCTCGAAGCGGGCGCGCGATTCCGCCATGGGCACGCGATAGACCTTGTACTCGCGCGGCACGCCGCGGGCGATGCCGGAAATGACGCGGCCGCGCGACAGGCAGTCGGCCATCGCCAGCTCCTCGGCGATGCGCAGCGGGTTATGCAGCGGGAGCAGGTTGCCGAGGATCAGGAACTTGAGCCGCTTGGTGCGCTGCGCGGCGACGGCCGCCATCATGTTCGGCGAGTTCATCAGCCCGTGCGGCGTGGTGTGGTGCTCGTTCAGGCCGACGCCGTCGAAGCCGAGGCGATCCATCTCCTCCCACACCTTGAGGTGCTCCTCGTAGCTGCGCGCGGCGATCTCTGGATCGAAATGCTTGCGCGGCAGCGGATAGGGAAGAAAGCGCTCGGCCTTGGCGTCCTCGAAATGACGGTCGTAAGCTAAGAGGTCGAAGACATAGACCTTCATCGCAACATTTCCCCCGTGCGCGGCGACCGGCGGCGCAAAACAAGTTTTCTTCTGCTTGATTCAGTCGATCGGCGGGCGCGGCAGCTTCGCTTCGCCCGTCTCCATCTTAAAAGTGTAGTCGAGCGAATACCAAGGGCCTTGCACGTCGGGCGCGGGCGCCGGCTCGTTCTCGTGGCGGACGTAGTTGCCGATCAGGGCGCGGGTGACGCCGAACTGCACGTCGGTGTCCAGCACGGGGTCATCATTGACGTAAACTTGCGAGATCAGTGTCTTGAAGCCGGGCTTGAAGATGAGGAAGTGCAGGTGGGCAGGCCGGTAGTTGTGGCGGCCCTGCGCGCGAATGAGGTCGCCCACCGGCCCGTCGATGGGAATGGGGTAGCCCGCGGGCTTCACGCTGCGGAAATTGAAATGGCCGTCCCTGTTGGTGGTGAACTTGCCGCGCAGGTTCATGGGCGCCTGCTTCGGGTCCTGGTTTTCATAGAAGCCCTCGGGCGACGAATGCCAGACATCGACCTCGGCGTCGGCGACCGGCTTGCCGCTCTGATCCTGCACCCAGATGTTGACGAAGATTGCCGGCCCCGGCGTGGGCGAACGCACAATCGAGGCGCCGCTCTCGGTACGCGGCGAGTTCAGCCGCCAGAACGGGCCGAGCAGGTTGGCCGAGGTTTCGGTCTGGCCGTTGTTGCCGTTGTTGAGCAGGCAGATGAGGGTGGAGAAGCCGAGCGAGCCTGCCATCAGCACGACCTCGTTGTGAGTCGGCGTGGTCTTCTGTCCGAGCGCGGCGACATAAGCGCAGGCGGTGCGGAACTCGTCCTCGGTCAGCTTCACCTCGCGGGCGAAGGCGTGCAGGTGGCGGACCAGGGCGCCGGTGATCTCGCGCAGCCGCGGATCGGCGGTGCGGTTGACGGCTTCGAGCACCGCGTCTGTCACTTCTTGTTGGTTCTCGATGATCATCGGCGCCTCCCGGGCTCAGCGCCGATCTAACGGGAGCTGCGAGGGAGGCGCAAGCGCCGTCCCAACTCGCGATGGGCAGCGATTTAACGTGTGGGCTAGATCCTCCGAACGAGGACGCCCAGCATCAGAAGAATGTAAGCGATCGCGAGCACATCGAAGATTCTTGCCGTGTTCAGAATGGGGATCGCGATCCCGAGATAGCGCACGAGAAACGCGGCGATCGCGAGCACGAGCGATATGGCAAAAATGGCGAGCGAAGGCGGGGTGAGATAGTAGCGAGCGCGGGCATACGGCATGACCGGTTCCTCGGACGGACCGCTGCGAAAGCGCGGCTCATTAGCCGCGCGTGTTCACAACGGTATGCACGCAGATTTGTTCCATTTGCTCCGAGCGAGCTCTCACTCCGCCTGATCGTAAACCGCGATCTTCCACTCGTTGCCGACCTTGGCGAAGCACATGCGGTCGATGAACAGCGGGCGCAGGCCCTGGATCGGCGTCCAGCCGGATTTCCCCGACGGCAGCAGGAGCTCGAAATGCGTCGGCGCGGGGGCGGCATCTCCGGATGGCGCCGGATGCACGGCGACGATCGGCATGGCCACGCTCTTGACCTTGGCCACGGGTGCGCCGCCGTCGGGCGCTGCGGTCAACGCGATCTCGCCGAGGGAGTAAACCCACTCCGACAGGTCGTCGGGCTCGTCGATGCGCTGGAGCGCGTCCTCCAGCGCGGCTTCATCGGTGACCCTGGCGGCGGTGGAGCCGCACACGAGTGTGGAATTGGCTTCCTGCGTCAGCGTTTCGTCGGTGGCGAAATAGTTCAGCAGCTCCCACTGCGGGCCGACCTCGGTCGGGCCGTCGGCGTCTTTTCCGGCCGGGCGAAATCCGAACGCGACCTTGAAATTATGGACAGCGTCGCGCTTGGGATCGAATTCGTCGACCGGAACGCCGCCGGCGGTCCATTCGAAGCTCGGCGCCGCGAGCGCGGCGGCGGCATTGGCGTCTTTCGCGGCGACGGCGGCGGTGAGCCGCTTGCGCAATTCGTCGAGGCCGGGATCGCCCTTGAAGACCGGGAGGCCCCGGACCGCGATCTCGGGATAGGGCACCTTCTTGATCGCGTTGGCCGGAGCCGACGCGAGCAGGAGGGGGAGGAGAATGCCGGGAAGCAACAGCACGAGGCGCATTCGACAGTCTCCGGTGCCGTGTGAATCAAGCATCAACTAGAGAAAGATCGTGACGGAGCGGAGGCGGACGAAGAAGCGCGGTTCCGCGCGCCCGAATGCCGCATTGGCGGGCTATGCGGGAATCGGGCCGGCGACGTAGATATGGCCCCGTCCGGCTGCCGCGGCCGGATCGCCCGCGCCGGACGCGCGGATCGTCCTGCCGCCATGCCGCTCACCCCTGCGCTGACGCCGATCGCCCTTTTGATCGCGTCCAACATCTTCATGACATTCGCCTGGTACGGGCACCTCAAATACAAGACGACGCCGCTGATCCTGGCGATCCTCGCGAGCTGGGGCATCGCCTTCATCGAGTATTGCCTGGCGGTGCCGGCCAACCGCATCGGCAGCGCGGTCTATACGACCGCCGAGCTGAAGACGATGCAGGAGGTCATCACGCTTGTCGTGTTCGCGGGCTTCTCGGCGCTCTATCTCAACGAGCCGCTCGGCTGGAATCACGCGATCGGCTTCACCCTGATCGCGCTCGGGGCGTTCTTCGTCTTTCAGCGCTGGTAAGCGTAAGCTTCCGCCGCAATCCGGCCCAGAACGTCGTGCTCGTTCACGGGGTTGCGATGGAGGAACCCATGACGCTCGCCCTTTCGCCGTTCCGTGCCGGCATTGTTCTGGCGCTGCCCTTGGTGCTTGCGCTCGTTTTCCCGGCGGCGGCGCAGGAAAAGAACGTGCCAACGCTTGCCGTCACCGGCGAAGGTCTTGTCGCCGCCCGACCGGACATGGCGGTGGTGTCGGTCGGCGTCGTCTCGCAGGCGCCGCTCGCGCGCGATGCGCTGGCGCAAAACTCCAAGGCGATGACCGCGGTGATCGCGGCCGTGAAAGAAGCGGGGATCGACGCGAAGGACATCGAGACGAGCCAGCTTTCGCTGCGGCCGCAATATTCCTATCCGGGGCAGGGCTCGCGCGAGGCGCCGAAGCTCGTCGCCTACGAGGCGAGCAACAACGTCTCGGTGCGCGTACGCGATCTCGACAAGCTCGGCGCGCTGCTCGACCGGCTGGTGACAAGCGGCGCCAACCAGATCCGCGGCATCGAGCTCACGCTCGCGGAGCCGGGGCCGGTGCGCGACGCGGCGCGCGTTGCGGCGACCAAGGAAGCGATGCGCAAGGCGAATCTCTTGGCTGATGCCGCGGGCGTGCGGATCGTGCGCATCCTCTCGATTGCGGAGGAGTTGCTCGATGGTCCGCGGCCGGTCGTGATGCGGATGCAGGCGGAAGCCGCGGCGCGCGCGCCGGTGCCGATCGAGGCCGGCGAGCAGGAAATCCGCGCGCGGGTCAGCGCGGTCTTCGAGATTGCGCCGAAGTAGCTTCGTGCCCGCGAGCCAAAAATGCGACGAGCGCCGCCGAGCCCGTGAGCTCGCGCGACGCTCGCACATATCCGAAACCGGCGGCTGAACGAAATTCCGTTCCGCCGCCGCGTTGCGATCTTACTTCTTCTTCGGCGCGGGCGCCGGCGCCGGGTGCCACTGGGCATGCCAGTAGTCGTGCCAGGCGCAGAGCGGAGTCTGGCGCGGCTGTCCGTAGGTGATGTGGCAATAGCCCCAACCCAGCCCGCCGACGATGGCGATCGTGGCGCCCGCGTCCGCGCGTGCGGGCTGCGCGGAAACCAACGAGCCGAGCGCAAGCGCCGACACTGCTGCGAGAACGAGACCGAATTTTTTCATGATGCTCCCCTTTAGCCCATTTTGGGACAATTAGCGGCGCTAGATTCCCTTCAAATGCCGAAGAAAGTCAATCGATTAGAGCGCGGCGGCGATGAAGCCCCCTGCGACGCAATCGACAGGGGCACCTCCATTGCAGCGCACAAAGGGGATGCAAGCCGCTCAGGGCGCATGCGAATCCCGCTTGCCGCAGGCGCGTCGCCGGAGACAGGCCCGATATCGGGCGTGGCATCCCGGCGACAGCATCAGGAATTCTGCCGGAGGGGTAGCGGTAAATACTCCTTACCGGTCCAGCCCGGCGTTCTGAGGCAGGCGCTCTTGCCGCCGCGGAATCTCTGAATCTCGTTTGCCTTGAAGGATTCACATTGCTGCGGCGAGGGTGGATGACGGCGGCGGCAAGAATCTCTACACTTACCTCCAAATAAGTCAGTCTTCCTGCATCAGAGGGGTTCAGCGTATGCGAGTTGCCGTTGCTCTTATGGTTGCCGTGCCGGCGTTCGCGCTGGCCGGAGGCGCTGCGATGGCGCAAGGCAAGCCGGCGGCGCCCGCATGCGCCAATCCGAATGCGCTCGGCGTCTCCCGGGTCGTGGAGATCGACACGACCGGGGGGCCGGGATTCGGCTTCGAGCATTTCCGCCAGCACGATTTCCTGCGGCGCAACGAGGTCGTGCTGACCTTCGACGACGGGCCGTGGGAGGCAACCACGCCGTCCGTCCTGAAGGCGCTCGCCGACGAATGCGTGCGTGCGACGTTTTTCCCGATCGGCAAGCACGCCACCTATTATCCGGAAGTGCTGAAGCAGGTCGCCGATGCGGGGCACACGATCGGCAATCACACCTGGTCGCATCAGAATCTCTCGCGCAAGAAATTTGCGGAGGCGAAGACGGAAATCGAGCTCGGCATTGCGGCAGTGAAGTGGGCGGCCGGCGATCGTCCGATCGCGCCGTTCTTCCGGGCGCCGGTGCTGAAGCATCCGCCGGAGATCGTCACCTATCTCGGCGAACGGAACATCGGCATCTTCTCGACCGATCTCGATTCCTTCGACTTCACGATGCGCACGCCGGAGCGGATCATCGAGTCGGTGATGAAGAAGCTGGAGAAGCACGGCAAGGGCATCGTGCTGATGCACGATTTCCAGAAGCACACGGCGGCTGCCACGCCCGAACTGCTGAAGCAGTTCAAGGAGAAGGGTTACAAGGTCGTCCACATGACGGCCAAGAATCCGCTCAACTCGCTGCCGGAATACGACGAGATGCTGAACAAGCAGGCGAAGCTGCCGACGCTCAGCACGCGGCCGACGTCCAGCGTCGTGCGGACGATCGAAACGCAGTAATCGTTGCTCGAAGCAACATTTCGCTCCCCGTTGCGGGGGCGAACAAAAAGCAAGCGCCTCGTCGGCCTTGGCCGCGCGAGGCGCTGCGATTCAGAGCCGGGGGCGTTATTTCTTCTTCGCGCCCTCAGCGGCTTTCTTCACTTCCTCGATCCAGCCTTCCCACAGCTTCTTGTCGGCCGCGACCGCCTGCACGAACGGTGTGGCGACGATGCCGAAGGTGACGGCCACCGCGAATACGAGTGCCAGCTTCCTCATGAAAACCCCCAATTGCGTCCTCACCCTGCGTGAAGACTGCGAAATTCTTGCCATAGGGGATGATGGAGTCAATGTCGCCGGCATGACAGTGGCGATTCATCCTGCCGCTTGCAGACCGGACAGTCCTTCTCCGTCCGAAATCAAGCCGATTGATTCCTCTCGACTTTTCGGTCGCGACCGCGGGAGCGGAGCCCGCAGCAATTTCCATTTGGACGACGGTCAATTCCCTACAGCCGGAGCAGCTTCTTCGCGTTGCCGGAGGCGATCTTCGCCCGGTCCTCGTCGGCGATCGGCGTGCGCGCGAGCCAGTCGACGCCCGGCTTGTTGGCGACGAAGGGATAATCGACCGAGAACATGATCCGGTCGGCGCCCATCTCCATCATGGTGCAGAGGAGCGTGGAGTCGGAGAAGTTGCCGCTCGTCGTCACGTGGAAGTGCCGGCAGAACAGGTCGCGGAACGGGATCGGCGGGCGGCCGGGCCGGTTGAGCGAGAAGTCGATGCGCCAGAGGAAGAACGGCAGCATCTCGCCGAAATGGCCGAGGATGAATTTCAGCCGCGGATGCTGCTCGAATATCCTGGAAAGGATGAGGCGCACGGCGAGCGTCCCGGTCTCGACGCCGAAGCCCCAGGCGGCGCTGGTGATCGCCGGATAGTCTTTCACGTAGTCCTTATAGTAGGCGTCGATCACGGCCCGGTGCGGCAGCGACGGGTGCAGATAGACCGGCACGTCGAGCGCCTCGGCGCGCGCATAGATCGGCCAGTAGCGCCGGTCGTCGAGGAATACGCCGTGCGCGAGGCCGTGCAGCATCGCGCCCTTGAAGCCGAGCTTCTCGACGCAGCGCGCGAGCTCGTCGGCGGAGGCGGCGGGATCGGCCGTCGGCAACGTGGCGAAGCCGGCAAAGCGCGAGGGATGGACGGCGATCGCGGCGGCGAGCCGGTCGTTCACGCGGCGCGCGAGGGCCACGGCGACATCGGCGCCGAGCTTCTGCGTCGCGGGCGCGGCGTGGGAAAGCACCTGGATGTCGACGCCGCCTTCGTCCATCTCGCGCAGCCGCAACTCGGCGAGATCGGCCATGCGCTCGTTGAGGCCGGGGACGGGCGCCCGCTCGCCCGGATCCCAGGCGGCCATGAGCTCGGGATCTCCGTAGTGCTCCTCCAGCGCGATCACCGGGCAGTGCGGCTTCTGCAGCATGATTTCCTCGCTTTTTCCTGTGCCGCTTCATATCAATCGGAGAGGGATTTCACTATCCGACAAGCCGGTTTTAGAGTCCGGCCAACGAACGCAGGGGGAAACGTCATGGGATTGCTCGACAACAAGGTCTGCGTGGTCACGGGCGGAGCGGGAAGCCTGGGGCTCGCCAGCGCCGGGCTGTTCGTGCGCGAGGGCGCCCGGGTGATGCTGGTCGACCTGAAGGACGACGATCTCGCGCGTGCGAAATCGGCGCTCGGCTCGCCGCATGTCGAGACCTGCGCCGCGGACGTGCGCAACGCCGACGCGGTGAAGAACTATATCGACCGAACGGTGCAGACGTTCGGCAAGATCGACGTCCTGTTCTCCAACGCCGGCAACCAGGGTCCGGTGACGCCGGTCACCGAGTATCCCGAGGACAGCTTCGACGCGGTGATCGCCGTGCACGTGCGCGGCGCGTTCCTCGCCTGCAAGTACGGCCTGCCGCAGATGAACGACGGCGGCAGCATCATCATCACCTCGAGCGTGGTCGGCGCCATGGGTGGCCCGGGCTCGGTCGCCTACGTAGCGGCGAAGCATGCGCAGGTCGGCATCATGCGCACGGTGGCGAAGGAGGCGGCTCGGCGCGGCATCCGCGTGAACACGCTGCATCCGGGGCCGATCGACAACGAGTTCCAGGCGAAGATCGACGCGGGGATCGGCAAGCTTGCCGGCGGCGTCGACGGCCGCAAGCTGCTCGACAGCGCGATCCCGCTTGGCCGCCATGCGCGGCCGGAGGAGATCGCGGGCTCCGCGCTCTATCTTGCGTCGGGGCTGTCGAACTTCGTCACCGGCTCGATGGTGATGGCGGACGGGGGCTTGCGCGGATAGCCGCGGCAGAAAGTCAAATTCCCTCCACATTGCAGTGTTGCAGCCTCGCCAACCCTTTCCCGAGGCGGCGCGTTGACGGGGCGCGCGCGGTTCGGTGAGGTCGAACCACGCGCTGCAGGATTCCCCCCGATGGCCGCCAGCCTTCGCCCGATCGTTTCGCTGCTGCTCGGCGTGGCGCTCTTGCTCGCCGGCACCGGGCTGCAGATCACGCTCCTGCCGCTGCGCGGCAGCGCTGAAGGGTTCAGCACGCTTGCGCTCGGCGTGATCGGCTCGGCGTACTACGTCGGCTTCGTGACCGGCTGCATGACGGGGCCTTACGTGATCCTGCGCGCGGGCCACATCCGCGCGTTCACGGCGCTGGTCGCGATCGCGGCGGCGGCCGTGCTCGGCTATGGGCTTGCGCCTGATCCGGTGGCTTGGGCGATCTTCCGCGGCATTACCGGGTTCAGCCTCGCGGGCTTTTATCTCGTGATCGAAAGCTGGCTGAACGACCGCGCCGGCAACGACACGCGCGGGCTGGTGATGTCGGCCTATGTGATGGTGAACCTCTCGGCGATGGCGGCCGGGCAGATGCTCGTCACGATCTATCCGGTGGACGGCTATCGCTCGTTCATACTTGCCGGAATTCTCACGGTGCTCGCGATCGTGCCGGTGGCGATCACGCGTTCGGCGCAGCCGGCGCCGATCACCATCGTGAGCTTCCGGCCGTGGCATCTGTTCGAGGCGGCGCCGGTGGCGCTGGTCGGCTCGTTCATGATCGGCGTCGCGCTCGGTGCGTTCTGGGCGCTCGGGCCGGTGTCGGTCGGCGCCGACGGGTTCAGCGTGACGGAAGTGGCGGCGTTCATGAGCATCGCCGTAGTTGGCGGAGCGCTGGCGCAATGGCCGGCTGGACGGCTTTCCGACCGCATCGACCGCCGGCTGGTGCTGCTCACCATGCTTTCGGGGGCGGCGGTCGTCAGCCTCGTGCTGTTTCTACTGGCGCCGATGGGAAGCCTTCTCGTCGCGCTCGGCTTCCTGTTCGGGGCGTTCGCGCTGCCCGGCTATTCGCTCGCGGCCGCGCACGGCTACGACAAGACGGCGAACGCCGACATGGTGCCGACGGCGGCGACGCTCCTGCTCGCCAACGGTCTCGGCGCGATCGCCGGGCCGCTGATCGCGGCGGCGCTGATGGAGCGGATCGGGCCGCGTGCGCTCTTTGTGTTCATGGCGGCGGCGCAGGCGTTGCTTGCGGCCTACGTGTTCTACCGCACGCGGGTGCAGCCGTCGCTCGCCGCGCCGGAGAAGACCGAGTTCGATTTTGCGATGACGGCGGAGGTCGGCGCCGTGGTGCCGACCGAGGAGCTCAATCCCGCCGACGAGTACGTGGCGGTGCCGGAACCGTATCAGCCGCCGGAGGAAGAGCAGCGGGAGAAAGCGGAGGAAGTGGGGCTCGTGCCGGAGCCCGAGCCCGAAGACGAGGAGCGGCGCTAGGCTATTATTTTGCGCGTGATCCCTCGGGTCGAGCCCGAGGGCATGCTTTTCCGAAAACTGGTTCCCATCCCGGATCAAGTCCGGGACAGGCTTTTTTCGGGATCACGCGCTAATTCGCGCCGAACAGGCCGAGCGGCGTGACGGCGGCCGCGCGCGGCGGGGCGTAAGGCGAGAAGCCCATGGCCTTGGCTTCGTAATAGTAGCCGCGGGCATAGAGCTGGACGGCGCGGTCGTGGTTGCCCTTCGCCGCGCGGTGCGCGCCGGCGAGATAGCGCATGGCGTAGGTCATATTGACCTCAGGATCGAGCAGACCTTGTGCGCTGCCGCGATAACCCATGGCCTGCGCGGTGCCGAGACGGATCTGCATGAGGCCGTAATTACCCTTGCTGACGGCGCGCGGGTTGCCGCTGCTCTCGCGCATGACGACGCGACGGGCGAGCTCGATGGGCACGCCGTTCGCGGCGGCGTGGCGTGCGATCGCGGTGTCCATCGACGCGTCCCACGGATGGGCGCGGGTGGCGGCACGCGGCGCGGGCGCGGCGTTGCCGAAGGGATCGAAGGAGAGGAACCCGGCAGGCGGCTGCGTGCGGGCGGCACGCACCTGGGCGGGCGAAGGCTGCTTCGCGTAGAGCGCGACCGGCGCGTTGGGATCGCGCTCGGGATCGGCGTGCGCCGGCGCGGAGAGGGCGAGCGCCGCCGCAACGGAGAGAACGATACGCATGACTGGGCTCCTTCAACCATCGATTCGCCGCCCGCGACCCGCTTGTTCCGGCGAAATCGGGCGCGGAGCGGGCGTTAGCATGAAGGAGGCGAGGCTTTATCGGGGCATTGGAACCAGGGCGAAGATTCACCCTTAACGATGCATTTCGCCGAGGATCGTCTTTCTCATCATTTCCTTCATGGCGGGCGCGTTCGGCTTCGCGCTGCTGATCCTGCCCGCAACGAGCGCGCCGGTGATCGTGCTGGCGGCGGCCCGAGCGGAACCCCCGCAAAGCTGTGCGGTTCACGTTGCAGCGGGAGCTGCGATGGAGATTCCGATGCCGGCAAGATCGAAAAAGCAGCAGATGGCGGCTGGCGCCGCGCTCGCCGCAAAGCGCGGCAAGCGTTCGAAGAGCAGCCTGCGCGGCGCCTCGCGCGGGATGTACCGCTCGATGAGCGAGCGCGAGTTGCGCCGCATGGCGAAGACGAAGCGCAAGGGCAAGCCGACGCGCGCACGCAAAACGTCGAGCCGGCGCAAGACGCGCGGCGGGCGCAAGCGGCGCTCGCGCTGAGAGCGGACGTGCTGCGCGATTACGCGCTGCCGGCGTGTGGCGGTCTGGCAAGCGCGGTGCTGTTCATCGCCGCACTCTATCTGCTCGACCTGCACGGACTCGGCACGCTGATCGCGGAAGACGAGGCGCCGCTCGTTCCGGTCGTGATCCTGCTGATGGGGCTCGGCGGGACGTTTGCGGCTGCGGCGATCGGCACCGGGCTCGCGGCGCGCGCTAGCGGCGGAAGGCGCCGATGAGGACGGCGGCGACCGTGCCCACGCAGAACAGCGCGATGAAGGTGGTGATGATGAGGGCGAGGGTGAGCAGGCTGCCGGTCATGCGAAGCGGTCCTTTGGTCTTGCCGTTGTTCTTGCGCGGGCGAAGCGGGCGCGGGCCGGGAACTCCCGTTGCGGGGAATCGTTCCAGGCAGGCGGAAACTAGGCCGCGCCCTATGCCATAGCTGTGACCGGGATCACAAGCCGGAAGTGGCCGTAAGCGTTTCTGCGGATTGATGGATTCCGGCTGCGGCGCCGATCCGCTGCATCACGAGGGCCGCGGAATCGCCGGGAACCAGCACCGCCTGCTGTTCGTTCTCCTTTCAGCGAACGCACGCAAAGGAGAGAGTTATGCACAAACTTGCCCTTTCGGCCGTGCTCGGCGCGGCCGCGACGCTCGCGGCGCCGCTGGTGCAGCCGGCGGCGGCGGGCGCAATCCAGCCGGCCGGCATCGGCGCGGCGCTCGACGCAACCAATCTCGTGGAGCCGGTGCATTGCCGGCCGGGGTGGGCGCATCACAGCAGCTGGCGGCACCCCGACGGCTGCGAACGCCGCTCCTATCGTCGCAGCTATCCGCGCTACGGCTACTACGCGCCGTATGCTTATCCGGCCTATCCCTACGCCTATGGCTATTCGCCGGGCATCACCCTCGGCTTCAACTTCGGCGGGCACCGGCATCATCACCATCGGCGGCATCGCTAAGCCGGCGCACGACGAAAGCCGCTGAAACAAAGACGCGCCGCGCAGCAATGCGCGGCGTGTTTTTCTTTCGGCGGATGCGCACGCTATTTCCCCGTCTGCAACACCACCGCGCTGCCGTCGTGGTCGCCGGTCGTGATCTGCGGATCGCCGGCAACCGCGTTGCCGAGCGGCACCGCGCCGGCGCGGCGATAGAAGCCGCGCTTGTCGAGCGCCGCGGCGAAGTCGTCGCGCGCCTGCACGAACGACGCATAGCGATGCACCGGATCGTGCACGAAACTCACGGCCTCGCGGCTGAAGGCGCCGACGAACACATAGGCGCCGTTGAATTCATGCGGGCCGAACACGCGGCCGTGGTTGTTGCTCTCCTCGAAGATGCGGTTGGAGAACGCCTGGTCGCGGCCGAACGGCAACTGCGCATAGAGCGCGCCGCCGATGAAGCCGCGATAGCCGGTGGAATGGCCGAAGCGCGGCGGATAGCCGGCAGCGATCGCCGCGGCGATGAGCCGGCGCTGCGCGTCGGCGGCGCTCGCGGCGCCCGCGTCGACCAGGATCACATTGATCGGCTCGTGCAGCGCCTTGCCGTTGACGCGCTCGCCGAGCCAGTGCGCGATCGAGCCGTCCTTGTCGATCATCCACTTGCCGATGGCGGGCAGGCCGGGCGGCTGCGCCACGGCGTCGGCGGGAATCGCGGGCGGCGGCGCGGCCTGCTGCGCGGCGGCGGGGGCGCAGAGGGCGAGGAAGAGGAGGGCGGCCAGGGGAATTTGCTGCATCATGGTGTGAGCGTATCCCACCCGTTCATTCCCGTCCTCGGTCCGGCCTTCGGCCGGCCCAAGGATGAACTCCAGCGGGAATCCAGAGCAGAAAATTTTGGCCGTGCAATTTGCTCCGGATTCCCGCTGCCTGTCCCCGCGAAAGCGGGGAGCGCGGGGACGGGCGGAAGAAGACATGCATTGTTCGCCATGACGATTCCCGATTCCATTCTTTGAACAGCCCCTCGCGTTCTCGCGATGCGTTCTGCACCCGAGGGATCGGCAGGTTTTCCCTCGCTTCCGCTTTCGCGCGAACTCTTTCGCGCGCAAGTCGGGCAAGCCCGACTTGCGAGGGGGACGGAGCGCCGGAAGGCGCTCTATGCTTCACGCCTTTCGGCGCGGCGCGCATTGCGATCAGCGCGCTCGCCTGCCGGCGCTCCATCGCGGCGTCTTCAACTGCGGGCCGCGCTTTTCGCCGGGCTGTTGCCAGCACGGGTCTCAGCGAGCTCCTCGCGGGCGGTCTGACGCTCCCGGAGGCAGGTGCTCCCTCCTTCGAGGGCCCCCTCCGGGCAGCGGTGCGGCGAACCGCACTGCCGCCGAGCGGTACTCCGCAGCTCCCGGTGCCGCGTTTGCGAGACGCGACAGCGGGCGCCGCTCCCGCTCCATCGACCAGACGCCTCCGGAAGACGCCCCTCCGATGAGCGGGATGAATAGACATATAATCCTATATTGAGGCGAAACAAGGGCGCGGTGAAATATTTTTTTTGTCGTTTGTGAACATGGCGGCTGATCTGTCATGGCCGGGCTTGTCCCGGCCATCCACGCCTTTGAAAGGGTCGGTTATCGACGCGGCGTGAAGCGGAGCTTCATCGCTCGAAGCAGCGGAAGGCAGCTTCGACCTCGGCGTCGGCGGAAAACTCCCGGCGGCGGGACTGGGCGAGTCCTTCGAGCACGGCGGGCAGATGCGCGGGATCGACCGGCTCAGGCTCGCCGTCGCCCTCGGCGAGCCGGAGCATGGCCGTGGCGATCTCGTCCTGGCTTTCCGCCGGCAGACGCCGCACCGCCTCAAGGGCCTGTTCAAGGAGCTTGGTCATACCGCCCAGCCTCGCATTGCGTTTGCGGTACTCACAAAATTAGGATCAGGATGATCCTTTTTGTCCGGCGGCAAAATAATCAATGGCCGAATATTATTCCGGAAGCCGTCGAGCCCACCATTGTGGCCGGTCACGCTGAACTCTTTTGCTTGGTCTTCATCAACATACGTTTTGTAGTCTTTATCAAAGGTCACAAAACTACGATCAAATGCCCTATGGTGAAGCGTGCAGAGCGCTACACCGTTGCGAGTTTCATCAGTGCTGTTTGGAGCATTCACCGGCAATATATGAGCCGCGTCCAGAAGCTTCAGTTGAATTCCACACATCGCACATTGGTGACCATATGCAGTTAACACGCGGTCGCGAAAACCTGCCTCACGAAGGGCACGCTTGGTCGATACCAACGCATATCGCCGCTCGCTGGGAACTTTGCGCTCGATTTCATCGTCTGCGACTTTCTCCGGGCTTTCGCCTATTTCGCGCAGCACCTCGATCTCGGCGGGGACTTCGCCCGTCTTGTGCAGAGCTTCTAGGTTTTCGAAGTATGCGCCAATAAAGTTCGGCTTGAACGCGATGGCGAGTTCACCGTTGCCCCGGTTATGGGGTGCAAAACCACTTGTATGCGCTGCACGCAGAGCGTCTTCCCGTATTTGAATCGACGGGGAAGATCCAAGAGGATTGCTGTGAAAACTAAAGTCAAAGCCGGCAAACACACCTACTTCATCCCACCAACCAAGAATTACTGTTTTGCCACCGATTTGGGGAATGAATTGCTGGGCTCCGTTGACTTCGGGCAGTCCTGTAATCTGAATTCGATACTCATCTGCTGGTCGCTGTGCGCCGCCGCCGTGCGACAAGTTCCAGATATATATCTTTACTCTAAAGCTTCTTTCGTCCCGATATACTTGATAGGTGGCGGGATGTTCTGTTGGCGCGCTGAGATGTAGGAAACTCCAGCCGCTGTCCAGAAGCGATCGCTCGACGACCTTGAATAACCCCGGTTTTGGAAGGCGAGCCATTCACGGCACTCCCGGTCAAAATCTACGATTTTGCGAATAAATCACTTCGCGGCGTCGGGGCAATTTCTGAAACTGACCGGGGTTTCTCAGGTCGCTTTCGCCCGCCGTCAGCAGGCAGGTCGTCACCGGTCGGCCCGTTCCACAACACGCCTGGTCTGGGAACTTGATAATAATTTCGCTCGTCGCTTGGCGCGTCCGGTTTTCCTACTGACTTGGCAGTTGCAGATGCCGGTCGAATAAAACGTCCCCGAGCGGCTTCACAGTATTCCATAAGAATCTCGATACAGGTCCAATCCCGTTGAAGTCGCTCGCAAACCTCACCGGTGATGCAGCTTCCTGCAAAAGGGTCAACGACAGTGTCGCGGATATCAGTCAGCATACGCACGAAGAATTCGGGAAGTTCTGCGGGGTATCTTGCAGGATGAGGAGATAGCCCACGCTCCTCGCAATATCGCAAGTAATACGAGTTGCTCTCCGTATTAGGCACAGCAATTAGATTGGGCGGGATTGCAGCGCCGTTATTGATGCTGAACTTTTCACTGATGTCGTGGCCGGAAGGTCTTTTCTTGGCAGTGTATCCATTTTCGAGCAGCGTCTGCATGGCTGGACTGTAGGGCTGAAGAACGCGGCGATTGCTTGCTTTGGGCCAAGGCGTCTTGGAAAGCCACCACACAGTGTTAATCGCGTCTTTCACGCGAATGCGTCGCACCGTTACCCATTCAGCTGGGGTCGGAAGTCTAGCCGGGTTCCACCAATAGAAATCTTGTGCAAGGTGAAATCCAATCTCTTCACACAGCGCGATGAGCAATTTGAAGTGGTAGAGGTTGCGTGTCGGATACCCTTTGTTCCACGCGCCGCCTATATCGATTACCAAGCTTCCGCTATCCTTAAGACAGCGATACATCTCGGTCGCGAATGGCTTGAACCACTCCACATACTCATCCGCTTCAACGTTTCCGTAATCCTTTTTTCTTACCAGCCCAAAGGGTGGGCTAGTCATGAACAGGTCAACAGAACCGTCTCTAAAGTTCCGGAGTACATCAAGGCTGTCGCCCTGAACTACTTGACCGAAATGAGTCTTGAGAAATGGAAATGTCTTGCCTTCCTCGGCAAGTCCATTTGAGTAAATTGATTTGCGAGAGAGTGAAGCCGCCTTCGGCGCTCGCGATTTAGCTCTGCGTTTTGCTTTGCGAACTTTTTGATTCAGGCGCTTCACAACTCTTGAAGCGACCTTTCGCGATTGCCGCCCGCGCGCCAATTTCCGTCGGCGCTTCGAACCTGCCATCACGTCCCCCACCGCCAGAACATAAAGGGAACACTATAGGCGATTCCCATTGTCTTGCAATCTTTTAACGACAAGGGGCGCCATTGGTGCCCCCAAGAAGTACTCTTTATCCACACGCTTTAATTATCGAGGAACGAACGGAGCTTGCGGCTCCGAGAAGGATGTTTGAGTTTGCGCAGCGCCTTGGCCTCGATCTGGCGGATGCGTTCGCGCGTCACGGAGAACTGCTGGCCGACCTCCTCGAGCGTGTGGTCGGTGTTCATGCCGATGCCGAAGCGCATGCGCAGCACGCGCTCTTCTCTTGGCGTCAAAGACGCCAAGACACGAGTGGTCGTCTCGCGCAGGTTCGACTGGATCGCCGCGTCGATCGGCAGGATCGCGTTCTTGTCCTCGATGAAATCGCCGAGGTGCGAATCCTCCTCGTCGCCGATCGGCGTCTCGAGGCTGATCGGCTCCTTGGCGATCTTCAGGACCTTGCGCACCTTCTCGAGCGGCATGCCGAGCTTCTCGGCGAGCTCCTCGGGCGTCGGCTCGCGGCCGATCTCGTGCAGCATCTGCCGGCTCGTGCGCACGATCTTGTTGATCGTCTCGATCATGT
>JADYXZ010000004.1 GCA_020853885.1 Bradyrhizobiaceae bacterium | reverse complement strand
TTTGGTTCAGAAATTCGCTTGCAGGACTCGCGGCGACAATGAAGCGAATTTCTGAACCACGACACTAGGTGTCCATGCCTTCGGGTTGAGCCACTGGAACAGCGCCGCCTCGATCAAGGTGAGCGGCCGCTTCGCCTCGGCGCGGTCGACGCCGACCGCGCTCGCGATCCGCCACGCGAGATAGAGCAGGAACGCCGAGCCCGCATACCGCAAGGCCTCGTGCAGCCACGGTACCTGCCGGAAGACCTCGCCGAGCCCGAAGCCGAAGGCAACGATCATCACCGGATAGCCGACGGACACGCCGAGCATCTGTGGCAGGGTGCGCGCGAACCCGAAGGCCGCGCCGGAGGCGGTCGAAATCATGTTGTTCGGCCCCGGCGTGATCGAGCCGGCGATCGCAAACAGCAGGAACGCAAACAGATTTTCAGTCACGGAACCGGCACCGATTGGACTGGAAGCCTGCCACGACGGCAAAGCGCCGGCCATGCGCGGCATGCAAACTAGACCAGTTGCCCACTGGACACCTCCCGGGCCTTGCAATACGCCACATTAAAATGCGTGCGTGGGGGGATTCGATGAACGCGCCGCACTATTTCGAGATCGCGGGCCATCTCGCTGCCGCCTGGTTCGCAGGCAGCCTGATCGGGGCCGAACGCAGCTTTCACGGCCGTCCCGCCGGCTTCCGCACCCACGCGCTGGTCTGCCTCGCGTCGGCGCTCCTGATGCTGATCACCGCCTACCAGCAGGACTGGTTTCCCGTCGTCGTGTCCGACACCGTCCGCATGGACCCGCAGCGCATGGCGCAAGGCATCATGACCGGCATCGGCTTTCTCGGCGCCGGCGTGATCTTCAAGGAAGGACTGTCGGTGCGCGGCCTCACCACGGCCGCCTCCATCTGGATCACCGCCGCGATCGGCATTCTCTACGGCGTCGGCTTCTTCTATCCCGCGCTGCTGGCAACCTTGGCCACCATCGGCACGCTCGCCCTGTTCCGCTGGATCGAGGAGAAGATGCCGAGCCAGCACTATGCGTTGCACGTGCTGCGCTTCCCGCGCGGCCGCACGCAGCCAGAAGCCGAGATGCGCAAATTCATCACCGACCACGGGTTCTCCATCGCCAACATGAGCTACCGGCTCGACGAGGACGGCAAGGTCTTCGAGTATCGGATGAGCATCCGCACCACCGATCCCACGAATATTCCGCGCCTCGTGCAGGACTACTGCAAGCGCGAAGACATCCTCGAATTCCGCATCTCGCCGACCGGCGATTGACCGGGCGACGCTTGTCGGCGCTGGCCGGACGGCGCAATATGTCCGCCCGCCCGACAAAGTCCCACTCGAGGAAATCCAATGAAGCTCGTTCGCTTCGGCCCCGCCGGCCGGGAGAAACCCGGGATCATCGATTCCGAAGGCAAGATCCGCGACCTCTCCCGCATCGTGCCCGACATCAGCGGCGAGGTGCTGGCGAAGAGCCTGCCCAAGATCAGGAAAGCCAAGATCAACCGCCTGCCGCTCGTGAAGGGCAAGCCGCGGCTCGGCCCCTGCGTCGGCAATGTCCGGCATTTCATCGCCATCGGCCTGAACTACGCCGACCACGCCGCCGAGACGGGCTCCGCCATCCCGAAGGAACCGATCATCTTCTCCAAGGCGCCGAATTGCGTCTCCGGCCCCAACGACCCGATCATGGTGCCGAAGGGCTCGGCCAAGCTCGACTACGAGCTCGAGCTTGCGATCGTCATCGGCAAGCGCGCCCGCTACATCCCCTCGGAGAAGGAGGCGCTCAGCTACGTCGCCGGCTACTGCATCTGCAACGACGTCTCCGAGCGCGTCTTTCAGGCCGAACGCGGCGGGCAGTGGATGAAGGGCAAGGGCTGCGAGACGTTCGGCCCGCTCGGCCCGTGGCTCGTCACCCGCGACGAGATCAAGGATACGCAGAACCTGCGCATGGAGCTCACCGTCAACGGCGACGTGCGGCAGAGCGGCTCGACCAGGACCATGATCTTCAGCGTCCCGCACATCGTCTGGTACTGCTCGCAGTTCTTTGTGCTCGACCCGGGCGACGTGATCACCACCGGCACGCCGCCGGGCGTCGCGCTCGGCCACAAGCCGCCGAAATGGGAAACGCCCGGCTGGCTCCGGCCCGGCGACGTAGTGAAGCTCTCGATCGAGGGCCTCGGCGAGCAGACGCAGAAGGTCGTGCCGTTCAAGTAGCCGCCGCCGCAGGCCGGCCTGCGCTTCTAGACGGCCGTCATCCTGAGGTGGCCGAGCGAAGCGAGGCCCTCGAAGGATGACGCATCAGATCTCCCGCGCCTCCAGCACCGCGCGGATCGAGACCTTCGACCAGCGCGCGTTGCGCGCACGGAAGCCGGTGTAGGATTCGTGGATGCGCTTGGCGATAGCGCTGCCGCGCGCAACGTCTGCAAGAATCGCGTCCGCATGCGGGCGCGCCGACCGCACGATCTCGTCGGAGAACGCGAACAGCTTGACGTTGTTCTTCGTGACGAGCGCCTCCAGCGCCTCGGCGTTCGCGCGCTCGAACTCCGCGAGCGCCGACGACGCTTCCGCCGCGCAGGCGTGCGCGACGATCGCCCGCGCTTCGCTGTCGAGCTTCTCCCACAGCCGCCGCGAGACGATGCATTCCCCGGTGCCGTTCGGCTTGTTGAAGCCGGGATAGGCGTAGTGCGGCGCCACGCGCCACAAGCCGAGCGCGATGTCGGAGGCCGGCGTCGTGAACTCGGCGCCGTCGACCACGCCCGACTGCAGCGCCTGGAAGATCTCGCCCGGCGGAATGCTCACCGCCGTCGCCCCGAGCCGCCGGAAGATCTCGCCGCCAAGCCCGAGCGAGCGCAGCTTCAGGCCCTTCAGGTCGGCGAGCGACTTGATCTCGCGGCGGAACCAGCCGCCCATGCAGACGCCCGTGTTGCCCGCCATGAAGGGCTTGGCGCCGAACGGCGCGTAAAGCTCGTCCCAGAGCGCCTGCCCGCCGCCGTGCTCGACCCAGGCCACGTGCTCGTCCGGCGTCAAGCCGAACGGCACGGTGGTATAGAAGTTCGCCGCCGGCATCTTGCCCTGCCAGAAGAACGCTGCCGTGTGCCCGAGGTCGGCCGCGCCGCCGCCCACCGCGTCGAGCACCTCGAACGCCGGCACCACCTCGCCCGCGGCATAGACCTGCACCTCGATCCGCCCGCCCGACAACGCCTTGATGCGCTCGGCGACGCGCTCGGCAGAGACGCCCGGCCCCGGCAGCCGCCGCGGCCATGACGTGACCATCCGCCACTTCTGCGTCTGCGCGCGCGCAATCGACGGCGCCGCAAGTGTGCCCGCGGCACCGATGCCGCCGAGCACGCTACGCCGGGTGAGTTTTGTCATTGCCTTCTCCGTCCTTGCTGCGCTTCCACAACGCATGAAAATGATGCACCGGCCCGTGGCCGTGCCCGACCGAAAGCTGGTCGGCCGCCGCAATCGCCAAATTCACGTAACTCTTGGCGAGCGTCACCGCGTCGAGGAGGGACAGCCTCCGCGCGAGGAACGCGGCAATCGCCGAAGAAAGCGTGCAGCCGGTGCCGTGCGTGTTCAGCGTCCGGTGGCGGTCCGCCACCAGCCGGTGCTCTTCCTTCTCGTCGACATAGAGGTCGACCGCTTCCGGCCCTTCCGCGTGGCCGCCCTTGATCAGTACCGCACGCGCGCCGAGCGCACGGATGCGCTGCGCCTGCTCGCGCATTTCGGATTCGCTCGTGGCGACGGAAGTTTCGAGCAGCGCCGCCGCTTCATGCAGATTGGGGGTCACGATCAGCGCGCGCGGGAACAGCACGCGCTTGAGCGTCGCCTCCGCCTCGCGCGCGAGCAGCCGGTCTCCCGACGCCGCCACCATGACCGGATCGAGCACGACGTTCTTCGCCTTGTGCCGGTCGAGGCCCGCCGCCACCGCCTCGATCGTCGCCGGCTGCGACAGCATGCCGATCTTCGTGGCCGCGACGGCAAGATCGGAATAGACGGCGTCCATTTGCGCCGCGATGAAATCCGCCGGCACGTCATGGATGGCGGTGACGCCGAGCGTGTTCTGCGCCGTCAGCGCCGTGATCACCGACGCGCCATAGACGCCGAGCGCGGAGAACGTCTTCAGGTCGGCTTGAATCCCGGCGCCGCCGCCGGAATCCGAACCGGCAATCGTGAGCGCAATGGGGATCATGCCGCCGCTCCCCGCTGTGCCTTGGCGGCGTCGACCGTCCCGCGCAGCTTGCGCGCCTCCGCTTCCGGGTTGCGTGCGGCAATCACGGCGGAAACGACGGCAATTCCGTCGGCTCCCGCGCGGATCACGTCGGCGGCATTGTTCTCGTCGATCCCGGCAATGGCCCCCACCGGCAATCCCCCCGCGCGCCCGCGCACAAGCCCCGCAAGCCGCGAAAAGCCGCCGAGGCCGACCGGCGGGTCGGGGTTGTCCTTGCTCTTGGTCGCGAACACGCCGCCGATGCACACATAGTCGATCGCGCCCGGCGCAAGCGTGGCCACATCCGCCTCGCTGCGCACGGTCGCGCCGATGATCGCCTTCGGCCCGAGCAGCCGCCGCGCTTCGCGCGGATCGAGATCGTCGCGGCCGAGATGCACGCCGTGGGCGGAAGCAGCGAGCGCGACATCGACCCGGTCGTTCACCAGAAGCGGCACGCCCGTTCCCGCAAGCGCCGCCTTGATCGCCCGCGCCTCTTCCACGAACTCGCGCGTCGTGCCGGTCTTGTTGCGCAACTGGATGAGCGTGGCGCCGCCCCGTACCGCCGCCGCGGCGATCTCCGCAAGCGAGCGGCCGCCCGCCTGCGCCGGATCGACCAGCACATAGAGAGAAAGATCGACCGTCATCGCACCCTCGCCTTTGCCGCGATCGTCCCGGGGGCGATCTTCGCCAGCGCATCGATCAGCGCCACCGCAAAGCTTCCCGGCCCCTGCGCGATCTCCGCGGCGGTCTCGCCGGCAATGCCCATGAGCAGGAGACCGGCCGTAGCGGCAATGAACTCGTCGTCCTCCACCGCCACCATCGCCGCGACGAGCGCCGACTCCGCGCAGCCGATGCCGGTCACCTGCGCCATATACGGGTGGCCGTTCTCGATCTGCACGCGCTTGGCGCCGCTGGTGACGAGATCGACCGCGCCGGTGCAGGCCGCCACCGTGATGTGGTCGAGCGCGAACTTGTCGAGCGCCTCCGGCGTCGGCTCCGCGTTCGTGAGCGCGCCGAATTCCGCGGCATTGCCGCGCACCACCCGCGGCTCTTTCATCGCGATCAACCGCGCGAGTTCCGCCCGCGGCTCCGACCGTTCGATCAGCACCGGATCGAGCACCCAGGGAATGCCGTCGTCGCGCGCCACCTCGAGCGCGATCTCGATCGCGTCGCGCCGCTCCTTGTCGAGCGTGCCGAGATTGACGAGCAGCACGTCGGCGCCGGAGACGAAATAGCCGATCTCCTCCGGCGACGTGGTCATGGACGGAATGGCGCCCGCGGCGAGCAAGACGTTCGCCGTCAGCTCCTGCACCACGGTGTTGGTGATGCAATGGACGCGCGGCCGCCGCTCGCGCACCTGCGCGACCAGCGAGGCAGCACGGGCGACGAGGTCGGCCGTCATCGGCCGAGCGCCTTGCGGGCGCAGCTTGGTGCCGATCGTCGTGGGAGATTGCGTACGCGTCCGGGCGGGCGCATCTCGGTTTCCTCCGCCGGTCTGAACCGGATCAGGTTCGATGGGTTGGCTGCTGCCTCTCAGCCCGGTCTCCCGGACACCCCAACGAGATTGCGCATGGAACCTATTGGACGGCCGGGACCCTTGCAAGAGCCATCCCGGCCTGAAACGGCGATCGGGCTTGGGAAAGCGGCAGCCGCCCCTCCCGGCAGGGCGGGTTGCACCCCGATATGCTTACGGCTCTCGGAAGACGGCCGTCTGCGTCACATCGGCGGCGTCTGCGAATGCTCGCCGCCGGGCTCGGAAATCTCGCGCATGGCCCAGGCCGCGCTGCCATCGTCGGCACGTGCAATGTCGCCGAGTGAAATGATGCCGACCAGGCGCTTGCTGCGGTTCACCACCGGCAGTCGCCGCACCTTGATCGAACCCATGTTCTCGGCGATGTCTTCGATCGCCTCGTCGTCGAAGCAGTATTTGATTTCCCGGCTCATCACCTCGCTCACGGGCGTCTCCGGTCCCAGTCCCAATGCAACCGCGCGCACGGCAATGTCGCGGTCGGTGATCATGCCGACCAGACGGTCGCCCTCGCCGACCGGCAGCGACCCGGCATCGAGCGCCGCCATGGCGCGGGCAGCATCGCGGATGGACTGCTGTGGATTTGCAATCAGGACGTCGGAAGTCATTGCTTCGCGGACTTGCATGGAACTCTCCCTCGCGCTGTAATTTGAAAGAGGCACCGTGCCCCCCGGCGGCTGCCTTCCTGCGGAAGCAACGTCCGCCCCGTTTCGCAGTTCCGTCCGCGCCGGCATTGATTTGAGCGCACCTCGTTCCCATATTTTTGCTTTGTGTGGGAGGCGGATATGCGTCCAGCCGCGATCCGAAAACGGACCACTCGCAAAACCGTGAGCCGCCGAGCCCCGACGATCGAAGACGACGTCGAGCGCGATTCAAACGACAGCTTTCCGGCCAGCGATCCGCCGAGCTGGATTCCCGTCGCGCGGGTCGGCGAGCCGTCGCACGACCGTCGCAGCCCGGAACTTCAGGCGCCTGCAGATTGATTTGATACTTAGGTATTCGGAGGCGGGGCGAAGAAGCAGCGCCGGCTGCCGTCGGTCCGCTTGCAGCGCCAATAGGCGCCGTCTGGCGACGGCATGGCTTCGCTGAACGGTACGACTTCGCCGACATCGGGAAGGACATAGCCGGACGACGACGTCGTCACTCCCTGAATGACAAAGCAATCGCCTTCGCCGCAGCACCATTCGCCGGCGGGATTCTTGAAGCTGCCGCGGCTGATCCAGGAATCATGAGCAAGCACCGCCGGCGCAATCAACAAGGCGATCCCGAGCAGCAGCGCAGCAACGAACGAACGAAACATAGCATCGTCTCGATGCACCCACGCCTCTAGCAACGCGCCGCATCCGCACTGGTTCCCGTCAGGAACGAAGCTGCGACAGTCCCGTTAGCACTACAGTTCTGCACGCCACCGTGCCACGCGGGCGCAACGATCATGCAACTCGATCAAGCCGCACGTGCAATCTTCTTGCGGGAATTCGTCTCAGCGTTCGGGTTGTCACTGCGCTATTTTTTCGCACCCAAGGCGACCATCGCCTATCCGTTCGAAAAGAATCCGATCTCGCCCCGCTTCCGCGGGGAACACGCGCTGCGGCGCTATCCGAGCGGCGAGGAACGCTGCATTGCCTGCAAGCTGTGCGAGGCGATCTGCCCCGCGCTTGCCATCACCATCGAGGCGCACATCCGTCCGTCGGACGGCACGCGGCGCGCGACCCGCTATGACATCGACATGCACAAATGCATCTATTGCGGGCTGTGCCAGGAGTCGTGCCCGGTGGACGCAATTGTCGAGGGGCCCAATTTCGAGTTCGCCGCCGAGACCCGCGAGGAGCTCCTCTACGACAAAGCGCGGCTGCTCGCGAACGGCGACCGCTGGGAGCGGGAGATCGCGCAGAACCTCGCCCTCGACGCGCCTTACCGCTGACTGTCGGCGCGGCCGCGCGCGCCCTTGCCTATCGACGGCGTTTCTGGTCCCCTCGCCTCCGGTTCCGCCCGCCGGAGACGTGCATGATTCCCTTCTTCGTCCAGATCAAGTGCCAGCTCGGCAAGTCCTACGACGTCGCCAACCGGCTCGCCGACGCGGAGATCGCCTCGGAAATCTATTCCACGGCCGGCGAGTTCGATCTGCTCGTCAAGTTCTACGTCGACGACGGCACCGACGTCGGCCACTTCGTCAACGAGAAGGTGCAGACGATCCCGGGCATCCAGGACACCCGCACCATCATCACCTTCAAAGCGTTTTAGCCGGATTTGTGGAGCGGCTCAGACCGTCGGCCCGCCCGCGGGCGGGCCTTCCGCGCGCCGCTCCTCCGTCCGGTCGAGGCCGAGCCGCTGCTCGCGCCAGATCACGAACAGGCCCGCGGCAATCACGATCGCCGCACCGAGCAGCACGATCGCCTGCGGCACTTCGCTGAACCAGAAATATCCGATCGCGACCGCGTAGATCATCGACGAGTACGAGAACGGCGCCACCACCGACGCATCCGCGTGCCGGTAGCTTTCGGTGATGAGGATCTGTCCCATGCCGCCGAAAAAGCCGCTGCCGATCATCAGCACCAGTTGCCATGGCGTCGGCACGACCCAGCCCCACGGCAGCGTGGCGAGGCCCGCGAGCGTGCAGACGATCGAAAAATAGAACACCAGCGACGACGTCGTCTCCGTGCGCGAAAGATGCCGCACCTGCGTCATCGCGACCGCGACGACAAGCGCACCCATAAGCGCGAGCAATGCGCCGAACATGCTGCTGTCCCCGCGCGGCTGCGCGCCGATGTGCGGCCACAGCATCACGAGCACCCCGAGCAGGCCGACGACGACGGCCGTCCAGCGGCGCACGCGTACCACCTCGCCGAGAAAAATCGCAGCGAGCACGACGGAGAACAACGGCATCGTGAACCCGATCGCGGTCACGTCCGCGAGCGGCAACAGCGTAAGCGCCCAGAAATTGAGGAACATGGCGAACGCGCCGACAGCGCTGCGGAAGAAGTGCGCCCGCGGATTGGACGTCCGCAACCCGCTGGCAAGCTGCCCGCGCCAGGCCATCCACAGCAGCAGCGGGATGAGCGCGAAGAAGCTGCGCGTGAATACGACCTCGCCGATCGGAACGCTCTGGCCGAGATAGCGCACGAGCGCGCTCATCAGCGTGAACGCGAACGTCGACGCAAGGACCAGGCCGATGCCAAGAAGCGGATTCATGCGGTACAGCGGATGGTGACGAGTCGGGCGATCACAAGAGCACGGAAGGAATACGCGGAAAAGTGCTTCCGCCGAATGCTACCCCACCGGCGGCCCGACCGGCGGTGCCGGCGTCTCCTTCGCCCGCGTCCGGCCGAGCCCGAGCTGGTGCTCGCGCCAGATCACGAACAGGCCCGACCCGATGACGAGCGCCGCGCCGGCAAACACGATCGCCGCCGGCAGCTCGCCGAGCCAGACATAGCCGATCAGCGTGGACCACAGCATCGACGCGTAACCGAACGGCGCCACCACCGACGCCGGCGCATAGCGCAGGCTCTCCGTGATCAGCGTCTGCGCCATGCCGCCGAACACGCCGATACTGACGAGCGCGAGAAAATCCCCCGGCGACGGCAGGACCCAGCCCCAATAGAGCGTGCCGAGACTCGCAATCGTCGCGAACAGCGAGTAATAGAGCAGCAGCGTCGGCGTGGTCTCCGTCTTCGACAGATGCCGGATCTGCGCCGTCACGACGGCGATCAGCAGCGCGCTGATCAGCACGAGCACCGCGCCGAACGCGGCCTGCGTCCCGTGCGCGGCGCCGCCGAAGTGCGGCGACAGCATCACCAGCACGCCCACGAATCCCACCAGCACCGCGCTCCACCGCCACAGGCGAACCGTCTCGCCCAGAAACGTCGCCGCCAGCACCACCGTGAACAGTGGCGTGGCGAAGCCGATCGCCGTCGCCTCCGCAAGCGGGATGCGGGCGAGCCCCGAGAAATTGCAGAAGATCGAAGCGATATTGGCAAAGCTGCGGAACAGATGGCCGCGGAAGTTTTTCGTGCGGAACGCATCGATCAGCTTGCCGCGCACGCCGAGCACGAGCGCCAGCGTCGCCAGCACCACGAAGTTCCGCGCGAACACGAGCTCGCCGACCGGCACGCGGTCGCCGATATAACGGACCATCGCGCCCATCAGCGTGAAGCCGATCGTCGAGAGGACGCAAAGCAGAATGCCGAGGAATGGATTCATGGGAGTGAAAAAATCCGCCGACTCGGGGCCGGCGGCCGGAGGACCAAAGCACGGGATCGCCGCTTCCGGAAGCCGCAAATACCTCCACGCCAGCGGTTCGCGCATCGAACCCGCGAATATCGAAAATTCTCCCTCAGTTCGGCTGCGCGGTCGGCGCGATCGATGGCAGGGACTTGAGGAAGTGCGCCATCGCCTTGCGGTCTTCCGCCGAAAGCTGCGCCGTGTTGCGCACGACAAGCCGCATGTCGCCGCTCACCGCGTCAAAATCCGGCCGCTCGCCGCTCTCCAGCAGGCGTTCGATGTCCGCCTCGCTCCAGCTCGCAAGCCCGCGCATGTGCTGGGTGATGTTCGGCACCGATCCTTCGCCCGTGAGATTGGGGCCGCCGGCGTAGCGCTGATCGGCCACGATGGCGCCGATGAAATTGCGCGGACTGTGGCACTCCGCGCAATGCCCCGGCCCTTCGACGAGATAGGCGCCGCGATTCCACATCTCCGGTTTCTGCGGATCGGCCCGGAATGCCTGACCGTCGAGATAGCGCAGCTTCCAGAGGCCGAGACCGATCCGCAGGTTGAACGGAAACGGCAGTTCGTGATCGCGCCGCACGCTTTCGACCGCGGGCAGCGTCTTCAGGAAGGCGAACAGGTCCCGCACGTCGGCGATGCGCATGTGCTGGTACGAGGTGTAGGGAAACGCGGGATAATAGTGCCGGCCGTCCGGCGAGGTGCCTTTCAGCATGGCGCTGAGGAACTGCCGCTCGGTCCAGTTGCCGATGCCGCCCTGCGGGTGCCGGGAGATGTTGGGCACGCGAAACAGGCCGAACCGCGTGCGCAATTCGCGCCCGCCGCCGAGCCGCATGGGATCGTCCTGTTCCGGCGTTGCATGACAGGACGCGCATCCGCCCGCATGAAACATCGTGCGGCCGTTCTCGAGGTTCGGCGTATGCGAGCCGATGGCGGTCTCCGGAACCTGCTCCGGCGCGGTCAGCCCGAGCGCGATCGGCGCCCCGAACACGATCAACGCAATCAGAAAAATGAAAAGGCGCTGCATGAAGTCGGCTCCTTTTCGAACAAATTCATTTTACCGCGAATCGAACGCGCCGTCGCGGCTCAATCGCGACGGCGCGCCGGCATCATGAATGAATTGCCCGGCGATCAGTGCCGCACACGATAGGAATCGTGACAACTATCGCAGCCGGCGCGCACGAGCGCATGGGCTTCCTTCAGGCCGTCGAGGCTCGTCGCCTTCGGACGCGCCGCCTCGATACTCTTGCCGTAGGCGGCGACCTTCGCCTCGAAATCCGCTTTGTTCTCCCAAATCTTCGGCGACGCGCTGTAATCGCTCGTCCGCGGCGCGTTCTTGGAGCTTTCCGGATAGAGCCCGGGGATCTTCTTCGCGCTGTCGGCAAAGGCTGTGAACGCCGCATCAACCGTCGCCTGATCGTAAGGGGCCTCGCCCCGTAGCATGCGCGGCAGCGCACCATAAAAATACTTGCCGGACTCGCGCATGACGGATTTGCGCTCGGCAACGACGTCGGTCTGGGCGACGACCGCCGTCGCCATGACGGTGACGGCGGCAACCACGGCAGCAAGACGGAACATGAAACCTCCGGGGGAATTGATGGCAATGGCGGGGGATGACCCGCGGCTCAAAAACCCCGGGCAATGCATCCTATTCCGCCGAACCTGAATCGGGAGACAGGGTTCGGCGCGATGTCGCGAATGTGATGGCGGCAAATTGCCGGCCGCCGCTTATCCGCGTGCGCGGATCGCTTCCCAGACGCGCGAAGGCGTGGCCGGCATGTCGAATTGCTTGATGCCGAAGCCGCGATAGAGCGCGTCGATCACGGCGTTCATCACCGCCGGTGTCGCGCCGATCGTCCCCGCCTCGCCCGCGCCCTTGATGCCGAGCTCGTGCGTCCTGCACGGTACGTTGCGCGTCTCGAACACCACCTGCACCACGTCGTCGGCGTGCGGCAGCGCGTAATCCATCAGGCTCGCCGTCAGCAGCTGGCCGGAGGCGTCATAGACCGTCTGCTCGCCGAGCGCCTGGCCGATCCCCTGCACGATGCCGCCGTGGATCTGCCCTTCCAGCAGCAGCGGATTGACCGTGAGGCCGAAGTCGTCGACCACCCAATAGCCGACGATCGAAATCTTTCCCGACTCCGGATCGAGCTCCACCTCGCAGATGTGCGTGCCGTTGGGATAAGTCGGCGCCCGCGGCTTGTAGATGTCGACGGCGACAAGCCTGTCGGGGTCGGCGTCCGCCTTCGCAGCAAGCGCCGCGAACGTCAGCAGCCGGTTCGAGCCGATGACGCGCACTGCGCCATCGACGATCTCAAGCTTGTCGACCGGCGCTTCCAGCTCTTCCGCGGCAAGCTCCTTGAGCTGGCCCGCGAGCTTCTTCGCGGCCATGCCGACCGACGGCCCGCCGGCCGGGATCGAGCGCGAGCCGCCGGTGCCGCCGCCGGTCGGCAGGTCGGCGGTGTCGCCCTGGCGCATGACGATCTTTTCCAGCGGCAGGTCGAGGTGGTCGGCGGCGAACTGCGCGTAGGCGGTCGCATGCCCCTGCCCGTTCGATTGCGTGCCGATGAAGAGCGTCGCCGTCCCGTCCGGCTCGATGCAGATTTTCGCTTTCTCGCCCGAGATGCCGCCGCAGGCTTCGATGTACGACGACAGGCCGAGGCCGCGGACGCGGCCGTGCTTCTGCGCTTCCTTGTAGCGCTTCTCGAAGCCCTTCCAGCCGGCGATCTCCTGCGCCCGCGCGAGGTGCCCCGCGAACTCGCCGCTGTCATACACACGGCCCGTCGCCGTGGTGTAAGGCATGGCGTCCGGCGGAATGAAATTGATCCGCCGCAGCTCGTCGGCCGGCACGCCGATTTCGTGCGCGACCGCGTCCACGAGCCGCTCGATCACATAGGCCGCCTCGGGCCGCCCGGCGCCGCGATAGGCGTCGATCGGCGCGGTGTTCGTATAGACGCCGCGCGCGACCGCATGCGCCGCCGGGATCGCATAGACGCCCGGCAGCATGCCCGGCCCGTTGGCGATGATGAACGGGCCGAAGAACGACAGATAAGCGCCGAGATTGGCCACCGTATCCACGCGCAGGCCGATGAAGCGGTTGTCCTTGTCGAGCGCCATTTCCGCGACCGTGACATTGTCGCGGCCATGCGCGTCGCCGAGGAAATGCTCGGTGCGGTCGGCGATCCACGCCACCGTCCGGTCCAGCCTCTGCGTCGCGATCACCACGAGCGCATACTCGCGGTAGGTGCCGAGCTTGGCGCCGAAGCCGCCGCCGACGTCGCCGGTCACGACGCGCAACTGGTCGTGCGGGATCTTCAGGACCTTGTCGCACAGCGCATTGCGCACCGCGTGGCTGCCCTGCGTGCTGACCGTGAGCGTAACCGGCCCGCCGTCCGCCGCCGGCTCGGCGATCGCGCCGCGCGTCTCCATGTAGTTGGCAACCACGCGCTGATTGACGAGCTCGAGCTTGACCACCCGATGCGCCGCTGCGAACGCGCGCTCGGTCGCCTCGCGGTTGCCGACCTCGGAGCGGAACGCGACGTTGCTCCCGCGCTCCGGCCACACCACCGGCGCATCCTCCGCCACCGCACCCTTGGTGTCGGCGATCGCCGGCAAGGGCTCCCATTCGATCTCCAGCGCCTCCGCGGCGTCGCGCGCGCCGTCGAGCGTGTCGGCGACGATGAAGGCAATGGCATCGCCCACATAGCGCGCCTCGTCCGCCACCAGCAGCGGATGCGGCGGCAGCCACATCGCCTCTTCATCCACCGGCTTGATCACGCCCTGACAGGGCACTGAGCCGTACCCGGCGGTGTCCTCGGCCGTGAGCACAAGCCGCACGCCCGGCACGTCGCGCACGGCATCGGCATTCACGATCCTGAAGCGCGCGTGCGCGTGCGGCGAGCGCACGACCACCGCGCGCAACGCGCCTTCCGGCAGACGGTCGGCGAGATAGCGCCCGTGCCCCGTAAGCAACGAAGGATCTTCTACCCGCACGTGCGGCTGACCGACACCGAATTTCACAGCATGTTCCTCAAGCGTGCGCGGAGCCAGGTCCGCGACCGGATCCGCAACGAGCATCGCCGGGACGAGGGCCCGGCGATGCTGAGCAGAATAGTCGAAACGGTGCGCCGATCAATGCGCCTTCGTCAATGCGCCTGTGCGTGGATCGCACGCCAGACCCGCTCCGGCGAGGCCGGCATGTCGAGCTTCTGGATCCCGTATTCGCGGTGGAGCGCATCGAGCACGGCATTCATGACCGCCGGCGTCGAGCCGATCGTCCCCGCTTCTCCGGCGCCCTTGAGGCCGAGCGGATTGACCGGGCTCGGCACGTTGCGGGTCTCGAAATAGAAGCTCGGGAAGTCCGAGGCGCGCGGCATGGCGTAATCCATGAAGCTCGCCGTCAGCAACTGTCCGTCCTCGCTGTAGACCGCGTTCTCCATCAGCGCCTGCCCCGCGCCCTGCACGATGCCGCCGTGCACCTGGCCCTCAAGCAGCAGCGGATTGAGCGTGACGCCGAAGTCGTCCACCACCGTGTAACGCACGATCTCGACGACGCCGGTATCCGGATCGATCTCCACTTCGCAAACGTGCGTCCCGTTCGGGAACGTGTAGTACGGCGGCATGTAGTTCTTGACCTCCGCCACGCGCTTCTCTTTCGGCATCTTCTTGGCGAGCGCCGCGAGCGAGATCGTGCGGTTGGTGCCGGCGACGAGCACAAGCCCGTCGGAAAGCTCGAGCTTGTCGGCGTCCGCCTCGAGCTCCTTGGCCGCCGCTTCCTTGATGTTGACGACGACCGTCTGCGTGCAGTCCCGCACAACCGGCCCGCCGGTCGGCATCGAGCGCGAGCCGACCGTGCCGCCGCCGTTGTCGAGCTCATCGGAGTCGCCCTGCTCGATGCGAATCTGCTCGAGCGGAAGATCGACCTCCTGCGACACGATCTGCGCGTAGGTCGTCTTGTGGCCCTGTCCCTGCGCGAGCGTGCCGATGTGCACGGTGAACGTGCCGTCCTCCTCGAGGATGACGCGGCCGTCTTCGGGCGCGGTCATGCCGCACGCCTCGATGTAGCTGGAGAGGCCGACGCCGCGGATCTTGCCGCGTTGCTTGGTCTCGGCCGCGCGCTGGGCAAACCCCTTCCAGTCCGCAACGTCCTGCGCGCGGGCGAGGTGTCCCGCGAAATCGCCGCTGTCGTATTTTTTGTGCGCCGGATTCTCGTAAGGCATCTCCGACTTGGCGATGAAGTTTCTTCGCCGCACTTCGTCCGGCGCGAGGCTCGTCTCGCGCGCGATCTCGTCGACCAGCCGCTCGATCAGATACGCGGCCTCCGGCCTTCCCGCCCCGCGATAGGCGTCCACCGTATGCGTATGCGTGTAGATGCCTCGCGCCCGGATGTAGGCGTGCGGAATCTTGTAGACGCCGGGATAGAGCCCCATGCCGAGCGCCGGCACATAAGGCGCGACGATGGAGAGGTACGAACCCATGTTGGCGAGGATGTCGACCTTGAGCGCGAGAAACCGCCCTTCCTTGTCGAGCGCCATCTCAGCGACCGTGAAATTGTCGCGGCCCTGGCAATCGCTGAGGAAGTGGTCGGTACGGTCGGAAATCCATGCCACCGGCTTGCCGAGCTTCCGGTTGGCGAAGGCCGAGAGCACGTAATCGCGATAGGGAGAGCCCTTGGTGCCGAAGCCGCCGCCAACGTCGTGCGCGAGCACGCGGATCTTCTCCTTCGGCATGTGCATCATTTCGGCGATGTAGTGCCGCTGCGCGTGGCTGCCCTGGCTCGAGATCACGAGCTCGAGGCGGCCGTTCGCATCGGTATCGGCGACCACGCCGCGCGGCTCCATGTAGTTCGCAACCAGCCGCTGATTGACCACTTCGAGCCTGACGATCTTGTGCGCGGAGGCGAACGCCTTCTCCGTCTCGTCCTTATCGCCGACCTCGAGGGTGTAGGCTTCATTGCTGCCGTGCTCGGACCAGAGCACCGGGGCGCCGGGCTTGAGCGCGTCGCGCACGTCGACGACGGTCGGGAGCGGCTCCCATTCGATGCCGACGGCCTCGGCCGCATCGCGGGCCTGCTCGACGGTATCGGCGACGACGAACGCCACTTCCTCGCCGACGTGCAGCACGCGGTCCTTCGGCAGAGCGAAATAGGGCGGCACCCAGATCTTCGGCCCTCCATGCATATGGACGATCAGCGCGCCGAGGCAGGGGAACGGCGCAAGCTGCGCGATGTCATCGTGGGTCAGCACGAGATGCACGCCGGGCATCCGGCGGGCGGTATCGAGGTCCGTGAACTTGAATTTCGCATGCGCGTGCGGGGAGCGAACGAAAACCGCCCGCAAGGCGCCTTCGGGGATGAGGTCCGAAACGTACCGGCCCTTGCCTGTCACCAACGGCGGATCTTCGACGCGGATATGCGGCTGGCCGATACCGAACTTGAGCGGGCGCATGGTCTCTCCCCTTAATTTTATAAGACCTGCAAATACTACGAACCCGCGCCGAAGAAAATGCTCGTCCGCCGGCTCCGTGTGGGCCGGCTCCCCACGCCGGCCGGCCTCAGTACGGAAGCCCGACGTAGTTCTCGGCCATCGACTTCTGCGCCGCCTCCGAGCTCACGAGGTATTCGAGCTCCGTATGCTGCAGCTTGCGGTCGAAGTCGCTTGCGTCCGGCAGCTTGTGCAGGAGCGTCGTCATCCACCAGGAGAAGCGCTCGGCCTTCCAGATACGGGCAAGCGCCCGCTCCGAATAGCGGTCGAGCCCGGCCGGCGACCCCTTCCGGTAGAATTCGATCAGCCCTTCCGAGAGATAATGGACGTCGCTGGCGGCAAGGTTGAGCCCCTTCGCGCCCGTCGGCGGCACGATATGCGCGGCGTCGCCGGCGAGAAACAGCCGGTCGTGCCGCAACGGCTCGGCGACAAAGCTCCGGAGCGGCGCGATGCTCTTCTCGATCGACCGGCCGGTGACGAGCTTCGCCCTCGCCTCATCGTCGAGCCGCCGCTTCAGTTCCTCCCAGAAGCGGTCGTCGGACCAATCCTCCACGCCGTCGGCCAGGCTGCACTGCAGATAGTAGCGGCTGCGCGTGTGCGAGCGCATCGAGCACAGCGCAAAGCCGCGCTCGTGATGGATGTAGATGAGCTCTTCCGAGACCGGCGGCGTGTCCGACAAGAGCCCGAGCCAGCCAAACGGATAGACGCGCTCGAAATTCCTGATCGCGCCCGCGGGGAAACTCTGCCGGCTCACGCCGTGAAACCCGTCGCAGCCGGCGATGAAATCGCATTCGATCTCGAAGTCCTGGTCGTTCTTGCGGTAGCGCACGCGCGGCTTGTCGCCGGAGAAGTCATGCAGGCTGGCGTCGAGCGCTTCGTAAACGGTCGTCGCGCCGCTCGCCGCCCGCGCCTCCATCAGGTCGCGCGTGATCTCGGTCTGCCCATAGACGATCACCGGCTTGCCGGCGAGCGCGCGAAAGTCGATGCGGTGCCGCCTGCCGTCGAAGCAGATCTGCGTGCCATCATGCAGCAGCCCCTCCTTGCGCATGCGCGCGCCGACGCCCGCCTCGTCGAACACGTCGGCGGCGCTCTGCTCGATCACGCCGGCGCGGATGCGCCCGAGCACATAGTCCGCGCTGCGGTTCTCGAGGATGATATTGTCGATGCCGTGCCTGGTGAGCAGTTGGCCGAGCAGCAGTCCGGACGGACCGGCGCCGATGATCGCGACCTGCGTGCGCATAGCGTGTTCTCCGCGTGCCTTCCCGCTGGCACGGAGCGGCAACCTAGGCGCGCGCACATCGTGCGGCTATGAACAATTCCGGCAAAAGCTTGAAATTCTCTTCCGTCACTCCGCCGGCGTTTGCGACGCCCGGCGCGCGGTGCGACGGCCGATTGCCGCAAGCCTGCGGCACACGACGTAGAACACCGGCGTGAAGATCAGCCCGAAAATGGTGACGCCGATCATGCCGGCGAACACCGGCGTGCCGAGCGCCCGCCGCAGCTCGGCGCCGGCTCCCGTCGCCCACACGAGCGGCACCACGCCGAGAATGAACGCCATCGACGTCATCACGATCGGCCGCAGCCGCAGCCGCGCCGCTTCGACGGCCGCCGCGAGCGTGTCGCGCCCGCGGTCCTCGAGCTGCTTGGCGAACTCCACCATCAGGATCGCGTTGCGCGCGGCAAGCGCGATCAGCACGATGAAGCCGACCTGCGTGAGGATGTTGTTGTCCTGCCCCGCGACGATGACGCCCGAGATCGCCGCGATCAAACACATCGGCACGATCAGGATCACGGAAAGCGGCAGCGTCAGGCTTTCGAATTGCGCCGCCAGCACGAGAAAGACGAACACCACCGCCAGCAGGAACGCGAAGATCGCCGTATTGCCCGCGCGCAACTGCTGGAAGGCGAGCGTCGTCCACTCGTAGCTGAAACCGTCGGGCAGCGTCTCGGCGGCAAGCCGCTGCATGATCTCGATCGCCTGCCCCTGGCTGTAGCCCGGCGCCGCAGCGCCGTCGAGCTCGGCGGCGGGATAGAGATTGTAGCGCGGCACCCGGTAGGGGCCGGAGATGTCGCGCACGGTCGTGAACGAGCCGAGCGGCACCGCCTCGCCCGCCGCGTTGCGCACGCGCAGCGAAAGCACGTCGCGCTCGTCCTGGCGGAAGCGGTCGTCAGCCTGCACCACGACGCGATAGCTTCGCCCGAACAGGTTGAAGTCGTTGACATACGACGAGCCGACATAGATCTGCAGCGCCGCGAACACGTCGGCGATATTGATGCCGAGGAGCTGCGCCTTCGTGCGGTCGATGTCGAGATAGAGCTGCGGCGTCGAGGTCTCGAACAGGGAGAACACGTTGGAGACGCCGGGCGTCTGCGCCGCCCGCCCCATCATCGCATAGATCGCGCCCTGCAGCGCGTCGGCGCCGCGCCCGCCCCGGTCCTCGATCATCATGCGGAAGCCGCCGGCGTTGCCGATGCCTTGCACCGACGGCGGCGCCACCACGACGATGAACGCCTCCTGCACTTGCGCGAGATTGCGGATCAGCGCCGCCTGGATGGCCGCGGCACTTTTCGCCGGATCGCCCGCGCGCTGCGCGAACGGCTCCAGCGTCGCGAAGAAAGCGCCTGCATTCGGCGCCACCGAAAAGCTCGCGCCGGAGAAGCCGACGATGTTCACGCCATGCACGACGCCCGGCGTCTTCAGCGCGATCTCCGCCACCCGCCGCATCACCTTGTCCGTACGGTCGAGGGCGGCCCCGGACGGCAATTGCGCGGCGATGATCAGGAACCCGCGATCAAGCTGCGGGATGAAGCCCTGCGGCGCACGGCGGAATTCGTTCAGGCCGACCGCGATCACCGCCGCATACGCGATCAGCATGATCGCGACGATGCGCACGACGCGGGCCGCAAGCCAGCCGTAACCGCGCGCGAACGCGTCGTAGCCGATATTGAATATGCCGAAGAAGGCCCGGATCGGCCGTTCCCACCACCTTGGCCTCTCCGTATGGTGCGGCCTCAGGACGAGCGCGCACAGCGCCGGCGACAGGGTGAGCGAGATGATCAGCGAGATCACGGTGGCGCTCGTGATCGTGAGCGCAAACTGGCGGTAGAACTGGCCGGAAATGCCGGTGATGAACGCCGCCGGCACGAACACGGCGGCGAGCACCAGCACGATCGCCACGAGCGCCGCGCCCACCTCGTCCATCGACTTGTGCGCCGCCTCGCGCGGGCTGAGGCCGGTGGCGATGTTGCGCTCCACGTTCTCGACGACGACGATCGCGTCGTCGACCACGATGCCGATGGAAAGCACGAGCCCGAACAGCGTGAGATTGTTGATCGTGAAGCCGAAGGCGGTCATCACGAAGAAGGTGCCGATCAGCGACACGGGAATGGCGATGATCGGGATGATCGCCGCCCGCCACGTCTGCAGGAACAGCACGATCACCAGAACGACCAAGAGAATCGCCTCGAAGATCGTCGTGACCACCGCGCTCACCGATTCCGCGATGAACTGCGTCGGATCGTAGAAGATCTCGTGCTTCACGCCCGAGGGAAACCGCTGCGCGAGCTCCGCCGTCGCCTTGCGGATGCCGTTCGCGGTCGCCAGCGCGTTCGAGCCGGGACGCTGGAAGATCGCGAGCGCCACCGCCTCGTTGGTGTCGAGATAGGAGTTCGTGCCGTAGTCCTGCGCCGCGAGCTCGATCCGCGCGATGTCCCTGAGCCGCACGACCGCGTCGCTGGTCGTCTTGACCACGATATTGCCGAACTCGGCGGGCTCCGCAAGCCGCCCCTGCGTCGTCACCGCGATCTGGAAGGCGCGCGGATCGCCGACCGGCGGCTGGTTGAGCACGCCGGAAGCGACCTGCACGTTCTGCCGTTGCAGGGCGAGCACCACGTCGCCCGCGGTCATCTCCAGCGTCTGCATGCGCTGCGGATCGAGCCAGATCCGCATCGCATAGTCGCGGCTGCCGAACACGGTGATCGAGCCCACGCCGTCGACGCGCGTCAGCACGTCCTTGATCTCGAGGTTGGCGTAGTTCGAGAGGTAGAGCATGTCCCGCGAGCGGTCGGGCGAGATCAGGTGCACGACCATCATCAGATCGGGCGAGCTCTTGTTCACCAGCACGCCGATATTGCGCACCTCGGGCGGCAGCCGCGGCTGCGCGATCGCGACCCGGTTCTGCACCTGCACCTGCGCCTGATCGAGATTGACGCCGATGTCGAAGGTGACGGAGATCGTGAAGCGCCCGTCGGCGGTCGAATTCGAGGACATGTACAGCATGCCCTCGACGCCGTTGATCTGCTCCTCGATCGGCGCGACCACGGTGGTCGCGACGACCTGCGCGTTGGCGCCGGGATATTGCCCGGACACGTTGATCGTCGGCGGCGCGATCTCCGGATATTGCGCGATCGGCAGCGTGACATAGCTCACCGCCCCGAGCAGCACGATGATGATGGAGATCACCGAGGCGAAGATCGGGCGGTCGATGAAGAAGTGGACGAACCCCATCGCCGCGCCTCACTTCGCCTTGGCCGTCGCTCCGCCCGGCGCGCCCGACGGCTGCTCGCCTTCCTGGAGCGGCGTGACCTTGGCGCCGGGGCGGGCGCGCATCTGGCCGTTGACGATGATCCGGTCGCTCGCATCGATGCCCTTCAGGATCACCCGCAGTCCGTTCTCCAGATGGCCGAGCGTCACGTACTTCTGGCGCACCGTGTTCTCGCCATCGACCACATAGACGAACTTGCGCACCTGCTCGGTGCCGACCGCCGTGTCGGGGACGAGCAGCGCCTCGAACGGCGCAGACGCCGGCATCCGCACCCGCGCGAACATGCCGGGCGTGAACAGCGCCTTCGGATTCTCGAACACGGCGCGGCCGCGGATCGTGCCGGACGCCTGCTCGATCACGTTGTCGATGAAATCGATCTTGCCCTTGTGCGAGAACTGCTGCTCGTCGAGCAACCGCAGCTCGATCTGCATGCTCGTTCCGCGCGGACTATCGGCCGTGCCGCCGTCGGCAAGCCGCGCGTAGCGGAGGAACGCCGCTTCATCGAACGTGAACTCGAATCGAATAGGGTCGGTCGATACGATCGTCGCGAGCAGCGACGTCGACGGCTGCGAACCGCCGACCACGAGATTGCCGCGCGACACGCGCCGGTCGCCGATGCGTCCCGCGATCGGCGACCGCAGCTCGGTGAATTCAAGATTGAGCTCGGCATTGCGCACGGCAGCTTCCGCCGCCTGCAATTGCGCGTCGGCCGCGCGCTTCGCCTGCACGCGTTGCTCGAAGATCGCTTCCGAGATGGTCTTGCGCTCGATCAGGTCCTGCGCGCGCGTGAGATCGGAATTGGCGAGATCGACCTGGGCTTTCGCCCGTTGCAGGTCGGCGCGCGCCTGATCGAGCGCGGCCTTGAAGGGCCGCTGATCGATCGTGAACAGAAGCTCGCCTTCCTTGACGAGCTCGCCGTCGGTGAAATGCACCGCGTCGAGATAGCCGGAGACGCGCGCGCGGATCTCCACCGAGTCCACGGCGACGAACCGGCCCACGTATTCGTCGCGGTCGACGACCGTCCGCTTCACCGGCGCGGCGACCGTGACCGGCGGCGCCGGCGGCGCGCCCTTCTGCGCATTGGTTTGCGAACCGCTGTCGCCGCAGGCGGCGAGCGCGAGGAACAGGATCGCTCCGGTACCCAACCGGAGCGGGAGGGGTAAATTCGTCATGGCAGCCCGATGGTTGCGCGCCTGCATATCGCAAGTCCGCGGCGGACGGAAATCGGCAAATTTGAGGGGTCAGTCCGCAGTCGGGATTTTCGGCTTTGCAGGCGCTCCGGTGTCGCGGCCCAGCGCTTTTAGCCGCTTCCTGCCCACCAGTCCGATCACAACCGCGCCATAAAGTGCCGTCCCCAGCAGCAGGAGGACGGCCAGCAATGCCTCTTCCCGCAGCATCGGGAGGTTGGCGAATAGGGGACGCAGCCCCCGCTCACCGAAATAGAGAAACGCGTAGAGCGCCATGCCCGCGCCGAGAAGCCGCGCGACGCGCTCCAGCGGCACCCCCGGGCTCTCGAAGGCGCGCCGCTGCGCCCAGAGTGCGAGCAGCGCGAGGTTGATCCAGGCGCCAGCCGCGGTCGCCAGCGCCAATCCCACCTGCGCGAGCGGGCCGACCAATCCGATCTTAAGCAACACGTTGACGGCAACGGCGATCAGCGCGGCCTTCACCGGCGTTGCCGTGTCGCCGCGCGCATGGAACGGCGCGATGAAGCTGCGGATCAGCACGAACGGCAGGAGCCCCGTCGCGTAGGCCGCAAGCGTCGCCGCCGCCGCCTGCGCGTCGCCCGCCGTGAACGCGCCGCGCATGAACAGCGCGCGCATGACGAGCTCGGGGATCGCGATGGCGCCCGCGACGAAGGGAATGGAAATGAGCAGCGTGAACTCGATCGCCTTGCCCTGCGATTGCGCGGCGCCCGCCGCATCGCCCGCCGCAAGCCGCCGCGACATCTCCGGCAGCAGCACGGTGCCCGCCGCAATCCCGATCACGCCGATCGGCAACTGGTGAATGCGGTCGGCATAATAGAGCGCCGACAGCGCGCCAGCCGGCAAGAACGTCGCGATGATCGTGTCGGCGAACAGCGCGAGCTGCACGCCGCCCGCGCCGATGATCGCCGGCCCGAGCGCCTTGAGGAATTTCCGCGTCGGCGCGTCGAGCCTCGGCATTCGAAAGCGGATGCCGAAGCCGCTGCGCTCCGCATCGGCGGCAACGAAGAGCGCTTGCAAAATTCCCGCAACGAGCACGCCCCACGCGGCGGCATGGCCCGCCGTCGGAAACAACCCCGCCATCAGCAGCGCGCCGACCATGCAGAGATTGAGCAGCACCGGCGCCGCTGCCGCCGCCGCGAAGCGCTGATTGGCGTTCAACGTGCCGGCGACCAGCGTCTCCAGCGAGATCAGTGCGAGATACGGAAAGGTGATCCGCGTCAGCGCGACCGCGAGATCGAAGCGTTCCGGATCGCCGACAAGCCCCGGCGCGAGCAGACCGACTACCTGCGGCGTGAAGGCGAGCGCGATTGCGAGCAGCACGAGCTGCAGCACGACCGTCGCCGCTGCGAGCCGGTCGGCGAACGCGCGCGCCCGGTCGAGCCCGTCGTGCTCGAGGGTCCGCGCGTAGCGCGGCACGAAGGCCGCCGCGAACGCGCCCTCAGCAAAGATCGCGCGGAAATGATTGGGCAGCCGGAACGCCACGAGAAACGCGTCGGCGACCGGCCCGGCGCCGAGGATCGCCGCCATGAACACGTCGCGCGCGAAGCCGGTCACGCGCGAGACGAGCGTCCACCCGCCGACAGTGAGGATGCGCTGGAGCATGTGCTGGCCGCGACCCCTTTTAATCCCTCCCCTTTGGGGAGGGTGGTCGGCGAAGCCGACCGGGTGGGGGCTGAGCTTGCGATTCACCCCGCCGGGGTCCTCGCTACGCTCGGACCCACCCTCCCCTCAAGGGGAGGGAGGAAAAATCTAGCGCGCGAGCGCCCGCCGCACCGCCGCCACGATCCGGTCCTGCACCGGCTCCTCGAGATAGGCGTGCATGGGCAGGCTGATGACCTCGCCGGCGAGCTTGTCGCTCAGGGCAAGGCCCCCTTCCGCCGTCGGGAAGTGCTTGTAGGCGGTCTGCCGGTGCAGCGGCTTCGGGTAATAGATGGCGGTCGGAATGCCCTCGGCCTTCAGCGCGGCCGCGAGGCCGTCGCGCCCGCCAGCCGGCACGCGGATCGTATATTGTGCCCACACCGAGTTGCAGTCGTTCGGCAGCCGCGGGACGATCGCGACGTCCCCGAGCGCCTCGTTGTAGCGCCGGGCGATCCGCCCGCGCGCCTCGATCTCCTCGGGGAAGATCTTGAGCTTCTCGATCAGGACCGCGGCCTGGATGCTGTCGAGCCGGCCGGTCATGCCGATGCGGACGTTGTCGTACTTGTCGGTGCCGTGCCCGTGCACGCGCAGGCTCCGGATCGTGTCCGCGAGCGCATCGTCGTCGGCGAAGATCGCGCCGCCATCGCCGTAGCAGCCCAAGGGCTTCGCCGGGAAGAAGCTCGTCGCCGTCGCCAGCCCGAAGGTGCCGAGCGGCCGCCCCTTGTAGGTGGCGCCGAACCCCTGCGCCGCGTCGTCGAGCACGAAGAGATTTTCCGCCGCGGCAACCTTGATGATTTCCTCGTAGTCGGCCGGCAGCCCGAACAGATCGACGGCGATGATCGCCTTCGGCTGGAGCCCGAGCTTGCGCGCCGCAGCGACCGCCTGCTGCACGCTTGCGGCGTCGAGATTGAACGTCGCTTCCTCGACTTCCGCAAACACCGGCGTCGCGCCGAGCAGCGCCACCACTTCCGCCGTCGCGCAGAAGGTGAACGACGGACAGATCACCGCGTCGCCGGGGCCGATCCCCTTCGCCATCAGCACGAGCTGCAGCGCATCAGTGCCGCTCGAGCACGAGATCGCGTGCCGCGCGCCGCAGAATTTCGCGAGCCGCTCTTCCAGCTCACGCACCTCCGGCCCGAGGATGAACTGGCAATGCGCAAGCACGCGGGCGACCGCCTCGTCCACCGACTTGCCGAGCCGGCGCCGCTGGGCGGCGAGATCGATGAAGGGAACGGGTGCGAGGTCGACGCGGGCGTGTTGATTCATTTTGTCTTTCGCTTCAGCCAACGAGCCGCGCCGCTTTCGGCGCCGCACTGTGCGTGCCGTTCAGGCAGCGGATCGCGACTTCGAGGCTCGCGACACCCTCCTCCCCGCTGACCGCCGGCCCCTTGTCGCTGCCGATCGCGTTGATGAAGGCGAGCAGCTCCGCCCGCAGCGGCTCGGAATGGCCGACGGAGAGATGCCGCATCGAATAGCTGCCGTCCGGCTGGAAGCCGAAGCACTCGGTCACCTGCCGCGTGAGCAGATCGCCGATCACGTACTTGTCCTGCGTCGCGATGTGCACCGTGCGCGCCTTGAACGGCGTCAGCCAGTTCGTGTTGATGTGCGCGAGCACGCCCGACTTGGTGCGGAACTGCAGGAGCGCGATGTCCTCGCGCGTCGCCCGCGCGCTCGACAATTGCGGCTGCACCTCGACGATGTCGGATTCGGTGAACCAGCGGATGAGGTCGATGTCGTGCACGGCGAGGTCGATCACGACGCCGACGTTCGACATGCGCGGCGGGAACGGCCCGACGCGCGTGATGGCGATGGAAAGGATCTGCTCGCCCGCGATCGCCTGCTTGATCGCCTGCACCGCGGGGTTGAACCGCTCCACGTGCCCGACCATGAGCGTCACGCCCTGCGTGCGCGCGGCGGCAACGATCTGCCGGCCTTCCTCCACGGTCGGCGCGATCGGCTTCTCCACCAGCGCATGGATGCCGGCCCCGATCACGTCGAGCGCGATCGGATGATGCAGGTGCGTCGGTGCCGCGATCACGGCGGCGTCGATGCCCATGTCGATCAGCGACTTATGGTCGAGGACGGCTTCGCAGCCAACGGCCTTGCCCACGCGCGTCGCCTGGTCGCGGTCCGGATCGGCAACGCCCACCAGTTCCACGTGGGGTAATTCTGAAAGTACACGGGCATGATTGTAGCCCATGATGCCGACGCCGATGACGCCGACTCGCACGCGATCCTGCACGCGCCCGCCCCCGCCCTGCGCCGTTCCTGACATGCGTACTGACTACCCCGTCCTCTGGCTGGCATGCCTAGCATGCCGCCAACCGGCTTGCGACCGCGGCAGGTTTGTTGCCCCACTCACAAATGATTTCAAAGATTTACACCGGAATTATTCTGCGGCGGCGCGCCCGGAACCGCCGACTCGCAGGGATAGTCCCGCGGCCTGGGTGTCGTCGAAGAACGCCTTCACGCCGTCGAGCGCGAGCTGTTCCGCCGTCTTGGTCCCGAGCGCCGAGAGCTTCTTCAGGATGTCGGCGGGCGCGGTGATGATGTGCGCGCCCATGCGGTCGGCCTCGATCACGTTCCACACTTCTCGCGTCGAGGCCCAGATCACTTCCACCTGCTTGGTCGCACGCGCGGCCGCGACCGCGGTGTTCACCAGCGGCGCATAGTCGATCCCGAGGTCCGCAAGCCTGCCCGCGAACACGGAGACGCAGCCGCCCGGCCCGCCCGAAAGCGCCGCCGTCGCCCGCTTCGCCTGCTCCTCGGTCGTCACCACCGTGACGTTGATCTTCACGCCCTCGCCCGACAAGAGCCGGATCGCCTCGATCAGCGACTCACCCTTCGTATTGATTACCGGCAGCTTCACATGGACGTTCTTGCCCCAGGTCGTGATCAGCCGCGCCTGCGCCACCATCTCGTCGATGTCGTCGGAGATCACTTCGAACGAGATGTGCCGGTCGGGCACCGCCGCCACCAGCTCCCGCGCGTAGGATTCGTAGTCCTTCACCCCCGCCTTCTTCAGCAGCGACGGATTGGTGGTGAAGCCTGCGATGTGCCTGAGCTTCGCCATCTCGACGATCTGCGCCTTTTCGGCGCCGTCGGTGAACAGCTTCACTTTCAACGAGTCGAGCGTGACGGCCATGATGAATCCGCTGGAAATACCGGGCCCGGCCAGTGTGTCAGCTTGCGCCGGAGGCTTCAACGCCCTATGCGCACCCGCAGGCCAAAGCAAGCAGAAAACGGGCCGCACCGGGCCGCATGACCGAAATCCTGTTCATCAAGACCTCGTCCATGGGCGACGTGCTGCACCACATGCCGGCCGTCACCGACGCCCACCGTCGCTTCCCGGACGCGCGCATCACCTGGGTCGTGGATGAGCTCTATGCGCCGCTCGCCGGCCTGCACCCCGCCGTCGCCGAGATCGTGCCCATCGCCATCCGCCGCTGGCGCAAGCGGCTCCACGAGATGCCGACCTGGAACGAGATCCGCGAAGCCACGGCGAAGCTCCGCACCCGCCGCTACGACGCGGTGATCGACACCCAGGGTCTCGTCCGCACTGCCTTGATGACCAAGCTCATCCACGGCGAGAGCCACGGCTACGACGCCGCGAGCATCCGCGAGCCGTTCGCCGCGCGCTTCTACGACCACTGCTATCCAGTGAGCTGGGACCTGCACGTAATCGCGCGCACCCGCACGCTCACTGGTCTTGCACTGGGCTATTCGCCAGAAGGCGCGCCCGATTACGGCTTCGACCGCAACTTCTTTGCCGCCGACGGCGCTTCGCCCTACGCCATTCTGTTCCACGCAACGGCGAAGATCGCGAAGGAATGGCCGGAGGATCGCTGGGTCGAAGTCGGCCGATCGCTCGCGGCGCGCGGACTGGAAGTCGTGCTGCCCTGGGGCAGCGACCGCGAGCGCGAGCGCAGCGAACGCCTGGCCGCCGCGATCCCCAATGCGCGCGTGCCCGACCGCAAACCCATCCTCGAAGTCGGCAAGCTGATCACCGGCGCGAAGCTCGTCGTCGGCGTTGACACCGGGTTCATTCACCTCGCTGCCGCGCTCGGCGTGCCGGTGGTCGCTGTCTTCACCATCGCGAAGTCGCATACCGCGATCCCGATGGGCCCGGGCAAGGTCGAGATGGTCGGCGCGGAGAATGGAATTCCGGAAGTCAGCGACGTGATTTCGGCAATCACCAAGACAATCTAGACCTGATCCGTTCGTCCCCGCGAAAGCGGGGACCCAGGGCCATAACTTCATGAGTGGGTTGCCCTGGATTCCCGCTTACGCGGGAATGAGCGGATACAAGTTGCGCTTTCACTTACCTTTCATACGCCCGTCGATCGTCACGCCTTCTTCGATCAACGTATCAATCTCCCGCTGCTGCAGCCCCGCCTCGCGCAGCACCTCGATGCTGTGCTCGCCGAGAAGCGGCGCGTGCCGCGTGATCGCCGGCGGCGTCTCGCTCCAGTGGCTCGGAATGCCGGTCAGCCGGATCGGCCCCTCGCTCGGATGCTCCATCGCCTGGAAGAATCCCACCGCCTGCAGGTGCGGATCGTCGATCAGGTCGTCGAGGCTGTAGAGCGGCACGCCGGGGATGTCGTGCTCCGCGAGCAACGTGAGCCATTCCGCGCTCGTGCGCGTCGTGAAGATCTCGGCGAGGATCGCGTAAACTTCGGAATAGTGCTTCGTCCGCACCGCGTGATCGGAAAGCCGCGGGTCGGCCTCGAACCGCTCGCGCTGCCCGATCGCGCGGAAGAATGTCTCCCATTCCTTGTTGTTGTAGATGAGCACGCACACATGGCCGTCCTTCGTGCGGTAGGGCCGCCGGTCGGGCGCCAGCAGCCGCCCGTAGCCCGGCTTGCCGAGCGGCGGCTCGAACGTGCGCCCGCCCATGTGATCGCCGAGCACGAGTTGCGCGACCGTCTCGAACATCGGCACATCGACCGCCTGCCCCGCCCCGCTGCGGTCGCGATGGACGATCGCCGCAAGCACCGCATGCACGGCGCTCACCCCCATGATGCGGTCGACGAACGTGAGCGGCATGTATCGCGGCTGCTCGCCGCTGATCTCCGCCTGCAACGCCGGAATGCCCGACAAGCCCTGCATCAGGTCGTCATAGGCGGGACGCCCCGCGTAAGGCCCGCCCTCGCTGTAGCCAATCAGGCTCACGTAAACGAGCTTCGGGTTGCCAGCGCGCACGTCGGCTTCGCCGAGGCCCGCCCGCTGCATCGCCGCCTTGCGCACGTTGTGAATGAATACGTCCGCGGTCGCGCACAGCCGCAGCAGCGCCTCGCGCCCGCCCTGCTTCTTCACGTCGAGCACCACGCTGCGCTTGTTGCGGTTTGCCTGCAGGAACAAGGCGCCCATGCGCGGATTCCGCATCGGCGGCGCGTGCCGCATGATGTCGCCGCTCGGCGGTTCCACCTTGATGACGTCGGCGCCGTAGTCGGCGAGCAATTGCGTCGCGTAGGGCCCCATCACCACCGTCGTCATGTCGATGATGCGGATGCCCGCAAGCGGCCCCGGCCCGGATTTTGTCGTTGCATCAGCCATTGACAGCACTCACTTGCGCGGCCCGCCAAGCGACTGCAGCGTCGCCTCGATCACCTGCTCCACCGGAATATCCTCGGTCGAGCGCCTGCGCACGTCCTTCGCGTCGTCGCGCCACGGCGCTTCGATGATCGCCGCGATCGGATTGAGCGGCGCCCAGTGCCATGCGCTCGTCGGCCCGAACAGACCGATCGCTGGCGTGCCGATCGCCGCCACCACGTGCAGCAGCCCGGAATCGTTCGACACCGCCGCGTCGGCCGTGGCGAGCGCAAGAATGGCGTTGCGCAGATCGTCGCCGGTCAGGTCGCGGGCGAATTTTCCCTCGGCCGAAATGATCCGGGCAATCGCGCGTTCCCCCGGCCCGCCGAGCACCCACACGGCAATGCCCTCCGTCGCCAGCAGCCTCGCCAGCCGCGCGTATTTTTCCTCAGGCCAACGCTTGCCCGGCCCCACCGCGCCCGGACACAGCGCGACGACCGGGCGCTTCTCGTCGGAAAGCCCGTTGCGCGCGCGCCATTCCATTACTTCCTTCTCGGGCACCACGAGTTCCGGCAGCGGCCAGTCCTGCTTCCGCTGCTCGCTCTCCGGCAGCGCCAGCACCGCGCACTGATCGATCATGCGCGGCAGGTCCTTCTCGCTGTGGCGCACGTCCGTAAGCAGCCCATAGCGCCACTCGCCGACGAAACCGACGCGCTCGGGGATGCCGGCGAGCGCCGGCGCCAGCGCCGCCTTCCACTTGCGCGAGGTGATGATCGCCTTACCGTAGCGCTCTTGCTTCAGGATGCGCGAGAGCCGCCAGTTCAGCGCAAGCGCCGGCTTCCGGCGCGGGATGTCGAACACGATGCCCTTGCGCACACCCGGCATGTAGTCGAGGAGCGGCGCGCACAGGCTGGACGAGAGCACATCCACCGGCCGCTCCGGCGTGCGGCTCTTGATGACCTTCACCACCGAATGGCAGCGCACGAAGTCGCCGATCCAGACATAGGGCACGAGCAGGATCGGGCTTTCATTTGTTTGTGCCCTCATGATTCGAGACCCGCCGCCCTTATCCTGAGCAAGCCCTCATCCTGAGGAGCCGGCCGGAGGCCGGCGTCTCGAAGGATGAGGGCGTGTCGAAGGACGCGGCGCTCCTCACCATGAGGGCGTAATTCCGTTTCCCTCATCCTGAGGAGCGCCCGAAGGGCGCGTCTCGAAGGATGAGGGAAACGGCCCCGGTCATGTCGAGCCTCAACGCTCATCATTCGCCCAGCACCTCGCGCCGAACGAACGCTTCGAGATTGCCGCCGCGGAAGCGAAGCCCGCGAATACCCGCCGCGTCCGCCGCCGCCATATCACGGTCGTTGTCGCCGATGAAGGCGCTGCGTGCGCGGTCGACCGGCCAATGCTTCAGCAGATCGAGGATCATGCCCGGTCCGGGTTTGCGCCAGTCGGAAGCACGGCGATAGGTTTCCACCTCGCCTTCCGGGTGATACGGGCAATAGCGCAGATCATCGATGCGCGCGCCGACCTGCGCAAGCTCGCTCAGCATGTGCTCGTGCAGGCGGTGCATGTCCGCTTCCGAATAAAGCCCCCGCGCGATGCCCGACTGGTTGGTGGCGATGAACACATAATAGCCCGCGTCGTTCAGCGCCTTCACCGCTTCCCGCGCGCCTTCGATCCACTGGAAATCCTCACGCCGCGCCACGTAGCCGTGATCGACATTGAGCACGCCGTCGCGATCGAGGAATACGGCGGGACGAAGCGGGCGCTCGCTCACGGTTGCTTGCCGGCACCCATCAGGCGCCGCTCGACGATCCCGCACACGATGTGCGCGGCCGTGATGTGAATCTGCTGGATCACCGGCGTCTTGTCCGACGGCGCCCGCAACAGAACGTCGCATCGCGACGCCATGTCGCCGCCCTTGGCTCCGGTGAAGCCGATCGTCACCACACCGCGCTCGCGCGCCGCATCGAGCGCACGCAGGATGTTCGGCGAGCGCCCCGAGGTGGAGATCGCAATCAGCACGTCGCCCCTGGCGCCGAGCCCGCGCACCTGCCGCTCGAATACCTGCTCATAGCCGTAGTCGTTGCCGATCGCGGTCAGGACGGAAGTATCGGTCGTCAGCGCCACCGCCGGCATCGGCGCGCGGTCGGTCTCGAAGCGCGAGAGCAATTCGCCTGCGATATGCTGCGCGTCGGCGGCACTCCCGCCATTGCCGCAGAGCAGGATCTTGCCCCCGGCCGCGAGCGCCTTCGCCATCTCGCCGGCGACCCGGCCGAGGCTCGCCAGGAACTCGGCGTCGGCGGACGCCACTCGCAATGCCGCGAGCGAAAGCGCGAGATGGCTCCGCGCATAGTCCGTTTCGCTGGCGTCCATCCCGCTGCTCCTTCGGCCGGGAAAGCGGGTAACACCGCCCCGGAAAAGTGTCCAGATTCAGCGGCGTTGCGCCCTGCCCGCCCGAGCGGTTAGAAGCCCCCGCCGCGCTGGTGTCACGGTTTCGGGTTCGGGACACGAGCGGCCGAAGGGGCAGGAATGATCCTCGTTACCGGCGGCGCCGGATTTATCGGCTCCAATCTCGTCGCGAGTCTGAACGACCGCGGCGTGACCGAGATCGCCGTGAATGACCACCTGGGCTCGCTCGCCAAGGAGCGCAACCTGAAGCACCGGCGCTATGCCGGCATCGTCTCGCCGGACGAGCTGTTTCGCTGGCTCGAGGACAGGAAGCTCGAAGCAATTCTGCACATGGGCGCGATCTCCTCCACCACCGCGACCGACGAGAAGGCGGTGATGGAGGCGAACTTCGAGCTACCCATGCGCCTGCTCGACTGGTGCACGAAGACGCGCACGCCTTTCATCTATGCGTCCTCGGCGGCGACCTACGGCGACGGCACAGCGGGCTTCGACGACAACGACAGCCCGGAGGCGCTCGCGCGCCTGCGCCCGCTCAACCTCTACGGCCGCAGCAAGCAGCGTTTCGATCTCGCCGTCGTCGAGCGCGCCCGCTCCCGGGTGCCGATGCCGCCGCAATGGGCCGGCCTGAAGTTCTTCAACGTGTTCGGCCCGAACGAGTACCACAAGGACAACATGCGGAGCGTGCTGTGCAAGGCGTTCCCCGACGCCAAGGCCGGACGGCCCGTGCGCCTCTTCAGGTCGGGCCGGCCCGACATCCCCGACGGCGGCCAGTTGCGCGACTTCATCTACGTGCTGGACGCGGCCGCGGTCGTGCTCTGGCTGCTCGACCACCCGCGCGTGTCCGGCATCTACAATGTCGGCACCGGCGAGGCCAGCAGCTTCAACGACATGATGCAGGCGCTGTTCGCCGCCCTGAAACGCCCGCCGAACATCGAATATATCGACATGCCGGCCGAGCTTTCTGGCCGCTATCAATACTTAACGCAGGCAAAGATGGAGCGCCTGCGCGCGGCAGGCTACGATGCCGCCTTCACGCCGCTGGAGGCGGCCGTGCAAGACTACGTGACCCGCTTTCTCGATCGTCCCGATCCCTACCGCTGAGCCCGCTGGAATTCCGATGTTCGATTTCGAACGGCGACTGGGCGAACTGAGCCGGCAGACCGTGCTCTGCATCGGCGACGTGATGCTCGACCGCTACGTCTATGGCGACGTCGCCCGCGTCTCGCCGGAGGCGCCAACCGTGGTGCTCGCGGCGAAATGGGAAGACGTGACGCCGGGCGGCGCCGGCAATGTCGCGCTCAACATCACCGGCCTCGGCGCGCGTTGCGTGCTCGTGAGCGCGATCGGCAACGACGAAGCGGGCCGCACGCTGACCGATCGCCTCGCCAAAGACAAGAAGATCGAAACGCGGCTCGTGCAGGATGCCGTGCGTCCGACCACGCTCAAGACGCGCTTCGTCTCCGAGCACTACTCGACGCATCTCCTGCGGGCCGACTGGGAAGACGCGCGCCCCGTCGAGATCGAGCGCGAGAACGAGATCATCGCCCGCGCGCTGGAGGCGTTGCCCGATTGCGGCGCCGTCATCCTCTCCGACTACGGCAAGGGCGTGCTCACCCAGCGCGTGATCGAGGAACTGATTGCCGCCGCCCGCAAGGCGAAGAAGCCGGTTGTCGTCGATCCCAAGGGCAACGACTACCGCATCTACCGCTTCGCCGATCTTGTTACGCCGAACCGCAGCGAGCTGTCCCGCGCGCTGAACCGCGAAGTCCGCACCGCCGATGAGGTCGCCCAGGGCGCCGCCGAATTGTGCGAACGCACCGACGTGAATGCGATCCTCGTCACCCGCAGCGAGGAAGGCATGACCCTCGTCGAGCGCGGCGAAGAGCCCGTGCATATCCCCGCGTTCCCGGTGAAGGTGCGCGACGTATCCGGCGCCGGCGACACGGTGGTCGCGACGCTCGCCGCGATGGTCGCCATGGGGGCCGACCTCGAGGCTGCCGCGCGCGCGGCCAACGCCGCCGCCGCGGTGGTCGTCGGCAAGCGCGGAACGGCCACTGTGTCTTTCTCGGAGCTCCGCGCCGTTCTCCTTCCTCCGGCACTGCGCGCCTACGAGGAGAAGCTCGCGTTCGATCCACGCGCGCTCGACGAGCACGTCAACGAATGGCGCCGCGCCGAACTGCGCATCGGCTTCACCAACGGCGTCTTCGATCTGCTCCACCCCGGTCATCTGAAAGTGCTGGCCGAGGCGCGCGCCGCCTGCGACCGCCTCATGGTCGGGATCAACAGCGACGCCTCCACAAAGCGCCTCAAGGGCGACAACCGGCCGATTCAGGACGAAATATCGCGTGCGCAGATGCTTGCCGCCCTCGAGGCCGTCGACCTCGTTGCAATCTTCGAGGAGGACACGCCGCTGGAGCTCATCCGCCGTGTGCGCCCGCATGTGCTGGTGAAGGGCGGCGACTACACGAAAGATCAGGTCGTCGGCCGCGAGATCGTCGAGGCGTCCGGCGGCGAAGTCCTGATCGTCGATCTCCTGCCCGACCGCAGCACCACGCGGCTGGTGGAACGCTCGAAGAAGCGCGGCTGATTACGATCCGTTAGCCGTCATTCTTCGGTCGGTTTCAACCGCCATTAACATCCGTTTGCTAGTCGTTGACGGTCACGGAGTTGGTCTCATGGCTGTGTTGGTCACGGGCGGCGCCGGCTATATCGGCAGCCACATCGTCCTCGCCCTCGTCGATGCCGGCGAGGAAGTGGTCGTCCTCGACGACCTGTCCACCGGAATCCGCAACGCCGTGCATCCGAAGGCGCGGCTGATCGTCGGCGACGTGGCCGATGCGCCGCTCGTGCTGCGCACCCTCGCCGAGCACAGGATCGATGAAGTGATCCATTTCGCCGCCAAGATCATCGTGCCGGATTCGGTCGCCGACCCGCTCGGCTATTATCTCGCCAACACCGTCAAGTCGCGCGCCCTGCTCGCGACGATCATCAACGCGGGCGTCCGCCGCTTCGTCTTCTCGTCGACTGCCGCGGTCTATGGCATGCCGGGCAATGAGCCGGTCGGCGAAGACGCACCGACCGTGCCGATCTCGCCCTACGGCTCGTCGAAACTCATGACCGAGTGGATGCTGCGCGACACCGCCGCCGCGCACGGCCTCGGCTATGTCGCGCTCCGCTATTTCAATGTCGCCGGCGCCGATCCTTCCGGCCGTTCCGGACAATCCACGCCGAAGGCGACGCACCTGATCAAGGTCGCCTGCGAGGCGGCCGTCGGCCGCCGCCAGGGCATTGAGGTATTCGGCACCGACTATCCGACGCCGGACGGCACCTGCCTGCGCGACTACATCCACGTCACCGATCTCGTCGCCGCCCATCTCGACGCACTCCGCCACCTGCGCGAAGGGGGCATGAACCTGGTGCTGAACTGCGGCTACGGCCGCGGCCACTCCGTGCTTGAGGTAATCGAAGCGGTGAAGCGCGCCTCCGGCACGGATTTCCCGGTGACCATGAGCCCGCGCCGTCCCGGCGATCCGCCCGCGATCGTCGCCCGCGCCGACCGCATCCGCAGGGAGCTTGGCTGGCGGCCGCGCTACGACGACCTCCCGACGATCGTGAGCCACGCGCTCGCCTGGGAGCGCAAGCTCGCCGAGAGCGCGTCCGCCGCGGCCTGATCGCACGGCGTGCTTGCGAGCCGGCGTGCGCCGTGTCAAATCCCGGTCTCTTGCGGGGATTTTCATGCGCATTGCGATGATCGGCACCGGCTACGTGGGCCTCGTTTCGGGCGCCTGCTTTGCCGATTTCGGCCATGAGGTCGTCTGCGTCGACAAGAACGAGGAGAAGATCGCGGCACTCCGCGCCGACAAGATCCCGATCTTCGAGCCCGGCCTCGACGAGCTCGTCGCCCGCAACGCGCGCGAACGCCGCCTCTCTTTCACGACCGAGCTGGCGCCCGCGGTGCGCGACGCCGAAGTCGTCTTCGTCGCCGTCGGCACGCCCGCCCGCCGCGGCGACGGGCACGCCGACCTGACTTACGTATTTGAGGCCGCCCGCGAGATCGCGGCCAGTATCAATGGCCAGGCGGTGCTGGTCACGAAATCGACGGTGCCGGTCGGCACCGGCGACGAGATCGAGCGCATCGTCCGGGAAGTACGGCCCGATGCGAGGATAGTCGTCGTTTCCAATCCGGAGTTCCTGCGCGAAGGGGCGGCGATCACCGATTTCCGCCATCCCGACCGCATCGTCATCGGCACCGACGACGAACGGGCGTTGGACGTGATGCGCGAGGTGTATCGGCCGCTGTTCCTCAACCAGCCGCCGATCCTGCCGACAAGCCGCCGCGCGGCGGAGCTGATCAAGTACGCCGCCAACGCCTTCCTGGCGACGAAGATCACCTTCATCAACGAGATCGCCGATCTCTGCGAGGCGATCGGCGCCGACGTGCAGCAGGTGGCGCGCGGCATCGGCCTCGACAACCGCATCGGCCTGAAGTTCCTGCACGCCGGGCCGGGCTTCGGCGGCTCCTGCTTCCCGAAGGACACGCTCGCCCTCATCAAGACGGCGCAGGAAGCCGACGCGCCGATCAACATCGTCGAGACGGTGGTCTCCGTGAATGAGGCCCGCAAGCAGGCGCTCGCCCGGCGCGTGGCCGATGCCTGCGGCGGCTCGGTCGCCGGCAAGGTGATCGCCGTGCTCGGCCTCACCTTCAAGCCGAACACCGACGACATGCGCGATGCGCCGAGCCTCGTGCTGGTTCCCGCGCTGCTGAAGGAAGGCGCCGTCGTCCACGCCCACGACCCGCAGGGCATGGAGCAGGCGAAGCCGTTGCTGCCGGGTGTGAATTTCTGCGCAAGCCCCTATCGGGCGGCCGAGGGCGCTGATGCGCTGGTGATCGTCACCGAATGGGATGCCTATCGCGCGCTCGACCTCGGCCGGCTCAAGACCATCATGCAGAGTCCGGTGATCGTCGATCTGCGCAACATCTACCGGCCCGACGAAATGGCGGCCAAGGGCTTCCGCTACTGGAGCGTCGGCCGCCCGAACAACATGAATTAAAGCGCGACGTCATTGCGAGCGAAGCGAAGCAATCCAGCTATCCGGAAACTGGATTGCTTCGGCGCTGCGCGCCTCGCAATGACGGCGAGCAACTCGTTACGACGCCGCTTCGGAAGTCTTCTTGTCCGAAGGTTTGGCGTCTGCCGGCTTTGGTTCGGGAGCCTTCGGCTCCGGCGTTTTCGCTTCGGCGGCCTTCGCGTTGGCCTCGCCGTTCTTCGCCTCGGCCGGCTTCGCTTCCGCAGCTCTGGTCTTGGCAAGCAACTGCGCCACCACCTCGCCGACCCGCTCCTGCCACGGCCGCGCGCGGAAGCCGAACGTCGAATAGAACTTCGAGCTGTCGAGCTCGCAATTGGCCGGCCGCTTGGCCGCGCTGGGATATTCGGCGGAGGTGATCGCCGTCACCTTCGGCGTGCGCCCGGTGAAGAACGCCTGCCGCCGCACGATCTCCTCCGCAAAGCCGTGCCACGACGTGCGGCCGATGCCGGCGAAATGGAACGTGCCGGCGATGCTCGCCTTCTCCGACATCTTGCGCACCACGACGAGGATCGCCTCGGCGAGATCGATGGTCGCGGTCGGACAGCCGAACTGGTCGGCGACCATGCGCAACTCGTCGCGCTCCGCCGCAAGCCGCAGCGTCGTGCGCAGGAAATTGCGGCCATAGACGCTGTAGATCCACGAGCTGCGCAGGATCACATGGCGCTTCGCGGCCTCCCGCACCTTCGCCTCGCCGTCCGCCATCGTGCGGCCATAGACGTCGACCGGCCCCGCCTTGTCGGTCTCGACATAGGCGGCCTTCTTCGTGCCGTCGAAGACATAAGCCGAGGAAAGATGCACGAAGGGAACGGCGGCGTCGCTGCAGGCGGCCGCCAAAATTGCCGGACCGGTGCTATTGGCCGCGGCGGCCGCCTCCGGCTCCCGCTCCGCGCGGCTCACCGCGGAGAAACCGGCGACGTTCACCACGGCCAAAGGCCGATGCACGTCGATGGCGACGCGGACGGCGGATTCGTCGGTGATGTTCGCCTCGGCGCGCGACAATCCGACGATCGGAATCCGCCGCGCCGTCGCCAGCGCAACGAGCTCGCGCCCGACCTGCCCGCGCGCCCCGAAGACGAGAATGGGTCCGTTCATCGCAGGAACCCAGTCATACGCCGTGCGTTCGGTCAAGCACGCCCTGCTTTAACCCTGCCATTTGCCAAGTCCTTCCGGACCGGACATAGAGACGTGTCGCCCGATTGCGAGCCGAAGCATGCAGAAAATCCGTAAAGCCGTATTCCCGGTGGCCGGCCTGGGCACCCGCTTCCTGCCCGCGACCAAGGCCATGCCGAAGGAGATGCTGCCGGTCGTCGACCGCCCGCTGATCCAGTACGTGGTCGACGAGGCGCGCGAGGCCGGCATCGAGCATTTCATCTTCGTCACCGGCCGCAACAAGAGCGTGATCGAGGATCATTTCGACCGCCAGTTCGAGCTGGAAGACACGCTGCGCGAACGCAACAAGCAGGCCGACCTCGAAATGCTCGACCGCGACCTGCCCGGCGCCGGCACCTTCAGCTTCACCCGCCAGCAGTCGCCGCTCGGTCTCGGCCATGCCGTCTGGTGTGCGCGCGAACTCGTGGGCCGCGAGCCGTTCGCGCTGCTCCTTCCCGACGTGCTCGTACACGCGAAGAAGGGCTGCCTCGCGCAGATGATCGAGGCGTATCTTGCGATCGGCGAAGCCGCGAACGTGATCGCCGTCGAGCAGGTGGCCGAAGAGCTGACCCACATGTACGGCGTCGTCGGCATCGGCAAGCGCAAGCATTCCGCGTTCGAGATCACCTCCATGGTCGAGAAGCCGCCGCGCGGAACCGCGGCGTCGAACCTCATCATCACCGGCCGCTACGTGCTGCAGCCGGAGATTTTCGATTTTCTGGAATCGCAGGAGCGCGGCGCGGGCGGCGAAATCCAGCTCACCGACGCCATGATCCGCCTCTCGGAGCGGCAGCCCTTCTATGGCCTCGAATTCGAGGGCCGCACCTATGACTGCGGCTCCAAGCTCGGTTTTCTCTCCGCCAATGTCGCCTATGCGCTGGAGCGTGAGGATCTGGCGCCCGCTTTTCGAGTGGAACTCGCCCGCCTGATCGGCAAGGCTTAGCGCCTGAAGCCGTTCCGGCCTTCTCGATCGCAGAGCGTGCCGAAGCAATGACCGACCGCATCCAACCGGTGATCCTGAGTGGCGGCGCGGGCACGCGATTGTGGCCCGCCTCGCGCGACACGCTGCCCAAGCAGTTCCTCAAGCTGCTCGGCCCCTGGTCGACGTTGCAGGAGACCGTGCGCCGCGTCAGCGACCGCGCGCTGTTCGACCCGCCGATTATCGTCACCCAGCGCGACTACCGCTTCCTCGTCCGCGAGCAACTGGAGGAGATCGGCGCCGACGCCGAAATCGTGCTGGAGCCGGCCCGCCGCGACTCCGGCCCTGCGGTCGCCGCCGCCGCGGAGATCGCCGCAGCCGCCGACCCGCAATCGCTCGTGCTCGTGCTTGCCGCCGATCACGTGGTGAAGGAGCCGAACCTCTTTGTTGCTGCCGTGCGCGCCGCGCGCAAGGCCGCGCAGAACGGCCGCATCGTCACCTTCGGCATCAAGCCGGACCATCCCGCCACCGGCTACGGCTATATCCGGCCCGGCCCGATGCTCGACGATGCCGCGCCCGCGCACGGGATCGATGCGTTCGTCGAGAAACCCGATGCGCCCACCGCCGAGCGCTATGTCGCCGGCGGCTATCTCTGGAACTCCGGCAACTTCCTGTTCCGCGCCGACGTGTTCCTCGGCGAGTACGCGGAGTTTGAGCCGAAGAGCGCAGAAGCCATCGCCCGCGCGGTGAAGGCATCGACCGCCGACCTCGGTTTCCGCGTCCTCGATGCCGAAGCCTTCGCCGCCGCGGAAAGAAAGTCCGTCGACTACGCGGTGATGGAGAAGACCGGCCGCGGCGCCGTCGTGCCGGCGGATTACGGCTGGTCCGACGTCGGCGGCTGGGGCGCGGTGTGGACGCTGTCCCCGCACGATGCGAAGGGCAACGCGAAGAAAGGCGATGCGACGCTCCTCGACGTCGCGAACTCGCTGGTCGTCAACGCCAACGGCGCGGTCGCCCTCCTCGGCGTCAGGGACCTGGTCGTCGTGGTCGAGAACGACGCAGTGCTGGTCGCCGCCCGCGACCGCGCCGAGGACATGCGGCCGCTCGTCGAAAATCTGCGCGCCGCCGGCCGCAGCGAGGCCGACAGCCATTCGCGCGTGCACCGGCCATGGGGCACCTATCAGTCGCTCGATCGCGGCGAGCGCTTCCAGGTAAAGCGCATCGTCGTGAAGCCCGGCAGCCGGCTTTCGTTGCAGAAACACACCCACCGCGCCGAGCATTGGGTGGTCGTGCGCGGCAGCGCGCGCGTCACCATCGGCGACGAGACGCGCATGCTCTACGAGAACGAGTCCGTTTACGTGCCGGTCGGCGCCGTCCACCGTCTCGAGAATCCGGGCAAGATTCCGCTCGAACTGATCGAGGTGCAGACCGGCGCCTATCTCGGCGAGGACGACATCGTCCGCCTCGACGACGACTACAGCCGCAAGCCGAGCGACTAAGCAATATATCCGCTCATTCCCGCGCAAGCGGGAATCCAGGGGCCACCAATTTAGGACGTGCAATTTTCTAGGCCGCCACCGCCGCCTGCTTCGAGCGGATCAGGTCCGAACCCTTCTCCCCGATCATGATCGCCGGCGCGTTGGTGTTGCCGCTGACGAGGTTGGGCATGATCGAGGCGTCGGCCACGCGCACGCCTTCGACGCCGCGCACGCGCAACTGCGGATCGACCACCGCCATCGCGTCCGACCCCATCTTGCAGGTGCCGACCGGGTGATAGATCGTCGCCACGTTCCTGCGCACATAGTCGGCGAGCGCTTCGTCTCGCTCCACCGACGCGCCGGGATCGATCTCGTTGCCCGCATGGCGCTGCAATGTCGGCGCCGACAGGATGCGTCGCGCGACGCGAAGGCCCGCCACCAGCAGGCGCGTGTCGTCCTCCTCCGAAAGGAAGTTCGGATGCAGGATCGGCGCCGCCAGCGGATCGCCCGAAGCGAGCTCGAGAAAGCCGCGGCTCTTCGGCCGCAACAGGCTCACGTGGATCGAGAATCCGTGCACGGCCGGCAGATACCGCGTGCGGTCGAGGATCTGCGGCGTGAACACGAAATGCACGTCGCAACGCGTGGCTCCCGGCGCGACTTTCAGAAAGCCGCCGGCTTCCACCGCGGTCGCCGTGAGCGGGCCCTTGCGCGCCGCGATAAAGGGAAACGGCGAGAACGCGAGCCGCAGCAACGCGGGCAGTGAACGCCCCCAGCTCATGCGCGAGCGCTCGGACATGGTCACCCGCACGTCGGGATGATCCTGCAGGTTCTGCCCGACGCCCGGCAGATCGGCGACGACGTCGATCCCATGCCGGCGCAGTTGCTCGGCCGGCCCGACGCCCGACAGCAGCAGCAGATGCGGCGAGCCGATCGAGCCCGAGGACAGCACGATCTCGCGCGTTGCGTTCACGCTGAAGACTTCGCCGCCCCGCTGCAGCCGCACGCCGGTCGCGCGCCTGCCCGCAAACTCGATCTTCAGCGCCTGCGCGTCGGAGATCACTGTGAGGTTCGGCCGCGACAGCACCGGATGCAGGAACGCGCGCGAGGTGGCCCACCGCTCGCCATTCTTCTGCGTGAGGTGGAAGAAGCCGAAGCCTTCCTGCGTCGCGCCGTTGAAATCGTCGTTGCGCGGAAGCTGGGTTTGCGACGCCGCATCGAGGAATTCATAGGAAAGCGGATTGGGCGAGCGCTGCGGCGCCACGTTCAGCTCGCCGCCGGTCGCGTGATAGGCGTTCCTGCCGGGCTCGAAATTCTCCGACTTCTGGAAATAGGGGAGCACGTCGCGCCAGGCCCAGCCCGCATTGCCGAGCGCCGCCCAGTCGTCATAGTCCTGCGGCTGACCGCGCATATAGACCATGCCGTTGAGCTGACTCGTGCCGCCGAGGAGCTTGCCGCGCGGGCACGGGATCGTGCGGTCATGGAGCCGCGCCTCGCCCGTGTAGCCGAACAACCAATTGTAGCGCTGATCCAGGCGGAAGAAGATGTTGCCGACCGGCACGCGCGATTTCACGTTCACCGGAAACCTGCGGTCGGACGGCCCCGCCTCGACAAGGCAGACGCGCACGCTGGCGTCCTCCGAAAGCCGGTTTGCCACCACGCAGCCGGCGGAGCCCGCGCCCACGATCACGTAATCGAAGTTCGTCGCAACGCTGCTCATGGCCCCGCCCGTATCCGTTGCGCCGCCGCGATCAGTTCAGTTCGCGCCAGATGCCGAGCGCTTCCTGCGCCGGCCGGTCGGAGATGGAGAACAGGACGCTCTCGCTCTTCGCCGTGTGCGCGTACGTCTTCCACGACGGCACGACGAAGACATCGCCCGGCGTCCAGTGGAAGGTCTGCTCCTCCACCTTCGTCGTCCCCTCGCCTTCGACGCAGACGAAGATCGTGCCGTCGGTCGAGCGGTAGTCCTTGCCCTTGAAGCCCTTCGGCAAGAGCGCGAGCTGCGCGCCCATGGTCGGCGTCGCCCAGCCGCCGTTGATCGGGTTGGCGTAGCGCACGCGCGCGCCGTGATACGGGTTGATGTCGTCGGACTTCGCCATGCGCTCGATCACCGGCCGCACCCGCGCAAAGGGATAGCTGATGATCGGGCTGCGGATCATCTCCTTCGGCGCGCCGTCCGGCAGCACGCCGGAGCCGTAGCGCGCGTAGGAGTCGCCGTCTTCCCTCGTGTTCGACTGCGTCTCCTGATCGAGATGCTCGGAGAACGCCGCGTCGAAGAAATTGACCGTCGGCACGTCGAGCACGTCGAGCCAGATCATCGGCTGCTGCGAAGGATTGCCGTGGTCGTGCGGCGTCCAGTTCGGCGTGATCACGAAGTCGCCGCGCCGCATGACCGTCTTCTCGCCGTCCACCGCCGTATAGGCGCCGTCGCCGTCGAGCACGAAGCGGATCGCCGACGCGGTGTGGCGGTGCGCGGGCGCGATCTCGCCCGGCAGGATCAGTTGCAGGCCGGCGTAAAGCGACTGCGTGATGCGCGACTTGCCGCGCAGGGCGGGGTTCTCCAGCACCAGCACGCGCCGCTCGGCTTCCTTCGCGGTGATCAGCGTGCCCGCTTCCATCACCATCTTGCGCACGTCGTTGAAGCGCCAAAGCGCCGGCACGCACGGCGTCTTCGGCTCAGGCGGCACGAGTCCGCGCAGCACCTCCCAGAGCGGCGCGAGATTCTCCTTGCCGATCCGCTCGTAATAGGCGGCCCGCTCGGGCGTCACCGCGCCCGCGACGGAGTCGCTCGACGCTGCAGTCGGGCTGCCGGCCGGAGCATCCATGGCGTCCCCCGTTTGATTTAGGTATTTGAGAAATCTAGGCATTCGTTGACAGGCGTGTCAATCAACGAGCCCCTTCAGGTGTTCACCGCCCCGCCATCCACCGCAATCGTCTGCCCGGTGATGAAATCGCTGTCGCCCGACGCGAGGAACACGAGCGCGCCGATGAGGTCCGGCGGATAGGCGTCGCGCTTGAGCGCGCGCCGCTGGATCGTGACGTCGCGCGCGTGCGCGACGTGCGTCGGGTTCTGCTCCATCACCGTGTCGCTGAGCGTGAAGCCCGGCGACAGCGTGTTCACGCAGATGCCGTACTCGCCGAGCTCGCGCGACAGCGACCGCGTCATGCTCATGATCGCGCCCTTCGAGGTGGAATAGTGCAGCAGCCACGGAATGCCGCGGAACGCGGTGCCCGAGCCGATATTGATGATCTTGCCGTACTTGCGCGCCATCATGTGCGGCGCCACGTGCTTCGCCATCAGGAACGGCCCGCGCACGTTGACGGCCATCACCGCGTCCCACGTCTTCACGTCGATCTCGGCGAGCTTCTGCTCCTGCACCGTCGCGTAAAGTGCTGCGTTGTTGACGAGGACGTCGATCTTGCCGAACCGCTCGACCGTGTGCGCGACGAGTTGCTTCACCTGCTCCTCGTCGCTCACGTCGAAGCGCATGCTTTCGGCCGCACCCTGCCCGTACCGGGCGACGATCTCCTTCACGACGTCGCCGCCGTCGGCGATGTCCGCCACCATCACCTGCGCGCCCGCGTCGGCGAGCGCGAGCGAGTAGTGCCGCCCGATCCCCTTGGCGCCGCCGGTGACGATGGCCGCCCGCCCCTCAAGTTTGCCCATTGCTTTCCTCCCGGTTGCGGCCGTTCATAGCAGAGCGCGGCGGAACGCGCGCACTCGGAAATTCGCTTTCCATCGTTTAGGATCGCGCCGCCTGGGGAGCCCGCCATGTTCGTCGTCCGGACAAGACACTTGATGCTGCTGGCCGTAATTGCGCTGTCGGCCGCTGGCTGCATCGTCGAGATTGAGCATTCGATCATCGAGAAGCCCGAAGCGCCCGACCCGCGCCTTGCCGGGGTCTGGGCGCTGGAGGCGGACGGCGGCGCGCAGGTGCTCGTGCTCTATCGGAAGGAAGGCGAAGAAAATCAGCTCCAGGCCACGTTCGTCATCGCCGCCAAGGATGAAGTGCCGTCGGCGAGCCGCGCCGCCGTCCGCTTCGCGGCGATCGGCAGCCGCCCCTATTTCGAGGCGGACTGGCGCGCCGGCGAATGGCTGCCGTTCGACGTGCCCGTGCGCCGCGCCTTCGGCACCTACGAAATCTCCGGCGCGGCCGACGCGGAGACGCTGAAGATCTGTTTCGGCGATCCCGAATCCTTCGAGGCGCCGTTGAAGAGCGGCGCGCTTGCCGGCTTCAGCGGCAGGGGCGAGACCTATCAACGCCGCGTGGTGATCTCGAGCGACGGCGCCGCGCTGCGCGCCTACCTTGCGAAAAACCATTTCAAGTGCACGGTGTCCGCCACCTACCGCCGCGTCACCGGCCCCGCGCAATCCAAATAGATATTCTTCCGCTCGTCCCCGCGAAAGCGGGGACCCAGGGGCAAGAAAGCAAGGCCATCGTGTGTGGCTCTGGATTCCCGCTTGCCGCGCCGACGAGCCCGGTTTAGGGCGAGTGCCCGGCGCGGCGATTCTTTAAGTGGCCGCGCTGGCCGCTCGCTTCGCTAGCCAGCGCGGCGCGGGAATGAGCGGTGTGCATCAAGCTCATCAGCCAAGTCTCACTCAATGGATCGACCATGTCCGACGTCAGCGCCGACAAACTCATCATTCGCGAGCTCGTGGAGAACTGGGCGGTGTGGCGCGACGCGCGCCTGTGGGACCAGTTCCGCACCGTCTGGCACGAGGGCGGGCGCATGATGGCGACCTGGACCCAGGGCACCTACGAGGAATTCATCAAGATGAACGACGCCGGCTGGGCCAAGGGCGTGCGCATCCTGCATTTCCTCGGCGGCAGCGCGATCGAGGTCGCAGGCACCCGCGCCATCGCGCAAACGAAGATGACGATCTCCCAGCGCGCGCCGGTGGAAGGAGTCGTCTGCGATGTCGTCTGCGCCGGCCGCTTCTACGATTTCTTCGAGCAGCGCGGCGGGCGCTGGGGCCTCGTGCTGCGCCAGCCGATCTACGAGAAGGACCGCCTCGACCCGGTCGATCCCGCGGCGAAACTCGTGCTCGATCAGGATTTGCTGCGCCAGTTCCCCGAGGGCTACCGCCACCTCGCCTATCTGCAGACGAAGATCGGCTACACCGTGAAGCGCGACATGCCCGGCATCGACGGCCCCGAGCTCGACGCGCTCTACGCCCGCGGCGCGCGCTGGCTTAAGGGCGAGGCGCTTTGATCTCCGACTAACTCGTCATGGCCGGGCCGGCGCGGCCCATGAGCCGAAGGCGAGTGGCCGCCGCGCCGAGAACCCGGCCATCCACGTCTTTGCCCGCAACGAGTCCGAATGGATCACCGGGACTCGGCGCGCCGACGGCTCGCGTTCCGCTCGCCGGGCACGCCGGCCCGGTGATGACGAAGTAAATTACCGTGGCTTCTGACACTCCAAAAAAGAGACACGCTGGCTCGAGGGGGAAACACATCGAGCCAGCGCGCCTGGGCGCGTAAGAGGGTTGCCCTTAGCGCGCCGGAGCCAGCGCCCGTTCTTCGACGATCGAGAAGCGCACGGTGCATTGGGGACGGTGGCGCTCGGAAACCTCGCGCCAGGTCCGCTCCGCCTCCTGCCGCGCGCCGAACGGGCCGAACAGCCGCTCGGTGCCTGCGATCAGCTCGTCGAAACGAGTGGACGTGTATTCGCCGCCAAGAACCCAGAACCGGTTGATCGCCATGGTTCTCTCCATTCCCGAAGGATCACTCCGCCGCGACCGGCATGCGGCCGGATTCGAATTGCGCCGTCTCCGTCGATTCCGACATCGCGGTGGTCGAGGAGGCGCCGCCGTTGATGGTGACGTTCACGAGATCGAAATAGCCGGTGCCGACCTCGCGCTGGTGGCGCGTCGCCGTGTAGCCGTTGCGCTCGGAAGCGAACTCGGCCTCCTGCAGCTCCGAGTAGGCCGTCATGCCGCGCGCCGCGTAGCCGCGGGCGAGCTCGTACATGCCGTGATTGAGGCTGTGGAAGCCGGCGAGCGTGACGAACTGGAACTTGTAGCCCATCGCGCCGAGCTCGCGCTGGAAGTTCGCGATCGTGGCCTCGTCGATATTGGCGCGCCAATTGAACGACGGCGAGCAGTTGTAGGCGAGCATCTTGCCCGGGTACTGGCGATGGATCGCTTCGGCGAACTCCCGCGCCTCGTCGAGATTCGGATGCGAGGTCTCCCACCACAGCAGATCCGCGTAGCGCGCGAATGCCAGCCCGCGCTTGATGCAGTGGGCGAGGCCGGTGCCCTCCTTCAGGCGATAGAAGCCTTCCGCCGTGCGCTCGCCGGTGATGAACTCGCGGTCGCGCTCGTCGATGTCGGAGGTGATGAGCCGCGCGCTCTCCGCGTCGGTGCGCGCCATCACGATCGTCGGCACGCTGCAGACGTCGGCCGCGAGCCGCGCCGCGACCAGATTACGCTCGTGCGCCGCGGTCGGGATCAGCACCTTGCCGCCGAGGTGGCCGCACTTCTTTTCCGAGGCGAGCTGGTCCTCGAAGTGCACGGCCGCCGCACCCGCCTCGATGTAGTTCTTCATGATCTCGAAGGCGTTGAGCGGCCCGCCGAAGCCGGCTTCCGCGTCGGCGACGATCGGCACGAACCAGTCGCGCTTGGCGCCGCCTTCGGCGTGCTCGATCTGGTCGGCGCGCATGAGCGTCTTGTTGATGCGCCGGCAGAGCTCCGGGCCGGAATCCGACGGATAAAGGCTCTGGTCGGGATAGGTCTGGCCCGCGTTGTTGTTGTCGGCCGCCACCTGCCAGCCGGAGAGATAGATCGCCTGCAGGCCGGCGCGGACCATCTGCATGGCCTGGTTGCCGGTGACGGCGCCGAGCGCGCCCACATAGGGCTCGTTGGTGAGTTGCAGCCACAGGCGGTTCGCCGCCCGCTCGGCCAGCGAATGGCGGACCTGGAACGAGCCGCGCAGCCGCATCACGTCGTCCGCCGAGTACGGGCGCTCGATGCCGTCGAAACGGCCCACCGGCGCGCTCGGGATGATGCCGGAAAGGGTCTGCTTGGCCATGATCGTTCCTTTCATACAGCCGTTACAACGGCCGGAAGTGAGTGTCCTCACGGCCATAACTTTTCCCGGCATGATTTGGGAAGTATGCAAATCTGCAAATCGTGCTATAGTGTCAAATCTTCACAATTCCCTTTGTGAGATTGTAAAAGATGTCAAAGCCAGAGGCCGGAAAGGGGGCCGGGAACGAGGCCGGTTCCGGCCGCAAGCTGTTCATCGGCCCGCGATTCCGCCGCCTGCGCCGGCAGCTCGGCCTGTCGCAAACGCAGATGGCGGAAGAAATCGGCATCTCGCCGAGCTACGTGAACCTGATCGAGCGCAACCAGCGCCCGGTCACCGCCCAGATCCTGCTCAAGCTCGCCGAAACCTACGACATCGACCTGCGCGACCTTGCCGCAGCCGACAAGGACCGCGCCTTCGTCGAGCTGAACGAGATCTTCAGCGACGCGCTGTTCCGGCCGATCGAATTGCCGAAGCAGGAATTGCGCGACTTCGCCGAGCTTTGCCCCGACGTCGCCGCCGCCGTGCAACGGCTCTATCGCGCCTACACCGAGGCCCGCCGCGGCGAGACCATGGCCGCCGCCCGCCTCGCCGGACGCGACGAGGCTGCGCCCTACGAGGCGAACCCGGTCGAGCGCGTGCGCGACCTGATCGAGCAGAACCGTAACCACTTTCCGTCATTGGAAACCGCGGCGGAAAAACTCCGCGACGAGCTCGACACCCCGGGCCACGATCTCTTCCGCGCGCTCTCCGAGCGGCTGCGCGAGCGGCACGGCACGCTCGTGCGCGTGCTGCCGATCGACGTAATGCGCGACACGCTGCGCCGCTGGGTGCGCCACCAGCGGCAACTGCATCTCTCCGAGCTGATCGACGCGCCGGGCCGCGTGTTCCAGATCGCATTCCAGATCGCGCTCGTCGAAGCCGGCACGCAGATCGACGAGATCGTGAAGAAGAGCGGCGAGCTCGACGATCCCGCGCGGCGGCTCTTCCGCATGTCGCTCGCCAATTATTTCGCCGCCGCGTTGATCATGCCCTACGGGCGCTTTCATGAAGCGGCGGAAGCTTTGGGCTACGACATCGCCGTGCTGGGGCAGCGCTTCGGCGCGGGCTTCGAGCAGGTCTGCCACCGGTTGACCACGCTGCAGCGGCCCAATGCGCGCGGCGTGCCGTTCTTCATGCTGCGCGTCGACCACGCCGGCAACGTGTCGAAGCGCTTCTCCTCCGGCACCTTCCCGTTCTCGAAATTCGGCGGCACCTGCCCGCTCTGGAACGTGCACGCGACCTTCGACACGCCCGGCCGCATCATCACGCAGATCATCGAGTTGCCGGACGGCACCCGCTATTTCTCCATCGCGCAGACCGTTCGCCGCGCCGTCGTCCCCTACGCGCAGCCGCAGCCGCGTTTCGCGATCGGGCTCGGCTGCGAGATGAAATATGCGCCGCGCATCGTCTATTCGGCGGGGCTGAACCTCGAGAACGCCGAGGCGACGCCGATCGGCGTCAATTGCCGCCTCTGCGAGCGCACCAATTGCAGCCAGCGCGCCGAGCCGCCCATCACCCGCCCGCTCGTGCTCGACGAGACCACCCGCGGCGTCTCGCCCTTCATGTTCGAAAGCGCACGGGAAATTTGACCCCACCCGCCTCATGGTTCGAGACGCCCCTGCGCCTCATCCTGAGGCGCCGTGCGCAGCACGGCGCCTCAGGATGAGGCGCAGGGGCTCCTCACCATGAGGCGGACTAAGTCAGCGGCTCGTCCACCCACTTCTGATAGCTCGGCCGCACCCGCATGCGCTCGCACCAGGCGGCGAGATTGGGCTGCTGCGGCCGCTCAAGGTGCGGGTTCTTGAGATAGCGATAAACGAAAATGCCGAGCACGAGGTCGGCGAGCGTTACGCGATCGCCCTCGATATATTGCCGGCCGGCGAGCCGCTCCTCGAGGATCTGCAAAACGTCGGCGAGCTTCTTCGTGTTCGCCGCGATCGCCGCGGCATCGCGCTGTTCCGGCGGCGTGCGGATCGTGCCCCAGAATACCGGGAAGTCCACCGGCACCAGCGTCGAATGCACCCAGTCGAGCCAGCGGTCGATGCTCGCCCGCACCGCCGGATCGGCGGGATAGATCGCCTCGCCGCCGTATTTCATCGCGAGATAGCGGCAGATCGCGTGCGACTCCCAAAGGACGAAATCGCCGTCCTCGATGGTCGGCACGCGGCCGTTCGGATTGAGCTTGCGGTATTCCGGGGTATCGACGACGCCGAACTGCATGCCGGCGTCGATGCGCTCGTAGGGGATGTTCAGCTCCTCCGCGACCACGAGCACCTTCTTGACGTTGCCCGAGTTCGCCCGGCCCCACACCTTGATCGGCTGCATCGCGCTTCGCTCCCCATTGCCGCTAACCCGCGTTGCCCCTGCCGGTGTACTTCCTGAGCTCGAGCTTCGCGATGGTCTCGCGGTGCACCTCGTCCGGCCCGTCGGCGAACCGCAGCGAGCGAGCGCCCGCATAGGCCCGCGCGAGATGGAAATCCTGCGAGATGCCGGCGCCGCCGCACACCTCCATCGCCCGGTCGACCACGCGCGCGGCGACGTTCGGCGCCACCACCTTGATCATGGCGATCTCCGCCCGCGCCGCCTTGTTGCCGACCTCGTCCATCATCCGCGCGGCGTGCATGGTGAGCAGCCGCGCCTGATCGATCTCGATGCGCGACTCCGCGATCCAGTGCCGGTTCACCCCGTGGTCGACCAGCGTCTTGCCGAAAGCCGTGCGCGACAGACCGCGCTTGATCATGGTCTCCAGCGCCCGCTCCGCGACGCCGATCAGCCGCATGCAATGATGGATGCGCCCCGGCCCGAGCCGTCCCTGCGCGATCTCGAACCCGCGCCCCTCGCCGAGCAGGATGTTCGACACCGGCACCCGCACGTTCTCGAACACGACTTCGGCATGGCCGTGCGGCGCGTCGTCATAGCCGAACACGCTGAGCGGCCGGATCACCCGGATCCCCAGCGTGTCCATCGGCACGAGCACCATCGACTGCCGCTTGTGCGAGGGCGCGTCGGGGTCCGTCTGCCCCATGAAGATCGCGATCTTGCAGCGCTTGTCCATGGCGCCCGACGTCCACCATTTGCGGCCGTTGATGACGTAGTGGCCGCCGTCGCGGCGGATCTCGGAGCGGATGTTCGTCGCGTCCGACGACGCCACCGCCGGCTCCGTCATCGCGAAGCAGGAGCGGATTTTCCCTTCCATCAGCGGCTCCAGCCACTGCTTCTTCTGCTCGGCCGTGCCGTAGCGCGCGATCGTCTCCATGTTGCCGGTGTCGGGCGCCGAGCAGTTGAACGCCTCCGGCCCGATCGGCGAGCGCCCCATGATCTCGCACAGCGGCGCGTATTCGAGATTGCTGAGGGAATCCGGAAATTCCCGCTTCGGCAAAAACAGGTTCCACAGTCCCGCCGCCCGCGCCTTCTTCTTCAACTCCTCCATGACCGGCGCCGGCTCCCAGCGGTCGGCGGCCTCGTCGACCTGCCGCTGGAACACCGGTTCCGCCGGATAGACGTGCTCCTCCATGAAGGCGGTCACACGCTTCGCAAGCTCTGCCGCGCGCGGCGTCGGTGCCGGGATCATCATGCGCTCCCTTATGTTTCTGCGAGCCCGCCCATGCGCGCGAGCGCCGCGAGATGATGGTCGGCATCGCCGAACATCGTGTCGATCATGGCGAGCCGTTTGAAATAATGCCCGCCTTTATATTCCATCGTCACGCCGATGCCGCCGGTAAGCTGCGTGCCGATCTGCCCGACCGTGTGCCCGGAGCGGCCGATCTGCGCCTTGACGGCGGACAGGGCCTTGCGCCGCGTCTCTGCGTCGGGCTCTTCCGCCATCATCGTCCCGTAGAACATGATGCTGCGCGCCTGCTCGATCGCGACCAGCATGTCGACGGCCTTGTGCTGCAGCACCTGGAAGCTGCCGATCGGCACGCCGAACTGCTTGCGCGTGCGCAGATAATCGACGGTCATCTCGTGCATCGCCGTCATGGCGCCGACCGCCTCCGCGGCCAGTGCGGCGATCGTCTCATGCACCACGCGCTCGATCACCGGAAACGCCCTGCCCGGCTCGCCGAGCGCCGCGTCGGCGCCCACCTTCACGCCTTCGAATGCGATCTCCGCCGCGCGCTGTCCGTCATTGGTCCGATAACCGCGCCGAGAAATACCCTCGGCCTTCGCATCGACGAGGAAGAGACCAATCCCCTCCCGGTCCTTGCGGCTTCCCGACACCCGCGCGGAAACGACAAGCTGGTGGGCACTGTCGCCATGTAACACGAGCGACTTCGCGCCTTCGAGCACATAGCCCGCCCCGTCGCGCTTCGCGGCGGTGAGCACGTCGCCGAGATCGTAGCGCGACTGCCGCTCCGCATGCGCGAAGGCAAGCAGCAGATCGCCGCCCGCGACCTTGGGCAGGACCGCCGCTTTCTGCGCGTCGCTGCCTGCGCGCCGCAAGAGCCCGCCGCCCAAGAGCACCGTGGCGACGAACGGCTCGAGCGCAAGCGCGCGCCCGAACGCCTCCATCACGATCATGATCTCGACCGGCCCGCCGCCGAAGCCGCCGTGCTTCTCCTCGAACGGCAGCCCGAGCAGTCCGAGCCCGGCATATTGCTGCCACAGCTCGCGGCTCCACCCTTCGGCGGACTGCATGAATTGCTTGCGCGCTTCGAAGTCGTAGCGGTCGGCCAGCAGGCGTTCGATGCTGTCCTTCAGGAGCCGCTGCTCCTCACTCAACCCGAAATCCATTCGCCCCGGTATCCTTCCGATAATACGAGCCTCATGGTGAGGAACCCTCGCGCCTCATCCTTCGAGACGCCGCGCTTCGCACGGCTCCTCAGGATGAGGCGCAAGGGCGTCTCGAACCATGAGGCGTTCATCACAGCTCACAGCCCCAGCACTGCCTTGGCGATGATGTTCTTCTGGATCTCATTCGAGCCGCCATAGATCGAGACCTTGCGCATGTTGAAATACGCCGGCGCGATGGGGTTTGCCCAGTCCGGCCCGATCGGCGGCTCGTTGCGCAGAGGATCGTCATCCGGGTCGTAGGGCAGCGCATAGGGACCCACCACCTGCAGCGCAAGCTCGGTGATCGCCTGCTGGATTTCCGAGCCCTTGATCTTCAGGATCGACGACGCCGGGTCCGGCTTGTTGTCGCCCTTCCTCCGCGCCGCCACCACGCGCAGCTGCAGCATCTCCAGCGACTTCAACTCCACCTCGACGCTCGCGACCTTCACGCGGAAGCGCTCGTCCTCGATCAGCGGCCGGTCGCCGTCGAGCTCGATCGAGGCGAGTTCCTTCACGCGCCGGATGCGCTCCTTCGAGATACCGACGCGCGCGATCCCGGTGCGCTCGTTGCTGAGCAGGAACTTCGCGTAGTGCCAGCCCTTGTTCTCCTCGCCGATGCGGTTCTCCACCGGCACCTTCACGTCGTCGAAGAACGTCTCGTTCACCTCGTGCCCGCCGTCGATCGTCTGGATCGGCCGCACCGTGATGCCGGGCGTCTTCATGTCGATCAGCAGGAACGAGATGCCTTCCTGCTTCTTCGCCGCGGGGTCGGTGCGCACGAGGCAGAAGATCCAGTCGGCATATTGCGCGTAGGTGGTCCACGTCTTCTGCCCGTTGACGACGTAATGGTCGCCGGCGCGCTTCGCCGCGGTCTTCAGCGATGCGAGGTCGGAGCCCGCGCCCGGCTCGGAAAAGCCCTGGCACCAGAAGTCGTCGATATTGGCGATGCGCGGCAGAAACCGCTTCTTCTGCGCCTCGTTGCCGAACGCGATGATCACCGGCCCGACCATCTGCGTGCCGAACGGCACCGGGTCGGGCGCCGGCGCTTTCTGGCACTCCTCAAGGAAAAGGTATTGCTGGATCGGCGTCCAGCCGGTGCCGCCCCATTCCTGCGGCCAATGCGGCACCGCCCAGCCTTGCTTGTTGAGGATGCGCTGCCAGCGCACGAAATCGTCCTTCACCAGACGCCGGCCCTCCACCATCTTGCGGCGGATATCTTCCGGCAGGTTCGTCTGGATGAACGTGCGCACTTCCTCGCGGAAGGCGATCTCCTCGGGCGTGAAGCGCAGGTCCATCGATCTCTCCCATCGTCATGCCCGCACTTGTCGCGGGCATCCACGTCTTTTTCAATTCTCCAACCATGAAGACGTGGATGGCCGGGACAAGCCCGGCCACGACGTCTTCAATGAATCTCGAACAGTCCCGCCGCGCCCATGCCGCCGCCGATGCACATGGTGACGACGCCGCGCTTTGCGCCGCGACGGTGACCTTCGATGAGAATGTGGCCGGTCATGCGCGCACCGCTCATGCCGTAGGGATGGCCGATCGAGATCGCGCCGCCGTCGACATTGAGCCGCTCCTGCGGAATGCCGAGCCGGTCGCGACAGTAAAGCACCTGGCTCGCGAACGCCTCGTTCAGCTCCCACAGATCGATGTCGGAGATTTTCAGCCCGTGCCGGTCGAGCAGCTTCGGCACCGCGAACACCGGCCCGATCCCCATCTCGTCCGGCTCGCAGCCCGCCACCGCGAAGCCGCGGAACGTGCCGAGCGGCGTGAGCCCCTTCTTCTCCGCGAGCTTCGCCTCCATCACGACGCAAGCCGCGGCGCCGTCGGAAAGCTGGCTCGCGTTGCCCGCCGTGACGAAGCCGCGCTCGCGCACCGGCTGCAGCCCGCGCAAGCTCTCGATCGTCGTGTCGGGCCGGTTGCCCTCGTCCTTCGCGAGCGTGACGTTCTCGAGCTTCTCTTCTTTCGTTTCCTTGTTGACGACCTTCTTCACGCTCGGCAGCGGCGCGATCTCCTGATCAAACCGTCCGGCCGCCTGCCCGGCCGCCGTGCGCCGCTGGCTCTCGGCCGCAAATTCGTCCTGCCGCTCGCGCGTCACCTGATAGCGCTCGGCGACGATGTCGGCGGTCTCGATCATGGCGATGTAGATGTCCGGCTTGTGCTCGACGAGCCACGGATCCGCCACGCTCGGGAAGTTGCCGTCCTGCACGAGGCTGATGCTCTCGAGCCCGCCCGCGACGAGGACGGACGCCTCGCCGGTCATGATGCGCTGCGCCGCCAGCGCGATCGTCTGCAGGCCCGACGAACAGAAGCGGTTCACCGTCATGCCGCCCGCCGTCACCGGCAGGCCCGCGCGTAGCGCCGCCTGCCGCGCGATGTTCTGCCCCGTCGCCCGTTCCGGCAGCGCGCAGCCCATGATCACGTCTTCCACTTCCGCGGGATCGAGCTTCGCGCGCTCGACCGCGTGCCTGATCACGTGACCGCCGAGCGTCGCGCCGTGCGTGATGTTGAACGCGCCGCGATAGGCCTTGCCGATCGGCGTGCGGGCGGTGGAAACGATGACGGCTTCACGCATGGGCGACCTCCGCAGCGGTTGTTGTGCGTTGCTGTTGCTCTGCTTCCACGAGTTCGTTCTTCCCCATCCGCTGCGTGCTCACGCCGACCTCTTCGCCGCGTCCGCAAGCGCGCTGAACCCGCGCCCCTCGTCCGCCAGTTTACTCAAGTAGGCGGAGGGTTCGAGGCTCGCGTCGCCCGACCGCGCGGCATGGAGCCGGAGCTGATCGCGGATATAGGGAAGCCCGACCTGGTCGGCATAGTACATCGGCCCGCCGCGCCACACCGGCCAGCCATAGCCATAGACCCAGATCACGTCGATATCGCCGGGACGGGACGCGATCCCTTCATCGAGGATGCGCGCGCCCTCGTTGATCATCGAGAACACCAGCCGCTCGATGATCTCCTGCTTGTCGATCGTCCGGCGCTGGAAGCCGAGGCGTTTGGACGCCGCGACGATGATCCCGTCCACTTCCGGATTGTGCTGCGGCGTGCGCGAGCCGGGCTCGTAGATATAGAAGCCCTTGCCGGTCTTCTGCCCGAAATGCCCCGCCTCGCACAGCGCGTCGGCGATTTCCGCGCGCGTGCCGCGGGCGCGGCGGATGCGCCAGCTGATGTCGAGGCCGGCGAGATCGCCCATCGCGAACGGGCCCATCGGAAAGCCGAACTCCGTGGCCGCCGCATCGACGTCGCGCGGAAACGCGCCTTCCAGCAGCATCCGCTCCGCCTGCACCTGCCGCGGCGCCAGCATGCGGTTGCCGACGAAGCCGTGGCACACGCCGACCACGACCGGCATCTTGCCGATCTTGCGCCCCACCGCCATCGCGGTCGCCAGCACATCGGACGCCGTCGCCTTGCCGCGCACGATCTCCAAGAGCTTCATGACGTTCGCCGGGCTGAAGAAGTGCATGCCGAGCACTTCTTCCGGGCGCTTCGTGATCTGCGCGATCGCGTTGACATCGAGATAAGAGGTGTTCGTCGCCAGCACCGCACCGGCCTTGGCGATGCGGTCGAGCTCGGTGAACACCTTCTTCTTGATGTCCATCTCCTCGAACACGGCTTCGATGACGATGTCGGCATCCGCCACTGCATCGAGCGACGTGGTCCTGGTGAACAGCGCGAGCCGCTTGTCCACGTCCTCCTGCCGCAGGCCGCCGCGCTGCACGGTCGCCTGGTAGTTCTTGGTGATCGTCGCGAACCCGCGCGCCAGCGCCTCCTCGCTCGTCTCCACCAGCGTGACCGGAATGCCGGCATTGGCGAAGTTCATGGCGATGCCGCCGCCCATGGTGCCGGCACCGATCACGGCCGCTTTCCGGATCTCGCGCGGCTTCACGTTCTCCGGCAGCCCCGGAATCTTCGCGGCTTCCCGCTCGGCGAAGAACACGTGCCGCTGCGCCTTCGACTGGTCGCTGAGCGTCAGGCGGAGGAAGGTGTCGCGCTCGCGCTTCAATGCCTCGTCGATGGGCACGTCGAGCGTCCAGCGCACCGCCTCGATCGCGGCCTTCGGCGCATCGAGCCCGCGCGAGCGCTTGCCGAGGCGGGCCGCCACCTCGTCGAACTTCGCCGGGTCCGCGCGAAATGCCGCGAGCTTCTCTTCCATGTCGCGCACGCGCCTAAGCGGCCGCTTCTCGGCGACCACTTTGCGTGCGAACGCAACCGCCCCGGCGACCAGATCGCCTTCCACGATCTCGTCGACGAGCCCCACTGCCAGCGCATCCTTCGCCGGGATCGGATTGCCCGACAGGATCATGTCGAGCGCCTTCTCGATGCCGGCGAGCCGCGGCAGGCGTTGCGTCCCGCCCGCGCCCGGCATGAGTCCGAGCTTGATCTCCGGCAGCCCGAGCCGCGTGTTCGGCGCCGCCAGCCGGAAGTGACAGGCGAGCGTGATCTCGAGCCCGCCGCCGAGCGGCGTGCCGTGCATCGCCGCGATCAGCGGCTTCTTCACCTCGTCGAGCGCCGCGATCACGTCGATCAGGCTCGGCGCCTTCGGCGGCTTGCCGAACTCGGTGATGTCCGCGCCCGCGATGAAGGTGCGTCCGGCGGCGGCGATGACGATCGCCTTCACGTTCGGATCGCCGCTCGCCGCCTGCACCGCGTCGAGGATGCCCGCACGCACTTCGTGCTTCAGCGCATTGACCGGTGGATTGTCGACGATGACGACGGCGACATCGCCGTCCATTTTCGTTTGCACAACCTGCGACACGGATTGCTCCCTTCCAAAATCAAAAAGATTCTGCGCTCCCGTGTCAATTTATTTCGCTCTGCGGAATTTCGTTCTGCATGTTGACCGGAACGCTAGAAAGTGCTGCGATTGAAGTCAATTGGGCACGCTGTCAGAGGAATTTTTGCGCATGGAATCGGCGTTCGAACAATGGAACGTCGCCGGCAGCAAACCGAGCGCGCGCCCTTCCAAACCCGACCGCAAGTTCGTCGTCGCGCTCGCGCGCGGCCTGGAAATCCTGCGCGCGTTCACGCCGCGCGACGGCCTGCTCGGCAACCAGGAGCTCGTCGCGCGCACCGGCCTGCCGAAAGCGACGGTGTCGCGGCTTACCTACACGCTGACGAAGCTCGGCTATCTCACGCACATCGAGCGGCTGGAAAAATATCAGCTCGCGCCCGCCGCGCTCTCCATCGGCTATTCGGCGCTCGCCAATATGAGCATCCGCCAGATCGCGCGGCCCTACATGCAGGAGCTCGCCGACTATGCCGCGGCTTCCGTCGCGCTCGGCAGCCGCGACCGGCTGAACCTGATCTATATCGAGCATTGCCGCGGCAAGGACGGCGTCATGCTGCGGCTCGATCTCGGCTCGCGCGTGCCGCTGGCGACCACCGCCATGGGACGCGCGCTCCTCGCCGCACTTCCCGCGAAGGAGCGCGAATACCTGATGGGTCACATCGCCCGCAAGGAAGGCGATCGCTGGCCGAAGATCCGCGCCGGCATCGAGCGCGCGATCAAGGATCTCGCCGGCAAAGGCTTCACTACTTCGGTCGGCGAATGGGAGCCGGACGTCACCGGCGTCGGCGTGCCGCTCGTGCTCGCCGACGGGTCCGGCGTCTTCGCGTTCAATTGCGGCGCGCCCGCGTTTCAGTTGTCGCGCGAGCGCGCCGAGAACGACATCGGACCGCGGCTGGTCAACGTGGTCCGCAATATCGAAAGCGCACTCACCGGCCTTTAGAGCCGGAGCGCAACGAGGGAGGACAACCATGCCGAGGGAAGGAACCAAGAGCCTCGCACCACGCAATCAGACGATTGACATCCGGCGACCGTCGAACGGCTGACCGCACGCGCTCGGTGCTCGGCAGCGGACTGCTGAGCGCGCACGACGCCGGCATGATCGGCGTCGTCCTGATCCTGCTCGTCCTGCTCTACGGCTTCTTCCGCTACACGCGCGTTGGCCTCGCCATGCGCGCGGCCGCCGCCAACCCGGAGTCGGCGCGCCTGGTCGGCGTTCGCGTCGGCTGGATGCTTGCGCTCGGCTGGGGCCTGGCGGCGGCGATCGGCGCCGTCGCCGGCATGCTGATCGCGCCGGTCGTGTTCCTCGAACCCAACATGATGCTGAGCATTCTTCTCTACGGGTTCGCCGGCGCCGTTGTCGGCGGGATCACGAGCCCGGCCGGCGCCGTGCTCGGCGGCTTCGCCGTCGGCATTGTCGAGAACCTGGCGGGCACGTTCATTCCCTATGTCGGCCGCGAGATGAAGCTCTCCATTGCGCTCGCGCTCATCATCGCCGTGCTGATGGTGCGGCCGAGCGGCCTCTTCGGGCGCAAGATCGTGAGCCGGGTGTGATGCGATGAAAGCCGACCTCCCGCCGCAGAGCACGATGACGATCGGCACGGCGCCGCCCGTAAGCGCCGCGAGCCGGACGAAGCCGCTCGTGCTGCTCCTCATCCTGGCGGCCGTTGTCGCGATCCCGCTGTTCGCGAAGAACTTCCTCGTCTTCCAGCTCACGCTGGCGATGATCTACGCCATCGCCATCCTCGGCCTGAACCTGCTGACCGGATTCAACGGCCAGTTCTCGCTCGGCCACGGCGCGTTCTACGCCGTCGGCGCCTACACCGCGGCGATCCTCATGGACCAGGCGGGCGTCTCTTATGTCTGGACGATCCCGGCGGCGGGAATCGTCTGCTTCATCGCCGGATTCCTGTTCGGCCTGCCGGCGCTCCGTCTCGAAGGACTCTATCTCGCGCTCGCGACCTTCGCCCTCGCCGTCGCCATGCCGCAGGTGCTGAAGTTCTCGCCCATCGAGCACTGGACCGGCGGCGTGCAGGGCATCGTCGTGATGAAGCCCGACGCGCCCTTCGGCCTGCCGATCAACGCCGACCAGTGGCTCTACTACTTCACGCTGATCGTGTTCATGCTGCTGTTCGCGTTCGCCTACAATCTCGTCGGCAGCCGCACCGGCCGCGCCATGAAGGCGATCCGCGACAACCCCATCGCCGCAAAGTCGATGGGCGTGAATCTCGCGCTCTACAAGTCGCTCACCTTCGGCGTCAGCGCGCTCTATACCGGCATCGCCGGCGCCTTGAGCGCGATCGTCGTGCAGTTTGTGGCGCCCGACAGCTTCACATTCTCGCTATCGATCATCCTGTTTGTCGGCCTCGTCGTGGGCGGCGTCGGCTGGATTCCGGGCGCTTTCTTCGGTGCCCTGTTCATCCTGTTCGTTCCGCATCTCGCCGAGGGAATATCGAAGGGCCTTGCCGGCGCAGTCTATGGCGTCATGCTGATCCTGCTGATCTACATCATGCCGTCCGGCGCCGCGGGACTCCTTCGCTTTCTGCTTGACCGGCTTGCGCCCGCAGGCCGGTGGATTGGACGTCTGTCAGGGAGGAACCCATGAAGAAAATAAGTCATGCAATGCTTCCGGCGATCGCGTTGGGCTTTGCCGTTGCCGTGGCCGGCCCCGCCTTCGCACAGAAGAAATACGATCCGGGCGCAAGCGACACCGAGATCAAGATCGGCAATATCAATCCCTATAGCGGACCCGCATCGGCCTACGGGACGATCGGCAAGACGATCGGCGCCTACTTCAACAAGGTGAACGCCGAGGGCGGAATCAACGGCCGCAAGATCAACTACATCTCCTACGACGACGGCTATGCGCCGCCGCGCGCGGTCGAACAGGCGCGCAAGCTCGTCGAGAGCGACGAGGTGCTCCTGATCTTCCAGAGCCTCGGCACGCCGTCGAACACGGCGATCCAGAAGTACATGAACGCGAAGAAGGTGCCGCAACTCTTCGTCGCCACCGGCGCGACCAAGTGGGGCGACTATAAGAACTATCCCTGGACCATGGGCTGGCAGCCCAACTACCAGGGCGAGGGCAAGATCTACGCGCAATACATCCTGAAGAACCACCCGAATGCGAAGATCGGCGTCCTCTACCAGAACGACGACTACGGCAAGGACCTCTTGAAGGGCCTGAAGGACGGCCTCGGCGCGAACGCCAAGATGATCGTCTCCGAGCTGCCGTACGAAGTGGCCGATCCCACCGTCGACTCGCAGATCATCAACCTGAAGGCCTCCGGCGCCGACGCGTTCGTGAACATCACGACGCCGAAGTTTGCCGCGCAATCGCTCAAGAAGATGGCCGAGATCGGCTGGAAGCCGGTGCACTTCCTCAACCAGGTCTCGACCTCGACCGGCGCCGTGCTGAAGCCGGCCGGCTTCCAGACCGCGATCGGCGCGCTCTCCACCGGCTATCTGAAGGACCAGACCGATCCGCAGTGGAAGGACGACAAGGCCATGAAGGAATTCTTCGCCTTCATGGACAAGTACTATCCGGACGGCGACAAGGCCTCGAGCTTCACCGGCTACGGCTGGACCGTCGCCCAGACGCTCCATCAGGTGCTCAAGCAGTGCGGCGACGATCTCACGCGCGAGAACGTGATGAAGCAGGCGGCGAACCTGAAGGACCTCGAGGTGGGCCTGATCCTGCCGGGCATCAAGATCAACACGAGCCCGACCGACTTCTTCCCGATCGACGATCAGCAGATGATGAAGTTCACCGGCGAGAAGTGGGAGTTCTTCGGTCCGATCATGAGCGGCAAGGTCGAATCCGGCAGCTGATCACCGGCATTCTGCACAGCGCCATTGGCTTCCCGCCCGCAAGGGCGGGAAGCTTTATTTTGCGCAAAGCCTTTCAGCGCTTCCCCGTCAGCGCCCGCAGCTTGCCGACGATGCCCGCGGGAAAGAAATAGACGCTCAGGATAAACAGAATCCCGAGCCAGAGCAGCCAGCGATCGGCCGACAACAGCGCCGATGCAAACGGAACGCCCGAAGCCGCCTCCCCCAATCCCTTCATGAGCGCCTGCAGATAGTTCTCGGCCAGGATCATCAAGCTTGCGCCGATCACCGCACCGTACATCGTGCCCATGCCGCCGATCACGACCATCAAGAGCACGTCGATCATGATGGCGAACGACAGCGTCGTGTCCGGCCCGGTGTAGCGCAGCCACAGCGCGAGCAGGACGCCGGCGAGCGCCGCCATCACCGCCGAAGCGACGCTCGCGATCGAGCGATAGACCACCACCGGATAGCCGAGCGCCTCCGCGCGGAAGTCGTTCTCGCGGATCGCCTGCAGCACGCGGCCGAACGGCGAGTTCACGATCCGCAGCAGCACGAGGAAGCCGGCGAGCGCGGCGAAGAACACGATGTAATAGGTGATCACGCGGCCGTTGATCGCCGTGCCGAGCACTGTGCCTTCGGACAGCCGGAACGACGGCCGCAGGATTTCCGGCACGCGGTAGCTGAGCCCGTCCTCGCCGCCGGTGATCCCCGAAAGCTGCGAGGCCAGCACGGCGAAAGCCGTCGCCACGGCGAGCGTGATCATCGCGAAGAAGATCGCCCGCACGCGAAGCGAAAAGAGGCCGATGACAAGGGCGAGCACGCCCGCCACGATCATCGCGGCGAGCGTCCCGATCGCCACCGATCCCCAGTCCGGTCCGATGCGCGCGAGCGCGATCGCGGCGCCATAGCCGCCAATGCCGAAGAACATCGTGTGCGCGAAGGAGACAATGCCGGTGTAGCCGAGCAGCAAATCATAAGACGCGACCAGCAGGATGAACACGCAGATCTTGGCGGCGACGTTGAGCGGCTGCGCGCCGGAAAACAGGAATGGCGCGAGCGCGAGCGTCAACAGAATGATCAGCAGCACGACCATTAGCGGCCAGGCGCGGGGAAAATCGCCGGAGAGGATGCGTCCGAGCATGGCGCTCCCTCAACTCTTGGTCACGGGATAGAGCCCCTGCGGCCGCCACAGCAGCACGGCCAGCATGAGCCCGATATTGGAGACGAGCGCGATCTTCGGCTCGATGAACGCCGTGTAGTTGGCGATCAGCGCCACGAGCAGCGAGCCGATCAGGCAGCCGCCGATCGAGCCGAGCCCGCCGATGATGACGACGATGAAGATCAGTACTAGCACCTGCAAACCCATGCCGACCGTGAGCGTCTGCTGATAGAAGCCCCACATCACGCCGCCGAGTCCGGCGAGCGCGGAGCCCGCGACGAACACGCCGATGAACAAGCGCCGGATGTTGTAGCCGAGCGCCTCCACCATCTCCGCGTTCTCGACGCCCGCGCGCACCAGCAGCCCGATGCGCGTGCGGTTGAGCACGAGCAGCATGCCGAGGAACACCACCACGCCGACCGCGACCGCGATCAGCCGGTAGCGCTCGACGACGATGTCGGGACCGAACGCAAGACCGCCGCGGAAGCTCTGCGGCAGCGCGATCGTGATCGGGTTGCCGCCGAAGAACGCGTAAAGCAGCTGCTCGACCACGATCAGCCCGCCCATCGTCACGAGGATCTGCTTCAGGTGCTGGCCATAGACCGGCCGCACGATCACCCGCTCGAACGCCAGACCGAACAGGCCGGTCGCCGCCATCGCAAAGGCGATACAAAGCAACAGCACCGCCACGTTGAGGAAGACGGACGAGGAATCCACCCAGCCCGCGAGCGGCCACAGCACGAGCAGGCCCATGTAGGCGCCGACCGAGATGAACACGCCATGGCCGAAATTGATGACGTCCATCAGCCCGAACACCAGCGTGAGCCCCGACGCCATGATGAAGATCATCATGCCCATGGCGAGGGCCGCGACCGTGAGCGTGACCCATGTCGAGAAGCTGCCGACGAGCGGGATCGCCGCAAGCGCGACCGCGACCGTGAGCAGGATCGGCGTCCAGTCGATCGCCGCGCCGGCGCGCACTTCTTCCTTCTCTGCCGTGCGATCGGTCATTGGTGCTTGTCCAGATGCAGCCCGAGCAGGCGGTGTTGCAGCGCGTGGTCAGCGGCGAGCTCCGCCATCAGCCCCTGATGCACGATGCGGCCGTCGTCCATCACCGCGACCGTGTCGCCGAGCATGCGCGCGGCCATGAAATTCTGCTCGACGAGCAGGACCGTGGCGCCCGCATTCTTCACTTCGCGGAAGGCGCGGATCATGTTGCTGACGATCGCCGGCGCAAGCCCCTTGGTCGGCTCGTCGACCAGGATCAGCTCGCGCGGCTCGATCAGCGCGCGGGCGATCGACAGCATCTGCTTCTGTCCACCGGAAAGCGCGCCGGCCGCAAGCCCGAAGAAGCGCTGCAGCGCCGGAAACAGCGAGAAGATCCATTCCAGCCGCTTCGGATCGATCTCGCCCGAACGCGCCGCCAGCACGAGGTTTTCGCGCACCGTGAGCCCGGCGAAGATGCTCATGTTCTCCGGCACATAGGCGATCCCCGCACTCGCGATCTGCGGCGTCGGCCGCGCCGTCACGTCGTTGCCGGCGAAGCGGATGCTCCCCTTCGACGCCTTCCACATGCCCATGATCGTGCGCAGCGTCGTGGTCTTGCCCGCGCCGTTGCGGCCGAGCAGCACCGTAAAGCCGCCGCGCGGCACCGCGAGATCGACGCCCTGCAGGATGTGATAGCGGCCGATGTGCGTGTGCACGCCATCGAGCGACAGCAGCGGCTCAGGCATCGTCGAGCTCCTGCCCGAGATAGGCTTCCCGCACGATCGCCGACGCCATGACTTCGGCCGGCGGCCCGTCGGCGACCAGCGCGCCGTTATGCAGCACGATGATGCGCTCGGCGAGCGAGCGCACCACGTCCATCTTGTGCTCGACAAGCAGGATCGTCTTCGACGCGTCGCGCTTCAGCTCGGCGATGATCTCGAGCACCGTCGGCACCTCGTCCACCGACATGCCGGCAGTCGGCTCGTCGAACATGAACACGTCGGGCTCCAGCGCGATCAGCAGCGCGACTTCGAGCTTGCGCTGGTCCCCGTGCGGCAGCGCCCCGGCAATCGCGTTGCGTTTGTCGTTGAGCCGCACGCGATCGAGGATGGTCTCCGCTGCATGGACGAGATCGAGCCGGTCCGTCCAGAGCGTCAGGAGATTGAGCCCCGCCCCCGCGCGCGCCTGCACGGCGAGCCGCACGTTCTCGAACACGGTGAGATTGGGAAAGAGATTGGTGAGCTGGAACGCGCGCCCAAGCCCGCGCCGCGTGCGCGCCGACGCCGGCAGCCGCGTGACGTCCTCGCCCTTCACCAGCACCTGCCCGGCCGTCGCCGGCAGTTGCCCGGAGATCAGGTTGAAATAGGTGGTCTTCCCCGCCCCGTTCGGACCGACGATCGCCGTCAGGCTTCCCGGCAGGAACGCGCAGCTCACATCGTTCACCGCCACATGCCCGCCGAAGCGGATGGTGAGGCCGCGCGTTTCCAGGACCGGAGCTGCCGCGTTCATGGTTATGGCCTGCGGCTTTGCATGTCTGGCGGATTCAGATTGTTTCCGAAGCCGCTCCTCAGGGTGAGGCTACGACAATTTTGGGCCTCATCCTTCGAGACGCCCTCGCTGCGCGAGGGCTCCTCAGGATGAGGCCCCATTTTTCCCGATCCACTACCGCTTGTTGCGCACCGGGATCGGCAGTTCCGACGCCGGGATCACGCCGACAAGATCGAGCAGGTCGTTGCCCTTGGCGTCGGCCTTGACCTTGAAGTGATACATTTCCTGCGCGGCCTGATGGTCTTCCTTGCGGAAGGTCATCTTGCCCTTCGGCGTATCGAACGAGAGCCCTTCCATCGCCTTGATCAGCGCTTCGCTGTCGGTCGACTTCGCCGCCTGCACCGAGGCGAGCACGGCCGATGCCGCGGCGAAACCGCCGGCGGTGAAGAAGTCGGGCGGCGCGTTGAATCGCTTCTGGTGCTCGGCGACGAGCCACTTGTTCATGTCGTTCTTCGGGAAGTCCCAGTAGTAGTAGATCGCGCCTTCCATGCCCGGGTAGTCCTTATAGAGCTGCATCACCGGCAGGATGTTTCCGCCCGGCGCGATCTCGATGCCGTAGCGCTTCGGATCGAGCGCGGCGATCTTCGGCAGCGGGTGCGGCCCGGCCCAGATGATCGAGATCACCTTGCGGCCCTTCTTGTCCTTCAGGCTGTCGAACAGGCGCTGCGCAAACGCCGTGAAGTCGGTCGTGTTCTGCGGCGCATATTCCTCGGAGACCACCTTCACGTTCGGCCGGATCGCGCCGAGCGCGGCCTTCAACGCCGCGACGCCGTCGCGGCCGAACGCATAATCCTGCGCGAGCGTCGCCACGTGCACGTCGCCGCTCTTCGGAAACGCGGCGGCCGCGGCGAACGCGTCCTGCGTCGAGTTGCGGCCGGTGCGGAAGATGTAGCGGTTCCACTTGTCGCCGGTGATCGCGTCGGCCACCGCCGGCTCGACGAGCAGCACCTTCTTGTAGTCCTGCGCGATCGGCAGCATGGCGAGTGCTGCGGCCGACGACGTGGTGCCGACCGCGATGTCGACCTTCTCGTCGCCATAGGCCTGCTCGAGCAGCGAGCGTGCGAGATCGGGCTTAAGCTGATCGTCCTTCACGCTGACGACGATCTTGCGCCCTTCCCAGGTCATCGTGCCCTTGGTCAGGTATTCGAGACCCATCATGAATCCGGTCTCGGTCTGCTTGGCGTAGGCTTCGAGCGCGCCGGTCTTTCCCGCGATCAGCGCGATCTTGAGATCCTGGGCGGCGGCTGCGCCCGCGAACGCAAGCGTCACCGCGGCGGCGGCGGCGATCGCGGTGCGCGATGCAATTCGACCGGCACGGCGGAATTGGACTGTCATGAAACCCTCCCGGCAGCGTTGATATAACATGACAGTTGAGTCATGTTTCAGGTCATGCTATCGGTGTGCTTAAATGCCGTCAATAGGCTCGTTCCAGCTATTTTGCGGGCACACGACGGACAAAACATGACGGATTACTCATGTCCCAGTCCGAATCTCCCGCCTCCGCCCTTTCGCCCAAGACGGCGCGCGGCGAGCTGACCCGCCAGAAGATCCTCGACGCCGCCGAGCGCGAGATCGGCCAGAAGGGTTTCGCCGAAGCCTCGATCAGCACGATCACGGCCGAAGCCGACGTCGCCCAGGGCACCTTCTATCTCTACTTCCGCAGCAAGGAGGACGTGCTGCGCGAGCTCGTGCTGCGCATGGGCCGCCGGCTGCGCCGGCACCTCACGCTCGCCATCGCCGATGCGCCGTCGCGCCTCGAAGCCGAGCGCCGCGGCCTCCTCGCCTTCCTCGAGTTCGCCCGCGCGAACCCGAATCTGTATCGCGTCGTGGAGGAGTCGCAGTTCGTCGATCCCTCGCTGCATCGCCGCTACTACGAAGAGTTCGCGCGCAATTACCGCGCAGCGCTCATTGCGGCAGAGGATGCCGGCGAAATCTGTCCGGGCGATGCCGACGTGCGCGCGTGGACGCTCATGGGCCTCGCCGTCATGCTCGGCCATCGCTACGGCCTGTGGGAGCCGGATGTCCCGCTCAAGCCGATCGCCGACGCCGCATTCGACATGATTGAGAAGGGACTGGAGCGGCGCAATGCCAAGTGACCAGCTCGTCCTCCTCGAAATTGAGAACCGCGTCGCACGCATCACGCTCAATCGCCCGGAGCGCCACAACAGCCTCGTCCCCGACCTGCTCGCGCAACTGAACGACGCGCTCGCGAACGTGCGGACGCAGGATCTTGTTGCACTCGTGCTGGCCGGTGCCGGCCGCAGCTTCTCGACCGGCGGCGATGTCGCCGCTTTCCACGCCGTTCCGCGCGGAGAGCGTCGCGCCTATGCCCGCGCGCTCGTCGGCGATCTCAACCGTGCAATCCTCGCGCTGATCGACATGCCCTTCCCGGTCGTCGCCCGCGTGCACGGGCCGCTCACCGGCGGTTCGCTCGGCCTCGTGCTCGCCGCCGACCTCGTGGCAATGGCGAAATCGGCCTTCATCGCGCCCTACTATGTGAATGTCGGCTTTTCTCCGGACGGCGGCTGGACGGCGATGCTCCCGCACCGCATCGGCGCGGCAGAGGCGCGCGCGACCCAGTTGCTCAACCGCCATGTGTCGGCCGAAGAGGCGCTTGCGCTCGGGCTCGCAACGCAGGTCGCCGCCAATGGGGACATCGACGCCGCGATCGACGGCTGGATCGCCACGCTGCGCACGAAAGCCGCGGGCAGCGTGCGCGCAACCCGCGCGCTGCTGCTGCCGCCGGAGCTGCGCGCGGCGATCGAAGCCGGCCTGCAGCGCGAGCTCGATCGTTTCCTCGAAGAGATCGACACCGAAGCCGCGGAGACGGGGATGGCGAAATTCCTCGCGGTCGCCTGATGCAACGCATTGCCGACTTCGCCCGCAAGCGCGCCGAGCTGTCGCCCCATGCCGTCGCCTTCCATGAAGTCGAGTCCGGGCGGCAGATCACGTTCGGCGAATTCAACGAGCGCGCAAACCGCTGCGCCAACGCGATCCGGTCCCAGGGCGTCGGGCCGGGCGACCGCATCGCCATCCTCTGCCACAACTGCGCGACATTCTTCGAGATCCTGCTCGCCTGCGCCAAGGCCGAAGTGATCCTCGTTCCGCTCAACTGGCGGCAGACGCCCGCCGAGCTCGCGCCGATCCTAGCCGACTGCTCCGCCAAGCTCCTCTTCCACGACGACGCCACCGCCGGGCTTGCGCACGGGCTCGCCCGCGCCAGCGGCTTGCCGCTCATCCCCTTCGCCCGCTACGAGGCGTTGCTCGCGGATTCACACGCGACGGTGCCTCCCGAATCCGCCTGGCCCGCCGACCGCGTCTGGTACCTGCTCTATACCTCGGGCACCACCGGCAAGCCGAAGGCGGTGATCCAGACCTTCGGCATGGCGCTCGCGAACTACGTCAACATCCAGCAGGCGACGTCGTTGATCGCCACGGACAGCACGCTCAACTTTCTTCCGCTCTTTCACACCGCCGGCATCAACCTGCACGCGCTTCCCGTCTTCATTGCCGGCGGCGTCAACCACATCATCCCGAAATTCGATGCCGACGCCGCACTGCGGCTGATCGGGGACGGCAACCTCACCTTGTTCTTCGGCGTGCCCGCGATCTATCAGGCGTTCAGCCTGCATGCGGCGTTCGACAAAGCCGACTTCTCGCGCGTGCGTCACTGGGGCTGCGGCGGCGCGCCGCTGCCGGAAAATCTGATCCGCGCCTTTCTCAAAAAGGGCGTCCGCGTCTGCAACGGCATGGGCATGACCGAGACCGGCCCGACCGTGTTCCTCATGGACCCGGAGCACGCGGAGAAAAAGATCGGCTCGGTCGGCAAGCCGCAACTGCTCGCCGAAGTGCGCCTCGTCGACGGCAAGGGCAACAATGTCGCCGATGGCGAACACGGCGAGCTCCTGTTCCGCGGCCCGAACGTGACGCCCGGCTATTTCGGCAATCCGGAAGCGACGGCGGCCGCGATCAACGGCGACGGCTGGCTGCGCTCCGGCGACGTCGGCCTGCGCGACGCAGACGGCTACTATTACATCGTCGACCGCATCAAGGACATGTACATCTCCGGCGGCGAGAACGTGTATCCCGCCGAAGTCGAGGCCGTGCTCGTCAGTCACCCGGCCGTGCTCGAAGCGGCGGTGCTCGGCGTTCCCGACGACAAGTGGGGCGAAGTCGGCCACGCCGTCGTCAGCACCCGCCCGGGAAAATCCGTCGAGCCCGACGCGCTGCGCGCCTACACCCGCGAACGCCTCGCCGCCTACAAGGTCCCGAAGCACATCACGCTGATCGACGACTTCCCGCGTACGGCGGCGGGGAAGATCCAGAAGCACGTGCTCCGCACCCGCATCGAGGAGCGCAAGGCATGAACGCGCCCGGCACGGTCATCAGCGAAATCCGCACGCTGACGCAGCACGACTTCGACCGCTTTGCCAGGATCAGCGGCGACGACAATCCGATCCACGTCGATCCCGCCTTCTCCGCGCGCACGCGCTTCGGCCGCACGGTCTCGCACGGCATGCTGCTCTCGTCGGTGCTCTGGAGCATGCTGCACCGGCGCCTGCCCGTCGCGCGCCTGCTTTCGCAGGACTTGATGTTTCCCAACCCGGCCTATGCCGGCGAGCCGCTTCGCTTCACGGCAACGGTCGAGCGCGTCGTGCATGGAGTCGCCACCGTCGCCTTGAACGTCGCGCGCGTCGCCGACGGCACCGAGACATGCATCGGCAACGCCGAGCTCGCCCTGGAGAAGCAGGCATGAAAGTCGGCGACCGGGCGAGCACGACCCGCACCTTCGACCGGGAAATGGTCGCGGACTTTCTCGATCTTGCCGGCAGCGCGCACGTGGCCGACCGCGTGCCCGAGCCGCTGCTCGGCGGCTTGATCTCCTATCTCCTCGGCGTCCGCCTGCCCGGCTTCGGCACCAACTATCTCAAGCAGGAGACCCGCTTTCTCGCGCCCGCCCCGCTCGGCGAGCCGATCACGGCGACCGTCGAGATCACGCGGCTGCGCCCCGACAAGCACCTCTGCGATCTTGCGACGGCCTGCACCGATCCCGCCGGCAACGTGCTCTGCGCCGGCCGCACGCTCGTGCTGGTGAAAGACGTGGCCAAGCCGATCGAGGTGTGAGGCGTGCGCACGTTCCGTCATGTGCTCGATGTGGGCGAAGGACCTCCGCTTTTGCTCCTGCACGGCTGGTCCGCGCACGGCGGATTTTTTGCCCCGCAGCTCGAGCTGGCCAAGCTCGGCCGCCGCATCATCGTGCCCGATCTGCCGGGGCACGGTCAGGACCGCCGGCCGCACACGAAGCTGACGATCGCCAACCTCGCCGACGGCCTCGACCGGTTTCTCGCCGAGCGCGACCTCTGCGGGGTGGCGCTGGTCGGCTGGTCCATGGGGGCCATGGTTGCGTTCGAATACATCGCGCGGCGCGGACTTTCCCGCCTCGCTTCCCTTGCCGTCGTCGACATGTCGGCGCGCATCGTCAACGACAACCAGTGGTCGTTCGGACTCGCGAGCGGGCTGGATGCGCGGGGCGCGGAGATCGCGGCCCGTGCCATGGCCCGCGACTGGCCGCGCTATGCGCGCCGCATTGCGCCGAGCCTGTTCGCGCCCGGCCTGCCGCCGGGACATGACCTGCTCGCTTTCGCGCACGCCAATATCGCCAACAATGACGGCGATACCCTCGCGGACATCTGGCGCTCCCTCGCGCAGGCGGATCACCGTCCGACCGTCAGCGCGATTACCGTGCCGTGCTTGATCATTGCAGGCGAGCAGAGCCAGCTTTATCGTCCGGCGGTGACCAAATGGCTCGCCTCGCACATTCCGCATAGCCGTCACGTGGTGATCCCCGGGGCCGGCCACACGCCGCATCTCGAACAGCCGGCGAGGTTCAACGCCGAGCTCGCGGCATTTCTGGCGGTCGCGCCGCAGCGGGAGCGCTGATGTCCGGGGCCGCCAAAGACGTGCTCGACGAACTCGCGCCGACCGGCACGCTGCGCGCAGCGATCAATCTCGGCAACACCGTCCTCGCGCAACGCGATCCCGCGAGCGGCGAGCTTCGCGGCGTCACCGTCGATCTCGCCAACGAGCTCGCCCGCGAAATCGGCCGTCCCGTGCACTTCGAAAGCTTCGAGGCAGCCGGAAAGGTATTTGCCACGCTGAAGCACGGCGTCTGGGACATCGCCTTCCTGGCGATCGAGCCGGCCCGCGCGGCGGAGATCGATTTCACCGCGCCCTACGTCCTGATCGAAGGCACCTATATGGTGTGGGCCGGGACCGCGTTTCGCGAGATTGCCGACGTCGACCGGCCCGGCGTGCGCATCGCCGTCGGCCCGGACTCCGCCTACGATCTCTTTCTCAAGCGGACATTGCAGCACGCCACGATTGTCCGCGCGCCCGTCGGCGGGCCGCGCGCCATGATCGATCTCTTTCTCGCCGACAAGCTCGAGGCCGTGGCCGGCGTCCGCCAGTGGCTCGTGGATCATGCCGCGAAGGACCCGAGCGTGCGCGTGCTCGACGGCCGCTTCATGCAGATCCGGCAGGCCATGGGCCTGCCCAAGGGCCGCCCCGCCGCGTTCCGCTACGTGCGCGACTTCGTCGAGCGGATGAAAGCATCCGGCTTCGTTGCCGACGCGCTCCGGCGCAGCGGTCAGCTCGATGCGGCCGTGGCGCCGCCCGATGCCGGCGATGGACGGCAAGAATAGCCGGCACCTGGCCGCCGGGATTTCCCTGCAACATCCCCGTCGCGCCGAAATGTCGCAGAATTTCTTGGGCCCGCCCCTCAACGACGCTGAGCGCGGAAGGGGTTCGCGTTTCCGAACTATATTTCCGCGTTCGTATTGCCGATGACACGGGCGAAACAAGACATTTTTTCGCCGGAGTCCGCGGAAATGAGCCCCGAAAATTTTGATGGAGAAGCTGCCTGTAATATACTTCATTTCCACGACGCCAATCGATCCCCTTGATCGAATGCAAGTTCGCCTTTGACGCGAGCTTTTAGAAGCACAAGCAACAACAGAATGCCGTCCGCGGGCGGCAGGGAGGGAATGTCAATGACAGTTACGTCTCGAGGAGTATCTCGTCGTCGGCTCTTGCAACTCGCAGGCGCCGGCGCCGCCGTCAGCGCGTTGCCGCTGGCGCGGCCCGCGATCGCGCAGGCCAAACCCGTGAAGGTCGGCGTATTGCTGCCCTATACCGGCACCTACGCGCCGCTCGGCGAAGCGATCACGCGGGCCATGGAGCTTTACGTAAAACAGAAAGGCGGTTCGCTCGCCGGCCGGCAGATCACGTTCGTCAAGCTGGATGACGAGTCCGCGCCGCCGAAGGGACCCGAGCTCACCACCAAGCTCGTGCAAGGCGAAAAGGTCGACATCCTCACCGGCACGGTCCATTCGGGTGTCGCGCTCGCCATGAGCAAGATTGCCCGCGAGGAGGGCATCCCGACCATCATTCCCAATGCCGGCGCCAACGATCTGACGCGCACACTCTGCGCCCGCAACATCTTCCGCACCTCGTTTGCGAACGGCCAGGTCGGCCTTGCGACGGGAACGGCGATGGCCGAAGCCGGCATCAAGCGCGTCGTCACCTGCACTTGGAAATACGCGGCCGGCGTGGAATTCGTCGAGGGATTTGCGGACAACTTCAAGAAGGCCGGCGGCCAGGTGCTGAAGAACATCGAGGTTCCCTTCCCGAACGTCGAGTTCCAAAGCGCGCTTGCCGAGATCGCCTCGATCAAGCCGGACGCCGTCTATGCGTTCTATGCCGGCGGCGGCGCGGTCAAGTTCGTCAAGGACTACGCGGCCGCACGCCTCGGCGCGTCGATCCCGCTGTGGGGACCGGGCTTCCTCACCGACGGCATTGAGAGCGCGGTGGGCAAGGAAGGCGATGGCGTCAAGACCGTGCTGCACTACGCGGACGACGTCGACAATGCCGAGAACAAAGCCTTCCGCAAGGCCTTCCAGGACGCCTACAAGGCCGCTCCCGACGTCTATGCGGTGCAGGGCTGGGACGCTATGCAATTGCTGGAAATCGGACTCACGGCCGCCGGCGGCGACGCCGCCAAGCGCGACGCGCTGAACGCGGCAATGAGCAAGGCATCCTTCAACAGCCCGCGCGGACCGTTCCGCCTGTCTGCGGCGAACAATCCGGTCCAGAACTTCTATCTCCGCGAGCTCAAGGACGGGAAGAACCAGCTGATCCGGACGACGGCGACGGCATTCTCCGATCCGGGCACCGGCTGCAAGCTTTCAGCGTAACCGTGAAAAGCGGGCAAGGCGGGGGGGGACAAGTCCCCCCGCCTTCCCTGCGGCATGGTACGGTGTCGGCCGTATGGAGCTCGTTCTCATCCAGATCCTGAACGGCCTGCAATACGGGCTGCTGATCTTTCTTGCCGCGAGCGGGCTGACGCTCGTCTTCGGCATTCTCGGCATCATCAATTTGTCCCACGGCTCGTTCTACATGCTGGGGGCCTATCTCTCGCTCACGCTCACGAGCTGGTTCGGCGACATCTTCCTCGCGCTGGCGGCGGGAATTCCCATCGCCTTTGCGTTCGGCGCCGCCATCGAATGGCTGTTCATCCGCCATCTCTACAATCGGGATCACCTGCAGCAGGTGCTGCTCACGTTCGGATTGATCCTCGTCTTCAACGAGTTGCAGCGCATCCTGTGGGGCACGCAGCCGCACAGCGTCCCCATTCCCGCTTACCTTTCCGCGAGCATTCAGCTGTCCGACACCCTGAGCTATCCGGTCTATCGGCTCGCGGTCGGCGCGATCTGCATCCTGCTTGCGCTCGCCATGATGCTCGTCATCCAGAAGACGCGGATCGGCCAGATGATCCGCGCCGGCGAATCCAATCGCGAAATGGTGGAGGCGCTGGGGATCGACACGCGCATCCTGTTCCGTTTCGTGTTTGCTGCCGGCGTCGCCCTCGCGGCGGCTGCCGGCATCGTCGCTGCGCCGATCGAAAGCGTTTACCCCGGCATCGGCGAGCGCGTCCTGATCATCTCGTTCGTCGTCGTGGTCATCGGCGGCATCGGCAGCATCAAGGGGGCGCTCGTCGGCGCGCTGCTGATCGGATTGGCCGATGCATTCGGCAAGGTGTTCCTGCCGCAGCTCGCCAGCGTGGTTGTCTATGCATTGATGGCGGCGGTGCTCGTCACCCGTCCTGCAGGCCTGTTCGGTAGAGCCTGATATGCTCGCGAGGCCCCGCCCCGTGGTCTTGGCCGTGCTGATCGCACTTATCGCGATCGCCTTGGTGCTTCCGTTCTTTGTCGGGACCTACGGGATCAAGTTCACGACGCGCGTGATGGTGATCGCGATCCTCGTGGTCAGCCTCGACTTCCTGATCGGCGTCACCGGACTCGTCAGCTTCGGGCACGCCATGTTCCTCGGGCTCGGCGCCTATACGCTCTATTTCATTTCGCCCAAATCCGAGGCCGTCAGCGCGCTCATTGCCATACCCGCGACGATCGTTGCCGCCGCGATCTGCGCGGCCGCGATCGGCGCGATCGCCGTGCTCGCGCGCGGATTCTATTTCATCATGGTGACGCTTGCGTTCGGCCAGATGTTGTTTTCCCTGTTTCACGACACCGACGTCGCCGGCGGATCCGACGGCGCCTACATCAATGTCGTCCCGCAATTTCATATCGGCGATTGGCTGGCCCTCGATTTCGGCAACCGCCTGAACCTCTATTATTTCTGCCTCGCCGCCCTCATTGCGAGCTACCTGTTTTTGCTTTGGCTCACGCGGTCGCCGGTCGGCCGCGTCCTTCAGGGAATCTGTCACAATGAAGCGCGCGTCAGCGCGCTCGGCTTCAATACGTACAACTACAAGCTTCTCAGCTTCGTGGTGGCGGGCGCGCTCGGCGGACTGGCCGGCGGCCTGTTCGCCTCCATCGACGGCTACGTGACGCCGGACCTGTTCGGCTGGCGCGAGTCCGGACTCGCCATCATGATGGTGGTGCTCGGCGGCACCGGCACCCTGTACGGCCCGATCCTCGGCGCCGTCCTGTTTGCGATCCTCGAAGAGCTGCTGCGCTCCCCCGCCATGGTCGGTGCGACGATTGCCGATCACTGGCTGATGGCGCTCGGCTTCGTCCTGATCGGCCTCGTGCTGGTCGCGCCGCGGGGAATTGCCGGCCTGCTGGAGCGGGATCGCGGCGGGAAGCCTGCGGCTGAGCCCGTCGAAGCCAAGGCGCCCCCCGCGCGCCAGCCGCAGCCCGGCAAGGAGCTCGCCACCGAAGAGCTGAGCCGGCGGTTCGGCGGCCTCGTCGCCGTCAACGGCGTGACGGTCGGCTTCCAGCGCAACCGGGTGCACGGAATCATCGGTCCGAACGGCGCCGGCAAGACCACGCTGATCAATCTCCTGTCGGGCGTGCTGCCGCCGACCGCCGGCTCCATTCGCCTCGACGGCGAGGAAATCGCGGGCCAGCGTGACTTTCTGATTGCACGGCGCGGCCTTGGCCGCAGCTATCAGCGCACCAACATCCTGCTGCCCTTCACGGTGGGAGAGAATTGCCGGCTTGCGGCGCAAGCGCGTCATCCGCACCCGTGGCGGGTCTCCGACGCGGCCTATCGGCAAAACGAGGAGGCGGCGGTCGTCAACGCCCTGCAGGCAGCGGGGCTCACCGCCCGCCGCCACGTGCGCGCCGCGCACCTCAGCCACGGCGAGCAGCGGCAGCTCGAGATCGCCATGCTGATCGCTTCCGGCGCGCGGCTGCTCATTCTCGACGAACCGCTGGCGGGCATGGGCCCCGAGGAGACCGCACGCGTGGTCGCACTGCTGCGCGACCTCGCCGTCGACCATACGGTCATTCTGATCGAGCACGACATGGACGCGATCTTTGCCGCCGCCGATACCTTGTCGGTGCTGGTGGAAGGAAAGCTGATCGCGCACGGGACGCCGGACGAGATTCGCCGCGACCTCGCCGTCCGCGCCGCCTATCTCGGACAATACGGCGACAGCGAGAAGGTGCCCGGATGAACGCCGCAGCGACCGCGGAAGACACGGCCGCGCCGGTGCTGCAAGCCGACGCCGTGAACGCCTATTACGGCCAGAGTCATATCCTGCGGAACGTCTCCATCCGCGTCATGCCACACGAGGCGGTGTCGCTGATGGGGCGAAACGGCATGGGCAAGACGACGCTCCTGCGCACGCTGATGGGTTTGCTGCGGCCGCGTTCGGGCGCGATCCGGCTTCGCGGCGCCGACATGACGGGCGAAAGGGCGTCCGCCGTGGCGCGGGCGGGCATCGCCTTCGTGCCCGAGGATCGCGGCGTGTTTCCGAACCTCACGGTGGAGGAGAATCTGACTTTTGCGGCGCGGCCCGGCCGGGACGCGCGCGCCGACTGGACGCTGGAGCGCGTGTACGGTCTGTTTCCGCGGCTTGCCGAACGCCGCTCGAACTGGGGCAACCAGCTTTCCGGCGGCGAGCAGAAGATGCTCGCCATCGGCCGCGCGCTGATGACCAATCCGGAAATCATCCTGCTCGACGAAGCCACCGAAGGTCTCGCCCCGAAAGTCCGCGACGAGATCTGGGCGACGCTGCGCCTGATCACCGAGGCGGGCATCGCCTCGATCGTGGTGGACAAGAACCTCGACGATCTGTTCGAGCTCGCCCACCGCCACATGGTGATCGTGAAGGGCGAGATCGTGTTCGACGGCCCGACCGCGGCTTTGCGCGCGGACGAAGCCCTGATTCACCGCCACCTCGGCGTGTGACGTTCAGACGGAACGCCGCTTCGTATGGATGTCGGACCGACCGAGCAGCGCCAGCAATTGTTCAAGGCTTTCGTGCGGCTCCTTGTCGGCGGTGTCGAGCACGATATCGGCCTTGGCATAGAGCGGCTCGCGGCTGCGGAGGATGGACAGGAGGTCGTCCATGGCGCGCACATTGTTCGCCATCGGCCGCAGGTCGCCCTGCTTGATGACGCGCCGCATGTGCTCCTCCGGCGACGCCCGCACCCATACAGTCAGGCAGGAGGTCAGGAGGAGCTCGTGCGTAACCGGCTCTGCGACGATGCTGCCGCCGGTCGCCAGCACGAAGCGCGGATGCTCGGACAGGATCGTCTCGAGCGCGACGCGCTCGTTCCGGCGAAATGTCTCCTGACCGAACATCTCGAACATTTCCTTGAGGACCATCCCGCTATGCTGTTCGATTGCCCGATCAAGCTCGAAGAACGGAGCGTCCAACCGTTCCGCCAGCATCTGCCCCAGGGTGGATTTGCCCGCGCCGCGCAAGCCGACGAAAGCAATCCGATCGCACCGCTGGTCGCCCGCCTTGCCGTCGAAATGGCTGATGAGCAGTTCGCGCGCCTGCGAAAGCTGCGTCGGGGAGAGACGCGAGAGGAATTGCTCCAGGAACACGGCCTCGAGCGGCCTCTCGGGTCGCGCGTCGACGAGCTCGGCGACGGACACGCTCATCGCCCTTGCGATCCTCCGCCAGAGAACGATCGAGCAGTTCGCCTTCCCTGCCTCGAGCTGGGCGAGGTAGCGTTCGGAGATTTCGGAGTGGCGCGCGAGGACCTTGCGCGACATGCCGCGGCGGCTTCGCAATGTGCGTAGGCGCTCGCCCAGAAGCCGCAGGAAGGAGGCGGCTTCCGGGCTTGCGGCCTCGACGTCAGGGAGCGCCGAATTATGCTTCATGGTCTCATCACCTTGCGCGCATTATAATGCATGGACATAATACGGCGAGTGCAAAAGAGCGGGGTGGACATTCGTCTGTCGGGCTTCCGGCCGGGGGACGCACCCGTCTGCGCGTCTCCGATCGTCAGCGCGCGGCAACACAAGGAATAAGCCGGTTCACGGCCTGCACGCGGATTGAGCTGCCTTTCGTCAAGGCGGGCTCCGGGCAACGGGGGAACACAGCCGAACGAGCAAGAAAGCTCCGGACAGGGGAGGAAATCAGGAATGGCCGGCGAGGATTTTACCCAGCGGAGGCCGTACAACGCGGTTTCTGATTTCGTGGACGCCAATGTGGAGCGCGGGCTCGGCAACAAGCTCGCTTTCAGCGACGGCGCGCGCAAGCTCACCTACGGTCAGCTGCAGGAAAACACGTTCCGGTTCGCCGGCGCGCTGCGCGCGCTGGGCTTCAAGCAGGAATCGCGCGTCGCGCTGTTGCTGCTCGATACCGTGGACTTTCCCGTCGCCTTCTGGGGATCGATCCGGGCGGGCGTCGTCTGCATTCCGCTCAACACGCTGCTGACGTCCGAGCAGTACGAGTACATGCTGGACGACAGCCGCGTGGAGGCGGTGTTCGTGTCGGCGCCGCTCCTGAAATCCATCGAGCCGATCCTCGGCAAGCTGCGGCACCTGCGGCTGATCGTGGTGTCCGGCGGGCCGGCAACGGCAGTGACGCAAGCCGGCGCCCGCGAAGTGCTTTCCTTCGACGACATGCTCGCGCGCGGAAAGCCGGAACCGTGGACCGCGCCGACGATCTCCGACGAAGTGGCGTTCTGGCTCTATTCGTCGGGCTCGACCGGCCAGCCCAAGGGCGCCAAGCACATCCACACCAGCCCGATCGCCACGGCAAAGCTCTTCGGACAGCAGGTGCTCGGCATCCGCGAGGACGACATCGTTTTCTCCGCCGCCAAGCTGTTCTTCGCCTACGGGCTCGGGAACGGCATCTCCTTCCCGATGTCGGTGGGTGCGACGACCGTCCTGCTGCCCGACCGACCGTCGCCCGACGCGGTGCTGGAGATCATCAAGCGGGAACAACCGACCATCTTCTGCGGCGTTCCCACCCTGTATGCGGCGCTGCTTGCGCACAAGGACATCGGTCCGGGTGCGGGTTCCGGCCGGCTGCGCATGTGCGTTTCCGCAGGCGAAGCCCTGCCCGCCAATGTCGGCGAGCGCTGGCGCGAGAAGGTGGGCGTCGACATCATCGACGGCATCGGCTCGACCGAAATGCTGCACATCTTCGTCAGCAACCGGCCGGGCGACGTCCACTACGGCACGTCGGGAAAACCGGTGCCCGGCTATGATGCCAAGATCGTCAGCGATGAAGGACAGGAGCTCGGCGCCGACGAAGTGGGCGAGCTCATCATCCGCGGCCCTTCCGCCGCGGAAGGCTACTGGAACCAGCGGGAAAAAACCCGCCGCACCTTTGCCGGCGAATGGACCTACACCGGCGATAAATACACCCGCGATGCGGAGGGGTATTATCATTACTGCGGCCGCACCGACGACATGTTCAAGGTCAGCGGCATCTGGGTCTCACCGTTCGAGGTCGAGGCCGCGCTCATCTCCCACGAAGCGGTGCTCGAAGCCGCCGTCATCGGCAAGGAAGACAGCGACGGACTGCTGAAGCCGAAAGCGTTCATCGTGCTGAAACAGGGCTTCCAGGCGGACGACAGCCTGTTCAATTCGCTCAAGGAGCACGTCAAGTCGCGCGCCGGCGCCTGGAAATACCCGCGCTGGATCACCGTGCGCGCCGACCTGCCGAAGACGGCGACGGGAAAGATTCAGCGCTTCAAGTTGCGCGACGAGGAGTCGGGCAAGGCCGCGTAAAGACGCAAAGACGGGAGCAATGAACGGCGAACTCCGCATCGACGGACGCAAGATTGAAACGGCGTGGTTCGGCCCCGCGCCGGAGCAGGCGCCGACCCTCGTGCTGCTGCACGAGGGCCTCGGTTGCGTCGCCATGTGGCGCGATTTTCCGCAACGGCTGGCGGAGCGGACGCGATGCGGCGTGCTCGCCTATTCGCGCTTCGGCTACGGCCAGTCGGACCCGGCGCCGCTGCCGTGGCCGCTCACCTACATGCACGACGAGACGCTGCAGATCCTGCCCCGCGTCCTCGATGCGGCCGGCATCCGCAAGACGATTCTTGTCGGGCACAGCGACGGGGCTTCGATCGCCACGATCTATGCGGGCGGAACGCAGGATTTCCGCGTGCGCGGCATTGCATTGCTGGCGCCGCACTTTCTCGTCGAGGACATCTCGATCCAAAGCATCGCCGCCGCGAAAACGGCATACGACACCGGCGGCCTGCGCGAGCGGCTGGCCAGATATCACCGCAATGTCGATGTTGCGTTCCGCGGCTGGAACGACGCCTGGCTCGATCCGGAATTTCGCAAGTGGCGCCTCGATGAGTATGTCGCCCACATCCGCGCGCCGATGCTGATCGTGCAGGGGGCCGACGACCAGTACGGAACGCTGGAGCAGATCCGGCTTGCCGAACGGGAGGCGTACTGCCCGGTCGAGACGGCGATTCTTGACCGCTGCGGCCACTCCCCGCACCTCGACCAGCCCAAGGCAACGCTCGAGGCGGTTGCCGCCTTCGCCCATCGGATTCTGGCGGTCCATGAAGGGCTTATGCCCGCCGCCTGAAGAAGATGCATTTTAATGCATCTACTCCTTGAAATGCCTCCAAAGTTCAGGATAATGCATGCACAATAATTCATAGAATAACTAAAAGCCGCAAAGGCTGCGCGAACGGGAGGCCCCATGGGCAGCATCGACTTCCAGACGAATCCGGGTCGCTATCGGCATTGGCGCATCGAGACCGGCGGCGAGATCGCCTCGCTGGTCATGGACGTCGATCCGGCAGGCGGGCTCTCCCCCGAGTACGAGCTGAAGCTCAATTCCTACGATCTCGCGGTCGACATCGAACTGAACGACGCCGTGCAGCGCCTGCGCTTCGAGCACCCGGAGGTGCGCGCGGTTATCGTCCGCTCCGGCAAGGACAATGTCTTCTGTGCCGGCGCCAATATCCGCATGCTCGGCAAGGCGACGCACGGTCACAAGGTGAACTTCTGCAAGTTCACCAACGAGACGCGGCTCGCCATCGAGGACGCAACCGAAAACTCCCGGCAGATCTATCTCTGCGCGATCAACGGCACCGCCGCCGGCGGCGGCTATGAGCTGGCGCTTGCCACCGACCACATCATGCTGGTGGACGACCGCCGCTCCACCGTGTCGCTGCCGGAGACGCCGCTGCTGGCCGTGCTGCCCGGAACCGGCGGGCTCACCCGCGTAACCGACAAGCGCAAGGTGCGCCGCGACCTCGCGGACGCCTTCTGCTCGGTCGAGGAAGGCGTGCGCGGAGCCAAGGCCGTGGACTGGCGCCTCGTCGACGAGGTCGTGCCAAACTCGAAGTGGGCCGATGCGGTCAAGGCGCGTGCGCACGATCTCGCCGCGCACTCCGACCGGCCGAAGAATGCCAAAGGCATCGAGCTCACCGCGCTCGACCGCAAGATCGATGGCGACACGGTCGTCTATCCGCACGTCGCGATCGAGATCGAACGCGCACGCGGCATCGCCAATGTCACGCTGCGTGCGCCGAACCGCCCTGCCCCGCCTTCGCTCGAGGCGGCGCACGCACTCGGCGCCGCCTTCTGGCCGCTCGCCATCGCACGTGAGCTGGAGGACGCGATCCTGCACCTTCGCTTCAACGAGCCCGAGATCGGCCTCCTCGTCTTCCGCACCATCGGCGACCCGCAGACGGTGACGAGCCACGACACGTTTCTTCTGGAGCACGGCGATGACTGGCTGATCCGCGAGGTGCGGCACTATCTCAAGCGCGTCCTGAAGCGCGTCGACGTGACCGCGAAGAGCCTGATCGCGCTGATCGAGCCCGGCAGCTGCTTTGCCGGCACGCTCGCCGAGCTCGCGTTCGCCGCCGACCGCTCGCTGATGCTGATCGGCCAGCGCGAAGGCGACAACCAGCCGCCCGCCGCGCTCGTGCTGCACGAGGTCAATTTCGGCCTCTACCCGATGGGGAACGGCCTGACGCGGCTGGAGACGCGCTTCCTCGGCGAGCCGAGCCGCGTGCAGGAGGCGAAGGAAAAAATCGGCACCCCGCTTGCGGGCGAGGACGCCGAGGCACTCGGTCTCGTCACGTTCGCCTACGAGGATTTCGACTGGGACGACGAGCTGCGGGTGATGTTCGAGGAGCGTTCGAGCTTCTCGCCCGACGCCCTCACCGGCATGGAGGCGAATCTGCGGTTTGCCGGCCCGGAGACCATGGAAACGAAGATCTTCGGGCGGCTGACCGCCTGGCAGAACTGGATTTTTCAACGGCCGAACGCAGTGGGCAAGGAAGGCGCGCTGTCCCGCTACGGCAGCGGCGTGCAGCCGGCGTTCAACAGGGAGAGGGTTTGATCATGAACGTAATGAATGTCGACTATGACGGACTCATTCCGAACAACGTCGGCCTCAACCAGGACATGCGCGTGAAGAAGGCGCTGGAGAAGTGGCACCCGGGCTACATCAATTGGTGGCACGACATGGGGCCGGAAGGCTTCCAGCAGTCGCTCGTCTATCTGCGCACCGCCGTCAGCGTCGATCCCAAGGGCTGGGCGAAATTCGATTACGTGCGCATGCCCGAATACAAGTGGGGCATTCTGCTGGCGCCGCAGGTGGAAGACCGCCGCGTGCCGTTCGGCGCCCACCGCGGCGAGAAGGCCTGGCAGGAGGTGCCGGGCGAGTACCGCGCCATGCTGCGCCGGCTCGTGGTGATCCAGGGCGACACAGAGCCCGCCTCGGTCGAGCAGCAGCGCCACCTCGGCAAGACGGCGCCCTCGCTCTACGACATGCGCAATCTTTTCCAGGTGAACGTCGAGGAAGGCCGCCACCTGTGGGCGATGGTCTATCTCCTGCAGAAGTATTTCGGCGCCGACGGCCGCGAGGAGGCCGAAGCGCTGCTCCAGCGCCGCTCCGGCGATCCCGACACGCCGCGCATGCTCGGCGCCTTCAACGAGAAGACGCCCGACTGGCTCTCCTTCTTCATGTTCACCTTCTTCACCGACCGCGACGGCAAAATGCAACTGGAGGCGCTGGCGCAGTCGGGCTTCGATCCCCTGTCGCGCACCTGCCGCTTCATGCTGACGGAAGAGGCGCACCACATGTTCGTCGGCGAGACCGGCGTCGGCCGCGTGATCGAGCGCACCTGTGCCGCCATGAAGGAGAACGGCATCGAGGACCCCTGCGACATCGACGCGATCCGCAAGCTCGGCGTCATCGACCTTCCCACCGTGCAGAAGAAATTGAACATCCACTTCTCGCTGACGCTCGATCTCTTCGGCAACGAGATTTCGACCAACGCGGCGAACGCGTTCCATGCCGGACTCAAGGGCCGCTTCCGCGAGGACAAGCTCGAGGACGACCACCAGCTCGAGAGCAGCACGTATCCGGTGCTGCGCCTCGTCGACGGCAAGATCGTCAGGGATGAGACCGCGGCGCTCTCCGCGCTGAATATGCGCCTGCGCGACGACTACGTGACGGATTGCGCCGCCGGCGTCAGCCGCTGGAACAAGATCATCGAGAAATACGGCGTGCCGTTCCAGCTCAAGCTGCCGCACGTGGCGTTCCACCGCCACATCGGCGAATTTTCCAAGATCAAGATCGATACCGAGGGAAACGTCCTCAGCGACGCGGAATGGGAGAAGCGCAAGGATGACTTCCTGCCGTCCTCGCGCGACCGCGACTTCATCGAGAATCTGATGCAGCCGGAGTTCGCCCCCGGCAAGTTCGCAAGCTGGATCGCGCCGCCGAGGGTAGGCATCGACAACAAGCCCGGCGACTTCGAATACGTGAAGATCGCGGAGTGAACGGCGCAGCATACGGAGCGGGGCGGCGATGACCGCGCTCGTCAAGCAGCACCTGATCGACCCCGCGGTGTGCATCCGTTGCAACACCTGCGAGGCGACGTGTCCGGTCGGCGCGGTCACGCACGACGCCAACAACTACGTGGTCGATCCGGAAAAGTGCGGCTTCTGCATGGATTGCGTGGCGCCCTGCCCGACGGGCTCCATCAATCATTTCGTGATGGTGGGAAAACCCTATTCGCTGGACGACCAGTTCTCCTGGACGGATCTGCCGCCCGAGACGGAAACGCCGGCCGGCGATGCCGGCGTTGCCGCGCTCGAGGCGGTGGACGACGAGGCGGCGGCCCTCCTCGACGACGCGCACAAAGGCACGGGCGGCACGGTGCGAGCGCCCGCCTCCGCCGCGCAGCCGCGCATCAATCTGTTCGGCCGCAGCAATCCGGCCGAGGCGACGGTCGCCGGCAATTTCCGGCTGACCGCCGCGGACGCGAGCGCCGACGTGCGCCACATCATTCTCGATTTGGGAACGACGCCTTTTCCGGTGCTGGAGGGCCAGAGCATCGGCGTGGTCGTTCCCGGCACCGAAGCGAACGGCCGGCCGCATGCCTTGCGGCTCTACTCGGTGGCGAGCCCGCGCGACGGGGAACGGCCGAACACCAACAACCTCTCGCTCACGGTGAAGCGCGTCGTGGAAACGTGCGGCGATGGCAGCGTGCATCGCGGGCTGGCGTCGAACTATCTCTGCGATCTGCAGCGCGGCGACCGAGTTAAAATTGTCGGTCCGTTCGGCGCGACGTTCCTGATGCCCGATGACCCCGCCGCTGACATCGTCATGATCTGCACCGGCACGGGCTCGGCACCGTTCCGTGGCTTCACCGAGCGCCGGCGGCGCTCCATGCCGAATGCGAAAGGCAGGCTCTACCTGTTTTTCGGTGCGCGCAGCCCGCAGGAACTGCCCTATTTCGGGCCGCTGCAGAAAGTGCCCAAGTCCCTGCTCGACCAGGAACTCGTCTTCTCGCGGCTGCCGGATCGCCCGAAGGAATACGTGCAGGATCGCATGCGCACCCGCGCGGCCGATCTGGCCGAGCTTCTCCGCCGCGACACGACGCACGTCTATGTCTGCGGCCTGCGCGGCATGGAATCGGGCGTCGAGGCCGCGTTCGAGCAGATCTGCCGGGAACACGCGATGTCCTGGCAGGATTGCCGCACCCGCCTGCGCGACGAAGGACGCTTCCATGTCGAGACCTACTAGGATCGGATAGACACGACAGGCGAAGATCTGAAAATAGCGCGCGGGCCAAAGTCACAGAGGAACGTCACAAACCGCGATTTTGTTCGCGCGCTGTTCCTCGGTGCTTCGGGATAAGTGACTGGAAAGACGTGGTGGGCGCACAAGGACTCGAACCTTGGACCCGCTGATTAAGAGTCAGCTGCTCTACCAACTGAGCTATGCGCCCGTCTTCGGTGCCCAAAAACTGGCGCCGAGCCGGGAGCCTGTAGCAAAGCACCCCCCGGCTGTCCAGAGATGGAGCGATCGGCCGCCTGCTGCAAGGGCAGGTCGCCGGCCTCCGCGCGATAAAGCATCGCACGGCGCACCATGTCGCTCCCGGCCCGTGAATCGCCGCAATGCAGCGCCAGTCAGATGCTTCCAACCGGTTCGGGTTTCTCGGCATGGTGAACGATTTGCGCGCATTCGCCGCCGCGGAAAATTGCTCTCCCGCCGTTGACAGGGGCGCGCCCATCGGGGTCAAATGGCTAATAATATTGACGGCGCAAATATTTATGCGTCGCACAAGCCGCAAGTCTGTTTGAGGGAGACGACCAACATGGATCACCCTGAGCGGTCGTTCAGTCGTCTCTCCTAACCCATTCCTGCCCACCGCCAGGCATCCGGCATCGCGCCGAAGCGCCATGGTGGGCCTCAACCTACGCAGTCGCATTCGATGGGAGGATGATCGATGCAGAAAGTAAGACTAGGGTTCACGTTTGCCGTATCGGTGGCGGCATTGGCCGCCGTTTTCACCGCCGCGGCCGTTCAGCCGTCGGAGGCGCAAGGCCGCAAGTCGATCCGCTGGTCGACGTCGAGCGTCGACTCTTACGGCTACCGGGTCGCCGCCTCGATGACGAAGATCCTCGAAGGGGCGCTCGGCGGCGAATACACCGTCACGGTGAACCCCTATCCGTCCACGACCGGCGCCATGAAAGCCGCCATGGATGGTGACGGCGAGATCGGTTACACGGCCGACGTCGGCATGACCCAGCTCTATGAGGGCACCGGCGGCTTCAAGGATTACAACGCTGGCAAGGGCAGGCTCGTTCACACCTGGTACGCCTATCCGATGGAATCCTTCATGGCCGTGCCGAAGAGCAAGGCCGGCGACTACAAGTGTCTGAAGGACATCGCCGGCAAGCCGACCTTCTTCACCACCGCCGGCTTCATGAACTGGCTCAACTTCCAACGCATCTACAAGGCGCTCGGCTACGACTTCAAGCACGTGCAGATCGACGCCAAGACCAACGCCGACGCCCTGCAGGGCGGCACGATCGCCGGCTCCGTCGCCTACACCACCGCAGGCCGCTCGCTCGCGACCTACTGGAAGGAAACCGACATCCGCTCGGACGTCTCCATCATCAATCCGTGCCCCGATGAGGTCGCCAAGCTGAAGGCAGCGGGTCTCGCGATCGCCGAAGTCGATCCGAAGCAAGCCTTCACCAAGGACGTCGGTGTGAAGACCATCCTCGGTGTACCGATCCTGTTCGGCTACAACGTCCGTGCCGACATGCCGGAAGACGTTGTCTACAAGATGCTGGTTGCGTTCGAAAAGAACGCGGGCGAACTCGCGAAGGCCGACCCGGGCTTCACGCCGATGGCGAAGGACTTCGTCGGCATGCAGGTGAACGGCATCAGCGCAAACCCGGACATTCCGGTTCATCCGGGCCTCGCCAAGTTCCTGAAGGAAAAGAAGGCGTGGAACGAGAAGTGGAAGGTCGCAAGCTGATCGCCCGACGTGACTTCCGGGGCGGGCGCGGGGCTTTTCGGTGCCGCGCCCGCCTTGGAGCATTTCGATAACGAGATAAGCGACAAGACCTGGCACGACCGGGCGATGACGGACCGGGTTGGAGAGAAAGGCGCGGCACTGGCGAACGGGGACGATGCGCGCTGCGCCGTCCGCGCCTCTTCAATTCAGGACCGTATTTCTGGGGGATGAGAAGCCATGGTTGACGCCATCAAACGCGTGTTCAGTCTGAACAACATCATCCTGTTCTTCTCGTTCGTCCTGTCCTTCTGGCTTCTCTATTATTTCTACACCGGCGCCGGCGGCCCGCAGGAGCTGGTTTCGCGGCTCATGTCCGTCGCGCTGATCCTGCAGACGCTCTTCATGTACCGGAGCAATTATTTTTATCCGTGGCTGCCGCCGCGGGTGAACGATCTGATCGTCGCGGTCATCGTCGGCATCTGCCTCTACGCTTTCTATTATTTCTGGTTCAATTTCGAAGACGTGGCGATCTATCGCCAGGGCTCCTACACCCGCCACGATTTCATCGTCGGCCTGCTCATATTTCTCGTCGTCATGGAGCTTTCGCGCCTCGCGCATCCGGTCCTGTTCTGGATCAACCTCATTCTCATCGTTTACACGCTGTACGGCTATCTGAGCCCGATCGATTTCTTCTGGCATCCCGGCACCTCGCTCTACCGCGTCATCACGTCGAGCACCGTAGAGTTCTCGACCGGCATCTATGGCATCTACGGCCAGCTCGCACTCACGCTGATCGCCGCCTTCCTCACGCTCGCGGCGGCCGCACGCGGCTTCGGCGCACAGTCCGCGATGATCAACGTCATGCGGCGCCTGGCCGGCGGCAACCGGCAGATGGTGCCGCAGACCGCCGTCCTCGGCTCGCTCGCCGTCGGCACGGTGAGCGGCTCGGGCTCGGCCAACGCCGTCGTCGTCGGGAGCATCACCATTCCGCTGATGAAGCGCTACGGTGTTCCCGCCACTTTCGCCGGCGCGGTCGAGACGTCCGCCTCCATGGGCGGGCTCCTGATGCCGCCGCTCATGGGCGTCGGCGCATTCCTGATGTCGGAGTTCCTCGGCGTCCCCTACTGGGATGTCGTCGCGCGCGGATTCCCCCTCGCCCTTGCCTATTACATCGCGCTCGCCTTCGCCGTGTACCTGCTGTGCGTGCGGTTGCTGCCCGCGGACCGGGTGCCGTCACCCACGTTGCAGCCCTATGACCTCACGAAGACCGCAATCTTTTTCGTGTCCGTCATCTTCCTGATCGTCCTCATGGGCTGGGTTGGCATGGGCGAATTGCTGGCCGCGCTCTATACGGCAGCCTTCATGTTCGTGCTGCTGATCATTGCGTTCCTGTATTTCAAGCACGTCCTGAAGGACCCGGAGGTTCAGAAGGAAACGCTGTTCGGCAATATCCTGCTCAGCATCGAGACGCACGCCGACATGACGTCCTACCTGACGGTCCTGCTCGCCACGCTCGGCATCATGATCGGCCTCTTCACCGTGACGGGCTTCATCAACCGCATGGGCGGCATGCTGCTCGAGCTCGGCGGCTGGAACATCCTCGCCATGATCGGCATGGCCTATATCTTCGGCTGGCTGGTCGGCGCGGGCCTGCCGCCGACCGCGACCTACATCATCGGCGCGGTGGTGATCGTCGGGCCGCTGACCAAGCTCGGCGTCAATCCCTGGGTCGCCCATTTCTTCGTCTTCCTGCTGTCGGTCTGGGGCGAGCTGTCGCCGCCGACCTCGCTTACCGCCGCAATCTCGGCGCGCATCGCCGAGGCGTCTTTCATGCGGACCATGTGGGAAGCCTTGAAGATCTGCCTGCCGCTCACCTTGATGACGTTCGCGATCTTCGCGCGCCCCGACATGGTGTCGGTGACCGGCTGGGCGCAGTGGGCGGATGCGCTGATCGTCGTGGCCGGCACCTGCGGCGTTGCCTTCGCCATGTTCGGCCGCGTCTCCACCAATGCCGCGATCGACATCGGCCTGCGCCTGCTCCTCGCCGTGGTCGCCCTTGCGGCGATGCTGACCCCCGACGAGACCATCGCCGCCCCCGCTACCGTCGTTTCCGCCGTGGCGATCGTCTTCGGCATCGCGCGGCACCGGCAGATCGCGCCTCCGCCGATCGGCTCCATCAAGGAGGAAGAAGTGACGGTCCGCGGCGGTGCGGACCTCGACGAGATGGCGGCCGAGGCACAGCGCGATCTCGGCTGACGCCCGGTACGGAACAACGAGCGCCTGTCCGGCCAGCAAACGCCCTTCTCTCGCCCGACCCCTGGTTCCGCCGGTTTCGGCCATAACGGGCCTTGACAGGCCCCCGCTCTTGTGCGAACGAACGTTCGCTCGCATATATTGCGACGCACAATCAGGATACCGGCCATGAGTCGTCCCGCCGTCCAGCGGCAGACCGATCGCCGCGAGGAGATCCTCGCCGCCGCCCAGCGCTGCTTCGCGCGCTCGGGCTTTCACCAGTCGTCGATGCAGGAAATCTGCGCCGAGGCCGAAATCAGCCCGGGCGGCCTCTACCGCTATTTTCCCTCCAAGGAGGCGATCATCGCCGCGATCACCGAACGCGACCGCGCCGATGCCGCCGACAATTTCGCCGCCGTGGCCAACGTCCCCGGCATATTCGAGGGGCTGGAGAAGCTCGCGCGTCACTATCTGATCGAACGCCCGACCGAAGAGATCAATCTCTGCGCCGAAATCAGGACCGAAAGCCGCCGCAACCCGGAGATCGGCCGCATCCACCACGCGATCAACACCGATGTGGAAGCCGGGCTGGTCGGAGTCCTGCGCAAGGCGGCCGAGCGCGGTGAGATTCCGTCCGATCTCGATCTGGAGCGCATCGTCGTGGTGCTGCTCGCGCTCGGCGACGGCCTCGAATGGCGCCGCGCCGCCGAACCCGATCTCGATATCGAACCCCTGTTCCCTTACGTCATGCAGGTGGCCCGCTGCCTTCTGAGCCATGCGCCGGACAGGCAGCCGAAAGCCGGCAAGGAGACTTCCGATGAAGGCTAGTCATATCGTTTCCGTCGGGATCGTTGCCGCGGCCGTCGTCTGGATCGGCTCGGGCTATTTCCTGCCGCATGAATCCCCGCAAAGCACGGCGGCGATCAAGAGCGAGACGGCGGCCGAAAATCCGTTCCGCGTCGCCGTCGTCGAAACGAACGTCGTGGACCACAGCTCGAAGCTCGTGCTGTCCGGCCGCACGCAGGCCGACAAGAAGGTGACGGTCGCCGCGCGCACCGGCGGCGTGGTCACCGAGCTGCGCGTCCAGCGCGGCGACTTTGTGAAGAAGGGCGACGTGATCGCCGTCCTCTCCGACGAGGCGCGCGACGCGCAGGTGATGCAGGCCCGCGCCAAGCTCGCGCAGAAGACGCGCGAGCGCGAGGCGCGCCAGCAACTCATCGAAAAGGGCACCCTGCCTCGTCTCAACCTGCTCGATCTCGAGGCGCAGGAGAAGGCCGCCGAAGCCGCGCTTGCCGCCGCCGAGGCCGAGCTCGACCGCGGCCAGATCCGCGCGCCCTGGTCGGGAATCGTCAATGCGGTCCCCGCCGAACTGGGCCAGACCATGCTCGCGAGCGGCCCCATGGGCGGCGCGAACGAGATCGCGCACCTCATCTCGCTCGATCCGATCATCGCCGTGGTCGAGGTGTCCGAGCGCAGGCTGAACGGCCTGAAGATCGGCACCCCCGCGGAAATCCGCCTCGTCACCGGCGAGACCGCCGCCGGCAAGGTCCGCTACATCTCCAAGAGCGCAAGCGAGACGACGCGCACCTACCGCGTGGACATCGAGGCGGCGAACCCCGAGAACAAAATCCCCGACGGCATCACCGTCGAGGTCGCGGTCTCGCTCGCGCCGACGCCCGCCACCGAAGTGCCGCGCTCGGCGCTGATCTTCTCCTCGGGCGGCGACCTCGGCGTGCGCATCGTGAAGGACGACAATTCGGTCGATTTCGTGCCCGTCACCATCGCCGAGGACCGCCAGCAGACCATGTGGGTCGCCGGCGTCCCCGACCGCGCGCGTGTGATCGTGCAGGGACAGGACTTCGTGCGCGAGGGACAGCGGGTGGAGGCCGTGGCCGCCGCCGACCTGCAGACCGCGCGCAAGTAAACCAGCGGCAGCTCAGCCATGATGCGACGCATCGTCGAATACGCCATCAACCACGCGCGCCTGACGCTGGCGACGCTTGCATTCCTGCTCACCGCGGGCTTCGTCGCCTATATGACGATCCCGAAGGAAGCCGAGCCCGACGTCCGCATCCCGATCGTCTATGTGCAGCTCCAGCAGCGCGGCATCAGCCCGGAGGACTCCGAGCGCCTGCTGCTGCGGCCCATGGAGACCAAGCTCAAGTCCGTCTCCAACGTGAAGGAGATGCGCTCGACCGCCTTCGAGGGCGGCGGCTTCGTGCTGCTCGAGTTCGAGGCGGGCTTCGATTCCAAGGCCGCGCTCGCCGACGTGCGCGCCAAGGTGGACGAGGCGAAGAGCGAGCTGCCGCGCGACGCCGAGGAGCCGCTGACGCAGGAGGTGAACCTTTCCGCCTACCCGGTGCTTGTCGTCGGTCTCTCCGGCAATGTGCCGGAGCGCACGCTGCTCATCGCCGGCCGCGTGCTCAAGAACGCAATCGAGCAGGCCCCCGGCGTGCTGGCCGCGGAGCTGCGCGGCGCGCGCGACGAGGTGGTCGAGATCGTCGCCGAGCCGGCGCTGATGAAGAGCTACGGCGTCTCGCTGCAGGACCTCACCGCCGTCACCCAGTCCTCCAACACCCTCGTGGCCGCGGGCGCGCTCGAAGGCGAGACCGGCCGCTTTGCGGTCAAGATCCCCTCGCTCGTCGAGAAGCCCGAGGACATGCTGCAGATCCCGGTCGCCTCTACGAGCGGCGCCACCATTACGCTCGGCGACATCGCCCAGGTGAAGCCCACCTTCAAGGACGCCACCACGATCACGCGCGTCAACGGCAAGCCGGCGATGACCGTCGAGGTCTCCAAGCGCACCGGCGCCAACCTGATCGAGACCGTCGACATCGTGAAGCACATCGTCGAGACGGTGCGGCAGACCTGGCCCGAGGGCATCCAGGTCACGTTCTCGCAGGACAAGTCGCAGATGATCCGCGAGATGCTGCAGGAGCTGCAGAACGCGGTCGTCACCGCGGTCCTGCTCGTCACCGTCATCATCCTGTTCGCGCTCGGCTTCCGCGCCTCGCTGTTCATCGGCATCGCGATCCCGGCCTCGTTCCTCGCCGGCATCCTCGGCCTCTATCTCGCGGGGCTGACGATCAACATCGTCGTCCTGTTCTCGCTCATTCTCGCTGTCGGCATGCTGGTGGATGATGCGATCATCGTCTCCGAGTTCGCCGAGCGGCGCATGTCGGAAGGCATGCAGCCGCGCGCCGCCTATTCGCTCGCCGCCGAGCGCATGTCCGGTCCGGTGACGGCCGCAACGCTCACGCGCATCGCCGCCTTCTCCCCGCTCCTGTTCTGGCCGGGCGTGGTCGGCGAGTTCATGAAATACATGCCGATCACCCTGATCGCGACGCTGTTCGCCTCGCTCGTGGTGGCGCTGATCTTCACGCCGACGCTCGGGGCGCTGCTCGGCCGCGCCTCGGCCGTGCCGCACGACGACCGCGTGCGCGACGACGGGCCCTACATGCGCCTGGTGCGCCTCGCGCTGCACCGGCCCGGCATGACCCTCGGCCTCGCCTTCGCGCTCCTCGTCGTGGTGATGACCGCCTACGGCAAGTTCGGCCGCGGCGTCGAGTTCTTCCCCGACGTCGAGCCCGACTACGGCATCATCGTCATCCACGGCCGCGGCAATCTCTCGATCGCCGAGAAGGACCGCCTCGTCGGCGAGGTCGAAAAGCGCGTGCTCAAGCACAAGGAGCTGAAGACCGTCTATACCCGCGTCGGCGAGCAGCCGCGCGGCCTGCAGGAGCTGACCGAAGACACGATCGGCGTCATCCAGTACGAGTTCATCGACTGGAAGCAGCGCCGCCCCGCGCGCCAGATCATGGAGCAGATCCGCCAGGAGACGCGCGACATCCCCGGCATCCTCGTCGAGGTGACCGCGCCGACCGGCGGCCCGCCCACCGGCAAGCCGGTGCAGGTGCAGCTCTCCGCGCTTGATCCCGAGCGCCTGCCCGACGCGGCGAAGAAGGTCGCGGCCATGCTCGCCGCGCGCTCCGACATCCGCGACCTCGACGACGGCCTGCCGCTGCCCGGCATCGACTGGAAGATCAGCGTCAACAAGGCGGAAGCCGCGAAATACGCGGCCGGCGTCTCGGCGGTCGGCACCGCGATCCAGCTCGTGACCAACGGCGTCAAGATCACCGAATACCGCCCGCCCGAGGTGGACAAGGCGGTCGACATCATCCTGCGCTTCCCGCAGGACCGCCGCAGCCTCGACCAGATCGACAACCTGCGCATGCAGACCGCGACCGGCCACGTGCCGATCGGCAACTTCGTCGAGCGCGAGCCGACCCAGCGCGTGGGCTATATCAACCGCGTGGCCGGCAGCCGCGTAATCACGGTCGCCTCCAACGTGACGGAAGGAACGCAAAGCGCCGCCGTCCAGCAGCAGATCGCCGCCGAGCTTTCCAGGACCGACCTCGGGCCCGGCGTCACCTGGAAGCTCAAGGGCGAGGACGAGGAGCGCGAGAAGGCGTCCGCCTTCCTGCTGAAGGCGTTCGGCACCGCGATCTTCCTCATCTTTGCGATCCTGCTTGCGCAGTTCAACAAGCTCACCTCCGTGGGGATCGTCCTGTCGGCGGTCATCCTCTCCACCTTCGGCGTGCTGGTCGGCCTCCTCGTCATGGGCCAGGCGTTCGGCGTGGTGATGACCGGCATCGGCATCATCGCCAATGCCGGCGTGATCGTGAACAACAACATCGTGCTGATCGATACCTACGACCGGCTGCGGCGCGAGGGCATGGCCGCCTATGACGCGATCATCCAGACCTGCCGCGAACGCGCGCGGCCGGTGGTGCTCACGGCCGTGGCGGCGATCCTCGGCGTCCTGCCGATCGCCTTCGCGATCAATCTCGAGTTCTTCCACCGCGAGATCAATATCGGTGCGCCGGCGACGCAGTGGTGGGTGCACCTGTCCACCGCGATCGTATTCGGCCTCGGCTTCGCGACGATCCTCACGCTCGTCATCACGCCCGCTGCGCTGATGGCGGTGGAGAACCTTGCCGAGCGCCGCCGCCAGCTCGGTGCGCGCTGGTTCCGCCGCCGCCATCCCGAACCGGCGGAGTGAGGAGGCTTCATCCCTCCCCTTTAGGGGAGGGGCGCCGACGCCCGCGACAGCGGGCGGAGGCGGGGTGGGGTCTGGCGCAGCGACGCAAACTCCCCCACCCGGCTCGCCGCTTTGCGGCTCGCCACCCTCCCCCGCAAGCGGGGGAGGGATAAGCGTTCAGCCCACCGCGGTCTGCGGGTTCACCGACTGCCGCTTCATCGTGAGCTTGTTCAGCGCGTTGATGTAGGCTTTCGCCGAGGCGACCAGCGTGTCGGGATCGGCGCCGCGCGCCGTCACTTCCTTGCCGCCCTCCTCGAGCCGCACCGAAACCTCCGCCTGCGCGTCGGTGCCCTCGGTCACGGCGTGGACTTGATACAGGAGCAGCTTCGCCGCGTGCGGCACGAGCTGGTGGATCGCGTTGAAGATCGCGTCCACCGGACCGTTGCCCTTGGCCTGCGTCGTGTGCTGCTGGCCGTCGATGTCAAGGACAAGCGTCGCCTGCTGCGGCCCCTGCGTGCCCGCGATCACCGTCAGCGACACGATCTTGATGCGGTCGTGCGCCTGCGCGATCTCGTCGTCCACGAGCGCGACAATGTCTTCGTCGTAAACGATCTTCTTGCGGTCGGCGAGGTCCTTGAACCGGTTGAAGGCGTCGTTCAACGCATTGTCGCCCAGCTCGTAGCCGAGCTCCTTCAATTTCTCGCGGAAGGCGTGCCGCCCCGAATGCTTGCCCATGACCAGCGACGTCTGCTTCACGCCGACGTCCTCGGGCCGCATGATCTCGTAGGTCTGCGTGTGCTTGAGCATGCCGTCCTGATGGATGCCCGACTCGTGCGCGAACGCGTTCCGCCCGACCACCGCCTTGTTGTACTGCACCGGGAACGAGGTCACGGCCGAGACGAGCTTCGACGCCCGCATCAGCATCTGCGCGTTGACGCCGGTGGAATACGGCATCACGTCGCTGCGCACCTTCATCGCCATCACGACCTCTTCGAGCGCGGCGTTGCCCGCCCGCTCGCCGATGCCGTTGATGGTGCATTCGATCTGCCGCGCACCCGCGCGCACGCCGGCGAGCGAATTCGCCACCGCCATGCCGAGGTCGTTGTGGCAATGCACGGAGAAGATCGCCTGCTCCGAGTTCGGCACCCGCTCGCGCAGCATCGAAATCAGCGCGAAATATTCCTCCGGCACCGTGTAGCCAACCGTGTCGGGAATATTGATCGTGGTGGCGCCCGCCTTGATCGCCGCCTCGACGCAGCGGCACAGAAAGTCGTGCTCCGTCCGCGTGCCGTCTTCCGCCGACCATTCCACGTCGTCCACGTGATTGCGCGCGCGCGTGACCTGCTGGATCACCATCTCATAGACTTCGTGCGGCTCCTTCTGCAGCTTCCACTTCATGTGGACCGGCGACGTCGACAGGAACGTGTGGATACGCGGCCGCCGCGCGTGCTTCACCGCCTCGGCGCAGCGGTCGATGTCCTTGGGCGCTGCCCGCGACAGGCCCGCGATCACCGCATTCTTCGCGCGCTTGGCGATTTCCGCGACCGACTCGAAGTCGCCCTGCGAGGCGATCGGAAAGCCCGCCTCGATGATGTCGACGCCCATCTCATCGAGGAGCTCCGCGACCTCGAGCTTCTCCTCGAATGTCATCGACGCGCCCGGGCATTGCTCGCCGTCGCGCAAGGTGGTGTCGAAGATGCGCACCCGATCCTTGTCGGTGCTGTTCGTGTTCTGCGTGATCATCGGCTGGTTTCCTTCTCTCGCTTTGCGCCTTTCGTCTCGGCGCTATGGGGTTCGGTCTCCGGTTCCCCTGAGCGCCCAGGCACAAAGCCCGGCCGGCCCTCAGGGGCGGCGAAGGAGAAGGAGCCCGGCGAGAATGAGAGCTTGTCCGGAGATCGCGCTGGCGACCCGGTTGGCGGTGCGGCCTTGGAATTCGATCGTCACGGCGGCGCTCGCTCTGCTCTCGAATCAGACGCCAGTTTTGCCCGAAACACTTAAGGCCCGGTGAAACCGGCGAGGTGGTGTTCTAGCCGACCTGGCTTGGGCGAGGCAAGGCCGCCGCCTACCTGGCCTTGAGGATGTTCCCCTTGATCCAGCCGGTAACGGTCGCGACCGCCTGACCGTCGATCCCCGCAAACCCGTGTGCAGCCTGCGCTTCGCAGGGGTCGCCTTTCCCTTCGGGGCCATCCAGCATGACGACATCGACCTTGCCCCCGTGCCACGCCCTGAACTGGTCGATGCTGGCCGGGGCCGTGTATTTGCAGCCGTCCTTCCGGTGCCCGACGACCAGGAACGGAAGCTGCGCCCTTTGCGGGTTGTTCCCGATCGCCTGCTGGAAGCTCGGCTGATTGCCGACCGTCATCAGCATCGGCGCGGTCAGGACCACGGCGTCCGGCCGCGTCGCACCCGCGGTCTGCGCAAGCGCCACGCCCGCCGATACTGCGCCCCGGCTCGTGCCGACGAGCACGACCGGCGCTTTGATCGCCCGCATATAGGCAACGACCGCGCCCACGTCCTGCCCGTGCGGCGCGCTGAAGCGATAGCCGTCCTTCGGCTTCGCCGGCGTGCCCATATCCGAGGCTGCGTCGGGAACGATGGTGGCGAAGCCCGCCTGCGCATAGGCGGCGCGCGTCCGCACCAGTTGATTACCCGCGCCCCAGCCGATCCTGCCGTCCGGCGAGAGCGCGAGCACGCCATGCCCGCCCGCGAGCAGCACGACGCTCGCGACCGGGTTGGCGGGCTTGAACAGGAGCGCGCGGATCGTCTGGCCGCGCGAGGGAATCTCGACGACCGTCTGCTCCTGCGCCACGGCCGCGCTCGTGGCCAGAACCAGGGACAACGCAAGGACAAGTTTGCGCATGGGAAGCCGCGCCTCCGGCGGGAGCTTGCTCTTGCACGGGTTCGGGTTCAAGTTTGCCGGCGTCCGTACCCAAGCCTTCGCCCCAGAGGCCACAATGTCCCGGATCGCAATCGCGGCCAGCCTGGCACTGATGCTCGGTGCCTGCTCCTCGGCCGACGCGCCCCGCCTGCAGACCTCCGCGCCCGCGGGTCCTTCCGTCATCACGGGCTCGGGCTCCGGCTCGGCCGCTCCGCGCGCAGTGATCGCCGGACCTCCCGGCTGCGCGAGCCCGATCGCCGACTATCAGGACATCATCGATCGCGACGCGGAGACCGGATACCTGAATCCGGGCGTCTATAACCGGCTGACGACCGACCTCGAGCCGGTGAAGCGCGCCTGCGCCGAAGGGCGCGAAGCCGAGGCGCAAAAGCAGCTTGCAAGCGTCAAGGCGCGCTACGGCTACCGCTGATTTTTCGCGCGCCGTGCATCGGACTTTTCCTCGGCGAGCAGCGCCTCGCGCGCCTTCTTCAGTTCGTCGAGCGCGGCACCCTCGACCTTCGGAAACTTCGGATCGAGACGGTCGAGCGCGTTCACGATCGTTCGCGCCACCATCAGCCGCGTGAACCACTTGTTGTCCGCCGCGATCACGTGCCACGGCGCCTCGGCCGTGCTCGTGTGGCGGATCATCTCTTCATAGGCTTCCATGTAGCGGTCCCACAGCTCGCGCTCGGCGACGTCGCCCATGGAGAATTTCCAGCGCTTCGCCGGCTCCTCGATGCGGTCGAGGAAACGCTGCCGCTGCTCCTCCTTCGACACATTCAGAAAGAACTTCAGGATCAGCGTGCCGTTCCGCGCCATATGCCGCTCGAAGTCGCGGATGCTCTCGTAGCGTTCGTGCCAGATGCGGTCCGTCACCAGCCCCTTCGGCAGCTTCTGCCCTTGCAGGATTTTCGAATGCACGCGCACGACCAGCACTTCCTCATAGTACGAGCGGTTGAAGATGCCGATCCGCCCGCGCTCGGGCAGCGCCATGGTCGTGCGCCAGAGGAAATCGTGATCGAGTTCCTGCGCGCTCGGCGCCTTGAACGCGTGCACCTGACAGCCCTGCGGGTTCACGCCCGACATCACGTGCTTGATCGCGCTGTCTTTTCCCGCCGCGTCCATCGCCTGAAAGATCAGCAGCACCGACCAGCGGTCCTCGGCGTACAGGCGCTCCTGCAGATCCGAAAGCCGCTTCACGTCGTCGGCGAGCAGGTCCTTCGCCTCCTTCTTCTCGATGTCGAGCCCGCAGGTCTCCGCGGGATCGTGATCCGCAAGCCGGAAGCGATCCGACTTGTCGATGCGGCAATGGATCGTGTGTTCGGACAATTTCATGGACGACCTCGGCATGCCCAAAGCCATCCATAGCACCGAACTCGGCGCCCGCCGATTCAGCCGCCCGCGACCGGCACAAACTTCCGGGTCGGGTTGACGAACTCCTCCTGCGCCTCAATCACCAGAATTTCCCGCGCCCCCGCCTCCGCCGTCCGCCGCAAGAGGCCGTAGATCGACGATGCCGCCAGCGACAGCGCCTCCGCCGTCGAGCGCGTGCGCAGGTAGTGCGCGAAGAACAGCGCCGCGATCGCGTCGCCCGCCCCGTTCACGACGATCTCCAGCCGCGGCGTGCGCAGCCGGAACCGGCCGTCGGGCCCGGACGCGAACAGGTCGATCGCGTCCTTCGGCGTATCCTCGACATGCAGGCTGGTGATAAGGACGCACGCCGGCCCCATCGCATGGATCGCGCCGCAGGCCCGCGCCGTCTCGGCCATGGTGCGCGTCGTCAGCCCGGACAGATAGTCGAGCTCGAACTGGTTCGGCGTCACCAGATCGGCCGCGGGCATGGCCGTCTCGCGCATGAACTCCGGAATGCCCGGCCGCACGAACACGCCGCGCCCGACGTCGCCGATCACCGGATCGCAGCAATAGAGCGCTTCGGCATTCGCCGCCTTCACGCGGTCGACCGCGTCGAGGATCGCCATCCCGATCTCCGCCGAGCCCATGTAGCCCGAAAGCACCCCGTCGCAGCGGGGCAGCGCGCCGCGCTCCTCGATCCCCTGCATCACTTCGCGGATGAGGCCTGCCTCGAACACCTGCCCGCGCCAGGCGCCATAGCCGGTGTGATTGGAGAACTGCACCGTGTGGATCGGCCAGACTTCGATCCCAAGCCGCTGCAGGGGAAACGTCGCCGCCGCGTTGCCGACATGGCCGTAGGCGACATGCGACTGGATGGAGAGGAGGTTCATGCTGACTGCATAAACGATTCCGCCTCATCCTTCGAGACGCCCGCCTTCGGCGGGCTCCTCAGGATGAGGCGAAAGGAAAAGACCCTCATGGTAAGGAGCCCGCCGCAGCGAAGCGGAGGCGGGCATCTCGAACCATGAGGGCCTACTAACGCCTCGATCAGTTCGTCGCCTTCAGCGCCTGATCGACGAACTGGTTGGTGTAGGTCTTCGACAGATCGATATTGGCCTTGGCCACATCCGGCGACGACTGGCTGAATACCGTGAGCACGGCCGTTGCACCCTTCGGGTCCATCCTGCCCGTCGTCGAGTACATCGGGATCGCCGCTGCGTCTGCCGCACGGCCCTGCATCGACTTGGACGCTTCCATTGTTCCCGATCCGTGCAGGTTCCGCCCGCATCGCGTGTGCTTCAACGATCAGGGTAGCCGCCGGGGCAACATGTGCAAGAGCGCCCGGCCGACAACCTCGTGACGTCATGGCCATTGCGCGCGCGTGCAAAGCCCGGCAATGAAGTGCCCCTGTCCGCTTCGACTACCGATGCCGCTTGCACCTTTGGCCCGACCTCATGGACTTCAGCGCCGTCGCTCACGACATTCTCGCCGGCATCCAGGCGAACGCGTTCGGCCAGCAGGTGCTCGAATTCGTGAAGGCGCATGGGGAGTGGGCGCCGGTGATCGTCTTCCTGCTCGCCTTCGGCGAGTCGCTCGCGGTCATCGGCTTCTTCGTCCCCGCGACCTTCGCGCTCGTCGGCATCGGCGCGCTGATCGGCACGACGGACATCGAGTTCTGGCCGGTCTGGCTCGGCGCCGCCGCCGGCGCCGGGCTCGGCGACTGGGTGTCGTACTGGGTCGGCTACAAGCTTGAGAACACGGCGAAGCACGTCTGGCCGCTCTCCCGCTATCCCGACCTGTACGATCGCGGCGAGCGCTTCTTCCGCCGCTGGGGCGTGTGGAGCGTCTTCCTCGGCCGCTTCTTCGGGCCGGTGCGCGCCATCGTCCCGCTGGTCGCCGGCGTCTTCGAGATGCCCCGCGTGCTGTTCCAGGCCGCGAACTGGGCCTCGGCGATGGTCTGGGCCTTCGTGTTGCTCGCACCCGGCTTCGCCGCGCTGAAGATTCTTCAGTACTAAGATCACCACCTCATCCTTCGAGACGACCGCTTCGCGGTCTCCTCAGGATGAGGTGTTGTGAAACTAAGTCCTCATGGTGAGGAGCGCCGCGAAGCGGCGCGTCTCAAACCATGAGGGCGAAAATGTCAAATCGGATAATGCCGGTGCCCGGTCTGCATCGTGATCCAGCGCAACTCCGTGAACTCGGCGATGCCCGCCTTGCCGCCGAACCGGCCGTAGCCCGACTCCTTCACGCCGCCGAACGGCATCTGCGGCTCGTCGGCCACCGTCGGCCCATTGATATGGCAGATGCCGCTCTCGATCCGCGACGCCACCGCGTAGGCGCGGTCGAGGTCGTGGCCGAACACCGCCGCCGCCAGGCCATACTCGGTGTCGTTGGCCGTGCGGATCGCTTCCTCGTCGTCGTTCACCGGCAGCACGATCACCACCGGCCCGAACGATTCCTCGCGATAGATGCGCATATCGGGCGACACGCGGTCGATCACGGTCGGCTGCATGAGCGTTCCGTATGCCTGCCCGCCGCACACGACGCGCGCGCCGCGCTCGACCGCGTCCTTGATGAGCTCCTGCACGCGCTTCACCGCGCGCTCGTTCACCATCGAGCCGATCTGCGTTTCCGGGTCGGCCGGATCGCCGACCTTCAGGTTTCTTGCCTTCGTCACCAGCCGGTCGAGGAACGGCTGCAGCACCGGCTTCTGCACCACGAGCCGCTCCGTCGACATGCAGATCTGTCCCTGATGCATGAAGGCGCCGAAGTTCGCGGCCGCCGCCGCTTCGTCGAGATCGGCGTCGTCGAGCACCACGAGCGGCGCCTTGCCGCCGAGCTCGAGCAGCACCGGCTTGAGATACCTCGCCGCCTGCGCGGCGATGATCTTGCCGACGTGCATCGAGCCGGTGAAATTGATGCGCTTCACGCGCGGATCGGCGATCAGCGCGTTGACGGCGCCCGCCGCACCCTCGCGCGAGGTCGTCAGCACGTTGATCGCGCCGGCCGGCAGGCCCGCCTCTTCCAGCACGTCGCCGATGATCCGGTGCGTGCCGGGACATTCCTCCGAAGCCTTCAGCACCACCGTGTTGCCGCAGGCAAGCGGCATCGCCACCGCGCGCACGCCGAGGATCATCGGTGCGTTCCACGGCGCGATGCCGAGCACGACGCCGACCGGCTGGCGGATCGACATCGCGATGTTGCCCGGAATGTCGGAAGGGATCGTCTCGCCGTGCAGGAACGTGGTCGACGCCGCCGCCTCCCGCAGCATCGTCGCGGCGAAGAAGGCGTTGAACATGCCCCAGCCGAACGTGCCGCCCGTTTCCGCGGTGATCGTCTTCGCGATGTCCTGCGCGCGGGCTTCGAGAAGATCGGCCACCTTCCACAAGATCGCGCGCCGTTGCGACGGTGAAGTCTTCGACCATGCCTTGAACGCGGTGGAGGCGGCGCCCACGGCGGCGACGGCGTCGAGCGGCCCCGCATCGGGCACGCGCGCGATCAACTCGCCGGTGAACGGATTGCGCTTCTCATAGTAGCGGCCGTCGCCGGAGGCGGCGTCGCGGCCGCCGATACGCATGGCAACATTCGTCATCGACCTTGTTCTCCCGTGCACAAATTAAGGTGGCACTCCGACCGTTCGTTGTCGACCGCTTCTGCCGGCGAGCGTTACCGGCACCGTGGCGGCGCACGTCCGCGCGGGTTGGAATGCCGCCGCGAGCATGGTACCCGGGGTTGGGAGCCTCGATGGATTCCGCGCCCGCGATTGAATTCGATAACGTTTTCAAGCGGTTCGGAGATGGCCGCGTGGTCGCGCTCGACCGCATCTCGCTGCGCGTCGCGCCCCGCGAATTCCTCGCCGTCGTCGGCCCCTCCGGCTCCGGCAAGACCACGCTGCTCCGCCTCATCAATCGCCTCGCCGAGCCGAGCGAAGGCATCGTCCGCTTTGCCGGCAAGGACGTGCAGAGCGCCGACCCGATCATGCTGCGCCGGCGCATCGGCTACGTTTTCCAGGGCGTCGGCCTGTTCCCGCACATGACGGTGGCGGAGAACATCGCCATCACGCCGCGGCTGCTTGGCTGGGACAAGGGAAAGCGCGCGGCGCGCGTCGATGAGCTCCTTGCGCTCGTCCGTCTCGCGCCCGCCGACTATCGCGACCGCTTCCCGCGCGAGCTCTCCGGCGGCGAGCGCCAGCGCGTCGGCGTCGCCCGCGCGATCGCCGCCGCGCCGCAAGTCGTGCTGATGGACGAGCCCTTCGGTGCGCTCGATCCGCTCACCCGCGACGCTGTCGGGCAGGACTATCGCCGCCTGCACGACGAGCTCGGCCTCACCACGGTGATGATCACCCACGACATGCTGGAGGCCGTGCTCCTCGCCGACCGCATCGCCGTGCTGCACGAAGGCAGGCTGATCGAGGAAGGCACGCCGCACAAGCTGATGACCGCCGCCGGGCACGCCTACGTGCGCGAGCTGATGCAGACGCCACGCACGCAGGCCGCGCGCCTGCGCCGGCTGATGGAGGACGGCGGATGACCGGGCTCGACCCGCGCATCGCCGACGCGCTCGCCCGCCTGCCCGATTATCTGGGGAGCCATGTGATCGTGAGCGTGACCGCGCTCGCGCTCGGGCTTGCGATCAGCCTGCCGCTCGCGGTCATGGCGACCCGGCGGCCGGCGCTGCGCTGGCCGCTGCTCGCGTTCGCGAGCCTGATCCAGACCATTCCCGGCCTCGCGCTGCTCGCGCTCTTTTATCCGCTGCTGCTCGGCATCTCCGCGCTGACCGAAGCCATCTTCGGTAAGGGATTCTCCGCGCTCGGCTTCCTGCCGTCGGTGATCGCGCTCACGCTCTATTCGATGCTGCCGGTGCTGCGGAACACGGTAACCGGCATCCTCGGCATCGATCCAGCGGTCAACCAGGCCGCGCTCGGCGTCGGCATGACGCCACGCCAGTCGCTGTGGATGGTGGAGCTGCCGCTCGCGCTGCCCGTCATCATGGCCGGCATCCGCACCTCGGCGGTGTGGGTGATCGGCACCGCGACGCTGTCAACGCCCGTCGGCCAGACCAGCCTCGGCAACTACATCTTCGCCGGCTTGCAGACGCAGAACTGGGTCTCCGTGCTGTTCGGCTGCGTCGCCGCCGCTGTGCTCGCGCTCGTCGTCGACCAACTGCTTGCGCTCATGGAAAGCGGCGTCGGCCAGCGCAAGCGCCTGCGCGTCGCCGCGGGCGCGCTCGGCCTCGCGCTCGTGCTCGCCGCCGCGCTCATCCCCGCCTGCTCGCGTCCGCCTGCGACTTACGTCGTCGGCGCGAAAACCTTCACCGAGCAATACATCCTCGCCGCCCTCATCCAGCAGCGGCTGCAGGCGAACGGCCTCTCCTCCTCGCGCCGCGACGGCCTCGGCTCCACCGTGATCTTCGAGGCGCTCGCCGCCGGCGAGATCGACGTCTACGTCGACTATTCCGGCACGATCTGGGCCAACCACATGCGCCGGAAGGAAACGAAATCCCGTGAGGCGGTGCTGGCCGAGATGGGCGAATGGCTCCGCCGCCAGCGCGGCATCGAGCTGATCGGCAATCTCGGCTTCGAGAACGCCTATGCGCTTGCCATGCGCCGCGACCGCGCGAACGAGCTCGGCATCCGGACCATCGACGATCTCGTGCGGCACGCGCCGCAGCTTGCGATCGGCGGCGACTACGAGTTCTTCGACCGGCCCGAGTGGGCCGCGCTGCGCGACGCCTACGGCCTGCGTTTCCGCAGCCAGCGCCAGATGGATTCCACCTTCATGTATGGCGCCGTCGCCAGCGGCGATGTCGACGTGATCTCCGCCTTCTCCAGCGACGGCCGCATCGCGCGCTTCGATCTGCTGGTGCTGGACGATCCCAAGCAGGCGCTGCCGCCCTACGACGCCGTGCTTCTTGCCTCGCCGAAGCGCGCCGCGGACCAGGATCTGCGCCGCGCGCTCGCGCCGCTCATCGGCAGGATCGACGTCGGGCTGATGCAGCAGACGAACCTGCGCGCCGATCGCGACCAGGACAAGGAAACGCCGGCGCAGGCAGCCCGCTGGCTGTGGGAGCAGATCGCGCGCAATCGGGCGCGCTAATTTCCGCGCTCAGGCCGCGCGCACGCGATCGAAGAAGGCCGCCACCTTGCTTTCGAGGTCGCTGGCGCGCGCGGCGAGCCGCGCCGTCCACCCGGCGATTTCGCCAACCGCGGAAGAGCTTTGTCCCGCCGCCTGCTCCACGGACCGGATCTCGTTCGAGGCCTGCGCCGTATTGGCGGCCACGGTCTGGATGCTTGCCGCCATCTCGCGCGTCGTCGCGCCCTGCTGCTCGACCGACGATGCGATGCCGCTTGCTGCCGCCGTCAAGGCATCGATCGCGTTGGCGACCGACGAGACCTCGTCGAGCGAGCGCTTGGTGGCCTCCTGAATGGCGGCCACCTGCCGCGAAATATCGTCGGTCGCCCGCGCCGTCTGGCTCGCGAGCGTCTTCACCTCGGAAGCGACGACGGCAAATCCCTTCCCGTTCTCTCCCGCTCTCGCCGCTTCGATGGTGGCGTTGAGCGCCAGCAGGTTCGTCTGCGATGCGATATTGGCGATCAGCCCGACGACCGAACCGATGCGCTCCGCCGTCTCGTGCAGCGAGCGGATGCTGTGCTGCGTGCGTTGCGTGTCGCCGACCGCCGAGCGCGCCATTTCCAGGCTGCGCGCCGCCTGCTGGCCGATGTGCTGGATTGACTGCGAGATTTCCTCGGTCGCCGCCGCGGTCACCTCCATGCGGTGCGTGGTCTCCCCGGCCGCCGTCGTGGCCGAGGCCATGCGGCTCAGGGTGTGGTCGGCCACCTGCTGCAGCGTCGCGCAATTTGCGGTCAACGTCATCGACGCCTCCTTGATTGCCTCGATCACCTCGCCGATCGCGACGTTGAAATCCGCGATCGCCCCGTCGATCTCCTCGCGCCGCACCTGGGCCGCCTGCTCGCTCTCGGCGCGATGCAGGCTCATGGCGTTGGCGACGTCGAAGGCGATGAACTGGGAGACGATCTTCGCCCGCTCGGCGAGCCTGGCCCGGGAGAACCGATGCTTGCGTATCAAAGCGTCGAACGCCGCCCGCAGGACGAAATTGCCGACGCTGCTGCGCACGCGGCCGTCGAGGCCGAACGCCGCCTCTTCACGCACCATGTTGCCGCAGGACTCCGCATAGTCGTGATCGAGATTGCCGTTCAGCAGGATTTCGAAATGACCGATTTCAAGCGCCCTGATCTTGCCCCGGTGCCGGGCGATCATGTCCGCGACCGGCAGCTTGTCCGACGCCACGATCCAGCGGTCGATGGCTTGGTCAAGGACGGGCAGAATGACCGGCCGCACCTCCCGCACGATGCGGCGCGCCCGCTCGTCCAGTTGATAGAGAGCGAGCCGGGCGTCGAAGCCTTGAATCAGTCGAGCGGGTGCCATTCGCGCGGTTCGGGATCTCGGTCTGCCGGCGGGCCATACTTGGTAAAAATTCGTTAGCGGCACCTTAACCACATAACTTTCGGTATTGCGGTAGGTTGAGCGTGTGCGCCGACCTACCGCGCTGCAATAGAGGCGCCCGGCGCCCTCAAATCGAGATGCCGAGCTTCGGCAACAGCCAGATCGTCAGAAGATAAAGCAGGATCGTCAGCGCGCAGGAGGCGCCGAGCGCGGGCCAGAAGCCGATGCCGCCGCGCAATAGCACCGGAAACACGAGGAACATCGGCAGCGTCGGCAGCACGAGCCAGAACGTGGCCTCCGCGTGCGCCGCGATCCGCGGAATGTCTCCCGTGTCGCGCCAGAGCCAGATGATCGAGAGGATCGAGACGAGCGGCAGCGAGACGATCAGCGCGCCGAGTCCCGGCCGCCGCGCCGCCACCTCCGAGACGATCGCGATGATGACGCCCGACAGCGCGGCTTTGAGCGCGAGATAAAGCATCGGCCTCTCCTTTCGAAGCGGCCGATGTTAGCGGCATCACATCGGAGGTGCCAATTGGACCAAGGCGCAGAGAGGTTGAGGTGGCCGTCATCGCGAGGAGCGTAGCGACGAAGCGATCCAGGCATTTTCATCCTGGATTGCTTCGCTTCGCTCGCAATGACGCCATCCTAATTGCGTGACTTGTCGACCAGCGCCCGCTGCTTGATCCCATAGGGCTCGCGCCAGCGAGCCCGTTCGCAAAACCGCGGATCAGTTCTTGCTCTTGTCCACCAGCGCCCGCTGCTTGATCCACGGCATCATCGCGCGCAGCCGCTCGCCCACTTCCTCGATCGGGTGCGCGGCGAGCTTGGCGCGCGTCGCCTTGAACGAGGTCTGGTTGACCTTGTTCTCCAGCATCCAGTCGCGCGTGAACTTGCCCGACTGGATGTCGTCGAGCACGCGCTTCATCTCCGCCTTGGTCGCCGCATTGATGATGCGCGGGCCGGTGACGTACTCGCCGTACTCGGCGGTGTTGGAGATCGAGTAGTTCATGTTGGCGATGCCGCCCTCGTAGATGAGGTCGACGATCAGCTTCACCTCGTGCAGGCACTCAAAATAGGCCATCTCCGGCGCATAGCCCGCTTCCACCAGCGTCTCGAACCCGTTCTTGATGAGCTCCACGAGCCCGCCGCACAGCACCACCTGCTCGCCGAACAGGTCGGTCTCGCACTCTTCCCTGAAGGTCGTCTCGATGATGCCCGCGCGCCCGCCGCCGATCGCGCTGGCGTAGGAGAGACCGAGATCGTGCGCGTTGCCCGAAGCGTCCTTCGCGATCGCAATCAGGCACGGCACGCCGGCGCCGCGCTGATACTCCGAGCGCACCGTGTGACCCGGCCCCTTCGGCGCGACCATGAGCACGTCGATGTCGGAGCGCGGCTCGATCAGGTTGAAATGCACGTTGAGGCCGTGCGCGAACAGGAGTGCGGCGCCGTTCTTCATGTTGCCGTGCAGATGATCGCGGTAGATGTCGGCCTGCAGCTCGTCCGGCGTCAGCATCATCATCACGTCCGCCCATTTCGCGGCGTCCGCGGCCTCCATCACTTTGAATTTCTCGGCCTCGGCCTTCTTGGCGGAGCCCGAGCCCTTACGCAGCGCGACCGCCACGTCCTTCACGCCGCTGTCGCGCAGGTTCAGCGCGTGCGCATGCCCCTGGCTGCCATAGCCGATGACGGCCACCTTCTTGCCCTTGATGAGGTTCAGGTCGGCGTCGCGGTCGTAATACACACGCATGGATTTCCCCCGGCGGCTGGAATGTTGCGGCTGCTTCTAGGTTGAACGGAACGGCGGCACAAGCGGCAAAAACGCCGCCTTACATGCCCTCCGGCCCGCGGCCGATGGCGACGATGCCCGAGCGCGAGACCTCGACGAGGCCGAGCGGTGCCATCAGCACCACGAACTGGTCGATCTTGTCCGACTTGCCGGTGATCTCGAACACGAAGCTCTCGGTCGTGGCGTCGATCACGCGGGCGCGGAACGCGTCGGCGAGCCGCAGCGCCTCGACCCGGTTGTTGTCCTTGCCGCGCACCTTCACGAGCGCGATCTCGCGCTCGATCGCGGTCATGCCCGCGGTGAGATCGACCACGCGGTGCACCGGCACCAGCCGCTCGAGCTGGTTCTTGATCTGCTCGATCACCATCGGCGTGCCCTGCGTCGCGATGGTGATGCGTGACAGATGCTGCTCGTGCTCGGTCTCGGACACGGTAAGGCTGTCGATATTGTAGCCGCGGCCGGAGAACAGGCCGATCACGCGGGCGAGCACGCCCGGCTCGTTGTCGACGAGGATCGACAGCGTGCGGTGCTCGATCTGCTGCGTTTCCTTGGCGGCGGGATAATGAGTGGTTGCGGTTGTGTTCACGCGAATAGCCTTTCCAGCATTCTTTCAACATACGCCCTCATCCTGAGGAGCGCGCCATCGCGTAGCGAAGGCGCGCGTCTCGAAGGATGAGGGCGGCCACCAATCTCGGGTTTACCCGAGATTGGCACTTCATATGCGCAAGTCGGGCTAGCCTGACTTGCGAGGTTCGAGACGCCGGGCTTCGCTCGGCTCCTCACCATAAGGCCGATTGCAGCTACACCAGCACCTTCCCCTCTTCGGTGATGGCATCCTCGACCGAAACGCCCGCGTCGCCCAGGAGCATCTCGTTGTGCGCGCGGCCGGACGGGATCATCGGGAAGCAGTTCTCCGCCTGATCGACGACGCAGTCGAAGATCACCGGCTTCTTCACTTTGATCATCTCCTGGATCGCGGCGTCGAGGTCGCCCGGCTTCTCGCAGCGCATGCCGACGCAATGATACGCCTCGGCGAGCTTCACGAAATCCGGCAGCGACTCGGTGTAGGAGTGCGAATAGCGCCCGCCGTGCAGCAGCTCCTGCCACTGGCGCACCATGCCCATGTACTGGTTGTTGAGGATGAAGATCTTGATCGGCAGGTCGTACTGCGCGGCCGTCGACATCTCCTGCATGGTCATGAGCACGCTCGCCTCGCCGGCGATGTCGATGACGAGCGACTTCGGATGCGCCATCTGCACGCCGACCGCGGCCGGCAGGCCGTAGCCCATGGTGCCGAGCCCGCCCGAGGTCATCCACCGGCGCGGCTCCTGGAACTGGTAGAACTGCGCCGCCCACATCTGGTGCTGGCCGACTTCGGTCGTGATGTAGGCGTCCAAGCCCTTGGTGAACTCATAGAGCCGCTGGATTGCGTACTGCGGCTTGATGATCTCCTTCGAGTTCTTGTAGGCGAGCGACTTCTTCCCGCGCCATTCGTCGATCTGCTTCCACCATGCGGCGAGCGCCTTCTTGTCGGGCGTGACCGAGCCCGCGCGCCACAGCCGCACCATGTCCTCCAGGACGTGCGCGCAGTCGCCGACGATGGCGAGGTCGACATGCACGTTCTTGTTGATCGACGACGGGTCGATGTCGACGTGGATCTTCTTCGAGCCCGGCGAGAACGCGTCGAGCCGCCCGGTGATGCGGTCGTCGAAGCGCGCGCCGATGCAGATCATCACATCGCAATCGTGCATCGTGAGATTGGCTTCGTAGGTGCCGTGCATGCCGAGCATGCCGAGCCATTGCGGATCGGCCGCGGGATACGCGCCGAGCCCCATCAGCGTCGAGGTGATCGGGAAGCCCGTGAGCTTCACAAGCTCGCGCAGGAGCACCGACGCTTCCTTGCCGGAATTGATGATGCCGCCGCCGGTGTAGAACACCGGCTTTTTCGCATGACGCATCAGCTCGACCGCGGCTTTCACCTTATCGAGATCGCCCTTGAGTTTGGGCTGGTACGTCTTGTGCTGGATGTTCTTCGGCCCGACGTAGGTGCCCTTGGCGAACTGGATATCCTTCGGGATGTCGACCACGACCGGCCCCGGCCGGCCATTCGCCGCGACATAGAACGCTTCGTGCAAAATGCGCGAAAGATCGTTCACGTTCTTCACGAGATAATTGTGCTTCGTGCATGGCCGCGTGATGCCGACCGTGTCGCATTCCTGGAATGCGTCGTTGCCGATGAGATGCGTCGGCACTTGGCCCGTCAGCACGACGATCGGGATCGAATCCATCAGCGCGTCGGTGAGGCCGGTGACGGCGTTCGTGGCACCCGGCCCGGAGGTGACGAGCACCGCCCCGACCTTGCCCGAGGACCGCGCATAGCCTTCGGCCGCGTGCACCGCGCCCTGCTCATGGCGCACGAGCACGTGCCTCAGCTTGTCCTGCTGGAACAGCGCGTCATAGATCGGCAGCACCGCGCCGCCGGGATAGCCGAAGATATGCTCCACGCCCTGATCGAGCAGCGCCTGGATCACCATCTCCGCGCCGGTCATTTCCTTTTGCATCGTCCCGCTCCGTCACTCGTCGCCAGTTCAGCCACAGAAGACCCTTCAGAATCGAAAAGGGCCCGGAAGGGCCCTTCGCGCGCCAGCCAAAAAACAGCCCCTCGGCCGTCTTTCAGGCGGCGCGCCTCCCTACTACGATAAGCGAAATAAAATTACGCATGTCGGGCCGCTTCGGTTCCAAAGTTGCGGGCAATCTACTGACGGCCGGCTGAAAGTCAAGCCGGGCGCGGCGAGCCGTTTCAGGCCCCACTAGAGTAGGCGAAGATCACGGCGAGGCCCCAAGCCCGCGGGAGGCGAACGTGGACAAGCAGAAGATCAGGGCCTTCACCGACCGGCTCTTCGCCGACATGGCGGGCGCCATGACTGCCGGCATGGCCTATGTGGGGGTCAGGACCGGCCTGTTCCGCGCCATGGCCGGCAAGGGTCCGATGCGGCTCGACGACGTGGTGCGCGAGTCGAAGCTTAAGCCCCGCTACGTCGAGGAATGGCTGCGCGGCATGACGAGCGCGGGCTATCTCGCCTACGACCCGGCGCGCGAGACCTACGCCCTGCCCGACGAGCACGCCTATCTCCTCGCCTCGGACGGCACCGACCATTTCGTTGGCGGCCTCTTTGCCGTGGCGCCGGTGATGCTACGCGCCGCACCCGAGGTAGCGGCCGCCTTCGAGAAGGGCGGCGGCGTGCGCTTCGAGGATATCGGCGCCGACGGCGTCCACGGCCTCGACCTCATCAACCGCGGCAACTACGAGCACCGCCTCGCGAGCTACTGGCTGCAGGCCATGCCCAATGTCGTGCGCGCGCTCGAAGCAGGCGGCCGCGTGCTCGATGTCGGCTGCGGCGCCGGCCGCGTCTGCATCGCGGTCGCCAGGGCTTTTCCCAAAGCGGAAGTGTCCGGCATCGACCCCGACGCGGAATCGATCCGTCAGGCAAAGGAGGCCGCTGCGGCCGAAGGATTGGGCGACCGCATCCGCTTCCTCGCGCAGACCACCACCGACACAAAGGCGGACGGCGGCTTCGATCTCGTCACGCTCTGCGACGCGCTGCACGACCTTGCAGCGCCGCAGGAGACGCTCGCGGAAATCCGCGCGCTCCTGAAGCCCGAAGGGACGCTCTTCATCATCGAGCCCAAGGCCGCCGACCAGCTCAAGGACAACGTCAATCCCGTCGCGACCATGTTCTATGGCTTCAGCCTCTTCCACTGCATGACCCAGTCGCTTGCGCGCGGCGGGCCTGGGCTCGGCACCTGCCTCGGGCCCGCGCGCACGGAGGAGCTGGTGCGCGCCGCCGGCTTCCGGCAATTTGATTTGCTGGGGATCAAAAGCCAGGTGAACCTGTTCTACGCCGCGCGGCCCTGACGCCGCGCCGGAACCCCGAGATGCCGTTCCTGCGCGAAAAGACCGGCCGCTGGTCGCCTGAGAAAATCGCCGCCTTCGTCGTCGCCACGGTGCCGATGCTGTGGCTGCTCACGCGCGCCTGGATGGGCGACCTCGGCGCGGGCCTGCCCGAACGCACGCCGGGACCGGGCGTCGGCCTCGGCGGCCGGCCGATCAACGACGCCATTCTCTATACCGGGCGCTGGACCGTCCGCTTCATCCTGCTCGCCCTCGCCATCACCCCCGCGCGGCGGCTGTTCAACTGGCCGAAGCTCTTGAACGCGCGCCGCACCATCGGCGTCGCCGCCGCCTGCTACGCGTTCGTTCACTTCTGCCTCTACATCACCGACCAGAAATTCCGTCTCGACATGGTTGCATCGGAAATCGTGCTGCGCATTTATCTCACCATCGGCTTCACCGCGCTGCTGTGCCTGATCGCGCTCGCATCCACTTCGACCGACGCCGCCGTGCGCCGCCTCGGCGCGCGCTGGAACACGCTGCACCGCCTCGTCTATCTCATCGGCGTGCTCGCCATCGTCCACTTCGCCATGCAGAAGAAGCTCGATATCTACGAGCCGACCCTGATGATGGGTTTTCTGTTCTGGCTGCTCGGCTGGCGCATCATGCATCGCTGGCGGCGCGACACCGGCTTCGTTTCGCTGCTCGTCCTCGCCGTCGTTGCCGCGCTTTTGACTGCCGTGTTCGAGGCCGGCTGGTACGGCACGCTCACCGGCATCAGTGCGAGGCGCGTGCTGGAAGTGAACCTGATGTTCGACATTTCCATCCGCCCCATGTGGTGGGCGCTGGCGACGGGCATTGCCGTCGCGCTGATGAGCGCCGCCGCGCAATGGCTCTGGCCGCGCGAGTCCGCGCGCACGAAGTTGCGGGCTGCGGAATAGCAACAAGCCGTCGTCCCGGCTGCAGCGCGGCGCGCAAACAACCCAGCACTCCGCTCGTCCCCGCGAAAGCGGGGACCGAAGGGCGGCAATCGGGAGCACAAATTGCTCTGGATTCCCGCTTGCGCGGGAATGAGCGGAGAATTGCACGGACGATCCCGGGTCTCGCGCTAAGCGATCGCCCGGGATGACGAAAAAATGTGATCGAGCGCCCGCTCCGGCTCGATCCACTGGAACTCCGGCAACTGATGCCGGAACCATGTCTCCTGCCGCTTCGAGTAGCGGCGCGTGTCGGCCTTGCCGCCGGCCTTCGCTTCCTCGAGCGAAATCTCCCCGCGCAGATGCCGGATCAGCCACGGCACGCCGTGCGCCTTCATCGCCGGCAACGCCGGATCGAGCTTGCGCTGCATGAGCGCGCGCACTTCCTCGATCGCTCCAGCCGCGATCATGGCGTCGAAGCGCGCATCGATCTTCCGCCACAATGCTTCCCGTTCGACCGACAGGAAAACCGCAAGCGCATCTTCCGCCGCGATGATCGGCTTGCCCGGCTTCGCCTGCCATTCCGTGAGCGGCCGCCCCGTCGCGGAAAAAACTTCCAGCGCGCGCAACAGGCGCTGCCGGTCGGACGGCCGCAGCCCCGCCGCCGTCTTCGCATCGACCCCGGCGAGCCGCGCGTGCAGCTCCGCCGTGGCGATGCCTTCCGCCTCGCCCCGCACCTTCGCCCGCACCTCCGCCGGCACCGGCGGGATGTCGGAAAGCCCCCGCGTCAGCGCCCGGAAATAGAGCCCGGTGCCGCCGACGAAGATCGGCAGCCGCCCCGCGGCCCGCACCTCGGCCAGCACCCGGCTCGCGTCCGCCACCCACCGCCCGGTCGAATAGTTCTCCGCCGCGTCCACATGCCCATAGAGCAGGTGCGGCACCCGCGCCTCTTCCTCCGGCGTCGGCCGCGCCGTCAGCACCCGCAGGTCGCGATAAACCTGCATGGAATCCGCGTTGACGACCGTCCCGCCGAGCCGCTCGGCGAGCGAAAGCGCCAGCGCCGACTTGCCGCTCGCCGTCGGCCCGGCAATCAGGATGGCTCTGCGCGTGCTCACGGTTGTCGAGCTAGGCCGGCGCAGTTGCAAAAATCAACTGCCATGGCCGGAATGCGCCGTTCCTTGTCGCATTGACGCCAACGACGCCATACGCTTCGCTGAACGGCCAACAAAGGGGAGGAGCGGTGGCTATGAGTGACAGCGTAAAATATCTTTTGCCCGAGGATCGCATTCCGCGCGCCTGGTACAACATCGCGGCCGACCTGCCGCAGCCCCTGCCGCCGCCGCTGCACCCCGGCACCGGCAAGCCGATCGGCCCGGACGATCTCTCGCCGCTCTTCCCGATGGCGCTGATCGCCCAGGAAGTCTCGACGGAACGCGAGGTCGAGATTCCGGGCCCGGTTCGCGATGTGTACAAGCTGTGGCGCCCGGCGCCGCTCTACCGGGCCCGCCGCCTGGAGCAGGCGCTCGATACGCCCGCCCGCATCTTCTACAAGTATGAAGGCGTGAGCCCGCCCGGCAGCCACAAGCCGAACACGGCGGTCGCGCAGGCTTTCTACAACCGCGAAGCCGGCGTGAGAAAGCTGTCGACCGAGACCGGCGCCGGACAATGGGGCTCCTCACTCGCCTTCGCCGGCGCGTTCTTCGGGATCGAAGTCAAAGTCTACATGGTCAGGGTCAGCTATCAGCAGAAGCCGTACCGGCGCGTGCTGATGGAGACCTACGGCGCCACCTGCATCCCGAGCCCGAGCAACGAGACCGACGCCGGCCGCGCCATCCTCGCGCAGGATCCGGACTCGCCGGGCAGCCTCGGCATTGCCATCTCCGAGGCGGTCGAGGTCGCGGCCAAGAACGCCGACACCAACTATTCGCTGGGCAGCGTGCTCAGCCACGTGCTCCTGCACCAGACGGTGATCGGCATCGAGGCGCTCGAACAGATGGAGATGGCCGGGCATTGGCCGGATGTGGTGATCGGCTGCGCCGGCGGCGGCTCGAACTTCTCCGGCCTCGCCTTCCCGTTCATCGGCAAGAAGCTGCGCGAAAAGAAGGACGTGCGCGTCATCGCGGCCGAGCCGGCGGCCTGTCCGTCGCTCACGCGCGGCCGCTACGCCTACGACTTCGGCGACACCGGGCATCTGACGCCGCTCGTGAAGATGCACACGCTCGGCTCGACCTTCATCCCGCCCGCGTTCCATGCCGGCGGCCTGCGCTATCACGGCATGGCGCCGATGGTCAGCCACCTGAAGGAGCTCGGTCTGATCGAGGCGTGCGCGGTGAAGCAGAACCCCTGCTTCGAGGCGGGCGTCGCCTTCGCGCGCGCCGAGGGCATCGTGCCCGCACCCGAGTCGACCCACGCGGTGCGCGTGGCGATCGACGAGGCGCTCGCGGCCAAGGAGGAAGGCAAGGCGCGCAACATCCTCTTCAACCTGTCGGGCCACGGCCACTTCGACATGCAGGCCTATGCCGACTATTTCAGCGGCAAGCTCGAGGACCGGGACTACGACGAAGCGGCGCTGCAGGCGGCGCTCGGGGCATTGCCGAAGGTGGCGGCGTAACCGGCGGCAGATCGGAACATCACGAGGCGGGTCGCGGTTCGGCCGCAGCCCGCCTCGCACTTTTTTGCCCGCCACGCGTTCGCCGAACTCATGGAAGCTCGACGCGATAGATGGTCACAGGGCGCCGCCGCAATCGGCCCATGCTCCGATCGCCGTTGAATGCGTCCGTCACGCGGACTAAACCCGTGCTCCGACCGAGTCTCCTGGAGAAGCCGCGTGTCCCTCATTCAGCCGTTCCGCGCCCTGCGCCCTGCGCCGGGCCGCGCCGCCGAAGTCCTGGCGCCGCCCTACGACGTCCTTTCGAGCGCGGAGGCGCGCGAGCGCGCCAAAGGCAAGCCGTGGAGCTTCCTGCACGTGTCGAAGGCCGAGATCGATCTCGATCCGGCGGTCGATCCATACGATCGGGCGGTGTATGCCAAGGCGGCGGAGAATCTCGCCCGCATGGTCGCCGAAGGCGTCCTGATCCGCGATCCCCGGCCCCGCTACTACGTCTATCGGCTGACGTGGCGCGACCGCACGCAGACTGGCCTGGCCGCCGTCGCTTCGGTGGCGGACTACGAGACCAACCGCATCCGCAAGCACGAATTGACCACGCCGGTGAAGGAAGACGACCGCGTGCGCCAGATCGAAGCCGTCAACGCAGAGACCGGGCCGGTCATGCTCGCCTATCCCGCAGCGCCCGAGGTCGACGCTCTTCTGGCGTCTGCGGCGTCACGCGCACCCGATGTGGATGTCACCGCCGACGACGGCGTGCGCCACCAGCTCTGGGTTGTCGCGGATCAGGCGGCGATCGCAGCGCTCACGCGCGCCGTCGATGCCCTGCCCGCCCTCTACATCGCCGACGGCCATCACCGCTCGGCCGCCGCCGCCCGCGTCGCGAAAAGCCGCGGCGGCAGCGACTCGCACGAGCATTTCCTGTCGGTGCTGTTCCCGCACCATCAGATGACGATCCTCGACTACAACCGCGTCATCCGCGACCTGCACGGACAGAGCCCCGAGCAGCTTCTCGCCCGGTTGCGCGAAAGCTTCGCTGTCGAGCCAGCCGACCGTCCGGTCCGTCCCGCTGCTTCCGGGGAGTTCGGCATGTACCTCGCGGGCCGCTGGTACCGGCTGGCGATCCGCCCCGGCCTCGTGCCACAGGACGATCCGATCGGCCGGCTGCCGATCACGTTGCTCACGCGTTATGCGATCGAACCGCTCTTCGGGATCGCCGATCAGCGCAAGGACAAGCGCATCGACTTCGTCGGCGGCGCACGTGGTCTGGAAGAGCTCGAACGCCGGGTCTCCTCCGGCGAAATGGCCGTCGCCTTCGCGCTCTACCCGACGCAGATGGACGACCTGATGGCGGTCGCCGACGCCGGCAAGATCATGCCGCCGAAGTCCACCTGGTTCGAGCCCAAGCTCGCCGACGGCATGGTCAACCACGTCCTCGATTGACCCTATCCGTTCCGCGTCGCAGCAGCGGAACGATGCGCAAATTTACGGGATCGTCACCGGCACGAAACGCTGCTCGCCCGCGCTGTTCGTCAGGAGCAGCAGCGCCGATTTCCTGCCGTCCTTCTTCAGTGCGTCGAGCCGCTTCTGCAGGTCGGCCGGCGATCCCACGGCCTCGCCCGTGACCTCCACGATCACGTCGCCCGCCTGCACGCGCTGGTCCGCGAGCGGCGAGTTGCTTTCCACCGACACGATCACGATGCCTTTGACGCCTTCCTTGAGCTTGAAACGCTTGCGCAGCTCGTCGTTGATCGCGGAAAGCTCGACGCCGAGCAACCGGCGCGTCGCCGACTTCTGCTCCGGCCCCGGCGCCTTGGCAGCCGCCTGCTGCGGCTTCTCGCTGTCCTCGAGGCGGCCGAGCGTGATCTGCAGCGTCTGTTCCTTGCCCTTGCGCACGACCACGACATCCACCGAGCGGCCGACCGGCGTGTCGGCGACGACCCGCGGCAGGTCGCGCATCTCCCGCACATCCTGGTTGTTGAACTTGACGATGACGTCGCCGGCGAGCACGCCCGCCTTTTCCGCCGGCCCGCCCTCGGTCACGCCGGCGACGAGCGCGCCGCGCGCCCTGCCGAGCCCGAGCGTCTCCGCGATCTGGTCGTCCACCTGCTGGATGCGCACGCCGATCCAGCCGCGCCGCGTCTCGCCGAACTCGCGCAACTGCCCGATCACCGCGACCGCCGTCTTCGACGGGATCGAGAAGCCGATGCCGATCGAGCCGCCCGACGGCGAGATAATCGCCGTATTCACGCCGACGACCTCGCCGTCCATGTTGAACAGCGGGCCGCCCGAGTTGCCGCGGTTGATCGCGGCGTCGGTCTGGATGAAGTTGTCGTAGGGCCCCGCGTTGATGTCGCGGTTGCGCGCGGAGACCACGCCGACCGACACCGAGCCGCCGAGATTAAACGGGTTGCCGATCGCCATCACCCAGTCGCCGACCCGCAGCCTGTCGGAATCGCCGAACGGCACCGCCTTCAGCGGCTTCTCCGGCTTCACCCGCAGCACGGCGATGTCGGTCTTGGTGTCGCGCCCGATCACTTCAGCCTTCAGCTTCGCGCCGTCGTTGAAGTTGGCGAAAATCTCGTCGGCGTCCGCGATCACGTGATTGTTCGTGACGATGATCCCTTCCGCATCGATGACAAATCCGGAGCCGAGCGACGACACCCGCCGCGGCCGGCCGCTGTCGTCCTCGCCCCGTCGCTTGAAGAACTCCTCGAAGAACTCCTCGAACGGCGATCCCGGCGGCACCTGCGGGGTCGGCACGGCCTGCCGGCCGCTGACGGTCTGCGAGGTCGAGATGTTCACCACCGCATCGAGCACCTTCTCGGCGACGTCCGCCACCGACGCCGGTCCCCGCTGCTGCGCGACGGCGGCGCTGCCCGCCAGAAGGCCGGCCGCCAGCATGACAGCCCACGCCATCGCGGCCGTCCGGCCGCGCCGATGAATGGAACTGGCTTCAAGCAAGCCGGACATTTTCGATCCTCGTCTCATGAATCCAAAAGCGTTCGATTTAACGCTGCGCCCGACTTTGCCTTGGCGCAAGAGCATTGTGGAGTGCGGTGCAATTTCGGCGGAATAGCGGCTCGCCGCCCCTAGCCGCGCACGAGCCAGACGATCAGGAGCCCCGCCACCGCCGCCACCACCCCGGAAGTCCGCAAACTTGCTTCCGGGGTCTCCATCATGGCCGCCATCGCGCGCCGCGCGATGCCCGGAAAAGCGGCAAACATCACGCCCTCAATCACGAGGACGAGACCGATCGCCACGACAAAGTCCGTCATTGGCGATCAGCGTACCGCAGCACCCGCGGGCTTTTCCTGCGAGGCGGCGCCGGGCGCGCGGCCGCTCGCATCGTTGAAGTAGCGGAAGAAGTCCGAATCCGGCGCCAGCAGGAGCCGCGTCTCCCCCTGTTTCAGACCCGCCTCATATGCCTGCATGCTCCGGTAGAAGCTGAAGAAGTCGGGATCGCGCCCGAACGCGTCGGCAAAGATGCGGTTGCGTTCGCCGTCGCCCTCGCCGCGGATCTGCTCCGACTTGGAGTTGGCTTCGGCGAGCAGCACCGCCACGTCGCGGTCGGCCCGCGCCCGGATGCGCTGCGCCTGTTCGGCGCCGCGCGCCCGGAATTCGGCGGCTTCCTGCTGACGCTCCGTCTGCATGCGCTGATAGATCGCCTGGCTGTTCGCGTCCGGCAGGTCGGCGCGCCGGATCCGCACGTCGACCACGTCGAGACCGAAGCCCTGCGCCTCGCGGTTCACCTGGTCGCGGATGCGGTTCATGAGCGAGGCACGCTCGTCGCGCACCACCTGAATGAAGGTCGACTCGCCGAGCACACGGCGCAGCGACGAGTTGAGGATCGTGGCGAGCCGCGACTGCGCACCTTCGATCGTGCCAACCGACTGATAGAAGCGCAGCGGATCGGTCACGCGATAGCGCGCGAAGGCGTCGACCACGAGCCGCTTCTGGTCGGAGGCGATCACCTCCTGCACCGGATTGTCGAGGTCGAGAATGCGCTTGTCGATGTAGATCACCGTATCGATGAACGGCAGCTTGTATTGCAGGCCGGGCCGCGTGATCGGATCGCGGATCGGCTCGCCGAAGCGCAGCACCAGCGCCTGCTCCGTCTGATGCACGTAGAACAGCGCCGTGTAGGCGAGACCCGCGGCAATCGCCACGAGGACGATCAGGACTCCTGCGATCCCCCGCATCATCGGGTGCCTCCCTGGGTTGCGCCCGCCGGCCTTGTTGTGCGTTGCTGGGTCTGCGAATCGCGGCCAAGTTCACCGAGAGGCAGATACGGTACGATGCCGCCTCCGCCTCTCGCCGTATTCGGATCCACGATCACCTTGTCCATGCCGCTGAACACGCGCTCCATCGTCTCAAGATACATGCGCCGGCGCGTCACTTCGGGCGCCTTTGCATATTCCTGATAGATTTTGAGGAAGCGGTCGGCTTGGCCGCGCGCCTCGAACACCGTGCGCTCGCGATAGGCTTCCGCCGCCTGGATGACGCGGGCAGCGTCGCCGCGCGCTTCCGGAACGACGCGATTTGCATAGGCCTGTGCTTCGTTCTGCAGCCGCTCGGCGTCGGCGCGTGCCGCCTGCACGTCGCGGAAGGCGTCGATCACCTGCTGCGGCGGATCGACCTTCTGCAATTGCACCTGCGTGATGCGCACGCCGGCTTTGTAGTCGTCGAGCGTCTTCTGGATCAGCTCCTGCACGGAGGTTTCGATCGCCGCCCGCGCGCCGGTCAGGATCGGCTGAATCTGGTTGCGGCCGATCACTTCGCGCATCGCACTCTCGGCCACCGCCTTGATCGTGCCTTCCGGCTGCTGCACGTTGAACAGATAATCCGACGCCCGCGCGATCACCCAGAACACCGAGAACTGCACATCGACGATGTTTTCGTCGCCGGTGAGCATGAGGCTCTCGGCGGGGACGTCGCGCGCCGTGGTGCCGCGGCGCGGGTCTTCCAGCATGCGGATGCCGATATCGATGCGGTTGACGCGCGTCACCTTCGGCGTGAGCGCCGTCTCGATCGGATACGGCAAGTGATAGTTGAGGCCCGGCTCCGTCTGCCGCACGAATTCGCCGAACCGCAGGACGACGCCCTGCTCGTCCGTGTTCACCCGATAGAAGCCCGACAACAGCCACGCGACGATCAGCGCGACGACAAGCAGCAAGCCGCCGCGGCCGCCGAGCCCGCCCGGCAGAATTCCGCGCAACCGGTCCTGGCTCCGGCGGATCAGATCCTCGAGATCGGGCGGCGTCGGCCCGCCCGATTGCGGCCCCGATCCCCACGGGCCCCGGGGACCGCCGCCTCCGCCGCCCCACGGCCCGCCACTCTGATTCTTCCACGGCATGATTGCTCTCCAGCGCGCCATGCGCGCCTTTCACGGCGGTTATAGGGGAGCAAGCCCTGCCGTTCAACGCGGCAACAGGATAGAGAAACGCGCGAATCTGCGCGCCTGCCCGCTGAATCGATCAATTCAACGACAACTCGGTGCCTGACGGCGAGCGGTCAATCGCGAGCCTCGGCGCCGACCGCTTCCGCGAGCGGGCTGGAGCGAAAGTGATCGAGCACGAACAGGCGGATCGCCGAGGAAAGATTTCCTTGCGAGCGCGACGAATCGATGGTCGCGACGACATCGGACAGCGTCGCCTTACGCTGCGCGGCGATTTCCTTGAGCGCGTCCCAGAACGCGTCCTCAAGGCTGACGCTGGTCTTGTGACCGGCGATGACGATGGACCGCTTGACGACCGGACTCTTCATTGTTGAGCGCCCTCTGCTTTGATTTAGGCGCCTTCGGGGAACGACGCACTGCGCGCAACCGACGCACCTTGCATAACCGAAGCAACGTCGCGGCCGCGTAGGCGCAGGTCACATACGATTCCACGAACGCGGGCCTGCGATTTCACGCCTAAAAATAGACCGTGATATGAAAATGTTGGCTCCATCATCGGTCGTCTCCACCCCCAAAGGAGACCACTGATCGAGAGATTGCGAAGTATATCCGCGAACGAATCCAGTTGCGATTCATTGCGAATAGCGCGGGACATTAATCCCCATCCGACGGATCGCAACCGTCTCCACTTACCGCCCTCTCCCCAAATCAGGAATGCCAGTTGACGCATTCTGTTGCGTACGGCGCCAATTTTTATTTTTTGAAACACAGGTATTACACGAATGTATTTTGCGGCCTCGCGTCTCTGCTTCTGATACGTTCCCGGTTCCGCCCGGGCGTGTTAAAAGCCGCGCGCCATCAGACAGAAGACCGCCATGCCAGCCACACGCACGGAAACCGACACTTTTGGACCGATCGAAGTCCCCGCCGACCGCTATTGGGGTGCGCAGACCGAACGTTCGCTTGAAAATTTCAAAATCGGCGGGGAACGCATGCCGAAGCCGATTATCCGGGCTTTGGGCATCGTGAAACGGGCGGCGTCGCTCGCAAACAAGGACATGGGCCTGATCGACGCCAAGCTGGCCGACACGATCGCGGCTGCGGCGCAGGAGGTGATCAACGGCAAGCTCGACGAGCACTTCCCGCTGGTCGTCTGGCAGACCGGCTCCGGCACCCAGTCCAATATGAATGCCAACGAGGTCATCGGAAACCGGGCCATCGAGATGCTCGGCGGCGCCATGGGCTCCAAGAAGCCGGTGCATCCGAACGATCACGTCAACATGTCGCAGTCGTCGAACGATTCTTTCCCCACTGCAATGCACATCGCCGCGGCCGAGGAGATCACCCACCGCCTCATCCCCGCGCTCGAGCATCTGCACCGAGCGCTCGACGCCAAGGCGAAAGAATTCGCCGACATCATCAAGATCGGCCGCACCCACACGCAGGACGCAACGCCCCTCACGCTCGGCCAGGAATTCTCGGGCTACGCGGCGCAGGTCGCCTCGGGCGTCGCCCGCCTGAAGCCGGTGCTGAACGAGCTCTGCATGCTGGCCCAGGGCGGCACCGCCGTCGGCACCGGCTTGAACGCAAAGAAGGGCTTCGCCGAGCTGTTCGCGAAGAAGGTCGCCGAGATCACCAGGCTTCCGTTCGTAACCGCCCCCAACAAGTTCGAGGTGCTGGCCGCGCACGATGCCTATGTCTCGGCGCAGGGCGCGCTCACCTCGATCGCAACCGCGTTGTTCAAGATCGCCAACGACATCCGCTTCCTCGGTTCGGGCCCGCGCTCGGGCCTCGGCGAATTGTCGCTGCCGGAGAACGAGCCCGGCTCCTCGATCATGCCGGGCAAGGTGAACCCGACCCAGTCGGAAGCGCTGACCATGGTCTGCTGCCAGGTGATCGGCAACGGCACGACGGTGGCGGTCGCCGGCTCGCAGGGGCATTTCGAGCTGAACGTTTACAAGCCCGTCCTCGCCTACGCGCTCCTGCAGTCCGTGCGGCTGCTCGCCGACGCCTCGCGCTCCTTTGCCGACAACTGCGTCGTCGGCATCAAGGCCAACCGGGAGCGCATCGCGCATCTCCTGGAGATGTCGCTGATGCTGGTGACCGCACTGGCGCCGAAGATCGGCTACGACAAGGCCGCGCAGGTCGCCAAGACCGCGCACAAGAACGGAACGACGCTGAAGGAAGAAGCGATCCGGCTCGGCTTCGTCACCGAGAAGGAATTCGACGAGCTGGTGCGGCCGGAAAAGATGATCGGTCCGGGCTGATGCGGCGCCGCTTTTCCGCCGCAACGGTTACCCGAATCTTTCCGTCACATTAAAAAAGTTTCATCCGCATTACTGAAGATTCATTTGAACGGGTTCCCGCCTGTTCGCATGATCGCGTCACTGAATTGAGCGCTTCCGCTCATCGAAAGGAACGCGATCCATGAAAAAGGCTTTGCTCATAGCGGCCGCAGCCGTCTTCCTCGCAGGCGGATCCGCCGTCGCCTACAAGGCTTATGCGCACGGCGATGGCTGGCGTCACGGCCGCTGGCATCAGATGAACGCCGACGACATGAGCGCCTTTGCCGATGCGCGGATCGCCGCGCTAAAGGCCGGCCTCAAGCTCTCCGCCGAGCAGGAAAAGCTCTGGCCGCCGGTCGAAGCCGCGTTGAACGATCTCGCCAAGAAGCGCATCGACCGCCGCGAGCAGTTCCGCGCCGAGCGCCGCGACCGCCAGGATGTGCCGAACCCGATCGAACGTATGCGCCGCGGCGCCGACTTCATGTCGGAGACCGGCACCGACCTGAAGCGCCTCGCCGACGCCGCCGACCCGCTCTACCAGTCGCTTGACGACGCGCAGAAGCGCCGCTTCGACGCGCTCGCGCAGCGCGGCATGCACGGAATGCGCGGCAAGCATCACGAAGACCGCGGCTGGCGCCGCCACGGAGATTTGGGCGACGAGGGCCGCCACCCCGGCATGGGCCCTGGCCAAATGGGCCCGCGACACGGCATGGGTCCCGGCCACATGGGTCCGGGAATGGGCCCGCGCGGTGACGACGAGCGCGGCCCCGGCTGGCGTCAGCGCACCAATTTCCAATACGGCGTCCCGGCGGGTGCCGAGCGCCTCTGACCGAAGACCTCTCCCCTCCTACGCAAACTGGCGGGCCGCCCACGGGCGGCCCGTTCTTCTTGCAGGATCAGGACGAAGCCGCTTCCTGTTCGATCGCGAGCGTGCGCTGGAACGCCGGCCGCGCAACGCAGCGCTCCCGGTAGGCGGCAAACGACGGTCGCTCCGGCAGCACCCCGAATGCCATCCCGAAATAGACGCCGCCGCCGATCATGACGTCGGCGGCGCTGAACCGCTCGCCAAGAACCCACGGTCCCTCTTTCACCGCGTCGTCGAGCACGTCGACCACGAGCTCGTAATTGCCCCAGCCGGCACGCGACTTCACCGTGCTCCAGCCGGAGAATTTCTGCATGTAGGCGGGCTCGATGCAGTTGCCGGCGAAGAACAGCCAGCGCAGGTAGGCGCCCCGCTTCGGATCGTCGATCGAGGGCGCGAGTCCTGCTTCCGGGAAGCGGTCGGCGACCCAGGCGCACACGGCGCCCTGTTCGGCGACGATCATGTCGCCGTCCCGCAAGGCCGGCACTTTTCCCATCAGATTGATCCTGCGATAGGCCGGCGTGTCCTGCACGCCGGAGCGGATGTCCACGAGCTCCTTCTCATAGGGAACGCCCGCCTCTTCGAGAACCCAGAGCGCCGAGAACGAACGCGTCTGCGGGGCCCAGTACAGCTTCAACACGTTACCCCCTACTCATGCGCCTGCCGCGCTACACCGCCACTTCCGCCTTGATCAGCGGATGCGGATCGTAGCCCTCGAAGGCGATGTCTTCGTAGCGGAACGCAAAAAGATCCTTCACCGCCGGATTGAGCTTGAGGCGCGGCAGCGCGCGCGGCGCGCGGGTGAGCTGCAGCCGCGCCTGCTCGAGGTGATTGAGATAGAGGTGCGCGTCGCCGAGCGTGTGGATGAATTCGCCCGGCGCATAGCCCGTCACCTGCGCGACCATCTGCGTCAAGAGCGCATAGGACGCGATGTTGAACGGCACGCCGAGGAAGACGTCGCCCGAGCGCTGGTAGAGCTGGCACGAAACCTTGCCGCCGGCGACGTTGAACTGGAACAGGCAATGGCACGGCGCGAGCGCCATCCGCGGGATGTCCGCCGGGTTCCACGCGCTCACGATCAGCCGCCGCGAATTCGGATTGCGGCGGATCTCGGCGAGCACCTCCGCCATCTGGTCGATGGCGCGGCCGTCGGGCGCGGCCCAGGAACGCCATTGCTGGCCGTAGACCGGGCCGAGCTCGCCGTCCGTGCCGGCCCACTCGTCCCAGATCGTGACGCCGTGGTCGTGCAGATATTTCACATTGGTGTCGCCGGCGAGGAACCACAGCAGCTCGTGCACGATCGCCTTCAGGTGCAGCTTCTTCGTGGTGACGAGCGGGAAGCCCTGCGCGAGGTCGAACCGCATCTGGTGGCCGAACACGGCGAGCGTGCCGGTGCCCGTGCGGTCGTCCTTGCGCACGCCGCGGGAAAGGATGTGATCGAGGAGGTCGAGATACTGGCGCATCGTGAACCGGATTCTGGCTTACGCGACGGCACGAAAAAAGCCGCTGCCAACGAAATCAACCGTTCCTCCCCGATACTTCGATTCTCCGGAAGCGCAAAAGAAAGCGTCCCGGGTCGGGGTCAACCCGGGACGCCACTTCGCCGCTGCGGCAGCGGGGGCTGGGGGGAGTGCCGCGAGCAGCGTCTCCGGCCTGGCGTCAGATCAGAAAGACGCCGAGCACGAATCCAAGAGCAAGCGCGGTTGCGACGTAGGGAGAACTGATCATCCTCGCCTCGCTCCGGCAGTGCACGCCGGGACCCCGCGTTAACGCGTATTAAGGACCTGGGTTCCTCATCCCGTCCAAACAAGTCTGCACACGGCTAAGTGATAAACTGCAAAATTATTAGAGCATAAGAATTAGAATTATTATTCTATATTGGCGCTGCTCAGCGATTCGAGGTCGCACATGGGGCGCAAGGCGCATATTTCCGATGCCGACCTGGTGGCCGCCGCCGCCCGGGTGGCGGCGAAGCTCGGCCCCGGCCGGACCACGATCAACGCCATCGCCAGGGAGGCCGGCGTGCCGGTGGGGTCGGTCTATCACCGCGTCCCTTCCCGCGCCGCGCTGTTAGCTGAGGTCTGGATCGCCGCCGCGCAAGCCTTCGCCGAACAATTTTTGCCGGCGCTCGCCGCCGCCGGCACGCGCGAGGCCGCAGCCGACGTTGCGCTCGTCACGCCGCGTTTCGCCCGCGCGAACCACGCCGCCGGCGTCGTCCTGCTCGCGCACCGCCGCGACGAATTCCTCGACGAAGCGCCGGAGGGGCCGCGTGCCCGCGCCGCCCGCCTCTCCTCGGATCTGCAGAAGGGCCTCGGCGACGCCGCCCGCCGCCTGCTGCCGAACGACAAGCGCGGCCGCGAGCGGCTTACGGTGGCGCTGATCGGCATTCCCTACGGCGCCGTGCGCGTCTTTCTTCCGCAGGCGACGCCGCCCGCCGAGCTCGACCCGGTGATCGCCGCCGCCGCACGGGCGGCGCTCGACTGATCTTTGTTATCCGGGACGCTGCGAAGCGAGCGCCTACTCTTTTTCTCCGTCATGGCCGGGCCAAGCCCGGGCATGACGAGAGTGGAATAGCTCCTGAGCGCCCATGGATGCCCATCCCGAACGAAGTGCTACGATCACGCTCCGCCGGGATGCTGGCCGCGGGCTGCAACCCGGCGCGGCCAAAATCGTTCAAGATCGTTGCCCATGCTCACGCGCGAGGTGTTCCATGGCGAAAGTGATTTACGAGATCGTCCGGCACGACGAAGGCTGGGCCTACAAGGTCGATGGCGTGTTCTCCGAGCCGTTTCCCACCCACGAGCAGGCGCTCGAGGCCGCGCGCCGCGCGGCCGCGGAGCAGCGGCTTCCCGACACGACCCACGACATCCAGTGGGAGGACGAGCAGGGCAAGTGGCACACCGAAACCTCGCGCGGCACCGACCGGCCGGAAACGGGCGTCAAGGACAGCGAGTGAGCAGTGTCTGAGCGGCGCCAAGCATCGCCGTTCCTTTTCTCTTCCGCAGCATCCGCTTTCGCAGGAAGTGCGCCACAGCATCGCTCCTTGATTTACGATATCAAAACTGATATAAATTTCCCAAATGAAGCCAGTGATCTTTCTCGGAGACTCGCTCGATCGCCTGCGCGCGTTTCCGGAACGACCACGACGGAGTGCCGGATTTCAGATCGACCGCGTACAGCGTGGGCTTGATCCGGACGATTGGAAGCCGATGACGACGATCGGCTCGGGCGTCAGGGAAATACGCGTGCGCGACGCATCCGGCGCGTTTCGCATCGTCTATGTCGCGGCCTTCGCGGAGGTTGTCTACGTGCTGCATGCCTTTCGGAAGAAAACGCCGCGCACTTCACCGCGCGACCTCAATCTCGCGAGATCGCGGCTCAGGGAATTGAAACGCGGAGCATCGCGATGAAGAAACAACGGTTCGCCAGCGTGTGGGATGCGATCGAGCCGTCGCGCGCGGCAACAGCCAATATGAAAGCGCGTGCGGAAATGATGATCGCGATCCGCGAAGCCGTCGCGGCGTGGGAGGGCACCCAGGCCGCCGCGGCCAAGAAGCTCGGCCTAACGCAGCCACGCATGAACGATCTCCTGCGCGGCCGCATCAACAAGTTCAGCCTTGACGCGTTGATCAATCTTGCGACGCGCGCCGGACTTTCTGTCCGGGTCGAAATCGCGCGAAAGGCGGCGTAATCCGCTTTCCGCCCCACCTGTCAAACAGCCAACGCTCCGCCGCCCGGCGTCTTGGGGCGGCCGGGCTCGCCCTTTCCCCTTTATTCCGACCCCTTGAAAGGGGAATGGAGCGCCGGGAGGCGCCGAGGTGCTTGCGAGGCACCTCGCGGAGCTTGCGAGGCTCCGCGGAACGCTGGCGAGGCGTTCCGCCTCTCTTGCGAGGAGAGGCGGCGCCTCCGGGCGCTCCATCTTTCCGGCACGCCCTTTCCGAAAACCGGCGCCTGCCTCGGATCAAATCCGCGGCAAACTTTTCAAGACATGCCGTTTCTCGCTCCTTCCCCGGCACTGCAGTCCCGGTTCGAACGAAAAGCTATATAGGAATTAAATCATATAACACGCAATGTCAAGGGTCTGCGGCCCCGGCTCGCCCAAATCATTCAGCCCGCTATCGAGAAGGCCGGCACGTGATCGTGTATCGGCCCCGTCCTTCTTTATATGTTGGGCATGGGCTCGGAATGTTGCAGCCACGATCATCGGCCTGATCCCCACCTCGGAAACCCGGCTTTCCGGCGCGTACTGTGGGCCGTGCTCGCGATCAACGCCATCATGTTCCTGGTCGAGATCGGCGCGGGCGTGGCGGCGGGCTCCGCCTCGCTGCAGGCCGACGCGCTCGACTTCCTCGGCGACGCCGCGAACTACGCGATCAGCCTGTTCGTGGTCGGCATGGCGCTGCGCTACCGCGCGATGGCCGCGCTCGCAAAGGGCGGCAGCATGGGCGTGTTCGGCCTGTGGGTGATCGGCACCGCGATCTGGCACGCCGCGCACGGCACGCTGCCGAACGCCTTCACCATGGGTGGCGTCGGCGTCGCCGCGCTGGCGGCCAATGCCGCGTCGTTTGCGCTGCTCTGGGCCCACCGCTACGGCGACGCCAACATGCGCTCGGCCTGGATCTGCACGCGCAACGACGTATTTGGAAATCTTGCCGTGCTGCTCGCCGCGCTCGGCGTATTCGGCACCGGAAACGGATGGCCCGACGTGATCGTCGCGACGATCATGGCCGCGCTCGCGCTGCAAGGCGCGGTGCTCGTGATCCGCGAATCATTGGGCGAGCTGCGGCAGCCGCTGCCGGTTCGCGTTCATCGCTGACGCCATCCGCATCGCCCGCCCCAGAGCGACGGGGCTCAACAAAGAACGGCCTCATGGTTGGAGCTGCCGTAAAATCCTGACAGGAGATCGAAACGGCCGGGGGAGAGCTAGTGCTTCCACCCTGTGAGCGTCGCGCCGTCGGGCGAGTCGGTATCGAACGTCATGGTCACGGTCGTGCCGATCTTCAGGTCGAGCGGCGCATAGTCCTCCGCCTCGCTCGAATAGAAGAACACCCAGCGCATGTTGTCGAACAGGAGCGCGAGCGCCTTTCTTTCGTCGTCCATCGGCATTTCGACGATACCGACCAGCTTGGTTTGTTCGACCTGCATGGCAGGAAAACGCGGCTCGGGGTCCGATGTTCCCGCTCCCTGCCAGAGGCCGGTCAACAAGGCGCCCGCCCTCCAGGTGGCGGCTCGCCGCATCACCCCTTCCCGTTCTCCGCCGCGAAATCCCCGCGCTCCAGGAGCCAGCTCGTCGCCACACCAAACACGAGGCCCCAGAACGGCGCGCCGATGTTGAAGATCGCATGATCGGCGATGGTGACGAGGAAGGTCACCAGCGCGCCGAGGGTGAAGCGGCCGCGGAAGGAAACCTGAAACGCGCTCTGCAGCACGCGCAGGAGCGCAAGCCCCGCCAGCGCGGCTATGAAGCCGGCGGGCGTCGCCAGCATCAGTGCGGTGAACAGCGGCGCGAACAGCGCGAACAGGATCGCAAGCGCCGCCACCGCGAGCGCGGCGGCGTACTGCGTGCCGCGTTCGCCGCCCGCGGAGATGATCGCGTTGACCGGCCCGGTCAGGCAGCTCGACACACAGCCGAACAGCGCGGCGGTCAGCGAGCCGACGCCGCAGGCAGTGGTGATCGTGTTGATCGGCGGCTCGTGCCCGCGCGACTGCAGGATGGCGATGCCCTGCGCGTTCTGCGCCGCGATCACGGTGACGGCGAGCGGGATGACGAGTTCGATCATCGCCTGGAGCGAAAAGGCGGGCATGATGAAACCGGGCACGGCGAGCGCGCCCTGCCAGCCGGCCGCGAGCGCCGCGGATTTTTCCAGCACGGGGCCGCGCCCGGTGAGCAGCATGGCCGCGACGCCCACCGCGAGCACGCCGATCATCGCCGGCACCCGCCGCTCAAACCGCGGGAACAGCGGCAATAGGAAAAACGCCGCCGTCATCGGCAGCGCGATCGCGAGATCGTCGCGCAGTGCGCCGATCCAGCCGAGGCCGAACTGGAGAAACACGCCCGCCACCATCGCCATGATGATCGGCATCGGAATGCGCGCCATCACGCGGCGCACCGAGCCGGTGAGCCCGAGCACGAGCAGGAGCAGGCCGGTGGCATGGAACGCGCCGACCACCTCGGCGAAGCTCAGATGATCGAGCGCGGGGCCAACCAGCACCGTGCCCGGAATCGTCCAGAAGAATGCAAGCGGCATACGATAGCGGAGCGAAACCGCAATCGTCAGCACGCTGTTGACGACGAACGCCGCGAAGATCCACGAAGCCATTTCGACTTCGCTCAGCCCGCCCTTGACGCCGACGCCGAGAATGATCGCGACCGGCGCCGACGCCGCAAACACGAAGGCGACCACCGCGTTGGCGACGTGGACCGCGGACAAGGAGGGAACGATCTCGCGGAGGCGGGGCAAGGGCCCGCGGGCGGGCTCGAAGGACATCGGCAGGATCCGATTGCAGAAGCGGCCTCATGCTTCGAGACGCCGGGCTTCGCCCGGCTCCTCACCATGAGGCCGCACCCAATGAACAGCTGCCCTCATCCTGAGGCGCCGGCCGTAGACCGGCGTCTCGAAGGATGAGGGCGGAATTCTCAGCGGAACGTGATTTCCATCCCGCTCAGATCGAGATCGAACGAGAGCCCCATGCTTGATCCGCGCAGCGACAGCACCACGCCCTTGCCGTTGCGCAGCTCGATCACGCGCGCGCCGCCCGCCACCGTCGCGCCCGCACCGATCGCGGTGTAGGTGCCGGTGATGTCGGAGGCGTTGCGCAGGTTGCGCGCCGTGCCGACGAGCGTCGTCTTCGACGCGCCGAAGGTGAAGCCGGCGGAAAGCCCGCCGATGTTCAGCCCATAGGTGCGGCCCTGATAGGAGAGCGTGCCGCTGCCCGCCGAGCCGCCGACGAACCAGCCCGCCTTGACGAACTCGAGCCGCACACTGCCGGTCTGCGCCTGCGACGGCGAAAACGCGCCCGCGACGATGAGCGCGAGCAACGCAACCACGGAAACCCGGATCATGGACCAAAAACGCATCGGATAGCCTCCCTGCCAGAGCCGCGGACGCGGCACGGCGGCCGCGCATGGAATCACCCGCGCTTGGCCGCTTCTGATCAATCTCGCCGCCCGCCATGACGGGGTCAAGGCGGCCACCGTGCTGCAGGAATCTGCTCGTTCATTCCGCCGGATCAGGAATGACGAAGCCCCGGAATGACGAAAATGTGCTCCGCCCTGCTCGCGACGCGCACCCGCCATGCCATTGCGCGGGGCCCGGGTCGGCGCCAGATAACCGCCGCAACAGAGAAGGGAACGCGCCATGTCCATCCGCCCGGTGAAGCGCATCGTGCAGTCGCAGCCGACTTTAGAAGGCGCAGGCGTCCGCCTGAACCGGGCTTTCGGCTTCGGCGCGACCGGCGACTTCGACCCGTTCCTGCTCCTCGACGATTTCCGCAACGACAACCCGCGCGACTACCTCGCCGGCTTTCCCTGGCACCCGCACCGCGGCATCGAGACGATCACTTACGTGCTCGCCGGCGAGGTCGATCACGGCGACAGCCTCGGCAACCAAGGCACGCTCGGCGCCGGCGACGTGCAATGGATGACCGCGGGCAGCGGCATCCTGCATCAGGAGATGCCACGCGGCGACGACAAGGGCCGCATGCACGGCTTCCAGCTCTGGGCCAACCTGCCCTCGTCGCTGAAGATGACGGCACCGCGCTATCAGGACATTCCCGCCGCTGCGATCCCCGAGATCGTCGACGACGACGGCACGCGCGTGCGCGTCATCACCGGCGAGTTCTGGGGCAAACGCGGCCCGGTCGAGGGCGTCGCCGCCGACCCGCGCTATCTCGATGTCTCGGTGCCGCCGGGCAGGCGCAAGCTGCTCAAGGTCGACACCCGCGCCAACACCTTCGCTTACGTGTTCGCGGGCTCCGGCACTTTCGGCAGCGCGTCGGCGCCCTTCGGCGTGCTCACGGAAAAGACCGCCGCCGACGGCAGCGAGATCGTCGTGCGCGAAAAGACCGGCAACCGTTCGCTCGTGCTGTTCGACGGCGGCGACGAGGTGGTCGTGCAAGCGGGCGACGAGGGAATCCGTTTCCTGCTCGTCTCCGGCCGGCCGATCGAGGAGCCCGTCGCCTGGTACGGCCCGATCGTGATGAACACGAACGCCGAGCTGCAGCAGGCGGTCGCCGAGCTCCGCAACGGCACCTTCATCAAGCACGATTGACGTGCGCCAGCGTCGGCCTGAACTGACTCGAAACTAGGCGCTGCGCGCCCACGCTTTGACTCCGAATCAGCGTACGCGCGCTGATTCGCGTCCGCCGTGCCGCCTGCGCGAAATGATTCGTGTGCATGCCTCCTGCGCTGCCGGCGCAATTATCGCACCGCCGATGGAACAAAATTGCCGCCCGCTGCCTTGCAAGGGCACGCTCGCCTTGCCGCGCAAGGGCTGGCACAGGCTTTGCCTTGCAACAGTGCGTAAGCCCCATTCAACAAAAGAAAGAAAAGCCATGTCGCACAAGCTGACCGACTTCGACGTCCGACGAACACTTGCGCGCCGCCTGTCGCGGCTCCCTTTCTTCCGTTTCCTGCCGAGAACCGAAACGCTCGCCGCGGCCGCCGGCGTCGGCGTCGCGCTCCTCGTTGCCGGCGCCGCCGTCGCCGAGGGCTATCACAGCAATCCGTGGCTGCTGAGCTGGATTCCGGTGCCCTGCTGCGTGACCAACGATTGCTGCTGGCAGATCACCGAAAACGAAGTGCGCCCGATCGACGGGCAGCGTTGGGAAATCCTCGCCACGGGGCAGATTCAGCCGCGCACCGGCTGGTCGCCGGACGGAAACTTCTACCGCTGCGCCTGCGACTTCGCCGAAGGCCACTGGATCAAGCACCAGGGCGCACACACGCGCTGCCTGTTCGTGCCGCTGCGTTCGGCAAGCAGGTAGCCCGCATCTGCGGCGGGTTCAGGCCGGCGCGCTCCACTTCAGGCCAGGAAAGCGCGCGAAGTCCCGATCGAGCGTAATCCACTCGCATCCCCATTCGATCGCGAGCGCGGCGTACCATGCGTCCGTCACGCGCGACCCGCGCGTATCGGTTTCCATGCAGAGGCGTCGAAAAATATCCCAGTGCCGCTCTCCCGGGTCGACGATCTGACAGTTCGGTTGGCCAAGAAGATAGTCGCAAAAGGTAAAAGCCTCGGCCAATGTGCTGGGCTCGCTGTATGTGCGGGGATGCGTCGTGACGCGCACAAGCTCATTGAGCGCCAGCGGCGAAAGACCGAACTGCGCATCGCTTGCGACCACATCGGTCAGCCACCGATTGCAGATGGCGTGCTGGGGAACGTCCTTGCGGAAGGCGTAGATCAGGACGTTGACGTTCGGCAAAATCATTTAAAGCGCTTCATCCGCTCGACGTATTCCAGATCTTCCATTTCCTGGTAGTTCGAGAAGCGGGAGATATCCACGCCGGGCAACAGCCCTCCTCCCGCCTTGCTGACCGGAAGCACGACACGCCGGCGCTTCACCGGCTTTTCCCGCTGGTCTACGACCCCCCGCAAGCCCTCCTCGATCAATGCCGTAAGGGTCCGCCCCTCGGCGGCGGCCTTGCGCTTCGCCCGCCGGAGCAGGTCTTGGGGAAGCCGGACGGTCGTTCGTTCCATCATATGTCAAGACATATCTATTATATGTCTATATGTCAAACCGGATCGACTAGTAGCCTTCTGCAAGGCCGCCCGAGCGCGGGTCGATCGCACCCGCCCAGCCGTCGGCGGTCGCCATGATCGAGTTCACCGCGCGGCCGCTGCGGCCTTCGCGCACGACGTGCCGCCGCTCCTTCAGCGCATCGGCGACCTCCGGCGCAATGCCGATCTCCGCGCCCGCTTCGTCGGGCAGCCATTGATGATGCACGCGCGGCGCGGAGACCGCCGCGCCCACGTCCATCCCGAAATCGACGGCATTCACGATCGCCTGCAGCACCGCCGTGATGATGCGGCTGCCGCCCGCGGCACCCGTCACGAAAAACGGCTTGCCGTCGCGCAGCACGATCGTCGGCGTCATCGACGAGAGCGGCCGTTTGCGCGGCCCCGGCGCATTGGCGTCGCCGCCCGTGAGTCCGTAGGCGTTCGGCGCATCGGGTGCTGCGGCGAAGTCGTCGAGCTCGTTGTTGAGCAGCACGCCCGTGCCTTCCGCCACCATGCCGACGCCGTAGAAGAAATTGAGCGTGTAGGTGTTGGCCACCGCATTGCCGTCGCGGTCGACCACCGAAAAATGCGTGGTGTGATCAGGCTCAAACACCGCGGGCTTGCCCGGCCTGATCTCCGCCGCCGAGCGCGCCCGCTCGCGGTCGATCCCCTCGCGCAATGCCGCTGCGTAGCGCTTCGAAGCGAGCCCCTTCACCGGCACCTTCAAGAAATCCGGATCGCCGAGGAACTCCGCGCGGTCGGCAAAGGCGAGCTTCATCGCCTCGATCAGGAGGTGCAGCGCGGCCGGCGAGTTCTGCCCGAGCGCACGCAGGTCGTAGCCTTCGAGGATGTTCAGCATCTGCACGAGATGCACGCCGCCCGACGACGGCGGCGGCATCGAAATCACGTCGTAGCCGCGGTAATTGCCGCGCACCGGCTCCCGCTCGCGCGCGCGGTAGTCCGCAAGATCACGCCCCGTCATGTGTCCGCCCACGAGCCGCACCTGCGCGGCGATCCGGTCGGCGATCGGCCCCTCGTAGAAAGCGAACGGCCCCTGTTGGGCGACCTCTTCCAGCGTCTGCGCCAGGTCCTTCTGCACGAGCCGATCGCCGATCCCCGGCACACTGCCGTCCGGCTTCAGAAAGATCGCAACCGCAGACGGATGCCGCGCGAGCCGCGGCTGTGCCTGCGCAAGCGACGCCGCCAGCCGCGCGTCAATCTCGAAGCCGTCGCGCGCGAGCGGAATCGCCGGCGCGATCAGTTGCGCGAGCGTGAACTTCCCCGATCCATAGCGGTGATGCGCATAGGCGAGCCCGGCCACCGTTCCCGGCACGCCGACGGCGAGCCCGGTGAAGCGCGACTTCAGCGGGTCCGCCTCGCCCTTCTCGTTCAGGAACATGTCGCGCGTCGCCGACGCCGGCGCCGTCTCGCGATAGTCGATCGCGATCGCGCGGTCGCCGCCGGCAAGCCGGATCACCATGAAGCCGCCGCCGCCGAGATTGCCGGATTCCGGCAGCGTCACCGCAAGCGCGAAACCGACCGCCACCGCCGCGTCCACCGCGTTGCCGCCCTGCTTCAGAATCTCCACGCCGATCCGCGTCGCCCGCGCTTCCTCGCTCGCGACCATGCCGTTCCGCGCGTGCGCGATTGCGCTCGTCTGCGCCTGCGATGCATTCGCAGCAAGCAGCAGGACGAGCAGGCCGGCGGCCGCGCGATTAACGAAGACACGGAGTTGCACCCGCATCGCATAACCTGGTTTGTGTAATTCGATACCGCTCACGATAACCCTATACCGCCACGCACCGTCGGGCGCGCAGCGGCGCAATTCGGATGCTCAATGCATTCGTTCGAATTTTCAATTGATTTAATTCAGCACGCGCGCACCGGCTCCAACAAATGTTCACGCATCCAAGCTAGATTTCATGCGGGTCGGGAAAGAAATGAACGTAGCGCGCCCAATTTCAGCCAGCGAGTGTTCCAGAAAATGCCTGAGACTCCCACCCTCCTTCACGAGATTGAGACCGCCATCGCCACCGGCACTCCGCGGCAGCGCCTGCGCGCCCTGAAACGCATCTGCGATCTCTTCATTGCCGGCTCGAGCCTCTACACCGACGAGCAGATTGCCGTTTTCGACGATGTGCTGCTGAAGCTCACCGATGTCATCGAGACCGAGGCGCGCGCCAAGCTCGCGCGCCGCCTCGCGCACCTGCCCGATGCGCCACCGCAGATGATCCGCTCGCTCGCATTCGATCGCTCGATCGAGGTCGCCGGGCCCGTGCTGGTTCATTCCGGGCGCCTCAGCGAGTCGGATCTGGTCGAAAACGCCAGCACCCAGAGCCAGGCGCACCTCTACGCCATTTCCCAGCGGTCGGCCTTGAGCGAGGCGGTCACCGACGTGCTCGTCGAGCGCGGCGACCGCCGGGTCGTGCGCGCGGTGGCGAAGAACGACGGCGCGCGCCTCTCCGACAACGGCTTCGGCAAGCTGGTGACGCGCGCGAACGGCGACGACACGCTCGCCGAGTGCCTCGCGCTGCGCCGCGACATTCCCCGCCATCATTTCCTGCGCCTCCTGCAGACCGCCTCCTCCCGCGTTCGCCTGAAGCTCGTCACCGCCAATCCGGCGGCCGCCGCGGCCGTGCGCAACGTGGTGGCCGAGGTCACCGGCAAGATCAGCCGCAAGGTGCGCGAGAACTCGCCGGAGTTTCACAAGGCGAAGGCGGCGACCAAGCGCCGCCACAAGACGAGCCAGCTCACCGAGCAATCGGTCCATTCGGCGGCCACGTCGCAGGAGTTCGAAAAGGCCGTGGCGGCGCTCGCCCTGCTCGGTCACTTCCCCGTCGATCTCGTCGAACGCGGCCTGCTCGATAAGAACCCCGACATCGTCCTCATCCTTGCCAAGGCCGCCGGCTGCTCGCGCACGACGGCGAAGGCGCTGCTCCGCATGCGCGCGGCCGACCGCGGCATGTCGGCGCACGACACCGAGGCGGCGCTTACGAGCTTCGAGAAGCTGAGCGTCACCGCCGCCAAGCGGGTGATCACCTACTACACGAACCACTATACGAACGACGCCGCGCGCGCCCGCGCGAAGTTTTCGGAATCGCTTGCCGCCGTCGCCTGACGGCGTCTGAAATCCGCTATCCTCCTCGTCATCGCCGAGGAGGATAGCCATGACCCTGATCGCCAAGCCCGAGCCGCTCAAGCCCGGCGGCCATCTGCCCGCCGGCCTGCCCTTCTCCGAAGGAATGGCGGTCGGCAATCTCGTGCTGCTGTCCGGCCAGATCGGCACGCTCCCCGGCAAGCTCGCGCTCAACAACGCGACGCCGGAAGCCGAATTCCGTCAGGTGATGGACAACATCGTCACGACGCTCGCGGCGAACGGCATGACCACGAAGAACATCGTGCGATGCCTCGTCATGCTCGCCGACATGCAGGACTGGGAAACCTTCAACAAGGTCTATGTCACCTATTTCGAGCCGCCCTATCCGGCGCGCTCGGCCTTCGGCACAAGCGGCCTTGCCTTCGGCGCCCGCGTCGAGGTGGAATGCATCGCCGTCCGCTGAAGGTGGCACCGGAGGGAAACGATGCAACTGGTTCTCGTCTATCTGGTCGGCGCCGTGCTCGCGGCCGGCGCGGCTTATTTCAGCGGGCCGGAGACGCCGACCCTCGTGCTCTGGCTCTACATTGCAGGCGCGGTGCTCTTCGCGCTCGCCGCAATCGGGCAATATTTCAAGCTGTCAAAGAATTGAATCGCGGTCTCAATCGCTCCTGAATCGATTCGCGAGCCCGCGTGCCGGAATCGATTTCTGCACGGCGCGCGGCAGCCCGCTGAAATGACTCAAGAATCCGGCGCCCACCCCGGCACCCATCGCGGCCCCGCGGGAATCGTCGCCTGAACCGCACTTCAAGCGCCCTGGCAGGCGTTTTCCGGGGTCTTTTTTCGCTAACGTCTTGCCCCTATATTCGGGGTGCCGGCGCAAGCCGGCTATGGCGATAAACGCACGTCGAAATAAACCTTTCGGACCCGGGGGCAGTACCCGGCGGCTCCACCAAAGCCCAAGGCGCACGGCGCGACACGGAATTGGGTTTCGGCGGGGCCGAACCAGGATCGACGAGGGTGTAAAGGGCGCGCTTTTGCTCGGTATGGTACCGCCGTTATCGGGCCTAACCATAGTTGCCAACGACAACTATGCTCCGGTTGCTCAGGCCGCGTAAGCGGTTTGAAAGACCGATCTTAAGCCCTGAGGGTTTGCACCTTTAGGCGGGGTTCGGGGGCACCTGGCAACAGAAGCCCCCACTTTCGTTTTCCGGCCTATGGCGCACTGCAACGGAATCGGCTTCACTCCCGATATGCCCGTCGACCTGATCCGCTACGATCTGCTCGCGCAGGACGCGCTGCGCGGTGTCGTGAAAAAGGTGCTCGCCGATGTCGCGGCGCGCGGCCTGCCGGGCGAGCATCATTTCTTCATCACGTTCAACACCCGAGCCGACGGGGTGAGCATCTCCGATCGCCTGCGGGAGAAATATCCCGAAGAGATGACGATCGTGCTCCAGCACCAGTTCTGGGACCTGATCGTGCACGACGACCGCTTCGACGTCGGCGTTTCCTTCAACGGCATTCCGGAGCGGCTGTCGGTTCCCTACGCGGCGATCAAGGGCTTTTTCGATCCGTCCGTGCAGTTCGGCCTGCAATTCGAACTCGCCGAGGCGAAGGCGCCCGAGAAGGACGCCGCGCAGGATACGGCGCCCGCCACCGATGCGATTCCCCACGGCGGCGCGACGCGCCCCGCACCGCGTGGCGCCGCTTCCGAGCCGGAGGAGACGCGGCCCGCGCGCAGCTCCGTGCCGGCTACGGGCAAGAAGCCCGCTGCATCCACGCCCGCCGAGCCTGCGCCCCCGCCCGACGATCAGCCGGGCGGCGCCGAAGTCGTGCGCCTCGACAAGTTCCGCAAGAAGTGAGCCGCAACCCACGTATCGTGCTGGTCGTCGCCGTCGCCGAGAACGGCGTGATCGGCCGCAACGGCGACCTGCCGTGGCGGCTCCCCGGCGATCTCAAACACTTCAAGGCCGTCACGATCGGCAAGCCGATCCTGATGGGCCGCCGCACATTTCTGTCGATCGGACGCCCGCTCCCCGGAAGGACCAACATCGTGCTCACGCGCGATCCGGCATTCCGGGCGGACGGTGTCCTCGTCGCGCCCAGCATCGAGGCCGGTCTCGAGCTTGCCCGCACGGAAGCCGAACGCCTCGGCGCCGACGAAATCGCGATCATCGGCGGCGGCGAGCTTTACGCGGACACGCTTACGCAGGTCAGCCGCATCTACCTCACCGAAGTCCACGCCGCGCCGCGGGGCACCGCGTATTTCCCGAAGCTCGATCTCGACGAGTGGCGCGAGGTCGCGCGCGAAGGGCCGCTGCAAGGCGCGGGCGACGCGCATTCCTATTCGTTCGTGGTGCTCGACCGGCGCTGACCTTATGGCTCGCCGAGGATGCGCGGCGCCGGGCGGATCTCGATCGGCGGCGCGAGCGGCGGCAGCATGGTCGCGGCGGGCGGGACGCTGCGCGGCCGCGTCGGCGGCTGGGGGATACGCGAGGACGGCGCGTTCGCACCCGGCACGGAAGCCGTGGAGCCTTCCTCGATCTTGTCAGGCAGCGGCGCGGCCGCTGCGAGCGGCTGCGCTTCGATGGCCGGAGGCACCGGGTCCGAGCGTTTCGGCAACGCGCGGTCGCGCTCCTCGATGCGCTTGGTCTCGCGCTCCATCGCCCGCAACGCGATCGCCGTCGCCAGCGCCGCCGCGTCGATGCTCCGCTCGGGCGCGGCAAGCGGCCCGCGCCAGCGAACGGTGGCGGCCGGACGCATCGTCAGTCCGGCCGGCGGGGCGGCTTCGATTTCCACCGCCGCCTCGAACCCGAGCCTGGAAAGATCGACATTGCCTTCGGCGGTCACCTGCGCCGGGCCTGCCTGCGTGCGCGCGCGGCCCGTCCGCGCCACGCCGCCCGCGACGACGATCGGCGACTCGATCTTGCCGATACGCAGCGGCCCCTTCGCAAGCGCCGGCGCGAGCGCGGCAACCACGCCGGCCTCGTCGCGCGGCTCGCCTTCCTCGCCGATCGCCAGCACGGCGCTCAATGCGTTCGGATCGAGCCGATCGATCTCGAGCGCTTCCAGCGCCAGCGTCCCCTGTCCCGCAAGGCTGCCGACCACCGCGGCCGGCGTCTCGCCGTTGCCGGCGATTGTCAGCGTGAGATTGCCGAGCCCGCGCACGCTTGCCTGACCGCCGAGCGGCGCGAGCAGCTGGTCGGCAGCAAACGATGCGAGCGACGCGCGGCCGTCAAAGCCGAGCGCAGCGCCGCGCACGAAGCGGGCGCTCCCCGTGAGCTTGCCGCCTGCGAGTTCCGCGGAAAGCACTTCGATCGAGGTTTCGCCCGGTGCAAGCCGTGCGTTGAACTTCGCAGCCGTAGCCGCGAGGCCGTCGGCGAGTTGCAGCTCCTTCACCTCCAGCTCGATCTTGCCGCTTGTCCCCGCAACCGGCGACGGATCGAGCCGCGATGCGGGCCACGGCGCCTTGCCCTTCTCGGTGCTGCCCACGAGCAGCGCGAGCAGGGTGTCCGCGCGCGCCCGCTCGATCGCCAGATTGCCGGCTAGCGAAATCTCCTCCGCGCGGCCGATCGTGAGGCCGCCCTTCACGCCGGAGCCGGCCAACTTCAGGTCGATCCTTTCCAGCATGAATTGGTCGCCCTTGCGCACAAGCCGCGCGCTCCCTTGACCGGGCACCGCCGCCTCGCTGCTTCGCGCGACTGCTGACAGCAGCGGCCGCAGGTCGCCGGCTTCGAGCCGCAGGTCGAGCCGCGGCTCGATCCGCCCTTCCGCGCCCTTGCGCAACTCGCCCTCGGCGACGAGCTTCGATCCGGGAACGGAAAGCCGCGCCGTCACCGGCAACACGGTTTCGGGCTTGGCGAACAGGACTTCCAGCGTCGCCTCGCCCGCGGCCGGCAGGCCCGGCTTCAAGCCGATGAGCGAGACGAGCTTGCCGGCGTCGCCCGTCTCCAGCATCAGGTGCGCTTCCGACAGCGCCCGCGCGAGCGTGTCGAAGTGCGCGGCGACGCTCAGCTCGACCTCCGCGAGATAGCCGCTCGCGGTCACTTCCAGGCCCGCCGCCGCACCGGCGCCGAGCGCCGCGCCGTAGAGGCGCAACGGTCGCCCGGAACCGGCGATCGCCGATGCGATGCGCGCGGCTTCGTCGCCGAGCAGCGGCGCGACGATCGCCGCCAATCCATCCGGCCGGCGGGATTCCAGCTCGAAGTCGATGCGGCCGCTCGGCCGCTCGACCGAGCCCGCGATGCGTCCGCGCGCAAGCCCGGACAGCCCTTCGAAGTCGTCGACGACAAAGCGCTCGACAGCCAAGGCATCGCCCGCGCGCGAAACCGAGGCATCGACGCGGGCGAGCGTCCGGCCGAACGCGCGCAGATTGCGGCCGTCGAGTGTCAGCGCGAGATCGGCACCGTCCGTCCAGCCGCGCGCCGTTTGCACGAACGGCACGAACCGGTCGAGATCGACGCCGCTCGCGTGGAGATCCGCCTCGATCTGCGCGCGCCGCTTGCCGTCTGCCGGCTCGGCGCGCAAGCGGCCGCCGAGCTTCGCCTCGCCGAACGCGAACTCGAACTCATCCGCGGCGATGCGGCCGTCCGCCCACTCCACCTTGCCGGCAAGACGCAACGGCCCGCTCGAAGGCAATGCCGGCGCGGCGTCGGCGAGCGCCCAGCGCAGCAACGCGGACGCGTCTTCCGCCTCGACCGCCGCCGTGCCGTTGAAGATCGTGTTGCCCGCACCCGATCCCGAAGCGGTCAGCGTTCCGCGGCCCGGCAGACGCGCCTCCAGCGAATTGATCGCGAACGAGTTCTCACGAAGCCCGAGTTCCGCCTTCGCGTCGCGCACGGTGCCGCCGCCGGCGGCCACGGCCTCGGCGGCGACTTCGATACGCCCCTGCAGCGGAAGATCGTTCAGGAGCGCAAGCATCTCGCGCAACGCCGCCGCAGCACCCGGCAATCCTTTCGCCGCCTCGCCGCCGCTGCTCACCAGGTCGAGGTCGACCCGGCGCGCGTTCAACGTTCCGTCGATGCGGCCGCCGCGCCGCGGTTCGAACTGGACCTGGCCCGTGAGGTCGATGGGCGCCGCGCTCGCGCCCACCGTGAGCTCGAACCCGTCGAGCGCGACCGATTTCTCGGTCGCCTTGGCATTCGCATTGATCTGCCACGGCAGCCCCGGGCCACGCCGCCGGTTCGCGCTCACCTTGCCGTCGAAGCGCGGCGCAGCGTTTGCGAGCGACAGCATGCCGTCAGCGTCGAACAGCGTCCCGTCGCCCATCCGCTCCAGCGTCAGCCGCACCCGGCCGGCCCCCTCGTCGCCGAACCTGCCGGTGCCCGCGCGCAGGCTCCAGCGCCGGCCGTCGCGCAGGAACGTCGCGTCGATGCGCAGCGGCCCTTCCCGCGCCCGCAATTCGCCGTCCGCCGTGATCTCGTCGAAGATCGAAAGCTCGCCGCTCGCGCGGTCGTCGATCACGAGCGAGCCCCGCTCCACCGACACCCGCGCCAGCGCGACCACGCCCGTCGCGCGGCCCGCCGCCAGCAGCGACGCCAATACCGGCCTGCCGCTTCCTTCCGATGTCACGCGGATCGCCGGCCGCACCAGCACGAACTCCTCGGCCTCCAGCACGCCCCGGAGCAGCGGGCCGAGCGAAAGGATGCCGCGCACCTCGCCCACCCGCACGCCGGTGCCCTTGTCCGGGTCGCCGATGGCGACGTCACGAAAAACGAACGCCGGCGTCGGCAGGAGCGATGCCTCGATGCGACCGCGGATGCGCACCGGCGCGCCGGCGAGCGCCGTGGCGCGGTCCTCGAAGGCCGCGCGCCAGTCGTTCCAGTTGACATAGGCCGGCGCCGCGAGCGCCGCGACGATCGCGAGGATGAGGGCAATGGCAAGAGCAAGGAGTGCGTGCTGCACGCGCGGTTTCCTGCGTCACAAGGCGACGATCTTGCCCGGGTTCATGATGTTCTGCGGATCGAGCGCGCGCTTCACCGCGCGCATCGCTTCGAGCGTCGGCTCGCCGAGCTCGTCCTTGAGGTACTTCATCTTGCCCTGGCCGACGCCGTGCTCGCCCGTGCAGGTGCCGTCCATCGCCAACGCGCGCTTGGCGAGCCGTTCGAGGAACTCTTCGGCGCGCTCGATCTCGGCGCGGTCGTCCATGTCGATGAGCAGCGACGTATGGAAGTTGCCGTCGCCGACGTGGCCGACGATCGGCGCCACGAGATTCATCTCGGCGATGTCGCGCTGCGTTTCCGAGACGCATTCGGCAAGCCGCGAGATCGGCACGCACACGTCGGTCGCGAGCGCCCGCGTGCCGGGCCGCATCTGCACGCAAGCAAAATAGGCGTCGTGCCGCGCCTGCCACAGCCGCGTGCGCTCCTCCGGCTTCGTCGTCCATTCCGACGGCCCGCCGCCGAATTCCTGCGCAATCTCGCCGAACCGCTCCGCCTGCTCCGCCACCGACGCCTGCGAGCCGTGGAATTCGAGAAACAGCGTCGGCGTCTCTTTCAGCGAGAGCTTCGAATAGGCGTTGCACGCCTTCACCTGCAGCGCGTCCATCAGCTCGATGCGCGCCACCGGAATGCCGGTCTGGATCGTGAGGATGGTCGCCCGGCACGCCGCGTCCACCGTCGGGAACGGGCACACCGCCGAGGAGATGGCTTCGGGGATGCCGTGCAGCTTCAGCGTCAGTTCCGTGATGATGCCGAGCGTGCCTTCCGAGCCGACGATGAGGCGCGTGAGGTCGTAGCCGGCTGAGGATTTCTTGGCGCGTTGTGCCGTCTTCATCACCTCGCCGTTCGCCAGCACCACCTTCAGCGACAGCACGTTGTCCTTCATCGTGCCGTAGCGCACGGCGTTGGTGCCCGACGCGCGCGTTGCCGCCATGCCGCCGAGCGAGGCGTCGGCGCCGGGATCGAGCGGGAAGAACAGGCCCTGGTCGCGCAGGTGCTCGTTGAGGGCCTTGCGCGTGATGCCGGGCTCGATCACGCAATCGAGGTCCTCCGCGTGCACGGCGAGCACGCGGTTCATCTCCCGCGTGTCGATGCTGACGCCGCCCTGCGGCGCATTGACGTGGCCTTCGAGCGAGGTGCCGGTGCCGAACGGGATGACCGGCACGCCGTGGCGCGCGCAGATGCGCACCGTGTCCTGCACGTCCTCCGTCGCGGCGGCGAACACCACAGCGTCCGGCGGCTGGTTGGGGATCCAGGTGGTGGTGTGGCCGTGCTGCTCCCGCACCGCCTGCGAGGTCACCACCTTGTTGCCGAAGCGGGCAAGCAGTTCGCCGACCGCCCGCTCCACGGCCGCCGCCTCGGTGCGTTTCGCCGCCATCGTCGCCATGTTGAATATTCCCTGAATTTGCCGCTCGAACTTAGCAGAGGGGGCCGAAATGCGTCAGTGCCGGACTGATTGCCTAGCACGCAGGTGGGCTGCAATACTTACCGCCAGCCCTCGGAACCCGGCCTGAGCACGCCCGATGCGTGAGCCCACGACGATATTCTTCGCGCCGTTCGTCTCCTCGACCATGCGGGTCGAGCCGGCGTGGATCGACTACAACGGCCATCTCAACATGGCCTATTACAACCTCCTGATCGACCACGCTGTGGACGAGGCGTTCGAGCTCGTCGGCCTCGGCCCCGACTACGTGAAGAGCCGCAATGCTTCCTACTTCACAGCCGAGGCGCACGTCCGCTACCTGCGCGAGCTCTCCGCCGATACGCCGGTCCGCGCCACCATCCTGCTCCTGAACTATGACGCCAAACGCATCCATTTCTTCGCCGAGCTGCACCACGCAAAGGAAGGCTGGATTTCGGCGACGTCCGAGCAGCTCGCCCTGCATGTCGATATGCAGACGCGGAGGGTCGCCCCCTGGCCCGACGACGTGCTCGAGCGGCTGGCCGCCATGAAGGCGGCGCACGCCGCAGTACCGCCGCCGGAGGGAGTCGGCCGCCCGATCGGCATGCCCCGGCCGACTTAAACGCCTGTTTTCGGGCTGATTTCGGGGCCCGCCCTGTTGCAGTTGCGAAAATTCACAGGATCGTCGCAACTCCTTAAAAATATTAATAATATCTATGCACAATCCGCAGATGAGGCATGCGTACTGACCTATTCATTTTGCACTGCGGCAAGCCTATTTGTGCGTCGCATGAAGAGAGTCGATGGTCCCGGGAGGGTGTCCCGGATCGGCCCCCTGAATGAACGGAGACACACCCATGGCCACTTTGACATATGACCTCGGCGCCGCCGCTGGCACGGTGAAGGCTGCTGCCCCCGCCCGAAAAGGCTTCTGGGCGCGCGTCCTCGATGCAATGATCGAGGCCCGCATGCGCGAAGCCGAGCGGCAGATCCGCCAGTACATGTACCTCCTGCCGGAAGACGTGCTCGCCCGGAGCGGCTACAAGGCGACCTACAAGGACGCGAACAAGCTGCCGTTCGTGAAGTAAGCGGCAGCGTTCACAAGCGCATCCACGAGATTCGCGCCCCGGCCGGGCCTTGCCCGCCGGGGCGCTTTCTTTATGGCCTGCGGCGCTAGTGTCCCGAATCCGAAGTTCGCTTGACCTTGCGGGCAAGTTCGGGAGCGAACTTCGGATTCGAAGGACACTAGCAACTCTTTGATTCTAGTGTCGTTTGGTTCAGAATTCGCTTGAATGACTTGCTGCAAGAATGAAGCGAATTTCTGAACCACGACACTAGGGCCGGACGAACGTCAGCGTCACCCAGTTGTCGATCCGCCGCTGCCGCCGCAGCACGAGGCCCTGCCCGCACCAGGCCGCGATCGCCGCATTGGCATGTTCCGGGTTGAGGCCCGAGAGCACCACCGTCGCGCCGGGCGCAAGCAGCGCGCGTACGGGCCGCGCCAGCCGCTTCAGCGGCGCGAGCAGGATATTCGCCAGGACGAAGTCATAGGGCGCGCCCGCCCGGACTTGCGGGTGCCGCACGCCGTCCGCGTGCACCGCGCGCACGCAGGCGCCCGCGCGGTTCGCGCGGGCATTGACCCTGGTTGCAAGCACCGCCCACGGGTCGATCTCGCCCGCGACCACAAGCCGCCGGAACGTGCGCGCCGCCGCAATCGCCAAGACGCCCGTGCCCGAGCCGAGGTCGAGCACACGCCTGGGCCGCTTGATGCGCGAGGCGCGGTCGATCGCGGCAAGACAGCCCTGTGTCGTGCCGTGATGGCCGGTGCCGAACGCGAGCGCCGCCTCGATCTCGATGCCGATCTGGTTCGGGCGCACGCGGGCGCGGTCGTGCGCGCCATGGATCACGAAGCGGCCGACCTGCACCGGCCGCAAGCCCGCAAGGCTCGCCGCCACCCAATCGGTGACCGCCACGCGCTCGAAGGCGATTTCCGGCGTTTCGCCGCCGCTCGCCTCGCGCACGAGCGCGGTCATGCACGCCTGATCCGGCGCGCTGGCGAAATGCACCTCGACGAGCCAGCCTTTCTCGCCCTCGAAGGTCGAGACCGCCGCTTGCGACGGGTCAAGCTGCTCGAACAGCAGATCGGAAATCCGCCGCGCTTCCCGCTCGCTGGTGGCAAAGCGCATGACGTGCGTCGCCTGCCCGGCGAGCGGCGAGGTGGTCAAGTTCATCAGGCGTCCGCCACCGGCGCTTCAAGCAACCCGCGGCGGCGCAAAAGCGGCTCCGGCGCCGCGTCGCGCCCGCGGAAGCGCCGGTAGGCCATCGCCGGATCGCGCACGTAGCCCGCCGAGAGAACGAACTCGCGCAGCTTCTTCGCCGTCTCCGGGTCGAAGATGTCGCCCTTCTCCTCGAAGGCGTGGAACGCGTCGGCGGCCAGCACTTCCGCCCACAGATACGAATAATAGCCCGCCGCATAGTGATCGCCCGCGAAGAGGTGCGAGAAGTGCGGCAGCCGGTGCCGCATCACGATCGCCTCCGGCATGCCGATCCGGTCGAGCGATGCCTTTTCGAAGCCCGTAAGGTCGACGCGCTCGCCCGCCTTTGCCGCGTGCAGGTCGAGATCGACCAGCGCCGACGAGACATACTCCACGCTCGCGAAGCCCTGGTTGAACTTTGTGCTCTTCAGGACGCGCTCGATCAGCGCGTCCGGCATCGGCTTGCCGGTCTGGGAATGCACGGCGTGGCGGCGCAGGACTTCGGGCCGCTCCAGCCAGTGCTCGAGCAACTGCGACGGCAGCTCGACGAAATCCGCGCTGACGCTGGTGCCGGAAAGCAGCGGGTAGGTCACGTCCGACAGCAACCCATGCAGCCCATGGCCGAACTCGTGAAAGAGCGTGCGCGCGTCGTCGAAGCTCAGGAGCGACGGCCCTTCCGCCGCCTTCGCGAAGTTCATCACGTTGACGATGATCGGCCGGATGTCGCCGGCGAGCTTCTCCTGCGAGCGGAAGCCGCTCATCCAGGCACCGCTGCGCTTCGACGAGCGCGCGAAATAGTCGCCGTAGAACAGGCCGACGTGCTTGCCGGCGGCATCCGTCACTTCCCACGCGCGCACGTCCGGGTGATAGACCGGCACGTCGGGCCGCGGCGTGAACCTGAGGCCGAACAGCCGTCCCGCCGTATCGAACGCCGCCTCGATCATCCTGTCGAGTTGCAGATACGGCTTGATCTCGCTCTCGTCGAGATCGAACTCCGCCTTGCGCCGCTTCTCCGCGTAGTGCCGCCAGTCCCACGCGGCGGTTTCGAAATTGCCGCCCTCGGAGCGGATGATCTCCTGCAGCGCCGCCTGCTCGCGGCCGGCCTTCTCCACGGCGGGCGTCCATACCGAATGCAGGAGATCGAGCGCTGCCTGCGGCGTCTTCGCCATGGTGTCGTCGAGACGATAGGCGGCGAAATTCTCGTAGCCGAGAAGCTGCGCCCGCTCGGCGCGGAGCGCCACCATCTCGGCGGCGACCGGCCGGTTGTCGGTCGAGCCCGCGTGCTCGCCGCGACTGACCCACGCGCGCCACGCAGTCTCGCGCAGGTCGCGGCGCTTCGAGAATTGCAGGAACGGCTCGATGCTCGAGCGCGCGAGCGTGATCACGTGTTTACCGGCGAGCCCGCGCTCCTTTGCGGCTTCCGCCGCCGCCGCGCGCAGGGAATCGGGCAGGCCCGCGAGGTCGTCCTCCGTCTCCAGCACGAGTTGATAGGATTTCTCGTCGGCGAGCACGTTCTGGCTGAACTGCGTGCCGAGCGTCGCCAGCCGCTCGTTGATGGCGGCAAGCCGCTGCTTCTGCTCCGGCGCGAGATTGGCGCCGTTGCGGACGAAGCGCGTGTGATAGCGGTCGAGCACGCGCGCCTGCTCTTCCGAGAGGCCGAGCGTGTCCCTCTGCTGGTGCAGGTCGCGGATGCGGACGAACAGCGCCTCGTTGAGCAGGATCGAATCCCGGTGCCGCGCCATGATCGGCGCGATCTCGCGCTCCACCTTCTGCAGGGCGTCGTTCGTGTGCGAGCCGGCGAGACTGTAGAAGACGGCCGAAACGTCGCGCAGCCGGCGGCCGGAAAGCTCCATCGCGTCGATCGTATTGGATAGCGTCGGCGCATCCTTGCTGACCGCGATCGCTTCGATCTCCGTCTTGTGCTCCGCGATCGCCTGTTCGAATGCCGGCATGAAATGCTCAGGCCTGATCGTCTCGAACGGCGGCGCCCCGAACGGGGTGGTCCACGACTGAAGAAGGGGATTTTGCTGCGCCACTCTACACTCTCCCGTCATGCCCGGGCCTGACCCGGGCATCCATGCGTCATTCAACAAAGGAAAAATTCATATCGGTTGCCGGGTCAAGCACGGCAATGAGGGAACAATGATTTGACGATTATTCTGCTGCGTGCGCCGAACGCGCAGGCATCTCCACCAAGGCAACCAAATGATCGCGCAAATCGGGAACCACGGCGGGATCCTGACGCAAGTCGGTCACTGAACGCGGCGCGGGAAGCGGACGGCCCTGCTTGGCAAGCGTCTCGGCGTAGAGCGCAAGCGCCTCTCCGGCATTCAGCAGCGCCTCGTCGATGTCATCGCCCGCGGAAAAGCAACCAGGCAGGTCTGGGAACCAGACCCCGACCGCCTTTTCCGAACCCGCGTCTTCCACAATGGCAACGTAATGCGGCATGGCGTTCAATCGAATTTCCAACCGGCCTGCTTATAGATGGCACGAACGAGGCCTAACCCCAAGTCCTTCTTCGGATGCGGCAAAATCAGGATTTGGCCAGTACCGGGACGGCGAAAGATGTGATGCGAGCCCTTGATCCGGTCAAGCACCCATCCCTCCTTCTCAAAGCGGCGCTTGATATCTCGGCTGTTGGTGAGCATCGGAGGCACATCCGGGGTAACTGAGATCGTGCCTTCCCATAAATAGAAATGCGCAAGACATGTCCAACGCTGTCAACAATATACTTTGCAAATACAGATTTGCATCTCTACAAATTGCCATTTGCAATCTTGCAAAGATCCTAGTGCAATATTGCAAGGCGATTAAAAGCGTCGCTCATGCCCTTTCCACAAAGCTCGCCACCACGCGCTTCTCGCCCGCCTTCTCGAACGCGACCGTGAGCTTGTCGCCGTCGATCGCGCGCACCTTGCCGTAGCCGAACTTCTGGTGGAACACCCGCTCGCCGAGCGCGAACGCCGACGAGCCGCCCGATCTGCGCACCACCGTCGCCTCGATCGTCACCGGCGTCTTCACGAAACGGCCGGCGCCGCCATTGCGCTGGTTCGCCCGCGCCTGCGCCCGCTGCCAGCCCGGCGTGTCGTAACGCGAACCGCCCGGGAACGGCTCCGCCCGGTCGAAGCGCGAGCGCGGCTCGGCGAACCCGCCGCTCGCGGCCTCCGTGACATCCACATGCGCCTCCGGCAACTCGTCGAGAAACCGGCTCGGGACCGTCGAATTCCACAGGCCGTGGATGCGCCGGTTGATGGCGAAATAGATGCGCGCATGCTTGCGCGCCCGCGTCAGGCCAACGTGCGCGAGCCGCCGCTCTTCTTCCAAGCCGGCGCGGCCCTGCTCGTCGAGCGCGCGCTGGTGCGGGAACAGCCCTTCCTCCCAGCCCGGCAGATACACGGTGTCGAATTCGAGCCCCTTCGCCGCATGCAGCGTCATCAGGCTCACCTCGTCCTGCGTGTCGCCGCTCTCCACGTTCGTCACCAGCGCGACATGCTCGAGGAAGCCGCGCATGTTCTCGAATTCCTCCATCGAGCGCACGAGCTCTTTCAGGTTCTCAAGCCGGCCCGCCGCGTCGGCCGAGCGGTCGTTCTGCCACATGGCGGTGTAGCCGGACTCGTCAAGCACGATCTCGGCGAGCTCCGTGTGCGAGATGTGGTCGAGCTGCGCCTGCCAGCGCTGGAATGCGATCACCACGTCGCGCAGCGAGGCGCGCGGCTTCGGCTTCAACTCCTCGGTGGCGATCAGGGCCTGCGCCGCCTCGAACAGCGAAACGCCCCTGGCGCGGCCATAGTCGTGCAGCAACTGCACCGTCGCGTCGCCAAGCCCGCGCTTCGGCACGTTCACGATGCGCTCGAACGCGAGGTCGTCGACGGTCGAGCACACGCAGCGGAAATAGGCGAGTGCGTCGCGGATTTCCTGCCGCTCGTAGAAGCGCGGCCCGCCGATCACGCGATAGGGCAGCCCGAGCGTGACAAAGCGGTCCTCGAACTCGCGCATCTGGAACGATGCGCGCACGAGGATGGCGATCTCCGACAGCTTGTGGCCCTGGCGATGCAGATCCTCGATCTCGGCGCCGATCGCGCGCGCTTCCTCCTCGGAGTCCCACGCACCCGTGACCGTCACCTTCTCGCCCGGCACGTCTTCGGTGCGCAGCGTCTTGCCGAGCCGGCCCTGGTTGTGCGCGATCAGGTGCGCGGCCGCGGCGAGGATGTGGCCGGTCGAGCGATAGTTGCGCTCGAGGCGGATCACCTTGGCGCCGGGAAAATCCTTCTCGAAGCGGAGGATGTTGTCCACCTCCGCGCCGCGCCAGCCATAGATCGACTGGTCGTCGTCGCCGACGCAGCAGATGTTGGCCGGATGCGGTTCGCCGGTGCGCTGCGCCAGCAACCGCAGCCACAGATACTGCGCGACGTTTGTGTCCTGATACTCGTCGACGAGCATGTACTTGAATCGCTGCTGGTAGCGCACGAGCACGTCCGGATGCTCGCGGAACAGCCGCAGGTTCTCCAGCAGCAGGTCGCCGAAATCGACGGCGTTCAGCGTCTTCAGCCGCGCCTGATAGGCGGCGTAGAGCGCCTTGCCGCGCCCATCGGCGAAGCTCATGGCGTCGCCCGCCGGCACGTCGGCAGGCGCCAGCCCTCGGTTCTTCCATCCGTCGACGATCGCCGCGAACAGCCGCGCCGGCCAGCGCTTCTCGTCGATGCCGGCCGCCTGGATCACCTGCTTCATCAGCCGGATCTGGTCGTCGGTATCGAGGATCGTGAAGTCGGACTTCAGGCCGACGAGCTCCGCATGCCGCCGCAGAATCTTCGCGCCGATCGAATGAAAGGTGCCGAGCCACGGCATCCCCTCCACCGCCTCGCCCACCATCTTGCCGACGCGCTCTTTCATCTCCCGCGCCGCCTTATTGGTGAAGGTGACGGCGAGAATTTCCGAGGGCCATGCCCGCCCCGTCGCCAGAATGTGCGCGATCCGCGTGGTCAGCACCCGCGTCTTGCCGGTTCCGGCGCCTGCGAGCACCAGCACGGCGCCATCGAGCGTCTCCACCGCCTCGATCTGCTCGGGGTTCAACCCTTCGAGATAGGCGGGCGCGAGCGCCGCACGGGCGCGCGCGGCTATGCCGCCCGCCCGCGGGACGGGAGGGGCGAAATCGTCGTCAAAGGGGAACGGCTTGGCCACGGGCTACTTTCGCGATTCTGTGTGAGAACAAAATGGCACCTCATGCCGGCTTTTGCGAGAGTGATCTACGACCTCACCCTTCGAGACGCTCTGCCCTCATCCTGAGGAGCCGCGCGAAGCGCGGCGTCTCGAAGGATGAGGGCAGACGAAGGACCGCCTCACTCCTCAAGGTGAGGTCATAATTGGGCCTCATCCTGAGGAGCCGGCCGAAGGCCGGCGTCTCGAAGGATGAGGCCCAAGGATGGACGGCGAAATAGCAGAGACCTAGAACGCACTCATGTTCGAATCGAGGTTCCAGTCCTTCGCCGAGAGCGCCGACCCCACCAAGGGGGCCGAGCGCGTCGCCCGCCTGCGCGCCGAGTTGAAGAAGCGCGAGCTCGACGGCTTCCTCGTCACCACCGCCGACCAACACCAGAACGAATACGTGCCCGCCTGCGAGCAGCGGCTCGCCTGGCTTACCGGCTTTTCCGGCTCGCTCGGCGCGGCCACGATCCTGAAGGACCAGGCCGCCCTCTTCGTCGACGGCCGCTACACCCTGCAGGCGAAGGAGCAGGTCGACGGCAACGTGTTCGCGATCCAGCACCTCGTCGAGCACCCGCCGCACGAATGGATCGCCGCGCACCTGCCGACCGGCGCACGGCTCGGCTACGACCCCTGGCGCACCACGCTCGACGGCGTCGAGCGCCTCGCCAAAGCCTGCGCCCGCGCCGGCGCCACGCTCATGCCGGTGGATGACAATCCGATCGACGCGATCTGGGACGGCCGCCCGGCGGAACCGCTCGCCAAGGTCGTGCTGCATGACTTGAAATTCGCCGGCGAAAGCGCCGAGCAGAAGCTTCTCCGCATCCGCGATGAGCTGGCGAAAGCGAAGCTCGATGCGGTCGTCCTCTCAGATCCGGCGTCCGTCGCCTGGACGTTCAACATCCGCGGCGGCGACGTCTCGCATACGCCGCTGCCGCTCTCCTGGGCACTGATCCCGCGCGACGGCCAGCCGCTCCTGTTCGTCGACGGGCGAAAACTCTCCAACGAGGTGCGCGACACCCTCTCCTGCCTCGCCGCGATCCACGAGCCGCGCGACCTCGAAGTGCAGTTGCGCGAGTTCGCGGCGAGCGGCCGCGCGATCCGCCTCGACCAGGGAACGGCACCCGCGCGCCTCGCCAACCTGATCGACGAAGCGGGCGGCAGCATCGACAAAGGCGCGGATCCGGTGATGCGCATGAAGGCGGTGAAGAACTCCGCCGAGATCGCCGGCATGCGCGCCGCCCACGTGCGCGACGGCGCAGCGCTGGTGCGCTTCCTCGCCTGGTTCGACCGCGAGGCGATCAAGGGCAAGCTCACCGAGATCGACGCGGTCGCCGCTCTCGAAACCTTCCGCCGCGAGACCGGCAAGCTGAAGGACGTCTCCTTCCCGACCATCGCCGGCGCCGGCCCGAACGGCGCCATCGTCCACTACCGCGTCACCGAGAAAAGCAACCGGCCCATCTCAACCGGCGAGCTGTTCCTGATCGACTCCGGCGCGCAATACGAGGACGGCACCACCGACGTCACCCGCACCGTGGCCGTCGGCACGCCCACCGTGGAGATGCGCCAGCGTTTCACGCTGGTGCTCAAGGGCCACATCGCGATTGCGACCGCGACCTTCCCCGAAGGCACCACCGGCGCGCAGCTTGACCCGTTCGCGCGCCGCGCGCTCTGGGCCGCAGGCCTCGACTTTGACCACGGCACTGGCCACGGCGTCGGCAGCTACCTGTCAGTCCATGAAGGGCCGGCGCGGCTTTCGAAGCTCGGCACCGCGCCCTTGGCCGCCGGCATGGTGCTGTCGAACGAGCCCGGCTTCTACAAGGCGGGCGCCTACGGCATCCGCATCGAAAATCTCGAGCTCGTCGTGCCGATGCCCGCGCCGCTCGGCGCAGAGAAGAAGCTGCTCGGCTTCGAGGCGCTCACGCTCGCGCCGATCGACCGCCGCCTCATCGACGCGGCCATGCTCACGCCCGAGGAGATGAACTGGGTCGACGCCTATCACGAGCAGGTCGGCGAGATGCTCGCGGAAGAGCTGGACCCGGAAAGCCGCGCCTGGCTGCAATCCGCCGCCGCGCCGCTCGCCCGCTAGGCGCTTTCCTTCAGGAACCTCTGCAAGTTCTGCGCGTTTCCTCCCGCAGCTTCACCGCGAGGATACGCCCATGCTTTCCACCATTCTGATCGTTCTGCTGATCTTGATCCTGATCGGCGCCTTGCCGACCTGGGGCTACAGCTCGGGATGGGGCTATGGGCCGGGCGGGATCGTCGGCGTTCTGCTGATCGTCGTGCTCGTGCTCGCGCTGACGGGAAGGCTCTAGCCGTCCTCATCCCACCAGTTTGAACCACTCGTCTTCCGTAATCACCTTCACGCCGTGCTTTTTCGCGTCGGCGAGCTTGGAGCCCGCGCCGGGTCCGGCAATCACGAGATCGGTCTTCTTCGACACCGAGCCGGAAACCTTCGCGCCCAGGCGTTCGGCCATCGCCTTCGCCTCGTCGCGCGTCATCTTTTCCAGAGCGCCCGTGAACACGACCGTCTTGCCCGACACCGGGCTGTCCCTGGCGACCGCCTCCATCGGCTCGACGTCCACTTCTTTGAGCAAAGCCTCGATCGCCGCGCGGTTCTTCCTCTCCTTGAAGAATTCGACGATCGCTTCCGCCACCACCTCGCCGATGCCGCCGATGTGCGTGAGGTCCTCGTAGTCCTCGTCCGTCGGCTTGGCTCTCATCAGCGCCGCTTTCAGCGCGTCGATCGTCTGATAGTGCCGCGCGAGGCGGATCGCGTTGGTCTCGCCGACGTGACGGATGCCGAGCGCATAGAGGAAGCGGTTGAGCGGGATCTTCCGCCGCGCGTCGATGGCGTTGAACAGGTTGCGGACCGAGACCTCGCCGAAGCCCTCTTCCTCTTCGAGCTTGATCTTCCGGTTGCGCGCCCGGAGCGCGAAGATGTCGGCCGGCTCCTTGAGCCAGCCCTTCTCGAAGAACAGCGCCACCTGCTTCTCGCCGAGCCCGTCGATGTCGAACGCGTTGCGCGAGACGAAATGGATCAGCCGCTCCACCGCCTGCGCCGGGCAGATGAGACCGCCGGTGCAGCGGCGCACCGCGTCGGCCTTGCCGGTTTCCGGATCGACTTCGCGCACCGCATGGCTGCCGCACGCCGGGCACTTGTCGGGGAACACATAAGGCTTCGCGCTCTTCGGCCGCTTCTCCAGCAGCACGTCGAGCACCTGCGGGATCACGTCGCCGGCGCGCTGGATGCGCACCGTATCGCCGATGCGGATGTCGATCGGCTTGCCGTCGATCTCGCCGCGGATCGGCTGGCCGTCGCCGCCGATGCCCTTGATGTAGTCCTCGTTGTGCAGCGTCGCCATGCCGACCACGACGCCGCCGACCGTCACCGGGTCGAGCACCGCCGTCGGCGTCAGCGCGCCGGTGCGGCCGACCGTGATCTGGATATCCTTGACGACCGTGGTCGCCTTCTCCGCCGGGAACTTGTGCGCGAGCGCCCAGCGCGGCGTGCGCGAGATGAACCCCAGCCGGTCCTGCCAGTCGATGCGGTTGAGCTTATAGACAACCCCGTCGATGTCATATTCGAGCTTTGCGCGCCGCTCCTCGATCTTGCGGTAATGCGCGAGCATGTCGTCCGGGCTCTTGCACAGCACGATCAGTGGATTGGTCGGAATGCCCCAGCGCTTCAGCGCCTGCACGATTTCGAATTGCGTGTCGCCCGGCAGCTCGCTCACCTGCCCGTAGCCGTAGCCGAAGAAGCGCAGCGGCCGGCTCGCCGTGATCTTCGCATCGAGCTGGCGCAGCGAGCCCGCCGCGGTGTTGCGCGGGTTCACGTAAAGCTGCTTGCCTTCCTTCTTCTGCCGTTCGTTCAGCGCCAGAAAATCCTCGCGCCGCATATAGACCTCGCCGCGCACTTCGAACACGTCGGGCACGTCGCGGCCCTTCAGCTCGTGCGGCACCTCTTTCATCGTGTGCACGTTGGCGGTCACGTCCTCGCCTTCGGTGCCGTCGCCGCGGGTCGCCGCCGTGACCAGCCGCCCTTTTTCGTAGCGCAAGGTGCAGGAAAGCCCGTCGATCTTCGGCTCCGCCGTGAACTCGAGCTTGTCGCTGTCCTTCAGATTGAGAAAGCGTCGGATGCGGTCGATGAAGTCGGCAACATCTTCTTCCGTGAAGCCGTTGGCAAGCGACAGCATCGGTACTGCGTGCCGCACCTTCTTGAAGCGGCCGGCCGGCGCTGCGCCCACCTTGCGCGTGAGGCTCGTGAGCGTCTGCAGCTCGGGGAAGCGCTTCTCGATCTCTTCGTAGCGCAGCCGCAGCGCGTCGTATTCGGCGTCGGAGATCGTCGGCGAATCTTCCTGGTAGTAGTGCCGGTCGTGCCCGGAAATCTCCACCTCCAGCCGCGCGTGCTCGGCCTTCGCTTCCCGGGCGGAGAGCTCTTCGACGGGCTTCGGCGCGGCGGATTTCTTCGCGGGCATGTTCTTGTCATTCCGGGGCGCCCGCGCGAGGGCAGGCGGGCCCGGAATCCATGCGGCGATTGCGGCGGCATTGCAAGCGGTGGTGCCGCCGGAATCCGGGCTCGCGACCCGAAGACTCCCGTCCCGGGATGACAACAAGATTTGAACGATGCCGGCCGGCCGGGGGCCTTTCCCGGCTCAGGCCCGCCTGCCGCCCGTCTGACGGCGGCCGGTCAGTTTTTCTTCTTCATCTCTTCCTTTACCGGGTCCTTGACGTTGTCCACCTTGTCGATTTCGACGTTCTGAATCCTGCCGTCGACCTTCTCCACGCGGCGGATATAGATCGTCTGCACGATGTCGCGGGTCTCCGGATCGATCTCGATGAAGCCGCGCGGACTTTCCCACTTCATCCCTTTTGCGGCGGCGATGAAGGATTCGGCGTCGGTTTTCCCGCCGGTCTTCTTGAGAGCCTCGTAGATCAGGTGCATCCCGTCGTAGCCGCCGACGGCGAGAAGATTCGGATTCTCGCCGTTGTGGTCCTGGCGGAACGCCTTGACGAACTTGTCGTTCAGGGCCGACTTGTGCGTGTGGTCATAGTGATAAGCGGTAAGCACGCCGACCGCCGCGTTGCCGGCACCCTTCAGCGCGCTGTCGTCGGTGAGCTCGCCGGAGCCGAGAATCTTGAACTTGTCGGGTGTGATGCCGCGATCGACCAGGTTCTTCATGATCGCCGCGGGTTGCGGACCCGCCGGAATGAAAATGAAGACGGACTGCGCGCCGGAATCGCTCGCCTTCTGCACGAACGCCGAAAAATCGATCGTGGCAACGGGCATGCGGATCGACCCGAGCACTTCGCCGCCGGCCGCCTTGAAGGTCTTGATGAAGGCCTGCTCCGCGTCGTGTCCGGGGCCGTAATCCGCCACGAGCGTATAGACGCTCTTGATGCCTTGCTTCGCCGCCCATTGCCCGAACGGCGCGTTGATCTGCGGCAACGTCATCGACACCCGGACGGAATAGGGCGACTTCGTCGTAATGATGGAAGTCGCCGCATTCATGATCACCAGCGGCTTCTTGGCTTGCGAGGATACGTCGGCCGCGGCCAGCGCGTTCGGGGTCAGCACGAAACCGGTGAGAACGTCGACCCCTTCGCGCACGATCAGCTCCTGTGCGAGTCGCTTGGCGACATCCGGCGCAATGCCGCCCGTGTCACGGCGGACAAGCTCGATCTTCTTGCCGGCAACCCGGTCCCCATGAAGCTTCTGATAAAGCTTGATGCCGCCGTCCATCTGCGTCGCGGTGTCGGAGAGCGTTCCGGAGAACGGCAGGATCACGCCGACCTTGATCGTGTCCTGCGCATTTCCGGCGGTCGTTGCGGTCGCCGCGGCGAGCAGCGCGCCGAGAAAAAGCAATCGCATTCTTGTGTTCATTTTATCCTCCCTGGGATTGTTTCTGTTTCACAGTTGAAGCGCATACGGCCGATAGTCCTGGCGGGCGGCATCGGCGAACGGGCATGGCCCCACGGTGGCGCGGACCGACACCTGCACGTGCCGCTCGACGGTGGGCTTTTGCGACCCCCCGCCCTCTTCGCCCCAGAGCACGGTGACTTCTGCGCCGGGCTCGCTCAGCGCCCGGTCGACCATCGCGAGCGAAATCCACGCGCGCGCGTTCGCGGTATAGACGGGATAGGTCGATACCCCGACGATCTTTCCGTCTTGCAGCACCGCGTCATACGGCAGCGTCGCATAGTGCGAAGCCGGCATGTCCATGTACTTCGCCCGGTCCTGCTTGCTGAACATGCTGGCGAAGACCCGGGTCACGTCGTCGCTGTTCCATGACAGCGTCACCTTCTTGCGGTGCGGCTCGCCGGCGAGCTTTTCGAGCGCGGCGCGGCCGATGAAGTCGTGGTCGAACTTCACGATCGACCCGTAACCGATGTCCCAGGGCGTCAGGTAGTAGTCCTCGATGTTCCGGGAATAGAAGCTGCCGCCGAGCGATGCGGTCCCCTCGAATCCGTCCGCCGGAAGCCATTCGCGGTAAGACTTCATCTTCTCGCCCGAGTAGATCGCGGGCATCGGTGAAGGGAGCCAGCCGGATTCGATGGCGACGGTCGAGTAGGCCCGCGCTCCGCCCTGCCGCAGCCCGAATTCCCGGCCTGCTTTGAGGATGGCGGCTTTGACCTCCGCGCCTTCCTGCACCGGGCCCCAGAGCTCGAGCCCCGGCGCGCCCGACATGCCGTGCCGGAGAGCGCGCACTTTCCGCCCCGCGATCGTGAGCTCGCCCATGTTGAAGAACTTGATGTGCGGAAGAGTTCCGCCGTTGGCCTGCTTCAGGACTTCGTCCGCGTTCGGCCCCTGCACCTGGAAGCGATATGTCTTGCGCGGCTTCGGGTTCGCGAGACTCCGCTCGTCCCGCTCCACCGCGACGTCATACCCGCCGGTCCTCGCGTGAAACTCCACCCAGTTCGACAGCGGCGGCCGCCCCACCAGGCTGACCCTGTTCTCATCGAGGAAGAACAGGATCACGTCGCCGATGACGAAGCCGTCGTCGTTGCACGCCACGAACTGCTTTGCCTTGTTGGGAACAAAATTCTCGAAGCTGTTGACGCCGAGCCGCGTGAGAAGACGGATCGTGTCGCGGCCTTCGATGTACAGATCCGTCATGTGATAGGATTGATCGAGCAGGACCGCCGTCTTGCGCCATGCCTCCTGTTCGTCGCGCCAGTTCGAGAACTCGCCCGGCACGGGAAACACGTAGGGTCCCGTCTGCGAATTTCGCAGCATCTCGACCGGGCTTTCGAAATCCCGCAGCCTCTCCTCGAGGTTTCGATAGGACTTTGCGCTCTCTGTCGGCTTGGCGATCTCCGGAGATCGCTGACGGGCAGTCTGTGTCATTGGTCGATACCGTACTGGAGTTATGAAACGCGCCCGGCAGGCACGCCCGCCGGGAAAAGGCGCGCGGAGAGGCGTGCCGACGGTTGCGCGAACGGGAATGCCAAAGGGCTCGCAGAATCGTTCTGCACGCGCATGGTCATCGCTCCCCACGCGGCCAATCGTTTGCTCGGAGGAGCGCGTCGGCCGTTCAAGGCAGCAGTATGCGGATCGCGGACAACATGAAGCAAGTGAATGATTTGACCACATTCATGAATCTAATGCATGCTCCATGTCCCCCATCGCCCATCGGGATCGGCCGCCGCCATGCGCATTGACTTCCTCGGCCTCCAGGCCTTCATCAGCATTGCCGAGCGCGGAAGCTTCCAGCGCGGCGCCGCGCATCTCAATCTCTCGCAGACCGCGATCAGCCACCGCATGAAGAAGCTCGAGGACGAGCTGGGCGTGAAGCTCTTCACGCGCACGACGCGCGAGGTCACGCTCACGCGCGCCGGCCTCGATCTCCTCCCCAAGGCCAAGAAGGCGCTCCGGGAGCTCGAGGGCTCGTTCGACGAATTGCGGCAGCAGGGCATCAAGCGTCAGGAGCGGCTCGCCATCGCCTGCCTGCCGGCATTCGCGATTTATCATTTGCCGAAGGTTCTCAGCCGCTTCCACACGCTGCATCCGAAGGTCGAGGTGCGGATATTCGAGAGTCCGTCGAGCGATGTTGCCGGGCAGGTTCAGTCCGGCGAGGCCGAGTTCGGTCTCAGCGTCATCGCCACCAGCCAATGGGACCTGGACATCGAACCGATCGTTTCCGTGCCGTTCGTGCTGGTTTGCCCCGCGCATCACCCGTTGGCCCGCCAGCGCTCGGTTCGCTGGTCGGAGCTCGATGGCACGCCGCTCATTCGCGTCAGCAAGCACGCCGCCATCCGGACCATCATCGACGACGCCCTGGGTGCGCGGAACATGCGATTGAACTGGATCTACGAAGTGCAGCGGGTCGAGACCGCCGTCAGCCTCGCGGAGACCGGCGTGGCGTCGACGATCGTGCCGAAGATAAACGTCGACCTGCTCGACGCCACGACCATCGCCGCACGGCCGATCCGCAACCCGAAGCTGGCTTGTCCGTTCGGGATCGTCACCAAACGCGGAGTCCCGTTATCCCCAGTCGCCGAAACGATGCGTGATTTGCTGGTCGAGCAGATGCATAGGAGAATTCCATCGAAGTGACCGGCATCCCATGCCCGCCTCCTCGCCCTGGCCCCGCACCATCGCCCATGCCGACATGGACGCCTTCTATGCGGCGGTGGAGCAGCTCGACGACCCGTCGCTGCGCGGCCGGCCCATCCTCGTGGGTTCCCCGTCGAGCCGCGGCGTCGTGCTGACCGCGAGCTACGAGGCCCGCCCCTACGGCGTCGGCAGCGCCATGCCCATGGCGCGCGCCCGCAAGCTCTGTCCCGGCGCGCTCATCGTCCCGCCGCGCTTCACGCGTTATCGCGAAGTCTCCGCGACGGTGATGCGCATCTTCGGCGATTTCTCGCCCGACGTGGAGGCGCTCTCCCTCGACGAAGCCTTCCTCGACATGACCGGCGCCGAGAAAATCTTCGGCCCGCCGGCCGAGATGGGCAAGAAGCTCAAGGCCGCCGTGCGCGACGCCACCGGGCTCGCGGTCTCTGTCGGCATCTCCGGAACCAAGTATGTCGCGAAAGTCGCGAGCGGCTACCGCAAGCCCGACGGCCTCACCATCGTGCCGCCCGATGCCGCGAAAGCCTGGCTCGCGCCCATGCCAGTCTCATATCTCTGGGGCGTCGGCACGAAGACCGAGCCGCGCCTCCTGCGCCTCGGGCTGAAAACCATCGGCGACGTTGCCGCCGCCGATCCGAAGCGGCTCGAACGCGAGCTCGGCCGCGCCGGCAGCCATTTCTATGCGCTCGCCAACGCCGAAGACCCGCGCCGCGTCGACGGCGGCCGCGCCTCGAAAAGCATCGGCTCGGAGGTGACGCTCGAGCGTGACATCGTCATCGGCGAGGAACTGAAGCGCCATCTGCGCCGCTCCGCCGAGGAGATCGGCCGCCGCCTGCGCCGCAAGCGGTACGTGGCGTTCGGCGTGCGTGTGAAGCTGAAGACCGCCGATTTCCAGATCCTCACGCGCCAGCTCCGCCTCGCGCGGCCCACCGACGTCGCCGACGAAATCCATGCCATCGGCGTGTCACTGCTCGGCGAGTTCGAGCACCGCGGCCCGTTCCGCCTCGTCGGCATGGCCGCCTACGACATCGAGCGCAATGAGGAGAAGCCGCAGGCCGACCTGTTCGCCGCGGGCGGCGAGCGCCGCCGCAAGCTCGAAGTGGCGATCGACGATCTCGCCGAGCGCTTCGGCGCCGGCGTCGTCCGCCACGCCGCCGACCTGAAGACGCGCCTGCGCGACGGGGTGAACCTGGATTTTCTGGATGAAGGAGAGGATGAGGATAGTACGCCGTCATCCTGAGGTGCGAGCGAAGCGAGCCTCGAAGGATGACGGCACTCGGCTCTCGACAGGACGGGCTGCGTCATGGTTCGAGGCTCGCCGCTTCGCGGCTCGCACCTCACCATGACGCCGCTTCATCGCGCCCCGGCAATCAGCCGCTCCGCCGCCGCGCGGGCTTCCGCGGTCACCTCGGCGCCGGCGAGCATGCGCGCGATCTCCTCGCGTTTCTGCTGCGGCGTCAGCGTAAGCACGCGCGTCGCCACGCGCTTCTTGCCGTCCGCTTCCTTCATGACGAGGAAATGATTGGCCGCCCGCGCCGCCACCTGCGGCGCGTGCGTGACCGAAAGCACCTGCACCTTCTCGCCGAGCCGCGCCAGCCGCGCGCCGATCGCGTCCGATACCGCGCCGCCCACTGCCGTATCGATCTCGTCGAACACGAGCGTCGGCGCCGAACCGCGGTCCGCGAGCACGACCTTGAGCGCCAGCAGAAACCGCGCCAGTTCGCCGCCCGACGCGACCTTCATCAGCGGACCCGGTTTCGAGCCCGGGTTCGTGCGCACCCAGAATTCCACCCGGTCGAAGCCTTCCGGCCCCGGATTGGCCGGATCGCTTGCCAGCTCGGTCATGAACTCCGCGCGCTCGAGCTTGAGCGGCGCAAGCTCCGCATTCACCGCCTTGTCGAGCGTCTTCGCCGCCTTCTGCCGCGCCTTCGAAAGCGCCTCGGCGGCGGCGCGGTAGGCGGCCTCGGCCGCGCCCGCTTCCTTTTCCAGCGCCGCGAGCTTCTCCGCGCCGCGGTCGAGCGATTCCATGTCGGCCTTGAAGCGCGCGGCCACCGCCGGCAGGTCCTCGACCGTCGCGTTGTATTTGCGCGCCGCCGCGCGCAGCCCGAACAACCGCTCCTCGTTGCGCTCGAGCTCCTTCGGATCGAAATCCGCGACCGCGAGCGCGTGCTCGAGCCCTGCCCGCGCCTCTTCCAGCGATTGCAGCGCCTGGTCGAGCGCCTTCACCGGCCCGCCGACGAGATCGCCCGCGTCCGCCATGCGCCGCTCGAGCCGCCGCCACACGGCCGCGAGCGACGGCACCGGCGAGGCCGAGCCCGCGATAGTCTCGTGCGCGTCGCGCAGATCGTCCGCCGCCTTCTCCGCACGCATCAAGGCGGCGCGGCGCTCCGCCAGCGCCTGTTCCTCGCCCGGCTGCGGATCGAGCGTGGAGAGTTCCTCCACCGCGTGGCGGATGAAATCCGCCTCCGCCATCGCCCGCCGCAACCGTTCGCGTTCAGTGGCCACCGCTGTCTCGCGCTCCTTCCACATGAGCCAGAGATTGCCGCACTCACCCGCCCGCCCGGCGTTGCCGCCGAACGCATCGAGCAGCGCCCGGTGCGTCGCCGCGTCCACCAGCGCCCGTTCGTCATGCTGGCCGTGAATCTCCACCAGCCGCCGCCCGACCTCGCGCAACACCTGCACGGTCACCGGCTGATCGTTGATGAAGGCCCGCGTCCTGCCGTCGGCGAGCTGCACGCGGCGGAGGATCAATTCCCCGCCGCCGTCGAGCCCGTTCTCCTTGAGCACGTCGAACGCGGGATGCTCGCGCGGCAGGTCGAACGACGCGATCACCTGCGCCTGCTCCGCCCCCTGCCGCACCAGCGCCGCGTCGCCGCGCGAGCCGAGCGCGAGCGCGAACGCGTCGAGCACGATCGACTTGCCCGCGCCGGTCTCGCCCGTGAGCACGGTGAGGTTCCGCGACAGATCGATGTCGAGGCGATCGATGAGCACGATGTCGCGGATGGAAAGATGGCTGAGCATGACCGGGCGAAGCGGGCTGGACTCGGCGCGATTCTATCTCAGGTGCCGCGCCCGTTCGCAACTTGTTCTTCTTCCATTTTTCCGTCATCCCGGGTGCGGCGCTATACGCCCACGATAGAGCAGAATGATGTGAAGTCAGCGAATCCCGGCGTCATTGCGAGCGAAGCGAAGCAATCCAGGCACCGAAAAACTGGATTGCTTCGGCGCTGCGCGCCTCGCAATGACAGCGATAAACCGGCGTACAGCCGAAGCGGACGCGCGGCCGGCCGGGATGACGGAATAGGATGCTTACGAATTGCTCGGCTTGAGCCCGAACGCCTTGCTGATCCAGGACGCCTTGTCTTCCTGTGGGGAAACGCCGCCGGTGGTCACCAGCCGGTAGGCGTCCTTGTACCAGGGGCTATCGGGGAAATTGTGCCCGAGCACGGCCGCCGCGGTCTGCGCCTCGTTGACGATGCCGAGCGCCATGTAGCACTCGGCCAGCCGCAGCAGCGCTTCTTCCACGTGCCGCGTCGTTTGGTACTGCGTGACGACCGATTTGAAGCGGTTGATCGCACCGGTGTAGTTGCGCCGGTCGAGGTAGTAGCGGCCGATCAGCATTTCCTTGCCGGCAAGCTGGTCGCGCGCAATCTCGAGCTTGCGCCGAGCGCTCTCGGCATATTCCGTGTCCGGATACTTGCGGATCACCTCGTCGAGCGCCTGCATGGCGCGCTCGGTGCGCTGCTGGTCGCGGGTGATGTCGGGGATCTGGTCGTAGTAGGACGACGCCATCAGGTACTGTGCATAGGCGGCATCCGGGCTGCCCGGATGCAGCGCGAGGTAGCGCCGCGCGGCCTGGATCGTCTCCTCGTGCTCGCCGATCTCGTAGTAGGTGAACGCCGTCATCAGCAGCGACTTGCGCGCCCATTCCGAGTAGGGGTGCTGCCGGTCGACCTCTTCGAACTTCTTGGCCGCGTCCTTGTATTCCTTCTTGTTCAGAAGGGTCAGGCCCTCGTTATAGAGCTTGTCCGCCGGCTCGTCGGGAAGGGCCTGCTCCTTGTCCTGCCCGAAGATATTGGCGCATCCGCCGAGCGGCGCGCTCAGCACGACGGCGGCTGCGATCCAGGCGAATATGCCGAAGCCGGCGCCCCGAAGCCGTTCGTGAAGTCGACGCATGGACCCTACTACCCTCTTCGGCCGGGTCCGTACCCCCGGCCCGTCCCCGCCAGGTCCTGACCATAGCAAGAAACCGGCGCCAAGGAGCTAGACGCCCAATTGGCCCCGATTGTGGCGATCTGGTTAAGACAGGTCGGCGCGATAGGCCGGGACGGCGACGCGCACGCCGAGTTCGGCGTGGCCGCGCACCCGGCGGCGCTGCGGCTCCACCACGGTCCAGGCCGAGCGGTCCACCATCAGCGCGGAAACCACCTGCGCGTTCAGCTTGTGGCCGCCGCAAACCGAGTGATACCGGCCGAGGATCGGCAGGCCGGCGAGCGCGAGATCGCCGACGGCGTCGAGCGCCTTGTGGCGCACGAACTCGTCGGGGAAGCGCAGGCCGGTCGGATTGAGGATGCGATCGTCGGCAAGACAGATGGTATTTTCCAGCGAGGCCCCGAGCGCATAGCCCGCGCTCCACAGCTTGGCCACGTCCGACATGAAGCCGAAGGTGCGGGCCGGCGCGACGTCGCGCTCGAACGTTTCCGGCGACAGCGTCGCCGCATAGCGCTGCTGGCCGATCAGCTGGTGGTCGAACTCGATCTCCACCTCGATCCGGAAGCCGGCGTCATAGGGGAGCAGCTCGCCGAACGAACGGCCCTCTTTCACCCGGACCGGCTTGAGCACCTTGAGATAGCGGCGCGGCGCATCCTGTTCCTCGATGCCCGCTTGCTTGATCGCATCGACAAAAGGCAGCGCGCTGCCGTCGAAAATGGGGACTTCGTTGCCGTCGACTTCGATGATCGCGTTGTCGATGCCGAGCCCGACCAGCGCCGCCATCAGGTGCTCGACGGTCGAGCACATGGCGCCATGGCCGTCGCCGATCACGGTTGCGAAGTCGGTGTTGCGGACTGCGGCCGGCGACGCGCTGATGACGCGGTCGGGCGCGCCGTCGCGGCCTGGGCGGGAGAACTGGATGCCGGTATTGACGTCGGCAGGGAGAAGCGAGACCCGGGCGGGCAATCCACCATGGACACCGCGGCCCATGAGGTCGACGCGCTGAGCTAACGTGGTTTGATGACTCACCCCGACCCCCAACATCACGAACCCCTCGGTCGCTCCGCGCGTACCTTCAGGATCCTGCCCCCAACGCCCCCGGTCACTTCGCCCTAAGGACTTGCGTTAACCCACAAATCCGAGCGGTTCCCTTTAGTTAGCGAAACGATACCGGGGTCGTTCAAAGTCGCAAGTCACTGTTTTTTACGGTTTGTTACCAAATCCCGACGCCTCGCGGCCCGTTTGTCGCCATGTTTCGGCGAAGCCGGCAAAAGCAAAGGCGCCCGGCTGTTTCAAGCCGGGCGCCCCCTTCGCAGCCAAAACTGTGGACAGTGCCCGCTAGTTGGCCTGCCGGCGGAGGAAAGCAGGGATTTCCAGCTCGTCCTCCTCGATTCGCGTCCGTCCCGGCCGTGCCGCCGAATCAGCGGCCGCCGGACGGCCCGCCGGCCGCCGAGTGTATTCGGATACCTGTTCCTGCGTCCGCCGTTCGGGCGCACCCCGGAGCGCACCCTCGTCCGAAGCCGCGACCGCCGGTTCCTGAGCCTCGGACCCGTCGTCCTTGTCTTCGCGGCGACCGAGGCCGACCTGGGCCAGCCGCTGCAAGAGCGACATGCGCTTGCGCTCCAGCGACTGGTGCTCGGTCGTCTCACCGCGGCTGGCGCGGATTTCGTTCTGCGCCGGCACTGGCAGTTCGTCGACCCGCGGCATGCGCGGCGCGCGCACCACGCCCGCCCGCTCCGGCCGCGGCGGCAGGAACGGACGCGCCGGCTCCTCCGCGTGCTCCTCGGCAGGGCCTTCGTCCTGCATCGGCTCGAAAAAGGACGGCCGCGGCGGCAGGGGGCGGATCGTGACGTCGTCGATCGCGGTCTCTTGCTCGTGGGCATCATCGTGCAAGTGCTCACGCCGGGCCGCATGCGGCGCCGGCGCCGGCTGCCGGTAGGACTGCGGCGTGCGCGGCGCTTCGTGCGTCTCGTCGAACGCGCGGGCGACCGCCATACGGCCGGCCACCGAAGCCGCGCTGAAGCGGCCCGACGGATGCGCTTCCTGCTTCGCCGAGCCGTCGATGCCGGTCGCCACCACCGACACCCGCACGATCCCGTCGAGGCTCTGGTCGAACGTCGCGCCGAGGATGATGTTCGCGTCGGCATCCACTTCCTCGCGGATGCGGCTTGCCGCCTCGTCGACTTCGTACAGCGTCAGGTCCTGCCCGCCGCTGATGGAGATGAGCAGGCCTTTGGCGCCGCGCATGGAGGTCTCGTCGAGCAGCGGATTGGCGATCGCCGCTTCCGCGGCGGTGATCGCGCGCTTCTCGCCGGTGGCCTCGCCGGTGCCCATCATCGCCTTGCCCATATCGCGCATGACGGTGCGCACGTCGGCAAAATCGAGATTGATGAGCCCTTCCTTGACCATCAGGTCGGTGATGCAGGCGACGCCCGAATAGAGCACCTGGTCCGCCATGGCGAAGGCATCGGCGAACGTCGTCTTCTCGTTCGCCACCCGGAACAGGTTCTGGTTCGGGATCACGATCAGCGTGTCGACGTGCTTGGCGAGCTCCTGGATGCCGGCATCGGCGACGATCATGCGACGCTGGCCTTCGAACTGGAACGGCTTGGTCACGACGCCGACGGTGAGGATGCCGAGCTCACGCGTGACCCGTGCGATCACCGGCGCCGCACCCGTGCCGGTGCCGCCGCCCATGCCCGCCGTGATGAAGGCCATGTGCGCTCCGGCGAGATGATCGCGGATCTCGTCGATCACCTCCTCCGCCGCCGCGCGGCCCACTTCCGGATGCGAGCCGGCGCCAAGGCCCTGCGTCGCCTCGATCCCCATCTGGATCACCCGTTTGGACTTCGAGGAGTTGAGTGCTTGCGCATCGGTGTTCGCCACGATGAATTCGCAGCCTTCCAACCCGGCCGAGATCATGTTGTTGACGGCGTTGCCGCCCGCCCCGCCGACGCCAAACACGATGATGTGCGGCTTGAGCTCGCGAATGTCAGGCGTCTTCAGATTGATGGTCATGTTGCTTACCCTTTCGCGCTTCGCGCACGTTCCTTTCGTCTCGGTTCGGTTGTCTCAGAAACTCTCACGCAGCCAACGCCCCACACGTGTGACGTAATTCGCTTCGCCGCCCGCATGGCGGCGGCGCGGCTCGAAATGCTCGCGGCCGGCATACTGCGGATAGACCAGAAGACCCGACGCGACCGCGAAGGCCACGCCGCGCGCCGGTTCCGGAAATCCGGTGACGCCGAGCGGGCGGCCGATCCGCGTCGTTGTGCCGAACACGCGGCCGACGATCTCCGGCATGCCGGTGAGCTGCGCGGCGCCGCCCGTCAGCACGATGCGGCGGCTCGCGACCGACAGCATGTTTGCCGCGCGCAGGCGGTCGCGCGTGACCTCGAGGATTTCGTCGACGCGCGGACGGATCATCCGCACCATGCTCGAGCGCGAGACCGCGTTCGCCGTCTCGTGCTCACTGCCGTCGACCGACGGCACCGTCACCATGTCGACCTCGTCGGAGACGCCGCCGAGCATGCTGCCGTGCAGCGTCTTCAGCCGTTCGGCTTCGACGGCGCTCGTCGACAGGCCGCGTGCCAGATCCATCGTCACGTGGCTGCCGCCGATGGCGATGCCGTCCACGTGCACGCAGTCGCCGCCGGCAAAGACGGCGACGGAGGTCGTGCCGTTGCCGAGATCGAGGACGGTCGCGCCGATCTCCATCTCGTCGGCGGCGAGAACCGCGAGACCCGCTGCATACGGGGCCGCGATCAGGCCCTCCACCGTGAGGTGGCAGCGCTCGACGCAGAGCACGAGGTTCTTCAGCGCCGGCAGGTCGGCCGTGATTACGTGCAGGTCGACGGAGAGCGTTTCGCCGAGCATGCCGCGCGGATCGTGGATGCCGTTGATGCCGTCGAGCGCGTAGCCGACCGGCAGCGAATGCAACACGCCGCGCCCGTCGCGCACCGAATGCAGGCTCGCGGCATCGAGCACGCGGCCGATGTCGCCCTCTTCCACCGAAGGCCCGGGCAATCGTACCGATGCGGCAAATGAATCGCTGCCGAGACGCCCGCCGGAGATCGCCAGCACAACGGACGCAATCTCGACCTTGGCCGAGCGCTCCGCGGCGTCGACGGCAAGCCGGATCGCCTCTTCCGCGCGCGCCATGTCGACGACCGTGCCGGCCTTGACGCCGCGGGCGCGCGTGTGGCCGAAGCCGATGAGTTCCACGGAGTGCGTGCGGCCGCCGAGGTGCGCGCCGCCGCCGAGCGGCTTCAGCCGGCCGATCAGGCAAGCGATCTTGCTCGTGCCGATGTCGAGCGCCGCGATGACGGCAGAACGGCGCGGATTGAGCGGGCGCATCCGCGGAGCGAGACCGCGCGAGAGAGCCGAGCTCATGAGTCCGCTCCCCGTCGCTTCGGCGTCTTCTGTTTCAGCGCCGCCGCGGCTTCGTCCGACAGTCCGACCGACACCTGCTCGGGCACGCGCAGGTCGATCACCGCAAGATCGCGCGACATCAACTGCCTGCTCCGATCGAGCTGCACAAGCCGCTCCAGCGCGAGCGCCGGGTCTTCCTCCGGCAGCCGCACGTCGATGCCGTTCTTGAGCCGCAGGTTCCAGCGCCGCTCGGCGACGAACACACCCGCGCGCACCTCCTCGCGCACGGCCGGGAAGCGCGCGATGAGATCGAGAAAGGCGGCCGCTTTCGGTGCGGCACCCGCACCGACCACGAGCGGCAGATCGATGTGGCGCGAACGAATGTCGGACTCCAGCACCGTGCCGTCGCGCGCGATCAGGTGCAGCTTGCCGCCGCGCTGCCAGCGCGCAAAACCTTCGCGCTCCTCGATCGCGATTTCGAGGCGGTCGGGATAGAGCTTGCGCACCGTCGCGTCGGCAACGCGCGCATCTTCCTTGAGTGTCGCACGCACGCCTTCGGCATTCAGAAGAAGGAGCGAAGTCTGCTCGGTGATGCCGGCGCGCGCGAGCAGTTCCTCGCGGCTGAGATAACGGTTGCCGCTGATCTCGATCTGCACGATGCCAAAGCCGAACCCGCGCGCGACCGCGTCGCCCGCTTCGCGCGCCGCAGCGGTCCAGGCTTCCATATGTCCGCCGCGCACCGCGCCATAGGCGCCCGTGCCGACGAAGAGAGCGAGCAACAAAACGAGTCCGAGCCGGCTGAGCGGCGGCTTCGACAGGCGCACGAACGCGCGGCGCAGGAACAGCGTGAAGCGGCTCGGCGGCGCGAATTCGCTCGCGTCCCGCGGCGCACGCCGCGGACCTGCCGACCGAACAACGCGTCCTCTGAATTCCATCGTCACCGGCTCGCCGAACGAAGGGCACGCGGCCCACGCGTTGCAGCACCAGGGTCTCGGTCACGCCGGGCGGAGCATCGACATCTGGGAAGGCGAGCTCCCCTGCACGTCCCGGGCGGTTACCGAAATGGAAACCCGCCCGCGCCACTCCCCGGCCACCGAGCGCTTGATGCGCGCTGAGCGCCAGAGTCGGCGGGAGGTGGTTAAAATTTGATTAACCTTTTAACGAAGTGCCCAATTTGTCGGGTCTCGGCACCCCACCCGGCTTGAAAAAACAGCGTTCGAAGTGCATATTCTAGACAGAAATTCTAGCTAATTTTGAGGCGCTCCATGACAAAAGCTACGTGGTCCGTGCAGGACGCCAAAAATCGTTTCAGCGCGGTGGTCGAAGCTGCACGGCGAGAACCACAAACCGTCACCAAGCACGGGAAGCCTGCTGTCGTCGTGGTCGATGTGACTGAATTCGAGCGTTTGCGGCGTCTTGAGCGATCGCGCGCGCCATCCTTTGCCGACGCACTGCTCGCCATGCCGCAGGATGACGGCGAGTTCCCGCGCCTTAAAGCGCGGCCGCGCGATTTTGAATTCTGATGTTCCTGCTCGACACCGTAGTGCTCTCCGAGTTGCGAAAGAGGCAACGCAATCCGCACGTCGCGGCGTGGATGGAGCAACAGCGAAGCGCTGATCTTTTCGTCAGCGTCATCAGCATCGGAGAGATAGAGCGTGGTATCTCCCTCCAGCGGGCAAAAAACCCTCAATTCGCCGAGAACATCGCGGCTTGGCTCGACTGGGTATTGTCCATTTATGGCGAGCGGATTCTGCCATTTGATCTGCAAGCCGCACGCCGCTGGGGCGAGTTGAGCGCGACCGTCGGCAACGAGAGCGTCGATTTGATGATCGCCGCCACCGCGCTCGAACACGGTCTTACCGTGGTGACTCGTAACGTTTCGGATTTCGTCGCGAGCAGCGTCGCAATCGTCAATCCCTTCGAGCCTTTACGACCTCGTCGTTGATGAGTCGATCACGTGATGCGCAAGCAACCAAAGGACGGCGCAGAGTCCAAAAGGCCGAAGCCGCAGCAGCGGCATGCGAAGCTGCCCGCCGCCGCGAACACGCACCTTGCAGCGCAGACGCGAAAGATTCTCGGCAAGCACTATGCGAGCAAGTATTGGGTACGATGAATTTCACCCGGCTGCCACGCAACTTCGTACATTCATCGCTCCAGCGAGGCGTCCTCGGCGATCCACTGCACCAGCTCGCCGAACGGGATGCCCGCATAAGCGGCGAGTTCCGGCACCAGTGATGTCTCCGTCATGCCGGGCTGCGTATTGACCTCGAGACAGGCGAGCATGCCCCCGCCCCCCGCATCGAAGCGGAAATCCGCGCGCGTGACGCCGCGGCAGCCGAGCGCCCGGTGCGCAGCGAGCGACAGCGCCTGCACCTGCGCATATGTCTCCGGCGGAATGCGCGCCGGCAGGATGTGGCGCGAGCCGCCCGGCGCATACTTCGCCTCGTAATCGTAGAAGCGCATGGCCGCCTCGATCTCGATCACGCCGAGCGCGCGATCGCCCATGACGGCGCAGGTCAGCTCGATACCCGGCACGAAGCGTTCCGCCAGCAGCGCCTCCCCGAATGCCCAGTCGGGCCGCGTCAGTTCCTGCGGCGGATGCGCGTGCTCCTCGGTGACGATGAACACGCCGACCGACGATCCCTCCGCCACCGGCTTCAGCACATAGGGCCGCGGCAGCACGTGCTCCTTCGCCGCCTCGGCTCGGCTGACCACGCGCCCTTCCGCCACCGGCACGCCCGCCGCCGCCATCACCTGCTTCGCCACCTGCTTGTTCATGGCGAGCGCCGAGGCAAGCACGCCGGAATGCGTGTAGGGAATGCGGAGGATTTCAAGGATGCCCTGGATCGTGCCGTCCTCGCCCGGCCGCCCGTGCAGCACGTTGAAGGCGAGGTCGGGATTCAGGCGCGCCAGCACCTCGGCGACGTCGCGGGCTACGTCGACGCGCGTCACCCGGTAGCCTTGGGCTTCGAGCGCGTCCGCGCAGTGCTTGCCCGAGCGCAGGCTCACCTCGCGCTCAGCGGACCACCCGCCCATCAGCACGGCAACGTGCTTCGCCATTTTATGCGCCTTCCTTCTTGCCGATCCGCACGATCTCCCATTCGAGCTCGACGCCCGAATGCTCCTTCACCCGCCGCCGCACTTCCTCGCCGAGATTCTCGATGTCCGCCGCAGTCGCGTTGCCGCGGTTGATGAGGAAATTGCAGTGCAGCTCCGACACCTGCGCGTCGCCGACAATAAGCCCGCGGCAGCCCGCGGCGTCGATCAGCTGCCACGATTTCTTGCCCGGCGGATTCTTGAACGTCGAGCCGCCGGTGCGGCTCTTGATCGGCTGCGTCGCCTCGCGCGCCTCGGTGATCTTGTCCATCTCCGCCTGAATCGCCGCCTTGTCGCCCGGCTCGCCGCGGAACGTCGCCTGCGTCGCGATCCAGCCGGCGGGCAGTTCGGAATGGCGATAGGAGAAACGGAAATCGGCATTCTTCAGGACGTGCACCTTGCCTTGCCGGTCAACCGCCCGCGCTTCCACCAGCACGTCCTTCGTCTCGCGCCCATAGGCGCCCGCGTTCATGCGCAACGCGCCGCCGACCGTGCCCGGCACGCCGCGATAGAACGCGAGGCCCGCGAGCCCGGCATCCGCCGCCGCCTGCGCCAGCCGCACGTCCGGCACCGCCGCGCCCGCGCGGATGAGATTACCTTCGACCGACGTCTCGTTGAACCCGCGCGCAAGCCGGATCACCACGCCCTCAATGCCGCCGTCGCGCACCAGCAGATTCGATCCGACGCCCACGACCATGACCGGAATCTCCGCCGGCAGGTGCGCGAGGAAATAGGAAAGGTCCTCCTCGTCCGCCGGCGAGAACATCGCCTGCGCCGGCCCGCCGACGCGAAACCAGGTGATATCCGCCATCGGCTGATTGGCGATCAGCCGCCCGCGCAGCTTCGGCATGGCGGGCGAAATTCGGGTGACGAGATCGGAAAAGCTCATGACGCCGCCAGCGCCTGTTGAAGCCAGTTGTCCAAAACCTCCCGGCCGGCCTTTGCCGTGAGCGGGCCAAGCTCGACGGCCTGACGGCGGATTTCGCGGGGATCGACGCCCGCCTTGCCGAGCTCGACGGTGTGGCCGACGAGCCATTGCTCGATGCGCGCGGGATCGGCCTCGATGTGGAACTGAAGCCCGAGGATGGACCGGCCGATGCTGAACGCCTGATTGGGGCAGGCCGCCGTGCTCGCGAGCCGCGTCGCGCCCTCGGGCAGCGCGAAGTTGTCGCCATGCCAGTGCAGCACCGGCGTCCACGCAAAAGGCGCGAGCACGGATTGCTTCCCGTCCTCCGTGAGCGTGAGCCCGCTCCAGCCGATTTCCTTGGCCGGACCCGGCGCAACTTCGGCGCCCAGCGCCTTCGCCATCAGTTGCGCGCCGAGACAGATGCCGAGCGTCGGCTTTCCCGCCTGCAGGCGCGCGCGGACCGCGGCGATCTCCGGCTGCAGGAACGGATACTGTCCCTCTTCATAAACGCCGATCGGCCCGCCGAGCACCACGACGAGCTCGGGCGCAGTCAGCAGATCGGGCGTCAACGCGTCGATGCCGGCTTCCAGATAGCGCACGGAAAAACCGCGCGCCGCGAGAACGCTCTGCAGCAGGCCAAGATCCTCAAAGGCCACGTGGCGGATCGCGACGCATGACGGCATCGGACGCCCTCACGTAGCCTTCGCGGCCGCGAGCTCGCCCGGCAGCGCCTGCGCCCATTGCGTGATCGAGCCCGCGCCGAGGCACACGACGAAATCGCCCGGACGAACGATGCCCTTCACGATGCCGGCGAGCTGCTCCGGCCCGTTGAGCGGAATGACGTGCCGGTGCCCGCGCGCACGCATGCCGGCGATCAATGCGTCGCGGTCGATGCCGGGAATCGGCGTTTCGCCCGCGGGATACACCGGCGCCACGATCACGTGGTCGGCATGATTGAAGCAGGTGCAGAATTTCTCGAACAGGTCGCGCAGGCGCGTGTAGCGGTGCGGCTGCACGACGGCGACCACGTGTCCCTTGGCGGCCGCACGCGCGCCTTCCAGCACCGCCTCGATCTCCACCGGATGATGACCGTAGTCGTCGAACACGGTGACGCCGTTCCATTCGCCGGTGCGCGTGAAGCGGCGCTTCACGCCGCCGAAATTCGCCAGCGCCTTGGCGATCCGGTCCCCGGGAATGCCGAGCTCGTGCGCGACCGCGATCGCCGCCGTCGCGTTCAGCGCGTTGTGCTGGCCGGGCATCGGTAGCTGGAGGTCCCTGAGCTCGTGCGCCACCGCGCCGTTGCGGCCGCGGAACAGCACGTTGAAATGCGAGATGCCGCCTTCGAGCGCGAGATCCACGAGCCGCACGTCCGCCTGCGGATTGACGCCATAGGTGATGACGCGGCGGTCCTCGATGCGGCCGACCAGCTCCTGCACCACCGGATGATCGATGCACATGACGGCGAAGCCGTAGAACGGCACGTTCTCGACGAACGCCTCGAACGCCTCCTTCACTTTCTCGAACGTGCCGAAATGGTCGAGATGCTCAGGGTCGATGTTGGTCACGACCGCGACGTCGGCGGGAAGTTTCAGGAATGTTCCGTCGGATTCGTCGGCTTCGACGACCATCCAGGTCCCGCCGCCGAGCCGCGCATTCGTGCCGTAGGAATTGATGATGCCGCCGTTGATCACGGTCGGGTCGAAGCTGCCGGCGTCGAGCAGCGCCGCCACCATCGATGTCGTCGTCGTCTTGCCGTGCGTACCGGCGATCGCCACGCACGACTTCAGCCGCATCAGCTCCGCGAGCATTTCCGCCCGCCGCACCACCGGCAGCCGCTTCGCCCGCGCGGCGACAAGTTCCGGGTTGTCGCGCTTCACCGCCGAGGAGACGACGACCACCGCCGCCCCCTCGATGTTCTTCGCCTCGTGGCCGATGGCGACCGCGATCCCCTTCTCCTTCAGCCGCCTGACGTTCGCGTTCTCCGCAAGATCGGAGCCGCGCACACGGTAGCCGAGATTGGCGAGCACCTCGGCAATGCCGCTCATGCCGATGCCGCCGATGCCGATGAAATGAATGGGGCCGAGTTCGTGAGGGAGTTTCATGCCGGGGCCTTTTCGCGCATTTGCGCGAGCCCGGCAACGCGCATCACTTCGTCCGCGAGCCGCGCCGCCGCGTCGACCCGCCCCGCCGCCTTGGCCGCCGCCGCCATGGCCGAAAGCCGCCCCGAATCAGGCAGAAGCCGCGCCAGGTCCTCGGCCAGCCGCTCAGCGGTGAAATCCGGCTGGCGGATCAGGAGCGCGCCGCCGACCGCGGCGAGCGCCGAGGCATTGGCGAGCTGGTCCTGGTCGATCGCGTGCGCGAGCGGCACGAGGATCGACGGCCGCCCGATCGCCGCAAGCTCGGCAACCGTCGAAGCGCCCGAGCGCGCGATCACGAGATGCGCCGCCGCAACCTTCGCCGGCAGATCGTCGAAGAAGGCTGCGATGTCCGCTTTCAGTCCGAGCCGCGCATAGGTCGCGCGCACCTCGGCGAGGTCCTCGGGCCGCGCCTGCTGCACCACCTCGATGCGGGCGCGCAACGCCTTCGGCAGCCGCTCGATCGCTGCCGGCACCACCTCGCTCATGATCCGCGCGCCCTGACTGCCGCCGAACACGACGAGGCGGATCGCGCCGGCCTGCAGCGCCTCAAAGGCGCGCGCCGCGGCGTCGCGCACCGCCGGTCGCACGGGATTGCCGACATGCACGGCCTTGGCCGCGAGCCGCGGCGCGTCGGCGAAAATCTTCGGATAGCCGGTGGCAATCGCCGACGCGTAGCCGGCGAGCAGCCGGTTGGCGCGGCCCATCACGGCGTTCTGCTCGTGCACGATGCTCGGCACCCGCACGAGCCACGCCGCAAGGATCGGCGGCACGGTCGGATAGCCGCCGAAGCCAGCGACCGCGGCCGGCCGCTCGCGCAGCAACAGCCAGACCGCCTTCAGCGTGCCGAATGCGAGGCGCAATGCCGTGCGCGCGAGCGAGATCGGATTGCGGCTGCGCACCGTGTCCGCGGGCAAGACATGCATCCGCCGCGCGGGAAAGGAGCCTGCGAACGGCGCGGCGCGATGATCGGTGGCGAGATCGACTTCGATGCCGCGCGACTTCAGCTCGACCGCAAGCGCCTGCGCCGGGAACAGATGTCCACCCGTGCCGCCCGCCGCAATCAAGACCAGCGGCGCACGCGCATTCATACGCGCGTGCCCCCGAACACGTAGTTGTCGGCCCCGTCGAGCTGTGCCTCGCGCTCCAGCGCGGCGATCGATTCCGCGCGGGGCCGCCGCCGCGTCAGCGCCACCAGCATCCCCATGCCGTAGGCGAGCGAGATCAACGACGAGCCGCCATAGGAGATGAACGGCAGCGTCATGCCCTTCGACGGCAGCAGATGCAGATTGACCGCCATCGCGATCGACGATTGCAGTCCGAACAGCAGCGCGAGCCCGGACACCGCAAGCCGCACGAACGGGTCTTCGTCGCGCTGTGCGTGGAACAGCGCGCGCAAGACGATAAACGCGAACAGCGCGACGAGGATCAGGCACAGCACGATCCCGAATTCTTCCGCCGCCACCGCGAACACGAAGTCCGCGTGCCCGTCCGGCAGGATGCGCTTCACCGTGCCCTCGCCCGGCCCGCGGCCGAACCAGCCGCCGCGCACGAAGGATTCGATCGCGGTGTCGATCTGGAACGTGTCGCCCGATTGCGGATCGACGAAGCGCTGGATGCGCCGCGCCACGTGCGGAATGAGCTGATAGGCGAGATAGACGCCGCCGATGCCGGAGAGGATCAGCCCGAACACCCACTTCCAGGCAAGCCCCGACAGGAAGAACAGCGCGCACCAGATCGCCACGAGCAACACGGTCTGCCCGAAGTCCGGCTGCAGCACGAGCGGCGCGACCGCCGCGGTGAGCAGCGCACCGGCGATGAACGTCGTCGGCATCTCGGGACGCCGTGCGCTCTCGGCAAACGCCCAGGCCGTGAGCACGACAAACGCCGGCTTCATGAATTCCGACGGCTGGATGCTGACGCCGAGGAGGTTGATCCAGCGCCGCGCGCCCTTGATCTCCGCGCCGACGAACAGCGTCGCCACCACCAGCGCAAGACTGACAAAGAAGACAATGAGCGCCACCCGCCGCACGTGCCGCGGCGACAGGAGCGAGGTCGCGGCCAGCACCGCAAGCGCCGGCACGAGATAGAGCGCCTGCCGGTTCACGAAATGGAACGGATCGACGCCGAGCCGGATCGCCACCGGCGGGCTCGCCGCTAGGAGCAGCACGATGCCGATCAGGACCAGCGCGATCAGCGCGCCGAGCAGCAGCCGATCGACCGTCCACCACCATTCGCCGTGCAGCGTGCGCTGGGCTCGCGAGATCATGGAAATGCCGTCCCCCGGGAAGAACCCCGGCAGTCTTGAGCCTTCAGGGTTGACGACCCCTTAAGCGGAATTGCGGCGGACGGCCCCCGCTCCCGGTCAGCGCTTCAGACCCTTTCCACGCCAGGCAGTTTCAGGACCAGATCGCGGAACTCGTTGCCGCGGATTTCGAAGTTCGGGTACTGGTCGTAGCTCGCGCAGGCAGGCGACAGGAGCACCACCGGCTGCGGCAGCCGCGACGCTTCGGCGTCCCGCGCCGCCGCTTCCACCGCGCGGTCGAGGGTGCGGACCACCTCATAGGCGGCCTTGCGGTCGAGCGTCTTCGCGAAGTCCTGCGCCGCCTCGCCGATCAGGTACGCCTTGCGGATGCGCGGGAAGAACCGCTCGAGCGTCGCGATCCCGCCTTCCTTTTCCCGCCCGCCGGCGATCCAGAAGATGTCCGTGAAGCTCGCCAGCGCGTTGGCGGTCGAATCCGCGTTGGTCGCCTTGGAATCGTTGATGAACAGGACCGATCCCTTGTGGCCGACCTGCTCCATGCGGTGGTGCAGGCCGGGGAAGCTGCGCATGGCGAACTCGATTGCCGCCGGCTCCAGCCCGAGCGCGAGCGCCGCCGCGTAGGCGCACGCCGCGTTCTGCGCGTTGTGCGTGCCGCGCAGGCTCCCGATGCCGCCGAGCGACAGCGCATAGCGCCGCTCGCCGCCGTGCATGTCGATCAGCGTGTCGCCGTCCAGATAGATGCCGTCGGCGGCGAAGTTCCGCCGCATCGACACCCGCACGACCCGCGTGCCATCGCGCGCCGCGCGCTCGGCCACCGACTCGCACACGCCGTCGTCGACGCCGACCACCGCCGTGCCGCCATAGGCGACGCCCTTAATCAGCCGTTCCTTGATCGCTGCGTAATGCTCGAAGCTGCCGTGCCGGTCGATGTGATCGGGCGTCACGTTGAGCAGGATGCCGACCGACGGATCGATCGTCGGCGCAAGGTCGATCTGGAACGACGAGCACTCGATCACGTGCACGCGCGTCTGGCTCGGCGGCGGCAGCGAAAGAATGGGCGTGCCGAGATTGCCGCCGACCGCGACCGCCCGCCCGTTCTTCGCGAAGATATGCGCAAGCAGCGCGGTCGTCGTCGACTTGCCGTTGGTGCCGGTGATCGCCGCGAACGGCGAGCGTGGCGCGCGCGCCCGGCGCTCGCGGCAAAAAAGCTCAATGTCGCCGATGATCTCCACGTCCGCGCGCCGCGCCTGCAGTACGACCCAATGCGGCTCGGGATGCGTGAGCGGCACGCCCGGCGCGAGCACGAGCGCGGCGATATTCTTCCAGTCCGCCTGGCGCAGATCGCCGGTCGCAACACCCTTGTCCTGCGCTTCGGCGACCTTCGCCGGCTTGTCGTCGAAGGCGATGACGTTCGCCCCGCCTTCGGCAAGCGCTGCGCAGGTCGCGAGCCCCGAGGTGCCGAGCCCGAAGACGGCAACGGTGCGGCCGCGATAGATGGTGATGGGAGTCATTCGCTTTTCATCGACAACAAACTCGCTGCAATCTCAAACCTTCCGCTCATTCCCGCGCAAGCGGGAATCCAGAGCCACAATCCTGAGCCGTGACATCCGCCCTGGGTCCCCGCTTTCGCGGGGACGAACGGAAACTCTAAAGGATCACGCCGCCTCACCTCAACTTCAGCGTCGACAGCCCCAAGAGCGCCAGCACGATCGCGATGATCCAGAACCGGATCACGATCTGCGCTTCGGTCCAGCCGAGCTGCTCGAAATGGTGGTGGATCGGCGCCATCTTGAAGATGCGCTTGCCGGTGAGCTTGAAGGACGCGACCTGCACGATCACGGACACCGCCTCGAGCACGAACAGCCCGCCGATGATCGCAAGCGCAATCTCGTGCTTGGTGGCGACGGCAATGGTGCCGAGCAGGCCGCCGAGCGCCAGCGAGCCGGTGTCGCCCATGAAGATCGACGCCGGCGGCGCGTTGAACCAGAGGAAGCCAAGCCCCGCGCCGATCACCGCGCCACAGACGATCGCAAGCTCGCCCGCGCCAGCGATGTGGCGGATCTGCAGGTAGTCCGCGAACACCACGTTGCCCGCAAGATACGCGATCAGCGCGAAGGTCGCCGCGGCGATCATGACGGGCACGATGGCAAGGCCGTCGAGGCCGTCGGTGAGGTTCACCGCGTTGCCGGCGCCGACGATCACGAAGCCGCCGACGATGATGAAGAACCAGCCGAAATTGATCACGAGGTCCTTGAAGAACGGCAGCGCCAGCGCATTGGAGGCCGCCGAGGGGTCGAGCTCGGTAATGACAACGACCGCAACGCCCGCGATCACTGCTTCGAGCCCGAGCCGCAGGCGTCCGGAAAGCCCGCCCTGCGACGAGCCGTGCTTCACCTTGAGATAATCGTCGGCAAGGCCGATCGCGCCGAAGCCGAGTGTCACGGCGAGCACGACCCAGACATAGGCATTCGCCAGATTCGCCCACAACAGCGTCGCCACCACGAGCCCGGACAGGATCATCAGGCCGCCCATGGTCGGCGTGCCTTTCTTGGTGAGGAGATGCGACTGCGGGCCGTCGCTGCGGATTGGCTGACCCTTGCCCTGCGAGACGCGCAACCTGCGGATGATCATCGGCCCGAACAGGAACACGAACAGGAGCGCCGTGATCACCGCGCCGCCGGTACGGAAGGTGATGTAGCGGAAGACGTTGAGCGGTCCGAACAACTCGGAGAACTGCGAGAGCCAGTACAGCACGTTGCCTCCTTCAGACCGTCGCATCCGCGCTAGCGAGCGCGGAAAATTTCCGGCCCAGCGCATCGACCAGCGGACTCATGCGGATCCCGTGCGAGCCCTTGATCATGACGGCGTCGCCCGCATGCAGTGCGCCCGCGATGTCGTTCTCGAGATCGGCCGCCGCTTCCGCATAGCCGCCGCGCTGCGCCGCCGGCAGCACCTCCCACAGCTCGCGCATGAGCGGCCCGGCACAATAGACGACGTCGATCCTGGCTGCCGCGATGGCTTCGGCAAGGCCGCGGTGCAGCTCCGGCCCGTCCGGCCCGAGCTCCAGCATGTCGCCGAGCACCGCGATGCGCCGGCCGCTGCGCCCGACCGGCGCCTGCCCGAGCACTTCCAGCGCGGCGCGCATGGAGGCCGGATTGGCGTTGTAGCTCTCGTCGATGAGCAGCGCCTTGCCGCCGACGACCTTCAGCGGAATGCGGCGGCCGCGTCCCGACGGCGGCTCGAGATGGGCGAGCGCCAATGCCGCCATCGCGAGATCGGCGCCCGCAAGCTTCGCCGCCGCCAGCACCGCGAGGCTGTTCAGCACGAGATGCTTCCCGGGTGCGCCGACTTTGTAAGTGACGTCGTCGCCGAGAATCTGCGCGCGGACGGTGGAGCGGTCGGGCAGGAGCGCGGTGTCGAGAAGCCGCACGTCCGCCTCCGCGTGTTCACCGAAGCCGACGATGCGCCCAACGTTCGCCGCCCGCGCCGCCGCCGCAAGCCGCTCGAAATGCGGATTGTCGCGCGGCAGGACCGCGGCGCCGCCGGGCTCCACGCCGAGAAAGATTTCCGCTTTCGCGTCGGCGATGGCTTCGACGTCCGGAAAGTATTCGAGATGCACCGGTTCGATCGTGGTGATGATCGCGACATGCGGCCCGACGAGCCGGGCAAGCGGCTCGATCTCGCCCGCATGATTCATGCCGAGCTCGAACGCCGCGTAACGCGCGCTCGCCGGCAGCCGTGCAAGCGACAGCGGCACGCCCCAGTGATTGTTGAACGACGCGACCGAGGCATGGGTTTCGCCATCGTGCGAAAGCGCAAGCCGCAGCGCCTCCTTGGTGCCGGTCTTGCCGGCCGAGCCGGTGACGGCGATCACCTTTGCATTCGACCGCGCGCGCGCGGCGCGGGCGAGCGCGCGCAGCGCTTCGAGCACATCGGGCACGACCGCGAGCGGCGCGCCGGCGGGCATCCCGGCGGCGCGGTCCGCGGCGACGACCGCGAGCCCCGCCCCGCGCGCCAGCGCGTCCGCTACATAGTCGTGGCCGTCGACGCGGTCGCCCTTGATCGCGAAGAAGACTTCGCCCGCCGCGATCGAGCGGCTGTCGATGGAGACGCCGGAGAATTCCCGCGCCGGCGTTCCGGACAGACGGGCGCCGGTCGCTTTCGCCAGCGCGTCGAGCGTCCACAGCGCGCCCATCAGTGTTCCTTCGTTGCGGCGAGCGCCGCGCGCACTTCCGCCTGATCCGAAAACGGCAGGGTGCGGTCGCCCACGATCTGCCCTGTCTCGTGGCCCTTGCCCGCCACGAGCAATACGTCGCCGGGGGCAAGCTCCGCAACGGCCTGTTTGATTGCCGCCGCCCGGTCGCCGATCTCGACGGCGCCGGGTGCGGCCGCCAGAATCGCCTTGCGGATCGCCGCCGGGTTCTCGCTGCGCGGATTGTCGTCGGTGACAAAGACCCTGTCCGCGCGGCGCACGGCGATCTCGCCCATCAACGGCCGCTTGCCTGGATCGCGGTCGCCGCCGCAGCCGAACAGCACGACGAGCCGCCGGGCGTAGGGCCGCAGCGCGTCGAGCGCGTTCGCCAGCGCATCCGGGGTGTGCGCGTAATCCACAAAAACCGGCGCGCCGTTCCGGTCGCCGACGAGTTCCAGCCGCCCGCTAGCTCCCTCGAGCGTCTCCAGCGCGGCAAACGCCTGCTCAGCTTCCGCGCCGGTCGCGATCACGAGTCCTGCCGCGACGAGCGCATTGGAAACCTGGAAGGCGCCGACCAGCGGAAGTTTGATCCGGTGGTCCTTGCCGTCCGCCGCCACGGTGAGGATTTCGCCGAAGCCATCCTGCGCGACATCTTTCAGGTGGAGGTCCCTGCCCTTGGTCCCGACCATGAAGAGTTTGAGCCCGCGCTTCTCCGCGATCGTGCCGATGATGCCCGCCTCGGCGCTGTCGGCGTTCACGACCGCCGCCGCACCCGCCGGCAACAGCGTATCGAACAGCCTGAGCTTCGCCGCGCGATAGGCTTCCAGCGTCTTGTGATAATCGAGATGATCGCGCGTGAGATTGGTGAAGGCGCCCGCCGCGAGCCGCACGCCGTCGAGCCGCCGCTGGTCGAGCCCGTGCGACGAGGCCTCCATCGCGAGATGCGTCACGCCCTCGCCCGCGAGCTGATCGAGCAGCCGATGCAGGGCGACCGGATCGGGCGTCGTCAGGCTGCCCTTGATCTCGCCCTTCGGCGTCGTCACGCCGATGGTGCCGAGGCTCGCCGCCTGCCAGCCGAGCGCCGACCAGATCTGCCGCGTGAACGACGCCACCGAAGTCTTGCCGTTCGTGCCGGTCACCGCGACGATCGTTTCCGGCTGCCGCGGGTGCAGCCGCGCTGCGGCGCGTGAAAGCAGCGCACGCGCATCCTCGACGCGAATGTAGGGAACGTCCGCCGGCAGATCGGCCGGGCGCTGGCCTTCTCCGGCGATCGCCGCCGCACCGCGCTTTGCCGCATCCGCCACGAACCGCAGGCCGTCCGCGCGGCTGCCGGCGATCGCGACAAACAGATCGCCCGCCTTCACCTCGCGGCTGTCCGCGGTGACGCCGCGCACGGCAAGACCCGCCGGTGCGTCGGCGAGTTCGCGCAGTTCGAATGTGATGCCCGGCATCCGGCGTCCGGCGGGAAAATTAGTTGGCGGCCTGCCGGCGCACCGTTAGCAGACGTTCGGCCGTCGGCAAGTCCTGCCGTGGCTTGAGCCCCAAAAGCGGCGCGATCCGGGCGATGATTTTGCCGGCAGCCGGCACGGCATTGTAGCCCGAGGTTGCATAGCCGTGCGTCTCCGGCGTCGCCTTCGGCTCGTCGAGCATCACCAGCAGCAGATAGCGCGGCATGTCGGCCGGAAAGACGCCCATGAACGCGGTCAGCACCTTGTCCTTGGCATAGCGGCCGTGCACCACCTTCTCCGAGGTGCCGGTCTTACCGCCGACGTAATAGCCCTCGACCTCGGCGCGCTTTGCGGTCCCCTGCTCCACGTTGAGCCGCATCAGGTAGCGCATCTTGTCGCTGGTGTCGGGCCGGATCACCTGCCTCGCGAGGGCGCGCGCTTCTTCCTCGGAGCGTTTCAGCAGCGTCGGCGGAATGAGATAGCCGCCGTTCACGAGCGCCGCCGTCGCCATCACCGACTGCAGCGGCGCGACCGACAGGCCGTGCCCGAACGCGATCGTCACCGTGGAAATCTCGCTCCAGTTCTTCGGCGCGAGCGGCTCGGCGCTCTCCGGCAGTTCGGTGCGCAGCCGGTCGAGCTGCCCCATCTTCTTCAGGAACGCCTTGTGCGCGTCGACGCCGAGCGTGAGCGCCATGCGCGCACTGCCGATATTGGAGGAATGAATGAACACCTCGGAGGTGGAGAGCACCCGCCGCTGCGGATGGAAATCGTCGATGCTGAAGTTGCCGTAGCGGAGCGGCGCGGTCGCATCGAAGCGCGAATTCAGGTTGATCTTGCCGGAGTCGAGCGCCATCGCCACCGTCAGCGCCTTGAACGTCGAGCCCATCTCGAACACGCCGGTGGTGAGCCGGTTGAGCCGCTTCGGATCGATCGAGCGCCCCGGCCGGTTCGGGTCGTAGTCCGGCAGCGATGCCATCGCGACGATCTCGCCGGTGTTGACGTCGACCACGAGCCCGGCCGCCGCCTCGGCGCGGAACGTATCCTTGGCGGTCTGCAGCTCGTCGCGCACCGCGTGCTGCACCGTGAGATCGAGCGCGAGCTCGACCGGCTCCAGCGCGCGGCCCGACGCGAGCCCCGCCTGATGCAACTCGGCGAGACCCCGCCCGTCGATCCATCGCTCGATTCCGGCGATGCCCGCGTTGTCGATGTTCACGTGCCCGAGCACGTGCGCGGCTTCCGGCCCGGCCGGATAGATGCGCCGGTTCTCGCGCAGGAAACCGACCCCCGGCAATCCGAGCCGATGGATTTCCTCCTGCTGCTTCGGCGTGATCTCGCGCTTCAGCCACACAAAGCTGCGCTTCGTTGTGAGCCGTTCGCGCACCTCGACGGCGTCGAGATCGGGCAGCACCGCTGTGATGAGCTCGGTCGCCTCGTCCGCGTCGATGATGCGGCGCGGGTCGGCGAACAGCGACGCGGTCTTGATGTCGGAGGCGAGCAGCCGTCCCTTGCGGTCGAGGATGTCCGGCCGCGAAGCGGCGACCGTCTCGGCGGCGCCGCCCTTCTTCGGCATCGCGCTCTCCGGCTCGACGCCGAGATGCACGAGCCGGAGCGCGATCACGATATAGACGCCGGCAAAGCCGAGAATCAGCAGGCCGATCCGCCCGCGCGTCACCGCGCCCGCCGAAGGCCGCAGCGAGCGCTCGACGCGGCGGAACATCCGGCCCGGCAACGCATTCAGCCATGCACGCAGGCGCACGCTCATGGCTTCGCTCCCGCGGCGGCCGGTCGGCCCTCGCCGTTGAGCGAGCGCAGGAATTCGCCCAAGGGATCGCGCGGCGCGCCGCCCGCCACCCGCTCGATGAATTCGCCGATCAGGTCGTCGCTTTCCGGTTGCGGAGGCTTTTCCGAAAGGCCCGAGAGGTCGCCGATCCGCGCCACTTCCAAGGGCTTCATGCCGAGATGCCGGCTCGCCAGATCCTGGATGCGGCCCGGCGCCGAAAGCCGCGCCCATTCCGCGCGCAGGAGTGCCAGGCGCTCGCGCTCGGTGCGGATTTCGTTGCGGAGCTTGGCGATGCGCTGCGCCTCATAGGTCGTCTCGTATTTCACCTTATAGACGGCAACCGCCGACCCGACGAGCACGACGATCGAGAGGACATGGAGGATGCGGATGATCATCCCCGCCTCCCCCGCGCCGAACGATCGAGCGACGGCAGCTTCGCGAGCAGCGGCGCGAGCGGATCGTCGCGGCCCGGCGCTGCTTCGGTCCGTTCCGCCGCGCGCAGCTTCGCCGAGCGCGCACGCGGATTCTCGCGAATCTCTTCCGCGGATGGAACGGCCGGCTTCTTCATCAGGAACGAGAAGGTCGGAGCGGCCCGCTCCGTCTCCGGCAGATGCCGCGACGGCGCCGCCGCCTTCCCGCGCGCCGTGAAAAACGTCTTGACGATCCGGTCTTCCAGCGAATGGAACGAGATCACCACGAGCCGCCCGCCGGGCTTCAGCACGCGCTCCGCTGCATGCAGCGCCAGCGCGACTTCCTGCAACTCTTCGTTCACGAGCAGCCGCAGCGCCTGGAACGTGCGCGTTGCGGGATCGATCTCGTCCGGCCGCGCGCGCACGACGCGGCGGACGATCTCGGCAAGCTCGCCGGTGCGCTCGATACGCTTGCCTTCGCGCGCCCGCACGATCGCCCGCGCCACCGCCCGCGCCCGCCGCTCCTCGCCGAGCGTCGCAAACACGCGGGCAAGCTCCGCTTCCGGCCAGGTGTTCACGATCTCCGCGGCGGTCGGTCCGCTCCGTCCCATGCGCATGTCGAGCGGCCCGTCGCCGCGGAAGGAGAAGCCGCGCTCCGGCTGGTCGAGCTGCATGGACGAGACGCCGAGGTCGAGCAGCACGCCGTCGAGCGGCGCGAAGCCGAGATGTTCTGCGGCCTGATCGAGATTGGAGAAACGCTCTTCCGCCAGCACGAGCCGCCCGCCCATCGCTTCCGCCAGCGCGGCGCCGTCAGCGATCGCGTTGCGGTCGCGGTCGAGCCCGAGCACGCGGCAATTTGCGATTTCGAGGATGGCGCGTGTGTGCCCGCCCGCGCCGAACGTGCCGTCGAGATAGCAGCCACCGTCTTTCGGCGTCAGGAACGAGAGAACCTCTCGAAGCAGAACCGGACGATGGCGGACGGGTCCGCCAGCGGCGCCCGACGAGGCGCCGCCGCCCGCGATCACCCCTTTGCCTCGGGAGGTTCTCCCGCGCCCTTGGAGCCAAGCTGCCGACGCAACGCCTGCACCTTCTCGCTGGCCTCTTCGAGGAAGGTGTAGAAGCGCTCCGGCTCCCAAATCTGGAACTTGTGGCCGAGGCCCACGAACGCGACCTGCTCTCCGATATGCGCGAGCGTCTTCAGCCGCTCGGTCAGGATGATCCGGCCTTCGGAGTCGATCTTCAGGATCTCGCTCGATCCGTAGAGCGCCGCCGCCAGATCGTCCCGCTCCTCCGAATAGGGCGGGAAGCGATTGATGAGGGCTTCGATCTCCTGGATCAGGGCGTTGCCTCCCGCGTCGAGCGCCGGGTGTCCCGGCGAAGGCTGGCAGTAGAGTCCCTCGAAGCCATCGCGTGCGAGCACGGCGCGGAAACTCGCCGGAATCGACACGCGACCCTTGGCATCGAGACGCATCGTGTAGGTCGCAACAAAGCGGTCCATGACCCCGACCGACGCAACAGCACCGCCCCTCCAGCCATGCAGCCATGCGTGCGGGCTGGAGCGGCGCACCGCCCCGCCCGGCCGGGAAGCTGCTACTCCGGAACGGGATGATTTGGGATATCATGGGACCATATGGTCGTCAACGGATTCTTAAGGAATTTGGCGAGAACGCGCACGCCCGCGCCCGGCCAAATCTGCCTCGAACGCCCATTAACGCGTTGAGAACCTTAAGAATCCGTTTTTGCGCTGCGTCGCCCCATCGCAGCGTCCGCGTTTGAACTAGATTGTTGGCGGCCGACCAGCCGGCCGGAGATCATCTTGTCCTTCCGTCCCGACAGCCGCCTCGTCTCCGACGTCGCCGCCTCGCCAAACCATGAGGAGCGCAAGGGCGTGCGCGCGCCGGACATGATCCTGCTCCACTACACCGGCATGCAGAGCGCGCTCGCGGCCCTCGCGCGCCTGCGCGACGAGAACGAGCCGCGCGTCTCCGCGCACTACTTCGTCGACGAGGACGGCACGATCCTGCAGCTCGTGCCGGAGGCGCGCCGTGCCTGGCACGCCGGCGTCTCGTCCTGGGCCGGCGAGCAGGATATCAATTCGTCGTCCATCGGCATCGAGATCGCGAACCCCGGCCACGACTTCGGCTATCCGGATTTTCCGCCGCACCAGATCGCCGCGGTGATCGCGCTCTGCCGCGACATCGTCGCGCGCCACAAGGTGCGCGCCGACCGCGTGCTCGCCCACTCCGACGTCGCGCCCGGACGCAAGCAGGACCCCGGCGAAAAATTTCCCTGGCGGCAGTTGCACGCGGCGGGCGTCGGCCATTGGGTCGAGCCCGCGCCGATTACGGAGTCTCCCTTCCTCGCGGTCGGCGACTGCGGCGAGACCGTTTCGCTGCTGCAGATGGAACTGGCGAAATACGGCTACGGCATCTCCGTCACCGGCAACTTCGACGCCGCGACACGCGACGTGGTCGCCGCCTTCCAGCGCCACTTCCGCCCCGCGCGAATCGACGGCGTCGCCGACGGCTCGACCCTGACCACGTTGACCGACCTGCTGGCCGCGCGATCCTCCGCCATAGCCTGAGCGGACGGCGCCGGCCGATTCCCCGGCGATTTCGCGGTGCCCTGCGGCTGCCTTGGCCGCGCCGCATTCTTTTTGCCGTTGTCAGCATTTGCTAGATTGGTAATAAAGATACCAACCCAACGCCAACCACTCAGCCCTCGGCATCTCCCATGCAGCGCGCACTTCTCGCCTTGTGCTTCCTTGTTGCCGTTTCCGCCAACGCTCATGCCCAGTGCGCGGCCACGCCGGTGCCCGTTCGGGTCTACCTGATGTACGGCCTCGTCAGCAGCCTGATGTCGAGCGGCATGTCCGACCTCGTCGGCAAGATGAACCGCATCGGCGGCGTGAAGGCGACCGTGCACGAATGGACGGAGTCGGGCGGCATCGCCGAAAACGCCGCGAACCAGAATGCCGCGATCGTGATCGGCGGCCACTCGATCGGCGCCAACGCCGCCGTCACCGCGGCGAAGCAGCTTAACGGCAGGAAGCGCGTGGCGCTGCTGCTCGGCTTCGATCCGTCGAGCCTGTCGTCGCTCGAGGCCGTGCCGCCGAACGTCGTTCGCGCCATCGGCTTCCGCCAGGACCACAACCCGTTCGGCGGCAACAAGCTGGTGGCGGCCTCCGGCGGCACGTCGGTATCCAACATCTTCCGCGACCTCAACCACATCGCCATCGACAAGAACGACGAGATTCACCGCATTTCCATGAATGCGGTGTGCTCGATCGGCAGCACGAGCTAGCGCATGTTCCGGCGAAAGCCTGCCCCCGACTTGATCGGGGGTGGGTACCGGTTCGCCGCTAAGAACATGCGCCACCCTAGTGACTTGACGCGGCCCCGCCGCATCGCCATTTCTTGAGCGTCAGTCGGCCGGGCGGCCGCGGCGCGCGAGCGTCGAGGAAAGTCCGGGCTCCACGGAGACACGGTGCCGGATAACGTCCGGCGGGGCGTTTCCCGCAAGGGAAAGACCTCAGGGAAAGTGCCACAGAAAACGTACCGCCTCGGTCTCGCACCGGGGTAAGGGTGAAAAGGTGCGGCAAGAGCGCACCGCGCTTCCGGCGACGGAAGCGGCAGGGCAAACCCCACCGGGAGCAAAGCCGAATAGGAGCGGCGCGGGAGCAATCCCAGATTGGTCTTCGATCCAGTCGCTCGGGTTGGCTGCTTGAGGCGCCGGGCAACCGGCGTCCCAGAGGAATGGCTGCCACGCAGCGCTTCGCAAGAAGCGTCCGCCATACAGAACCCGGCTTACAGGCCGGCTGATGCGAAGTGAGAGGGCCCGCCGGGAAAACCGCCGGGCCCTCGCCATTTTCAACAGACCATGACCCCTCTGGACTCATGGCCATTTGATGGCTATAATTTATTAAATGAGCAAATATAGCGTCGCTGAAGCGAAAAACCGGCTGCCCGAGTTGATCGACCGCGCCCTCAAGGGTGAGGACGTCGTCATCACGCGGCACGGGCACCCCGTAGCCGAGTTGAACCCAATTTCCGCGCCCGCGCGCGCAATCACGGCCGACGATCTCGACTGGCTCGCGGCCCGCCGCGTGGGCGCACGGCGGCCGAAGGAAAACGCCGGCGCCCTCATGAGCAGAATGCGCGACGAGTGGAATCGGTGAGCGTCTATCTCGACGCAAGCATCCTGGTCGCGCTGTTCACCAACGATGCGCACACCGACCGCGCCAACGCACTGTTGCGTCGGCATACGCCGATCGTGATCGTGAGCGACTTCGCCGCCGCCGAATTTGCCTCCGCGATCGCCCGGCGTGTCAGGACAAAGGATTTGACCGCCAGGCAGGCGAATATCTGCTTCTCCAATTTCGATGTCTGGACGGTGGAAGCTGCCGCGCGTGCGCAGACGACGAATGCAGACATATCGTCCGCCGCCAGTTATCTTCGGCGGCTCGACCTGACGCTGCGGACGCCCGACGCGATTCACATCGCAATCGCACGGCGTATTGACGCAAGCTTGTTTACATTCGACGAGCAGATGGCTGACGCCGGCCACAAGCTGGGCGTCGAATTGCTCCGCGCATAATCGCGCTTACAGCTACAGCGGCCGATCGAGCATGGTCGACGGCAGCCAGGTCGCCAGCTCCGGAAACGCCGCGATCAGCACGACGGCCACACACATCAGCACGAACAGCGGCAGCGCATAGAGCCCGATCGCAAAGATCGAGCGGCCCGTCAGCCCCTGCAGCACGAACAGATTGAAACCCACCGGCGGGGTGATCTGCGCCATCTCCACGACCAGCACGAGATAGATGCCGAACCAGATCAGGTCGAAGCCGGCAGCCACCACGAGCGGCATGATGACCGAGGTGGTCAGCACCACCATCGAGATGCCGTCGAGGAAGCAGCCAAGGATGATGAAGAAGATCGTCAGCGCGAACAGAAGCTGCCACTGCGACAGGCCGAGCGTGCCGATCCACTCGGCGAGTGCGCGCGGGATGCCTGTGAAGCCCATCGCCACCGTGAGGAACGCCGCGCCCGCCAGAATGAAAGCGATCATGCACGACGTGACCGTCGCGCCGATCAACGCCTCCATGAACGTCGCGCGGTTGAGCGTGCCGGTCGCCCACGAAAGGACAAACGAGAGGATCACGCCGACCACCGCCGCTTCGGTGGCCGATGCGAGCCCGCCGTAGATCGAGCCGATCACGCCGAGGATCAGCAGGATGATCGGGATGATCCGCCGCGTCGCGATCACCCGCTGCACGAACGAGACGCGCGGCTCGGGCGGCGGCATCCTGCTCCGGTTGAGGAGCGCCCACAGCACGACGTAGCCCATGAACAGGCCGGCGAGCAGCATTCCCGGAATGACGCCGGCGATGAACAGCCGCGCGATCGATTGATCGGTCGCCGCGCCATAGACGATCAGGATGATGGACGGCGGGATGAGCAGGCCGAGCGTCGCCGAGCCCGCCAGCGTCCCGATCGCCATGCGCTCGTCGTAGTTGCGTTTCGTGAGCTCCGGCAGGGAAATCTTGCCGATCGTCGCGCAGGTCGCCGCCGACGAGCCGGAGACGGCGGCGAACACCGCGCAGCCGAGCACGTTCACGTGCAAGAGCCGCCCCGGCAGCCGGTTGAGCCACGGCGCGAGGCCGTGGAAGAGATCCTCCGCCAGCCGCGTGCGATAGAGGATCTCGCCCATCCAGATGAACATGGGCAGCGCCGTCAGGTCCCAGGAGTTCGACGCGCTCCAGAACGAGGTCGCAAGCACCGAGCCCGGCGGCGCCGACACCTGGATCACCATGGCGGCGAAGCCGATCATGGCGAGCACGATCGCGATCCAGAGGCCGGAGCCGAGCAGCGCGAACAGCAGAAGGATCAGGACGACCGTGAGCGTCAGGAGGTCCACTCAGCCCTCCTTGGCGCCGGACACGATGTCCTCGCCGGTGCGGAACGAAGGCCGGCCGCGGCGGAGCGTGATGAAGAACTCGTCGATCAGCGCGATCAGCAGCGCAAGGACGCCGAAGGCCATCACGGCCTGGGGAATCCAGAGCGGCATCGGAATGATGCCGTAGGACACTTCTTTGAAGCGGAGGGAGTCGGAGGAGAACAGCGCGAGGTGCCAACAGGCATAGGCAACAAACACCGCGCCTGCAGCAAGCGCCCACAGCTCGAAAAAATAGCGCGCCCGTTCGGACACGCTGCTGAGCAGGACCGTCACGCGGATATGTGCGCCGCGTTTGAGCGTGCCGGCAAGCGCGAGGAAGCTCGCCGCCGCGAGCAGATAGCCCGCAAGCTCCGCGAGCGACGGCACCAGAAACCCGTAGGGCCGGTTGCCGAACAGCATCAGCAGCACGTCGTAGGTGCGGCCGAGCACCTGCGCGCCGACCAGCGCGGCGATCAGCACGAGGCACGCCGCCGCAAGATAGAGCGCAAGGCCGTAGAAGCGGTCGAGAAAGACGCGCATCGGAGGCTCGAAAAAGGAACCCCCGGACGGGTCCGGGGGTGTTTGGTGAATGGTGCGCGGCCGGAAATGCTCCGCTTATTTGCGATAGGCGTCGAGCAGCGCCTTGCCGTCCGCGCCCGCGGACTGCTGCCACTCCTCGGTCATCTTCACGCCAACCTCGGCGAAGCCCTTCTTCAGCGCGTCGGACGGCTGCACGACGATGATCTTGTTGTCGGCGAGCTCCTTGAGCTTCGCACCGGTCTCGCCTTCCGACATCTTCCAGCCGCGTTCTTCCGCCGCCTTGGCGGCATCGGTCACGGCTTTCTTTTCGGCATCGGAGAGTTTGTCGAACGCCGCTTTCTGCACGATCACGACGTTGCGCGGGAGCCAAGCCTGGGTGTGATGGAAGTGCGTGAGGAAGTCCCACACCTTGGAGTCGACGCCGGTGGTCGGCGAGGTGATCATCGACTCGACGCGGTTCGTCGCGAACGCCGTGGGTATGTCGGGCACTTCCACCTGCGTCGGGATCGCGCCCGTGAGCGCGGCGATGCGTTGCGTCGCCGGATTATAGGTACGGAAGCGCAGGCCCTTGAGGTCGTCGAGGCTCTTGATCTCCTTCTTCGCGTAGATGCCCTGCGACGGCCACGGTACCGAATAGAGCAGCATCAGGCCGTCTTCACCGAGCTTCTTCTCGAGGAACGGCCTCTGCGCCGCGTAAAGCTTGCGCGCCTGGTCGTAGCCGCTCGCGAGGAACGGCACCGAGTCGACGCCAAAGATCGGGCTCTCGTTCGAATGCAGCGAGATCAGGATCTCGCCGATCGGCGCCACGCCGCGCCGCACCGAAGCCTTGATCTCGGGGTGCTTCACCAGCGACCCGGCCGAATGCACCGTGATCTCCAGCTTGCCGCCGGTGGCCTTCTTCACGTCCTCGGCGAAGGCCCGCACATTCTTGGTGTGGAACGTCCCGTCGCCATAGGGCGTCGGCATGTCCCATTTGGTTTGCGCCGCGGCGGCGGTGGAAAACGCGGCCGCAGTCAGGGCGATGAACAGACTACGCGTGAGAACTTGCATTTCGCTCTCCCTTGCGGCCCTCGGCCGCTTTCCGTCGTGGCACCAGAGTAACAGCGATGGCCCTCGCTTCAATGTCTCCTTACAGGCTCGCCGCGGCGCGCGCCGCCTGGTCGTAATGGCCCGACAGCGCCCGCATCAGCCCCGCGATCTGCGACAGCTTGCTTTCGTCGGCGCCCGCGCCCTTCACCGGCGCGACCAAGAGCGCCTCGCGGATGTTGCGATATTTCTGGATCACGCCCTCGCCTTTCGGCGACAGCGCCACCGTCTTCTCGCTGCCGCGCCGGCCGGAAACCACGAGGCCCAGCGCCTCCAGCTTCTTCACCGAATAGGTCACCAGGTGCGTGTCCTCGATATTGAGGACGAGGCAGATGTCCGCGAGGCGCTTCGCCCGCCCGCGGTGCGCGATCGTGTGCGCGACCAGAACATCGAGCGCCGAAAGATCGGGCACGCCCGCCGCCGCCATGCAGCGGACCATCCAGCGCTCGAACGCGTGGCCGAGCAGGATCATACCGAACTCGAGCTCGGAAAGCGCGGGCATCGCGCCCGCCGCCAAGTGCGCTGAGGAGACGATCGGGCCGAGCCTGGTCTCGGCCGCCGGCTTCGCATTGCGCTTCGCCATGCTGCGCCCTTTCGGGATGACCCGATAAGATGGAAAGGGTAGCGGTCCGTCATAAACTGTCAACAATTTGTTGACGATTTATCGCACCGCAGCGCATGATCCGGCGGCGAACGGAGCGCATCGCATGGTCGAGACGGCAACCGGCGGCGGCAGGCGCAGTACCTGGGATTTCTGGATCGACCGCGGCGGAACCTTCACCGACGTCGTCGCCCGCCGGCCCGACGGCGGCCTGATCGCGAAGAAGCTGCTTTCGGAAAACCCGGAAGCCTACCGCGACGCCGCCGTGCAGGGCATCCGCGATTGCTTCGGCCTTGCGCGCGGTGAGCCGATCCCCGCCGGCAGGATCGGTGCCGTGAAGATGGGCACCACCGTCGCCACCAACGCGCTCTTGGAGCGCAAGGGCGAGCGCACCGCGCTCCTCATCACGCGCGGCTTCCGCGACGCGTTGCGCATCGGCTACCAGGCGCGGCCGAAGATTTTCGCCAGGCAGATCATCAAGCCGGAGATGCTCTACGAACGCGTAGTCGAAATCGACGAGCGCGTGCGCGCCGACGGCAGCGTGGAGCAGGCGCCCGATCTCGCCGCCGTTCGCCGCGAACTCGACGCGCTCAAGCGCGACGGCATCCAGGCGATCGCCATCGTCTTCATGCACGCCTACCGCTTTCCTGCGCACGAGCAGGCGGTTGCCCGCCTCGCCCGCGAGATGGGTTTCGCGCAGGTCTCCGTCAGCCACGAAGTCTCGCCGCTCATCAAGCTCGTCGGCCGCGGCGACACCACCGTGGTCGACGCCTATCTTTCGCCCATCCTCCGCCGCTACGTCGCGCAGGTGGCGGAGGAGCTGAATATTGGGCCTCGTCCTGAGGAGCCCTCGCGCAGCGAGGGCGTCTCGAAGGACGAGGGCGCGATTCGCCTCATGTTCATGATGTCGTCCGGCGGCCTCACCGCCGCCGAGCTGTTCCAGGGCAAGGACGCGATTCTCTCCGGTCCGGCGGGCGGCGTGGTTGGCATGGTGGAAACCGGGCGCGCCGCCGGCTTCACGCGCCTGATCGGCTTCGACATGGGCGGCACGTCCACGGACGTGTCGCACTATGACGGCGAGTTCGAGCGCGCCTTCGAGACGGAAGTGGCGGGTGTGCGCATGCGCGCGCCCATGATGCTCATTCACACGGTCGCCGCCGGCGGCGGCTCGATCCTGCATTTCGACGGCAGCCGCTTCCGCGTTGGGCCCGACAGCGCCGGCGCCGATCCCGGCCCGAAATGCTATCGCCGCGGCGGGCCGCTCGCCGTCACCGACGCCAACGTGATGACCGGCCGGCTCATCCCCGATTTCTTCCCAAGGATTTTCGGCCCCGGCCAAGACCAGCCGATCGATGATGCCGCCGTGCGCGAAGCGTTCGCTACGCTCGCACTAGAGATCGGCGACGGCAAGACGCCTGAACAGGTCGCCGACGGCTTCATCAAGATCGCCGTCGAGAACATGGCGAACGCCATCAAGAAGATTTCCGTCCAGCGCGGCTACGACGTGACGCGCTACGCGCTCAACTGCTTCGGCGGCGCCGGCGGCCAGCACGCCTGCCTCGTCGCCGACAGCCTCGGCATCAAGACCGTGCTCATCCACCCGCTGTCCGGCTTGCTGTCGGCTTACGGCATGGGGCTGGCCGACATCCGCGCCACGCGCCAGCAGGCGGTGGAGGAGAAATTCGGCGAGAGCGCGAAGAAGATCATCGAGGAACTCGGCGCCAGGCTCGGCGCCGACGCCGCTGCCGAAGTCGAGGGCCAAGGCGTTCCGACGCGTGACATCGTCGTCCACGTCCGCGCCCACATCCGCTACGCCGGGACGGACACCCCGCTCGAAGTTCCGGCCTTCATGTTTTCACCCTCATCCTTCGAGACGCCGCCTTCGGCGGCTCCTCAGGATGAGGGCGAAAACAAACCGCCTCATCCTGAGGAGGGCGCGCACGCGCCCGTCTCGAAGGATGAGGCGGTTTGCTCATTGGAGGCGATGCAAACCGCCTTCGAGGCGGCGCATAAAGCCCGCTTCGGCTTCATCGACGAGAGCAAGGAGCTCGTGGTGGAAGCCGTCGCTGTGGAAGCCGTCGGCGGCGGCGCGAAGTTCGCGGAGCCGGACGCCGCGCCGGCCGCCGATCCTCTCCCCGCGCCCGCGCGCAAGACGCGGTTCTTCATCAATGACGCCTGGCACGAGGCCAACGTCTATCTGCGCGAAGGGCTGCAGCCCGGCCACACGATCGAAGGTCCGGCCATCATCATCGAGCCGAACCAGACCGTGATCGTCGACGACGGCTGGCAGGCCGAGATCAATGCGAAGAACCATCTCGTGCTCACGCGCGTCAAAGTGCTCGCCCGCACCCGCGCCATCGGCACCGAGGCCGATCCCGTCATGCTCGAGATCTTCAACAATCTCTACATGTCGATCGCGGAACAAATGGGCGTCGTACTGCAGAACACGGCCTATTCCGTGAACATCAAGGAGCGGCTCGACTTCTCCTGCGCCGTGTTCGACGCCGACGGCAGCCTCGTCGCCAACGCGCCGCACATGCCGGTGCATCTCGGCTCCATGGACAAATCGGTCGAGACCGTGCTGCGCGAGAACCGCGGCAAGCTTCGCCCCGGCGATGTCTATGCGCTGAACGCGCCCTATAACGGTGGCACGCACCTTCCCGACATCACGGTCTGCACGCCGGTCTTCGACGAGGCCGGAAAGGAGATTTTGTTCTGGGTTGCCTCGCGCGGCCACCACGCGGATGTCGGCGGTGTCACCCCCGGCTCCATGTCGCCGCGCGCCACCAGCATCGAGGAAGAAGGCGTCTATATCGACAACTTCAAGATCGTGGATCAAGGCCGCTTCCGCGAGCGCGAGCTACACGACCTGCTGACGGGCGCGAAATATCCCGCGCGCAATCCGACCCAGAACATCCTCGACCTCAAGGCACAGATCGCCGCCAACGAGAAAGGCGTGCGCGAGCTGCAGAAGATGGTCGCCCAGTTCGGCCTCGATGTGGTGCGCGCTTACATGGGTCACGTGCAGGACAATGCCGCCGAGTCCGTGCGCCGCGTGCTCGACCGCCTGCACGACAGCGAATTCAGCTACGAGATGGACCAGGGCACGCTCATCAAGGTGCGGATCACGGTCGACAAGGAAAAGCGCGAGGCGACCGTCGATTTCACCGGCACCAGCCCGCAGCAGCCGACTAACTTCAACGCCCCCGCGCCGGTGACGCGGGCCGCCGTCCTCTACGTCTTCCGCGTCATGGTGGACGACGAGATTCCGATGAACGCCGGCTGCCTGCGGCCCATCAACATCGTGCTGCCCGAACGCTCGCTGCTCTCGCCGGAATTTCCCGCCGCCGTCGTCGCCGGCAACGTCGAGACCTCGCAGGCCGTCACCAATTGCCTGTTCGGCGCGCTCAATGCGCTCGCCGCCGCGCAGGGCACCATGAACAACCTCACCTTCGGCAACGACCGCTACCAGTATTACGAGACGATCTGTTCCGGCTCGCCCGCCGGTCCCGGCTTCAACGGCACCGACGCCGTGCACACGCACATGACCAACACGCGCCTCACCGACCCCGAGGTGCTGGAGTTCCGCTTCCCCGTCGTTCTCGAGGACTTCCACATCCGCCCGAACTCCGGCGGCCGCGGCAAGTGGCACGCGGGCGACGGCATCCACCGCCGTATCCGTTTCCTCGAGCAGATGGATTGCGCGATCCTGTCCGGCCACCGCCACGTGCCGCCGTTCGGCCTCGCCGGCGGCAAGCCGGGCCAAGTCGGCAGGAACTTCGTCCGCCGCAAGGCCGGCACGCTGGAGAAGCTCGAAGGCTGCGACCAGACCGTGCTCGACGCCGGCGAAGCCGTCATCATCGAGACGCCCACCGCCGGCGGCTACGGCGATCCGGGCAAACGCAAGGACTGAGTCCGCCGCTACGCCGCAGGTCGCGCTTCGGCAGCGGCAACGTGCTCCGCCATCAGCGCCGCTACCTCGGTCGCATGCGTGCTGATGAGAAAGTGGCTCGCGCCTGCGACCGTCACGCGCCTCGCTCCGGGCACGGTCTCGGCGATGATGTCGGCGGTCCGCTGCAGGGCTGGATGGCTCTCGCTTCCGCTCACGACGAGCACGGGAAGATCGAGCGCCGCATAGTCGGAGAGCGCCGGCCGGAAGCCGAACATCGCCGGCCAGTCCCGCACGTTGGCGGGCGTCGTCAGCACGGCATAGTCGCGGATCTTCGCCGGCAGACGGTCGAAGCTGCCGGCGCCGGTCCAGAAGTCGATCACGTGCCGCGCAGCCTCCCGCTCGCCCGCGCGGAAGGCGCGGAAATAATCCTCGCTCATGCGACGCACTTCGTCATAGAGCGAGTCCTCACCGCAAAGACGCAGGAGATCGCACGGATTCGCGTCGAGGAGCGTGAGGCTCGCGACCGGCACGCGGCCCCGCATGGCGGCGCAGATCGCCACCGTCCCGCCCCAGGAATGCCCGGCGAGATGCACCGGTCCGCCTGTGCATGCGGCGACCGCCTCGACCGTCTCGACCACCCGGTCGATCGACTCGTCGTACGGCTGGCGAGTCTCTTCAGTCTCGCCGGCGCCGGGCAGGCTCGTGGCGACGACGCGAAAGCGGTCCTTGAGAAATTCTGTCACCGGCCGCCAGGCGGCGGTGGTGCTGAACGAGCCGGGCACGAGCACGAGGCAAGGCCCCGCGCCCGTCTCGGCATAATCGATCCTGCGCCCCGCATGCACAAAGCTCATGGAAAGCTCATAGCACGGCCGGTTTTCGGCCACCGCCGTCCGAACGGCTAGGGCCGCTTTCCGTTTTCGGACAGGAGATTGAACACCGACGCCGCTTCAGAGCTCGGCGCTTCTTCCGCCATCGAGTGGGGGCTCAAGAGAGACGCTTCCAGCGACTTCGCCTGCCCGCTCTTCTTTCCGGATTCAGGCTTCGCGATCGATCCCGTCACCGTCGGGTCGGCGCCCACCCGCGCGTTCGGAATCCGGCCGGGCGGCACGAGGCCGTGCGGATTCGGATAACCGGGCTGCTGCATCGGCGGCAGCGGCTGCTGCTGCTGAACGGGCGCGGGCGATTGCGGCGCCGGCGTTCCCAGCGCCTGCCGCACGCGCTCGGCGATCGGCAGCGGTGCTCCGAACGAATTCGTCGGCGGCGCCGGATTGCCGAGCACGAGCGGCGCGCCCGCTGCCGGCCGCGCCGGCCCTCGCACGATCACGCCGGGTCCGCTCATCGAAGCCTGTGCCGGTCGCGGCGCGGCTTGCGCCCACGGCGAGGTGGAATCCGGTCGCGACGGCGCACGCGCCACCAGGTCCGGTTGCGGCGGCCGCAAGGCCGGCGGCGTCGGGCTGATCGGCGCGGGCTTGCACACATTGCGCCCCGATGCCCGCCGCATGAGATCGACGTGGATATGATCGTAGTGGAACATGTCCGCGCCCGGCGCGAGCACGGTCGAGAAGCGCTCGCACGCCGCCGCGTGCACCGAACGGAGAAAGCCGCGCTCCTCGGGGCCGCCCTTCCACCCGCTCTTGACGTTCACTTCGCGGCCGTCGGCGAATCGGAAGCTGGCGATGTCCAGCGCGTTGCCGAACGCGTGCTCGGAAATGGAAGCGCCGGGCTGCCCGTTCATGGTCCGGCACGAATAGGCGGAGATCTGCTTGATCTCCGTCACCGGCGAGCCGTACCAGGCCATCGCCGCCGGCTGCACCGCCTCCATGAACCAGGCTTCCACGTTCGCCACCAGCGGACAGGCAAGCGTCGCCTTGGGCTCGAGCGCGACGAAGCCGCCGTTCACGGCGGCCACCTTGAACGGCCGCGTCATGCCGCAGGTGCCGTTGCCGTTCAGCGCCGAGCCCATCTCCATGTAGGCGGAGCGCTGGACCATGCCTTGCGCGATGCACTGCTCTTCGGCTTCGGCGCGCCACGGCTCTCGCTCCTCGAACCCGAAGTAGCGGCAGCCGACGAGCCCAAGCGCGATCAGCGGGGCGACGAGAAACCAAGGGTGCGATCGTCTCCGGGGGAAGCGCTCGAGCTTCCCCCGGAGGCGTGAATCGCACCCTGGCTGATTGAACAGGGTCGGATTCGCGGTCGAGGAGGAAGCGCCCTGCGCTTCCTCCTCGACCGATCCGACCCCAGCTCCGCGCGTCATCCCGCGAAAATGCGGGCGAGCGGATTAAGGCCGGATCAACGAGTTTCGTTAACGCCGCGTCAACGCTACGGGGCCGCGCGCCGGCAACATTCTTGCGCGTCCCGGATGCGGTCGCAGGCGGCGCCGCCGATTTGTCCAATTCGATCCACAGTATTTTATGGTATTTACTTACCGGATTTTGAATTTTCTTCTCCGTTTTCTGCTGCGGCGCCAAGCGAAAAATCGGGAAATTATCGCTAAATCCGCGGATTCGTTGAATTTTTGTGCCGCGATGCACAACAATTCCGCCTTGCCGGCGCCCGCTTTGGCCCTAGGTTCGTAGGCTGAGGCTCAACCACCAGGAGGGTGACCCATTGGATCTCGTCCAGAGGATCAACGTGCTGGCAATCTTCGCCGCCTTCGTGTTCGTCGGAGCGGTGTTGTTCGGCATGTTCTGAGCTAGGGCCTGATCCGCCGCACCCGGCGGGCCACACGGAATAGGCGCCGGAGGGAACCACCTCCGGCGCTTTCGCTTGTTTGATCTGCCGCACCGCCCCGCGGTCCCGTGCGGGCCGCCCGATCTGCTAGCCTGCCCCGATGAACAGCAACGCTTCCCCCGACGCGTTCGACGTCCGTCCCGGCGAGGTCGAGATCGACCTCCCCGCGGATTTCGACGCCGGCATCTATTTCATCGGCACGATCCGCACCCCCTGGAAGACGCGCGAGGAGTGCCCGAAGAACCCGCGCGAGGCCAAGGGTGCGGTCTGCACGATCGAACTCGACGCGCGTTACCGTGCCGGGCTCACCGGCATCGAGACCTTCTCCCACGTGGTGGTGCTCTATTTCATGAACCGGGCGCGACGCGATCTGATCGTGCAGGTTCCGCGGCATAGCGGCGTCGCGCGCGGAACCTTTGCGCTCCGCTCGCCGGTGCGGCCGAACCCGATCGCGCTGTCGGTCGCGCGATTGCTGCAGATCGAAGGCACGCGGCTGCGCGTCTCCGGGCTCGACTGCATCGACGGCACGCCGCTCGTCGATATCAAGCCCTACCTTGCCACGGTCGATGCCCCGCTTGGGGAAACTCCGCCGCCTGCCTCGACGCAGGCGTAAAAATCGACTGGGATGGCGCAAGCGACAGATCGTCGAACGCAATCGTCTTTCTCGTCCAATATACGCGGCCGCTCAATGAACTCGCCCGCCCCGAAGAGCCGCGATCTTCGCCTCGATTTCTTTCGCGGCCTTTCGCTCTGGTTCATCTTCATCAATCACGTTCCGTCGAACGTGATGAGCTGGTTCACCAACCGGAACTACGGCTTCAGCGACGCCGCAGAGATCTTCGTCTTCATCTCCGGCTACACCGCCGCCTTCGTCTATGGGCGCGTGATGCAGGAGAGCGGGTTCATCATCGCAAGCGCCCGCATCCTCAAGCGCGTGTGGCAGCTCTATGTCGCCTTCGTGTTTCTTTCCGTCATCTACATCGCGCAGACGGCATACGTGGTGCACCGCTTCGACAACCCGCTTTATGCCGACGAGATGGTGGCGCTGCACTTTTTTCAGCAGCCGGAAGCGATCCTTCTCGAAGTCCTGCGGCTGCGCTTCCTGCTCGCCAACGTGAACATCCTGCCGCTCTACATCCTGCTCATGCTGGCGTTTCCGTTGATGCTCTGGCTCGTGCTCCGCAAGCCGGCCGTCGCGTTCGTGCTGTCGATTGCCCTGTGGGCGGCGGCTTATTTCGGGGGGCTGAACCTGAAGCTCTATCCGATGGAGCAGACCTGGTTCTTCAATCCGTTCGCCTGGCAGCTCCTGTTCCTGATCGGGGCATGGTGCGCGGTCGGCAGCGGAGACCGGCTGGAGAAAATCCTTCGCTCCCGGGCGGTGCTGGCGCTCTGCATCGCCTATCTGGCGGTCGCCTGCGTGTGGAACGCGACCATCTATTTTCCCGGTCTCGCCCGTGAGGTGCCGGGATGGATGCTGATTTTTCCCCTCAACAAGTCCGATCTCTCGCCGCTGCGTCTCGCCCACTTCCTCGCGCAGGCCATCGTGGTCGTCCGGCTCGTGCCGGCGGACGCCGGCTTCCTCCGCACGCCTTGGGCGCAACCGCTCATCCTGTGCGGCCGTCATTCGCTGGAGGTCTTTTGCCTCGGCGTGTTCCTCTCGCTGACGGCCCTTTTCATGCTGAGCGAAATCTCCGGTTCCGTCGCCATGCAGGTGTTCATTAACCTCGCCGGCATCGCCCTGATGGTTGCACTGGCCGCATTGCTTTCGTGGTACAAGAGCCTCGACCGGCGGCTTCCGAACAAGCCGGTTGCGACATGAGCTGGGAATTTTTCCATTTGCGCGTCGCCGCTGCTCTAGCGGCAAGCCTCGCCCTTGCACCCGCAGCACTCGCCACGGATGAGCGGTGCAGCGTGCCCTCGATCTATGTCGAGCCGCTCGCGCCGCTGCAGCGGGCGACGGGCGCCGCCAAGCGCGATCGCAAGCTGGATATTCTGCTCCTGTCGGGCTCGCCTTCGCAGACCGGCGCGACGAAGGGACTGCGTTCGTATCCGTCCTTTTTCGATGCCGCGCTGCGCCGCCGCTTTCCCGAACTCTCCGTCAATCTCACCGTCCGCGCGGCAGCCCGCCGCACCGTGAAGGAATTGCTGCCGACGCTCGACAAGCTCCTGAAAGAGACGCAACCGTCGCTCGTGATCTGGCAGGCGGGGACCGCCGACGCCTATCGCGGCGTCAGCACGGAGGACTTCGCGGCCTCCCTGCTGCAGGGGATCGAGACGGTCTTGCGCAGCGGCGCCGACGTGGTGCTGATCGACATGCAATACAGTCCGCGCACCGAACAGCTGATCGACGCGAGCGACTACCGCGCAGCCATGCGCAATGTGGCGAATGCCACCGATGTTCCGCTTTTCAGCCGCTACGACATCATGCGCTTCTGGAACGATTTTGGCGCGTTCGACCTGACCTCCCTCAAGAACGACGGCTTGTACGAGCAGGTACATTTGTGTATCGGCGAGCTGCTGGCAGGCTTTGTGGCCCGTGCCACAGACCTGGATGAGTTCCGAGGGACTGGGAAATGAAGTTCCGTGTTGCCCTGGGCGCCGCCCTGGGGTTGTGGGGATTGCTTGCCGCCGCGCCCACGGCCGGCGCGGACAACATCCACAGGATCGAATGCGACGTGCCCGAGACGATCTCGGCGCTCGCCGGCACGCTCGAGCGCTTCTCGGCGCGTCTTGCGCGCGGCGAAACCGTCACCGTGCTCGCGATCGGCTCCTCCTCGACCGCGGGCGTGGGCGCGAGCAACGAGGACCTGAGTTACCCGAGCCGGCTTGCCGCGGAGCTGCGGACGCTGCTCCCGCAGGCGCGCGTCGACGTGTTGAACCACGGCATCAGCGGCGAAGACGCGCAGGAGATGGTCACGCGGATGCAGGGCGAGCTGATCGCCACGTCCCCCGATCTGGTGCTGTGGCAGGTCGGCACCAATGCGTTGTTGCGCGACGACGGCATCGATCACGAGGCGTCCATCATCCGCAACGGTCTTCGTCAGATCCGCGACTTCGGCGCCGACATCGTGCTCATCGATCCGCAGTATGCGCCGAAAGTGCTGCGCGATCCCGACGCGCGGCCGATGGTGCAGCTCCTGTCGCGGCTCGCAGCCGAGTTCAGGATTCCCGTCTTCCGCCGTTTCGCGCTGATGGAGCACTGGCATCAGGATCGCGGCATCGCGTTCGCCGAAACGCTGTCGCCCGATCTCTTCCACATGAACGACTGGAGCTACGGCTGTTTTGCGAAGAATCTCGCGCACGCACTCGTTCCCGCCGCGATTGCCCGGGGGCAGGACTCGAAGACGCAGGCGCAACGCGCACCGACCGATGCTGCCAACAGCAACGTCACGACGGTTTCGATCCCGCGCTGACATTCTACGTCTATTGCTGTCATTGCGAGACGCGCAGCGCCGAAGCAATCCAGTTTCCCGATGGCTGGATTGCTTCGCTTCGCTCGCAATGACGATGCACCGACCTTAAATCATCGCACTCAGGCGTCGTTGAACTCCACCGGCGGCATCGCCGCGCGGCTGATCTGCAGCCGGAAAATATCGGGCCGCGAATAGTGCCCGGTCACGTCGAGCGTGCGGCGCGAGCGCGCCGCCGCTTCGCGGTCGATCTCGCCGTAGAGGATGCCGCGCTCGCGGTGCAGCGGCCCCGCCTCGATCTTGCCGAACGGCCGCACGATCACCGCGTCGCCGTCGCACAGCCAGTCCTCGTCCTCGACGACCTTGGCGCGCTCGGGAAAGCTCTCCGGCAGGTCCTTGCCCTGGATCGCCGTCCCCGTCCCGATCACCCAACAGCCGCCTTCCTTGGCGATATGCTTCATCGTGGCGATCCATTCCTCGCCGCAATCCCACGTCGGCGCCACCAGGATTTCCATGTTCTGCGCATAGAGCGCATAGCGCGACAGCGGCATGTAGTTTTCCCAGCAGATCAGCGTGCCGATCCGCCCGACCGGCGTGTCGACCACCTTCAATCCGCGCGCATCGCCGAAACCCCACACCATGCGCTCGGGATTGGTCGGCATGAGCTTGCGGTGCCGGTTGAATATCGCGCCGTCGGGCCCGATCACGACGACCGTGTTGAACAGCGTCGATCCGCTGAACTCCGCGTCGATCTCGTGGAAGCCGATCACGACCGTGATCTTGTGCCGCCACACCGTCTGGCACACGGGGTCGAGGTCGCCTGCGGCGAGATTGATGGAATTCTCGCGCAGCCGCGCATGCAGCTTGTTGCTGAGCGGCAGGTCGCGGCCCGGCTGCAGCCGCCAGACCCACGCCGGGTAGCCGGGGATATATGCCTCGGGAAACACGACAAGCGTGACACCCGCCGCCGCCGCTTCGCTGATGTCCGCGCACACCTGTGCGATCGTCGCCGCGCGGTCGAGCATCACGGGAGGCTTCTGTACCACCGCCACCTTGCTGGTCATGACGGTCCTCCTGATTCGCCCGGAAATATAGCGTCTATCGCGCTGTTCTGCGCCGTTCCCGGCCGCGCGCCCGGCGGTTTCCGGCCGGACCGTCCAAACCCCCGGTTTTCGCCCTACGACCCGCCGCCAGCCTTGACCTGCAGGATCAGGCAGGTCGTTGTCGCGTGCGCATAGATCTTGCCGGCGGCATCGACGAGCTTGCCCTCGGCGGTCGCCACGCGCGTCCCCGCATGCACGACCCGCCCCTCGGCGCGCATCAATCCGGTCTTCATCGTGATCGGGCGCACGAAGTTCACCTTGAACTCGAGCGTCGTGTATCCCATGCCGGCAGGCAGCGTCGACTGCACGCTGCATCCCATGCAGGAGTCGAGAAGCGTCCCCGCCACGCCCCCGTGCACCACGCCGATGGGGTTGTAGTGATACTCGGCCGGCTCGATCTCGAAGAGGGCGAACCCGCGTTCCACCTGCGTCAACCGGAAGCCGAGCAGCTCCGCCATCGGCGGGTCGGGAATTTCGCCGCTCGCGATCCGGCGCAGGAAGTCGAGCCCGCTGTGCTCGCCAACCGCATTGGCGCTGGTGAACGGGTCCTGCCAAGTTACCGTCCGCATGCGGCTTGCCGCCGATTTTTCCTGCATGAAAGCCCCCCAAAGCCCTGCCAATCGCAGATTCTGTGACCTTCGTCACAACAAATTTAGGACAAATTCCGCATATGGATTGGAACAGCTGGCGGGTAGTTTTAGGCTTCGCCGGTCATTCGGCGTTTGCTCGTCCGGGCGCGCCCCAAGGAGATTCGGATATGAAAAAAGCTCTTGTCGCTCTCGCGGCCGGTGCGGCCTTCCTGGCCGCCACGATGGCTGTGCCCAACCCGGCCGATGCGTCCAGCTCGGGCCGCCGGCTCACGCAGGGCATCTTGCTCGGCATTGCCGGTGCGGCCCTGTTCGGCGCCGCCGCCCGCGCGGCGATCGACCCGCGCTACCATGCCTACGCGCCGGTCGAAGGCTATTATTATTATCCAACTTACGCTGCCGCACCGCTGGCACCCTGCCCGGGTGGCTTCTGGGCCGCGCGTCCGACCGCCTTCGATGCCTTCGGCCGCCCCGTTCGCTGGAGCAAGCCGCGTTGGGTCTGCCCGCCGCAAGGCTACGGCTACACGCACTATTACTATCGCTGATCGCGCCGGCGATCGGAAAACGAACGGCCGCCTTCGGGCGGCCGTTTCTTTTTGCCTGACGGACTTGGCCGCGATTCAGATTTCTCCGTTCGTCCCCGCGAAAGCGGGGACCCAGGACGACAACTACCTGCTCAAGCCGCCCTGGATGCCCGCATGCGCGGGCATGAGCGGAGTGTGTCGACTAAGTCGATCCGCGCTAGTTTCTCGCCGCGCGGCCGCGCATGTGATCGAGCACCGCCGCCGTCGGCCAGCAGTCGAGCCTGATCTTGTTCGCTTTCTGATATTCGCCGAGCGCCGCGCGCGTCAGCATGCCGGCCTTGCCGTCGATCTTGTCGCTGTAGAACCCGCGCGCCGTGAGGATGCGCTGCATCTCCTCGACCTCCGCCGTGCGCAATTGCTTGTCCTTGCCCCACGGCGTCTCGAAACGCGGCGCGCCGCCGATGCGGTCGCTCAGGTGGCCGACGAACAGCACATAGAGGTCGGAGAAATTGTAGTCCTTCAGCACGAAGTAGTTCTTCGGCGTAAGGAAGGCGGGTCCGTAGGCTCCCTCCGGCATCAGGAGCGAGGCTTCCTCCGCGAGCTCGATCAGGGTCAGCTTGCGGCCGTGCGCGGGCACGACACCGTATTTCAGCCACTCGCCGACCGGCAGCTTGAAGCCGGGCTCCGCCTTGCTGCAATCGATGTCGGCGGGCACGCGCACCTCGTGCGCCCAGCGCGAGCCGCGCAGCCAGCCCTTGTCGGCGAGCTGCTTGCCGGCGGACGCGAGCGCGTCGGGGATCGAATTCCAGATGTCGCGCTTGCCGTCGCCGTCGAAATCGACGGCATTCTTGTAGAAGTCCGACGGCAGGAACTGCGTGTGGCCCATGGCGCCCGCCCACGAACTCTTCATGTCGGCGCGCGCAACGTGCCCCTCGTCGAGCATCCTCAGCGCGAGCAGAAACTCCTGCCGGAATTGCGCCTTGCGCCGCCCGGTCCAGGCTTGCGTGGCAAGCACGCGCACCGCGTCGTGGCCGAGCTTTGCGCCGCCGTAGGACGTCTCCCGCGCCCAGATGGCGAGGATCACGTTGCCGGGCGCGCCGAAGCGCTGCTCAATCGCCTGCAGGACGTCGCGATACTTTGAGGCGTACTGCCTGCCCTGCAAGGCGAAGCGCGCGATCACGTTCTCCGAGACGTATTCCACCGGCGTCTGCACGAACTCCGGTTGCGCCGGCGGCTTCTCCACGCGGCCGGGAATTTCAAGATCAGGCAGGCTGGTATCGGGCGCAAGCCCGCGCGTCGCCGCGTCGAACGTCTTGCGCGACACGCCGAGCTTTTGCGCCTCCGGCCAGAGCGACTGGATGAACTGCTCGAAGGAGGACTGCGCGGCGGCCGGAGCGGCGAGCGCGCCCACGCCAAGCGCAAGCATCAAACCGCACAGGAGCAGTGCGCGCCGCGCAGTCAATCCGGCAGTCATTCCCTTCATCCAAACCGCTTCGACATCAGGTTTCCCCGCGATTCGAATCCGAGCGACTTGTACCAACCGGCCATGCGATTGCCGGTAAACACTTCGAGATGCAGTGCGTGGCAGCCGGACTCTCGGGCCAATTCTTCCAGCACTCGCATCAGACGATCGCCGAGATTTTTCCCACGCCACTCAGGCGCCACATAAAGATCGTCGACGAAGGCATCCCGTCCGCCGAACTCCACGCTGTAGCCGAAGCAAAGCACCGCGTAGCCTGCGACCCCGCCTTCCACTTCGAGAATGAAAGCACGGCCATAGGGAGAATTTGCGTCGAGGAGCGCCGCAAGAGCTGCCTCACCTTCAGAGGGCAACGGATGGCCGTCTTCCGCATGAAACGCCCGCGCGCAGCGGAGAAGCCCGTCCAGATCGTCGCTTGTTGCGAGGCGAACGACGGGCTCCATAAGTGAACCTCAGCGCGTGAACTTCTTGTACTTGATCCGGTGCGGGATTTCCGCGTCGACACCGAGCCGGCGCTTCTTGTCTTCCTCGTAGTCCTGAAAGTTGCCCTCAAACCATTCTACATGGCTGTCGCCCTCGAAGGCGAGGATGTGCGTGGCGATGCGGTCGAGGAAGAAGCGGTCGTGGCTGATGATGACGGCGCAGCCGGCGAAATCCTCCAGCGCCTCTTCCAGCGCGCGCAGCGTGTCGACGTCGAGATCGTTGGTCGGCTCGTCGAGCAGGAGCACGTTGGCACCCGACTTCAGCATCTTCGCCAGATGCACGCGGTTGCGCTCGCCGCCCGAGAGCGAGCCCACCTTCTTCTGCTGGTCGCCGCCCTTGAAGTTGAACGCCGATACATAGGCGCGGCTCTGCACCGTGCGCTCGCCGAGCTTGAGCAAATCCTCGCCCCCGGAGATTTCCTCCCACACGTTCTTCTTGCCGTCGAGCGAGTCGCGGCTCTGGTCCACGTAGCCGAGCACGACGCTGTCGCCGACCTTGATCGTGCCCTTGTCGGGCTGCTCCTGCCCGGTGATGAGGCGGAACAGCGTGGTCTTGCCCGCGCCGTTCGGTCCGATCACGCCGACGATGCCGCCGGGCGGCAGCTTGAATGAAAGGTCCTCGAACAGCAGCAGGTCGCCGAACCCCTTCGACAGCCCTTCTGCCTCGACGACATTCTGCCCCAGCCGCTGACCCGCCGGGATGATGATCTGCGCGGTCTGCGGCGCCTTCTCCTTGCTCTTGGCGACGAGCTCTTCGTAGCGCTGATAGCGCGCCTTGCTCTTCGCCTGCCGTGCTTTCGGCGACGCGCTGATCCACTCGCGCTCGCGCTCGATCGCGCGCTGGCGCGCTTCTTCCTCGCGGCCTTCCTGCTCGAGCCGCTTCTGCTTCTGCACGAGCCACGACGAATAGTTGCCCTCGTAGGGAATCCCGCGCCCGCGGTCGAGCTCGAGAATCCAGCCGGTCACGTTGTCGAGGAAGTAGCGGTCGTGGGTGACGATCAGCACCGCGCCGGGATATTGCCGCAGGTGCCCTTCGAGCCACGCCACCGTCTCCGCGTCGAGATGGTTGGTCGGCTCGTCGAGCAGCAGCAGGTCGGGTTGCTCCAGCAGCAGCCGGCAGAGCGCCACGCGCCGCTTCTCGCCACCGGAAAGCTTGTTCACGTCCGCGTCGTCGGGCGGGCAGCGCAGCGCGTCCATCGCCTGGTCGATCTTGGAATCGAGATCCCACAGGCCCTTGGCCTCGATCTCGTCCTGCAGCTTCGCCATCTCGTCGGCGGTCTCGTCGGAATAGTTCGCAGCGAGCTCGTTGTAGCGCTCAAGGATCGCGCGCTTGTCGGCCACGCCGTCCATCACGTTCTCGCGCACGTTCTTGTTCGGATCGAGCTGCGGCTCCTGCGGCAGGTAGCCGACGCGCGCGCCGTCCGCCGCGAATGCCTCGCCGGTGAAATCCTTGTCGAATCCCGCCATGATGCGCAGCAGCGTCGACTTGCCCGCGCCGTTGACGCCGAGCACACCGATCTTCGCGTCCGGATAGAAGGAGAGATAGATGCCGTCCAGCACCTTCCGGCCGCCCGGATAGGTCTTGGAGAGCCCGTTCATGTTGTAGACGTATTGCCAGGACGCCACGGCGCCGCGCTCCATTCGTGCGAATGAGGGAAGTCGGCGCTCATGTAGCGAGGCAGACGGCAAAGGGCAAGGCGCGCAATCCTTCCTTTATCTCGTCATCACCGGTCCGCGGCGTCCCGCAAACTCCAATCGTCATGGCCGGGCCGCACCGCCCCGCGAGCGCGCAAGCGCGAGCGGCTGGCTTGGCGGTGCGAGACCCGGCCATCCACGTCTTGAGTGCGGCAATGAAGGCGTGGATTACCGGGACTCGCCGCGCCAACGGCTCGCTTATCGCTCGCCGGGCGCGGCGGCCCGGTAATGACGGAGAAATGAAACGCGCGGTGGCAAATGATGTTTACGCGACCACCGCGCCCTCCCCCGCGCCGATCATGTCGGCGATGCGGCGGCCGGAGCCCGCCGACATGGTCCAGCCGAGCGTGCCGTGGCCGGTATTCAGCCACAGATTCCGGAAGCGCCGCGTTCGGCCCACATAGGGCAGGTTCGACGGCGTCGCCGGCCTGAGGCCGGTCCAGAATTGCGCCGCTTCGAAGCGGCCGGCGCGCGGGAAGAGCGCCTGCACCTGCTTCAGGATCGCGCGGCAGCGCGCGAAGTCGAGATGCCGCGTGTAGCCGGAAAGCTCCGCCGTGCCGGCGATGCGCAGCCGGTCGCCGAGATTGGAATAGACGAGCTTCTTCTCGTCGTCGGTGAGGCTCGTCACCGGCGCGATGTTGCTGCCGTTCGTCGGGATCGTCACCGAGTATCCCTTGGCGGGATAGATGTTGAGCGACACGCCATAGGGCCGCAGGAACGGCGCTGAATAGCTGCCCATGCTCACCACGACATCGCGCGCGCGGAGGCAGCGGTAGCCTTCCGGCGTGCGCAGCTCGACCGATTGCACGACGCCCTCTTTCTCGCCTGGCAGCAGCGCCACCACTTCCGAGCCGTAGAGGAACTGCACGCCCATCCGCTCGCACACCGCCGCGAGCCCCTGCGTGAATTTCTTCGCGTCGCCGCTCTCATCTTCCGCCGTGTAGGTCGCGCCGACGATCAGGTGCCGGTTCTCCTCGAACGCCGGCTCGATCTTCACCACCTCATCGGCATCGACCACGCGCCGCTCGCAGCCGTGCTTGCGCATGAGATCGGCAACGCGCACGGCGGATTCGAACTCGTGCTGGTCGCGATAGAAGTGCAGGATGCCCTTCGTGCGCTCGTCGTAGCGGATGTTCTCGCGCGCACGGATTTCCTGCAGCCGCGTCCGGCTTTCCGACGCAAGCTTCACGATCTCCGTCGTGTGCCGGTCCGCCCGCGACGGCAGGCAGTCGACGAGAAACTGCGCGATCCACAGCCACTGATGCAGGTCGAGCCGCGGCCGGAACAGCAACGGCGCCTCGCGGTCGAACAGCCACTTCAGCACCTTGAGCGGTGCCGACGGGTTGGCCCACGGCTCCGCGTGGCTCACGGAAATCTGCCCACCGTTGGCGAAGCTCGTCTCCAGCGCCGCCTCCGGCTGCCGCTCAACGACGCAAACGGAGCGACCGTCGCGCGCAAGCCAATAGGCGGTGCAGACGCCGACGACGCCGGCGCCCAACACGATCACATCGAAATCTTCAGTTTGCTTCGAGGACATGACAGCTCCTTGCCCATCCGGGCTCGTGTCATGCCCCCTCCGTCCGGAACCTGAGAGTTTCGCGCGGCTTGCGCCGTGCTTGCTCCTTCGGTGGGCTCCGCCTCGATGTCGGAGCCGCTCTTCGGAGTGTTGATCCAGCGCCGGTCCGTGAACCTGAGAGTTTCCGGGGCGGTTGCTCCTTCGGTGCCGCGCCCTAGGGCGCGAGCTCTCCCGGTGCTGGAATCTCGATCAGAACGCTATTGCGCTCCTTTCCGGTTGCGACTCACTCATTACTCCTTTCCGGCACGACGGTCGAGCGCCCGTTCGCAAGGCGAGAACACCGGGTGCTACGACCGAGACAAGGGTAAAAAAATCTGCAAAAAAGAGCCAAAGAACGGTCGATCACCAGCCCCGCCGCCAGCCTTTTCCCAGCAGGTTCAATGAGATGACGATTGCGTCCGTTTGGGATTTCCGCACGCGTGCGAGACGTCGCATGCCCCGCTTCGCCTTCGACTATCTCGACGGCGGGGCCGGCGACGAATCCGGCATCCGCCGCAACATCGAGGCGTTCGACGCGATCCGGCTGAAGCCGCGGATGCTCGTGAATATCGAGAATCGCGACCTGTCGGCCACGCTGTTCGGCCGCAAGTGGGGCCTGCCGTTCGGCACTGCCCCCATCGGCGTCGGCAATCTGCTGTGGCCGCGCGCCGAGGAGACGATCGCCCGCGCCGCGCTCGCGGCGAACATCCCCTACACAATCTCGACGCCGGCCTGCACATCGCTCGAGGACATCCGCAAGATCGCCGGCGAGAATGCCTGGTTCCAGCTCTATGTCGGCCGCGCCGAGGAAATGGTGCAGGGCCTCGTCTCCCGCGCGGAGGAAGCGGGCTACGACGTCATGCTCGTCACCGTCGACGTGCCGACGCCGCCACGCCGCCTGCGCGACATCCGCAACAACTTCACCATGCCCTTCGCGTGGTCGCCGTGGGTGTTCTGGCAACTGCTGATCCATCCCGAATGGTCGATCCGCACCGCGATCGCCGGCCGGCCGCGCTTCGCCAACATGGAGCGCTACGCGCCCGCGACCACCGCGCAGCCGCTCGCCCGCTACATGTCCTCGCAGGTGACCGGCCGCTTCGACTGGGCAGAGCTGAAGAAGTTGCGCGATCGCTGGAAGGGCAAGCTCGTGCCGAAGGGCCTGCTCACCGCTGAAGACGCGCAGATGGCGAAGGAGATCGGCTGCGACGGCGTCGTGGTGTCGAACCACGGCGGGCGCCAACTCGCTTCGCTCCCCTCTTCCATCGAGATGCTGCCGGAGATCCGCGCCGCCGTCGGGCCGGGCTTCCCGCTCATCCTCGACAGCGGCATCCGCTCCGGCGAGCACATCGTCAAGGCGATCGCTTCGGGCGCCGATTTCGTGCTGATCGGCCGCGCCATGATGTACGCGGTCGCCGGCCTCGGCGCGAGCGGGCCGAAGACCGCGATCGATCTCCTCAGCGCCGAGATGCTGAACACGATGGGGCAGATCGGCTACACCGACATCGACAGCCTGAAGAAAAACTCGCCCGTGCTGCGGTGATCTGACTCACTTGCGATAGAACAAAATCATTTCTCCGCTCGTCCCCGCGAAAGCGGGGACCCAGGGCAAAAATCGAATGCGCAAGCTGCCCTGGATTCCCGCTTGCCGCGCCGACGAGCCCGGTTCAGGGCGAGTGTCCGGCGCGGCGACTATTAAAAGTTGCCGCGCTGGCTGCTCGCTTCGCTCGCCAGCGCGGAGCGGGAATGAGCGGATTGAATCGGCAGAAAATTACCGCCGCTTCTTCCTGCCCTTCTTCGTCGCTTTCCTCTTGCTCTTCTTCACGGCTTTCTTCTTCGCCTTGGCCTTCTTCTTCGCCTTGGCCTTCTTCTTCGGCCTGGCCTTCGCCCTCTTCGCGGCTTTCGCTTTCTTCGGCTTCGCCTTCGCCTTGCGCTTCGCCGCGCCCTGCTTGGCGATCGGCGTTGCCGGCGTCTTCACCGTCGGCGCTTCCATTGGCCGCGCCGTGTTGCCGAACGCCTCGGCGAGGAAATCGAGCGACCGTTTCCACGCGAGCTTCGCGCTCTCCGGCTCGTAGCTGCCGCGCTCGTCGCAATGGAACCCGTGCCCGGCCTTCTCATAGACGTAGATCTTCGCCGACGGTTGCTTCTGCCGCATGATCTCGATGTCGGAGAGCGGGATGTGCGCATCGTGCGCGCCGAAATGCATCTGCACCGGGGCAAGCGGCTTCTTATCGATGTGCTGGATGATCTGCCCGCCGTAGTAGCAGACGGCAGCGGCGAGCCCCGGCACCTGCGTCGCCGCGAGATAGGCGACGCTGCCGCCGAGGCAGAAGCCCATCACCGCGACCGGTCCTTCCGGTTTCAGCGCGTCGATCGCCACCCGCGTGTCGAGCATCACCTTGGCCCAGTCGAGTTTCGGGATGAACTCGCGCGCATTGGCGATTTCGTCCGGCGAATAGCCGCACTCGAAATCCGGCTGCAGGCGGTCGAAGATCTGCGGCGCCAGCGCCACGTAGCCGGCATCCGCCAGCCGGTCGCAGACCGAACGGATGTGGCTGTTCACCCCGAAGATTTCCTGCACCACCACGACCCAGCCGCGCGGCTCGCCGGCCGGATCGGCGCGATAGGCGCCGAACTGAAACCCGTCGGCCGCCCGCAACGTCAATTTACGTCCCATACTGCCTCCACCTCGAAATCGAATTTCGATCCCGCCCTCTCTACGAGATTTTCGCCGGGCAGGCATTCCAAAGAAATCAGGCGCGGCGAAGCGATCGCCGCGCCCGGCTGCGTCACATCAGCGGGAGCCTCGCGATCTTGACGAACTCCTTCCAGTCGGAGATCGCCTTCAGGAACATCTCCTGGCCCTTCTCCGGCGTGTTGATGAACGGGTCTCCGCCGAACTTGTTGAGGAAGCCCTTCACCTCGTCGGTCGACACGATCTGCACGAACCACTTGTTGATCTGATCGACCACCGGTTTCGGCGTACCAGCCGGCACGATCGCCGCCCACCAGATCGTGAGGTCCATGTCGACCCCGGATTCCTTCATGGCCGGCAGTTCGGCGCTCGCCGCAAGCCGCTCGCCCGTGCTGACCGCGAGGATGCGCAGCCGGCCCTCGCGCTGCTGGGCGAGCGAGAACACCGGGTCGTGCATGCCGTAGTCGAGCTTGCCGCTCGTGAGCTCGTTGAGGGAATCCGGCGCCGTCTTGTAGTTCACCTCCACGGCCTTCACGCCGGTCTTCTGCTTGTAGATTTCGCCCATGATCGTGCCGGGAGGGGCGGCGCTCGCGTAGGACGCCTGGTCGCCCTTCTTCAGCATCGCCTCGGTCAGTTCTTTCACGTTCTGGTACGGGCTCTTGGCGTCGACCACGAGCATGAACGGCTGCCGGTTGATCGTCGCCGCGATCTGGAACGATTTGGCGACGTCGAGCGGCGGGTTCTTGAACATCGCCGCCATCGCTGCGACGCCCGTGCCGGCGAACACGTAGATCGTATGCCCGTCCGGTTTCGATCGGCCGACGAACTCGGTCGCGATATGGCCGCCGGCGCCGACTTTGTTTTCGACGATCACCGTCTGATTGACGAGCGGCTTCAGCTTCTCGGCGAAGAAACGCACGAGAACGTCGGCGCCGCTGCCGGCCGGGAACGCGCAGATCAGCCGGATGTCCTGGCTCGGATAGGTCTGCGCGCGGACATCGCTCGCTGAACCGACCGCCGACGCAAACGCGACCGCCAGACAGGCGGCAAGCATTCCACCTTTGGCTATGAGCTTCATGAGCTCCTCCCGTCGATGATTTGTATTGTTTGCGCGCGCAGAATGCGGCGGCCGCGCGTCGTGCCGCGGAAAAAGGCGCGGCGGCATTGCCGCCGCGCCCTGCCTTCTCAGCCTTGCGGCTCGATCTTCGCGAGCTTCACGTAGTCGCCCCAGTCCTTCACGTCCTTGAGGAACTGCTTCTGCGCCTCGTCGATCGGCATGATGTTCGGATCGCCGCCGAAGCTGTTGAGGAACTTCTTCGTCTCTTCCGACGATACGATCTGCACGAACCACTTGTTGATCTGGTCGATGACCGGCTGCGGCGTCCCCGCCGGCACCATCGCCGCCCACCAGCCCGTGAGATCCATCGGGATGCCCGACTCGGTCATGGTCGGCAGGTCCGGGCTCGCCGCGAGCCGCTTGCCGGTGCTGACCGCGAGGATGCGCAGCCGCCCCTCGCGCTGCTGGGCGAGCGCGAACACCGGATCGTGCATGCCGTAATCGAGCTTGCCGCTCGTGAGTTCGTTGAGCGAGTCCGGCGCGGTCTTGTAGCTGACCTCCACTGCCTTGATGCCGGTCACGTTCTTGTAGATCTCGCCCATGATCTTGCCGGTGGGTGCGGCCGTCGCGTAGCTCGCCTGGTCGCCCTTCTTCTTCATCGCCTCGGTGAGATCGGCCACCGTCTTGTATGGGCTCTTGGCATCGACCACGAGCATGAACGGCTGCCGGTTGATCGTGGCCGCCATCTGGAACGCCTTGCCGACGTCGACCGGCGGATTCTTGTAGAGGTGCATGCTCGCCGCCACCGCCGTCGCCGCGTGCACGAAGATCGTGTAGCCGTCCGGTTTCGCGCGGGCGACGAATTCGGTCGCGATATTGCCGCCGGCGCCCGCCTTGTTATCCACGATCACTGTGCGGTTCACGATCGGCCGCAGCTTTTCGGCGAAGTAGCGGACCAGCACGTCGGCGCCGCTTCCCGGCGGGAACGCGCAGATCACGCGGATGTCCTGGTTCGGATAGGCTTGCGCATGTGCGCCGCCCGGCGCCATGCCGATGGCCGCGGCCAGCGCGAACGCCGGTGCGGCCGAACGCAACAACGATTTCAACGCGATCTTCATCTGTTTTCCTCCCATTGTAGATTTCTGATCGGCGCAAGACCCCGTCACGAGCCGGCCGTTCAGTCCTTCTTTGCATACGGCCGCCCGAGCGGCCGTCATTCCTGGAATGCCTCCTCGCGCGTCTTTCGGAACTGCGGCAGGATAATCAGCGCGATCACGCCGACCGTCATCGCCAGCAACACGGCCGAGATCGGCCGCTCGAGGAAGACCATCGGATCGCCGCGCGAGATCACCAGCGAGCGGCGGAGATTCTCTTCCATCACCGGCCCGAGGATGAACCCGAGCACGAGCGGCGCCGGCTCGCAGCCGAACTTGTAGAGCAGGTAGCCGAAGCCGGCGAAGATCACCATGATGACGAGCTGCGCGATATTGGTGTTCAGGCCATAGACGCCGATGATGCAGAACATCAGGATCGCCGGATAGAGCAGCCGGTACGGCACCGACAGGAGCTTCACCCAGATCCCGATGAGCGGCAGATTGAGCACGAGCAGCATCAGGTTGCCGATCCACATGCTCGCCACCATGCCCCAGAACAGGTCCGGCCGTTTCGTCATGACGGCAGCACCCGGCTCGATCCCCTGAATGATCATCGCCCCCATCATCAGCGCCATGATGGCGTTGGAGGGGAGACCGAGCGTGAGCAGGGGAATGAACGAGGTCTGCGCCGCCGCGTTGTTCGCCGCTTCCGGCCCGGCGACGCCCTCGATCGCGCCGCGGCCGAACCGCGACGGGTCCTTCGCGACCTTCTTCTCCACCGTATAAGCCGCGAACGACGCCAGCACCGCGCCGCCGCCCGGCAGAATACCGAGGATCGAGCCGAGGCCCGTGCCGCGCAGCACCGCGCGCCAGGATTCGTGGAAGTCCTTCCGCGTCGGCCACACGTCGCGGAACCGCGTGCTGACCGCCGCGCGCGGCAGGCTCGTCGCCTCGAGGTTGCGGACGATCTCGACAATGCCGAACATGCCGATCACGAGCGGCAGGAAGTCGATCCCTTCCCAGATCGCCGAGACGTTGAACGTGTAGCGCGTGAGGCCGCTGTTCGTGTCGGTGCCGACGAGGCCGAGCAACAGCCCGATCAGCACCATCGCGACCGCCTTGATGACCGAGCCGTGCGCGAGCACGACCGCGGTCGTGAGCCCGAGTACCATCAGGGAAAAATAATCGGGCGAGTTGAACTGTTGCGCGAGCGCCGACAGCGGCGGCCCGAACGCGGCAATGAACACCGTTCCGACGCAGCCCGCAAAGAACGAGCCGATCGCAGCGACCGCAAGCGCCGCCCCGGCTCTCCCCTGCTTCGCCATCTGGTGGCCGTCGATACAGGTGACGATCGACGACGCCTCGCCGGGGATGTTCACGAGAATGGATGTCGTCGAGCCGCCGTACTGCGCGCCGTAGTAGAGACCCGCGAGCATGATCAGCGACGACAGCGGCTCGAGCTGGAACGTGATCGGCAGCAGCATCGCGATCGCCGGGATCGGCCCGATGCCCGGCAGCACGCCGATCAGGGTGCCGAGAAAGCAGCCGAGCAGGGCAAAGCCGAGATTCTTCAGCGTAAACGCGGCGGTGAACCCGGTCGCCAAATTCTGGATGACGTCGAATTCCATTTCAGTTGCCCCACCACGCGGGCAACGGCTGGCCGAGCCCATAGACGAAAACGACAACCGAGAAGATGCCCATGCCGATCCCGAGCAGGATCGTCTCGAGGAGGTTCACTTGGCTGCGCGCATAAGCGGCGATGATCGCGACCAGCACCGACGTGAGGGCAAGCCCGACCATATTGAGGAGAAAACCCGCGGCCAGAATCGCCGCAAGCACGAAGAAGATCGGGCGCAGATGAATTCGTTCGACCGGCGGTCCTTCGAGCGTCAGGCCGCGTGCGGAAACGACCAAGCCGATCGCGATGATCAGATAGCTGAGCAGTATGGGAAAGTAGCCGGGCCCCATGCGGGACGCGGTTCCGACCGCGAGCTCGCGGCCGAAGATCAGCCCCGCCGCGCCGACGACGATAAAGATGATTCCCGCGCCAAAATCCTGCGGGCTCTTTACACGCAACATTCCTCCCTCCGGCCAATTCCGTCCTGGGCCGTACCCCCATGCGGCAGGTGCCGCGGGGTCTTCTTATTGGTCATTTGCTGGCAAATGACCGGGAGAGGTTATCGTTGGGCCAGTCGCCAAACAACCATTGGGCAGGAAAGTATCGATTGCCGGATCGCAAATAGCCGGCCAGCTGCCCAAGGACGCGCCATTCACCGCAGCGGCTCGAAGCCGCCGGTAAAACCCTGCTTCAATCGCGAGCGAAGACTGGTGGGCCCGGGAGGACTCGAACCTCCAACCAGACCGTTATGAGCGGTCGGCTCTAACCATTGAGCTACGGGCCCGAAGTGCGCGGAACGTACCAAGCGCGCTGGTGCCGGACAACGCCGGGCCACGGCCATTAACGGCCGGCGTACTCGAATATGGGGACGAATCAGTCGGCGGGCGACAGCCGCAGGACGCGGCCGTTGTTCGCGTCGGTCAGCACCCAGAGGGTCCCGTCGGGCGCCTGCCGCACGTCGCGGATGCGCTCGCCGAAACCGACGAGCAGCCGCTCCTCGTTCACCACCTTGTCGCCGTCGAGCTCGAGCCGCTGCAGGTGGCGCTGCACCAGCGCGCCGACGAACAGGTTGCCCTTCCAAGCGGGAAAGGCGTCGCCCCTGTAGAACGCCATGCCCGACGGCGCGATCGAGGGGTCCCAGTAATAGACCGGCTGCTCCATGCCTTCTTTCTGCGGGCCCTCGCCGATCTTGGCGCCCGAATAGTGCCGCCCGAAGGAGATCACCGGCCAGCCGTAGTTCTTGCCCGCAGCCGGTATGTTGATCTCGTCGCCGCCGCGCGCGCCGTGCTCCACCGTCCAGAGCTTGCCGCTCGCCGGATGGATCGCAGCAGCCTGCGGATTGCGATGCCCGTAGGACCAGATCTCCGGCCGCACGCCTTCCTTGCCGACGAAGGGATTGTCCTTCGGCACCGAGCCGTCCGGCGCGATCCGCACCACCTTGCCGAGATGGCCGGAAAGATCCTGCGCCGGCTGCATCGCATTGCGCTCGCCGAGCGTGACGAAGAGATTGCCGTCCGGCGCGAACGCGAGCCGCGAGCCGAAGTGGAAGCCGCCGCCGCGCCCCGGTTCCTGCCGGAAGATCACCGTCACGTCTTCGAGCTTCGCGCCCTTGCCGGAGTCGGCGAGCCGCGCATGCGCAACCGCCGTCCCGTTCACGAGCCCGCGCGGCTCGGCGTAACTGAAATAGATGCGCCGGCTGTTCGCGAAATCCGGCGCCAGCGCGACGTCGAGCAATCCGCCCTGCCCCACCGCCGCCACATCCGGCACCCCGGCGACGGGATCGGAGAGCTTGCCGTCCTTATCCAGGATACGCAGCCGGCCCGGCCGCTCGGTGATGAGCTTGCGGCCGTCCGGCAGGAACGCGATCGACCACGGATTCTCCAGACCGACCGCCACCGTGTCGACACGGAATTTCGTCTTCGCGCTCGACATCACGATCGGCGCCGTCTCGCTCCAGGCGGGCAGCGCAAACAGTGCGATCGTCAGTGTGAGTAGTGAGCGACGGTGCAAGATGGACACTCCCCGAGATTGGAACCCCAAACTTACGGTCCGGGTCCCGCCCGTGCCAGTGTCTCGCGGCGATTTGAACCGCTAGAGCGGGATCGCTTGACGTGGAATCGCAACGCGATTCCACCTCAAGCGTGAATCCCGCTCTAATCAATAATTTAGAGTGCGATTCACGCTTCAGATGGAAGCGAAAACGCTTCCATCTGAAGCGATCGCACTCTAGTGCAGGCCGGCCGCCTTCGCCACATCGAGGCTCAAGACGTAGAGGAGCGTGCAGATCGACAACACGAGCGCGATGACGACCGCGGCCTCAAGGCAGAGCATCTTCCGGCGCATTCGGCGCGCTGCCGGCCGCGCCGGTGCCGCGGGCGCTTCGGAATCCGACATTCCTGTCTCCGAATCATGAAGTCGCCCGCCGGCCGCTGAGTGGTTCGCCATTGAGTCGCGAACGAGTCCGGTTCATGGCCGAACGATGACGCGGCAGCGGAAAGTCCGCTCAAGCCTCGGCGAGCGAGTTGATGGTGACCGCGCCTTCGGGAACATGGCTCATCGCCACGTGTCCCGGCTCCGATGCGATCCGCGCGAGCCAGTCGGTCACCGCGGGGAAAGCGCCGAGATCGAAGTCGCCCTCCCCCGCGACATGCGTGTGGGCATAAAGCGCGAGATCGGCGATGCTGGTGCGGCCGCCGACGAAATAGTCGTTGTGGCTGAGATGGCGCTCCATCAGCGACAACGCCTCGTAGCCCTTCTCCATCCACTGGTCGATCTCGTGCGTCTTGAGATCGCGCCCGCCCTTCACGAGCGAGAGCCAGAAGCGCGCGGCGGCAATCGCCGGCTCATGGCTGTTCTGCTCGAAGAACATCCAGCGCAGCGCCACCGCCCGCTGGAACGGATCGGCCGGCACGAACGGCGTGCCCTCGGCGAGATAGGCAAGGATCGCGTTCGACTCCGCGAGCCGCCGCCCGTCCTCGAGCTCGAGCAGCGGAATATGCCCGTTCGGATTTTTCGCAAGGAACGCCGGCGTGCGCGTCTCGCCGCGCAGGATATCGACCTCCACCTGCCGATAGCGGATGCCGAGGCGCGCGAGCAGGAGCCGCACCTTGTAGGAATTTCCAGATAGCTGCATCGAATAGAGCGTGAGCATTCCGGCCTCGTGATTGAAGCTTACAGGCCCGCTCAACGTGGCGGAAGAACGGCGGCCGCTATTCGCCACGCACAAGTTGTGATTTTTCCGGCGAGCAGATCGCCGCAAGTTCGCGCGGCGCAGCCAGCATACGTTCGACCAAAGCGGCCGCTGCGATCCAACCCAACGCCGCAATGACAAGGCCCACCGCGATATCAATAAAATAGTGTCCGCCGTCGACCGGCGTTGCGATGACCATGAGGACGTTAATGGCAGCAAATACCCATCGCAGTACTGGAATCGGCCATGCCGCGAGCGCCAGAATCAACGCCACCGCCGCATGCATGCTGGGGAAGGTGATGATTCCCTCCGAGCCGAATCCGGTGAGCTGCCGGTAGCTGCCGTCGCGCAGGCCGTGGAAAATCGCGAGATGCAGATCGCGCGTGACCGGGCGGATGGCAGGATGGTCCGATGCGTGGAGACTGTAATAGCCCCACACCCCTTCCGCCGGAACAATCGCGGAGACCGCGATCGTCGCCAGCGCGACAAAGAAGAAGGAGAGCATGAAGACCCGCAGCCGTACGAGCCGGCCGCTGAATGCCAGCCAGGCCACGAGAATGGCCGCCTGGATCGGGAATGTCCGGTACGCAAGCGAAAATACCGGATGCAGGTCTGCAAAACCGTTCATCCATACGAGCAGCGCCCGCCAGTCCAAACCGAGCGCGCTGTCCGCGGAATCGAATACCGTATCCTGCAACGGCAACCCGGCGCTGGCCGCCAGATAGGAGAGCGGCGCGCCGACCGCCGAGAACGCAATGATCTGGCCAGCGCCGCCGAGCGCGGAGGCAATGCGCGGGTCCGGGCGCTTCACTTCGTAGAACAGCACGCCAGCAAGCAGCATCGCTGCGGCCCCCACGGCGGGAGGAAGCTCGCCCATTGCATCTGAAAGTCGCTGACGAACGGCGCCGCAAAGACCGCCACGGTCACCGCGGCAATGATCCCCCACAGCAAAACGTCCAGCCGTCGCAGGCTCGCTGGGTCGACCTTCATGCTTCGGTGCCGGTTGACGTGGATTTGCGAGTGCGGACGACGCTAGCCAGGCGCACTTGCCGGGCGGTTAATGCATTCCATCAAGCCCCGTGACGCCTTCGTCACGTCCGTGAGTAGTCAATATTTCCTTGCCCGTCTTCAGCGAAGCCAGTAGGTGTGCAGCCCGCATAAACTGGTGCAATCATGGCCTTCCTTTCGGACGCGCTCGCCCGCATCAAGCCCTCGCCCACGATCGCCATCAACGATCTGTCGAAGAAACTGAAGGCGGAGGGCCGCGACATCATCGGCCTCGCCGCCGGCGAGCCGGATTTCGACACGCCCGAGAACATCAAGGAAGCGGCGATCGCCGCCATCCGCCGCGGCGAGACGAAATACACCAACGTCGACGGCATGCCCGAGCTGAAGGCGGCGATCGCGCGCAAGTTCAAGCGCGAGAACGGCCTCGACTACAAGCCGAGCCAGATCACCGTCGGCACCGGCGGCAAGCAGGTGCTGTTCAACGCGCTCATCTGCACGATCAACCCGGGCGACGAGGTCATCATCCCGGCGCCCTACTGGGTAAGCTACCCGGACATCGTGCTGTTCGCCGGCGGCAAGCCGGTGCCCGTCGTCGGCACGCTGGAGAACGGCTTCAAGATCAAGCCCGAGGCGCTGGAAGCCGCGATCACGCCGAAGACCAAGTGGCTGATCTTCAACTCGCCGTCGAACCCGACCGGCGCTGCCTACACGCGCGCCGAATTGAAGGCGTTGACCGACGTGCTGGTGAAGCACCCGCACGTGTGGGTGCTCGCCGACGACATGTACGAGCACTTGGTCTACGATGACTTCGAGTTCTTCTCGATCGCGCAGGTGGAGCCGAAGCTCTACGAGCGCACGCTGACGCTGAACGGCGTGTCGAAAGCCTATTGCATGACCGGCTGGCGGCTCGGCTATGCCGGCGGCCCGGAGTTCCTCATCAAGGCGATGGCGACGCTGCAATCGCAGTCGACCACCAACCCGAGCTCGATCACGCAATGGGCGTCCGTCGAGGCGCTCGACGGCCCGCAGGATTTCATCGCCAGGAACAATGCTGTGTTCAAGGAGCGCCGCGACCTCGTCGTGTCGATGCTGAACCAGGCGAAGGGCATCACCTGCCCGAAGCCGGAAGGCGCGTTCTACGTGTTTCCCTTCTGCCAAGGCACGATCGGCAAGACGGCGCCCTCCGGCAAGAAGATCGAGACCGACGAGGACTTCGTGAAGGAGTTGCTCGCGGCGGAAGGCGTCGCCGTCGTGCACGGCTCCGCGTTCGGCCTCGGCCCCGCCTTCCGCATTTCCTACGCGACCGCGACCAATCTGCTCGAAGAAGCCTGCACGCGCATCCAGCGCTTCTGCGGAAGCTTGAAGTAACCTCGCGGCGCACGGCTCCCCTATAGAGAGCGCTGGGCCGCCTTCACCGCATCCTCATCCCACTCGATGCCGATGCCCGGCGCGTCGGGAATCTGCAGCATGCCGTCGCGCAACTTGTAAGGCTGCTGCAGCAACGGGTCCGTCCATTCCTGCCATTCGAGCCAGTGCGCGGTCTCGGTGACGCGCATGACGTGCGCCGCCACCTCCGGATAGAGATGCGTCGACACCGGCACGCCCGCAGCGCCCGCAATCGCCGCCGCGCGCAGCCAGCCGGTGACGCCGCCCATCCGCATGAAGTCCGGCATCACGTAGTCGCACGCCCTGCGTTGCAGCGCCTTGTGCAGTTCGCGCGGACCGTAGAAATTCTCGCCGATCTGGATCGGCGTGTTCAACTCACCGGCAAGCCGCGCACAGCCGTCGTAGTTGTCGTAAACGATTGGCTCCTCGATCCATGCGAGCCCCATGTCGTCGAGCATGTGGCAACGCTCGAGTGCCTCGCCGAACGAGAGACCCTGATTGAAATCGACCATGAGCTGCATCGCTTCGCCGACTGCGCCGCGCACCGTTTCGATCGCCCGCAGATCGTCGCGCGGGCGATCGCGGCCAAGGCGAATTTTCAGGCCCGTGAATCCGCCTTCGTCGCGCAGTTCGATCGCCTCCTCCGCCAGTGCCTCGGGTTCGCGCAGCCACAGCCCGTTGCTGTTGTAAGCCTTCACCTGCCCGGGCGTGCCCCCGAGATAGACGCAGAGCGGCACGCCAGCCGCCTTCGAGACCGCATCCCAGACCGCCATATCGAGCCCGGACACCGCAATCATGGAAAGCCCCTCATAGCCGACAAAATGCAGCGACTTGCGCGCAGCGTCATAGAGGTCGAATGGCGCGACGCGGCGCCCTTGCAGCGCCTCGCCAAGATCTTCGAGCATCGGCACTAGGTATCGCATCGACTTCACGGCGTAGGGGCAGACATAGCTGCGGCCGGCGATCCCCTCTTCCGTGAAGAGATCGACAAGAACGAGCGGCCAATCCACCATCGTCGCGATCTTGGCCTGAATCGGCCGCCGCAGCCGCAACACTACCGGCCTCGCCCGGATGTCTCTGATCGTCAGCGGTTGATGCTGCATGGTGTGTCTCCATGGGAAAACGCCATCCAGCAGACCGATGCCGCCATGTGATGTAAACTCACTAGTCGGTATACAAACGGAGACGGCCATGCCGCGATCAGCTCAGGCGACCCGCGAGCGCATTCTGAAATCGGCCTATGTGCAGTTCCGCCGCCAAGGCTTCACCCGCATCGGCGTCGACGAGATCGCGGCCGCGGCGAAGATCACTAAGCGCACCCTCTACTATCACTTCCGCAGCAAGGACGATTTGCTCGCCGCCGTGCTCGAAGCCCAGCACGAAATGGCGTTGCAGGCGTTCCGCACCTTCGGCGACGGGCTCGCCGGATCGCCGGAAGAAATCGTCGGCGCGTTGTTCTCGCAACTCTCCGCCTGGATGGCGAAGCCCTACTGGAACGGCTCCGGCTTCACGCGTCTCGCCATGGAGCTTGCCGACATGCCGGGCCATCCGGCGCGCAAGATCGCCAAGCGGCATAAAGCCATCCTGGAAAGCAACCTCGCGGACATCCTCGCTCGAGCCGGCGTCGATGCGCCACGCGAGCGGGCGCGCGAGGTGTGGCTCCTGTCCGAAGGCGCAATCTCGCTCGTGCTCATCAACGGCGACCGCAGCTACGCCGTCGCGGCGGGCGAGGCCGCCAGGCGGCTGATCGCAACGGCGAGGCCGCGGACATCGCCGCGGTTGCGACATTGAAACCGATGGCCCAACACTCCTATTCTTGAGCGGTGCAGCGGACACGCGAGCCGTCAATGAGCCAAGCGCGCACGCCCCTCGCCAGCCTCGCCACCCGCGTCGCCTATGGAGCGAGCCAGCTTCCGCGCGTCGCCTGGTATGTCGGCCACGGCTACGCCATGCGCTACATCGCCGGCGAAGTGCGCCGCCGCGAAGGCGGGGCCGCGCGTCCGCGCGCGCGCACCGACAAGCCGGTGCCGGACCGCCGCCGCCTCTATGCCGACATGGCGCGCCTCTTCCAGCGCGATCTCGAAAATGTCGAGGCCGGCATCTATCCGCTGCCGGCCGACCGCGACGGCTCGCTGCCCGCGCTCCTGCGCCGCTCCATGCTCTTCTTCGAGGATCTTCCGGAGGTTCACCGCCGCCGCAATGAGCATGGCCACAGCGAAGTGCTGAACGAGGAAACCCGCGGCAAGCGCCCGCGCTACTACCTGCAGAACTTCCATTTTCAGACCGGCGGCTGGCTGACGGAAGAATCCGCCGAGCGTTACGACACCCAGGTCGAGGTGTTGTTCAACGGCACGGCGAACGCGATCCGCCGCCAGGCCCTCGTGCCGCTGCACGAAGTCTTCGCCGGCCGCGACCAGCGCACGCTGCGCCTGCTCGACATCGGCACCGGCACCGGCCGCTTCCTCGATTTCGTCAAGCAGGCATGGCCGCGCCTGCCCGTGCTCGGCGTCGATCTGTCCGAAGCCTACTTGAGAGAAGCGAAACGCCATCTACGCCGCCGCTCGCGCGTGTCACTCGCCGTCGGCGCCGGCGAGTCGTTGCCCGTCGCGAGCGAAAGCCAGGATGCGGTCACCAGCGTCTTCACCTTCCACGAGCTGCCGCCGGAGGTGCGCCGCGCGGTCATCCGCGAATGCGCGCGCGTGCTGAAGCCAGGCGGGCGCCTCGTCATCCTCGACTCGCTCCAGTACGGCGACGTGCCCGACTACGACGGGCTGCTCGAGGTATTCCCGCAGAATTTCCACGAGCCCTATTATTCAAGCTACCTCGACGAAGACTTCCGCACGATCGCGCGCGATTGCGGCCTCACGCACCTGCGCGACGAGCCGGCGTTCATTTCCAAGGCAATGGTGTTCGACAAGCGATGAAGGACGTCCTCTCGGCAGTAGCGGTCGGCATGTACCGGCCATAGCCCCGTTGGCTGCTTGCTTCAGCCCCGTCCTTGCCGAAGACCTAGTGTGACCTTTTTGCCAACCCTCCCGAAAACCGTCCGGCCGCGCGGATTTGCCCGTTTTGCCGCCGCCGGGACGCGCTAAGAATTGAGGTGCAGGGGCTGGGGGGTCAACCTGCGCTAGCTCACCCGATTCGGGCTGCGCCCGACCTGAAAACGCCTGGAGCCCCCATGATGCGCCGTATCGTTCTCGCTATTTCCGCAATCTGCGCCGTTGCCGCCGCCGGCTTGCCAACGGCAGCCCGCGCCGACGTCGCGATCGGCACGCTCGACTGCCGCTCCCCGGGCGGCTTTTCGCTGGTGCTGGCGTTCAGGGAATACAGCTGCCGCTTCTATTCGGATTGGGGTCGCGCCTATGACTACCGCGGCCGCCTGACGAGCGTCGGCCTGCAGGCCGGCGTGACCCGCGACGAAGTCCTGTTGTGGCGCGTCTTTGCGCCGACCAACCGCATCGACAGCAAGGTGCTGCGCGGCACCTACGCCGGCGCCCATGCCGGCGCCGCGGTGATCGTCGGGCTCGGCGCCAACGCGCTGGTCGGCGGCTCCGACCGCACGATCTCCCTGCAGCCGCTGAGCGTCGAGGCGAAAACCGGCGTGAACTTCGCGCTCGCCGGCTCTGCTTTCTCGCTCTACTGACGGGATCCGCACTAACCTATTGAAAAGGTTTGAGGCCGGCGTCGCCCAGCGGCGCCGGCCTTGGCCGGTCTTATCCGTTGCAGAATCGCCACGCGCCCCAATTATCGCCTGTGGTATCCAAATCCGGACTCGCTCAGGAAGCGATCCCGGTCGATATTTCATAACCTAAGTTAAAATCGCTTCTGGGTCGGGGGTGCTCCATGCCGTTGCAGCGATTTCTTCGCTCGACCACGATGCTGTCGACTGTGGTCGGTGCATCGTTCCTCAGCGTGATCGCCGTCCAGGCCGCCGACGCGCCCGTGAAAGCGCCGCTCCCGCCGCAACCTCTTCCCGCCGTCGACGGCATCAACTGGAAGGGCGAGGCATTCGGCGGCGTGTTCGACGACGACGGCTTCGGCGGCATCAAGGGCGCGGTCACCATTCCGCTGTCGACGCAATACGGTTTCCAGCTCGACGGCATCCTGGGCGGCGTGCGCGGCGATCTTTTCGGTCAGGTCGCCGGCCACTGGTTCTGGCGCGATCCCAATGTCGGCCTGCTCGGCCTCTACGCGTCCTACACGCATCTCGATGACATCGGCGGCGTCCACGCCGCACATGCCGGGGTCGAGTTCGAGCGCTATCATGGTCCGTGGACGTTGCAGGGCGTCCTCGGCGTGGAAGGCGGCAACAGCAAGTCCGCCCTCATCGGGCCGCTGATTCACAGCTACGACGTGAAGACGCGCTTCTTCGATCAGATCAACCTGCACTACTACTACACCGACAACGCGCGGCTCACGATCGGCCACCGCTATCTCGGCGGCAAGCACGCGCTTGCGCTCGGCGGCGAATGGGCGATCCCGCTCGCGCCGCGGACGCTGGGCGCCTTCTCGCTGGAAGGCCGGATCGGCGAAGACAACTACACCGGCGTCTGGGCGGGCCTGAAGGTCTACTTCGGCCAGCAAGACAAGCCGCTGATCGCGCGCCACCGGCAGGATGATCCGAACATTTGGCTGAACATCCCGACAATTCTGAATTCGAAGAAGATCGAGACGGCGCCCGGCGGAGAGCCGCCGTGCCTGCCGGGCGAAATCTTTGACCCGGAATTCGGCTGCATCTTCCCGCCTGATTGACGTTCCTCTTGGGCGTTGGCTCTGCCGGCCGAGTAGAGTGGCGGTTCCTGGAATCGCCATTCTTTTTTGTGCGCGCAATCTTGTCGGACACCTGGTCACCGCCAAGATCAGCCCGCTGTGAATCGGATCAGGCCGTTGCGACCAACGAGATGAACTGCTCGATCTTCATCCCTTCCCCGCGCTCGATCCGATCGACGGGGAGAAGCACGACCTCCACGTCGTTGTGAAATTCCCGCTGCAGCAGCGCACGCATCATTTCCAGATCCGGCGCCACGCCGCTGGCATCGGGAACGTAGCGCACCTCGATCGCGCCGACGCCGGTCTGCACGAACTGGATTTGCCGATAGGGAAGATATTTTGAAGCTTCCACCACCAGCGCTCCGCGAAGGCGCTTGCGCGAGCCGTCCGGCATGACAAACATATTGCGCGTCCTTCCGGCGATCTGATCGAGCGCCGGCAGGCCGCGCCCGCACACACATGGCTCCATCCGCGCCACGGCGTAATCGCCGATGTCGTATCGGATGAACGGCATCGCGAAATTGTAGAGTGACGTCACGACGATGCGCCCGTACCGTCCGGGTGCCGCCGGCTGATCGTCATCATCGAGCAGCTCGAAAATCAGCGCCTCCGCACAAACGTGGTAACTATCGGCGTCCGGGCATTGAAATGCGATCGGGCCGATCTCCCTCGCACCATAGATATCGATGACCCGGCACGAGAAAGTCTCGCTGATCGTGTCACGGGTATCCGGCTTCAAAACCTCTCCCGTGGAAATGAACGTCTGGAATCGAAGCTCCTCGCCCCGCCCTTTCACGATCTCCGCGACCTCGCGCAAGGTCTCCGGATACGTCATCACGTGATCCGGCCGCATTCTTTGCAGCCAATCCAATTTCTCGACCGGACTCGCATTGATATCCAGAACGTACAAAGCGGCATCAGGCGAATGAAAATTCCAGCGCTTGAAGCGCCCGCCGTCCGGATATGCGCAAATCCGCTGCTTATCGAGCGTGATGTGAGCGAGCGAGCCGCTCAGGTTTATATCGAAAAGCTCATAGATGCGTTCCAGCAAGCAGTTTCCGAATACGACAGCGAGCGAAGAACGCAGGTGTCGAAGCGGCCTCCCGGTTGAACCGGAGCTCTCGCCCTGGCGAATATCGCCGGAATCATCCGGCACGCTCTTCGCCTTCATGCCTTCCAAGTGATCGATTGCATCGGCTCGCCGCAGGACCGGAACCTCGATCCAGCGCGACCAGTCGATCGCACACGAATTCGGATCGCCTCCGTGAAACAGAGCAGCCAGCCGCCCGGGATAAAAATCGGTCTGCGTCGCTGCATGCCGCAGCATTCGCTCCAGCAACGGGCGCTGATTCCGCGCAATTTCTTCGCCACTCAGCCACTGCGAGCGCTGCAGCTCGTGAATGACCAGCTCCTCGGGGCCCATCGCGCGCTCCGCTACGCCGTCGACGGCGGGCGATCTGCAGCACGAACCGAAACAAGGGAGATGAAATCCTCGAACTTCCCGCTCGGTCCCCGCGGCAGCACATCCATCGGCGTCAATATGATCTGCACCGACGGATGCATCTTCTCGCGGACATAGGCGGCAAGGCCCTCCAAATCCGCGTTGCGCCCGGACCCGTCCGGAACGTAGCGAAACTCGATGCGCTCGTGATCGAGTTGCACCATCTGATACTGACGAAACGGAACGAATGCCCGCATCTCGTGCGCAAGCCAGCCGCGCGGCCAAATTCGCGTTCCGTCTCCGAACGTAAAGGCGTTCCGCGTTCGCCCTTCGATACGCGCGATCATCGGCAGCGGGCAGCCGCACGAAGGTTGCGCACCGGCGACCGCGACATCGCCGATGGCATAGCGAATGAACGGCATCGCGTAGTTGTTCAGGCTCGTGACCAGAACGCGGCCGCGCCCTCCCACGGGGGCCGCGCGCCCATGCTCGTCGACGATCTCCACGACGGCGTTGTCTGTCGTCACGTGATAATGCAGTCCGGCAGGGCATTCGATCGCGATCGTGCCGATCTCGCGAGAAGAATAATAGCTGGCAAACCGCGCTCCAAGCCGTTCGGCGATCAGCTCGCGCGCGCCGTCGGGGACGGTCTCCGCGTGGCCGATGACCAGCTCAATTCCGAGTGCGCGCCCCTGCTCGGGGGACAACGCCTCCGCCAGCGCCATCGCGTTCGAAGGATAAGTCAGAAGGTACGGCGCCCTCACCCGTGCAAGCCACTCCAACTGTTCCGCGATCGACGCGCTCACATCCAGCGCGTGCTGCGGAGCCCGTTCGCCGGCAATCCAGCCCTTCCCGATCTTGCCGCTCGGATATCGTGCGCTCGCGTCTCCCGGATAGGTCCCGATCGATGCGAGCGGTCTTGAACGGTCGAATCCGAACCAGCGCATCAGACGCGCGAGGTTGGCGTTCGAAGTCATCGACACCATTCCATTGACGGCAATGGTGAGCGGTATGCCGGTCGTGCCCGATGTGGTGAACTCGGCCACCGGTCCATATTCCGCCGACAACGCCGCAACCCGCATTGCCGCACCATGCGCGGCAACGTCTTCGCGCTCCGTTACCGGGATCTCATGCCACCGTTCCGCATCGAGAGTGCCGTTTGCATCGAACAGGCGTTGAAGACGATCGCGATAAAACGGCGCGTTGGCATGCCCGTGACGAAGCATGCTTTCGAGTCGCGAGCCCTGTTCCCGTGCAATGGACTCCTGAGGCCGGCTCTCCGTCTCCTCCAGATGCCGCAGGTAGCGGCTGAACTGCTCACGCATGCTCGTCGCGCCCCGTCATCGCGCCAATAACAATCTTAGCGCATAAGCACGGCCGGTCCATGCCGGCCTACGTCCGGGACTGAGCTCGTTGTCTTCGCTTTCCATTGCACGCGCGTCATTTTAGGATCAAACGGCTCGCGCTGGAGCTTTGCTGACAGGCCTTCGGGTGGGAAGCATGCCGGGAGTGGTCATCCGCAAGATGCACGAGGATGACCGGCCGCGCGTGATGGAATTGCTGTCGTTCTGGAATATGGCGCCGCGCGCGGCATCACCCGAAATACCCGATCCGGAACGCTCCTCGCTCATTGTCGAGCATACGTTTATTGCGATTGCCGATGGCACCCTTGTCGGGGTGGCGAGCTACATCCTGCACGGGAATGGATTTGCCGAGACGGCAAGCCTCGCGGTTGACAAGGCGTGGCTCGGCACGAAGGTCGGCGAACGGCTGCAAACTATCCGCCTCATCGAAATGCAAACCCGCGGGGTCGTGCGCGTCCGGACCGAAGCGGACCGCCCTGAGGTCATTGACTGGTACATCCGCAAGTTCGGCTACCGGATCGCCGGAACCGCACGCAAGAAACATGACTTCGGACTTTCGAGCGTCGATCATTGGACCGTGCTCGAATTGAATTTGACAGCGTGGCATCCTGCATCATCACACAGTAACGATATGTCTTCTGTCGTCGGGCCCGGCTCATTCCCCACTTCCTGACAAAAAGAACGCGCTTCCTCCGAAAGCGCCCCTTGCCATCCCCCCATTCCCCTGAAACGATGTGCTCCCGGCCGTGCGCGCGAGCCGGACCGCCGGAACACGCGCGGACACGCCGCCGGGGCTATCCCCGGGCCTGACCTTGGGGAGCCGACAGGACCAGGGAGGCGTTGATGGCTGACTCGGGCGGACCAGCAAACGGCAGAAGAAACGGCGGACCGCGCTGCATTGCGCTCGTCGGTCCCTTTCAATCGGGCAAGACCACGCTTCTGGAGGCGATCCTCGCCCGCACCGGCGCCGTGCAGCGCATGGGCACGGTCGAGGCCGGCAACACGATCGGCGACGCCGGGCCGGAATCCCGCGCCCACCGCATGAGCGTCGAGCTCTCCGTCGCTTCCACGGATTTCCTCGGCGACACCTACACCTTCATCGATTGCCCGGGCTCCGTCGAGTTCGCCCAGGATATGCGCACCGCCCTTCCGCCGGTCGACGCCGCCGTCGTCGTCTGCGAGGCGGACGAGCGGAAAGTCCCGCAATTGCAGCTCGTCCTGCGCGAACTCGAAGAGCGCAACATCCCCCGCTTCCTGTTCATCAACAAGATCGACAAGGCGGAGAAGCGCCTGCGCGAAACGCTCGCGCTTCTGCAGCCCGCCTCGCGCATGCCGCTGGTGCTGCGGCAGATCCCGATCTGGAAGGACAACATCATCCAGGGTTTCGTCGACCTCGCGCTGGAGCGCGCCTTCGTCTATCGCGAGCATGCGCCGAGCGAGGTTGTGGAGGTCGAAGGCGAGAGCATGGAGCGCAAGAAGGAAGCGCGCTTCACCATGCTCGAGAAGCTCGCCGACCACGACGACCAGTTGATGGAGCAACTGCTCGAGGACATCGAGCCGCCGCGCGACAAGGTGTTCGACGATCTCGCCAAGGAACTGCGCGAAGGCCAGATCTGCCCGGTGCTGATCGGCTCGGCCACGCGCACCAACGGCGTGCTGCGGCTGATGAAGGCGCTGCGCCACGAGGCGCCGGGCGCGGCCGAAACCGCCGCGCGCCTCCGCCTCAAGCCCGGCAAGGACGCGGTCGGCTACGTCATGAAATCCGTGCACACGGCGCACGGCGGCAAGATGTCGATCACCCGCGTCCTGTCCGGCGAGATCGGCGAAGGCGCGAGCGTCACCGGATCGAAGGGCGAAACCGCCCGCGTCGCCGGCGTCTTCAAGGTGCAGGGCGGGGCCAACGAGAAGCGCGGCGCCGCCCAGGCGGGCGAGACCGTCGCGCTCGGCAAGCTCGACCCCATCGCCACCGGCGAGACGGTCACCACCGCGAAGTCGGCGGCCGCTCCGCTCGCCGAGGTTGCCGCCCCCGCCCCCGTGATGGCCGTCGCCATTGCCGCACGCGAGCGCAAGGACGACGTCAAGCTCGGCGCGGCGCTGACCAAGCTCACCGACGAAGACCCCTCCATCACGGTCGTTCACAACGCCGAGCTCGGCGAGATCGTCGTCTGGGGCCAGGGCGAAATGCACCTGCGCGTTGCCACCGAGCGGCTGTCCGGCCGCTACGGCGTCGCCGTCTCGACGCACGCGCCGCGCGTCGGCTACCGCGAAACGATCCGCAGGGGCATCACCCAGCGCGGCCGCCACAAGAAACAAACCGGCGGCCACGGCCAGTTCGGCGACGTGGTGCTCGACATCAAGCCGCTGCCGCGCGGCACCGGCTTCCAGTTCGCCGAGACCGTCACCGGCGGTGCCGTCCCGCGCCAGTATTTCTCCTCGGTCGAGCACGGCGTGCGCGATTTCCTCAAGACCGGCCCGCTCGGCTTCCCCGTCGTCGACGTGGCGGTGACGCTGACGGACGGCTCCTATCACGACGTCGACTCGTCCGACATGGCGTTCCAGCTCGCCGCCCGCCTCGCCATGAGCGATGGCATGCCGCAGTGCCAGCCCGTGCTGCTCGAGCCGATCAACACCGTCGAGATCGCCTGCCCGAGCGAGGCCACCGCGAAGATCAATGCGATCCTCTCGCAGCGGCGTGGGCAAATTCTCGGCTTCGATGCGCGCGAGGATTGGTCCGGCTGGGACGTGGTGAAGGCGATGCTGCCCGAATCCGAGATCGGCGACCTCATCATCGAGGTGCGCTCGGCGACGGCCGGCGTCGGCGGCCTCACCTTCAAGTTCGATCACCTGCAGGAACTGACGGGAAAACAGGCCGACCAGGTGATCGCCTCCCGCCGCGCGGCGGAGTAGCGCCGACCGTCAGCGGCAAAAACCGCTCGTCCCCGCGAAAGCGGGGACCCAGGCCAAATGCACATTGTTCGCTTGAACTCTGGATTCCCGCTTTCGCGGGAATGAGCGGAGTGCGCGCGGAGGCTACACCGCCGCGTTGGCGCGAAAGCGGATGAGACCTGAACCCGGGACGAGATCGCGCGTGCGCTGGTTACGCAAGGCAAGCTCCAGGTTTCGGCGGGCTAGCCGCGCGTGCTCGCGCATCAGCGCCTCGGCCCGCGCGCCTTCCCGCGCTTCGATCGCCTGCAGCACGCAGCGGTGATGGTCCTGCGCGATCGTGAACATGTCCTGCGCTTCCGGCAGCGCCGCCTGCACCATGACGAATGCGCTGGCGGAAGCGAACGGCAGGCTCACCGCACGCTCGATCTGCCGCGCGAGGACGCTGCTGCCCGCAAGCTCGATGACGCACGCATGAAACAGCTCGTTGCGCTTCACGTACTCGTCGAAATTCCGCACGGTGATCGGCGAGCGGTCGAGCAGCACGTCGAGCGAGCGCACGGCTTCGCGCAGCGCCGCCAGGTCTGCGGGAGCGAGTTCCCGCTCCGCCGCGAGCCGCGCCGCCAGCCCCTCGAGCGCCCCTCGCACTTCGATCGCGGCATAAAGATCGCGCTCGTCGAAGCCGCGCACCGCGTAGCCACCGGTCGGGATCGGATCGAGCAGCCCCTCCTCGCCGAGCCGCACGAGGGCCGCGCGCAGCGGTGTTCGCGATACGCCCAACCGGTCCACGAGCGGCAGCTCCGATAGGCGCTCGCCCACTTCGAGTTCGCCGCTCAGGATCAGCTCGCGCAACTGCAAAAGCGCTCGCAGCGTTTGCGGGGAAGAGATCTCCAAGGGGCAGGCTCCCAACCGATTCTATTTCGCTTGCCGACAGTTCTCTGAGACCATACGCTGTATACAGAAACAAGGGCTGTCAACGCGCCGAAAGTCGTGTGAGCCCTCTAATGCAAGTTTTATCAGCAGCTTTAAGACAAATCGGACCCGCCCGCATCGCGATCCTGTATGCAGCGTTCGCATTGCGCGCGGAAAACGGGGGAGGAAACGGTCCGGCACGCCAAGGCCGAACCGGACGCATAAACGGGGAATCCATGGCGAGTAACGGTAAGGGTCCATTTCGGGCCGATCATGTCGGCAGCCTCTTGCGTCCGGCGAAATTGCTGCAAGCCCGTATTCAGCGCATGCGCAAGAACATCACCGCCGAGAAGCTGCGCGAGATCGAGGACGAAGCGATCCGCGACGCGGTGAAGCTGCAGGAAGACGCCGGCCTGCAGGGCATCACCGACGGCGAGCTGCGGCGCGACTATTGGCACCTCGATTTTCTCACGCAGATCGGCGGCGTCGTGTTCGAGGAAGGTCACAATCCCCTGAAGTGGCACCGTGAGGACGGCGTGGAGCTCGAATGGGTGCCACCGGAAGTGAAGGTGCATGCGCGCCTGAGCCGCCCGCATCCGATCCAGGTCGCCGACTTCGAGTTTCTCAAGTCGGCCACCAAACGCGCCGCCAAGGTCTGCATCCCCTCGCCGTCCATGCTGATCGTGCAGGGCGGCGAGAAGGTGATCGACCGCACCGTCTATCCCGATCCCGACCAGTTCTTCTCCGACCTGTCGCGCGTCTATGCCGAGGAGGTCGCCGGCCTCGCCAGGTCCGGCTGCAGGTATCTTCAGCTTGACGACACCTTCCTCGCCTTCCTGTGCGACGACAAGATCGGCGTCGCCATGGGGCGCAGCAACGAGGACACGAAGCAGATGGCGCGCATTTCCGCGCGCCTGATCAATGACGCGATCAAGGACCGCCCGGCCGACATGGCGGTCTGCATCCATCTCTGCCGCGGCAACTATCAGAGCTCGTGGCTGAGCCAGGGCGGCTACGATCCGATCGCCGAGATTCTCCTCGGCGAGATCGCGGTCGACGGCTTCTTCCTCGAATACGACGACGAGCGTTCCGGCGGCTTCGAGCCGCTGCGCTTCCTGCCCAAGGGCAAGAAGGTCGTGCTGGGCCTCGTCACGTCGAAGTATCCGAAGCTCGAAGCGAAGGACATGCTCAAGCGCCGCATCGACGGGGCGGCCAAGCACGTTCCGCTCGAGCAGCTTGCGATCAGCCCGCAATGCGGATTCGGTTCGACCGCCGAAGGCAACGTGATGACGGTCGACCAGGAGGCGGCGAAGCTCCGGCTGTGCGTCGAAGTGGCGACGGAAGTCTGGGGCGGCGTCTTGAACTGAACGCGGAAGAAAACCGCGAACGAAGAAAGCAACGCCTAAGAAAGCAGCTCAACAGGGAGAGAAGGCGATGGATCGAAGAACATTTGTGAAAGGCACGGCCGCAGTCGTCGGCGCGACCGCCATATCGCGCCGCGTTCATGCCCAGGCCGCTGCACCCGACAAGATCCGGTTCGGCTACGCCATCACGATGTCGGGTCCCCTCGGACCCGGCGCGCAATCGACGACCATCTCGCAATACAAGCTATGGCAGAAGCGCGTGAACGACGCCGGCGGCATCGCGCTCAGCAAGTTCAGCAAGAAAGTGCCGATCGAGCTCGTCGAGTACGACGATCAGGGCAAGCCGGACGAGCTCCTGAAGCTGACCGAGCGCCTGATCCAGCAGGACAAGGTGGACATGATCCTGAGCCCCTATGCCACGCACATGAACCTGGCATCGGCGCCGATCGTCAACAAGCACGGCTATCCGGTGATCATGTCGACCTCCGCGGCGGCCCGCCTCTATGAGATGGCGCCGCAATTGCCGTTCGCCTTCTGGCATCTCGTGCAACCGAACGAGGCGACGCAGCCGCTCTCAACCATGCTCGCGACGCTGAAGAAGGAAGGCAAGATCAAAGGCCGCGTCGCCGTGATCCACCCGGCGGTGCAGCTCGGCGTGGAGCTGAATACGGCCTTCCTTGCCGCGGCCAAGAAGGACGGCGTTGAAGTCGTCTTCAACAAGAACTATCCGTTCGGCGCTTCCGACCTGCAGCCGCTGTTGCGCGAGGCGATGGCGAGCCAGCCCGACGCGCTGCTCGCCTTCAGCTATCCGCCCGACACCTTCATGATCGCCGAGCAGGCGCAGATCATCAATTTCAATCCGCAGATCCTGTATCTCGGCATCGGCACGCCGTTCCCGAGCTTCAAGGCGAAGTTCGGCAACAAGGTGAACGGCATCCTGCTCTATGGCGGCATGGATTCCACCGCACCCGGCCTCGACCAGTATCTCAAGGCGCACCGCGAGTTTCTCAAGCACGAGTCCGAAGCCGGTGCGATCGGCGTCTATGCGGCCCTCGAAGTGACGCAGCAGGCGATCGAGAAGGTCGGCGAGCTCGACCGCAAGAAGATTCGCGACGTGATCGCGAGCGACACCTTCAAGACCATCTGGGGAGACATCAAGTACGAAAAGCAGCTCAACGCCAACCCTTGGGCTGTCGGGCAGTGGCAGAACGGCGAGGTTGTCGGCGTCTATCCGGCGAACAAGAGCGGCGCAAAACCGCTTCAGTTCCCGAAGCCGGCCTGGTCGTAACTGCGACGCAATCACACACGGGGGCCAGGTTGGCTTGCGCCAGCCTGGTCCGTCTATTTAACGAAGCAAACGAAAGTATCTGCGCAGTGACACGGAGCAAACGATGACGACAAGAAGTCTGGAAAGCCTGCTACGCGATTCGAAGAGCGTGACCGCTCTTCTGTACAACCAGCAGGTGGGCGCCAACGTCTATCCGGGCGTGCCGCCCGAATACACCAACTGGCGCGACGAGCAAGAGGCCTGGCAGAAGACGGCCGTGCTCTACAATCAATCCTACCACATGGACGATCTGCTGGTGGAAGGACCGGATGCGGTCAAGCTCCTGTCCTATCTTGCCTACAACAGCTTCAAGGGCTTCGAGGTCGGCAAGGCCAAGCAGTTCGCGCCCGTCAGCCACGACGGCTACATCATCGGCGACGTGATCCTGTTCTATCTCGGCGAGAACAAGCTCGAGCTCGTCGGCCGCCGTCCCGCGCTCAACTGGGTGCGCTTCCACGCCGAGACGGGCAAGTACAATGTCCGCCTCGATCTCGACGAGCGCACCGCGACGCGCAAGGACCCGAGCCGCCGCCGCTCCTTCCGGTTCCAGATTCAGGGACCGAACGCGATGAAGGTGATCGAGAAGGTGCTCGGCGGCCCCGCCCCGGACGTCAAGTTCTTCAACATGGCGCGGGTCAAGATCGCCGGCAAGGAGATATGGGCGCTCCGTCACGGCATGGCCGGCCAGCCGGGCCTCGAAGTGTTCGGCCCCTGGGACGACGGCGAGACCGTGCGCCAGGCGCTGATCGAAGCGGGCAAGGAATTCGGCATGAAGCTCGTCGGCGGCCGCGCCTATTCGTCGAACACGGTCGAATCCGGCTGGATCCCCTCGCCGCTTCCCGCCGTCTATACCGGCGAGAAGATGAAGCCTTATCGCGAGTGGCTGACGACGGATATGTATGAGGCAAGAGCCTCGATCGGCGGCAGCTTCTATTCCGACAACATCGAGGACTATTACCTGTCGCCGTGGGACATCGGCTACGGCGCGTTCGTCAAGTTCGACCATGACTTCGCCGGCCGCGAAGCGCTCGAGAAGATGGCGGGCAAGAACCACCGCAAGAAGGTGACGATCGCGCTCGACGACGACGACGTGCGCCGCGTGGTCGGCTCCATGTTCCAGGAGAGCAACCGCTTCAAGTACATGGACTTCCCGAGCGCCGTGTACGCCATGCACCCTTATGACCGGGTGCTGGTGAACGGGAAGCCCGCGGGCATCTCCACCTGGGTCGCCTACACCGCGAACGTGGGCAAGTTCCTCACGCTCGCAATCCTCGATCCGGAGCACGCAACGCCGGGCACCAAGGTCTCGCTCGTGTGGGGCGAGGCGAACGGCGGCTCGGCCAAGCCGACCGTCGAGCGCCACGTGCAGACGGAGATCAAGGGCGTCGTCGCCCCGGTCCCGTATGTGAAGGAAGTGCGGGAGCACTACGCCGAGGGCAGCTGGCGGGCACACGCGGCCGCGCGCTGACAAAAAGTTGCGCCGGACAGCCCGCGCGGGAGGCAAACGCGGAGCTGCCCGGCGTGTGGCGCGCGATCCGGAGAGGATCGCGCGCAAAGCAAAGGCGCGGGATGGGGCATTCTGTCGGCTCAGGCCGTGACGCGGCGCGGCTCTGCGCCGGTGCTGGTCAGGGCATCGACGCTCCAGGCGCCCGCGCCCGCGACCGCGAGATAGAGGAAGAGCCAGCTATAGAGCGCCGCTAGCTCGCCGCCGTTCAGGAGCGGCAGCACAGCCTGTCCGGCGTGCGCCAGGAAATAGGCGACGGCCATGAAGCCGGACAGCACGAACGCCACCGGCCGCGTGAACCAGCCGATCAGGATCAGCACGCCACCCACGACCTCGAGCACGCCCGCAAGGCCGACCAGCGAAAAGAGTTCGAGGTTCGCGAACATCTCCACCTGCGGCCAGCCGAACAGCTTGGCTGTTCCGTGCGGGATGAACAGGAGCGCGGTCACGATCCGCAAAGCGGCGAGCGCACGCGGCCGCCAGGTCTCGAAGAAGACTTGCATGACAGTTCCTTTCAGGGACGGTGGAGCCGGCGGCGGCCCGCGCTGCCGGCAACAGGGATGAAATTGTTTGTCAGGCCGCTTGTTCCGCCGCGCCGGCGATCCGCTGCGCATGGGCGAGTGCCTGCGCCACCGCCTGGTTCGCCTGCTCCTCGCCGAACACCGTGCCTTCGACGACAATTGTCTCGATGTCGGTCAGGCCCATAAAGCCGAGCATGTGCGCGAGATACGGCGTGACGAAATCGATGGCCTTGGCGGGACCTTCGGAATAGATGCCGCCCTTCGCCTTGACGAGGATCACCCGCTTGCCGGTGAGGAGCCCCTTCGGGCCGTCCTGCTCGTAGCGGAAGGTGCGCCCCGACTGCGCGACGTGGTCGATCCACGCCTTGAGGGTGGACGGGATGGAAAAATTGATCATCGCCACCGCCATCACGACGATATCGGCGGCCTGCAGTTCCGCGATCAACTCATCGGCGAACGCGTTGCACTTCTGCTGCTTCTCGCTCAGGTCCCCGCTCTTGCCGAGGCCGGCGAGATACTCCTCGTCGATGTGCAGGAGCGGCTCGCGGGCGAGATCGCGCACCTTCACGCTTGCTCCCGGGTACGCCTTGCGCAATTCATCGACGGTATGATCCGCGACTCGGCTGGAATGCGAGGCGTCGCCCCGCGGGCTGGACTTGAGGTATAGGATCTGGGTCATGGCTGGCTCCGGCTGGTTTGTTGCGCTGAGGCTCGGCCCTGCCCTTGCGCTATGGTACCGATCGGTACCATATAGGTACTGACCGGTAACACCCCAGTCAAGAGCCCCCTACGAATGTTCAAGGCCGCTGTCGCCACACCCACCCCGATCCCGCCGCGCGAGCGCATTCTCGCCGCGGCGAGCGGGCTGTTTTATCGGCAGGGGATCCGGGCGGTCGGCGTCGACGCGATCGCCGAGGCTGCCGGCACCAACAAGATGACGCTCTACCGCCACTTCGCGTCGAAGGACGAGCTGGTGGCGGAGTATCTCCGCCGCCTGGCCGCCGAGAGCAACGCCATCTGGGGCCAGCTCGAACAGCAGCACCCCGGAAATCCCTGTGCACAACTCGACGCCTGGCTCGAGGAAATGGCCGGTCACCTTGCCGATGCCGACGAGCGCGGCTGCGCCCTCACCAACGCCGCCGTCGAATTGCCGGAGAAGAACCATCCGGCCCGCCCGGTGATCGAGGAATTCAAGAAGGAGCAGCGCGCCCGCCTGGCCGCACTTTGCGCCGGCGCCGGCCTCAGCCAGCCGGAACTCGTCGCCGACGAGTTGTTCCTGATCCTCGAGGGCGCCCGCGTCTCCTCGCAGAGCGTGGGTCCGGGCGGTCCGGCCTGCAGCTTCGTGCGCATGGGCCGCACGCTGATCGAGGCGCACTCAGCCTCGCGCCGTAACGAACCCGCCAGCACGCGCGAATAGCCCTCTATAGAGCCCGCGCACGGGCAGTTGACTTGCCCCTTCCCGGCACGGGGGCTTAGCTCCCGTTCCATCGGGAGCAAGCTGAAAAAGGCTTGGAGAAAACAATGCACGTCATCCGCCGCCGCGGCTGGGAGATTCCGGAGTCGCAGGCAACGCCGGAGCACATCTACCTCAATCGCCGCACGCTGCTTGCCGGCGCCGGCGCGCTCGCCGCCAGCGCATTGCCCGGGCTTGCGCACGCGCAACGCGTCGCCGATCTGCCCGATCCTTCGGTGAGCCTCTACCCGGTCAAGCGCAACGAAAAATACGCGCTCGATCGCGAGCTGACGCCGGAAAAGATCGTCACCAACTACAACAATTTCTATGAGTTCGGTTTCGACAAGGACATCGCGCGCGCCGCCCAGGCGCTGCCGATCCGGCCCTGGACCGTGAAGCTCGACGGCATGGTCGAAAAGGAGATGACCGTCGACATCGACGATCTCCTCCGCAGGATGCCGCTGGAAGAGCGCCTCTATCGCATGCGCTGCGTCGAGGCCTGGTCCATGGCCGTGCCCTGGTCCGGCTTCCCGATGGCGAAGCTCGTCGAGCTCGCCAAGCCCCTGTCGTCGGCGAAATACGTGCGCATGGAGACCTTCCTCAATCGCGCCGTCGCGCCCGGCCAGCGCATGCCGCTCTATCCGTGGCCGTATATCGAAGGCATGACGGTCGCCGAAGCCATGAACGATCTCGCCTTCATGGTCACCGGCATCTACGGCAAACCGGCGCCGAAACAGCACGGCGCGCCGCTCCGCATCGTGATGCCGTGGAAGTACGGCTTCAAGTCGATCAAGTCGATCGTGCGCATCACCTTCACCGACAAGCGCCCGGTCGGGCTGTGGGAAGAAGCGCAGGGCCGCGAGTACGGTTTCTGGGCGAACGTGAACCCGAAGGTCGACCATCCGCGCTGGAGCCAGGCGACCGAGGAGGACATCGGCACCGGCCAACGCCGCCCGACGCTCCTGTTCAACGGCTACGGCGAATTCGTCGCCGATCTCTACAAGGGCCTCGAGAACGAGCCGCTGTATATGTGAGCCGAGTTGGCCTCATCCTTCGAGACGCGCGGGCTCTGCCCGCGCTCCTCAGGGTGAGGTCAATCTCATTTCAATACTGCCAGCGCTGCGCCTTTGACACGAGGAAGTCGCGGAAGACCTGCACGCGGGCGACCGAGCGCAGTTCCTGCGGATAGACGAAATACGCCTCCAGCGACGGCGCCTCCGCATCCGCGAACAATTGCACGAGACCTTCGGAGCCCTCGGTCAGGTAGTCCGGCAGCGTGGCGATGCCGACGCCGTGCTCCGCCGCCGCCTTCAGGCCGATCACATTGCTGACGATCAGCGCCGCCTCGCGCGGGCTGTTCTCCGGCCGGCCCGCTTCCCGCAGCCAGTTGAGCCGCTGGTAGTAGTGCGGGACTTGCCCGCCGACGAGCAGGATCCGGTGGTTGTCGAGCTCTTCCGGCGAGCGCGGATGCCCGTGTCGCTTCAGGTATTCCGCCGACGCGTAGGCGTGGAAATGCACCGTGAAGAGCCGCCGCTGAATGAGATCCGGCTGCACCGGCTGCCACAGCCGGATCGCCACGTCCGCTTCGCGCATCGACAGATCCAGTTCCTCGTCGGACAGCAGCAGCTGAATCCGGATGTCGGGATAGAGGTCGAGAAACTCGCCGAGCCGCGGACTCAGCCAGTAGCTGCCGAGCCCCACCGCCGTCGTGATCTTCAGCTCGCCGTTCGGCCGTTCCTTGCTGTCGGCGAGCATCGTGCGCATCGCCTCGAGCTTCATGAACACTTCGTGCGCGGTCCGGAACAGGAGCTCGCCCTGCTCGGTGAGGATGAGCCCGCGCGCGTGCCGGTGGAACAACGGCACCTTCAATTCCTGTTCGAGGGCGGAAATCTGCCGGCTCACCGCCGACTGCGACAGCCCGAGCTGCTCGCCCGCATGCGTGAAGCTGCCGGCATCGGCGACGACATGGAAGACCTTGAGCTTGTCCCAGTCCATGAACGTTATTCGGCCGCGGCCTGCGTCCGCACCGACGCCTCATGTGCAAGGAAGCGTTCCGCTTCGAGCGCCGCCATGCAGCCCATGCCCGCGGCCGTCACCGCCTGGCGATAGACGTCGTCGGTGACATCGCCGGCGGCGAACACGCCGGGGATGGACGTCGCGGTCGAATCGGGCGCCGTCCAGACGTATCCGTTCGGCTTCATCTTTAGCTGCTCCTTGACGAGCTCCGTCGCCGGCTGATGCCCGATCGCGATGAACACGCCGTCGACCTTCATCTCCTTGGTGGCGCCCGTCTTGGTGTTCTTGATGAGAATTCCCTGTACCTTCGTCGGATCGTCCGAGCCGAAATAATCCACCACCTGATGATCCCAGATCACCTCGATCTTCGGATTCTTGAACAGCCTGTCCTGCATGATCTTTTCCGCGCGGAACGAATCGCGCCGGTGCACGACGGTCACCTTGGAAGCGAAGTTGGTGAGGAACAGCGCCTCTTCGACCGCGCTGTTGCCGCCGCCGATCACGGCCACTTCCTTGCCGCGGAAGAAGAACCCGTCGCAGGTGGCGCAAGCCGACAGGCCGAAGCCGCGGAATTTCTCTTCCGACGGAAGCTCGAGCCACTTCGCCTGCGCGCCGGTTGAGAGAATCACGGCGTCGGCCGTGAACGTGGCGCCCGACTCGCACTCGAGCCGGAACGGCCGCTGCGACAGATCGAGCTTGCTCACATGATCCGAGATGATCCGCGTGCCCATGTGGGTCGCCTGCTCGCGCATCTGCTCCATCAGCCACGGGCCCTGGATGGCTTCGGCGAAGCCCGGATAATTCTCGACGTCGGTGGTGATGGTGAGCTGCCCGCCCGGCTGCGAGCCGGCGATCATGAGGGGCTCCAGCATCGCCCGCGCCGCGTAGATCGCGGCGGTATAGCCGGCCGGGCCGGAGCCGATGATGACCACGCGGACATGCTCGCTTGCCATTGGAAACCTCGTACGGCAGCACCAAACAGAACGCTAGATATGGCGCGCCGGACGCCTTCGTGCAAATCGGTCCGAACGTCGCTGGTGCCAGATTCGGCGGCTATTCCCCAATTCACGGTGTCGTCACTCTGCGACACCATGGTCCGGATTTTCGCCTGCCCGCGGCCGGTGGCTGTCCGTTCGCACCACGGCATCGGCCGGCCCACGCCGGGATTCCCGCGGCTTGCGCGCTAGGCACGGCGCGACTAGCGTCCCACCGCGCCCGCTGGGACGGGACGAAACGAGGATTTCGTGATGCGCAGCCGTCTCGACTCCATCGACTGGAAAATCCTCGACGAGTTGCAGCGCGATGGTCGCATAACGAACGTCGAGCTGTCGCGCCGCGTGGGCATCTCGGCGCCGCCGTGCCTGCGCCGCATGCGCGCGCTGGAGGAAGCCGGAATCATCCGCGGCTATCGCGCCCTGCTCGACGAGAAGATGCTCGGCTTCGACGTGACGGTTTTTGCCATGGTGCATCTCGTCAGCCAGGCCGAGACCGACCTCGCCGCCTTCGAGGAGCGCGTGCGCGGCTGGCCGATCGTGCGCGAATGCTGGATGCTCTCGGGCGAGGTGGACTTCATCCTGAAGTGCGTGGCGCCCGACCTCGCGACGTTTCAGAAATTCGTCTCCGAGCTCACCGCCGCACCGAACGTCCGCAACGTGAAGACCGCGCTCACCTTGCGCCGCTCGAAAGACGAAGCGATGGTGCCGCTGGAGCTCGGCCAGTCGCCGGCTTGAAAGGCCGCCGTCAGACCCGCCGCCGCACCCAGCTCGCGAGGCTGTCGGCAAGCGCGCGCAGCCGGCGTTCCTCGTAGCCCGGCAGATACGACGCTCCGCCCGCCGTCAACGCGTCCTGCGTGACCAGCAACGGGAAATGCAGGGTCCCGGTCGTCACTTCCGCTTCCAGATAGTCGGACACTGGCCCGCCCCCATCGCGGCGACCGCCGGCCGGCGCCCCGTTCAGAAGCACCGTGTTCACGCGCACGGTCAGGACCGGACCGCCGCGGCCGATCGAGCCCGCGAATTCGCGCTGCAGCGCCGCCTGCAATTGCGGCCGGATGATCGAAGCGCTGTAGCTGCCTCCGCGCTGCTCCAGCGGTTTGGTATCGACGACGATGCGGCTGTAGCGCGCCGGCGCTTGCGCCCAAGCCGTCTCGCCCGTCAGCCGCGCCAGCGGCACGCCGGCCAGCACGGTGATCACGCCATGCAGAAAGATACGTCGGTTCATCGCTGACCTCGCCGAGAAAAACCAACCCTGTGCCCAAACGGCGGCTGAAAAGCGGCAAAGGCAGCGGCCGATGCGCATTCAGCCCGGCTCCTTTCTTACCTTGTCCAGCAGGCGCGCAAGCCCGCCGGCCATGCCGCCCTGGAAGAAGAACAGGACGAGGATGAGCAGGAGGCCGAACAGCGCGTAGCGCCCGAACGCCCAGCGCGCCGTCAGCTCTTCGAGCCAAACGAAGGCGAAGGCGCCGAGCACCGGTCCGAGGAAATGCCGCGACCCGCCCAGCACGATCGCGACGATCAACTGCGCCGAGAACAGCCAGTGCAGCTGGTCGGGGGTGATCTGCCGGGCAAGCTGCCCATAGAGGCCGCCAGCGAACGCGACGAAGAAGCCGGAGATGATGAAGGCGTGCCAGCGATATTGCCACACCGGAATGCCGATGAAGGCCGCCCGCGTCTCGTTCTCGCGGATGGCGCGCAACGCCTGGCCGAAGGGCGAGGCGCCGATCCGCCACAGCACGAGCGCCGTGAGCACGAACGCGGCCACGATCACCTTGTAGAACGCGGAAGCGAAATCCTGCGGCGAATACTCGACGCCAAGAATGGGAAAGCGCGGGATGTACATCGAGCCCTCGCCCAGCAGATAGAGCGCCCAGCCGAATCCGCCGAACAGCATGAACACGGCGCCGTCGATGAACAGGGAATGCACCACCATGCCGAAGGCGAGCGTCAGGATCGCGAAGAAGACCCTGGTCGAGCGCGCGCAGAGATAGCCGACCGCGGCCGCAAGCGCCGTCGAGATGGCGACGCCGCACAGCAGATAGAGCTCGAGCGAATCGACGAAGTAGAAACGATAGAGGAAGGCGCCGGCATAGGCCGCCACGCCGAAATAGGCGGCATGCCCGAGCGACAGCGACCCCGCCGTCCCGTACAGCAGATTGAGGCCGAGGCAGGCGATCGCATAGATCAGCATCTGGCTGAGGATGAGAAGCGGGAACGCCCCGAGCGCCGCCGGCATCAGCAGCAAGAGCGCCGCGGCCGCGCCGGCGATCAGGAGCACGGTCCCCCAGCCGGGCCCGGCCGCACTCCCGCCGCGGCCGCCACCGGATCGAGGATCGCTATCCCGCCCTGCCATGGAGAAAGGCTGTCACGCCCGCAGGCGGACCGCCAGCGCCGCAGGCCAACGCCCGCCGCGGTGTGCTTTCAATAGGATTGGCGGCGAGAAGGCCGGCTCAGCGCCACTCGACTTTCAGGACCTCGTAGGCCTTCGCGCCCTTCGGCGTCATCACCTCGACGGACGCGCCCTTCTTCTTGCCGATCAGCGCGCGCGCGAGCGGCGACGTGATGGAGATGCGCCCCGCCTTGGCGTCGGCTTCCGTCTCGCCGACGATCTGCCAGACCTTCTTCTCGTCGGTGTCCTCGTCGACGAGCGTCACCGTGGCGCCGAACGTGATCGTGTCGCCGGAAAGCTTCGACACGTCGATCACTTCCGCACGCGAGATCTTGTCCTCGAGCTCCGCGATGCGGCCCTCGTTGAGCGACTGCGTTTCCTTCGCGGCGTGGTACTCGGCATTCTCCGACAGATCGCCGTGGCCGCGCGCCTCGGTGATCTGCTGAATGATGCGCGGCCGCTCCACCGACTGGCGGTGGCGCAGTTCGGCCTCGAGCGCGGCATAGCCCGCAGCCGTCATCGGGATCTTCTCCATCTTCTTCTCTCCCACCCGGCCGGCCCGTGACCCGGCCGAGTCAGCAAAATCCGCCGTCGCGCGCCCGGACCTGACCGGCCGCCGCGACCGCGGAACAGAATACGAACACCCGCCGCCGGCGCCGGGAAAAACGAATCAGGCCCGGCCACCGAAATAGCTTTGCAGCGCCCGGACCTCTAAATCGCCGCCCAGATAGGCCCTGATTCCCTGCGCCGCCGCGACGGCCCCTGAAAGAGTGGTGTAATAGGGGACTTTATGCAAGAGGGCCGCCCGCCGGAGAGAGCGTGAATCCGTAAGGGCTTGCGCCCCCTCGGTGGTGTTGAAGACGAGCTGGACGCCCCCGTTCTTGATGGCGTCGACGATGTGCGGCCGCCCTTCCAGCACCTTGTTGACCTTCTCCGCCTCGATCCCCTGCTCCTTGAGGAAACGCAGCGTTCCCGAGGTTGCGATGATCCTGAAGCCAATCCCCGCAAGCGTCCGCACCGCCTCGAGAATGCGCGGCTTGTCCGCGTCCTTGACGGAGACGAACACCGTCCCCTGTTTCGGCAGCATGCTGCCGCCGCCGATCTGGCTCTTGGCGAAGGCGATCGAGAAATCGAAGTCGAGGCCCATCACCTCGCCGGTCGAGCGCATCTCCGGCCCGAGCACCGTATCGACGCCGGGGAAGCGCGCGAACGGGAAGACCGCTTCCTTGACGGCGATGTGTTTGAACTGCGGCCGGCCGAGCTTGAAGCCGGCAAGCTTTTCCCCCGCCATGATGCGCGAGGCGAGCTTCGCCACCGGAATGCCGATGGTCTTCGCCACGAACGGCACCGTGCGCGACGCGCGCGGATTGACCTCGAGCACGTAGATCTCGCCGTTCTTGATCGCGTACTGCACGTTCATCAGGCCGCCGACGTTCAGCGCGAGCGCGAGCGATTTCGTCTCCCGCTCCAGCTCTTCGATCGTCTTCTTGGAAAGCGAATGCGGCGGCAGCGCGCAGGCGGAATCGCCGGAATGGATGCCGGCCTCCTCGATGTGCTCCATGATGCCGGCGACGTACACGTCCTTCCCGTCGCACAGCGCATCGACATCCACCTCGATCGCATCGGAAAGATAGCGGTCGATCAGCACCGGGCTCTTGCCCGACACGACGACGGCTTCCTTCATGTAGCGTTCGAGCGAGGGCGTGTCGTGCACGATCTCCATGGCGCGTCCGCCGAGCACGTAGGACGGCCGGATCACCACTGGATAACCAATCTTCTCCGCGATCCGCTTCGCTTCCGCCGCACTCTTGGCGATGCCGTTCTCCGGCTGCCGCAGGTTCAGCTTCTCCAGCAGCGTCTTGAAGCGGTCGCGGTCCTCCGCGAGGTCGATCATGTCCGGCGAGGTGCCGAGGATGGGGATATTCGCCTTCTCCAGGGCGTCGGCGAGCTTCAGCGGCGTCTGCCCGCCGAACTGCACGATCGCGCCCTTGAGCGTTCCCTTCTCCTGCTCGCGCGCCAGAATCTCCAGCACGTCTTCGGCGGTGAGCGGCTCGAAATACAGGCGATCCGAAGTGTCGTAGTCGGTCGACACCGTCTCCGGATTGCAGTTGATCATGATCGTCTCGTAGCCCGCCTCGGTCAGCGCGAAGCAGGCGTGACAGCAGCAATAGTCGAACTCGATGCCCTGCCCAATCCGGTTCGGCCCGCCGCCGAGGATCGCGATCTTTTGCTTGTCCGACGGCCGCGCTTCGTCCGCGGGCGCGCCCGCGAACGGCGTCTCGTAGGTCGAATACATGTAGGCGGTCGGGCTCGCGAACTCGGCGGCGCAGGTGTCGATGCGCTTATAGACCGGCCGCACGTCGAGCGCGCGCCGCCGCTTCGCCACTTCTTCCTCGCTCAGCTTCGCGAGCGTCGCCAGCCGCGCGTCGGAGAAACCCGCGGCCTTCAGGCGACGGAACGCGCCCGCCGTCTTCGGCAGCCCGTGCCTGCGCACCGCATCTTCCGTCTCGACGATCGAACGGATCTGCGCCAGGAACCACGGGTCGATCCGGCAATAGTCGTAGATCTCGTTGTCGGGGAAGCCGAGGCGCATGGCTTGCGCCACCTTCAGGAGCCGGTCCGGCATCGGCGTGCCGAGCGCCGCGCGGATCGCGTTGCGGTCGTCGCCCTGGCCGAGCCCTTCGATCTCGATCTCGTCGAGGCCGGTGAGCCCGGTTTCCAGCGAGCGCAGCGCTTTCTGCAGCGACTCCTTAAAAGTGCGGCCGATCGCCATCGCCTCGCCCACCGACTTCATCGAGGTCGTGAGCAGCGGCTCCGCGCCCGGAAATTTCTCGAACGCGAAGCGCGGCACTTTCGTCACCACGTAATCGATGGTCGGCTCGAACGAAGCGGGCGTTGCGCCCCCGGTAATGTCGTTCGCGATCTCATCGAGCGTGTAGCCGACCGCGAGCCTTGCCGCGACCTTCGCAATCGGGAACCCCGTCGCCTTCGACGCCAAGGCAGAAGAGCGCGACACGCGCGGGTTCATCTCGATGATGACGAGCCGCCCGGTCTTCGGATCAACCGCGAACTGCACGTTCGATCCGCCGGTCTCCACGCCGATCTCGCGCAAGACCGCGATCGAGGCGTCGCGCATGATCTGGTATTCCTTGTCCGTCAGCGTCAGTGCCGGCGCCACCGTGATCGAGTCGCCCGTATGCACGCCCATCGGGTCCAGGTTCTCGATCGAGCAGACGATGATGCAGTTGTCCGCCTTGTCGCGGACCACTTCCATTTCGAACTCTTTCCAGCCGAGCACGCTCTCTTCGATCAGCACCTCGTTGGTCGGCGAGGCATCGATGCCGCGCTCGACGATCTCGATGAACTCCGCCTTGTTGTAGGCGATGCCGCCGCCGGTGCCGCCGAGCGTGAAGCTCGGCCGGATGATCGCCGGCAGCCCGATGTCCTCGAGCGCTTTCAGCGCGTCGATCAGCGTCTTCACGTGATGCGAGCGCGGCGTCTCCAGGCCGATCTTTGTCATCGCCTCGCGGAACAGCTCGCGGTCTTCCGCCTTGTCGATCGCTTCCGCGGTGGCGCCGATCATCTCGATGTCAAATTTCTCCAGCACGCCCATCTTGCGCAGCGACAGCGCCGTGTTCAGCGCCGTCTGCCCGCCCATGGTCGGCAACAGCGCGAAGCCGCCCGGCAGGACGTTGCGCTCTTTTTCAATGATCTTGGCGACGATCTCCGGCGTGATCGGCTCGATGTAGGTAGCGTCGGCAAGCTCCGGGTCGGTCATGATCGTCGCCGGGTTGGAGTTCACCAGCACGATCCGGTAGCCCTCGGCCTTCAGCGTCTTGCACGCCTGGGTGCCGGAATAGTCGAATTCGCACGCCTGCCCGATGACGATGGGCCCCGCACCGATGATGAGGATGGTTTTTATGTCGGTCCGTTTCGGCATCGTCTCGCTTTAGGCACATAAAAAAAGGCCGCGCGAACGCGCGTCCTTCCCCGCCCCCTCGCGGATTCTTCAAAGCATGAAAGCCCGCCGCGGCGGGGTTGTCCTAGACCAGATTCGCCGCCGGCGGAAGGGCAACGGCTTTCCTATACACTTCAAGCAATTGCGCCCGACCGCCGGTTCCCGTCTAACGCAGCCAGCCCGCGTATTCCGGCACTTCGTCCTTCATGGCGTCGTAGAGCCAGGCCATGCGGTCGAGGAGCCAGAGCTTGCTGATCACGAGCACACCGGCGCCGGCGAGGCCGGCCGCCGGCTCCGCCGTGAGCAGCCCCGCTGCGAACAGGAGCCCGCCGATTGCCGGCCCGAGGCTGACAAGCCGCACCGCGTTCGCGTGCTCGAGCGGGATCGGATGCCGCTCGCGCAGGAGATAGACGCGCTCGCCCATCACTGCGCGCGACGCCCAGCTTTGCGTCGAGGCGGGCGGCGGAAAGGCATACGGATTGAGCACGAGCCAGCCGGTCGCCACGCCGAGCGGCAACAGCGACCACGCGCCCCACCAGTGAAAGCTCCAGAGCGCCAGCATGAGCGCCGGCCACGTCGCGATGCGCGTCCACACGCTCCACGGGTTGGCGTGGCGCGCCCACGCCTCCTCGTTCAGCTCGAACAGCTCCGCGATCGACTTGAAATAATCGTCGTCGGGCATGCCGTCGCGCCCTCAAGCCTCAGCCCGCTTCCGGCGCGAGCTCCGGAAGCTTGGCCGCGATCTCGTCCCGCCGCGGCTCGAGCCAGCGCGGCAGTTGCAGCTTGCCGCCGAGGCTTGCCGCCGGCTCGTCGACGGCAAAGCCCGGCGGATCGGTCGCCACTTCGAACAGGACGCCACCCGGCTCGCGGAAATAGATGGAGCGGAAGTATTTCCGGTCGAGCACCGGCGTCACGTTCTGTCCCGCAGCCGCGAGCCGCTCGCGCGTCTGCAACTCCTCGGCATCGTCGGCGGCACGGAAGGCGACATGATGCACCGTGCCCGCGCCCGGCGCGCCGCGCCAGAAATCCGGCGAGCAGCGGATGTCGACGATGTGCCCGGGCGTGCCGTCGCCGCGGCCGGACACGAAGCGGAAGCGGCTGCCTTCCTCGCCGGCAGTGCGGAAGCCGAGCGCCTCCGTCAGAATCTGCGCCGTCCGCTCGTAGCCCTGCTCCCAGAGCGTCACGCTGTGGAAGCCGGCGAGCGCGTGCTCCGCCGGCACCGGCATGCCGTCCCAGCCGGCGGCGACTTTGGCCTTCGCGTCGGCGACGATCTCGATCTGCAGGCCGTCCGGATCGCGGAAGCGGATCACCTTCTGCCCGAACCGCTCCGTCGGTCCCTCGAATTCGATCCGCTGCGTCACCAGCCGGTCGATCCAGAAGGAGAGCGAAGCCGGACGCACGAGAAACGCGGTCTCCACCGCCTGCCCGTTGCCGTGCCGTCCCGCCGGCAGTCCGGGGAATGGAAAGAAGGTGAGGATCGTGCCCGGCCCGCCGGCACCGTCGCCGTAATAGAGATGCCAGGTGTTCGGATCGTCGAAATTGACCGTGCGCTTCACCAGCCGCAGGCCGAGCACTTGCGTGTAGAACACGACGTTGCGCATCGGGTCCGATGCAAGCGCGGTGACGTGGTGAATGCCGCCGAACGGCTTGCCGGCATCGGGCATGGCGGGCCTCCTTCTGCCGAGGTGTGCTGACGCCCGACTATCGCGCCTGCGCGCGATGACCGCCAGCCCTCACGTCACAGCCAACGGCGGACGCGGGATTTGTAGTCGAGATAGACGCTGCCGAACTTGCGTTCGAGATAGGCTTCCTCGCGGGCGACGACGCCGTAGCGGAGCACGAAATAGAACGCGATCAGTCCGGCGAGAACCCATAATGTGTCGAAGCCGACCGCGATGCCGGCGAGCCCCGTGAACATCGCGAGATAGATGGGATTGCGCGAGAACCCGTAGGGGCCGCCCGTGACGATCGCCGTCGTCGGCTGGCTGCCCTGCACCGGGGTGCCTGCGCTGCGGAATGTGACGATCGCCCAGATGAAGAGCGCGAGGCCGAGCGCGAATATGGCGGCGCCGATCCAGCCGCTTGGCATGTTCGCCGGCAGCCAGCGCAAAGGATAAAACCAGTGAAGCGCCAGACCCGCCGCGATCACGAGCAGGAGAACGATCGGCGGACGGACGATGGCGTTGGCACTGTCCTTCGTTTCGGTCATCGCTCGCCCCTTTGGCTCTGCATTCAGCAGGCGGAGCGGACAATTTGAGAAATCTCACCTTACGGGAAGGTGGAGACAGAATTACGCGTGCTTGCGCTCCTTCATCATCCCCACGAACCGCTCGAACAGATAGCGGCTGTCGCGCGGGCCGGGCGACGCCTCGGGATGATACTGCACGGAGAACACCGGCTTGCCCTTGAGCGAAATCCCCGCGTTCGAGCCGTCGAACAGCGAGACGTGCGTCTCTTCGGCGTCCTTCGGCAGCGTGCCGCGGTCGACGGCGAAGCCGTGGTTCATCGACGTGATCTCGACCTTGCCGGTGGTGAGGTCCTTCACCGGATGATTGGCGCCGTGATGCCCCTGATGCATCTTCACGGTCTTGGCGCCGACCGCGAGTCCGAGCATCTGGTGGCCGAGACAAATCCCGAACGTCGGCGTGCCGCTGTCGATGATCTTCTGAATGACGGGCACCGCATACTTGCCGGTCTCCGCGGGATCGCCCGGACCGTTGGAGAGAAACACGCCGTCCGGCTGCATCGCGAGAATGTCATCGGCGGCAGTCGTCGCCGGCACCACCGTGACCTTGCAGCCGTTCGCCGCGAGCAGCCGCAGGATGTTGCGCTTCACGCCGTAGTCGATCGCGACCACATTATACTTTGCATCGTTCGCGCGGCCGTAGCCCTTGCCCCACTCCCACGGCGTCTCGTCCCAGGTGTAGCGCTGCGCCGTCGTCACCATCGGCACGAGGTCCATGCCGACGAGCCCCGGCCACGCGCGCGCTTCCTGCTTCAGCGCGTCGAGATCGAACTTGCCGTCCGGCGCATGCGCGATCACCGCGTTCGGCATGCCCTTCTCGCGGATCATCGAGGTGAGCGCCCGCGTATCGATGCCGGCAAGCCCGACGATGCCGCGCGCCTTCAGCCAGGCATCGAGATGACGCGTCGCCCGGTAGTTCGACGGCTCCGTGATCGCCGAATGCAGCACCACCCCGCGCACGCCGCTGGTCGCGGCCAGGTTCACGGTCTCGATGTCTTCCTCGTTGGTGCCGACGTTGCCGATGTGCGGGAAGGTGAAGGTGATGATCTGCCCGGCGTAGGACGGATCGGTGAGGATTTCCTCGTAGCCCGTCATCGCCGTGTTGAAGCAGACCTCGCCCACCGCGTGGCCGGTGGCGCCGAGGCCGAATCCTTCCAGCACCGTGCCGTCCGCGAGCACGAGGAGGGCGGTCGGAACGGGCTCCGTCCAGCCGGAATCGTCTTGTTTGCGGGTCATGAGCGGCTTAGATAACGAGGGTCTGGGGCCTAGTCAAAGCAACCTCATCCTTCGAGACGCTCGGGCTACGCCCTCGCTCCTCAGGATGAGGTTTGCATTTTCCAGCCTCATCCTGAGGAGCCCGCCGAAGGCGGGCGTCTCGAAGGATGAGGCCGGCCCTGAATTTGAACGAGGTTCCCGTGCTCCGCGACCAGATCAACGAAAGCATGAAAGAGGCGATGAAGTCGGGCGACAAGCTGCGCGTCTCGACGCTCCGCCTCGTCAACGCGGCGATCAAGAACGCCGAGATCGAGGCGCGCACCGCGAGCAAGAAGTTCGGCGAGGACGACCTGCTCGGCCTCCTGCAGAAGATGATCAAGCAGCGTCAGGAATCGGTCGAGCTGTACGACAAGGGCGGCCGCAAGGAGCTCGCCGACCAGGAGCGCGGCGAGATCGCCATCATCCAGGAGTTCCTGCCGCAGCAGATGTCGGAAGCCGAAGCGAAGGCGGCGATTGCCGAAGTCATCAGGCAGGAAGGCGCCACCAGCATCAAGGACATGGGCAAGGTGATGAACGCGCTGAAGACCGCCTATGCCGGCCGCATGGATTTCGGCAAGGTCAGCGCGCTGGTGAAGAGCCAGCTTTCCGCCTGATCGGACATTCCCGGCCAGCGCACGCTCAAATCATCAATCGGGAGAATTCGAATGCCTGAAGTGATCGTGCATCTCGCCGAAGGCCGCACCCACGAGCAGAAGAAGGCGCTGATGAAAGACATCACCGACGCCGTGGTAAAGAACACGGGCACGCCCGCCGACTCGGTAACGGTTTCCATCATCGAGACACCGAAGATCCATAAGATGAAGGGCGGCGTGCTGTTCAGCGAGCGCTGACGCCTTTATCGCTGCTTCTTCTCGATCTCGTACATCATGATGTAGTTGCCGCAGGTGTCGTCGAAGGTCGCCATCGGCGGAAAGCCCGGGACCTTCGTCGGCGGCCCCTGAAACGTCACGCCGCGCGCCTTCAGCTTCTCGTATTCCGCCTGCACATCGTCGGAAGCGAGCGCCGTGTAGGGAATGCCCTTCTCGCGCAGCGTCCGGCGATAGGTCGTGGCGAAATCGTAGCCCGAGGGCTCGAGCACGAGCTCCGGCCCGTCCCGCTCGTCCGGCGGCACGAGCGTGATCCAGCGCGCACCGCCGGCGGGGATGTCGGTCTTGACCGTGAAGCCGAGCACCTCCGTATAGAATTTCACCGCCTTGCCCTGGTCGTCGACCACGATGCTGTTCAATCGAACGCGCATGTCGAACTCCTACTGCATCTTCCTATCATAGTGCGCCTTCACCTCCCGGAAGGTCGCCCAGAAATTCTCCGGCTCGCGGCCGTGCAGGCGCTCGGCGAGAATGCCGAGATGCGTGTGCCAGCCGGGGCCGACGCTCTGCATCCCTTCCTTGTCGAGACGGCGATGCGTGAGCGTAAGCAGCACCTCGCCACTCGTTTGCGGCGTCAGTTCGAACGTCACCTCGGAACTTCGCTTCTCGCCCCAGGTGATGACGAGGAGCCGCGGCGCCTCGCAACGGATCACCTCCCCGTCGAAGCCGCCGCCCTCCTCGTCCATTTTCTTGTATTGCTCGGGCGGCGTGCTGCGCTTGGCCGACAGGTTCTTGTGCTGGAAGAAGAGCGTCGTCTTGCCGCCGGGGCGCAACTCGAAGTCGCCCGCCGCAAGCCACAGCTTGCGCTTCTCGGACTCCGTCAGGAACGCCCACACTCTTTCAATGGGGCCCGGCAGCAGCCGCTCGAACCGGATCGTGCCTTCGTCGAGGATTTCGCCATCGCGTTCCAGCAATTGACTCATGACTGTTTCCTTCCTGCTTTGCCCCGCGCGGATTTCCGGTCGTCGTCCTTCAACGCCTGTTCGAGCAGATCGAGCTTCCCCACCCAGAAGCGGCGGATGCGCGAAAGCCACTCCTCCATCTCGTCGAAGCCCGCGGGATCGAGCGCGTAGATCCGCCGCTGCGCGTCGGCGCGCACGCGCACGAGCTTCGCCTCCTTCAACACTTTCAGGTGTTGCGAGATCGCCGGCGCCGAGACGTCGAACCGGTCGGCGATCGCGCCGGCCGAAAGCTCGCGTTCGGCGAGCATTTCGACGATGCGCTGGCGCGTGGGATCGGCAAGGGCAGTGAGCGCGTGCATGCCGAATAGAATAAGCATCCACTTAATTAAGTCAATACTTAAAATAGCAGCGCCGGGGCCGCGCCCTATTCCCCGCGCCCGCCGGGCGCGGCGGCCGGCGTCAGGCCGAGCCGCGTCCGGGCTGCAACGATCGCCGTGCGCTCGAGCTGCAGCGCCGGATGCGTGTTGATCACCGCCATGTTGCGGTAGATGCGGCCGAGCATCGTGCCTTCCTTCGCCGCGTCCGACGTGCCCGCCGAGCGGAACATGAGGTCCGCCGCCTCCCAGGCGAGGCGGATGCATTGCTGCTCGACCAGGATGAGTTGCTGGTCGCGCTCGTCGTCGAACGGCCGCCCGCCTTCGTCCTGCCCGCGCGCGAATTCCATGTAGTCCTCGCCGGCGCGCACGAGCGCCGCCTCGGCGGTCGCGATCAGCGCCAGCGCCCGCCCGTAGTGCTGCTGGAACTCCGGCTCCTTGCCGCGCTCCTGATACGGCGGATGGTAGGCCCGCTTGTTGCGCAGGATGTCTTCATAAAGGTCGAGCGCACCGCGCGCCGCACCCACCGCCACCGACGCCGCCTCGCCGACGAGGAAGCAGAGGATGCGGCCGAGATACATCGGGTTGTCATGGAGCCGCGGCCGCACCCGCGGCTCGGCGCCCCGGCCCGGCGCCACGGCTTCGACCGTGCGATGGAGCGGCACGAACGCATCCTCGACCGCGATCCGCTTGGAGCCGGTGCCGCGCATGCCCATCACCTGCCAGTCGTCGATGATCCGGAACTGCGCGCGCTCGAAGATCGCCTGGATAACGCGGCCCGCGCCCTCGCCGTCCGCCTGCACCATCGCGCTCGTCATCGCGTGCGTGGCATGGTCGATGCCCGACGCCGACGGCCACGAGCCGGAGATGCGAAAGCCGCCCGCCACGGGTACGGCCACGCCCGGCGGGTTGAACGCCGCCGGGCAGCGGAACTCGCCGTTCTTGCCATAAACCTCGTGCTGGCCCTCGAGCGGAAAGCTCGCAGCAATAAGCGGATGTCCCGCGGTCAGGGCGAGCACCCAGCCCGTCTCCGGGCAGCCGCGCGCCGCTCCCATCATCACGCGGTAGAAAGTCGGCACGTCGAACTCGTAGCCGCCGAACCGGCGCGGCTGGATGATGCGGTAGAAGCCGCCGCGCACGAGCTCGGCGTTCACGTCGTCCGGCACGCGGCCGAGCGCCTCGCAATCCGCCTGCCGCGACCGCAGGAGCGGCCGCAGCGCCGCCGCCCGGCGGATCAACTCAGCCGGTGTGAGCATCGGCTCGGGTGGAGCTATGAGAGGCTTCGCCTCCGGCGCATGCATGACGTCCGCTCCCTGCCTATTATTGTTTGAGGCGGATCATAGCCGGTTGCCGCCTTTGCAGCATGGGCCCCTTCCAGAAGGGAGATGACCCACAAAAAGGGCTTTCACGCCCGTTTCTTTTTCCGTTTCTCGCGCATGTAAGAGCGCAGCACCGCGTTGATGCGGCGCTGATAGCCCGCACCCTGCTTCCTGAAGAAGTCGAGTACGTCCTCGTCGATGCGGATTGAGATCGCCTGCTTCTTTGCGGGCATGACGAGTTCCGCTTTCGACCAGTCGATATCCTTGAACTCCGCCCAGTCGGAATCGCCGGCGATCGACCGTTCGATTTCCTCGTCGGTCGTCGCGTCCACGCGCTTCCAGTCGGTTTCGCTGTGCTTACGCTCCAGTCTGCCGTCAGGATGCTCGATGACGTACGAACCGTCGGGCAGATTGCCGAGATAGCGAACGATATGCTCCTTCCTCTCAGACTTGCTCATAAAGACTCCGTTCGTTCCGTCTTGCCGCACGTGCCGAGATGATCCGAACAGCCTCGCCGCGCTCCGTGAACACCACGGCGATCACCCTTCCTGCCGATGTGCCAATGGCGACGAATCTTGCCTCGCCGTACCCTGCGCGCGGCCCGTAAACGCGACACCGCGGATCGCTAAAGACGGCCAGCGCATCCGCGAAGTCGATTCCGTGCTTGGCGACATTCGCCTGTCGCTTGTTCTCGTCCCATTCGACCGGGCGTTCACGATAGTGGTCATTAGCGTCGCTCATAGGCGGCGCCTCAATCTATATACATATGTATATACAAATCGTCAACTCGCGTAATGTCTGTGAATAACCGGGAGAATTTCGCAATCGGCCCAGGCAATAACCTCAGTCCCTATAATGAAGATCGTTCTCGAAAGCGGATACCTCTGTTCACTATAGAGGATGCTTCGCTGGAGTCGCCGTCGCCCATGCGCTTCCCGCAGTCCTTCCTCGACGAGATCCGCGCGCGCGTGCCGGTAAGCGAGGTCGTGCGCCGCCGCGTGGCGCTGAAGAAGGCGGGCCGCGAATGGAAGGGCCTCTCGCCGTTCAATCCGGAGAAGACGCCCTCCTTCACGGTCAACGACCAGAAGGGCTTCTATCACTGCTTCTCCTCCGGCAAGCACGGCGACCAGTTCCGCTTCCTGATGGAGACCGAGGGGCTTTCCTTCCCCGAAGCCGTCGAGCGGCTTGCCGGCATGGCGGGCCTGCCGCTGCCGCAGGTTTCGCCGGAAGAAGAGAAGCGCGAAGAGCGCAGGAAAACGCTTTATGAAGTGATCGAGCTTGCCGCGAAGTTCTTCGAGGAAAGCCTGCAGGCGCGCACCGGCGCCCGCGCGCGCGGCTATCTCGCCGACCGCGGCCTTGCGCCGGAGACGATCGCCCGCTTCCGCCTCGGCTACGCGCCGGCCGAGCGCTTCGCGCTGAAGGAATATCTCGGCGCCAGGAAAATTCCGGTCGAGGACATGATCGAAGCGGGATTGCTGATCGCCGGCGACGACATCCCGGTGCCGTTCGACCGCTTCCGCGAGCGCGTGATGTTCCCGATCCACGACTTCAAGAGCCGCGTCGTCGGCTTCGGCGGCCGCGCGCTCGGCGACAACGAGCCGAAATATCTCAACTCGCCGGAGACACCGCTCTTCCACAAGGGCTGGCTGCTTTACAACGGCGCGCCCGCCCGCGCCGCCACGCAGAAGGGCCAGCCGCTTGTCGTCGTCGAAGGCTACATGGACGCGATCGCGATGGCCGCCGCGGGCTTCGAGGCGACGGTCGCCCCGCTCGGCACAGCGCTCACCGAGGATCAGCTCGGGTTGCTGTGGCGCATGGCGCCGGAGCCGATCCTCTGCTTCGACGGCGACAAGGCCGGCGCCCGTGCCGCCTTCCGCGCGGTCGATCTCGCGCTTCCCCTACTCGCGCCGGGAAAGAGCCTGCGCTTCGCGACACTGCCCGAAGGCCAGGACCCCGACGACCTCATCAAGCGCGCGGGCGCCGACGCCATGAACGAGGTGCTCGGGAGTGCCCGTCCGCTCGCCGAAATGCTCTGGCTGCGCGAGACGGCGGAAGCGCGGCTCGACACGCCCGAGCGCCGCGCGGCGCTGGAACAGCGCCTCGGCGAAATCCTGCGCACGATCGCCGACGAAACCGTGCGCCGCCACTACCGCGACGATTTGCAGGCCCGCCTCGCCCGCCTGTTCGCGCCGGCAGCTTCGGCAACCATGCCTTCCCGCACATTCATGCCGGGCCGCCGTCCCTTCGGCGAACGCAGCGAGCGCGGCGGACGCCGCGGCCTTCCGCCCCCGGTGGCGCTCACCCCCCGCAGTTCCCAGTTCGCCAACCGCTCCGTGGCGCACCGGGCGCAGTCGGTCGTCCCGCCGCGGGAGGCACTGATCTTGCTTGCCGCCATCAACCATCCCTGGCTGCTCGCCGAGCATGCCGAGGAACTGGCGGAGCTGGATTTCGTGAACCGCGATGCCGAAAACCTGCGCCGGGCCTTGCTCGACGCCGCCGCCGCCGAGGCGATCAGCGATCCCAAGACGCTGCAGGCCCACCTGGAACGCGCCCGGGCCGCCGAACTTGCGACACGCATGGAACGTGCCATTTCCCACGGAGGGGACTGGGCCATGCGGCCCGACGCGGCCCGGGAAGACGTTTTGGCCTTCTGGCGGCAGATCGTGAGCTTGCATCGCAGGAAACGCACGTTATCTAGAGAGCTCAAGGAAGCCGAGCGCGCGCTGGGTGCCGAGCCGACCGAAGCCAATTTCGCCCGCCTGAAAGACGTCCAGGAGCGCCTGACCGTCCTTGACGGCACGGAGGCATTGATCGAGGGCTTCGGCGCCCCCTCCGGGCGCCCCGCGCGGTCCGTGTAAGCAAGTGACATAAGGTAGGGACGCGTTTACGCCGATTCGCTATGGCGGGCGCCCCGCCGCGAGAGATGAGATCGAAGTGAGTTCGAAGACGAAAACCAGGGCCGACGCGAAGAAGAAGTCCGCCGCCAGGAGCGCGGGCAAGGCCGTTGCGCGCGAGAAGGAAAAGGGCGGACTCTTGAAGAAGATGAAGAGCGCGCTCGGCGCGCTCGTCGGCGGCAAGTCGGGCAAGTCCGCAAAGGCCGCACCGCCCGCAAGATCCGCGAAGCAGGTTTCCGGCAAGTTGCCGCCATCGAAGGCGGCAAAGGACAAGAAGTCGGCCGTCACAGCAAAGTCGACGGCGGCACCTAAGACGGCCTCGAAGCCGACACAGAAGCCATCGACACCGTCGTCCGCAAAATCTTCTCCCAAGCAAGCAGTGAAGCCGCCCGTGAAAGAAGCCGGAAAACAACCGAGCGAGAGAGAGTCCGGCAAAGTCCCGCCGGCTGTCGCCGCCAAAGGTCCGGCTGGAAAGGGCGCGAAGCTCACTCCGGAGCAGCGCACCGCTGCGGGCGTCGAGAATATCCGCCGCGCGGCCATGAACGCCGCCGCGCACGCGGCCGCGAAGGGCGGCGTGCCGCCCGCCGCTGCCGAAACCGACAAGGAGGGCGAGACCTCCGACAGTCCGCTGCTCGATCTCTCCGACGCCGCCGTCAAGAAGATGATCAAGGGCGCGAAGAAGCGCGGCTACGTCACCTACGATCAGTTGAACGCCGTCATGCCCTCGGAGGAAGTCAACTCCGAGAAGATCGAGGACGTGCTCTCGATGCTCTCCGACATGGGCATCAATGTCGTCGAGAGCGAGGAAGCCGAGGAAGCCGACGAGGACGACGACGAGGAGGAAGGCGGCGATCTCGTCGAGACCGCGCCGCGCGCGCTCGCCAAATCCGAGAAGTCGACGCCGTCCGAGCGCACCGACGATCCCGTGCGCATGTATCTGCGCGAGATGGGCTCGGTCGAGCTCCTATCGCGTGAAGGCGAGATCGCGATCGCCAAGCGCATCGAGGCCGGCCGCGAGGCGATGATCGCGGGCCTGTGCGAAAGCCCCCTCACCTTCCAGGCGATCATCGTCTGGCGCGACGAGTTGAACGAGGGCAAGGCGCTCCTGCGCGACATCATCGATCTCGAGGCCACCTACGCCGGCCCCGACGCCAAGAACCAGGTCGCCGCCCCCGAAGGCCCGCAGGAAGCCGCCGCCGCCGACGACGGCATGATGCCGCCGCCCGATCCCGCCGACCGCGCGCAGCAGAAGGCCGCGCCAGGCCCGATCCGCCCGGACGGCCAGCCCGAGGGCGAGCCCGACGAAGACGACGACATGGAGAACGCGCTGTCGCTCGCCGCGATGGAGGCCGAGCTCAAGCCGAAAGTGGTCGAGACCTTCGACAAGATCGCCGACGCCTACAAGCGCCTGCGCCGCCTGCAGGACCAGAACGTCGAGTTCAAGCTGAAGAACGAGTCGCTCTCGCCCAGCCAGGAGCGCCGCTACAAAAAACTGAAGGAAGAGATCATCATCGACGTGAAGTCGCTGTCGCTGAACCAGGCGCGCATCGACGCCCTCGTCGAGCAGCTCTACGACATCAACCGCCGGCTCGTGAGCCACGAGGGCCGCCTGATGCGGCTCGCCGACAGCCACGGCGTCGAGCGCGACGACTTCCTGAAGAACTATTACGGCGGCGAACTCGACCCCAAGTGGCTGAACCGCGTCTCCAAGCTCGGCGCCAAGGGCTGGAAGGGCTTCGTCTCCACCGAGCGCGACCGCATCAAGGAGCTGCGCCAGAACATCCACGCGCTCGCGACCGAGACCGGCCTCGAGATCCAGGAATTCCGCAAGATCGTCTCGATGGTGCAGAAGGGCGAGCGCGAGGCGCGCCAGGCGAAGAAGGAGATGGTGGAGGCGAACCTGCGCCTCGTGATCTCCATCGCCAAGAAATACACCAACCGCGGCCTGCAGTTCCTCGATCTCATCCAGGAAGGCAACATCGGCCTGATGAAGGCGGTCGACAAGTTCGAGTACCGCCGCGGCTACAAGTTCTCGACCTACGCCACCTGGTGGATCCGCCAGGCGATCACGCGCTCGATCGCCGACCAGGCGCGCACCATCCGCATTCCCGTGCACATGATCGAGACGATCAACAAGATCGTGCGCACGAGCCGGCAGATGCTGCACGAGATCGGCCGCGAGCCGACGCCCGAGGAGCTCGCCGAGAAGCTCGGCATGCCGCTCGAGAAGGTGC
>JADYXZ010000003.1 GCA_020853885.1 Bradyrhizobiaceae bacterium | reverse complement strand
GCCCCGCCCGTCTCCGCCAGGACCTTCGTGATCGCCGCCGTCAGCGACGTCTTCCCGTGGTCGACGTGCCCGATCGTCCCAACATTGCAGTGCGGCTTCTTCCGCTCAAATTTTTCCTTCGCCATCGGCGTCGCTCTCTTTGATTCTCTCTGTGTCGAATTTCGCGGCTTCGTTTTTCGTCAGCGTGGACTCTCAGCGTGGAGCTGGAGCGGGTGAAGGGAATCGAACCCTCATCATCAGCTTGGAAGGCTGTTGCTCTACCATTGAGCTACACCCGCTAAGGACCGACTCGAGGGTGGCTTGGTGGAGGGGGTTGGATTCGAACCAACGTAGGCTAAGCCAACGGATTTACAGTCCGTCCCCTTTAACCACTCGGGCACCCCTCCGGAGACTCCACCTTCAATCGGCACCGGCTCGGAACGCATTTAAGCGTGGACCACAATCCAATCGTGGATCTCGTTGGAGCTGGGCGGCAAACGAAAACACCCCGCCGGAGGGGCAGGGATTTCGTGGCGCTCTTATGGTGATCGGCCGCCGCGGTGTCAACCCCGTTGGGGGTAAAAGCCCTTATCCGGTGCGGCTTTTACCGTCCGGGCTACAGGTCACGGGCGAAAATTGCCAAAGGCCGGGCCGCATGACAAGAACCGCCGATGGGCGGCAAAGACCGGAGCGGAGCCAAGGGGCGCGGGCCGAAGCGCTGGCAGCGCCGTGCCGGTCCGAAAGGCGCCCCCGGCCCCCGGCGCGAGCGCCGCTCGGGCGATCACATACTCTTATATGGGTGGCATCCGGTTCAGGCCGCCCTCGCGAATCCCGGACGCCGGTTCCATCGCCTGCTTGCCACCGAAAACGCCGCCCGGCGGCTTGAGGAGGCCGGCCTGACCGGCCGGATCAGCCCCGAAATCGTCCGCCCAGGCGCCATCGACGCACTCCTATCCCCCGATGCCGTGCATCAGGGCATCTATGCGGAGGTCGATCCCCTCCCCGCGCCGGCTCTCGACGAAATCCCGGACGGCCTCGTCCTCATCCTCGACCAGGTGACCGACCCGCACAATTTCGGCGCCATCGTCCGCTCCGCCGCCGCCTTCGGCGTCAAGGCAATCGTCACCACCGCCCGCCATTCGCCGGAGGCAACCGGGGTGCTGGCGAAAAGCGCCTCCGGCGGACTCGAGCACGTGCCGATCGTGCTCGTGCAGAACCTCGCCCGCGCCATGACCGACCTGAAAGCTGCGGGCTTCCAGCTCGTCGGCCTCGCCGAAGAGGGTGAAACCGATCTCGCGGAAGCGCCGCTCCACGCACCGCTCGCGCTTGTTGTCGGCGCTGAGGGCAAGGGCCTGCGCCAGCTCACCCGCGAGACCTGCGACTTCCTCGCCCGCCTCGACCTGCCCGGCGCGATCAAGAGCCTCAACGTCTCGAATGCCGCCGCGCTCGCCATGCAGCTCGCAACGCTGCGGCTCGCGCAGCAACGATCGTAGCGACGTCGATCGTTGCGGCGGCTACTATTTCTTCTTGGAATAAATCTCCGGCGCGTAGATCACAGCCGGCGGATCGAAGGGGGCATAGACCGTCGCGCTGTTCGGATCGAGGTTCTGCGACTGCACGCCCCACGACCGGTAATAGGGCTCCGGCGGAATCGGGACACGGTCGACGGGCGGCCGCCGGCGATAGGCGCCCGGGTCGTCGCGATTGGTCGGGAAATACTGGCCGAGGCCCCCGCGCGGGGCGCTGATCACGACCGGCCCTTCCACCCACGGCGCCATATGGCCGGGCCGGTAGAGGCCCCAGTCGCCATGCACGATGCTGCCGTCCGGAAGAAGCTGCGGGGCATGGTCCGCGCGCCCGGCTCTTACGGCGAGCAAAAGCACGCCGAGGCACAGGATCGCGGTCGAGACCACGTACAGCAACGCGGACAACTTGCGAGGATTCACGCTTGCCTCCGTCCCCCGCAGGCTAAGCGAGGATCTTGAGGTAAGCGTTACGGGCTGCTTACGACTTCCCGCTATGGTTTATGAGTTTTTGCTGCGAAAGCGGACTGGAGCCGCTACATTTATATGTGTCAGGGGCCGGCTTAGCTCAGCGGTAGAGCAACCGCCTTGTAAGCGGTAGGTCGTAGGTTCAATTCCTACAGCCGGCACCATCCACAGCCAGAACTTGGAATAATAAGCGGCCGCGGCAGCAATGCACCGCCGCGGCCATCGTGACTTTTCCGGGGTGAACCTCAGCGGATCACCTCAACGATCCTGTAGTCAGACGGATCGACGAGCACGACCTGGTCCTGCACGACGAAGAACCGGTACGGCCGTACGACGTCCACCTCCTCCACGACCTCCTCAAACGGACACAACTCGATCCACTGCGGGATTTGCGCGCCCAACGCGATCGGGAAGTCCGGCTGGGCAATCACGGCGTCGCATTCAGCCCGCGCGAACGAAAGGATTCGCGCTCGCTGCGGCGCCGACAGCTGGACGCGCGTGCCGGACCGCACGCTCGCCCGTGCCGGGCCGCCATACGGAAGTACGGCCACGACCGCGTACGTCTGCGGATGCACGATCACGATTTCCTCTTCCACGACCACGTACCGGTACCCGCGGAATTGCGGAACAACGGCCACGATCGCCGCCGGCAACGGCGCGAGTCGCACCGAGCGCGGCACCGCCGCGCCGATATTGATCGAGAAATTGATATCGCGGTCACGGATGATGTTGACGTTCCGCTCCCTTTGGAACGTCTGCTGGATCGTAGTCTCCTGACGCGATGAAAGCTGAACGTCACCCGAAGTGCGGCTGCGGGTCTCGGCCCGACCGGTCTCCTCGCGTGGTCTCGTTCGCTCCGTGGCCTCGCCGGTCGAGGGCTCCCGGCGCTGTTGCGCCCTGGGCTCATGCCGTTGCGGCGAGACCGCGCGTTCCTGCCCACGCGGTTGACGCTGTTCCGTTGTGGTGCGTTCGCGTTCCTGCGCACGCGGTCGCTGATCCTGCAGGTCCTGCCTGTCCTGCGCGCGGCGCTGCTCCCGCGTGCCCTGCTGTTCCTGCGCACGCGGCCGCTGATCCTGCATTTCCTTCGTCGTCAGATCTCGGCTCTTCGCTCCTCAAGGAGCCTGATCCTGTGTCTGCGCGGTGCCGCGATCCTGCTCCGGTGCAGCTTGCCCGCGCGCACCGGGGCCGACCTGTCGCGGCGCACCGCTCTGGCCCTGCGCTGTGCCAGTATCGCGCGCACCCGGCGCAGCCTTATCCTTTTGCGTGGGCGCGCGTTCCTGTGCCGTGCCCTGACTTCGCTCGAAGCCTTTCGGCTCCTTCTCGGTCATCTGGGCTCCAGCCGTTGCGACGCCGAGCGCAAGCGCGGTTGCCGCAACGGTATTCAACCAAACATACCGCATGCAACGTTCCTCCATCTGCAGCCTGCCGCCACGGAAGAAACGTTTGTGAAAGATGCACCGTTCCGGATGTTCCCAACGCAATGAGAGTTCCGCCCGCACGGAAACAATCGCACGACCGGTTCCGCACCAACGTTCCGATCAGGTTCGAATCATCGTCGGTCCAGACCATTTCCTGGGGTCGGGCTTTTTGACTTCGCAACCGCTCCGCGCTGCCAGCGGCCGAACACCTCATCGTTGCGGCCGGCGCCACCCCGCTCCCCGTCGAATCTCCCGCCGCCCGCGTCGGGCAAGAATTTAGGCGGCGTTTTGCCGCCCGGCGACAGAAAGCGGCAGAACACAACTGTGGAGATGGTAACGCGCACCCCGCCTGCGCGGGGGACCGGCAATAGCCATAGGCCCCGATATGGTATTTTTTCCCAGGAAAGGCTGGGCCGGCTTGATTCCCTCCGACAGAACCGCCCGCATGCCTCGTAGGGATATCTCGCATGGACCTCCCGCTGCGGCGAAACACCCGCCCCGATATCGATCAGGAAGTCCCCTTCTCGTTCGAGGAGCTTTTCTTCTCCCGAACGGACCTCAAGGGCATCATTCGCTCCGGAAACAGCGTCTTCCAGCGCATCAGCATGTATTCATGGGATGAGCTGATCAATCGGGCACACAGCATCATCCGCCATCCCGACATGCCGAGAGCGGTCTTCTGGCTGCTCTGGGACACCATCAAGAAGGGCGAGCCGATCGGCGCCTACGTCAAGAACAAGGCGAAGGACGGCCGATACTATTGGGTGTTCGCGATCGTGACGCCGATCGAAGGTGGATATCTTTCCGTCCGCCTGAAGCCCAGCAGCGCCTTATTTCCCATCGTCGACCGGGAATACAAGTCCCTCGCCGCCGCCACCAGCCGCCAGAGCAAGATCAGCCCTGAGGATGCCGCCGCGATCCTGCTCGACCGGCTCGCGCAACTTGGCTTCAAGAGCTACGGCGCGTTCATGTCGACCGCCCTGAGCAAGGAAATGGCCGCCCGCAACGAGCGGCTCGGCCGGGCTCCCGACGGCATGATCGCCTGTTTCGACGAGATCGTGACAGCGGCCGACGCGCTGCTGCGGCAGGCGGGCGACATCTTTGCCGCCTACGAGAAGAACGAATACGTCCCGCTCAATCTGCGGGTCCAGGTCACCCGCCTCGGGCAGTCCGCCGCGACCATCGGCGTCATCTCCAACAATTACGATCTCATCGCCGGCGAGATCAGAAGCAACATGAGCCGCTTCATGGCTTCGGCGCAGCAGGTCCACAAGACCATCAATGACGGACTGTTCCTGCTCTGCACTGCGAAAGTGCAGCAGGAGGTCGCGGAGTTCTTCCGCACGGAAGCTTCGTCCGGCCGGCAATCGCACGAGCAGGAAATGCTCTATCTCGAGCAGCAGCAGAACGCCTATCAGCAGAAGGCCGTCGACGGCCTGCGGGCGATCACGGCGCAAGCCGAGCGTTTCCACCAGGACTGCACCGAGATGAAGCGGCTCGCCGCGAGCCTGGAGGTGACGCGCGTCATGGGGAAGATGGAAAGCTCGCGCCTGCGCGTGGCCAAGACCGACCTGGACGAACTGATCGACGATCTTGAGGTCTTCCAGACCTCCGTCGCCGACGGCCTGCGGGAAATCGATCAGATGAACCACAATATCCGGCACAATGCACAGCGCCTGCTGAACATCATGGACGACCGCGTCTGACGACGGCCGCCGCCGGGCCTCGACAACTCAGCGGAGGTTGCGCATGAGCGCGCCGATCAGGTTGGAATAGTCGTCGGTCCATATCCACTGCTTGGGGTCCGGTTCCTTCACTTCCCAGCTGCCCCGCGTCGCCAGCGCGCCGAACGCCTCGTCGTCCCGCCCGACCACCGCGACATTGGTCGAATAGCGGTAGGCCGTGTCGCTGTAATCGTCCTCGTCGTTGTCCCCCGCCCCGCCGGTATGCACGCGCGTGATCGCGCCGCTCGCGGCGGCGACGCCGGCAACGACCGATGACAGCTCCAGATGCCGGTTCGATACGTGCAGCACCACGAGCCCGTCCGGTACGAGCTTACGCAGGTAAACCTCCATCGCTTCGTGCGTCAGCAGATGCACCGGAATGGCATCGGACGTGAAGGCATCGACGATGATGATGTCGTATGCGCCGTCCGGCGCATCGGCGAGCGTGAGCCGCGCGTCGCCGAGGATGACCGACGCATCCGGCGCGCAATTAGCGATGAACGTGAAGTAATTGTCGTCGCGCGAGATGCGGACGACCGTGCGGTCGATCTCATAGAACGTGAGCGCATCGCCCGGCTCCGTCAGGCAGGCGACCGAGCCCGTTCCCAGGCCGATGGCGGCGATGCGGATCGGCTCCCCCTTGTTCTCGCGAACGGCCGCGATCGACTGCCCGATCCCGGAATTCGTCGTGTAATAGGTGATCGGCTCCGGCCGGCTGCGGATCGGATTGCCTTCGGCGTCGCGCACGCGCTGCGCGCCGTGAATGGTGGTGCCGTGCATCAGCACGCGGTATTCGCCGCCCGGCGTGTCGAGGATCTTGTGCACGCCGAAGAAGCTGCGGATGGACGTGCGGCCGACCGCCTCGGTGTCGTAGATGCGGATGAACACGAAGGCGAGCGCGATGACTGCCGCGAACTTCAGCGGATCCGGCGACAGCACGAGCGCCACCGCGAGCAGCACGAGCACGACGCCGCCGTAGCTGTCGTGCGCGAACTCGTAGCCGAACGCAACGTGCGGGATCGCCAGCAGCACCAGCACCGCCAACGCGGCGGCCCAGAAGATCCTGTTCTCCCGGTCGTCCGGCATCGCGAATCCCGGGCGGCACAGGACGGCGGCAATGATCAGCAGCGGGTATTCCGCCACCCAGTTGAACAGCCCCGGCGCGACCATCGCGGTCACGAGACCGCCGACCACGCCGCCGACCGCCATCCAGAGATAGAAAGAGGTGAGATAGCGCGCCGGCGGCCTTCGCTTCGCCAGCTCGCCGTGACACACGACGGCCGTCACGAAGAACGTGGCGATGTGGATGGCGAAGAGCGCGAGGATATTCAGGTTCAGACTGACGGCAAATGTTGCAACGAGCGCGGCGATCAGGAACGGCTGCACCGCCACGAAGTAGCGCAGTGGCACGACCGGTTTCGTCTGAAACACCAGAACGAAGCTGAGGAGATAGAGCGCGAGCGGGATCACCCACAGGAGCGGCGCCGCCGCGATATCCGTCGAGATGTGCGCCGTCACCGCGATCATCAGGCCGGCCGGTACCGCCGCCAGCGCCGCCCAGATCGCCGCATCCCAATGGTTGGGCGCGGCAAGCGCGCCGGTGCCCACCGGGACCGCACTCGGCGCTGCGTCCTTCGAGCGCACGAGCAGCACGCCGCAGCACGCGATCAGCACGATCAGCACATAGAACAGGCCGGACCAAAACTCGGCCTGCTCGCTCACGCGCGAGAACGGCTCGACCAGAAACGGGTAGCTGAGCAGCGCGAGGAAGCTGCCGATGTTGCTCGCGGCATAGAGGAAATAGGGATCCTTCGCCGAAGGGTGTCCCGTGCGCGCGTACCAGGCCTGCAACAACGGCCCGTTCGCCGACAGCGCGAAGAACGGCAGGCCGATCGACACCGCGAACAACCCGAGCAGCCAGAGGAACTCGCCCTCTGCGGGCGGCCTGCCCCAGCCTGCGGCCATGCCGAGCGGCAAGGCGAGCGTCGCCGCAAGCATGACGAGGAGATGCAGGACGACCGACTGCCGGCCCGGCAGGTGCCGGGTCAGCAGGTGCGCATAGAGATAGCCGCCGAGCAGCGCCGCCTGAAAGAACACGAGCGCCACCGACCAGACCGACGGCGCGCCGCCGAGCGTCGGCAGCACCATCTTCGTGAACAGCGGCTGCATCGAAAAAAGCAGGCCGGCGCTGAGGAAGATGGCCACGGCAAAAACCGCAAGCGTCACGCCGTGATTGTCGATCGACAAGAGCGCCGTGGCCGGCCGCTTCCGTCTCCCCCCGCGGGATTTCTCCGCCATCGGCGGCTTCCTCCGTTATTGCCGGCTCGCATGCGCGGCGGACCGGCGGCGTACGATGCCCCTCACTCGTCCTGCAAACGTCGGATCATCGCCCCGGCAATGTTGGAATAGTCGTCGGACCAGACCCGCCCCGCCGGCTCCTGCATCGCCCAATCGCCGGAATTTCGCAATACGCCGAAGTCTTCGTCCGTCCGGGCGACCGCCGCCACGCTCGACCCGAAGATATACTGCTCGGACTCGAAATAGCTCGAATGCATGACGCGCGTGGCGGCGCCGTTCGCAGCCGCAATACCCGCCACCACGGAGGCAAGCTCCATGTGCCGGTTCATCACGTGCGACACGATCATCCCGCCGGGCGCGAGCTTGCGCAGATAGAGCGCCATCGCCTCCCGCGTCAGCAGGTGGACCGGCACCGCGTCGGAGGAAAAGGCGTCCATCACGATCAGGTCGTAGTGGGCGTCCGGCGCGTCCTCGAGCATCAGCCGCGCGTCGCCGAGGATGACGCGGCTGTCCGGCTTGCAGCTCGAGACGAACTCGAACTTCGCCGGATCGAGCGCGATCTGAACCACCGTCCGGTCGATCTCGTAGAAATCGAGCGCGTCCTCCTGATCGAGGAAGCAGGCAACCGTCCCGGTCCCGAGCCCGACCACCGCCACCCGGATCGGCCGGCCCTTGTTCTTCTTCACGCCGTCGAACGCCGCCGCCATCGGCGACTGCGGTCCGAAATAGGTGATGGTCGCGGGCCTCCCCCGCCGCTGCGCGACCACGTGCTCGATGCGCTGCGCCCCGTGGATGGTCGTGCCGTGCATCAGCACGCGCACGCCGGCGCCGCCCGATATGCTCTCATAGATCTTGTGCACGCCGAAGAAGCTGCGCACGGTCGTGACCGTGCCCGTCTCCGCGATGTAGGCGTAGATCAGCACGAGCACGCAGGCGAACGCGCCCGCGAGCCGCAGCGTGTCGTGCGCAAGAAAGAGCGCCACCACGAGGAGTACCACGCCGACCATGCCGCGGAACGACAGCGCATCGGGCCAGATGCCGAGCACGCGAATGCAGAGGACGGCAAACGCGACCAGCGCGAGCGCGCCGAGCATGGAAAGCCACGCGCGCCATTCGCGCGGGATCGTGAGCCCGGGACGGCATAGCAGGCCGGCGACGATGAGCAGCGGATATTCCGCCACCCAGTTGAAGATGTTCGGCGCGATCAGCCCCGAGAAGATTCCGCCGATCACGCCGCCCGTCGCCAGCCAGAGATAGAAAGACGTGAGATGGCGCGCCGCCGGACGCCGCCGCACCAGCTCCCCGTGACACACCATCGCCGTCACGAAGAAGGCGCCGAGATTGATGGCGATGACCGCGAAGATATTGTTGAGGTCCTTGAAGATCAGCGCTGCCAGCAGCAACGCCACGGCATAGGGCTGAATCTTCAGGAAGACGTCGTGCGGAATGATCGGCTTTGTCTGGAAGACGATCACGAAGGTCAGAAGATAAAGTGCAAGCGGCAGCACCCAGAGCAGCGGCACCGCGGCAACGTCGGTCGAGATGTGCGCCGTCACCGCCACGAGATAAGCTGCCGGCACCGCGCCGAGCGCGATCCAGATCAGCGCGTCCTTCCAGCCCGGCGTCTGCTCGGCCTTGCCGCCGTCTCGCGGCACCGCCGGCAGCGCATTCCGCGTCTGCACGAGTAATAGGCCGCACAGCGCGATCAGCACGATCAGCGCGACGAACAGGCCCGACCAGAATCTCGTCTGCTGGCTGAGCGCCGTCAGCGGCTCGACGAGAAAAGGATAGCTGAGGAGCGCTGCGAAGCTGCCTACGTTGCTCGCCGCGTAGAGAAAATATGGGTCGTGCGCCGACGGGTGCCCCGTGCGCGCGAACCAGGCCTGCAGGAGCGGCGCGTTCGCCGACAGCGCGAAGAACGGCAGCCCGATCGACGCCGCGAACAGCCCGAGCAGCCAGAGTTCCGTCCATTGCGACGGCGGCCGCCCCCACCCGCTCGCGATGCCGAGCGGCAGCGCCACCGTCGCCGCGAGCATGACGAGGAGATGCACGATGACCGACTGCCGGCCCGGCAGATAAACGGTAATCAGGTGCGCATAGAGATAGCCGGCGAGCAGCGCCGCCTGAAAGAACACGAGCGCCACCGACCACACCGCCGGCGCGCCGCCGAGCGACGGCAGCACGAGCTTCGCGAACAGCGGCTGCACGGAAAACAGCAGCGACGCGCTGAGAAAGATCGCCACGCCGTAGACGGCAAGCAGGAGGCCGGGACGCACAAGCATCGCGCTGGCAGCTCTCCTCTTTCCGATCGCCACCAGGAAACTCCTCAATGCAGGCGGGTTTGCCGGCTGTGCCAGCGCATCTCGACCGAATGGCGGCGATCGGGACCCGAGTATCGAGCCGGCCGCGCCTTTCGTACTCCGGAGAACGGGGTCCAAGCGAGTCCCCCTCGTTCCATCGCATCGCACGCTTTTTTCGTGCCGCGCCGAAGGCACTCTCGGCTTTGTGAATCGGAACGGGAATATGCCGGAACGACAGGGGTTCAACGCATCGTGAACGAACGCGTGCCTTCGGTGAGGGACAACGCTGCCGAGGCCTCGCTATCTGCTGGATCGGATTTCTTGGTCAGGGAGACACGGGATGAATTCAGTCAACCGCCGAACCTTGCTCACAGGCGCTACCGCGCTGACGGCGGCCGCTCTGGCTCCTGCCGGAGTCGCCACGCCCGCCCGCGCCGCGGCGCCCATGTCGGGCAAGCAGGCGCCGGGATTCTATCGCTACAAGGTGGGCGACTATGAAGTGACGGCGATTACCGATGGCGTGCGGCCGACGCCCCTGAGCGACGGCTACGTGCGCAACCAGTCGAGGGGAAACGTCAGCGAAGCGCTCGCAGCGCTCTATCCGGGCCACGATAAAGAACAGCCAGTCTCCCCCTTCACACCAGTGGTGGTGAATACGGGATCCAAGCTCGTGGTCATCGATACCGGCATGGGTCCGACCGTGTTCCAACAAAGCAAGGGGGCGCTCGGCCAGTTCCATACCAATCTCGAAGCCGCCGGCATCGACCGCAATGCAGTCGACACCGTGATCATTTCGCACTTCCACGGCGATCACATCGGCGGGCTGCTGAACGCGGATGGCAAGCCTGCCTTCCCGAACGCGGAAGTCATGGTGCCGACGCCCGAATGGGCGCACTGGATGGACGACGCGAAGATGAACGCGGCGCCGGAAGCCGCGCGCGGCGGATTCCAGAACGTGCGGCGCGTGTTCGGCGCCCTTGGCAAGCAGGTCACGCAGTACGAGGCCGGCAAAGAGATCGCACCGGGGATCACGGCGATCGCCTCGCCCGGTCACACGCCGGGACACACTTCACATATTGTGGCCTCTGGATCCGGCAGGGTGCTCGTGCAGGCGGACATCACGGCCGGAACCGCCTTGCTCTTCGTGCGCAATCCGGGCTGGCACGCGAGCTTCGACGCCGACGGCGCATTGGCCGAGCAGACCCGCCGCAAGCTCTACGACATGGCGATCGCCGAGAAGCTGCTGATTCAGGGCTTTCACTTCCCGTTCCCCGCCGCGGGCCACGTCGAAAAGGACGGCGACGGCTATCGCATGACGCCGATCGCGTGGAACGCGGTGCTCTAGGAGCCAAGCCAGAGCTTCCCCGCCCCCGCGGGAGGCTGCACCGCACGTCGGTGCAGCCTTTTCTTTATTCTTCTTGTCATTCCGGGACGGTGCGCTAGCGCCGGGCCCGGAATCCAAGCAGCATTTCCACTTGCTTTGACTCATCTTGGATTCCGGGCTCGCCCACCTCGCACTTCGTTCTCGGTGGGCGCCCCGGAATGACGAGTCATCTACTCCGCCGCCACTTTCGGAATCGCAGCCGGGTCGTAGGAAAGGATCGGCGCAAGCCACTTCTCCGCTTCCTCGATGCGCCAGCCCTTGCGCCGCGCGTAGTCCTCGATCTGGTCGCGGTCGATGCGGCCGACGCCGAAATAGGCGCTGTCGGGATGCGAGAAATAAAGTCCCGACACCGTCGCGCCCGGCCACATGGCGAAGCTCTCCGTCAGCCTCGCGCCGGTCGCAGCTTCCGCGTCGAGCAAGCCGAACAGCGTCGCCTTCTCGGTGTGGTCCGGTTGCGCCGGATAGCCGGGCGCCGGCCGGATGCCGCGATACTGCTCCTTGATCAACTCTTCGTTCGTGAGATTCTCGTCGGGCGCATAGCCCCAGAACTCCCTGCGCACGCGCTGATGCATGCGCTCGGCCAGCGCCTCGGCGAGACGGTCGGCGAGCGCCTTCAGCAGGATCGCGTCATAGTCGTTGTTCGCGCCCTTCAGCGCCTCGGACTTTTCCGCCTCGCCGATGCCCGCCGTCACCACGAACGCGCCGACATAATCGGCGACGCCGCTTTCCGCCGGCGCCACGAAATCGGACAGCGCAATGCACGGCCGTCCCTCCGCTTTCGGCATCTGCTGCCGCAGCGTGTGGAGGACGGCGAGCTGCTCGCGCCGCTCCTCGTCGCGGTAAAGCGCGATATCGTCGCCGACCGCATTCGCCGGGAAGAAGCCGATCACCGCCCGCGCCGTTAGCCATTTCTCCGCGACGATCTTCTCCAGCATCGCCAGCGCGTCGGCATGCAGTTGCCGCGCCGCTTCGCCGAACTTCTTGTCCTTCAGGATTTCCGGGAACCGCCCCGCCAGGTCCCAGGTCGAGAAGAATGGCGTCCAGTCGATCACGCCGAGGAGCTCGGAGAGATCGTACTGGTCGAACGCGCGCGTGCCGAGGAAGCTCGGCTGCGGCGGCTTGTAGTTCGCAAAATCCGCCCGGAACCGCTTCGCCCGCGCCTCCTCGATCGGCAGCCGCCGCGTCTCCGTCTGCGCGCGCGCGTGCGTCTCGGCAATGCGGCCGTACTCCGCGCGCACCTGCGCGAACGTGCGCGAGCGGACCTCCGGATCGAGCAGGCTCGACACGACGCCCACCGCCCGGCTCGCGTCGATCACGTGCATGGCCTGGCTCTTCCTGTAGCGCGGCGAAATCTTCACCGCCGTATGCACCTTGCTCGTGGTGGCGCCGCCGATCAGCAGCGGCAGCTCGAAGCCCTCCCGCTCCATCTCCTCGGCCACGTGGCACATCTCGTCGAGCGAGGGCGTGATCAGTCCCGACAGGCCGATGATGTCGGCCTGCTCGCTCCGCGCCGTCTCCAGAATCTTCTGCGCCGGCACCATCACGCCGAGGTCGATCACCTCGTAGTTGTTGCACTGGAGCACGACGCCGACGATGTTCTTGCCGATATCGTGCACGTCGCCCTTGACGGTCGCGAGCACGATCTTGCCGGCGCTGCGCTGCTGCTCTAGGCCGCTCGCGCGCCGCTCCTCCTCCATGAACGGCATGAGCCAGGCGACCGCCTGCTTCATCACGCGCGCCGACTTCACCACCTGCGGCAGGAACATGCGGCCGGAGCCGAACAGGTCGCCGACCACGTTCATGCCCGCCATCAGCGGGCCTTCGATCACGTCGAGCGGACGCTTCGCGGCCTTCCTCGCCTCCTCCGTGTCCGCCTCGATGAACTCGGTGATGCCGTGCACGAGCGCATGCTCGAGCCGCTTCTCCACCGGCCATTCGCGCCAGGCGAGATCGGCTTCCTTCTTCTCCTTGCCCGCACCCTTGTAGCGCTCGGCCAACGCGAGCAGCCGATCGGCCGCGTCCGCGCTGCGGTTGAGCACCACGTCCTCGCAGGTCTCGCGCAGCTCGGGATCGAGGTCATCATAGACCGGCAATTGCCCGGCATTGATGATGCCCATGTCCATGCCGGCCTTGATCGCGTGATAGAGGAAGACCGAGTGCATCGCCTCGCGCACGCGCTCGTTGCCGCGGAACGAGAACGAGAGATTGGAGACGCCGCCCGACACGTGCGCGTGCGGCAGCTTCGCGCGGATCTGTCCCGCCGCCTCAATGAAGGCTACGCCGTAATTCGAGTGCTCCTCGATGCCGGTCGCCACCGCGAAGATGTTCGGATCGAAGATGATGTCTTCGGGCGGAAAGCCGATTTCCTCCGTCAGGATCCGGTACGCGCGCTCGGCGATCGAAACCTTGCGCTCGAGCGTGTCCGCCTGCCCCTTCTCGTCGAAGGCCATGACGACGACCGCGGCGCCATAGCGGCGCACCAGCCGCGCATGCGCCTTGAACGCCTCCTCGCCCTCCTTGAGCGAGATCGAGTTCACGATCCCCTTGCCCTGGATGCACTTCAGCCCCGCCTCGATCACCGACCATTTCGACGAGTCGACCATGATCGGCACCCGCGCGATGTCGGGCTCGGCGGCGATGAGGTTGAGGAACGTCACCATCGCCTTCTCGGAATCGAGCAGGCCCTCGTCCATGTTGACGTCGATCACCTGCGCGCCGTTCTCCACCTGCGACCGGGCGATCTCGAGCCCCGCGTCATAGTCGCCCGCCGTGATCAGCTTGCGGAATTTCGCCGAGCCGGTGACGTTCGTCCGCTCGCCGATGTTCACGAACGGAATCGCGTCGGTGAGTTCGAACGGCTCGAGCCCCGAGAGCCGCAGCCGCTGCGGCAGCTTCGGCACGCGCCGCGGCGCCTTGCCCCGCACCGCGGCGGCAATCTGGCGGATGTGCTCCGGCGTCGTGCCGCAGCAGCCGCCGACGATGTTGACGAGTCTCGCCTCGGCGAACTCGCCGAGCATGCCCGCCATATATTCCGGCGACTCGTCATAGCCGCCGAATTCGTTGGGCAGGCCCGCGTTCGGATACGCGCAGATTAAAGTGTCGGCGACGCGCCCGATCGCGTCGATGTGCGCGCGCATTTCGCGGGCGCCGAGCGCGCAGTTGAGCCCCACCGAGAACGGCTTGGCGTGCGCGACCGAGACCCAGAACGCCTCCGGCGTCTGCCCGGACAGGAGCCGCCCCGCCCGGTCGGTGATCGTGCCGGAGATCATCACCGGCAGCCGGATGCCGCGCTCCTCGAACAGGCTCTCCATCGCGAAGATCGCCGCCTTGGCGTTGAGCGTGTCGAAGATCGTCTCGATCAGCAGGAGGTCCGCGCCGCCGTCGATGAGCCCGCGCGCCTGCTCGCCGTAAGCGGCCGCAAGCTCGTCGAAGCTGGTCGCGCGGAAGCCGGGGTTGGAGACATCCGGCGAGATCGACGCCGTCCGGTTGGTCGGGCCGATCGCGCCAGCCACGAAGCGGCGCAACCCGTCCTCGGCTTCCGCGATCCGCGCCGCCTCGCATGCGAGCTTCGCACCGGCGACGTTCAGCTCATAGGCGACCTGCTCCATACCGTAATCGGCCTGCGCGATGCGCGTGGAGGAAAAGGTGTTGGTCGCGACGATGTCGGAGCCCGCGCGGAAATAGGCGAGATGGATCTCGCGGATCGCGTCGCGCCGCGTGATGTTGAGAAGATCGTTGTTCCCGCGCACCTCGCGGTTCCAGGCGTCGAAGCGCGCGCCGCGAAAGCCGGCCTCGTCCAGCTTGAACGACTGGATCATCGTGCCCATGGCGCCGTCGAGCACGAGGATGCGTTCCGCCGCCCGCTCGCGCAGGGCGCGTTCGATTTCTGCGCCGTCGATCTCGGTTGTCACGGAAGAAGACACCTTCACCACTCCCCTTACGTCGCCGCCCTCACCATCGCCGGCCGGATGCGAAGCGGATGGCGGATGGCATGCACAAGCCTGATGCGGCCCATCGTGTTGAGAAGCCACGTTCGCCACTCCCCTCACGCCGCGACTTTCGCCACCGCCGGCCGGATGCCGAGCTGATGGCAGATCGCATAGACGAGCTCGGCGCGGTTCATCGTGTAGAAATGAAAATCGGTGACGCCCTGCCCCGCGAGCGCGAGCACCTGCTCGGTCGCGACCGCGCACGCGACGAGCCTGCGCGTCGCCACATCGTCATCGAGCCCCTCGAAGCGGTCGGCGAGCCATTGCGGCACGGCGGCGCCCGCGCGCTCGGCGAAATTCCGCGCCTGCTTGAAGTTCTGCACGGGGAGAATTCCCGGCACGATCGGGATGTCGATCCCGTGCGCGCGCACCCGGTCGACGAAGCGGAAGTAGGTGTCGTTCTCGAAGAAGAACTGCGTGATCGCGCGGCTCGCGCCACTGTCGATCTTCCGCTTCAGCGCATCGAGATCGCCGGCGAGCGACGCGCTCTCCGGATGCTTCTCCGGAAACGCCGCCACCGAAATCTCGAAGTCCGCCGTGCGGCGGATGCCGGCGACGAGATCGCATGCATGTGCGTAGCCGCCCGGATGCGGCTCGTACCTTGCGCCAATCCCATCAGGCGGATCGCCGCGCAGCGCCACGATGTGGCGCACGCCCGCCGCGTGATAGCTGCGCACCACCTCGTCCACTTCTTCCTGCGTCGCCGCGACGCAGGTGAGATGCGCAGCGGGCACCAGCGCGGTTTCCGCAAGGATTCGTTTCACCGTCGCGTGCGTGCGCTCACGCGTGCTGCCGCCGGCGCCGTAGGTCACCGACACGAAGCTCGGCGCCAGCGGCGCAAGCCGCGCGATCGACTCCCACAGCGTCCGCTCCATCTCCTCCGTCTTCGGCGGGAAGAACTCGAAGGAGACGCGGAGCGGAGCGCGGCGCTCCGCAGCGAGGAGCCGGTACTTGTTGGGATGCACTGGCACCATGGACACGAACCTCCCGCTGTCCGGCCATGGACCGCGTTGGGCAGACTGGATCAGAGAAATAAGACTATTGAACGAATGAATCGTTCCGCGCCAGAGATTTATATAAATACATGATATATAATGATTTTATGATTGGGACGAATTAGTGGGAAGAATGTTGGGATGCAACCTGCTTGGGATACATCCCAATCGCCCTTGCTATCCGCTTGAAATGCTTGGCGGTAAGCCGCGCTTGATTGACAGCCGGGCCGAAGTGGCCTTTCGTCTTCACACGACGCAGGTGGTCCGCTGGCCAATGCCGGAGGACCAAGGGAACGCGGTAGGCGATTCAAGTTCGCTGAAGCCGCGGCTGCCCCCGCAACTGTAAGCGGCGAGCCCCTTTCGAAATGCCACTGGGCGCACAACGCCTGGGAAGGTGGAAGAGGCGACGACCCGCGAGCCAGGAGACCGACCTGCATCGGTCACCCTTCCGGCGTGCGGGGCGCGCGCATGGGGCGGTCGATCCGCAGCGGTGACGACGTGAAGTCAACCGTTGCGGGGTGCGTGAAGTGGGGCGGCATCCGAAATTCGAGTACGACGACGCGCGGGCTTCGGCTCTGATCCGCGATCGCGTCTCCGCGACTTGTCATCCAACGACAATCGAAGGAGGCGCGCCATGGCGCGAACGAAAACACTTGCCCCGCTCCTGCTGCTGACGATTTCCGATCCGCTGCTCGCACAGACGGTCACCGAGCTGCCGCAGGTCGTCATTTCTGCGCACCAGTTCCCGATCGAGGCGACCCGCGTCGGCTCCGCTGTCACCGTGCTCGAAGGCGACAGGCTGCGCGCGGACGGTGTCTCCACCGTCGCCGATGCGCTCCGCACCGTGCCCGGCGTTAGCTTCGCGCAATCCGGCACGCGCGGCTCGCTCACCTCCGTGTTCCTGCGCGGCGCCGACCCGCGCAATCTTCTGATCCAGATCGACGGCATCGAGGTCAATCAGCTCGGATTTCCCGGCTTTGATTTTGCCGACCTGCCGATCGACGACATCGAGCGCATTGAGGTCATCCGCGGCCCGCAGTCTGGAATCTACGGCGCCAACGCCAATGCCGGCGTGATCTCGATCATCACGCGCTCCGGGCGCGGCCTCGCCGGTTCGCGCTTCGAGGGCCGCCTCGAAGGCGGCATGCAGAACACGCTCGGCGGAAGCGCGAACCTGCGCGGCGCGTCGGGACCGTTCTACGGCTCGCTCACGGCGAGCGGCTATCGCGCGGATGGCTACAACATCGCCCGCGATGGCCACGAGCGCGACGGCAGCCGCGCCACGGTGGTCACCGCCAAGGGCGGCGTGGACATCAACGAGTTCCTCAATATCGAAGGCGTCGTCCGCTTCACCGACCGCTTCGCCGAATCCGACGTGCAGGATTTCGCCTGTGTCGTGCCGGGCGCGTTTCCCTGCGTGCCTGTCGACCCCGCGACCTACGGACTGATCACCGACAGCATCGGCCACACGGCCTATCGCAGTCTCGCCAGCCGCGTCGGCGCCACCCTGACCCTGTTCGACGGCCACTGGGTGCAGAGCGTCGCTGCAAAACGTTTCGACGAAAAGACGCGCAGCCTTGACGCGCAACTCGGCCCCTTCGGCGCCGAAGGAACGCGCATCGCCTACGAATATAAGTCGACGCTCAAGTTCGACACGAATCTCGCGGGTGGCGAACGCCACGTCGCCACGCTCCTGCTCGACCGCCGCAGCGAGGACTACATCCAGTCCGAAAATCCCGCGCATTTCGTCAAGCGGCGACTCGGCCTCGCTGGAGAATATGTGCTCGACCTGCCGAGCCATACGACGCTCTCCGGCGCCCTGCGTCACGACTGGAATAGCGCGCTCGAAGACGTCTGGACGTGGCGGCTCGCGCTTTCGCAGCGCCTGCCGGCCACGGGCACGCGCATCCATGCGAGTTATGGCAAGGGCATCACGGACCCAGACGTGTTCCAGTTGTTCGGATCGAGCTTCAATCTGCCCAACCCCGCTCTCCAGCCCGAGCACTCGATCGGCTGGGACGTCGGCGTCGAGCAGCGATGGTTCGGGAGACTGACGACCGACGTGACCTATTTCTCCACCGAATTCACGAACAAGGTCGATCTCGTGTTCGACGCGGGGCTCGGCGGCCTGATCTATCGCAACGGTGCCGGCATCGCGCGCCGGCACGGCATCGAGACGACGGCGACCCTCGAGTTGTCGGACTGGTGGACCGTTTCCGGAGCCTATACCTACACCGACGCCCGCAACAGTTTTGGTACGCCGGAGGTCCGGCGTCCGCGGCACTCCGCGTCCTTCGAGACCACCCTGCGCTCGAAGGACGGGCGCGGCAGCGCCACCGTCGGAGTCGTGCACAACAGCACGCGTAGGGACTTCTACTTCCGGCCGACCGAGACGCTGCTCGTGGAGCTTCCCGGCGCCACCGTCCTGCGCGCCATGCTGTCCTATCAATGGACGCCGAGCACAACCGCCTATGTGCGCGCGGAGAACCTGCTCGACCGGCGCTACGAGGAAATCCTGAGCTACCGTATGCCGCCCTTCGCGTTGTTCGCCGGCCTGCGCGTGAAGCTCGGCGCGGAATAGGAAGTCGGCGCTACCTTCCTCCGCTCGTCCCCGCGCAAGCGGGGACCCAGGGTAACAAAATCTAAGCCGTGCAGATTTCCCTGGACCCCCGCTTGCGCGGGGGTGAGCGGCGTGATCACGACCACGCCGCTCATTTCGCTCCGGCCGTCTCCTCCAGGATCCAGCGCACATAGTTCGGATCGCCGCCCTCGGTCGGCAGGAAGATGATCGCCGGCGTCTCATAAGGATGCGTCTCCCGCACCTTGGCGGCGACCTGCTCCCGCAGTGCGGCCCGCGTCTTGACGATCATCACCACTTCCGCGGCACGCTCGACCTGCCCTTTCCACCGGAAAATCGAGACCATTTCCGGTAGAATGTTAACGCAAGCCGCAAGTCCCGCTTCCACGATCGCCCGTCCCGCGTTCTCCGCCTCGACAAGCGAAGGATAGGTCGTATAGACGAAGGCCGGCGCGTCCATCGCCTCTCTCCCGTGCGGCTGGCTGGCTAGCTAGTGTCCCGAATCCGAAGTTCGCTCAACCGTGCAGGCCCCTCGTGAGCGAACTTCGGATTCGTAGGACACTAGCAACTCTTTGATTCTAGTGTCGTTTGGTTCAGAAATTCGCTTGAATGACTCGCCGCAAGAATAAAGCGAATTTCTGAACCACGACACTAGCCGGATTCCTGATGAACAAGTCCGCCACACGCTACGACAAGATCGCCTTCATCGCGAGCGCGCATGAGGAAGCCGCCGCCGCGCGCCGCGACCTCGCCGCGCGTTACGGCGAAGTTTCGATCGACGCCGCCGACGTCGTCGTCGCGCTCGGCGGCGACGGGCTGATGCTGCAGGCGCTGCACGAGCTGCGCAACAAGGCGACGCCGATCTACGGCATGAACCGTGGCTCGGTCGGCTTCCTCATGAACGAATACCGCGCCGATGGGCTGAAGGATCGCCTCGCCGACGCCGAGCGCGTCGTGATCCATCCGCTCATCATGGAAGCGGTGAGCGTCGACGGAAAGAAGCAGCGCGCGTCCGCCTTCAACGAAGTCTCGCTCCTGCGTCAGTCCTATCAGGCGGCCAAGCTGCGGATCGCCGTCGACGGCAAGGTCCGCCTCGCCGAACTCATCTGCGACGGCATCCTGGTGGCGACCCCGGTCGGCTCGACCGCCTACAATCTCTCGGCGCACGGCCCGATCCTGCCGGTGAACGCCCCGCTCCTCGCGCTGACGCCGCTGAGCGCATTCCGCCCGCGCCGCTGGCGCGGCGCGCTCCTCCCCGACAAGGCGGAGATCGAGATCGCGGTGCTCGAAGCCGACAAGCGCCCCGTGAGCGCCGTCGCCGACCATTTCGAGGTCCGCTCGGTCGCCACCGTCACCGTCCGCATGGACATGGCTTCCTCGACCGTGATGCTGTTCGACCCCGGCCACAGCCTGGATGAGCGCATTCTCGCCGAGCAATTCGGCTGAATTTCCGCGGCTCGCGCCCGCCGGTTCCCGTTCAACGAATTCTTAAGCATGATCGGCCCTTAATGGGCCTGTCCCCAAAGTGCGCGCGTCTGGGGGCGCGTCCATGATTCGTATTGATTTCCACCGGCTGCGTTTTCTGATCGTCGACGATAACGCGCATATGCGCCGCATCGTCCGCCAGCTTCTGCATGGCTTCGGCTCCCGCGAGATCTACGAGGCCGAGGACGGCGCCGCCGGCCTCGAGGGCTTCAGCGCCCACAATCCCGACATCGTCATCACCGACTGGGCGATGCCGATCTTCGACGGCATCGAGCTGACGAAGACGATCCGCCAGCCCGGCGGCAACGCCAATCCGTACATCCCCATCATCATGCTGAGCGGACATTCGGAGAAGCGCCGCGTCATGGAGGCGCGCGATGCCGGCGTCACTGAATTCCTGGCCAAGCCGATCGCGGCGAAGGCGCTCTACGAACGCATCCTCAGCGTCGTGCTCAATCCGCGCCCGTTCATCCAGACCAAGGATTACTTCGGTCCCGACCGACGCCGCAATGTGATGTCCAACTACGCCGGCCCCGAACGCCGCAAGGGCGCCGACGGCGGCAAGGTCATCCAGGTCATGCCGATCGATGCTTCCCTCGTCGATCGGCTGAAGCCGCGCGGCGCGCAGGCAACCGCCAAACCTTCCCCGGCTGCGCAGCGTGCGGCCGCGTCCACCATCTCCTGAGTGTCAACCGGAATTGCATGTCATGACCGAAGCCAAGGCGGCCCCCGTAGAACAGACCAACTATGAGGATCACACGGTGATCCTGCCGCCGCACAAGCTGAAGGACGCGATCCAGCACACGCAGGAGCCCGGCGACATCGACATGGAAGTCGTGAAGCAGGCCGAAGCGGCGCTTGCCACGCTCAAGGGCGAATTCGGCAACTGGATGCAGGCGGAATGCGACCGGCTCGAGTCCGCGCGCGCGGCGATGCACGGCGCCGGCGCCACGTCGACGACGCTCGCCATGCTCTTCCGCGCCAGCCACGACATCAAGGGCGACGCCGCGACGCTCGGCTTCCCGCTCGCCGGCCGGATCGCCGGCAGCCTCTGCCGCCTGCTCGACCATGCCCCTGACCAGCATCGGATTCCGCTCGCCTTCGTTGACCGGCACGTCGAGGCGATCCGTGCGATCGTGCGCGAGAACGTTCGCGATGCGGGCGGCGCGACCGGCGGCGAGATCGCCGAGCAGCTCGCAATCCTCGTCGAGAAGTTCCTCGCCGCGGAGCTGCAGGACGGCTACGCCGAAATCGCCGGCGAGGCCTATGTGAAGATCGAGCTGCCGCGGATGGCGTAAGCCGCTTACGCGGCCGCGATCAGATCCGCCGTGTAATAGCGCGCCTCGTCGCGTGCGGCTTCCGCCGCAAGCCTGCGCAGCATCGCAAACAGGAAGTCGACCTCGCCTTCGGCCGCGCCTTCATATTGCGTGAGCACGCGCTCGATCATCCGCCGCTTGAGCATCGAAGCGCCGAGGGCGTCGCCGGCAAAGCCGGTCTCGTGCATGGCCTGCAAGGCCACGCGGAACGCCGTGAACGCCGCGTCCGGCAGTCCCGCCTTCTGATACAGCGCGCGGAAGCCCGCGCCGCTCCGGTCGGAAAGGATGCGCGCGGCGCGCTCGCCGTTTACGCCCGAAAGCTCGACGAAGGCTTCGATCAGGAAATGCATGTTTCCCGACAATAGCGCGCGCAAAAGCAGCATGCCAGTGAGCTGGCCGCTCGACACGAGATGACGGACGAGCGCCGCGGTTTGGTCGGCGTCGCGTCCGGCCGCGAGCGCAACGGTCGCGCGGTCGCAGGCTTCCCGCGCGATTTCCTGCGCGCGCGAAGCCGGCATCCACGCGCGGTCGGCGACGAACTGCGACAGCGAATTCGAGAGCTTCGCGACGAGCGCCTGCCGCGTCTCCGTCGGCAGATCGTCGCGCGCGAACAGCGCCTCACGGATTGCCGACAGGTGCCCATGCCGCTCGGCGATGCGGGCAAGCGCAGATGCCGTGACGTCGACGTAAGGGTTTTCGATCAGCACGAGGCAGGCTTGCGCGCAGCCGACCTCGGCGATCGCGCCCGCCACCGCACGCGACAGCGGATCGCGCGCGGCGATTGCCGCCTGCATCCAGTCCGCCCCGCCGCCCACGAGATCGACGAGCTCCGCATCGGAGAGCACGGGCGAACGCCGCGCGACGGGTTCGGCGATGTCGCGCTGGTCGGAAACGAGCGTGATGACGACGCCGTGCGGCGCGACATCGGCGTTCTGCAGCGCTTCCGCCAGCGCGCGGCGCACGAGCGGCGACGGATCGTCGAGCAGCACGATCATCGCCGCCTCGGCGGCAAGCCGGTCTTCCTTTGAGAGGTCCGAGTAGAGGTACGCACGGGCGAGCGCGCTCGTCGCTTCAGCCCGGTCGCCGGCGGGCGCAGTCTGCACCCAGCGCAGGAATTGCCGCACGATCATTCAGGCTTACCCCCCATTCCGCCCGCATGATCGCGCCGCCCGCTTAACAAAGCGTTCACCGTAACTATTTGGATTTCATTAAGGATTTGAAGGCGGGCTTAGCTGCCGAGCGTTGAACGGCGCCCGCGGTGCAGAATGCCCGGCTTCAGGTGCCCGAGCAGATCCATCGGCTCGCCGATCGCGCCCGGCGCGGCCTTTTCCGGTGCGACCGCGGCAAGGCCGCGTGTACCGGCGTCGAACGAGCCCCAGATCTCCCGCACCATCGGCGAGATCGGTCCCTGCGGCGCCGGCCCGTCGCGGAAGAGCGACTGCAGCGCCGGTCCCTCTTCGGCGGCGAACGCCGAATAGGCGGGCAACACCGCATGGTCATAGGCGAGCTTCTGCGGCACCGCCGGCCGCGCCGGCGCCGACACCGGATCGGCAGAAAGCGTCGGCCGCAACTCGGCCACGGCCGTCGCGGGCCTGGCCGGCATTGGGTACAGCGGCGGCGTGCCCTGCCCCTGCGTCAGCGCCGCGAACACTTCGGCGGCGTTGCGCGGCTTGCCGTCCGCGCGCTGGAAGATCGACTTGTTGGCCCGCGCCGCCTCCGGGAAAGCGGCGGATGCCTGCGCCTTCGGGTTCTTGCGCTGTAGCTCGATCAGCCGCTTCGCTCCGTTCGCCCCGAGGAAATGCGCGAGATAGAGCTCGCCGTCCGTGGGCGCGCGGCCGAGCGTGCCGGAAAGCTCGCTCGAATTGCGCTTCGCCAGCGCCCCGGCCATCAGCGCGGAAATCTGCGGGTTCTCCCGCAGCTTGAGGATTTGCGATCGCGCCGCGGCATCGCGCACGGCGTATTCGCCGTTGGCACCCCGGTCGATCGCGGCCGCGAACCGGCCGAGCCCGTATTTCGGGCCCTCCTCCTTCACCATCGCAAGCCAGGTGGATTCGATGAACTGGTAGAGCCCGCGCGCCGACGAGGTCTTCGCCTTCGCCGTGGGATTCAGGGAGGATTCGCGCATCGCCGTGTTCAGGAGATAGTCGAATCCCGCCCCCGTCGTCCGGCTCGCGCTCCGGATCGCTGCGGTGACGCGGTCGCCCGGGCCATTGAGGCCGTCGACGGACATCGCTATCCCCCAAGCCTGCATGGGAATCGCGGTCCCGCAGGCCGAACGGCTTGAGCCTTGGGCTGCTATGGTAAATGAAGCCTTAATACGGAATTCGAAGGAGAGACGGATGCCAGCCGAAGGAGAGCGCCACCCGCGGGGCGGCATGTATTTCGAGGATTTCGACGCGGGCCGGATCTACGAGCACCGCTACCGGCGCACCGTCACCGAGATGGACAACATGCTGTTCTCGAACATGACGCTGAACCCGCAGCCGCTGCACATCGACCGGCATTTCTGCGAGACCGAGACCGAGTGGGGCCAGCCGCTGATGAACTCGCTGTTCACGCTCGGGCTGATGATCGGCATGTCGGTGAGCGACCTCACGGTCGGCACCACGATCGCCAATCTCGGCATGGCCGAGGTGAAATTTCCCGCCCCGTTGTTCGAGGGCGACACCGTGCGCGCCACCACCGAGGTGATCGGCAAGCGCGAGTCGCGCTCGCGGCCGGACGCCGGCATCGTCGAATTCCTTCACCGCGCCTACAAGCAGGACGGGACGCTGGTCGCCGAGTGCAAGCGGCAGGCATTCATGAAGAAACGGCCTGTATGATTTCGCCCTCGTCCTTCGAGACGCGCCCTGCGGGCGCTCCTCAGGATGAGGGCTTGGTTATGGCCTCGTGGTGAGGAGCCCCGTCACCTCATCCTTCGAGACGCCTCCGCTTCGCTCCGGCTCCTCAGGATGAGGTGACGGGGCGTCTCGAACCATGAGGCCCAAGGAAAGATGACATGCGCTCCCTTCTCTTCGTTCCCGGCGACAGCACCAAGAAGCTCGACAAGGCGATGGGCGCAAGCGCCGACGCGCTCGTGCTCGATCTCGAGGATTCGGTTGCGGTCGATGCGAAGCTCGGAGCACGCGCAACGGTCCGCGATTTCCTGCAATCGGTGGCCTCGGCGAGCAATCGCCCCAAGCTCTACGTGCGGCTCAATGCACTCGACACCGGCCTGCTCGACGGCGATCTCGACGAGGTGCTCAAGGGCAAGCCGGACGGCGTGATGCTGCCGAAGTGCGGCGGCGGCAGCGACCTGACGCTCCTCGACGCCAAGCTCGCCGCGCGCGAAGCGATTGTCGGCATCCCGGACGGCGCAACGCGCGTGGTCGCGCTGGCGACGGAAACGCCCGCCGCCATTTTCACGCTCGGCACCTATCGCGGCGCGAGCAGGCGGCTTGACGGCCTGTGCTGGGCCGGCGAAGACCTCTCGGCGGCGGTCAATGCCGAGACCAACCGCCTTCCCGCCGGCGACTACACCGAGCCCTACCGCGTCGTGCGCGCGCTCTGCCTGTTCGCCGCGATGGCGGCGGAAGTCCTGCCGATCGATTCCGTCTATACCAATTATCGCGATCTCGACGGCCTGCGCGCCGAAGCCATGGATGCGCGCCGCGACGGCTTCGCCGCCAAGCTCGCCATCCATCCTGCGCAGGTGCCGGTGATCAACGCCGTGTTCACGCCGACGCCGGAAGCGATCGCGCACGCGCAAGCCGTCGTCGCGGCGTTCGCCGCCAATCCCGGCGCCGGCGTGGTTGGACTCGAGGGCGCGATGCTCGACCGCCCGCACCTCATCCGCGCCGAGCGCCTGCTCGCGCAGGCGAAAGCAGCGGGGCTGTAGCCGCGTCGCGATTGCATTGAAATCGGCATCATTTAATGATAGTTTTGATGATAACGATTTGGGAGCGCCCTGTGAGAACGACTATCGCCCTCGATGACGAGTTGATCAAAAAGGCAGAAGCGTTCACCGGCGTGCGTGAGAAATCCGCGCTGGTCCGTGAAGCGTTGAAGGCTTTGATCGAGCGCGAAAGCGCACGTCGACTTGCTCGCCTTGGCGGCAGCGAGCGAAAGCTCATGCGTATTCCGCGCAGGCGGCCTGCCGGCAAGTGATCCTCGTCGATACCTCTATCTGGGTCGATCACCTGCGTCGGATCGAAACCACATTAGTACGACTGCTCGAAGACGGCAGGGTGATTACGCATCCGTTCGTCATCGGCGAACTGGCGCTCGGCCAGCTACATCAGCGGGATTTGATCCTGCGGACGTTTCACGACTTGCCTAAGGCGATTGTCGCCGATGATCGAGAAGTCCTCGACTTTATCGATCGAGAGCGCCTCTTCGCGCTAGACATCGGCTACATTGACGCACATCTCCTGGCGTCGGCGCGACTGACGCCCGGCGCTTCGCTGTGGACACGCGACAAACGTCTGGCAAAGGCAGCCCAACAGCTCTCGCTCGCGGCAGACCCGCCAACTTGAGTCGGCCTGCAGGGATCAGAGCCGCGTCACGATCTCATCGAGCTTCGGCCGCGGGCGGTCTTCCAGCGCCGCGATCGGCGTGCCGATGTGAATGAATCCGGCGACGCGCTCGTCGGGCGCGATCTTCAGGAGGTCGAGGCAGCGCCGGTCATAGGCCGCCCAGCCAGTGACCCAGTTCGCGCCGTAGCCGAGCGCATGCGCGGCCGTGACGAGGTTCATGCACGCGGCCCCCGCCGACAAAACCTGCTCCCACTCAGGAATCTTCACGTGCGGCGCCGCGCGGGAAACCACGCCAACGACAAGCGGCGAGTCCCGGAAGCGCGAGACTTCCTTCTCGATCTGGTCGGGTGTCGCTTCGGGATGGTCGGCCCTGAAGCAGGCCGCGAGCGAATCGGCCAGCGACGCCCGCCCCTGTTTCGACAGCACGAGGAAGCGCCAGGGCGCAAGCTTTCCATGGTCGGGCACGCGCGAGGCGATGGTCAGGAGCGTCTCAAGCTCTGCCTCGCTCGGTGCCGGCTCGGTGAGGTCGGGAATCCGCGGGGAGCGGCGGGTCTTAAGAAGGTTGATTGCGTCTTTCATCGCAAAATCCAGGCATTCAGTGACTGTTTCGCCTAACATGACGGCATCGAAAGCGCCAAGCGCAGCCTTGCTTTCGCCTCCACCAGAGGCGAAAAAGACGCATGCATCCCGCAACCGGTAGCGCCGTGACCGTCGGGCATTGCCGCCGCCTGGCCGTACTCGCCGGGACTGCATTGCTGCTCTTCGCCGGCCCGGGCACAGCGCCGGCGCAGGTCAGCCCGTTCACCGGCCAGCCGAGTCAGATTTTCTCGCCGCCTCCACCGCCCCCGCCGCCACCCGCGGCGCGACCGTCTCTTGGCGGCGTCCGCGACCCGCAGCAGGCAATCCCCGTGGTCGCGTCGGGGAAATTGGCGCTCGCCTTGTCGGCCCGCTACGCCGACGACGGCCCGTTCATCCCGCGCGGCATCCAGTGGCGCGTTTTCCACGCCAAGGCCGATCCGACCGGGCCGCTCTCGCTCGCCGCGGAATCCGGCGAGCCCTTCCCCATCTTTGCACTCGCGCCGGGCGAGTACGTCGTGCATGCCGCTTACGGGCTCGCATCCAACGTGCAGCGCGTCGCGCTGCACGACGGTCCGCGCCGCGAAACCCTGATCGTCCCCGGCGGCGGGCTGCGTCTGCAGGGCCGCGTCGGCGACACGGCGATCTCGCCGCAGCGGCTGCGCTTCGAGGTGTACGAGGGCAGCTTCCTGCAGCGCGCCGGCTCCGCGAATCCTACGGGCGGACGCGCCGAGCGACCGCCGGTCGTGCGCAGCGCCAGTGCCGGCGAGCTCGTGCTGCTGCCGGCTGGCGTCTATTACGTGCAATCGACCTATGGCGAAGGCAATTCCGTGATTCAGGCCGACGTCCGCATCGAGCCCGGCCGCCTCACCGACGCGACCGTGCATCACCGCGCGGCGCAGGTCACGCTGAAGCTCGTGAGCGCGCCCGGCGGCGAAGCGATCGCCAACACGCAATGGTCTGTGCTCACTCCCGGCGGCGACTCCATCAAGGAATCGATCGGCGCATTCCCGAGCGTCGTGCTCGCCGAAGGCGACTATGTCGCCGTCGCCCGCCACGACGGAAAAACCTATCAGGAGAATTTCCGCGTCCAGTCCGGCCGCGATCGCGAGATCGAGGTGCTGGCGCGCTGAAGTCGCTCGGGCAATTCCGCCCCGAACAATCTGCAACGGAAAAATTTTCATGCTCCGGACCGGTCCGTCTGTCGTCGCACTGTTCAGTCTTGTCGCGCTATCCACTCCGGCCGGCGCCGCGGACGTTGCCGCGGGCAAGGAGCTTTCGTTGCGCTGGTGCGCGGCCTGCCATCTCGTCGCCGCGGATCAGCAGCCCGCGCCGACCGCCGCCCCGCCGTTTGCAGCAATCGCCGGAAAGCCGGGCTTCAATGCCGACCAGCTGGCGAAGTCGATCCAGTTTCCGCATCCGCTGATGCCGGGCCGCGAGCTGTCGCGCACCCAGGCGGCCGACGTCGCGGCCTATATCGCCACGCTCGCGAAGTAATCACACCGACAGACGAAAGCCGGGATCGAAGCCGAGTTCCGCCCGCACCTTTTCGATCGCGACCTCGCCATCGTCTTCGGCGACGTTGTAGATACCCGCCCTGCCGCGATCAACCGCAAGCAGGGCGGCATGCGCGGCCGCGTCCACATGCACAGCGCCGCGCGGCGGCTTTGCGTCGACCCCCGTTCCCGGCCCGTACAGATGGCCGTAGCGCAGCACGATGCCTTCGATGTCTGGCGTCTGCGTCACTTCGCGTTCCAGCGCCGCCACGCCAAGCACGGACACCGACCGCAACCCTTCCACGTCGAGATCGAGCCTGTCGTCTTCATGATGCGGCTCGGGGCCCGGCGCATAGACGAACGAAATGCTCTGGGCGACGATCCGGGTCGCTCCTGCCGTCAAAGCCGCCACCACCAGATTGGCGGTCCCTTCCCTTCGCAAACGCGCGTTGCGCTCGAGCGCCTCGGCCATGCGGTTCACATCCGCAAGCAAGGCGAGGTCGGTCAGCTGATGGATGACGACTTCGGGACGGGCGCTTTCGACCGCGTCCTTCAGCGCCTTCGCGTCGAGCGCATCGACGATCGCCGGGCGCACACCCGCCTTGCGTAGCGCCTCCGCCTTTTCCGGCGAACGCGTCGTGCCGGTCACGCGATGCCCGGCGGCGAGCAGAAGCGGAACGAGCCGCCGCCCAATGGCGCCCGCGGCGCCGGCAAGGAAGATCGATTTTGCCATCATGGCCTCCCCGGCGGCACTCGCCCTACGGGTATATTGATTTTGCGGTCGTGGTGGAATGCGCCATACGTCCCGCTCCACTGTCCTTGCAGGCGACGACCATGAAAGATCTCCCGCTATCCAAAGTCTATCAACTGCTCGAGCCCGGCCCGGTCGTCCTGCTGACGACCGCGCGCAAGGGCCGCGCCAATGTCATGACCATGTCCTGGCACATGATGGTCGAGTTCGAGCCGCCCCTGGTCGCCTGCGTCGTCAGCGGCGCGAATTACAGCTTCGCCGCCTTGCGGGCGACCGGTGAATGCGTGATCGCCATTCCCGCGCGAAAGCTGGCGTCGAAAGTGGTGCGGGTCGGCAACGCATCCGGCGGCGATATCGACAAGTTCGACGCCTTCGGCCTGACCGCCGTGCCGGCCAGGCGCGTGGCGCCGCCGCTGATCGAGGAATGCTTCGCCAACCTCGAATGCAAGGTCGCCGATACCGGGTTCGTCAACAGGTACAACCTCTTCGTTCTTGAGGTCGTGCAAGCCTGGATCGACCCCGCGCAGAAGAACCCGAAGACGATCCACCACCGCGGCTACGGCACGTTCGCCGTCGACGGTCCGACGATCAGGCTGAAGTCGGGGAAACCCTGAGCGGGGAGCCGGCTTTGCAGAAGGCGATTGTTACGCCGCCTCGCGCTTCACGTCGAACCGCTTGCCCGCCTGTATCTTATAGGATACTATACGTCGGTGATCGAGGTCCGGCAGACGGCGGTCTTCGCCCGGTGGCTCGCGGCGCTACGTGATGACCGGGCGCGCGGTCGCATCAATGCCCGTATCCGCCGTCTGTCGATTGGCAATCCCGGCGACGTGAGACCGGTGGGTAACGGCGTCTCCGAGATGCGCATCGACTACGGCCCCGGCTACCGGGTCTATTACGCTCAGCGCGGATCGACGCTGATCGTGCTGCTCGCCGGCGGCGACAAGCGCACGCAGGAACGGGACATCGCCGTCGCGCTGAGACTGGCAGACGAATTGTAGGAGACCGGCATGCGCAAATCTGCAACGAAGACGAAACGAAAAAGAAAACTGAAAACGACCCCGTGGGACTCGGCAGACTATCTCAAGACCGACAAGGATATCGCCTATTATCTGGAAGCGGTGTTCGAGGACGGCGACCCGGAATTGATCGCCCATGCGCTTGGCGACGTTGCCCGCGCCAAGGGCATGAAGAAAATCGCCGCCGAAACCGGCCTCGGCCGCGAAAGTCTCTACAAGGCACTGTCCGCCGAAGGCAATCCAGAGTTTGCGACCATCCTCAAGGTGATGCGCGCGCTCGGCCTCAAGCTCAAGGTGGCGGCGTAACTCTTCTTATTGCCGCGTCGGCCCTTCGGCCTCGGCGGCGCGACTAGGCCGCCTCCCGCTCCCGCTTCACGTCCGGCGCCGTCGCCTCGCCGGCAAGAACCGCCAATGCCGCGTCGAGCGGCATCACCGTCTGCTTCTCGCTGCCGAGCCGGCGGATGGAGACGGCGCGCTCCGCCGCTTCCTTCTTGCCGACCACGAGCAGCACGGGGACCTTCGCCAGCGAATGCTCGCGCACCTTGTAGTTGATCTTCTCGTTGCGGAGATCGACGTCGACGCGCAGGCCGAATTTCTTCGCCGCCGCCGCAACGTCCGCAGCGTAAGCATCGGCATCCGAGGTGATCGTGCACACCATCGCCTGCAGCGGCGCGAGCCACAGCGGGAAATGCCCGGCGTGATGCTCGATCAGGATGCCGGTGAAGCGCTCGAGCGAGCCGAACAGCGCACGGTGCAGCATCACCGGCACGATCTTCTCGCCCGACGGCGCGATATAGAACGCGCCGAGCCGGCCCGGCAGGTTGAGGTCCACCTGCACCGTGCCGCATTGCCAGTCGCGCCCGATCGCGTCGCGCAGCACGTATTCCAGCTTCGGCCCGTAGAACGCGCCCTCGCCCTTGTTGTAGGTGTAGGGATATTCCGCGATCTCCAGCGCGCGCAGGAGTGCGGCTTCCGCCTTCTCCCACACGGCGTCTTCGCCGATGCGCTGCTCCGGCCGGTCGGAGAACTTCACCTGCACGTCCTCGAAGCCGAAGTCCTTGTAGATCGACAGGATCAGCCGGTGCATCGCGATCACCTCGTCAGTGATCTGATCGTCGGAGATGAACACGTGCGCGTCGTCCTGCGTGAACGCGCGCACGCGCATCAACCCGTGCAAGGCGCCCGACGGCTCGAAGCGGTGCACCTTGCCGAGCTCCGCAAGCCGGTACGGCAGGTCGCGGTAGGACTTCAGCCCGTTCTTGAAGATCTGCACGTGCCCCGGGCAGTTCATCGGCTTAATGACGTATTGCCGCTCCTCTTCCTCGCGCTTCTCGGTGAGGAACATCATCTCGCGGTACTTCGCCATGTGGCCCGACGTGACCCACAATGACGAATCCATGAGCTGCGGCGCGTTCACTTCCTGGTAGCCCGCGTCCGACTGCCGCCGGCGGATGTAGTTCTCCAAGGTCTGGAACAGCGTCCAGCCCTTCGGATGCCAGAACACCGAGCCCGGCGCCTCTTCCTGAAAATGAAAGAGGTCCATCTCCCGCCCGAGCCGGCGATGATCACGCTTTTCCGCCTCCTCGAGCTGGTGGATGTACTGGTCGAGCTGCTCCTGCGTCTGCCACGCGGTGCCGTAGATGCGTGTGAGCATGGGATTGCGCGCGTCGCCGCGCCAATAGGCGCCCGCCACCTTCATCAGCTTGAAGGCGCCGCCGACCTTGCCGGTCGAGGTCATGTGCGGGCCGCGGCAGAGGTCGAACCATTCGCCCTGCTTGTAGATCTTGATCTCTTCGCCGGCCGGGATCGCGTCCACGAGCTCGACCTTGAAGTTCTCGCCCTTCTCGCGGAAGACGCGCTTCGCCTCCTCGCGCGACCACACTTCTTTCGTGAACGGCTGGTCGCGCTGGATGATCTCCCGCATCTTCTTCTCGATCGCGGGAAAATCCTCCGGCGTGAACGGCTCGTTGCGGAAGAAGTCGTAATAGAAGCCGTTCTCGATCACCGGGCCGATCGTCACCTGCGTGCCGGGCCAGAGCGACTGCACGGCTTCCGCCATCACGTGCGCCGCGTCATGGCGGATCAGCTCCATCGCCCGCGGATCGTCGCGCGGGATGAACTCGATCTTCGCGTCTTTCGTGATCTTGTCGTGCAGGTCGGCGAGCGTGCCGTCGAGTGCCATCGCCACCGTGCGCTTGGCGAGCGATGGCGAGATGCCCTTGGCGATCTCGAAGCCGGTGATGTTGTCGGGATATTCGCGGCGTGCGCCGTCGGGAAAGGTCAGCGCGACCATTCGTCTCTCCTGTTGCTCACTCGCTGCCTACGAATGCAGGTAAGCGTGGCCGGATACTTGTTTTGCGATGCACCCCGCATCCGGATCGGTGCGCATGCCGTTGAATCGTACCGCCGCAAAGAACACGAAAATTCTGCGCCAAACAATACCCCGCCTTCGCCACAATCGTTGCGAACTCGCGACACATTCCCTGCGGAGATTCGCGCCTGGAACAAAAAGAACCGGCCGCCGGACAACCAAGAATTCGGCACCGGGCGAGGGGTGACGCGACGGTCTTCGGGGCAATGGGACCGTCGCCAGTCAGGGAGCGGCAAAAACGTCGAGGAGCAATGCCTCGATGGCCGGTCAGCGTATGCGTGCGAGGTATGCGTCGAAGTCCGCGTTTCTAGCAGTTCTCACCGTCAGCGTTCTTACCGCCAGCATCGTCCAAGCCCAGGATTCGCGTCCGATCAAGCACGCTCGTGCCGACGGACCGGTCGCCAATCGGCTCGGCTGGATGATGAATGAAAATACTGTCGGGATCATTTCCGGCAATCCGAATGGCAGCTACCTTCGGCTCGCCTATGACCTGTCGGCCGTGCTCGACAACGGCGACGAGTTCCGCGTGTTGCCGATCATCGGCGCAGGCGGCGGTCAGAACATCAAGGACGTTCGCTATCTGAAGGGAATCGATCTCGGCATCACTCAGTCGGTGCTGCTCAACCGCTACCAGCGCACCAACGAGATCGGCCCGATCGACGACAAGATCGTTTACATCTCCAAGCTCAACAACGAGGAGATGCACCTGATCGTCCGCGCCGACGGGCCGGTGAAGTCGATCCACGATCTCACCGGCAAGCGCGTGAACTTCAGCGACAAGGGCTCGGGCACGCACCTCTCCACCGAGGAGATCTTCAACCGGCTCGGCGTCAAGGTCGCCAAGGCAGTCACCGTCGGCCAGGGCGACGGCATCGAGATGCTGAAGCGCGGCGAGATCGACGCCAACGTCCTCATCGCCGGCAAGCCCACGGGCTCCACGGCGCGCATCAAGGCGTCCGACGGGCTGAAGCTTCTCCCCGTCGCGTTCGAGAAGCCGCTGCAGCAGGACTTCCTGCCGGCCGTCCTCACGCACGAGGATTATCCCGATCTGATCGCCAAGGGCGATAAGATCGACACGGTCGCCGTCGTCTGCGTGCTGATCGCCTACAACTGGCCGAAGGGCACCGACCGTTACAACCGCGTCTCGAAGTTCGTCGAGAATTTCTTCCCGAAGATCGCCGAGTTCCGCAAGCCGCCGCGGCATCCGAAGTGGAAGGAAGCGAACCTCGCGGCCACCCTGCCCGGCTGGAAGCGGCACGACGCCGCCGAGGAATGGCTGGCGAAGAACCTGCAGCCGGCGTCCGCGAGCGAGCGCAAGCAGTTCGAGGAATTCGTCGGCACGCGCAAGATGCAAGCGTTCGCCCCCGAGAACCGCGAGCAGTTGTTCGAGGAATTCCTCGCCTGGAAGGAATCGCGCGGACAGCGTTAGCGGTGAACCGGCACGGCACGGAACTTAACCCAGTCAGTCTTGGCACCGGGAGGCGTCCATGAATTCCCCCAGCCACCGCAACTATCCCGCCGAAGATTCGCTCCAGAATCCGGCCGACGAAGCAGCGCAGGATACGTCCCGTTTCGCGCCCGACGCTCCGCCGCTGCGCGCCGACGAATTCGATCCCGAATGGACGGGTGAAAGCGATCTCGCCCGCAGCGAGGCGATCGCGCAGAGCGAGCTCGACCGGCTCGAGCAGATTCTCAGCGCCGAGCAGATGCGCATTCGCCGGAGAATGGCGTCGGCGGACTTCATGCCGCCGCCGCCCCGGCCGGTGGCCCGCAAGCGCGCGGGCTTCCGTTGGGCCGTCGGCACCTTTGCCGTACTGGTGACCGGCTCGGCGCTCATCGCCATGCAGACGACCGGCAAACTGCCGCTGCTCGACAGCGTGTCGACCGATACGTTGAATACGCGCCTCGCGTCGCTCGTCAGCACGCAGGACACGCAGGAAACGGCGGCCGTCCGGCAGCAGGCGGCCGAGCCGGCCGCCAGCCAGAACCAGTCGGCGCAGCCGGCGCGGCTCGTGGTCAACGGTGCCACCGCCGACAACGCCGAGCACATCCTGATCGGCATCGCCGCGGAAAACGCCGCCGCCGACATGACCGCGGTCGTCAGCGGCCTCGTGCCGGGAACGGTGCTGAGTACGGGCAAGCCGTGGGGCAATACCGGCTGGATCGTCCCCGCGCATCAACTGGCCACCACCTACATCAAGCCGCCGTCCGGATTCTCCGGCACGATGGAGTATTCGGTCGCGCTGCATCGTCCCGACAACAGCGTGCTCGATCGGCAGACGATGCGGCTGGAGTGGAGCGCGCCGACAGCCCAGGCGCCTGCCCCGTCGCAGCAGCAACCCGTTGCTGCGGCGCCGGCGGAGCCGTCCGCGCAGGCGCAGGCAGCCGTCCGCAATCTGAGCCAGGACGAGATCGATCTCATGGTCGCGCGCGGCACGGAGCTGCTCAAGAATGGTGACATCGCAAGTGCGCGCCTGCTGCTGCAGCGGGCGGCGGAAGCGCGCGACTCGCGCGCAGCCCTCGCCCTCGCCGCGAGCTACGACCCGAACGAGCTGAAGAAGCTCGGCGTCTATGGGTCGAACTCCGACGTGGCGGTGGCACGCGATTGGTACGAGAAGGCAAGACAGTTCGGATCCAGGGAAGCGCCGCGGCGGCTCGAGTTGTTGGCGAGTCAGTTCCGCTAAGGCGCCGGGCGTGCCGGCGGCCCCGCCTCGCGCCGCCGGCACGCTCACTACTTCTTGTCGTTGATCCCCCGCCAGCGTCCGTACCGCCACGGCAGGTACCAGCGCGCAGCCGGCGGCAGCTCGTCAGGAACAAAATCCAGTCCCGAAGTGCCCCACGGATGGCAGCGCAGAACGCGCGCGAGCGTCATCCATCCGCCCGCCCACAACCCGTGGCGGGCGAGCGCCTCGTCGCCGTACTCCGAGCAGGTCGGCAGGTGCCGGCAGGTACGGCCGAAGATCGAGGACAGGGTGTACCGGTAGGCCCGGATCAGGACCCGGCCCAGAAGGCTCGGGCTTTTTGCCGCAGCGGCCAAGAGCGGCCTAAGGATCGTACTCCGCTTCCGCAGTGCGGCCTCATCCTGAGGAGCCCGCCGAAGGCGGGCGTCTCGAAGGACGGCCATCACTCCGCCGCCTGCGCGCGACGCCTCGCCTCGATCTGATCGATGGCCGCGACCACGGCGTCGAACGTCAGCATGGTCGAGGCGTGCCGGGCCTGATAGTCGCGGACCGGCTCCAGGACGGCCAGGTCGGCCCACTTGCCGCTTGGCGGCGTGCCCTTCTCTTTCAGCATCCGGCGCATTTGCTGGCGGATTTCCCGCAATTCATCGGCCTTCGCGCCGATGACGTGCCGCGCCATGATGGAGGATGAAGCCTGCCCAAGCGCACATGCCTTCACGTCGTGGGCGAAGTCCGTAACGGTATCCCCCTCCATGGACAGGTCGACCGTGACCGTCGACCCGCACAGCTTGGAATGCGCGGTCGCGGTCGCGTCCGGCTGCTCCAGCCGGCCCAACCGGGGGATGTCTGCGGCGAGCTCAAGAATGCGCCGGTTATAGACGTCGTCCAGCATGGTCCGAATGCCGTTTTTTTGGCGGCGGGCAGCCGCCCTTCCGCCCCCGAGATAGGGGGTGGAAAGTCAATTTACTATGTTCAGGGTCTTTAACGCTGCTTGAATTTTGCCTTGATCGGCCACTAGATATGCCTGCCGCAGGGGATGCAAACCTGCGGGCGGGCGTCGTCAAGAGGGTTCGAAACTCACAGAATTATTGGCCGCTGGGGTCAGGCGGAAGCTTCGGCAGGTGCCGGGGTTTTCTCTGCCACGGTTTCGTGCGGCCAATCGCCGATCCTGGGAAGCGAAAACACTGAAGACACCGCGGCATGGAACGTAAATCGCATTCGACCGTTAACATGCGGTCGAACGGGGAGATCAAGAAAGTCATGGATGCCGTCATAAAGTCGTTTCAACCGCGCGCAGAGAATGCGGCCCCCGCGTTGGAGCGTGTTGTCGAGCGGCCGACCCGCGAGCAGGCGGAAGCCGCCGCGCAGACGCTTGTCGCCTGGATCGGCGATGATCCAAATCGCGAGGGTCTGCTCGATACGCCGGAGCGCCTGGTCCGCGCGCTGGAAGATTTCTTCACCGGTTACAGGGAGCGTCCGCAGGATGTCCTCGGCCGCACCTTCGGCGAGATCGGCCACTTCGACGATCTCGTGCTGGTTCGCGACATTCCATTCTACTCGTTCTGCGAACACCACATGTTTCCGATCGTCGGGCGCGCGCATCTTGCGTACTTCCCGACGGAGCGCGTCGTCGGTCTGTCGAAGATCGCCCGCGTGCTCGACATGTATGCGCGCCGCCTGCAGACGCAGGAGCGCCTGACCTCGCAGGTCGTCAGCGCGATCGAGGAGAATCTGAAGCCGCGCGGCGTCGCCATCATGGTCGAAGCCGAGCACATGTGCATGGCCATGCGCGGCGTGCAGAAGGCCGGTACCTCGACGGTGACGACGCAGTTCACCGGCGTCTTCCGCGACGACCCGGCCGAGCAGGTGCGCTTCATCACGCTCGTCCGCCGCAACAACGGCGCCTGACGCAGTTCGTCATCCTTCAAGATTGGCGGCCCCGGACCATGTCCGGGGCCGTCTGCTTTTTGCATAGCCCCGCTCGAATTCTGCTATCACTCCTCCCGCCCTGCCCCTCCCGCGGGACGGAGTCTGCGATGAACAAGAGCGACCTCGAAGAGACCACCCGGTTCACACCGCGCTTCGATGAGCACGGCCTCATCACCTGCGTCGTCGTCGACAGCGACGACGGCGCCGTGCTGATGCTCGCGCATATGAATGCGGATGCGCTCGCGCGCACGCGCGAAACGGGCGAAGCCTGGTTCTGGTCGCGTTCACGCAAGCAGCTCTGGCGCAAGGGCGAGACCAGCGGCAACACCTTGACGGTGGTGGAGCTTCTCGTCGACTGCGACCAGGATGCGCTGCTCCTGAAGGCGCGCGTCGGCGGCAACCGCGTCGCCTGTCACACGGGCCGCCGCTCCTGCTTCTATCGCCGCGTGCCGGCCGGCACGCAGGCCGACGCACCCCTCGCGTTCGTCGGCTAGCGTGCGATCGGCGGGAAACCAAGGCGTCCGCCGCGAGTTAAGAATGCGCCGAGAAGAGGATTCCGCCCCGGCGCAATATCTGCTTTGATGCAGCAGGGGGCCGGAAAGGCATTCATGCTGTTCCGCCTTTGGACCAGGAAGCGCTCTGCCCCGCCGGAGAACGACGCACCGGTCGACCGGCAGGAGCCGCAGATGTTCCGCCCGCGCATCGGACTCGCCCTTGGCGGCGGTGCGGCGCGAGGATGGGCGCACATCGGCGTGCTGCGCACGCTGGAGTCTGCCGGCATCGTTCCCGACGTTGTCGCCGGCACTTCCATCGGCGCGCTTGTCGGCGGCGCGTGGGCCGCGGGACGCCTCGACGTTCTGGAAGAATGGGCGCGTGCGGTGACGCGGGGCCATGTCCTGGGCCTGATGGATTTCCGCATCGTCGGCAGCGGCCTCATCAACGGTGGCCGGCTTGCCAAGCTCCTGCAGCGCAATTTCGGCGACGTGCAGATCGAAGAGTTGGAGACTTCCTTTGCGGCGATCGCCACGGAAATGCGTTCCGGCCACGAGATCTGGCTGACGCATGGCCGGCTGATCGACGCGATCCGCGCGAGCTACGCGCTGCCGGGAATCTTCAGCCCGGTGAAGATCGCCGGCCGCTGGCTCATGGACGGCGCGCTGATCAATCCGATTCCGGTTTCCGCCGCCCGCGCCCTCGGCGCGCGCGTCGTGATCGCCGTGAACCTCAATGCCGACGTGTTCGGCCGCGGCACCGTCATCCAGGCGCACGGCCTGGAGACCGAACCGGTCGAAGAGATCCCCGATCCTCGCCGCGACGGCAACGGCGGCGTCTTCCGGCTGCGCAAGCGATTCCGCAATGACGTCGTCGGGGCTGGACAGGGACCCGGCGGCATCGCCTCGGTGATGGTCGACGCCTTCAACATCACGCAGGACCGTATCGCCCGCTCGCGCCTCGCGGGCGACCCGCCGGACGTCATGATTTCCCCTCGCCTTTCCAGCGTGGGCCTGTTCGATTTTCATCGCGCCGAGGAAGCGATCCGCCTCGGCGCCGAGGCGGCCGAGCGCGCATTGGCGGAATTGGCCGACACGGTCGCCGCGCTGCGCTGATTACGCGGTCGCGATATACTCGCGCAACGCCTCGTGCTCGCGCTCGAGTTCAGCAACCCGGTGCTTGACCACGTCGCCGATCGAGATGATCCCTGCAAGCTTTCCGCGGTCGATCACCGGCACATGCCGGAATCGGCCCGCCGTCATGCGCTTCATCAGGTTCGGAATCGTCTCATCCTCGGTGCAGGTGACGACCTCGCGCGTCATCACGCCGGCCACCTGCTGCGCGAGTGCGTGCTCGCCGTGCGCAGCCACGGTGGAGACGATGTCGCGTTCGGACAGAATGCCGGTCACGCGGCGGTCCGGCCCGGTGATGACGAGGGCGCCGATCTTCTGTTTTGCAAGCAGTCGTGCGGCTTCGGCGAGCGTTGCGTCCGGCGCGATCGTGACGCAGTCACGGCCTTTGAGTGCCAGTATAGCGCGGACAGTCATGGCTCTCCTCCATGCGTCCATCCCTGAGACTTTAGTCTGAATGCGAATTGTGGTGACAGCAAGCGCTATTCGCGCGCCCGCACCGGATCGAAGAAAGGAAACAACAGCAGTCCGGCAAGAAATCCGCCAACATGCGCTTCCCAGGCGACCGTCCCGTTGCCGACGAGTTCGTCGAGCGTGCCGAGCCCGAAGCCGAGGTTGATCACGAACCACACGCCGAGGAACACAAGCACCTGCGGGTTCCGCAGCACTTCACTGAGCGGCGCCGCCGGCACCGAATAGGCGCGCGAACTCCCGTCGCAGAATATGCCGAGCGGCCCGCCCGCTTCAAAAATAAAGCGGATCGCCGCCGCCATGCATCCGGAAATGGCCGCCGACGCGCCGACGAGCGGGACGAACTCGCCCCAGTGCAAGAGCAGATGCGCGAGCGCGCCCGCCGCCGCCGTGACCGCAAAAAACGCGGTGAAGCGGAAAGCCCCGAACCGCCACGCGACCGCGCTCCCGAACGCGAGGAACCAGACGAGGTTCACGATCAGATGCATCGCATCGCCGTGCAGCAAGGCGTAGGTGACGAAGGTCCATGCGTCGGCGGCCCACTCGCCCGGCAGCGGGAGCCGCACGGGCAGGCTCATGTCGTAGCGCGCCGGAACGAAGGCGAGCCAAAGCAGGAATTGCAGATCCGTCTCTTCGTCGACCGCCGCCCGCAGCACGTGGATGAACACGAGCAGCGCGCTGAGCGCGGCCACGACGGGCGGAAGGTTGAAGATCGGCTGGGAAGTGCGGGCCACGCGGCGGGGTCCGGATGAAAAAAGTCCCTTAAGCCGTGACTGCGGCGCGGGCAAGGCTTGGCGCCGGAAGGATGGCCCGCGGAAGCCCCCGCTCCCGCGGGCCCGTCACGTCCCACCTCCCCATCAAGGAAGTCGAGCGGCGACCTGGTCCGTGGGGGCAAGCTAGCAATGCGAGCGCGCGGGCAAATCAAAACGAACGTTTAACCCTAACCGCGCCGCTGCCGCGGGCCGGCCGCAATGATCGGGTCAATCGGCATGCCATCTGCTCGGTAGTAAGGCGTGCGGACTTTCCCGTTCCAAAACGGGGCAGGCCGCTCTTCGAGTTTGGTTGAGTTCGGGGTAATGAAACACGCCTCCAGCCGTGCCCTCTACGCCTATTGGGACCGCCTGCGCGCCAGCCGCGCGGCGCCCGAGCGGAGCGATCTCGATCCGGGCGCCATCCGCACGACGCTCGGCGATGTCTTCCTCCTCGAATTGGCGCCGGGTGACCGGCAGACCGTGCGCCTTGCCGGCACGCGGATTTGTACCCTTCTGGGACGGGAATGGACCGGCCATCCGTTTGCGGAACCGTTCGCCCCGGAGGACCGGTTCCGGCTGCTGGACCTGGTCGGCAGGGTGGCCGATACGGCATTGCCGGCCGTCGCGGCGGTGGTCGGGCGCACTGCCGACGGACGCATGCTGGATCTTGAAATGCTCGTCCTGCCGCTCCGTCATCGCGGCCGCACGCGCGCCCGCGTCCTCGGCGCGCTGTCCGCCGCGGATTGGCCCTATTGGGCCGGGGGCGTGCCGCTGGTGCAACTGCATCTCACCTCGGCCGGCGGCCTGCAGCCCGCAACAGCCGACGATATCGACCTGGTCGGCGCACCCTCGGCCGCCGGATACCCGGCGCTGCGCGTGCTGCCCGGCGGCCGCACCTGAGCCGCATTCCGCAGCTGACTCTACCGTTAATCGCCCGTTACCCGCCGTTAACCGCTGGACCGCTAACGTCCTTGCGGGAAGGCGCAAGTTCGAACGACCGGTCGAATATGGGCGAACTGAAGAAAGCGGTCGTGCTCCCGCTCAGTCAGGAGCGCCGCCGTCATCAGCGCGTAAAGGTAATCCTCACCGGGCGCTTCATGCGCGAGGACCGGCGGGAATACTCGTGCCAGACGGTCAACATGTCTCCCGGTGGCGCCGCGCTCGCCACCGCCAGCCCGCCGCGCGTCGGCGAGCACGTCGTCGCCTATATCGATCACCTCGGCCGCATCGAGGGCCGCTGCGCCCGCGTGTTCGACGGCGGCTTTGCCATGACGGTGGCGGCGACGCTCCGGCGACGCGACAAGATCGCCGACCAGCTCACCTGGCTCGCCAACCGCAACATCCTCGGCTTGCCCGAAGACCGGCGGCATAAGCGCTTCGAACTGCGCAACCCGCGCTCGAAGTTGACGCTCCCCGACGGCAGCACGATCGAATGCCGCGTGATCGACGTCTCGCTCTCCGGCGCGGCGGTGGCCGCCAAGGTCAAGCTTCCGCTCGGCTCGCCGGTCAAGCTCGGCCGGACGCCGGCGCGCGTCGTGCGCCACCTCGAAACGGGCTTCGCGCTCGAATTCAGCCGGCTGCAGAATCCGGAAACGCTCGAGCACGACGTCGGCGACGCCTGAGCGTCTCGCTTCTCCATTCCTGCATCTCTCTGTAAGGATTCCGTCTCGCGCCAACCGCGCATGCGCGCGGCATTTGCGTGCCGATCGTTCAAATTTTAGGAAAATTCGTCTCAAGTTTTCTCGGCAATTGAATCAAATATTCGGAGATTTGCGCTAAATATTGCATAGTAATTCCGTCCCGGTCTTAGACGGAATGCAAGTCCTGCGTGCGTATAGTCGCTTCCGATACGGGAGGGGCTGCGATGCACGCAGACATCAGCACCGGGTCCAGCGCACGAGCACGGTTCGCCGCGATCGCATTCGTCGCGATCGCCGCCGCCTGCATCGCCACGCCGGCCGCGGCGCAATCGAGCGAACCGCTGCTCTACATCTCCGTCGGCGAAACTTCGCGGCCGCCGATCGGCTGGGTGCAGTTCTGCCAGGACCGCCCGTGGGAGTGCCGCGTCGAGGCGACCGAGGCTCGCGACGTCGATCTCACCAACGACGCCTACCGCGAGCTCGCGCGCGTCAATCGTCACGTCAACGAGCGCATCCGCCCGATGACCGATCTCGAGCAATACGGCATGGTCGAGAAGTGGACCTATCCGGAGTCCGGCTACGGCGATTGCGAAGATTACGTGTTGCTCAAGCGCCGCATCCTCATGCAGCTCGGCTGGCCGCGTTCGGCACTGCTCGTCACGGTCGTACGCGACAAGAAGGGCGACGGCCATTCCGTGCTTACCGTGCGCACCAACCGCGGCGAGCTCGTCCTCGACAATCAGGTCGACGAAATTCTGCCGTGGGCCGAGACCGGCTACCGCTACACCAAGCGGCAGTCGCAGCACGACCCGAACCTTTGGGTGTCGCTCGGCGATCCGCGGCCCACGCCATTCGTTTCCGCACGCTGACAAGGAGCGAGATCGCAAATCCGGTCACGTCCCCACCCCTCCCCGTCCCCGGACCGGGTTTGCGGAGGCCGGCTCTTCCCCCAAGGAGCCGGCCTCACCTTTTTCTGAAAGACGGACTCGTCGTCCCCGAGCGAAGCACAGCGCATTCAATGGCCGCTCGTCCCCGCGAAAGCGGGAGCCAGAGCCAAGAATTACGCGGAAATGAGCGGAAAAACCGATCAGCCGGAAAGTGCTTCTAGCCGATCCGCTTCAGCTCTTTGACGTATTTCGGCCAGCGGTCGCTGTAGCTCTTCGCCGCGAACTTCAGCATCTCCGCCGCCTTGTCGTCGAGCGTGCGGATCGCCCGCGCCGGCGCGCCGACGATCAGCGAGTTGTCCGGAAACTCTTTTCCCTCGGTCACGAGCGCACCGGCGCCGACGATCGAGTTCCTGCCGATCTTTGCGCCGTTCAGGATGATGGCGCCCATGCCGATCAGCGTATTGTCGCCGATCGTGCAGCCATGCGCCACGACGCGATGGCCGATCGTGCAGCCCGCGCCGATGTCGAGCGGGAAGCCGGGATCCGTATGCAGCACGCAGCCGTCCTGGATATTCGTGCGCGCGCCGACGGTGATGAACTCGTTATCACCGCGCACCACCGCGCCGAACCAGATGCTCACGCCTTCGGCGAGCCGCACGCGGCCGACGACCACCGCCTCCTCGGCGACAAAGAACGTCCCCGCGGCCGGCAATTCCGGGCTGCTGCCTTCGAGCGAATAGAGCGGCATGGATTTCTCGCAAACTTAAGATTGAAAAAGCGCGCCGGATCAACCCTGCCCGGTCGGGTCAAGATCGATGTCGAGCACGGCCATCTCGAAAGTCCAGGCGCGGCCCGATGCATCGTCGCGAAACAGCACGGCAATATACTCGTCGCCGAGATAGATCTCCGAGGAGTCGGTCTTCTTCGGGCGAGGCACCACGCGCAATTGCGGATTTCCGAACTTGCCGCGCACGATTTCGTTCAGGTTCGGCGTGGCGGAGCCCGCCTCGATCGGGATCGTGACATTGTAGGCAAGCTCGCCGTCTTCCTCGTCCACGGTGATGCGTCCGATCGGCTCGTCATTGAGGATGATTTCGGCCATGTCATCGCGGCGCGCGCGTGCAACGAGCCCGATTTCCGGACTGAGCATCCGGCGCAGATAAGCTTGCAGACGGTCGAGTTCCTGGCGGTCCAAAGGCATCTCCGGGCTCAAAAGCAAAGGCGCGGGCAACCTACCCGCGCCCACCGCCACCCGGCAAGCCGTAAACCGGGAAATCGTCAGATCGCCTCGCCCGCGAAGATCGGTATCTCGAACAGCTGGTCCATCGTCCGCGCCGGCGCCGACTCCTCGCACTGGGACTTGCCGACCACGCGCGCCGGCACGCCCGCGACCGTCGTGTTGGGCGGCACGGGCTTGAGCACGACCGACCCTGCCGCCACGCGCGCGCACGAACCGACCTCGATATTGCCGAGGATCTTCGCGCCGGCGCCGATCAGCACGCCGCGCCGGATCTTCGGATGCCGGTCGCCGCTCTCCTTGCCGGTGCCGCCGAGCGTGACGCCCTGCAGGAGCGACACGTCGTCTTCGATCACCGCGGTTGCGCCGATCACCACGCCGGTCGCATGATCGATGAAGATGCCGCGGCCGATCCGCGTCGCCGGATTGATGTCGACGCCGAACACCGACGACGACCGGCTCTGCAGATAGAGCGCGAAATCCTTCTGTCCGCGATTCCAGAGAAAATGCGCGAGGCGATGGGTCTGCAGTGCGTGAAAACCTTTGTAATAGAGCACCGGCTCCACATAACGCGTCGTCGCCGGGTCGCGCTCGGCAACCGCCACGATGTCGGCGCGGAACGCGTCGCCGACCGACGGATCCGCCCCGAACAACTCGTCATACGCCTGCCGGATCAGCTCGCCGGACAGGTTCGGATGCTCGAGCCGGTCGGCGATGCGCTGGGCGATCGTCTGTTCAAGCGAGTCGTGGTTCAGCACGGTCGCGAAGATGAAGGTCGCAAGCGCCGGCTCGCGGGCCGCGATCTCCGCGGCCTCGTCGCGAATGCGCGCCCACACCGGATCGACGGTGCGCAGGCCGCTTACGAGCTTCGGTTGACGCTGGGCCATGGGCCCCTCCCTGAACTGCTCGGGCAGGGTTCTAGCATATTCCCGGTTAACACGCGGAAGCAGCCCGGGGTTGCCCGGAAAGCATGTCAAAAGGCCGCGATTCACATCCGAAAACGGGAAATAGGGTGGGTGGGTTGAATCAACGCCTGAAAGCCATGAATCGGTTTCTCAACCAGCACGGCCAGACGATTCAAAGGACTCGGCTTTTCACCCTCACAAACCGCATCCTGAGGAGCGTCGCCCCTCGTCCTTCGAGACGGGCGCTTACGCGCCCTCCTCAGGATGAGGGGCGGCGCGTCTCGAAGGATGAGGTGAAAGCGATCAGGCCATCTCGGCTAGGAAATCGAGGATCGCCGCCGAGAAAACGTCGTTCCGGTCGCCGGCTACCATGTGCCGCGCCCCGGCCACATCCACGAATTTCGCATGCGGTGCGAGCTCGAGGAATTCCCGCGCATGTTCCTCGCGCACGAGCTCCGACGAGCCGCCGCGCACGAGCAGCGCCGGAATCCGCAGCGTCCGCGCCGCCTCGACGCGCGCCGCCTCCTGCGCGTTATGCTCGGAGCTGATCGGGTGCGGCCCGTCGAAGAAGTTCGGGTCCCAGTGCCAGCGCCAGCGCCCGTCGGGATGCAGCCGCAGATTTTTCCGCAATCCTTCGGTCGAAGACGGCCGCGGGCGGTGCGGCAGGTATTCGGCGACGGCGTCGGCCGCCTCGTCGATACTGGCAAACCCCTCGCGCACCCGCCCGCGCATGAAGCCGCGGATCTTCGCGGCGCCCTCCAGATCGATGCGCGGCGTCACGTCGACCAGCACGATCGCCGAGAAGCGCGGCGGCAGGTGCTGCTTCGCCGCCTCCCCTTCCGCGATCAGGGCCGCCATGCCACCGAGCGAAGCGCCGATCACCACCGGGGACGCGCCGAACTCCTTCGTCAACGCCGCCGCAACGCAGACCGCGTCCGCCGCGAAATCGAACACGCTATAGAAGCCGCCGGCGATCCAGTCGGAGTCGCCGTGTCCGCGCTGGTCGATGGTGATCGCGGTCCACCCGGCCTGCGCCAGCGCCTCGGCGGTGCCGGCGAATGCGTGCCGCGTCTGCCCGCCGCCGTGCAGCAGGAAGGCAACGCGCGCCCCTTTGCCGTAGCGGTCGCCGACCAGCCTGTTGCCGGCCGCACCCGTGAAGGTTTCCGTTTTCGGCGTTCGTTCGAGCATCATGGCCTTTGCGCGAGAAATTCCAGCACGCCCTTCTTGAATACCGGATCGCCGACCGCCCGCATATGATCGCGGTCCGGAATGTCGAGCAGTTTCGCGCCAGGAATGAGCGCGGCAAGCTCCTGCCCCGAGCCCGCGATATCGTCCTTCGTCCCCGTCGCCACCAGCACCGGCACGCGGATCGACGCCGCCGCCTCGCGCGTGATCGTCCGGTTCGGATTGCGCATGCAGGCGGCGAGCGCACGCCGGTCGCTCTTCGTCTGCTCGGCAAACAGCCGGAAACCGAGCGCGTGCGCATCGGTCACGTCGGTTGCACTCGGCGCCTCCAGGGCAGCGGCGATCTTCTCGCCATTCGACGCCGAGATCGTAAGCCGGATGCCGATGCCGCCGATGATCGCCGAACGCACGCGGTCGGGATGCGCGGAGGCGACATAGCCGGTGATCCGCCCGCCCATGGAATAGCCGAGCACGTCCGCACGTTCGATGTTCAGGTGATCCAGGAGCGCGATCACGTCGCTACCCATCTTGTCGACACTGTATGCCTCGACGTCGTAGAGCTTGGTCGAGGCGCCATGCCCGCGGTTGTCGAGCGCGATGACCCGGCGGCCCGCCCGCGTGAGCGTCGAGACCCAGCCGGGCTGCACCCAGTTGAACTCCTTGTTCGACGCGAACCCGTGCACGAGCACGATCGGCTCGCCCTCCCCCTCGTCGAGGAAGGCGATCTCGATGTCGCCGTGGCGGAAACTTGGCATCGGATCGTCTTAGCGGACTCAACCATTCGCGCAAGACACGGCCTGCAAAGCAGCTAGGCCGTAGCGGCAACCCTTACGGCCAGATACCGCCCGCCGCGGAAAGCGAGCCTTCCCGCGCGCCACAGCCAGCGTGCGAGAATTGCAAAGAGGGTTGAGAGCGTGAGCACGAGGAAGAAGATGTTGGCCGTCGCGCCGATGACCCAGAGCGCGCCGGTGACGGCACCCGCCCCCAGCGCCAGCGCCCCGCGCCCGAGCGTCTTCAGGATCGCCAGCGTCGTGCGGCCGTTCTTCTCCGCGAGCCGGCCGACCTTGGCGATGTCCTCGACGTTATCAGCGTGGCGCAATCCTTCGAGCGCCGTGCGCACGCCCGCCTTGCCCTCGATGCGGCCGAGATCGACCAGCACGTTCGCGGTTCGCGCAGTGCTCCCAGTGCGCACGAGCCGGGTCATATCGGTCGCAAGGTTGGCGCTGATCCGGCCCGTCCGCTGCGCCGCCTTGAACAGCGAGACGCCGGCACGCGCCGGCGCCGCGGCGCTTGCAAAATAGGTACCCGCCGTCACCGCGAGCCCGGCGGCGGCAAGTCCGGCTATCCAGGGATCGACCGCCTGTCCGCGCGCCCAGTGCGTTCCCTCCCGCGCGAGATCGCGGATGTCCCCAAAGACGAGGAGATCACCCGCCGCCGCGCCGGCGAGTCCTTCGACCCCTTCCGGCTCGCCGGTGATGAAGCCCTTGCCGAACCGCGAGGCGATCCGCCTGGCCTGCTCCTTCACGGTCTGCGCCTGCGCAACGCGGGCAAGGAGATCGTCACCGAGCGGAACGCGGCGCACGCGCGCAAGCTCGACGAAGCTCTCGGCGAGTTCCACGTCGTCGTATGCGAGTGCGACCTCGATTTCGCGCCGCGCTACTTCCGCATTGAAAGTCGCGGCAAGCCGCAGATCGGCGAGCCGCTCCGGCTCATCAGCGGCAAGCCGCAGCGCGAGCGCGTGTTCGGCACGCAGCGCGATGTACGCCGCGCTGCTACCAAGCAGCGCCAAAGCCGCTGTCAGGAATAGAAGTCTCCGCATCCCGCGCGCCGCATGCCAGCCAATTGCGGCGGCGGTGAGATGAGACCCTGGAAAAGCCTCATATGCTTTCGACCTCACCCTTCGAGAAGCGCCAACTTCGTTCGCGCTCCTCAGGGTGAGGTCAAAAAACAAGCCGTCCTCATGGTGAGGAGCGCCGCGAAGCGGCGCGTCTCGAACCATGAGGGCGGCCACTCCGCTCTTTACCCCGCCGGATTGATCGGCCTATCCGCCGTGTAGTCGTAGGTGCCGAGGTCGCGCTCGCGCACGGCTTCCTTCCAGCCGACCGCCTCGGCACGACGCTTGAACGCCATGCCTTCCGGCGAATGCCGCGTGATGCCGTCGAACAAGGTCGCGAACATCTGCGTCGTCCGAAGCCCCATGTTCTCGTAGGCTTGGTTAATCATCAGCTTCTGCATCATGAGCTGGTTCACCGGCACCGACGCCATGCGCGCGGCAAGCTTCTCAACCTCCGCGTCGAGGTCCACCGCCGGCACCGCCTTGAGCACGAGCCCGATGCGCTCCGCCTCGCGTCCATCGATGGTGTCGCCGGTGAACAGCATCCGCTTCGCCCGCTCGAGCCCGAGGCGATAGACCCACATCGCCGTCGTCGGGCAGCCCCACACCCGCGCCGGCATGTAGCCGATCTGCGCATCCTCGCTCATCACCACGAGGTCCGAGCACAGCGCGATGTCCGAGCCGCCCGCCACCGCGAAGCCGTGCACCTTGCAGATTACCGGCCGGTGCGAGCGGAACAGCGACATGAACCGCTCCGTGTTCCGCATCATGAAGGCATAGTCCTTCATCGGGTCCCACGGCATCGCCTGCACGCCGACGTTCGTGCCCGCGGCCTGCGCGTAGTACGCGAGGTCGTAACCGGCGCAGAACGCCCGCCCCGCGCCCGCGAGCACGATCACATGCACGCCGGGATCGGCGTTGGCCTGCCCGACCGCCGCCTCGAGCTCCACCGGCAGCTCGTCGTCGATCGCGTTCAGCACTTCGGGCCGGTTCAGCGTGATACGGGCGATGCGCCCGTCCCGCTCATAAAGCACGCGTGGCATCTGGCGTTACCTCCTGTTCTTTGCGGCGAATTCTTGCACGGCTGCGGCGTGCGGTCCCGGCTTTCATGCACGGCGGGATGGGGTTATGGTCCGCCGAGACTTCCACCCGGAGCTTCGAGTACGCGCATGGCCGATCACGTCGTCCCCCACTTCCACAATCAGTCCGGCGTTCCGGTCATCGAGATCGGCGCCCGCGAGTTCAAGTGCATGGGGGCCCTGCCGCCCTTCGACCATCCGCATGTCTATCTCGACATGGGCGACGCGAACGAGATCATCTGCCCCTATTGCTCCACCCTCTACCGTCATAACCCGGCGCTCGCCCCCAGCGAGTCCCGCCCGCCTGAGAGCGCATTCACCGGCAAGGCCGCCTGAGCGCCGGCGGCTGTGGCGCGCGCACGCACCATTCTTGTTGCGGGCGCCGGCATCGGCGGACTGGCGGCGGCGATCGCCCTCGCCCGCGCGGGTTTCCGCGCCCTCGTGCTGGAGCGCGCCGCACACCTCGAAGAGCTCGGCGCCGGCCTGCAGCTTACGCCTAACGCCACCCGTGCACTGGAACGTCTCGGCGCCCTCGAAGCGGTGAAGCGCCACGCCGTCGCGGTGCAGGAATTGATCGTCGCCTCCTGCGACACCGGCATCGAGCTGGCGCGTGCCTCGCTCGACGACGCCGTCATCCGTTTCGGTGCGCCTTGGCTGGTCACGCTGCGCGCCGACCTGCACCGCGCGCTGCATGCGGCCGCCAGCGACCTCGTCGACATCGAGCTTGAGCTCGGCACCGAGGTGACGGATTTCGCCGCCCACGCCCGCGGCGCCACCGCGCTCACGACGCGCACCGGCAAGAGCAAAGAGCAGACCGGCATCGCGCTCGTCGGCGCCGACGGCCTGTGGTCGAACGTGCGCGCGCGCCTGCACGGCGAGGAACTGCCGGATTTCCCTCGTCTCGTGGCATGGCGCGCGCTGGTTCCGGCAAACGCGCTGCCCGCTGTTTATGCCGAGCCGATCGTGCGGCTCTGGCTCAGCCACGACGCGCATGTCGTGCACTACCCGGTGGCTGGCGGCGAGCAGATCAACCTCGTCGCCGTTTTCCGCGACGACTGGCAATCGGAAAGCTGGAGCGCGCCGGCGCAGATCGGCGACATCCCTGTCGCCTATGACGATTGGGCGGAGATGCCGCGCACGCTGATCGAGGCGGCAAGCACGTTCACCCGCTGGGCGCTGGCCGACCGCCCGCCGCTGAAGCGCTGGAGCGAAGGTCGCGTCACCCTGCTTGGCGACGCCGCGCACCCGATGCTGCCGTTTCTCGCACAAGGCGCCGGCGCCGCGCTGGAAGACGCCGTGGCGCTCAGCCGGCATGTGCGGCATCACGGCGACGTTGCCGACGCCTTCCGCGCCTATGAAACCGAGCGCGCGCCGCGCACCACGCGCCTGCAAAACGCCGCCCGCTTCACCGGCCGCATCTATCATGCGCGCGGCCCCTTGCGCTGGGCGCGCGACATCAAGCTGCGCTGGGACGCGGAGAAGCTCATCGACCGGCACAGCTGGATCTACCGCTACCGGCCGATCTGATCAGCTTCGCGTGAATTGCACCGACACCTCGCCGATCGGATCGAGTGCATAGCCGAACTCGGTCTCGTCCGGTTCGATCCGGACCGGCGTTATGATCGACCCGCAGATCACGATCTCGCCCGCCCGCAGCGTCTCGCCGAACGCCGCAAGATAATCCGCCACATGGCGGATCAAGCCGGGAATAGAGCCGGGCACCGCCTCCACATCGGACGTGCGCGCAAACTCGGCGCCGCGCCGGAACACGCGGCCCATGAGGCCGTCCGTGCGGCCGCCCGCGCGCCCGCCGTCGGCCGGGCCGAGCACCACGTAGCGGTGAGCAATATTGCCGGCGAGCACCGCCTCCGGGTCCTCCGGCGGACGCTGCGAATCGATGAGCTCGATTGCCGGCCCAAGCTTGGCGATCGCCGCCCGCACGGCGTCTTCGCTCGCGCCGCCCGGCAGATCGCGCCCCATGTGCACGGCAATCTCCGGCTCGGCCACAGGCCTCACCCAACCGGCAATGGAAACGCTCGCGCCCGATTCCACGGCGCCGCCCCGCGACAGAAACCCGACGAGCGGCCCGTCGATCCCGAGCTTTTCCTGAAATGCCTTGGCGCCGAAGGCGATCTTCCAGCCGATCATCTTGTCCCCCGCCGCCACGCGCTCCCTGCGGAGATCGAAGAGCTTCTGCATCCCACGCTGCACGCGCGGATCGTCCCACGGCGCTGTCATTCCCACACCTCCCTCGAGCGGTTCCCCGCCCTTCATACACGAATTCGGCATGAGTCTTTCCCCCGACGGACTGCTAACTTCAAACGAAGAGGCGCCCGCTCGAATACGGTCAAGGGGAGAAGTCGCCATGTACGGACTGACGGCTTATGGGTGGATTCACACGCTGCTGAGTTTCGTCGGCATCGCTTCAGGGCTTGTCGTGCTCTACGCCCTGTTCATCTCGAGGCGCGCAGACAACTGGACGACAATCTTCTTCGTCAGCGCCGTCGCCACGAGCGTGACCGGCTTCGGCTTTCAATCGGCGGCCTTCGGGCCGTCGCACTGGATCGGCGTGTTTTCGCTGATCGTGCTGGTGATCGCGATCCTTGCGCGCTACGTCTTCCGGCTCGCCGGCCCCTGGCGCTGGCTCTATGCCGCGAGTGTCGTCGTCGCGGTCTATTTCCTGATCTTCGTCCTGATCGCGCAGGCTTTCGCGAAGGTGCCCGCGCTCCACGCGCTTGCGCCTACGCAGACCGAGCCCGCTTTCGCCATCGCCGAGCTCGTCGCAACGGTGATCTTCCTAATGCTGGCGATTCTGGCCGCGCGCCGGTTCCGGCCGATGGCGATCTAACGGCCGTAGGCCGCCTGCACGTCAATTGTGAATGCGCGTCACCGCGCGGAACTCGCGCACGAGATCTTTGTCGAGCTTCGATCCCATGTCCTGCAGCATCTGATAGGCGTCGGCGCTCGACAACGGCGGCTTGTAGGAACGGCGCTCGAGCAGCGCGCCATAGATATCGGAGATCGTCATGGTGCGTACGAGGTCGGAGATTTCGTTCGCCTGCAATCCGTGCGGATAGCCCGAGCCGTCGAGATACTCGTGGTGATGCACGACCATGTCGAGCATCTCCGGCTGCAGCCCCGGCACGTCCTTCAACGCGTCAAGCCCGAGCAGCGGGTGCTGCCGCATGACCGCAAGCTCCTCCTCGTTCAGCCGCGCGGGCTTTTCGAGGATATCGAGCGGGATGCGCGCCTTGCCGATGTCGTGCAGAAGACCGGCGGTCGCAAGACGGCGCTTGTCCGCACTGCTGAATCCGAGCAGCCGGCCGAACGAGACCGCCACCGCCGTGACGATCAGGCAGTGCTGATAGGTCTGGCTGTGGTGCTTGCGTACGAGATCGAGCCAGTCCGCGAGCCCCTGCTCCTCGATGCTGGCGACCACCGTCTGGCTCGCCGCGCTGAGCGATTCCGTGTTGAGCGGCTCGCCGGCGAGTGCGGCGGCGAAAATGCTCTGCAGCGCATTCATGCCGGCGAGCACGCCGGCGGATTGTTCGTCCGGATCGCCCGCGGCCTCTCCGGCAGACGTAACTTTGTCCGCGAGCATCAGCGCGAGAAGCTTGCCGTCGACCGGCCGCGGCAACAGGCCGGTCGCGCCGATCGCATAGGCCTGCACGGCCTGCAGGCGCGAGTCGCGGTCGATTCCGAAAACCACGTGCCCGTTCTCCGGACGTCGCTTCAGCCAGCGCCGCAGTTCGAAGAATTGCGAGGGATCACGCAGGCGAATGTCGATAAGCGTGCACGCGCTGGGCGCGGCATCGGGCAGTTCCTGTAAGCTGAACGGGTCCGCGCGAAAAAAGTCGGCCAGCCGCGACGCGACCTCGCGCGCGCGCTCCGGTGAGTCCGAAATGACCGTCGCCCGGTGCATGTTCGAAACCGCCAAGGGTGCGCCCGGGATTTCCCGGCACCCGTCTCCCGGCGCCGTAGTACCCTAGTACTGGTTGCGGAGCGGTTACCCGCAACCACATCCCAGATTATTAAACTTACGCAAGGACTTGCCTCGGCCCGATCGCGCTTTTCGGCGGCGGTCGGCGCTTCCAGCAGGATTTCAGGCCTAGCCGGGAATTCCGGCCTTCCGGAGATCGTCAACAACGCCCGCCAGCATGTTCGCATCGCGATAGGGTTGCGACGGCACCCATCGCCCGAGCGTGAAGTCGGCGTCCAGTTCGCGAACCTCACGCGCGATACGGCGGGCGTCGGCAAGCCAGTCGCTGCGAGCAACCGCGCTTGCAAGGATGAGGCGTCCCTGAACGGTTGTCGGCATGACGCGCAAGATCTCGCGCGCCGCAATGACGCTGAGATCGAGCATTCCCGCGTCACGATAGGAGGCGGCGAGAATTTCGACGAACCAGGGCGGATAGATGGGCATGAAACGAATCGCCCGCCTTGCATGTACGACGGCCTTCTGCGGCTCGCCGCAATACAACAACACATTTGCAAGAAAGCCGTTGGCGTTTGCACAGCCCGGCCGGATTTCAAGGGCCTCGTGGGCGACGGCAAGCGCCTCGTCGAATCGCCGTTGCAAAAGGCGGACGTTGCCGAGCACGGTATGCGCCTGGCCATCGGCGTCTTCCATGCCGACCGCGCGTTCTGCCCATATTCCGGCCTGCTCGCACGCTTCGCGCGGATCGGCGGCCCACCCGCGGGTTGCTTCGAACCATAGACAAAGTGCGAGCCAGGTCGGACCGAATGGCGAATCGGGCGCGATCTCGATCAGCCGCTCGAAGAAAACGCGCGCGCTGGCGATCGACTCGCGATTCATCCGGATAAACGCCTGCACGCCCCGATAGAAGCATTCGCGCGCATTGGGATCCGAAAGACATTTGTGCCAGACGCGGGCCTGCTCTCCGCTTGCCAGCTTGATGTCGAGAGCGGTGACGATCCGGCCGGTGATCTCGTCCTGCAGGGCGAAATTCCGATCAAGATCGGAATCGTATCGCTCCGACCACAGCACCGTTCCGAATGCGGAATCGGTAAGCTGCACGTTCACGCGCACCTGATCGTCCGATCGCTGCACGCTTCCTTCCAGCGCATAGCGCACCCCGACATGCGCTGCCGCCTCCACGCCGGACCAGCCCCGCATCGCGTTGGCGCTGCCCGCGGCAATGAGAAATATGCCGGACATCTTGGTGAGGGCGTTCTGGATGTCGAGACGCAGGCCTTCGGACAGCGCTTCGCTTTCTTCGCCCGCGGCCTTGAACGGAAGCAGGACGATCGAGGGCCGGTTCGGCAGCGGCGGATCGAGAAGCTGCAATTGTGCCGGAAAGCCCGCCGGGCCCGCCGTACCGCCGTCGTTCAACTCGTGGCTGCCGGCATCGAGCTTCGTGGTCGTGAATGCGGGATCGACAGGCAACAATACCTGCGCGCTCTCGCTCATCCGGATGGAGTCGGGTTTCGCGGAAACGCAGAGCGCCGCGGCGCGTTCCGCCGCCGGTCCGCCGACGCCTTCCACTCCTTCCTGGAATTCGCCGGCCGCGATTCCAAAGCGATAGCGAACTCGTTGTTCGCGCGGGAGGGCCTGGTTCATTTCTGCAAGCGTGTTTCGCGCATCGGCGGCCGCCGATACGGCGCGCGGGACTTCGGGGAAAACCGCCATAATCGTGCTTCCCGGCGTCTGCAGGAGCTTTGCTCCGTGTGTCTCGAAGCTGGAGACGATCACCTCGCGGCCGCGGCGGAGGACGCCGGCCGTCGCGCCGTCATCCTCGCCCATCAGTACGCAGAATGCGCGGGCTTCGGCCCGCACGATCGAAGGCACGCCGCCCTCGCCGGTACCGGCTGAACGGCTCGAACCGCCCGCTTCTTCGCGCACGCCGCCGATGAACCGGAAGCCTTTTCGCGGAAATGTCCTGATGAGCGCCTGCGCTTTTCCGTTATCCCCGATCACCGTGCGGGCCGCGTTGATCCGCATAGTGAGCGCGGAATCGGAAACGATCCGCCCGCCCCACACCGCGGCGATCAGGTCGTCCTTGCTGACCACGCGGTTCCGGTTCTGAATGAGGTAGAGTAGGAGATCGAACACTTGCGGTTCGACGGAAATGATCTGTGTCCCGCGGCAGAGTTCGCGGCGGTCGGCATCAAGGGTGTAATTGTCGAACCGATAGTTCAACCGTCACGCTCCCGTTGTCCCATCTAATGACGGCGCAAACCCTCCGATGTCCAGTTCACAATGCCATCTTAAGAAAAAGACAAGGAGTTCGTAAAGCAGCGGGCGCGCCTCGGACGCATGCTTCCCGCAATCCACGGGAGCAGAGTCGTGGAAGCCCTGCTGACAGTGCTCGTGACCTGGTTGTCGGCCAATCTGGACCTGCCGCCGATCTACGATCATCCCAGAATCGAGATGGTGTCGGCGGCGAAGATGGCGGAGGTGCGCTACAGCCGGATCGGGGCGGCGCAACTCGATCGGGTCGCCGCCGAGGCCGGATCGCAGGCGTTGCCCGAGATCGGGCATGACGTCTTCGCGATCTACGATGACGTCGGCCGCACCATCTATCTGCCGCAGGGGTGGACCGGCACGACGCCCGCCGAAGTCTCCGTGCTCGTGCACGAGCTGGTTCACCACCTGCAAAACGTCGGCCGCCTCGCGTTCGACTGCGCGGGCGAGCGCGAGAAACCCGCCTACCGGGCGCAGGCGCGGTGGCTCGAGCTGTTCGGCAAAAGCCTTGCGGGCGAGTTCGGGCTGGACCCGATGACCGTGCTGGTTCGGACGAACTGCATGCGCTGAGCGGCCGGCAGGCCGTCCTCAGAGGGCCTCCCAAATGGTGCCGACGGCAGGAATCGAACCTGCACGGAGGTTTCCCTCCCAGGGATTTTAAGTATTTTTGGTCTAATGACAATAGATTGACTTCATTAGCAAATTTCCGATTTTCGATTTTTATGTGTAAAATTCTGTGTAAAAAAATGGCCGATTTCCGCGAAGGAATCAGCCTGTCTGTGTAACAGCATAGATCGCATAGGCGGGTTTCCAAACTACTAATTCTGCTTTGGCACTTCCGCGTCGTCCTCTTCGGGGGGCCACGGCGCCGGCAAGCCGAGGATATCGGCAAGCCTCGTACCCTCCACTTTCACGAACGCGTCCTTGGCTGCGTCGAACTGATAACCGGGCAATGGGAGCAAGCCGTCCGGCAGAGGGTTCGTTGCCGTTGGGTTCTTCAAGAGAAGCGGTTGCCACCTGTCGGTCCGCAAATCCCACAAATGAGGTTTCGGGAGCAGAATGGCGGCGCTGACATTCTGATGACGCGGCGTGTTGATATGCCCCCAATATCCGTCATCCTTCCGGACCTCCTTCGTCTCATAATCGCCTGAAGCAAACGTCGTGACCTGTGTCACCACAGTCCCGAAGGCCGCATCGATTAGTGATTCCGCATTCCTGTCGCCGCCCGTCAGTTCGTCCTTGCAGTCCACCACAACGACGACGTAAGGGGCCTTGAAAGTGCCATATCGGCTGCCCTTCTTCTTCAAAGCTTCGCGGATTTCGGTTTCGGCACTTACAATGCGGACATCGCCCATCGCGCCGCCGATTGCGCGTTCGACTTGCACGTCCTTCTTGAATCCGCCCATGAGGCCAATTTCTATTTTCCAGTCATCCGCCTCGAAAACCTTGGTCGGCACAACTTCCGGATTATCCTGCTGGGATGCTACCGCCCATTCTTCAATTTCCTTGCACAGCTTGCCAGCATTGGGACTGCTCTGCCCGTAGGTCACTACGTCATATGTGAATCGAAAGCCCGCCGGGACTTTTGCCTTGTCGATCGCGTTGTATATTGTCGCCTCGCGGTTTGATTGCGTGACGTGTTCTTGCGCCGGACCGAACGTCGTCACCTCGACATAGGCCACTGGATTGTCGTCCGAATCCCTGGCGAGAAAATCAGGCTTTCGGGTCGGATGCTCACAGGCCGGATGCACTTCCACCGAATATCCCTGCCGGACGAGCGCTGCGTGGATGGTGAGTTCGGCAAGCGCAGCCTGGTATCCGAGGCTGTCATTCTTCTTGAGACGCGCAATCATCTCTGCCCGTTCGTCCTCCGGTAGTTCCGCAATCCAGCCGTTCACAAGGTTGCGGTAGACCTGAAACTCATCACGGGCCGACGAATCATAAAATGAATAGTCGTCTTCGCCGGGTCTTTTTGGCGCTGTGCGCGTGCGTTGTTTATCCTCGAACAGCATGTGGATAGAATAGCGGAAGCACGGGCAATGGGCACACTGAATTGCGACACTGCTTGGCCTCCTGCTTTAGCTTGCTGAAACGAATACGAAAAAAAGCAAGGGCGTATCAGGCGAAGCGCCAGCAAAGCTAATTCGCCAGCCGCGAGACCGGTAAACAAGGCAGCCGCAGGAGCGTCAGCATAGCGCCGCCGTCAGGCGGGACGCGGGACCGACTGCTTCCGGCGAGCGGTGCAATGGAAATTTGCGCGCAAGAATGCGAATGCTTGGCGCTCATAGAGCGTGTTCAAGCGGAGCACCATTGGTGTTCTTATGGCCGACGGGCGCTTTCCGGCAGGTTTTCGAACCACGCATGAATATCCGCGACTGCAATCAGGCTTATCCGACCGGCCTTGCGGACCCGGATGCGTGATAAGGCGATCTCCTTGTAGAGCGAACTGCGACCGATACCCATCATTTGCGCCGCCTCGGGTATGCGAACGAACAGCTTCTCGTCTTTCGTTTCGTCCGCTTCGGGCGATGACACCGGAGGAGCGGCGCGCAAAACGCGGCTGACGGGTGCTTCCTCCAACCGGCCCGCTTCCCTTTTCAAATCGCGCGCGAGTATGTCCCATAGCTGGGCTTCCTCGCGCATTGTGATTGCACGCTTCGACGCAAGGTCACTTAGATTCCGGAGCAGAAAATGTTTCATGCACGTCCAAATACGGAAGTTGTTTGAAGAGAAGCGTGGGTGATGGTCGCTGGAGCGGGTGATGGGAATCGAACCCACATAGCCAGCTTGGAAGGCTGGAGCTTTACCACTAAGCTACACCCGCATGAGACTGATTTTTATCAGGAATTTTGAACGCGTTCAATAATTGTTCTATAGCGCCCGGCACAGACCGGGGACGGCCGGCAACGAAGCCTGCGCGGTCTTACATGAAGTAGCGGAAATCAAACACGTCGTCCGTGAGATGCGTGTTCTGCTGGATGATGTCAGCGAACGCCTTGGAATAGACCAGTGTCACCGGCAGCTTCTTGTAGAGCGTGTTGTTGTTCCAATCCATCTTTGTCAGGCCAAGGATGCCGGAACAAGTCGAGTGCCAGCCGCCGTCGCCTGAGAAACGGCGAACCAACACGGGAGACGGCGTAGGCTTGAGCGGCCCTTCCTTGTAGACGTTCCAACTTGAATTTTCGACATGAACGCCGCGCACGCTCCCCTGCGTCCAAAGAAGCGCTTCATTGCCGTTGAGCGGAATGTATGTGCCGCGATCGACAGGATAGTTGTAGGGCGCAGGCGGCGACTTGTTGTCGAACCGTATGCCAGTCCATCCTGCGCTCTTGACGATCTGCACAAGCTCCACTTCCGTGCCCTCACGGAAGCTGTCGAGGGCGCCAAGAATTTCTTCTTCCTTGAATTCAGTGTTTTTGTGAATGGTGATCTTGTCCGGCACCCGGCCGAAATGGCCGCGCTGGTAGATTTCAAGGCTGCGCGTCAGCACTGACTGCATCTCGTAGTAATGCAGGAATGGATTGCGCCGCTCGTCGGTGCTGAACTCCTTTGCATCGTAGGCCACGAACCGGAACCCTGTGCCGTCAGGGTCGAACACCTGGCTGCAACAAGTGCTGTAGACGTTGCCTAAGCGGTCCTGCTTGAGCGCATAGCTGATGCCGACGAACGCTTCGGCCCGATCAAAGGACTTCAGCTTCCACGGCACGCCGCCCGCCTTGGCGTAGAGGGCGACGCTCAAGCCCCAAAGGACATTCGCCCGGCATGTCCGTTCAAAACTGTTCTGCCGCACAATCTGGATCGGCAGATACGATTGGGCGCAGTAGGCCTTCAGGTAGTCGTGGAAGTCGAAGTTTTCCCCTTCGAAGCATTCCGCCCAGGTCGGCGGCAAATAGATAAGCGCCACGTCGAAGCTCGACTGCATGGATTTGAGCTGCGACATGTTGTGGAACAGGTCGCGCGCAAGATCGTATTTCGCCTTTTTCTCGGCATGGGCATGCAGCCTGTCGTCAAAAGGAATGACAAGCCTTTCGTCCAGTGGTGCGACGGGAATACGGAAAAGCGCCTCAAAGCCGGGATAATCGGGGTAGTAGTTCTTTGCCTCGCGCGGTGAAACCTTGCTTTCAAGCTCGGCAACCAGTCCCTTCAGGCGCTTCAAATCCGTGGACGGGGCCATGATGGCGAGGCGCAGCTTGCTGGGCGACCCCAGCCTCATGCCGTAGGGACCGTGGTTGATGAGCCCAAGCAGCGGATGCTTGTGGGTTTTCCGGTCCGCGAACACGAGATCGGGCTCGGGGATTGTGGCGTATCCAGCGATTTCCGGGGTCTGCGCGTTCATTATGCGAGCCTCCGCGAGAAGGCCGTGCGGTTGCTGAGCGTGAACCTGGGGTTCGAAGCATCGGTGCCGCCATCGAATGCCGAGACTTCCATTTCCACATTCCGATCTTCGCTGGCGAAGATAATCTGCACCCACGCATTGAGGAGGCGGTTATAGGTGTTGTTGAAGCGATTGCCGCGCCGCCTGTCGAGAAACTCAACGGCATTCGCGCGTGCGCGTGTCGGCCAAATCCAGACATCGGGATCGAGCTGCAACCACAAGCGCCCTTCCTTCTGGTCGAGTGACACGCGGACGCATTCCGCCCATGTCACCTTGACGGGATGCGGATGCTCAACGGTCACGGGCGCGAAGACGCCGTCTACCGTTCCGTGACACTTGCCGACCACCTGAAAGAGGGGGTCCAGTGCGCCGACATCCGTCGCCTGTGCATCGACGATGAGTACGGCATCGTTGCGGGTCTTGCGCGCTACCAGCGGCCGTTCACGGGCAAGCGCCCTGCACAAGGCTTCCTCGACGAAGCCGTGAACGTGCAGGTTTCCGGGCGCGGCAAGATCCGTCGGTACATCCCGCTCCCCCACCGACCGTAGGTCAGGGCCGAATGCTGATTTCAATTCCGCTTCGTCGCCCCAGCACCAAACGGTTTCCGCCTTGGTGAAGATGGCGTCCAGCGCATTGTCTTTCTGAACCTGACGCAAATCCGCCCATTCCTTCGGCGCGCCGAAGCCGAGTTCAAGGCATTTGCCGGGAACGGCAAGAACAGGAAGCGCATTCAGTCGCAGCAGCGGCGCGGACTTTCCCGTTCCCGGCATTGGAATATTGACGGTCGTAGCCGCCGTGCGACGGACTTTCGCATCCATCTCCAGCGTCTTCTGTTCGATGTTCCGCCACAGGCGCATCATCAGAGAATCGTAGGTCTCGATCGCGACCGTGCCGGCGTTCACGCCCTTGGCCCGCGCCGCCTCGATTAGGTCCGGCACGGAATCCGGAAGCGGCGAACCTTTGAGATATGTCCAATAGAGCCCATGGGGAAAAGGATTGGTCGTCTCAAGGACTTTACGAAAAAGCTCCATGACGCTTGCATCGCGCCCGCTGTAACCGGCAACAACAAAGCCGAAGCGGTTACCCGCGTTGATGAGGCTTTGGGAAAGGTCCTCGTTCTGCGTGGCGAGATCGGCCGGGAGATTTTTCAGGCTGTCGTACCGGAAGTCGCCATGAAGCTTGCAATAGAACGGATACTCCTCGTTGTTTAAAGCCTGTCTGGCGTTGTGCGCGCCTTCCAGATGGTAGGCGCTGAGTGACTTTCCGCCTATCGCGGCCACGGCCTTTTCAACGACTGTGTCGAAGTTTGTTGAAAAGGCGACACGGCACAAGCCAAGCGAAATGAGAGCGCCCAGCACGCGGTGACCGGCGGCAAGACGGACTTTGTCTTCGGAGAGTTCCTTTATGAGATAGCGGCGTTGTTTCTCAGCGTCACCGCCGAACAGCTTTTCGAAGTACGATTCGTATTCGCCGGGAGCCCACTCAGCCGGAAAGCCGCGCGACTCCATGAACGACTGGATGCGGTCGCGAACCGCGTCGTTCTGGATATCCTGCCGCGTGATTTCCTGATTTTCCTCGCGGCAGTAGTAATGACGCTTGAGGTCCCAAAGAATATCTGTGGCGCTTGGCAGGCCCGCCGAACGCGATGCGCCCGCGCCAAGAAACCACGCGAAGTTCTGCGGCCTGGCGGTGACGATTCCAATCAGTTCTTTTTGGTCAATGGATTGCTGTTCTTTCATGCCCCGGCCCTCACGCCGGATACCTGCAATTGTGGGATTTTGAATTTGCAGCCCGGCGCTGGGGCGGGCGATTCGCATCATATTGTAAAGTGGTGCGCGCGGCCGGACTTGAGCCGGTGCGGAGTTACCCCCAACGGATTTAGGTCATTGGGGTTTTTTGCAGGGAATGTCAGGCTGTTGCCGGCGCAAACTTCTGGCGGATGAAAGGCAGACGGCCTTTCAGTTCGCGGCGGACATAGGCCGCAATGACGGCCCGGCAGGACTCCTCCGGCGTCCACCCCGGCAGCAAACCCGCGCTCGCGCCAAGGAAGCTGCGGTAGCCGGTCTCACTTAAGAATGGCTTGGCCCAATCAACGGCATGCGCCGTGAAGCCGATGCAGGGCGAGAACGAAGCGCCGATGCCGAACAGCCCGCCCATCTCGATGCGGACCCGCATGCCATCGCATGCAATCGTGAATGCACCGCTTTGCCCCCACAGGGGCACGGTGCCTTCGGGGGCTTTCGTCAGGCGGTCGAGAACGCGGCCCGGCGCGTTGTCACTGGCAAGGATTCCGGGCTCGAAATTGTTGAGCTTGCGGGCAAGTCTGTGCGCGTCCTCGCGCAACACCATGGCTGCATCAAGGTCACAGGCCAGCATCGCCGCGTGGTGACGCTCCAGCAGCGCGCGATAGAACGGCAGGGCCTCCTCCATCGTGCCCGGCAGGTCGGCGCATTCGCGCTCCTGAGCCCTGAAGCTGTTTGCCGCGTCGGCATCCGACAGCAGCGCTTCAAATCCTAGTTGCGCCGTCATCTGTAAGCCTCCCGCAGGGCGGCTTGCGGCGCTCCGCCTTCAGCGAACCATGACCAGAGTTCGAACAGGAATGCGCGGTCGTCCTGTGCGAGGACGCGGTGCGCCCCGTCGAACCAGTCGAGGAACCAGTATTCGACGCGGTGAAGCGAGAGGTCCGGATTGACGAAGAAGCGGAATTCATCGGAAGGCCCGCCCCATGAAAGCTGGTAGCGGAAATACCCTTCCGGCTGGTCGTCGAACGTCTGCGGCGCGACGTAGTCGAAGGACAGGCCGTACTCGTGCAGAGCTTCGCCGTCCGCCTCGGTGCCGTTGCAATATGCATCCCAAGCCTTCCGCAAATCCTCGATGCGGTCTGCAAGCTGGGTATCTATGCGATGTTCGCAGGTGTCTTTGCGCTGGGTGTTGCTCATGAAATCCTCCTTGGAAAGCGGGTTGCGCATGCAAACCGACTAGCCAAGCGGCAATGAGCGGGGGTTGGCCGTCACAGGCCGGAAAACGGCAAGGGGTGGTGCGGGCCGGAAGCGCAGCGGACTACACGGCCCGCCGTTTTCCGCCGTGCGGGAAGCCTTGACGGCAAGGGGTCGCAGGCCCCCAACAAAAGGCCGGGCCGCAGGTCCCGGAGAAGCGCGAGGGATCGTCACCTTATGGCCGGGACAGGCCTTCAGCTTGGCCCGGTCGAGCGGTAAGCGAGATAGAGCCCGGCGGCGAAGCCGACGCGCCCACGCAGCAAATTTGATCCATTTCCATCCGGTCGATTATTCTAGGCCGGTGTTTCGCCACGGGAGCGATGAAATGATTTCTTAGAAAGAGGGTCGCATGTCTTTTTCTATCGATGGCTTTCTGTCGCCCGCCATGGGGCAGCTTCGAACAAGCCTTAGATCGGTCGCCGAGTACAAGGCATGGTTCGACTTCGCGGAAGATCTTAACCGCGTCGGCCTGGATATGCTGCGGGACCGCGATGTGCCGCGATATGACAACCAGCGTCTGACGATTTCCATTCTGTTCATTCGCGCGCACAAGTCATTTCAGTCGAGCCTTCTTCTTGCTGAACGCGGTCTGGTCAGCGACGCACGGGTTGTGCTGCGGAGCGCCATTGAAGGCGCGATTGCATTGAACGCCTTGGCCAACGATCCGACGTTTCTGGACCGGATTATCGAGGCGCATTACTACAACCAGCGGAAGATCGCTCGATTGATCCTGAACGATCCGGCGTATCGAGCCAGCCATTCGCCCCAACAGATTGCAGAGATGGAGGCGACGATCCGGGACGTGGATGCGAGGGAGAAGACCGTCGCCCCTCGCAAGTTCAAGGACCCGAATTGGAGCGAGATCGCGGAAACGCACTGCAAGGACCTCTATCAGACACTCTACCGCCTGCTTTCGGGCGACGGCACGCATACGACGCTCAATGCGATTCATCGGCACGTCGAATACGACGCCAACAACGAAATCAGAGAACTAAAGATCGGGCCCGACACCACAGGGCTCGTCGAAACGTTGAAGGCGGCCTGCCTGATGTTTCTATGGGCCGCCGATCCGTTTGCGCGTGCGTTCGATCTGAGGGAGCATACGGACCGACTGCAAGAGCATCTCCAACGCTTTACAAAGTTGCCGCAGGACGAACCCGCGAGCGTAGCGGTGGTCGGCCGCTTTTCCGAAAATGTAGCCGGGAAGTAGATGTCGGCCGTTGCCAAACGGAAGACAGAGCAACTCAATTTGGAAGCGCCGGAAAGGGGGAGCCTGCGATGACCTTCACCCTCACCCGCGAGCAGCTTTGCGACCTGGCCTGGTCGGGGCCGATGACGCGTGCGAACGGAGCAATCAGAATTCAAGCAAGTCATCGAGCGCATTCATTGCCGTCAGCGTGCCGATTATGGCTCCAACGATGCGCTGGTACTGCGTAAGCTCGTCATAGGACAATTGCCGCTTTTGACGGTCCTTAAGCCACTTCTCAAGCACCTGATAGCTGCCGATTTCGAATGACCAGGCCTCGGGAGAAATGCCATCGAAGTATTGCGCGGGATTGATGTAAACTCGTCCTGTTGTCGCGCCCTCCTGAATCACGAACTTAGGATGAGCGCGGGCGACCAGATTATCGCCGGCGATTGGAAAGCGCAGAGTCTGTGGAATGACGGCACTCTCGCCAAGCAAATGCAATGACCGCAGTTCCTGACCCAAACGCGCCACCTGCCGAAACTCATCACCCGATTTCGGTAGCGGAATGCGTGGAAAATCCAGCCTTAAAAAATGAGAATAAGCGTCCCGGTAATTTCTGCTGTGAAGAACGCCGTAAATGAAATCGGTCACGTCAAATGGGGTGAAACGCTCCGGTTCCGACGCAATGCCCCAAGCATCGAATGACAACCCTGTTGCAGCCTCCATTGCGGCGATAAAGGCTTTGCTTAGATTCGGACTGCGGCCCCCGTGGGCCGGATCGGCGGGCCAGTCCGGCGCTTCTGCCAGAAGTTCAGGCGCCGCCTTTTGAGCCTTTTCCGGGTAAACAAAGAGAGGAAAGACGTAATTTTGCTCTTTCGTCTTGTTGGATACAGCGCAGCTTTCGGCAGGGTCCGCCGTCACAAGAACGTGCATAAATCCGGCATCGGCCTGCTGCCTCGACGTGAGAATGCAAATATTGTCCTTTCTAAACACGTGGTCGCGTATTTCGCGGCGTGGATAATCCATCGCGACTTCGCTGAAGTAGCAGGTTCTCCAATCGAAGGGGCGATAAAGGCACTTGATAAGCGCGTTGCGCCAGTGTTCATCCGCACGTATGGCCTTTCGTGCCCCCGCAAGAATCCAATCGCGGTTATCACGGAGCTTGAAGCGCTCGCGGAACTCATCGTCGGTTACGTTGCCCGAACGCATTTCTTGAAAACGGGCCTCCATCTCCGCATGGTCGATACCTACAGCGAAGCCGTCCCTGTGCGTCTGGAATCCCAGAACGTTAATCGGAAATATGTCGGTAATCTTCCAAGCCTCCTGGTATGCGGCTAGGCTGCTTGTATCCAAGGGCTTGAAGAGATAGAACGGCGCCTGCGGTGCAAGGGGCTCCCACTCCGTCGACGCCCTGTCGTTTTCGAAAAGCCACTCGTATTTCTTCTGACGCGGCCCCCATAAATCCGCGTGAAACACCTTTGCCGTTTCGGAGTTGCCCGGGCGCTTGATAAAAATGCCGATAGAAACGCCTTGTTGAATATCAAATACGTTCTGGTCTACTTCGCCGGACGGATTGCGCGCCCGCTTTTTTACGCTTCCGTGCAAATCGAGGACGTATATCTCTGAAAACGTCTTCATCAATGACTGGCGCATGCCCCTGAAGGTCGGATTGTCCAAGAAGCCGTGATTGGTGATGTATGCAAGGATGCCCTGGCCGGAACGCTCAATGCGCCACTGACCAAAGCAAAGAAACTTGACATAGTCGTCTTGCAGCCATTTCGGATTTCGTTCTCCCAGCGGCTGTCCATCTACATGGTAATAGCTGGCCACAGATTGGTCCTTAGCGGCCCCGCGCAGCAAATCGTCAATCCACTGACCGTGATTTTCTGAGTGCCCGGAATATGGCGGATTGCCCATAACGACAAGCACGGGCGAATGCATCTTGATGGTGTCGGCAGCGGCACTTTCCTGGGCGACCCACTGCGTAAAGAGCGGCAGGTTCGTATGCTCGTGAGCTTCGTCGAGGGTATTTGTCAAAAAGACGCCCAGCCGTTCCGTCCCTTCCGGCTGAACCGCCCACGTATTGCGGATTTCTTCGGCAAGATCCCGCCCGGCGAGCTGTAGGCTGAGCTTGAAATGCGCCACGGCAAAAGGTGCCACCATCAATTCAAAGCCAAACAGACGAGGCAAAAGATGCTGCCTCACATAACCCGGCCACAATCCGGCGTTTCCGGATGCGATGAATTGCTGGCGGATAAAATCTATGACCGCGTATAGAAAGGTTCCCGTTCCTGTCGCCGGGTCCAAAATGATGACTTTATGGTTCTGTGCAGTTTTGCGCACTTCACTGTCTTTGCCTTTGACGCGAAGGCTCTGGTCAAGATTCTTGACCGTAATCATTGATTGGTCTGCGAGGCCCGCAGGGCATGCGAAAACGTTCTTAAGAAGGTCGTCAACCGACCTTACAATGTAGCTTACGACAGGCTCCGGCGTATAGTAGACGCCGCGCGTTTCTCTCAGCTTCGGATCATAAGCGGCAAGAAACGTTTCGTAGAAGTGGACAACAGGGTCTTCTTGTTTTGTCCGTCGTCCGAAATTGGCCAGGACATTGGCCATATCGGTGTTCGCGAGCAACAAGACCAAATCGTCAACGAAGCACGCGAAAGGCTCGTCGTCGAGCCGTGGATTAGAGATGTCGATAAAGAAATTGCGGAGGAACGGATTTGAGCGCGGAATGAGACGCTGGGCTTCTTCCCGGGTGAACTTCGCAGAAGAGTTCAGCATGACCCTGGCCGTAAAAATCCCGTAAGCCAAAGTCTGAGCAAACATGTCTGCAAATTGCGGCGTGTTCCTAGCTTGATCAAGGTCGGCAATAAGAACGTCCGAAAAGGCCTTGCGCCAGCCTTTGACCCAATCGGATGCAATTTCTTTTTCGAAAGCCGTTACAATGATGTCCCGGATAATGTGCGTAAGGCGCGCCATGCGTTCGGCGAGTTCCCGAGGCGCGCTGATCTTGACCGCAGGTTGCGTGAGAAAATTCGTGAGCAACGCTTCGACTTGGGCAAACCCATCCTTGTCAATCTTGACCGCGCCATTTGGTTGTTTCTTTCCGAGACGGGCCTCCTGCCGCAATTCGCCGTCCACGTACCAGCGGAATTCCAGATAGTCGCTAAGGATGAGATTGGGGAGAGACGTTCGGTAGCGCTTCAGTTGGTCGCTTTGTTCCGCTTCATCCAGGGAACGCCCGACATCCTTGACTTCGATATACCCCAGCGTGAGAGAAGACTTGCTGATAATAAAGTCGGGCGCGCCGCATTCAATGCGAGACGGTTCATTCGTGGCTGTCAGAGTCTTGTCGGATGCTTCCAGCAAGGCTTTCAGGGAAGGCCTGTGCGTATGCTCCGTTGCGTTCCCGGCGCGCAGGGCGGCTTCCATTTGCGAGAGATAATTCTTGAAGTCGAACATGTTTCTCTTAACCGGTCGTGTTATTGGTTTCGTCCGTCAGTGAATAACTTGTGCTGCGTCCGCCGCCGGCGTCTTTCTTCAAGATGCCGCGTTCAAGCAGATCATTGATGTCGCGCAACGCCGTATCAGCCGAGCATTTTTCAATCTTGGCCCATTTGGATGAATTCAGCTTTCCTTCGAATCCGTCCAGCAATCTGTTGAGCATGTTGCGCTGCCGCTCGTTGAACGGTATCGCGGCATGAGCTTCCCAGAAGCGCGCCTTCTTCAGGACGCTGCTTAAGATTTCCTCCGCGCCGTCAATGGCGCGGTCGAGGCAACCGAGAAACCATTTCAGCCAGGGCGTGACATTGAAGTCGTCCTGCTTCTGTGTGGCCTCCAGGTTGTCGTAATAGGCGTTTCGTTCCTTACGGATTTGCGCGGACATGCTGTAGAAGCGTTGCGGGCTCTTTTCCGAACGCGCAAGAGCCATGTCGGCGATCGCTCGGGCAATGCGTCCGTTGCCATCGTCAAATGGGTGGATGGTGACGAACCACAAATGCGCCAGTCCCGCCTTCAGCACCGGATCGATGTCCATGTCAGCGTTGAACCATTCAAGGAAGGCCTTCATTTCTTTTTCCAGCCGGGCCGATTCGGGCGCTTCATAATGGATGCGCTCTTTGCCGATTGGCCCTGAAACAACCTGCATCGGCCCTTTCTCGTCCGTGCGCCATGCGCCGACTGTGATTTTATGGATGCCGCTATAGCCGGTCGGGAAAAAAGAAGCGTGCCAGCCGAAGAGCCTCTGGTCGGTCAATGGCTGGTCATAGCGTTGCGTGGCGTCGAGCATCATTTCCACGACGCCCTCCACGTCGCGCTCTGCCGGTGTCAGAGCGCCTATATCCATGCCAAGGCGGCGGGCGATTGAAGAGCGGACCTGGTCCTTGTCCAGAATTTCACCCTCGATTTCGCTGGACTTCAGCACGTCCTGCGTGAGGGTCTGGAGCATGGCTTCGCTGCGCAGGGAAAAGCCCAGGCTTTCCATACGGCCAATCAGCCGCCCCTGCTTGTGGCGCACGGCAGCCAGTGTCTCTGCTAACGATTTGGTATCCCAGGTAAATTTCGGCCACCCAGCCTGTTCGTGAAGATAGGTCACGCTAATCTCCGCATATCATGCGGTAATTATGGAGCCTTTTCACCGCAGGGGCAAGACCATTTCACCGCATCTTGTGCGGTGAATAGCTAAGAGTATTCACCGCACGGGTAATTGACATTGTCAGCTTTTTTGTGAGATATTTCTGACATGGAGAATCGCCATGAGTGACGGTCCGCATCGCAGCCTTCCCATGCGCAACGGCTGGAAGAAGCTAGCCGAGCGGGGAGACGGAAAACTTCATACGCCCGAGCAAGTCAGCGCGGCTGTACCGCTTGCGCTGGCCGATGACTGGAAGGAAGAGCGCTGCGACGGCTTCATGAAAGGCGTCAAAAACATTCTGCTTGAAGGCGACCAGAACACGCTCTTCAAGCCGTCAAAACAAGAAACCATTGACGCTCTGAGGAATCTGCCTGGCTCTGGGTATCCGTTGCGCGCCATGCTTCGTGACGCCTTGGTGCAGGCGGTTGACGACGGCCACAACGGCGAAGCGGCGCTTGTCAAGGGCACGGCTGACGGGCTGGCCATTCGGTGCAGTGCCGGTGCGCGCCAGGTTGAAGAGCACTACTTGCTCAAGAGCAATGAAAACCGTGCAACGCATGTGCGCGGACGAATCGAAGACGGCGCATTCCGTTCCGATTTCGACGCCATGGCGCGCAGCTTTTGCAATCTCAACAAAGCGTCGAGCCCGTCCGCCATAAACAAGTATGACAGCCTGGACGACGGAGTGCCCCACCCATGATTGAAGAAGAACAAGAAGAACTTCCGGCCCTGCGCGTCAACGTCATTGAGAGAGGCGGCAACGAACGCAATGGATGGCTCACCTGCGAGATAGGTGAACATCTGACGTTTTCGCCAGATTCGCTTGCTTCCTATTTCTTCGCTAAATGGGAGCCGCTCGTTTTCGACGCTCTATTGGTTGCCGCAGCCGTCGAGTTTTGCGACAAGATTAAACGGCGTCCGAAACTCGGCTGGGGTCGCGCGTTTGAACTGAAGCTGCCGGTTGACGATCCAGATGTCTGGAAATCGCCAAAGGTCTATTCTGCACTAATCGACGCAATTGCGTTTCTTACCGGCGACACCTGGGAAATCGGCTTCATCAAACGCAAGCGAGCGCTTGAAAAGCCACGGCAGAATCTCTTTGAACTGACCCTTTCAGGTCCTCTTGCCGTACTTCCTTTCAGTGAGGGTCTGGATTCTCGCGCAGTTGCCGGAATCCTGGCAACGGAATGGGGCGACCGGCTCGTGCGGGTTCGGGTCGGAACGAAAGCGAATGACCGGCCTAAAACAGCATCCGGTCGGCCTCAGCCCTTCACGACCATTCCTTACGACGTGTCCTCCGCGGGCTATGCGTTTCGTGAATCCACCGCTCGCTCGCGCGGATTTAAGTTCGCGATGCTGAGCGGCATCGCCGCATATCTCGCGAAAGCAGACAGCGTATTTGTGCCGGAAAGCGGCCAAGGTGCGCTTGGTCCGTCCCTCGTACCGGTCGGCCAGGCGTACATCGACTATCGAAACCATCCGCTGTTCACCAATCGGATGAGCATCCTGCTTGAGGCGTTGTTTGGCCACAAAGTCCGCTACGAGTTTCCACGCCTGTGGTTCACGAAGGGCGAGACGCTCAAATCTTACGTTGACCAGTTCCCGGCCTCGGAATGGGGCAAAACGCGCTCGTGCTGGCAGGATAACCGGCATGTCTCGGTGGACGGACGCCGCCGTCAGTGTGGAATTTGCGCAGCGTGCATGCTGCGGCGTTTGAGCGTCCATGCAGCCGGCCTATCCGAACCCCGGGACATCTACGTCTGGGATCTCAAAGCCGACTCTTTTGAAGACGGCGCGGCGTCAGGTCTAAAGAGAATCGAGAAAGTGCAACGCCAGTATGCAATCGCCGGTACGCTCCACCTGGACCACCTGGCAAATCTCAAAAATGCGCCGATACATGCGCCCGGGATTGAGTTGAATGCGAAGCAGCTCGCATCCGCTTTGTCCATTCCGGCCCAAAAAGCCGAAGAGAAGCTAGACCGTTTGCTGAATCAGCATGGAAAGGAATGGAAGGCGTATATGGCGTCACTGGGTCCAAATTCATTTGTGAAACACTGGACGGGACGAGCGTCATGAACGTCCTCGACCATCTGTCAAATTCAGAACTTGGCCAACGTCTGCGCATCGCCAGGGAAAATGCAAAGTACCGGCAAGAGGATGCGGCGGAGAAACTAGGCATGTCGCGTACGACAGTTGTGGCCATCGAAAAGGGCGACCGTCGCGCCCGCATTGAAGAGGTGCGTGCTTTCGCTCAGCTTTACAGCACGTCGATAAACTCGCTGCTGCGAGAAGAAGCGGTGCATGTGGACCTCGCACCCAGGTTCCGCAAACACTTCGGAAAAAAGGACGATGCGGTCGAAGACGCGGTAAAATTATTTGCCGAACTTGCGCAAGCCGAAGTGGAGTTGGAAAGCCTGTTAGGCGTGACCCGGATTAACAACTATCCGCCGGAGCGCCCTCTTATGCCGGGCGATGTCCGCGCCCAGGCTGAACATGACGCGACTGAACTGCGTCAGTGGCTTGGCCTCGGCTTGAGTCCGGTTACGGACATCGTAACCCTGCTTGAACTGGAAATGGGCGTCCGGGTGTACATTCGGCGATTCGATGGGGCGATTTCGGGGCTCTTTGCTTACGACGATAAGCTGGGCGCTTGCATTCTTCTCAATGCCAATCATCCGCGTGAACGGCGCACGCAAACTGCCGCGCACGAGTTGGGCCATTTCATTTCCACGCGGCGGCAACCGGAGGTCTTGAGCGGCGAGCGTATCGAAAACTCCCGGGAGGAACGTTATGCGGCGGCCTTTGCGGCGGCCTTCCTGACTCCCGCCCGCGCCGTCATGCAAAAATTCAAGGAAGTAACCGCCGGTTCCGAAAAGCTGACGCGCCGCCACGCGATAATCCTGGCGCATGCCTTTGGCGTGTCGCGTGAAGCCATCGTCCGCCGCTTGGAAGATTTGGGGCTGGCAAAGAAAGGGACCTGGGACTGGTTCGTCCATTACGGCAGTATTACGGATGACCACGTCTGGCAGGTTCTGGGCGATTTGAGAACGCCGGATGAGCAAAAGGCGGACGCTGACCGTCCGACCAGCTTGCGGCTGGCTTTGCTCGCGGACGAGGTTTCACGTCGCGGGTTGATGAGTGAAGGCCAACTTGCGCGAATGCTGCATCTCGACAGGGTTGAACTTCGCGCGATGCTGGATGGATTGCAGGTGGAAGGGAGCGAGGCCGATGAGGCTTTCTTGCCTGGCTGATTCCGCCGTCCAGCTCGTCGCGGATGCGAGCGTTATTATCAATTTGAATGCGAGCGGATGCGCGAAGCAAATCCTGCGTGCTTTGCCCAATCGCATTTTGTTGACCGACACTGTGCTGGCCGAGTTGGGACGGGACAAAGCCAATGGCCGGGACGACGGCGGCCTCGTCACTGAACTGATAAACGAATCGCTCGCGACTGTTGTAGCGCTCGCCGACATCAAACAAGACAACTTCGAGGCGCTTGTTGCCGGGCGCACCGTTGAAACGCTCGACGACGGCGAAGCAGCGACAATTGCCTGCGCAATCGAAGCGAACGCGGGCGCTTTGATCGATGAACGCAAAGCCATTGCGCTGTGCCAAAGAAAATACCCAAACCTGCTGATAGGATGTACAATCGACGTACTCGCACACGAGGCGGTCGAAGTTGAGCTTGGGCGTTCGCCGCTGGCGGACAGTGTTTTCAGGGCACTGCAACACGCGCGTATGCGCGTCTCGCCGCATCATGAACAATGGGTTTTGGACCTCATCGGACGTGACCGCGCAACGGCATGCCCGAGCCTGCCGTCGCGCCTGCGTGCGGCTCAACCTGATATGGCAGCTTCCGGTCAGGCAAGGTGACGGCATATGCGGCTTTTGGAATTAAAGCCCGCGCATTCGTCGCTCTTCGGCCGGTTAACACAGGCAGCCACAGGAGTTTCAGCAAAGCGCCGCCAATGACTGTTCACGGGCGGAAACGGGCCGACTGCCTCCGGCGAAGAGTTCATCACCGCTCCCGGTCGAAGTCGTCCCGCGCGGTGCGGCGCTTCCATTTCTCCATATCCTTGCGCATGCGCAGCTTGCGCGCCTGCTCGTCGGGCGACTTCTTGCCTTTCGGGTCCGCCGCTTCGGTGAATTCCTTCTTCGGCTCCGCCTTGCGCGGCTTTCCTGCGTCGGCAAATTCCTTCTTTGAAGACGGCGGCGGCTTGTCCGGTGCGCGCGGCACGCCGTGCTCCATGTCCTGCCTGCCGGTCAGCACGGATTTGGCTTGGTCGGTGCTGCGCTGAGGCTTGGGTGCGACCGGCACTGCGCCGGGGTCGAACCCGGCATCGCGCATCAGCGCCTCGCGCGTTGTCCGGGAGACACCGCCACGGCCTTGCCTGCCGCTGGAATTGTCCCCTTTGTCGCGCGCCGTCTGCCGTTCCTTCGGAACGAGCGGCACGCCCGGCGGCACCTTCGCCTTCGGAATGACGGTGAGCGTCTTGCGCGGCTGAGCCTCTTGCCGTTCCCGCGCCTCCGCCTCGCGGCTGAGTTCGTCCTTGGCGCGGTGGAAGGTGATCTCCTTCTGCGCGGTTTTCTGATGCGCCCGCTCGGCCGCGCGCTCCGCCGCCTGCCGCTCGCGCAGCGCATGGAAGGCGGCGCGGTGCTCCTGCCAGAGCGCCTCTGTGCGCTGCTTGGTCATCGTCTTCTCGTCGCGCGCCATGGCGCGTCGTTCGCGCATGTGAATCTGTTCGACGCGCGCGCGCAGCTTCTTGCCCGATAAAATGAGCGGGATCATCTGCCGGATGGTGAGCGGCTTGCCGCGTTCGCCAAGCCGCGCCCGGTTGCGAAACAGAAACACGGCCCGCTCCAGCGGATGCGTCGCAACCTCCCGGAGCTGCCGGCTCTCGCGCTTCTGCACCTGATAGAGGTCGCGCCAGCGGTCCTTCTGCGCGTCGCGTATGGCCGCGCGCACTTGGTCCAGCGCGGCATGGGTCTTCGCATCAAGCGCGTCGCGCTCGATCTTCTGCTGCGTCCACGTCTCGCCCCGCTCTGCCTTGTGCTCCTGGTCGAGTGCAGCCCGCAGGGCTTTCATCCTGTCGACCACTTCCTTGCGCTCGAACCAGCGGCGGCGGTTGGGAGAGTTGTCGTTGACCGGCTCGAAGGGTGCGGGCTCCGGCAGGTCCTTGCCGGCCAGCAGGGCGAAGGCGGCTGCCTCGCGTTCGGCCTCCCGCATCTTCGCGATTGCGCGGCGCTTCTCGTTGTTCTTGATACGCTGCTCGCAGTGAATGCCGTGCTCCCGCTCATAGGCCTCCGCCCACCGGGAAAATTCCAGCTTCGAGAATTTCAGCGGCGCGGTTCTCCCGGTCCAGGGGTGCACGGTGTTCACCACGACATGGACATGGTGATGCTCCTTGTCGTCATGGCAGGCGATCACCGCCTCGTGCTCCGACAACCCCAGCGCCTTTAAGCTGTCCAGCGCCATGGCCTTCATGTGCTCGTGGTCGGGATTGTCGTTCGCGTGCCATGACAGGGTGTAGTGCAGGACGGGGGTCTTGTTGTCCCGGCCGCGCAACTCCACACCCGCATTCATCTTCAGCAAGGTGCGGTTCCGGTAAGTGTCGAACATCTCGAACCACGCATCGTCCAGATGGCCGAGGATGTTCTGGCTGAAGGCCCAGGCGACACGCTCGGATGAGTCCTTGCCCGGATCGTGGAGGACATAGCCCAGTGCCCCCTTGAAGCTGTTGCCCCGCCGGTGCATGCGCGGAATCACGGCCAGCGCCCTCCGGGCGCCACGCTGTGCCGGTCCCGCGTCACCGGTCCAGCCGTCCGGATTTGACGAAGCTGTCGGCAAGTTTCGCCGCGCGCGGGGCCAGTTCGCGATCGCGCGCAAGGGCCAACAGGAAATCCCGGAACTGGACGGCGACCACGCCGTCACGAACGTTCTTCCGGGAATTCAGGGCATGGGCGATCTGGTTGAGGTTGTTGCCGATGCGCTTGAACTCGGCGACGAGTTCGGGCGGGAGCACGGCGGTGCGCGGTCTGGATTCCACGGTGACCTGGCCACGGGCCAGCACCTGCGCCGCAAAGGCGCTCACCGTGAAGCCGGCCGCCGCTGCCCGGTGCTCCAGCCGCATGCGCTCGGCCTTGGTGAGGCGGACACCGATGACTTCGGTCCGGGACTGGTCCTCGCTCCGCCGTGCCATAACCTCAAGCCTCCACGAGTCCGGGGTGGGGTTCGGGGCGCTGCCGCATGCAGGCGTATGGGGGCGCCCTGACCGAAAGGGGTCCAGGGGAAAAGTGGAACGGTCCTCTGGCGAGAGTTTTTGTAAGACGGTACGGTTCGTCAGAGCCGTAAACGTTTACAAAAACACATCTCGCTACCCCTCTTCCTTAAGCCTACTGCGATTACGGTTAAGGCGCTATTAAGATTCTACCGTACCGCGTGTATGCTTTCCCTCCGCACCGGCTCTATCCCGCCTTTCGCTTTCGCTTCGCTTCCCGAAGTTTCGCGTAGCGCTTCGCTCATGGGTGGCGTGCCAGAGTGCATTGGGCCAGATGCTTCGGGGGAATTCGGGGTATGGCGGCATGGCAGGAATTCACCGCTGCGCTCGACAAGGCCATGCCGCGTCGCTGGGACCCGGCAGCGGACGCGCGGGCGCCTGCCGCCCGCTGGGCCCAGCCGGACGAAGTGCTGCTGCCGGAATGGACCTGGGCGAAGAATGAATCGACGCTTCTGCTCGGACGCTATCAGGACCGGCTGATCGGCCGTAAGCATGATGACCGGCATGTGGTCACCGTCGCAGGCAGCCGCGCGGGCAAGGGCCGCTCCCTCATTCTGCCGAACCTTGCGACCTGGCCAGGCTCGGTCGTCGCCATCGACCCCAAGGGCGAGCTTGCGGCCAAGACCGCGCGTTGGCGCGCGGAAGGGCTGAAACAGCAGGTCGTCATCCTCGACCCCTACGGCGTCTCGGGCTGGAAGTCCGGGGCGTACAATCCGCTCTCCGATCTGAATCCGAAGTCGGACACCTTCCTCGACGACGTGTCGATGATTGCCGACGCGCTCATCATCGACGACCCCCGCGACCGGCACTGGACGGATGCGGCCAAGAATCTCATCCGTACCCTTATCCTGTTCATGTTCGTGACCGGCGGCGATATCAGCCTGCCGCGCATGCGCCGCATGATGCTGGGGGCCGAAGGCGCGCTGACGCGGCCCGACGACGGCGACCCGGACGACAGTCTGTTCTTGCGCATGAGCAAATATGATGCGGCCTTCGACGGCTTCCTGCGCCTGTTGGCTTTGACCTTCACCGAGAAGGCCCCGCGCGAGCTGGGGTCCATCCTCTCCACCGCCCGCGAACAGACGGCGGTGCTGGACTCTCCAACCATGGCGAACGTCCTGGGCGCTTCTTCCTTGCGCCTGCGCAACATCAAGCGGCAGCCAACGACGGTCTATATGTGCCTGCCGGCGGCGCGGCTTGCCACGCATTCGCGCTGGCTGCGCATCGTCGTCAACCTGACGCTCGCGGCGCTCGAAGACCCGCATACGCCGCCGCACCCGGTGCTGCTGCTGCTCGAAGAATTCGCGGTGCTCGGGCATATGGAATCCATCGAGAAGGCGGCCGGGCAGATTGCCGGATTCGGCGTGAAGCTCTGGACCGTCTTGCAGGACTTGGGACAGCTCAAGGCGACGTACCGGGAGCGCTGGGAAACCTTCATGGGCAATGCGGGCGTCACGACCTGGTTCGGCCTCAACGACCTCACCAGCCTTGAATACGTGTCGAACCGACTCGGCGACACGCATTTTATCCGGAAGGAAAAAGTAGACCTGACGATGGGCCAGCGCGGACAGGGCGCGGCTGAGTACCGCGAGAACGTCGTCAACACCAAGCTGCTTTCGCCCGAAGAGGTCGGGCGGATATTCGCGCGCGAGACCGGGCGCGCGCTGATCCTGCATCCGGGCTCAAGGCCGATGGTGCTGCAACGGCTCGATGCGTCGGATGCCATGTTCAGGGGGATGATTGATGGAGAATCCGGCTAGGAAGAAGTGGGATGCCTTCCGGCGCTACCGCTTTCCCGGCGTGAAGGTGACGGAGGACGGCACGTCCATCCGCTTCGAACAGAAGAACGCGTTTTCGCGCGGCCGGTTCATCCTCTGGCTGATTGCGCTCGTCGTCATCATGCTCTGGCCGATCATCGATCTCGCAAGCTCCGGACTCCTTCAGGCCAGCATCTGGTTCGCCGTCTTTGCGTGGCTTGTCTATGCCCCCGTCATCGCCCCCATCCTTCTTTTCAAATGGGTGCGCATGCGGACCGTCATCACCGCCGTGAGCGGCGGCGTGACCATCAAGCGCGGCGACGAAGATCCGATCTCCATCGCGATTGAGGACATACAGGGCTGCGACGTGCGGCAGAGCGACCAGTTCTATGTCACTGTTTGGGACGGCCCGGTGCCAATCAACACGCTCTCCGCCCGCAATGCCGAGGACGCGACCGCGCTAAGGGAAGGATTGATGGCTGCCATGGAACTGATGGGCGGGCCGAAAATCATCCTTGGCACGCCGCGCCGCCGGGAATTCGAGGAATAGGAGAGCGCCATGAACGCGAACGACGACGCGGCAACGAATCCGGGCAAGCGGATTCAACTGACCTATCCCACGCATATGCTGGATGACGGCGAGACCGTCTGCGGCGAGCATCTGGCCAAGGAACTGATCTCGGACGCCCTTAAACTGCTGGTCGCCGTCGAAGATGAAGACGTGGACGCCGCATGGAAGCGTATGTGGGACATTGCCGCGCCGATCGCGCGGCAGTTGGACGACGAGGTAAAGGCCGGCGGCAGCCCCGGTCTTATCCTGCGCCGCGTGGTCGCTTCGTCCGGGGACGAAGCGAAGACCGCCAAGCCTTAGACGCGAGGCACGCTGCGCATCGCGCAGCGTGCCAGAACAATGCCTAATACTCTTCGGCGAGCAGGATGGTCAGCACGCGCGCTGTCTTGACCGGATCGGACGGATCTTCCGAGCCGTATTCCAGGGCGCGGTCGTAATAGTCGATCTTGAAGAACACGTTGGTGTTCTCGACCGTGACCGCCCCGAAATCGTGCTCGCCGTAGGGGTCGTTGCCTTCCGCGAAATCGCGGAAGGACTGCACGGCCTCGACGCAGGCGCTCTCGAACGTGGCTCCCCGTTCGCGCACACCGGCGGTGATGAGCACATGGCCGCCGATGAACGTCGTGCGCAGCATGTCGTTCAGCTCGCGGATGCGGGCGATGCGCTGCGCCTCAAGGGAGTGGATGGAGGTCATGGCCGGCCTCCATCCATGTGCAGCGCCAACCGCTCGAAATACGCGCGAGCTTCGCGGTCCAGGCTGCCGGGCTCGGCCGCCTCGCGGACTGCGAGCGACCAGAATGCGTCAGCGTCTTCAGGCTCCCAGCCCATGTCGCGGACGATGCTCTCGACCTGGGAGCGGGTCAGCGCGACGGTTTCCCGTCGCGCTTTGCCGGTGGTGCGAACGGCGGTCATTCCTGACCTCCCGTCGCGTCCGCGTCCTCGTTCTCGGTGACTTCGCGCACCACGGTGCGGCCCGTCATCGGATAGGCGTCGAACACCAGGCTGATGCCCTTGCCGTCCTTGTTGGCCCAGCCGGCCCCGACCCTGATCCACTTGGCCTTGTCGGATTCGCCGATCACCTGCCAGACGACGTGGGTGGGCTGGCGCTTGGTCTTGGATTCTTTCTTCATCGTAATCTCCGTTTCGTTCGGTTCTTCAGGCGGGCACTGCGCCCGGCCTGATGGGGACCGTTCGAACCGTGTCCAATGGACGGGCGATCACACGCTGCGCGGAACGCGCACCGGAGGGGCGGAGCTGCACAACGGAGCGAAGCGGAGGCGGAAGCGAGCCGCGTTGAACGGACGGACGGGCGCGGTTAGGTCAACCCATCATCTCGAAGGCCGGGCAGTTCCCCGCATGAGTCCAAACCGAAAACGGGCGATGAAGAAGCAGGACCAGCGCGAGAACAACAAGAACACATCATGGCGCGGCGAAGAGACGACGGGCATGGACGGGTCGGTGGACGCGACAACGGGATGCTCGGGCAATCAGCCGTTCGAAGACTCAGCCGACGGGCCTGCGAAGAAAAGCGCGATACGAGAACGGGACGGCAAGACGAAAGAGCGAATGACCGCCCCGGCAACGGCGGAAATGCTTGGCAGGAAAGCAGAATATTGACCCGCTTCCTTGATCGATCGTACACTGAATGCTGAGGCTGAAATTGTTGCAGCCTTGGGGCTTAAGAACCTCTTCATTTGCAAAGGCAGGCACAGCCTGAATGTGTCGCTTCTCGGCCACGGCCGGGAGGCGGCGTTGTATGTCCAAGCCTCGCGGCCAAAGAGCGCCGCGCCGTTTCTTGCAAATGAGCGGTTCTTAACTCCCGGCCACCAGCCAGCGACGGTGCGCAGGTCTGGTCGGCTATTTGGAGTCAACCGGAGGATCATGCGCGCCAGCGACAACCGCACATTGCTGTTTCTTATCGCGCTCATGCTGATCGTGATACTGGCGACGCTGCTGTCGGTGTCGCCGCACCAATCCAACGCCTCATCTCAACAATCAGAACGCGTCACAGTCACGGCTCCACAGGTGGACCTATGACGCGCGCATCCATGCCTAAAGTCCGGGCGCTCCTGGGACCCCCAACTCGTTCTTGGGGCGTCCGGACTTTGCGCATGGAGAATGAATGCCGGGCGATGGCGCTGCATGTCCAGGCCCCCCGCTTTCGATTGCGCTTCGGCGCGACGAAGCGCGGGGCTAAAGAGCGCCGTGCCGCTGCGCCGCAGTCGCGGTTTCGACCGCCCGGCAATCGTCCTCACCACAGCGGGGCAAGTCCATACCCGAGCAGATTCGAGATGAAAGCAGACTCATGAACAGGCACGCGCCGCAATTCACGGAATCGGATTTTCAACAGGCGCTACGCTGCATGGCGACGCCGGAGGCGTTCAGCCTGACTGGACCGGAGATGCGGGCCTGCCAAGCGCTGCTCAAGCACTTTCGGGACGGCACACCGCTGCCTGACGAGGATATGGGCATAGCGACCCGACTTCTGGAGACCTTGAGGCCTACAAGACGCCGCGATGGCAACGAAAGGCAAGGTGAACAAGTTACCGCATGAACCACGGCAAATTCCCTGACGGCAGAGAGGTGAGTTTACGGTCCGGCCGCTCCTGATCCCCACGCGCAAAATGGACGGTTGGCGGGCGGTCGGACTGTGAACTTAAACTTTTAAAGGGGAAGCGTGGATAGCGCTGCTATCGGCACGAGCAACCGAGCTGTCAGAAGGCATTGGCCCGCCCGTCTTAACAGGACGGCGCGGGCCTTTGTTCTGATTGCCGCCTGCATGGCGGCGGCAATGGCGTCGGTATTCGTGCTGGTGCTTGTGCGCGCGCATCGCCTCGATGCGGAGATGGATCTTGTCGCCGCTTCACTGGGGGGCGGATGAAGCCATGCCGGTTGCGCACCTCAGGACGACAGCAGCGCGGGAATGTCTTTGCACCTGCCGCGCGGCAGCGCGGCAATGTATTCGCCATGCTGTTTGCCGCCGTGGCCCTGACCGGCGTGCTTGCCGCGGTCGGCATGCAGACGCTGACCGGCCCGGTCTCGACCATCACGCGCGTCACGCAGCGGAACATTACTGACAACAACCTGCTGATGAACGCGAAGATCATCGTCAATGCGGCGGTGACGGCCGTGGCTGGCGGCGACTCGGACGGCGACGGCATCATCGAGCCGGCAGAATTCGTGCCCGCGGCGTCGGGCGAAACACCGCCCGCGAATGGCGGCTTCCTGCCGACCGATCTCGGCCTTTCGCTCACCGACCCCTGGGGCAGCAAGTACGGCTATTGCGTGTGGGATCACGGCACAACGAACGCATCGGCCAACCGCCTGGGCGGCGACAACACCTCCACCGCATCGACCCAAGTGGTCATCGCCATCATCGCGGCTGGACCGGACAAGGAATTCCAGACGACATGCTCCGCCTATTCCGGCGGACCTGTGCAGGTGACGAAGGCCTCGGGCTCGGACGACCTTATATTCAAGTACAGCTACGCGGAGGCTGCGGCCTCCAGCAACGGGCTTTGGACCATCAATGTCAGCGATCAGGCGATTGCGGAGCTGAAAGATTCAGCCGGCAGCGCCGTCAACGTCACCATCGACCGCGATACGGGCATCGGCGACTTCCTGGGCCTGACCACAAGCGTGATTTCCGCCAAGACGGATCAGACCATCGCGCTTGACGGCGGGCTGCTGCTGGATGCGGACGGCGGCGGCGCCGGCACCTGCACCGCCGCTGAAAAAGGTTCGCTGCGGCTCAACACCGACCGGGACGACCTTGAGCTTTGCGACGGCGCGGGCGGCTGGGTGGAAGTGCGCACACCGCCCGGCGGCAGCGCGGGCCATGTGCAGTTCAATGACGGCGCGGACGGCTTCGCGGGCGATTCAAACCTGTTCTGGGACAACAGCGCCAAGCGTCTTGGGATTGGCGGCAGCCCGTCCACCCACACCCTCGATGTGACCGGCACGTTCGGCGCGTCCGGCAACGCCACGATCGGCGGCACGCTGGGCGTCGCCGGCGCGGCCACGCTATCCAGCACGCTCGATGTGACCGATGCCGCGACGCTTTCCGGCACGCTGAGTGTCTCGGGCAACGCCACCTTCAACACCGACACGCTCTTCGTCGATGCGGATAGCGACCGTGTCGGCGTCGGCACGGCTTCGCCCGCGCATCTTCTGGACATCGCCGGTTCCGGCGATATGGGCGCGCTTGGTTCCTTCACCGTCGGCGACGCCGTGCTGCATGTCGATGACGGCACAGCCGGCCTTTACATCGACGGGCGCACCGTCGTCAGCGACGGGGCGCTTATCGTCGGGACGACCGGGGCGGAAACCCTTCAACTGGTCACCGACGAAACGCAGCGCATCCTCATCGCCTCGGACGGCACGGTTTCCATCACCGGCAATACGGGGATCAGCGGCGCGACATCGTTATGGAGCACGCTTTCCGTCGCCGGCATCGCGGATTTCGATTCCGGAACGTTGTATGTGGACGTGCCCGACAGCCGCGTCGGCGTCGGCACGACCGACCCGCTGACCAAACTTGATGTGGCAGGCGGCGTGAAGATCGGCGGAGATTCCATTTGCAATATCTCCAAGGCCGGGATGGTGGCGTGGAATTCCGGCGTACTTCAGCTCTGCGGCGCGGACGGCAACTGGACCAGCCTCGCGGCCATCGAAAAACTCGACGACATCGGCGACGTGGACGCGGCGTCGCCCAGTGCCAACGAGGTGCTGGCTTGGGACGGCACGAACTGGGTCGCCAAAAACATTGCCATGCTCGGCCCCGCCACGGTCAATGTTGCGGGCAATGACGGCTCCGTCCAGTTCCGTGACGGCAACGATCTGGGCGCGGACCCCGACCACTTCCACTGGGACAAGACGAACCACCGCCTGGGCATCGGGACGGATGCACCCGGGGCCGATCTCGATGTGAACGGAAATATTCTTCTCAGCGGCGACCAGTCGGTCATTCGCTTCAAAAAGTACGACGGGTCCAACGACAACGTGCTCTATTACAATAATGCGACCGCGGACAATACAATATATCTCGGCCGGGATTCGAATGTCATCCGGCTGCGCACTGCCGGCGATATCAGGTTTCATATAGGTGCTTCGGGTTATGCCGGCATCGGAACAACCGATCCGAAGTCGCTTCTACAGGTCGCGGGCGGCATCCAGCTTGGCGACGACACCGCCGCATGCCCCGGCGCGGGCAATATCAAGCTTGGCACGCTGCGCTTCAATGCCGGCGCGTTGCAGGTCTGCACGGCGACAGGATGGGGATCGATATCTTCCGGAGGCGTGTCGTGCCCCGGCGGGTTTACGCAGATCGCGGCGCAGGGCCGCGTGCTGGGTTGCATGCAGACGGACGAGAATTCGGCGGCCACGTGGCCCACGGCCGCGAGCGCCTGCTTCGTCAATCACGGCGGGCGGCTTCCGACCTCCGCCGAATGGTATCTGGCCGCAGCCAACTATTCCCTGAGCAATGAAACAGGCAACTGGGAATGGCTTTCCGACGCCGTCGGCGAAACGTCCAACTACGACAATCACGCGGTCGTCGGCAACACGGCCATCACGGATTTCAGCTGGGGGTATGACACGGCGGCATACGCCTATCGCTGCTTCATTCCCGCTTCAAGCGGCGGGGGCGGCTCGGGCGGTGGCAGCGGCACAGCGCCCGCGTTTTCCGTCAACCGCAACGGCGTCGATCAGAGCGTGACTGCAAGCACGGAAGCGAAGATCGACTTCACGAGCAAGTCCTTCGACGTGACCGGCGCGTTTGATCTTGCGACCGACCGCTTCACGCCCCAGACGCCGGGCAAATACGTCTTCGTCGCTGCCGCCTATTGCCCGTCGGCCACCAATTACTGCCAGGTCTTCATCCGCAAGAACGGCAGCTACGCCAGCGTCAATTTTGCGCGCGGGGATGGCGGGAGCACATCGGTGCAGACCAGCGCCGTTATCGACATGAACGGGACGACGGATTACGTCGAGGCATCGGTCCTCACCGCGCCGGGCACCACCGTCAACGGCGCCCCCTATTACACCTACTTCACCGGCTCTCTGCTTGGCGGCCTGGGCGGCGGTTCGGGTGGAAGCGGGGACGGCTCATCGACCAGCGGCACCGTGGTGCCCGGTTGGCCGGACGCCATTCGCTGCGCCGGCTCGGCGGGGTCTGTCGTGCTGAACTTCGGCTGGCAGAATACGGCCGGGACGCATACCTCCTACACGCTTGCCGGCGACTACGGCACGGTGAACACCAACACGCCGCGCCTTATCTTCACCTCCGCGTCCAGCCCCGCGACGCTGGAATCGCCCGGATGGAACAACTGGGCGACGGATTGCGACGGCAAGACCATCCCCGAGCTGTATGCCAGCGGCCAGGCCTTCAACTTCGTCGGCGGCGGCACGGGCGCGGGCAGCGGCGATGTCTTCTGGCGCTCGGGCATCGCCTATTCGGTCAGCGGCAATCACGCGAACTGTATCGCGCCCACCGAAACCCTGATGAACGACGATGATGTCACCGGCAACATGTCATGGGGCAGCGCGTCCGCATCCGGCGCGCAGTGGATTCGCGCGGATCTCGGCGGCGTGAAGTCCGTCAACCGGATAAAAATCGGCGGGCCGCTCCAATGTCCAGGCTGGACCAGTTGCTCCAACAGCTATTACGAGGGCGCGGAGCTTCAGATAAGCAATGACGGCTCCACCTGGACGACGGTAAAGACCTTCACGGCGGGCGACTACTCCAACTCGACGCTGATGACGCACAGCTTCCCGACTGAAAACGCCCGCTATGTGCGCCTTTACAAGAACAACAGCTGGATGTGCACGGGCCAGTTCCGCGTCGGATTCCAGTCCGGCGACACGCTGGCCGGGTTGGAGTGCGCCTCAGGCGAGATCCCCAAATGGAACGGCAGCGCATGGGAATGCGCCATAGATGGCGGCGGGTCCGGCGGCGCGACGACCATCTTCTCCAACGCTTCGGGCGCGCTGCGTTATGCCGTGTTCAACGGCGTGAGCGGGACTGTCGTTTATAAAAGCGGCGGGGTCAGCGACGTCATCCGCACCGGTGCTGGCGAGTATGTTGTCAAATGGGCGACGCCTTTCGCCGACGACAATTACGTCATCCTCGGACACTGCAATCCCAACGGCTTCAGCGGCGCGAAATTCAGCGTCTCGGGCAACAGGATTAGCGGCCACCAGTATGAAGGCGTGCATCCCAGCCAGGCGGGTATTACGTGCCGCAAGCCGGCGGACGGCAGCAACAGCGATTCCGATCTCATCATCGTCGTCGCCTTCGACGTGAACAGCCCGTATGTGGATGCCGGCGCGACGTTCAACGGCTCCGGCGGCGCGACCGTTTATGCGCAGAAGGGCGTCAGCTCGATCAGCCGGACGGCGACCGGCAGATACACGGTGACGTGGTCCACGCCGTTCCCTGACAACAAATACGTGGTCTTGGGAAGCTGCAACGGCTGGGGAACAGGCGGCGGGGGATTCACGGTCGAGGGCAACAACATCAGCGGCGACGCGAACGAGAACCTGAAGACAACATCTGTCGGTATCGGTTGCCGCAATCCCTCGATGACGGATTCGGATTTGATCCATATCGTCGCCGTGCGACTGGGCGAAGGGTTCGCCAAGAAGGGAGCTGTGTTCAACGGTTCCGGCAGCATCTCGAACACGGCCTACAGCAACGTTTCCAGCGTGACGCGCGTCAGCACCGGCGTCTATGACGCGAACTGGGCAACACCCTTCCCAAGCGAGGATTACGTCTTCCTCGGAAGCTGCAACGCCCTGGGCACAAGCGGTCTTGTCATGGGTCCGCGAAGCAAGGCCTCCAATACCACCGCCGCAAAGACGCAGTTCGAATGCCGCACCGGCGCTAACGCCAACGGCGATACGAATTACGGCGCGATCATCGGCTTTGACCCGACAACCGACGACATCGGCGACCCTGTCGGTGGCGGCGGCGATACCCTCGCCAGCCTATCGTGCAATGCCGGCGAGATCGCGAAGTGGAACGGCTCCGAATGGGCCTGCGCGGCTGATGGCGGCGGAGACAGCAGCGGCGGCAACTCCATGGTCCCTGGCTGGCCGGATGCGGTCCAGTGCTTCAACGGATCGCACAATATAACCCTGTATATGTCGAATTATTCGACGGGCAGTTCCTATGTCGTGTACGAAGCCCCGCAAAGCGGCGTTGGCGGGACGCGCTACTACCTGACTTACAACATTGCAACCGGGGCCTACAGCACCCAGGCAAGCCTCGATACCTATGATTGCGTTACGTCCGCGAAATCGATTGCAACGCTTTACGCGGAAGGCAAGGCATTTAATTTCGGCGGAGGTGGAAGCGGAGGCCCGAATTCCGCGTTCCATGTGGCCAGCACGTCCACACAGGCCCTGACGTCGGGCTGGACGAACAAAGTCGACTGGACGAACAAGGTGTTCGACGCGGGCAACGAGTTCGATCTGGCGAACGACCGCTTCGTACCCGCCTCGCCCGGAAAATACCTGCTGAGCGCGACGGTGCGGGCATCCTCGGGCAACGCAAGCATTCAGGCGACCGGCATCTATAAAAACGGCGCGCTCATAAACTATGCGGTCGGGGACACGGCGAACAACGACGCAGGGCCGGTCACCACTCTGGTCGAGGCCAACGGGACAACGGATTACTTCGAGGTCTATTACTACGTTTCGTCGGCGGGCGGGACGCTCGCGGGGGCCGCAAACATCGTCTATTTCTCCGGCTTCAAACTGGGCGGCGGGGATACCCTCGCGGGCCTGTCCTGCGCCAGCGGCGAGATTCCCAAGTGGAGCGGCAGCGAATGGATTTGTGCCGCCGATGGTGGTGGTTCGGGCAGCGGCGGCAGCTCCATGGTCCCCGGCTGGCCGGATGCCTTCATGTGCCAGGTGAGCGGAAAGCCTTACATCTACTGGCTTGTGGCCGATAACGGAACGCAGATGGTCTATCGGCTGCTGCGTAATACGGCGGGAGACAGCTACATCCGGTTCAACCCGACGACCAAAGCCTACATCGATACCAATGATGCCGGGAATGCAGGAGATTGCGCGGCCAATAGCTGGTCAATCGCCGATCTCTACGCACAGGGCCGTGCCTTCAACTTTGTTGGCGGCGGTGGTGGCAGCAGCAGCGGCAACAACTACCTATGGTCGGATGCCTGGCAGGTCACGACAAATACCGACGGTGGCGGCAACGATGGTTATTCGTGGCGGACCGTTGCCGATGTGGACTCGGGCGGAGAATATCTGCGGATCCGCTTCGTGGCCCCGACAAACGGACCATTCAATGTCAACAACGCGGCGATTGGCATTCAGTCCAGCGGTGCAAGCACCACTTCAACTCCGGTCGAGCTTCTGTTCTCTGGCGCATCGGGCTTTTCTCTCGCGGCCGGAGAAAGCGTCTGGAGCGACCCGCTTCCACTCAGCTTTTCGGCTGCGGACAATTTGGTCATCATCTTCGACATCGATACCGGAAATCCGCGTGTTGCCAACAGCGGCGCTGACGGAGCGTACTACAAGGCCGCCACGGTTTCTTACGATCAGGCTTCTGGCTCCGGCTTCACCCTTCGCGGCGCCGACGACGCGGGCGGCATTGACAGGATACAAGTCTCATCAGCGCCATTGGGACTTGCCGATCTGGCAGATGTCGATGTCTCGGCGCTCGCTGACGGGAAGGTCTTGGGGTACAACGCGGCAACCCAAAAATGGGAAGCAGTGGATGCTCCAGCCGGCGGTTCGGGCGGCGGCAGCACCAAGGGTTTTATCGCATCGGGTTCGACCACCAGTATTCCAGGACAGATCGCTTTCAGCAGCACTGCCAAGAATGATTTTGGGGCGGGCGTCTGGTCCGGCAACACCTTCACGGTGCCGGCAGGCGAGGACGGCTGGTATGTCCTGAGTGGCTATGTCGCGAGCCCCAGCAGTTCGAATTCCAACATCTATCTTGTCATCAATCGAAACGGCACCCGCATCGCGGCCGGCCGCGACATCAACGGCACGGCAACATCGCAGCACACCCACGTCAATGTTTCGACGACGGCGTATCTGGAAGCGGGCGACGAGATCGAGCTTGTCGGCCAGAACAGTAACAGTTCGACAGCCGTAAGCGACGCGCTCCTGAGCATTCTAAAGATTGGAAGCGGCGGCGATACCCTGTCAGGCCTGTCCTGCTCGACGGGCGATATTCCCAAGTGGAGCGGCAGCGAATGGGCCTGCGCGGCCGACGGCGGCGGCGGCAGCACAATGCTTCCCGGATGGCCGGATGCAATCGTGTGCTCGAACGGCAGCGCTTCCCGCACGTTATACTACAGCTTTGTAAACTCTACGGCGACTGGTTACAGACATGCGACCGGCTCGGGATCTGATCGCTATGTCCGTTTTGATCCGGCGACCAAGGAATATCTTGATAATGTTGATATGGCCGGATGGGACTGCGTAACAAACGCTTGGTCCATTGCTGATCTCTATGCTCAGGACCGCGCCTTCAACTTCACCGGCGGCGGCGGAAGTGGCGGCACTGGCAATATCACCACCGCTGTAAAGACCGACACCTATAATTTCACCAACGGCACGACATGGACGGATATTCCCGGCATGTCGGTGACGATCACCCCAGGCTCGGCCGGGAGCAAGGTGCTGGTTACGCCCAGCATCAGTGTAGGCAATACCGAGGCCGATCAAACAGTCATGTTCAGGCTGATGCGCGACAGCACGCCCATCGGTCTTGCAGCGACGGCCGGCAGCAGGGCCGTGGGCACGTTTTCGGTAAGAAATCCGAACACGCACCGTGTTGAAACCAGCACGATGCTGTTTGTGGATGCGCCGGGCACAACATCGGCCGTTACCTACAAGTTGCAAATGCGCAAGACTTACAGCTATTCGGGCACGCCGAAGATCAACACCTCAGGCGCGGATAGCGATGCCGATTACACCGCCCGGACCATTAGCACGTTGACTGCCATGGAGGTTGGTGGCGGTGGCGGCAAGTTTGTTGACGGTACCGATCCCGATGACGCCGTGTACACGGACGGCAACGTCGGCATTGGAACGACGAGCCCGGATTCGAAGCTCGATGTACGGAGCGGCGCTCATGCATCGAATCAGGACATAGGCATCAATATCGGCACGCCAACCGGGGGAAGCGGCTGGCTGGCCGGCCTTCATCTCAAGAGCAATGGTTCCGGTGTCCCGCGGCTAACGCTCGATGCGCCTTCCGACGGTGCTTTTGGCATGACGGAAGCCCTCAGCATTTTGAACAACGGCAATGTCGGCATCGGCACGACATCGCCGGGCTACACGCTGGACGTCAGCGGTAACGTCCGGGTCAATCAGATCCGCGCGGCCATGCCCACCGTGACTTCTACGACAGTCTGCCGTTCGGCCAATGACGGCAACGGGCGCTTCCTGATTGGGGACTGCCCGTCATTGCGAAAATACAAGACCGAAATCCGGAATCTCGATTTCGGGCTTGAGACGGTATTGAAACTGCGTCCGGTCGCCTTCACCTGGATTCCGGAAAAAGGCGGCCACGAAGATTTCGGCTTCATCGCCGAGGAGGTCGAAGCCGTCAACCCGCTGCTTGCCGAGTACAATACCGGCAGGCTGATCGGCGTGAAGTACCACATCATGTCGTCCCTGCTGGCCAAGGCCGTTCAAGAACTCAAAGCCGACAACGACAACCTGCGCGGACGCATCGACGCCATGGACGCTGAGCTAAAAGCCGCGAACGATAACTACGAAGAGCTACGCCGCGAAATCGGGGCGCTGAAGGCCGCGCGATGACCAGAACGGCGCCTCTCTTTACCGATCGCGATGTTGAATTGGCAAGGCGGTGCATCCAATTTCCGGAGTCGTTCAACGTGACCGCGCCTGAGCTCAAGGCCTGCCTGGCCGTCGTCGATCATTGTGTGGGCGGCAGCGAAGTCGGAGAGGAAGAAGCCATGCTGGCGCGGCGTCTGTTCGATGCCATCGGCAGACTAATCGACCAATAAGCCGTATTGGAATGCGTGCCTACAGAATTGCTCTCGCGGAACGGCTTCGCGTTCCATCTCTTCCCGTCGCTCGCCACGTCCTGAGCGATCCTGCAATGTTTGTGCGCCATGGCACTTCGGGATACTCCATGGACGCGCTTTCCAGCAGGCCGAACGCTTCCGCTTGCAGGCCAGCATCCGGGCGCGTCCTGGCAGTGAAGGCCATGATGAACCCGAGCTTCCAGTACATGTCCCATCGGACGCGATCGAGGCTTTGAGGGTTGCCTGTCGCTTCGTATTCGGCGGCAGCCGCCTCGTAACGTTCGCGATATCGCGCGGGCCTGCCGCGCATCGACGCGATAGGCCATGTCCAGTCTTGTTCGGCTTGGCTTCGCAGCATAGCCCTCTCCCGTCATGCGGCCCAATCTACCACGCCGCAGCGTTTCCGGCGATCGCACGGTCGGGACAGGCCAGTGGCTCGCTCCACATCCGCGCCGCTATCTCCCGCTCTTCATGGCCCATGGCCTGCAAGTAGATGGCCGTCGTCTCCATCCGCGCGTGACCCAGCCAGCGTTGAACGAGATTGAGCGGCACGCCTGAGCGTATGGCGTGCAGGCCAAAGCCATGGCGCAGGCCCTTCGGCGTGGCGTGCGGTCCTGCTGCGATGCCCGCCTGCTTCATCACACCCTTTACAAGGTGCCATGCGCGGCTGCGTGAAAGCGTCCAGAGCTTCGCGTCGGGTCTTCCGTCCGCAACGCCATGCGTCATTTCCAACAGATTGAGAAGAGAGGCCGGGACCGGAATCTCGCGCACGACGATCGTGCGGCTGCGCTTCTTCAAGGAGCGAACGGCAATGAAGCCGGAGTCGATGGCGACGGATGCGCGCGTCAGCGCCAGCGCCTCCGATATCCGGCATCCCGTATAGGCCAGCGTCAGGCACAGCGTACCCAGTTCGGGCCGCTCGCAGCGATGCACGGCCTCAAGAAAGCGCCGCCGTTCCTCCGCCGTGAGATATTTGCGTTGCCCCGACGGGGTGTAGAGAGACGCCGAAACGGCCGTCCGCAATTGCATGTCCTGTCGCTCCCGACGCCGCGAAAACCGGGTCGGATGCGACAGTCTTGCCTATTCTGTTGAGTCCGCCCTGCAAGGCCCGGACTTCCGGCCCGCACGCACAAGCGAACGAAGCAATTTTAGCAACGCGGATAGCAGGCGGCAACCACGAACACAGGCGTTTCTGGACATGCGACAGAATAGGCAAGTCTGTTGAATGTATTCGCGGCCCGAATACGCACCCAAACCGCAGCCTCACACAATCGTATGAGGCTGTTTTGATTCCCGGGCGCTTCCGCGCCAATCGAAACAGGAGTCGTCAATGAGCAAGCCGACGCGCATCGCCGCTGTCGCCGCGGCCGTGATTTTGTCCGGCCTTGGCACGGCCCTTGGCCAGCAAATCGAATGGACACAGACAATCAACCTGCCCAAGGGACTGAACCTGCCGCAAGGACTGAAGGCCGATATTCTCGGCATCGAACTTGGTGAGACCTACGCTACGGCCAAGCCGAAGCTTGAAGCGCTGTTCAAGGCCGCGACCAACACGGCGGAGAACAACAAGAACTTCAGAAACCTCGTGCAGCGTTTCCAGCTCTCAACGCCGGGCGGACCTTTGGAAATCTCCTACCCCGGCGGTATCCGCGTGGAGATCCGCCGCTATCAGCCGACGGTACCGCCCAAGGAGGACGATTGGATACAGGTAAACTTCAGCGCGCCGTCGTCGGGTCAGCAGGTCATCGCCATCAAGCGGCGCATTGCATATAAAAAACAGGAAGATCAGATCCGGGTATCCGAACTGCTGGCCAGCCTGAAAGCGAAGTACGGCAGCGAGCCGCAGCTTGTCGGTGACTATGGCAGATCCCGCAACTATCTGTTCCGCTATGCCGACGGCAAGCTGTTGAACGGCGGGTCGGCCTGCAAGCCGCTGTTCCTGGAAGGCACCAACCCGGCGGGCCTGAAGAACATCAACACGGACGGCACCTGCGATGTCGCCCTGCTTGTAGAAGTGAACATCGGCATATCGAAAGATCACGCGGAGATAGTCCGGTTCACCCTCGCCGATAACGAGCGGACCAAGCAGAACCTGCTTGCGGATTTCGCGTATTTCGACAGCTATGTCGAGAAGCGGCGGCAACATCAACGCGGCACGGCGCCGAAGCTGTAATCCTTCGCCCCGCCTGAACACCAATGTATGCAGCCCATCTTTGCGGGCTGCATGCATTCTTATGACTCTGTGCGTGAATCTTTCGGCGGGCGAGGCCTTACGGGAAGCCGGCGGCGTTCAGACGTACGCATTCTAAAAGCGCAATCGGTTCCCATCCTACCATCACCGGCAGGCGTCCGCGCATCGCAGCACAGACGAATTCCAAAGCTGGTGTCTCCGGTATGCGTCAAGCATTCCCGGGCGGTTCGTTAGTTTCTCTTCCCTCATTTCCCTGTCCGGCCCACGCGGGCCTTCATTCGTCCACGTCAAGCACTGTTCGTCGGCTTGATGGCTGCAAGTGCCGTGCATGGCAGCTTCACTCCTTCTCTGACGTTCCGGCCGCAGGCGCGGTGCAACCGCCTTCCTCCAGCGCGGGATCGGTCCTCCACGAAGGCCGCGATGGGCGCGGTCGAAACAATGGAGGAAAAGATGAGATTGCTGACGTACCTGGAATTATCGCGTTACTCGAAAGCCCAGCTTTGGGAGCTGCTGCGCCAGAACCTGGCGATCCTGCCTGAGCTGGCAGAGGGAACCGAAGCGCGCGAGAACACGCTGCTGAATATCCGGCATGTCCGGCTGTTCCTGGCCCGCCGCGATTACACGCCGTGCTAGGCACCCGGCATCGTCCCGCTTTGGGGCGATGCCCTTCTTCGTTGACGAACCCTCTCTTTGAACCGCTCCCAATCTCGCGCGAATTGCACCTCGATCGGCGTGTTCAGTCGTTCCATCAGTGCGCTCGGCATTGTCTCGCCTTCGGGCGATGCCCTTCTTCGTTGACGAACCCTCTCTCTAAATCGCTCCCAATCTCGTGCGAATTGTACCTCGATCGGCGTATTCAGTCGTTCCATCAGTGCGCGATGACGAAGAACTTTCTCCGCCATGTCGAGAGGCCGTATCGATGTGCTTTCCGCGAACCGGAATCGCTCATCGATCAATTCTTCAAGCGACAAGTCCTCAGCCTTCAAATGGGGTGGCACATCGTACAAGTCTCTGCGACGCTTGAATTCTTCGCGCAACCGCGCAACAGCATCGCAGTGATTGCCGTCCTTCCGCGCACCGTCTTGTAAACTGCTAGATTCTGCAACAATGCATGATTTCAAAGACACCAGCCTGAAAGCGCAATCAAAACATAAAGTGCCTTTGGCGCGCAAATTTTGAGAGTTTGGTGCGGGCGGAGGGACTCGAACCCTCACGAGCATACGCTCAACGGATTTTCGTACCACTTCGGCTTTCGCCGCCGCCGTTAAGCGTTCGTGGTCTGGACTATACCTTCACCGTAGCGCGTGCGCCTTAGGTGCTGCCCGTCTAGTCTCTACACCTTCCCATTGCTGGGCTTGGCTCGGGATTGCCAGTGAAGGGTTCCCCGACTTTGAGCAGTTCTGCATCGTCGGTTTCCCGGCGAGCACTCAAGTTATTCGGCTTAAGTCCGTTGCGTCTACCATTCCGCCACGCCCGCATGCCGACTCTATCCTAGCGGGTGAGGGTCGAACCGCCAACAACGCTCGTTGCCGGCAGCTATTCGACCAGTTCGCCCCGTCTGGCGTCCTCCACCCGCTTTTTGTCCTTGGGCTTGGGGCGCATGACGTTGATGGCCGCCGCATCCAGCGTGTTCGCGATGTGCGAGGCGTAGTATTTCTGAATCATCTCCACGCTGGTCCGGCAGTTCTTGGCTATCTGATAGATGTCCGCCCCTTCCATCAGGCGCATCGAGATGTAGGTGTGCCGAAGGCTGTACGCCGTCCGGCGGTTGCCTTCGCGGTCGAACCGGAGGTCCAGTTCGGTCAGGATCGTCTTGAATAATTCCCTTGGGAATTTCGGGAACAGCTTGTCCTTGGGCTGGAGGCCGTTGCGGCGCTTCAGGCGCTGATAGGGGACGACCGCGCCGGGCATACTCTTGCAGTAGCCCACGCCGCGCTTGCCGCGCACAGCAATTTCCAGAATCTTTTGGTCGGTGGCTTCGTCGTGAGTGATTTTTACGTCGCGGTCTTCGATCCGCATCACTTCGTCGGGCCGAAGGCCCGTGTTGACCATGAACAGCACATAGTCGTGAAGCTGTTCGCTTTCCCATTTCCAGCGGTTCCGCTTGGGCTGCTTCGCGCGTGCGCGCGTCGCCGTGTAGAGCTTTTTGTACTCCTCGGGCGAGAACCAGGCCCGATGCGAGATTTTCTGGTTGGTCTTGTAGGGCTCAGACAGGTCGGGGACATGCTTTATCCAGCCATGCCGGTAGGCGGTTTTTAGCACCTGCCGAAGAGTCACCATTTCCTGATGCATGGTGTTTCGGGCCGGCGGCTTGCCGCGCTCGGCCTTCGCCTGTTCGAAGCGGTGAATACGGTAATCCTGGACCTTGCCGGGTGTGACTTCCGACAAACGCATGCTGCCGAAGAAAGGCAGCAAGTGGTTGTCCAGCCTGAGCCAGTGGCCCTTCACGTAGTCCTTGTTGCGCTGTCCTTCGGTGATGACCTCGTACTCGCGGCGGAATTGTTGGGCCGCGACCTTGAACAGCTTGCCTTCTTTCAGCTCTCCGGCGCGGTGTGCGCCTTTGAGCTTGAGATACCAATCCTCGGCGAAGTCCTTCGCCTGTTCGAGGCTCTCTTCCTTCGTGCTTTCGCGATGGTTGGTGCCAGCCAGAAAGGTGGCGCACTGCCAGAAGCGGCTGTTCTCACGCTTGTAGAGATGGAGTCTGCCTCCCATGAGCCTGTGGTGCGCCATCGCGGCCTCGAAACTGTGAAAATGTGCAACGAATGTGTAAGGCTTTTTTTGCCCTTTCCATGAGTGTGAAATTGGCATGAAGATGCTGAAAAATCAAGATAATTTGGCAGATGAAATGCATACATGAGTATGCTTTTAAGTCCCATGCGTCTACCGTTCCGCCACGTCGGCCAACCAACCCATTGATAGGCGCGCAACATCGACGCCCGCAAGGCCGTGCTGCGCGCCGCCTCCCTCCGCGCTATGATTTCCGGATGGCGGCCGCCGAAACGAGCCGCCCTCGGGGGAGAATGCGATGGCCGCGACACAACGCGTGTGGTCGACGGAGCAGGCGCCGCCGGGCGCTGCACTGAAATACTGGACGGAGGCGATCTGCGAGGCGTTTCTCGAAATGCAGGCCGGCAGCCCGTCACCTGCCGATTTCGCGGCGCGCCTCGAACAGCGCCCTTTCGGCCCCATTGATCTCAATTTCGCTGACACGACCGCGCAGGAGGTGCGCCGCACCCCGCAGGCGATCACCCGCTCGCGCAAACACAACTTCTATCTTCTTTACATGCGCGAAGGCCGGCTGCGCGTCCGGCAGCGCAACCGTGCGGCGACCGTAACGCCCGGCGATTGCGTGCTGGTCGACAGCAAGGAGCCCTACGCGTTTTCATTTCCGGAGACGAATCGTTGCCTGTCTGTGCAAATTCCGCAGGACTGGCTGTGCCGCTGGCTGCCTGCACCGGAAGACAGCACGGCAATCCCCTTCCGCACGCATTCGCAATGGGGCGCGACGCTTGTGAGCGCGATCGGCAATCTCGCCGAAACGGATCCCGGCGATCTTGCGCTGCCAAGCAGCGTCGTTGCCGATCAGATCGGCGCATTGCTCGCGCTTACTGCGGGCCCCGCCCCTGCCGTCAGGCCGCATCAGCGTGCCATGATCCGGCGCATCCGCGAAACCATGTGGGGGCGCCTGCATGATCCTTCGCTCAATCCGCAGGCAGTCGCGGCCGCACACGGCATCTCCAGGCGTTATCTACATCTTCTGTTTGCCAGCAGCGGCATGAGCTACGGCGCGACGCTGATTGCGCTTCGTCTCGAAGCGGCCCGGCGGCTCCTCGACGATCCACGCTTTGCCGGCGTGAGCGTTGCTGAGATCGCCTGGCGCTGCGGCTTCATCGAGCCGAGCCATTTCGCGCGTCGCTTCCGAGCCCGCTACGGCACGGCACCCGCGACCTATCGCAAGGCATTGCACTCCTAGACGCAATTTCCTGCGCTGCGGGGCGCGCGTCCATTGCAACAGCCCGCCTATCCTCTCCCCAAAATCGTGGGGAGGGAACGATGGGCTTCAAGTTCGTGCTCGTGCATGGCTCCTGGCAGGATGCACGCTCCTGGGATGGTGTCACGCCGCATCTCGAGCGCATGGGCCACAAGGTCTGGGCGCCGACTATCGCCGGCCATGCGCCCGGCAGCGACAAGAACGTGAGCCACGCCGACTGTGTGAAGTCGGTCGTCGACTACATCGTGCACCACGACGTATCCGACTTCATCCTGGTCGGCCACAGCTTCGGCGGCACGGTCATCCAGCGCGTCGCCGAGGAATTGCCCGACCGCATCCGTCGCCTGGTGTTCTGGAACGCCTTCGTCCTGAACGACGGCGACAATCTCGACAGCAATACCCCGCCGCACTACCGCGCGCTGTTCGAAAAGATCTGCCAGCCCGACGGCAGCGCCATGCTGCCGTTTCCCATCTGGCGCGAGGCATTCCTGAACGACGGCGACTTCGCGCTCGCCAAACGCACCTATGAGGAGCGGCTTTCGCCCTCCCCGCGCCGCAGCCACACCGACGCGGTGCCGTTGAAGACCTTCTTCTCGCTGGAAATCCCCAAGAGCTACATCAACTGCACGGAGGACATTGCGCTGCCGCCCGGCGCCGAATGGGGCTGGCACCCGCGCATGTCGAGCCGCCTCGGGCTCTATCGCCTCGTGCAGATGCCCGGCAGCCATCAGGTGAACTTCACCAACCCGGAATTGCTCGCACACAAGATCGTCGAGGCCGGCCGCGACTAGGGCACACGCCCTCACGCTGTCCACCGCGTCCCGCGCCTCATGCATGCGGCCATTCCCAAAGAAGGGTCGCGTCCGCACTGCGAACTCACCTAGAATGCCCAAAATTCTAGGGGAAACGCCATGTTCCAGACGACGACCGCCGGCAGCCTGCCGAAGCCGGCCTGGCTCGCCGAGCCGAACAAGCTCTGGCCCGCCTGGCGGCCCGCCGGCGAGGAGCTTGCCGCCGCCAAGGCCGACGCCACGCTGCTCGCGATCAAGGAGCAGGAGGACGCCGGCATCGACATCGTCACCGACGGCGAGCAGTCGCGCCAGCATTTCGTCCACGGTTTTCTTGAATATGTCGAAGGGATCGACTTCGCCCACAAGGTCGAGATGGGCATCCGCGCCGACCGCTATAAAGCGATGGTGCCGCAGGTTACGTCCGCGCTACGCCTGAAGCGCGGCGTGCACGAGGCCGAAGCGCAGCTTGCCCGCAAGCATACGAAGCGCGACCTCAAGTTCACCCTGCCCGGCCCCATGACCGTCGTCGATACGGTTGCCGACCGCTACTACGGCGACAAAGTGAAGATGGCGATGGCCTTCGCCGATCTTCTGAACCAGGAAGCGCGTGCGCTCGAAGCCGACGGCGTCGACGTGATCCAGTTCGACGAACCGGCCTTCAACGTTTACATGAGCGAGGTGACGGACTGGGGCATCGAGGCGCTGCACCGCGCGATCGACGGCCTGCAATGCACCACCGCCGTGCACATCTGCTACGGCTACGGCATCAAGGCGAACATCGACTGGAAGAACTCGCTCGGCGCCGAATGGCGCCAGTACGAAGAAATCTTCCCCGCCCTTGCGAAAAGCCGCATCGGTCAGATCTCCGTCGAATGCATCGACTCGCACGTGCCGATGCATCTGTTGAAGCTCCTCGACGGCAAGGACGTGCTGGTCGGCGCCATCGACGTCGCCACCGACACGGTCGAAACGCCCGAGCGCGTTGCGGAAGTCCTCGGCGAAGCGACGAAATACGTGGCGAAGGAAAAGATCATCGGCTGCACCAACTGCGGGATGGCGCCCATGCGCCGCGACATCGCCTACGCCAAGCTCGCCGCGCTCGCACAAGGCGCGGCGCTGGCGCGCAAGAAATTCGGCTCGCCCGCATAAATCGATTCCCTCATGCCCGGGCTTGACCCGGGCATTCAGAACAACTTGTTTCAGTTGTCGATGCTTACTGGATTGCCGGATCAAGCCCGGCAATGAGGGACAGGAAATACGGAATCGAAGTCACCGCTCCGCGCGCTCGATCACTTCCATCAGTTCGGCGATCTTCTTGCGCTGTTCCGCGGCATTGCCGCTCTTGATCGCGCCTTCGACGCAGTGCGCCACGTGGTCGCGCAGCACTTCCTCCTCGGCGCGGCGCAACGCCGCGCGCACTGCGGAAATCTGCGTGACCACGTCGATGCAATAGCGGTCTTCCTCGACCATGCGCGACAATCCGCGCACCTGTCCTTCGATCCGCCGCAGGCGTTTCAATACGGAGGTCTTGGCTTGTCCATGCATCCGCGCTATATACCCATACCGGGTATAAGTTGCAAGCAAGGAAAGTTGCGGATCATGGCCGCTTCCCACACCGGACACGACCACCAGAATCACGACGACGGCGCCGACAAGGGCGGCTGCTGCCGGCACGGCGACCACGTGGCCGCTCCTGCCGCGCATCTCGCCACCGATCCCGTCTGCGGCATGCAGGTGGACCCGCACACGGCCAAGCACCGCGCGGAGCACGAAGGGCGCACCTACTATTTCTGCAATCCGCGCTGCCGCGAGAAGTTCCTCGCCGATCCCGCCCGCTATCTCGAAAAGGACAAGGCGCCGCCCGCGCCCGTGCCCGAAGGCACGATCTACACCTGCCCCATGCACCCGGAGATCCGGCAAGTCGGTCCCGGCTCCTGCCCGATCTGCGGCATGGCGCTCGAGCCGCTGCTCGTCACCGCCGACAGCGGCCCCAATCCCGAGCTCGCCGACATGACGCATCGGTTCTGGATCGGTCTTGTACTGACGCTGCCGGTCGCCGCGCTCGAAATGGGCCAGCACCTCCTCGAACTGCACCTGCTCGAGCAACAGACCTCGAACTGGGTCCAGTTTGCGCTCGCGACGCCGGTCGTGCTCTGGGCCGGCTGGCCCTTCTTCGTGCGCGGCTGGCAATCCGTCGTCACGCGCAATCTCAACATGTTCACGCTGATCGCCATGGGCACCGGCGTCGCGTGGCTCTACAGCGTGGTGGCGACCTTCGCCCCCGGCATCTTCCCCGACGCGTTCCGCGATCATCACGGCGCGGTCTCCGTTTATTTCGAAGCCGCCGCGGTCATCACCGTCCTTGTGCTGCTCGGCCAGGTGCTCGAGCTGCGCGCACGCGAGCACACCTCCGGCGCGATCAAGGCGCTCCTCAACCTCGCGCCGAAGACCGCGCGCAGGATTGCCGACGACAGCAGCGAAGCCGAGGTTCCGCTCGACTCGGTCATTGCGGGCGACCGCCTGCGCGTGCGCCCCGGCGAGAAGGTGCCGGTCGACGGCGAGGTGCTCGACGGCCGCTCCTCGCTCGACGAGTCGATGGTCACCGGCGAGTCGATGCCCGTCACCAAGCAGGCCGGTGACAAGCTGATCGGCGGCACCCTCAACCAGTCGGGCGCCCTCGTCATGCGCGCCGAGAAGGTCGGCCGCGACACGCTGCTCGCGCGCATCGTGCAGATGGTCGCCGAAGCCCAGCGCACCGCAGCACCCATCCAGCGCCTCGCCGACCAGGTGTCCGGCTGGTTCGTGCCGCTCGTGATCGTGATTGCGATCGCCGCCTTCATCGCCTGGGCGATCTACGGCCCCGAGCCGCGCTTCGCCTACGGCCTCGTTGCCGCGGTCGCTGTCCTCATCATCGCCTGCCCCTGCGCGCTCGGTCTCGCCACGCCCATGTCGATCATGGTCGGCGTCGGCCGCGGCGCCGAGCTCGGCGTCCTCATCAAAAATGCCGTCGCGCTCGAGCGCATGGAGAAGGTCGACACCCTCGTCGTCGACAAGACCGGCACGCTCACCGAGGGCAAGCCGAAGGTGACGGCAATCGTTCCCGCGCCCGGCTTCGACGAGCAGAAGCTTTTGCGCCTTGCCGCCAGCGTCGAGCGCGCGAGCGAGCATCCGCTTGCCGACGCCATCGTTGCCGCCGCGGAGGAACGAAAGATCGCCCTGGCGCAGGTCAGCGATTTCGACTCCCCCACCGGTAAGGGCGCGCTCGGCCAGGTCGACGGCAAGCGCGTCGTGCTCGGCCAGGGCAGGTTCATGACCGAGCTCGGCATCGATACCGCTGCGCTCGAAAGCGAGGCCGACAAGCTGCGCCGCGAAGGCGCGACCGCCGTGTTCGCCGCCGTCGACGGCAAGGCCGCCGGCATTCTCGCCATCGCTGATCCCGTGAAGGGGACGACTCCCACGGCGCTCGACGCGCTGAAGGCCGAAGGCATCCGCATCGTCATGCTCACTGGCGATAACCGCACCACCGCCGACGCGGTCGCCCGCCGGCTCGGCATCGACGAAGTGCAGGCGGAAATCCTGCCCGATCAGAAAAGCGCCGTCGTGGAAAAGCTCCGCCGCGAGGGCCGCATCGTCGCGATGGCCGGCGACGGCGTGAACGACGCCCCGGCGCTGGCTGCCGCCGACGTCGGCATCGCCATGGGCACCGGCACCGACGTCGCCATCGAAAGCGCCGGCATCACGCTCCTGAAAGGCGATCTCTCCGGCATCGTGCGCGCGCGCAAGCTCTCGCACGCAACCATGAAAAACATCCGGCAGAATCTCTTCTTCGCCTTCGTCTATAACGCCGCCGGCGTGCCGGTGGCGGCTGGCGTCCTTTATCCGTTCTTCGGCATCCTGCTGTCGCCTCTGATCGCCGCGGCGGCCATGGCGCTCTCCTCGGTGAGCGTCGTCGGCAACGCGCTACGGCTGCGGAGCACGCGGCTCTAGAAAGCGCGGCTGTTAACGCAACCGCTTAATCCTAACGGCAGCCCTCTCTTGCGGGCGGCCGCGCAATCTCTGATTGTCCGCGCGTAGACCGGCAATTCCATTTGGGAGGCACCGATGCTCGACCGCAGACGCACGCCGCGTCTCACTGCACGCCGCACCGTGCGCATCGAACTCAATCCGCGCTGGCCGACGATCGATTGCACCCTTCGCAACATCAACAAGCAGGGCGCGGGCATCGAACTGTCCGGCGAGTACAACACTTCGCTTGAATTCGACATGATCTTTTTCGGCGGCAACGAGCGGCGCCGCTGCCGCCAGGTCTGGCGCCGCGAGAACCGCCTGGGCGTCGAATTTGCCGACGCGGCCTAGAACACGGCCAGATAGCGCAAGAGCGACAGGATGCCGATGATCACGACGATCGCCCGCACGATCTGGCGCGTGCGTCCGTCGAGCGGCAGCCGGTCGGTAAGATAGATCACAAGAATAACGACAAGAAACGTGATCAGAATGCTGATCAGAATATTCATGCCGCGCCCCTTTCAGAGAGATGCTTCCGTCCGGGGCATATAACGCGCAGGGAACCCGCGGGTTCCGTCTGTGGAACCGCTTGGAAAATCGCGGAAAAGCCCGGGTCGCTATTCCAGCTCGATCGATCCGTTGACTTCGTAGGTCAGATCGACCTCCCCGAGCGTCAGCACGACTTTCGCCGGCAGCGTCTCGCGGCCTTTGAGCTTGCCGGAGGCGATCCCTTCCCGCACTGCCTTCTCGATCTCCCGCTGCGATGTCACGCCGACGGTCTTGAGGAACTTGCGGATGCTGGTGTTGAGCACGTCTTCATTCATTGCTTCCTCCGCCAATTCATGTGGCCTTGCCCGCCGCGGCGCGCTTTTCCTGACGCGGGCGACAATAATAGTCCAGTCAGGTTTGCAAGAAAGGCGGACGCAGCCTCCATCTCCGAGCCGACGCCGTAGCTGGCCTCCACCGGAGATCGATCATGCCCGTGTCAGAGCGACTTCAACCAGGCAACGACATCGCCCTTGGCGACGTCCGGCGTATTCTCATGCCCCGCCTTCACTTCCAGATACTTGCTCTTCGGATTCTTCGGCGAACGGTTGAACGCGTAGTCGGGACCCGCCGAGAACAGCGGATCGCTGCGGCCGATCACCCAGAGAAACGGCACCGGCTTCATTGTCGCTGCATTCTTCGGCATCGGCGCCGGCCCGTTTGGATCGAACAAGCTCAGATAGATCTTGGCGGTCGCCCGCACCTCCGAAGTCTTGGCTTGATTGACGTCGGGAAACATCCCCGCCGCGTCGCCCTTGCCTTCTGCGATCAACTGCTTCGCCCGGGCAATGCCCGGCGCCGTCAGTTTGGAAAAGACGGCCCGCTCCGGCACATGGCCCGGCGCGAGCGCCACGACGCCGGCCAGACCGTCCCGGCGCGCCGCATAGCCAATCGCGGCATTCGCGCCGAAGCTCTGACCGCCGACGACGATGCGGGTGGCGCCTTGCGCCTTCAGCGCCGCCACCGCCTTGTCGATCTCCAGCATCGTGTCTTCATAGGTCGCCGCGTACATGCGCGTACGCGACCACGGCATCTCCGGCATGATCACTTTCGCGCCGGCCGCCTGCAACGCGGCTGCCGTCGACGCGATGAGCCCGCCCGGCATGCCGCCCTTGCCGTGCATGAGCACGACGCCGAAGCCGTTGAGGTTGGCACTCTGTGCATGTGCCGGCGCCGCCGCGAGCCAAACCAGCGCAACCAGCGCCAGCAGTTTCACAAGAATGCCGTTGTTGAGCACGTCTTGCCCTCCCTCGGGTCAGCCGAACATCGTCACCGCATAATAGCTCAGCGCCGCAATCAGGCCGGCCGCGGGGATCGTGATGATCCAGGCCGTCATGATCCCGCGCGCCACGCCCCAGCGCACGGCGGAAACTTTCTTCGCCGCCCCCACGCCGATGATGCAGCCGGTGATGGTGTGCGTGGTCGAAACCGGGATGCCGAGCCAGGTGGCGACGAACAGCATGGTCGCGCCGCCGGTCTCCGCGCAGAACCCCTGCACCGGCGTCAGCCGCGTGATCCGCGAGCCCATCGTCTTCACGATGCGCCAGCCGCCGAACAGCGTGCCGAGCGCCATCATCGCCTGACACGAGATCACGACCCAGAACGGCACGTAGAATTCCGATCCGAGCATGCCCTGCGAATAGAGCAGCACGGCGATGATGCCCATGGTCTTCTGCGCGTCGTTGCCGCCGTGGCCGAGCGAGTAGAGCGACGCCGACAGGAACTGCATCGAGCGGAATATATTGTCGACCGCATAGGGCGAGGCGCGCACGAACAGCCACGACACCGCGAGCATCAGGAACAGGGCAAGAAAGAAGCCGAGCAGCGGCGACAGCACGATCGCCGCGCTCGTCTTCGCCACGCCGCTCGCGACGATGGAAGAAATGCCACCCTTCGCCATGCCCGCGCCGACCAGCCCGCCGATCAGCGCGTGCGAGCTGCTGGAGGGTATCCCGAACACCCAGGTGATGATGTTCCAGCTGATCGCTCCCACGAGCGCGCCGAAGATCACCGGCGCGTCCACGACGTCCGCCGCCACGATGCCGACGCCCAGCGTTTCCGCCACGTGCAGACCGAACACCAGGAAGGCGATGAAATTGAAGAAGGCCGCCCAGGCGACCGCCAGCTGCGGCTTGAGAACGCGCGTGGATACGATGGTGGCGATCGAGTTCGCCGCGTCGTGCAGGCCGTTCAGGAAGTCGAAGACAAGCGCGGTGACGATGAGCCCCACCAGAAACGGAAACGCGATCAGCGTTGATTCCATTCGTCGCCCGCCCCGAAACGGCTAGACGTGCTCGATCACGATGCCGTGGATCTCGTTGGCCACGTCGTCGAAACGGTCGACCACCTTTTCCAGGTGGTCGTAAACCTCGTTGCCGACGATGAAGGCCATCGGGTCGGTGCGTCCCTGCGCGAGATAGAGCTCGCGCAGCCCCGCATCATGCATCTCGTCGGCGCGGCCTTCGAGATGCGACAGTTCCTGGCTGATCGAGGTGAGCCGGTTCGCCTCCTTGCTGATCGAGCGCAGGAGCGGCATCGCCTCGTGCACGAGCTGCGAGCAGCGCACGATCGCATCGCCCATTCCCTTCATCTGCGGCGTGAACTCGCGCACGTCGAACAGCATGATGCTCTTTGCGGTCTTCTGCATCTGGTCGATCGAATTATCCATCGAGGTGATGAGATCCTTGATATCGCCGCGGTCGAACGGCGTGATGAAAGTGCGCCGCACGGCCATGAGAATGTCGCGCGTGACATCGTCGGCGTCGTGCTCGCGGTCCATCACGGTCTGGAAATGCGTATGGATGGCGTTGCCGCCCTCGAGCATGGCGCGCAGCGCCTCCGCGCCGCCCACGACCGCCAGCGAATGGCGCTCGAACATTTCGAAGAAGCGTTCCTCGCGCGGCAGGATCGCCCGGAACCAGCTCAGCATAATTTATTCCCCGCCCTCGCGGATCGGCGGCTGGAACGCGAGCCCGGTGTCCCACGGAAAGAAGATCCAGGTGTCCTGCGAGACTTCGGTGATGAAGGTGTCGACCTGCGGCCGGCCCTGCGGTTTCGCATAGACGGTGGCGAAGTGCGCCTTCGGCAGCATGTCGCGCACGAGCTTCGCCGTCTTCCCGGTATCGACGAGATCGTCGACGATGAGGACGCCCTTCCCGCCCCCGCCGCCGAGGCTGGCGACGTGGTCGGCCACCGCCTTCAGTATCTGCAACTCGCCCTGCGTCTGATGGTTGTAGCTCGCGACGCACACCGTCTCGATGATGCGGATGCCGAGTTCGCGCGCCACGATCGCCGCCGGCACCAGGCCGCCGCGGGTAATGCTGACGATCGCCTCGAACGGCCCCGAGCCGGCGAGCCGCCAGGCGAGTGCCCGTGCGTCGCGGTGAAACTGGTCCCAGGAAACAGGAAATGCCTTCTCGGCGGGCGGGGGCGCGGACATGGCGTCGGCTCGGCTGGGTGAGCAGGAGCCAAGACCATTAGCCGAGCGGCCGGCCCCGCGCGAGTGGCGTCGGGGCCGATATGCACCGCTGCAGGCGCGTAAAACGGTCGCTCAAGCCATATCCAGCACGAAATCGAACTGGCCCGCGGCCGCGCCGCCGCCCTGCGCCATCCGAATCAGAAGCTCGCTCCGGAACAGCCGGTCGTTCTCGTTCGCCGACTCGCCGGGGAAATAGAGCTGCGTCGTCAGCACCGGCCGGCTCGGCGCCTGCACCTTCACATGGATATGCGGCGTGCGGCCGGGATAGCGCGCCGGGATGATCGTCGAGAGCCGGTAGCGCCCATCCGCATCGGTAAACTGGTGCCCGCGCAGCCGGAAGCCCGCATTGTCGTAGGCGCCGTTCGCATCCGCCTGCCAGAAATCGACGAGCGCCTTCGCCACCGGCTTGCACGAGCGCGTCAGCACGAAGCCCGTGAGCTCAAGCCGCCGCCCGGCGACGCCGGACTCGATCAGCGACTGCCGCTCCGGCGATCGGGTCTTGAAGTAGGGCCCTTCGGTCTGGCTCAGCGTCGGCGCGCTGTCGGCGCCGCAGGCGGGCGTCGGCGCAAGCTGCCCCTGCGCGAACAACTCCTCCGCGAACGCAAGGCTCGTGGTGGCAACAGCGCTGCTCAGGATGATGTCGCGGCGCGTCGGACGACTGGACATGGATGTCTCCAAACCGGTGCGCGCCCCCGCCTTATATAGGACGGAGGCGTGCCAGCCGGCGATAACAAGCGTGTCAACGGCACAATCACCCGCCTCATGGTGAGGAGCGCAGCGTCTCGAACCATGAGGCGCGAGAGCGATCCCGGCAAACGGATCAAAACATCCCGTTGTCGTTCATCGCCTTCTCCGGGATCGGCTGCACGACGTCCCAGTGCTCGAGCACCTTGCCGTCGTCGTCCATCCGGTAGATGTCGATGATCGCATTGCCGCGCGTGCCGGGCTCGCGCACCGCATGCACGTGCACGATCACATAGTTGCCTTCGGCGAACACGCGCTTGATCTCGCTCTTGTTGTTGGGGAACTTCTCGCGCAGGAAATTGATGAACCCCTTCAGTCCTTCGGGACCGTCCGGCGCGGTTGGATTATGCTGGATGTAGGTCGCGCCGATATACTTCGCGGCTTTCTCGAAATCCTTCTCGTTCAGCGCCGCGTTGTAGAATTCGACCACGTTCTTCTTGTTCCGCTCGAGCTTCTGCGCGTCGGCGGTCTGCGCCTGCGCGTGCGGCGAAGCCAGCGCGATCGCCATGAATGCGGCAAACGTCGCAATGGTCCTGAGCATGCGTTCCTCCCGTTTCTTCCGCGCAATACTTGCGCGGTGGCGGCGGAAGCTTGATGCAAGCCGGACAGGTTGTCGATGGTTGGACGCTGTCAGCCGCGCCCCGCCGCAAGCGCCGACCGCACTTTCACGAGCATTTGTTCAACCGCCTGCTTCGCGGCAGCAAGCTTCCCCGCATCGCGCGAGCGCACGACGATGTTCGTGTTCGGCCCCTGCTCCGCATCGAAGAACGGATAGCTCCCGATCGAAACCTCCGGGTGCGTCTTGGCGATCGCCGCAAGCTCCGTGCCCACGTCGCCCTCCCGCGCGTCGGCCCGTACCGTTTCCGACAGCATCTTCACGCCGGTCTGCAGCGTCGGCGCGATCTCGTCGAGCATGGCCTGCATGATCGCCGGCACGCCCGCCATCACGAACACGTTTCCGATCCGGAATCCCGGCGCCACGGAAATCTTGTTGGTGACGAGATCGGCGCCCGCGGGAATCCGCGTCATGCGCATGCGCGCCTCGTTGAGCTCCGCGCCCTGGAAGCGCGCTTTCAGCAACGCCACCGCGCGTGGATCGTAGTCGATCGACACCCCGAACGCCTTGGCGACGCTGTCCGCAGTGATGTCGTCGTGCGTCGGCCCGATGCCGCCGGTGGTGAACACATAGGTGCAGCGGGCCCGCAGCGCGTTCAGCGCCTCGACGATCGCGGCCTCGTCGTCCGCCACCACCCGCACTTCCTTCAGGTCGATGCCGATATTGGTCAGGTACTCGGCGATGTAGCCGATGTTCTTGTCCTTGGTGCGCCCGGAGAGAATCTCGTCCCCGATCACCAGGAGCCCCGCCGTCACGACCGCCACAGCACCTTCCGACATCCGCTCCTCCGAACCGCCCGTCCGCACGGCATCCTGCCCTGAAACTGGGCATTTGCCGCCCGCGCGCCGCGCCTTGCCGCATTTTTGCACGCTCGCGCCGACGCTGGCATGCTCCTTGTAACCGACCTAGGGTGCGATCGCTTCAGGTGGAAGCGCTCGCGCTTCCACCTGAAGCGTGAATCGCACCCTAAACTATTGAATAGGGTCGGATTCACGATCCAGATGGAATCGCAAAGCGATTCCATCTGGATCGATCCGACCCTTGCCGTGGGGATGGAATTGGCGCTGACTAGGCCGAGCAACGTTTCCCCGGCCGCGTTCGACGAGATGCGCGCGCCGGACGGCTCCATTCGGCCGGCCTATTCCGCCCTCGCCGGCTGGCTCACCGCCACCGACCAAGACGTCCTCGAATATCGCCGGCGCGAGGCCGAGTTCATCTTCCGCCGCATCGGCATCACCTTCGCCGTCTATGGCGAGGCCGAGGCGCAGGAGCGCCTGATCCCCTTCGACATCATCCCGCGCATCCTCACCGCCGTCGAATGGGTGAAGCTCTCGCGCGGCCTCGAGCAGCGCGTGAAGGCGATCAACGCCTATATCCGCGACATCTATAGCAAGCGCGAAATCCTGCGCGCCGGCCTCCTGCCCGAAGACCTCGTCTATCAGAACGAGGCGTTCCGCCCGGAGATGAACGGGCAGCAGGTGCCGCACGACATCTACGTGATGATCGCCGGCATCGACGTGGTCCGCACCTCGCCGGAAGAATTCTTCGTGCTCGAAGACAACACGCGCGTGCCGTCCGGCGTTTCCTACATGCTGGAGAACCGCGAGATCATGCTCCGGCTCTTTCCGGAATTGTTCGCCGAGCACATGGTCGCGCCGGTCGAGAACTATATCGACGACCTGCTCGCGACGCTGATTTCCGTGGCACCCGCCACCGCGCCGCGCGAGCCGACCGTCGCGCTGCTCACGCCCGGCATCTACAACTCGGCGTACTACGAGCACTCCTTCCTCGCCGACAAGCTCGGCGTCGAGCTGGTCGAGGGCCGCGACCTCTTCGTGAAAGGCAGCGTCGTCTATATGCGCACGACCGAAGGGCCGAAGCGCGTCGACGTCATCTATCGCCGCGTGGACGACGACTTCCTCGACCCGCTCGTGTTCCGCCCTGATTCCGTGCTCGGCATTCCCGGCCTCATGAGCGCCTATCAGGCCGGCAACGTTACGCTCGCCAACGCCGTCGGCACCGGCGTCGCCGACGACAAGGCGATCTACAGCTACATGCCCGAGATCGTGAAGTTCTATCTCGGCGAGGAGCCGCTCCTGAACAACGTCCCGACCTGGCGCTGCCGCGAGCCCGAGCACCTGAGCTACGTGCTCGAACGCCTGCCCGAGCTCGTGGTGAAAGAGGTGCACGGCTCCGGCGGCTACGGCATGCTGATCGGGCCAACCTCGGACAGGAAGACGATCGAGAGCTTCCGCGCCAAGCTCAAGCACAATCCGGCGAACTTCATCGCCCAGCCCACGCTCGCGCTCTCGACCTGCCCGACGCTCGTCGAGAAAGGTGTCGCACCGCGCCACGTCGACCTGCGCCCGTTCGTACTCACCGGCCAGGATCGCGTGCGCATCGTGCCGGGCGGCCTCACCCGCGTCGCGCTGAAGGAAGGCTCGCTCGTCGTCAATTCGAGCCAAGGCGGTGGCATCAAGGACACCTGGGTGGTGGACCTATAGATGCTCGCGCGCACCGCCGATAATCTCTATTGGCTCGCGCGCTATATGGAGCGCGCCGACGCCCTTGCCTGCATCCTCGATGCCGCCCAGCGCCTCGTCGCCATGCCGCAGGCGACCGGCGCCACCACCAACGAATGGGAATCGGCGGTCGCCACCGCCGGCTGCGTCCCCGGCTTCCGCGCAAAGTACGACAAGGCGGACGCCCGCACGGTCGTCGAGTTCCTGGCCTTCGCACCGGAGAATCCCGCCTCCATCCGCAACTGCCTCGACATCGGCCGCCAGAACGCGCGCGCCGTGCGCACGGCGCTCACAGGCGAAATGTGGGACGCCATCAACGGCGCCTGGCTCGAGCTGCACAACTTCAAGCCGGGAAAGACGCACGGCGAGGAGCTCTCGCGCTTCATCTCATTCATCAAGGAGACATCGCTGCGCTTCGACGGCTCCGCCTTCCGCACCATGCTGCGCAATGACGCCTATCTGTTTTCCCGGCTCGGCATCCTGATCGAGCGCGCCGACGCCACCGCGCGCATCCTCGACGTGAAATATCACGTGCTGCTGCCCGAGCCCGCCCGTGTCGGCGGCCCGCTCGACTATTTCCAGTGGGTCTCGATCCTGCGCTCGGTGTCCGCGCGCACGAGCTATCACTGGGTCTATCGCGACAGCGTAAAGCCGTGGCTCGTCGCCGACCTCCTCATTCTCAACCGGCAGATGCCGCGCTCGCTCGCGAGCTGCTACGAGAACCTCTCCCGCTATCTCGACGACCTCGCGCAGTTCTACGGCCGCCAGGGAAATTCGCAGCGCCTCGCCCGCGGGATGCTGACCACGCTATCCAACGCCAAGATGGAAGACATCTTCCAGTCCGGCCTGCACGAGTTCATCGGCAAGTTTCTCGTCGAGAACAACCGCCTCGGCAATGCCATCACCGAACAGTACCTTGCGTGAGACCATGCGCATCCACATCTCGCACGAGACGGTCTACCGCTACGAGACGCCGGCGAAGTCCGCGATCGAGTTCCTGCGCCTCACGCCGCGCAACCACGACGGCCAGTATGTCGTGCGCTGGCGCATCGACGTGTCGGAGGATTGCCGGCTCGAGCCGCACGAGGATGCCTTCGGCAATCTCACCCACACCTTCACCGCCGACGGCCCGTTGTATGAACTGCGCGTCGGCGTCGAAGGCGTGGTCGATACCCAGGACACCACCGGCGTCGTCCGCGGCACGCTCGAGCGCTTTCCGCCGCGGCTCTTCCTGCGTTCGACGCCGCTGACCGAAGCCGACGACGCGATCGTTGCTTTCGCCGACGACGCGGCAAGCGCGGGTGACAGCCCGCTCCGGCGCATGCATGCGCTGCTCACGCGCATCTACGAGACCTTCACCTTCGATCCCGACCCGACACACCCCGCGACATCCGCGCATGAAGCCTTCGCCCTGAAGCGCGGCGTCTGCCAGGACTACGCGCACGTTTTCGTTGCCGCCGCGCGGCATCTCGGCGTTCCCGCGCGTTATGTCGGCGGCTACTTCCTGCGCACCGACGGCGAGGTGATGCAGGAGGCGGGCCATGCCTGGGCCGAAGCCTTCATCCCCGATCTAGGCTGGGTCGCCTTCGATCCCGCGCACGGCATCGCTGCGACCGACGCCCACGTGCGCGTGGCGGTCGGCCTCGACTATCTGGGAGCGGCGCCCATTCGCGGCGTCCGCATCGGCGGCACCGGCGAGACGCTGGCCGTGACGGTCCATGTCGATCAGGCGGCCCGCCAGAACCAGAGCTGAATTGTTCGCCCTCATCCTGAGGAGCCAGCCGATGTCGGGTTTACCCGACATCGGCAGGTATTATTGCGCAAGTCGGCTACAGCCGACTTGCGTGCGCAGCGGGCGTCTCGAAGAATGAGGGCGGCCGGACGTGTTGCCGCTCGCCGGTGCCTTGCCGCTTACTTCGGCATCGCTAGACTGCCCGTCCTCCCCGCTCCGGATTCGTAAAAGATGACCTATTGTTGCGGCATTCTCGTCCAGGACGGCCTGGTGATGATCGCGGACACGCGCACCAATGCCGGCCTCGACAATGTCTCCACCTTCCGCAAGCTCCACGTCTTCGAGGAGCCGGGCAAGTACGCGATGGCGCTGGCGAGCGCCGGCAACCTGTCGCTCTCGCAATCCGTCATCAGCCTGCTCAACGAGGGCATCGAGAACCCGGAGACCGGCGAGCGCGAGCGGCTCACCAATGCGCCGTCCATGTTTCAGGCCGCGCAGCGCATCGGCCGCGCCATCCGCATCATCCATCAGACCGACGCCGAGGCGCTGAAGGAAAGCAAGCTCGAATTCGACGTGTCGTTCCTGTTCGGCGGCCAGATGGCCGGCCGCCGCCTGCGTCTCTTCATGATCTACCCCGCCGGCAACTTCATCGAATGCACCGTTGACACGCCCTATCTGCAGATCGGCGAGCACAAGTACGGCAAGCCGATCCTCGACCGCGCCGTGCGCTACGATACCGATCTCTATGACGCGCTGAAGATCGGGCTGATCTCGATGGACTCGACCATGCGCTCGAACCTCGCCGTCGGCCTGCCTATCGATCTCGTCGTCATCAAGCGCGACTCGCTGCACGCCGAGCTGAATTACCGCATCGAGCCGGGCGAGCCCTATTTCCACGACCTGCGCGAGCGCTGGTCCGCGGCGCTGCGCGCCGCCCACATAGCGATCCCGCGCCCGCCCTATGTGAACGGCAAGCCGGCGAAATAACCCCGCGTCATCCTGAGGTGCGAGGCGACGCGGACGCGATCCGCGGCGCCGAGCCTCGAAGGATGGCGCGCATGGATTGAATGCTAGAGTTGGTATGAAATGGCAAAGCAAGTCGGGAGGAATTGAGCATGGCCACAAAAAAAATCGCCCTCGTCACCGGCGGCGGCACCGGCATCGGCAAGGCGGCGGCACTCGCGCTCGCAAAGACGGGCTTCTCCATCGTGCTTGCCGGCCGCCGCAAGGAGCCGCTCGAAAAGGCCGAAGCGGAGGTGAAGAAGCTCGGCGCGAAAACGCTGATCGTCCCCACCGACGTCGGTAAGCCCGACCAGGTGAAGGCGCTGTTCGCGAAAACGAAGGAGACCTTCGGCCGCCTCGACCTCCTCTTCAACAACGCGGGCATGGGCGCGCCCGGCGTGCCGCTGGAAGATCTGCCTTATGAAAAGTGGCAGCAGGTCGTGGACGTGAATCTCTCCGGCATGTTCCTGTGCACGCAGGAGGCTTTCAAGATCATGAAGGAGCAGACGCCGCGCGGCGGCCGCATCATCAACAACGGCTCGATCTCGGCCTACGCGCCGCGCCCGAACTCCGCGCCCTACACGTCGACGAAGCACGCCGTGAGCGGGCTCACCAAGTCGTTCTCCCTCGACGGCCGCAAGTACGACATCGCCTGCGGGCAGATCGACATCGGCAATGCGGAGACTGAGCTTGCTGCGCGCATGGCGCAGGGCGTGCCGCAGGCCGACGGCACGATGAAGGCCGAGCCCCTGATGAACGTCGATCACGTGGGCCAGGCCGTCGCCTTCATGGCGAGCCTGCCGCTCGAAATCAACGTGCTCTTTATGACGATCATGGCGACGAAGATGCCGTTCGTCGGACGGGGCTAGTCATATTGCGTCATTGCTTCGCCCCTCGCTGCGCTCGGGGCTCGCAATGACGCAATGAGAGTCTTCTAAACCGGCTCCCAATTGAAATACTCCGCCGTCCCCTCGAGCGGCGTGAGCGCGTCCGCCGCCTCGCGCCGCACCGCTTCCGCAAGCGCCTGCGGCGTCCAGCCTTGCGGCTCCCTCAGCGTGCGCACCGGCCGCGGCTGGCTGAAGAGATAAACTTCGTTCCCGCGCACGCCGAAAATCTGTCCCGTGACCTCCTTCGCCTGTTCCGACGCGAGATAGACGACGAGCGGTGCGATATGCTCGGGCTTCAGCGCCCGCGTGCGCTCGACCTCGGCTTTCATCAGCTCGTTCTCCGCTGGGATCGCCTCGATCATGCGGCTCCAGGCGAACGGCGCGACGCAGTTCGAGCGCACACCGAAGCGCGCCATGTCGAGCGCGATCCCGCGCGACAGGCCCACGAGCCCCATCTTCGCCGCCGCGTAGTTCGCCTGCCCTTGGTTCCCGACGAGGCCGGAAGTGGAAGTCATGTGCACGAATGCACCGCTCCCCTGTTCGCGGAAGCGCCGCGCGCAGGCCGCGCTCATGTAGAAGCTGCCGTTGAGGTGCACGGCGATCACCTCGCTCCAGTCGGCGACGCTCATCTTGTGGAAGAAGCGGTCGCGCAGGATGCCGGCGTTGTTCACCAGAATATCGACGCGGCCGAACGCATCGAGCGCGGCGCCCACGATCTTGTCGGCGTTGGCAGGCTCGGTGATCGACAGCGTCGACGCGATCGCCTCGCCGCCCGCCGCCTTGATCTCGTTCGCGACGCTCTGCGCCGGCCTCGCGTCCGCGCCGGAGCCGTCGAGGCCCGCGCCCACGTCCGCGACGACGATCCGTGCGCCCTCCTTGGCCATCAGATGCGCGATCGCGCGCCCGATCCCGCGCCCCGCGCCCGTGACGATGGCGACTTTCCCTGCGACGATGCCCTGCATCACTCCCCCTATACTAAGAGCCCTCATGGTGAGGAGCCGCGCGAAGCGCGGCGTCTCGAACCATGAGGGCTCCGTTAACCCCACACCTCGTTCGCGATCTCCACCACGTGCCGGAGCTTCGCCCATTGCTCCTCTTCGGTGAGCAGATTGCCCTCCTCCGTGGAGGCGAAGCCGCATTGCGGCGACAGGCAGAGTTGCTCCAGCTGCACAACCTTCGCCGCCGCATCGATCCGCCGCTTGATCTCGTCCTTCGGCTCGAGCTGCGGAAACTTCGAGGTGATGAGCCCGAGCACCACGCTCTTCTGCTTCGGCAGGAAGCGCAGCGGCTCGAACCCGCCCGCGCGCTCGGTATCGTACTCCATGAAATAGCCGTGCACGTTAATGCCGTTCAGCAGCACCTCCGCGATCGGCTCGTAGCCGCCGGAGCCCACGAACGTCGAGCGGAAATTGCCGCGGCAGAGATGCATCGTCACCGTCATGTCGGCGGGCAAGCCCTCCAGCGCCGCGTTGATCACGCCGGCCTCGATCTGCGGAATTCTATCGGGATCGTCGCCGCGCGCCGCCACCCCCTTGCGATATTCCGGGTCGCACAGCAGCACGAGAAATACTTCGTCGAGCTGCAGGTAGCGGCAGCCCGCTTCGTAGAATGCGCGGATCGCCGCCCGGTACGTCTTGCCGAGATCGCTGAAAAATTCCTCGATGTCCGGGTACGCCTGCGCGCTCACCGCCTCGCGCGCCGCCGCCCGCGCATAGAGCGCCGAAGGACTCGGGATCGTCATCTTCGGCGTCCGCTTCGTATGCGCCTGCACGAACTTGAAATGCTCGAGCATCGGGTGCCCGTTGAAGCCGAGCTTGCCCACCGTGCGCACGCCGCGCGGCTTCGTCTTCACGCCGTGGAACTGCACGCCCCCTGACATTTCGTAACCTTCGGTGCCCTGCAGCCCTTCGAGGAAATCGAGATGCCACCACGCCCGCCGGAACTCGCCGTCGGTAATCGATTGCAGGCCCACCTCCTCCTGCTTGCGGATGATCTGCTCGATCTCGCGGTCTTCGACCGCCTTCAGCTCGGCCGGACCGATCTCGCCGCGCGCCCGCTTCTCCCGCGCTTCCTTGATCGCTCCCGTGCGCAGGATGCTGCCGACATGGTCGGCGCGAAAAGGCGGCGTCTTGCGTTGCATGATTCCTCCCTGTCGATTGTTGTTTTGCGTCCGGCGCGGTTAATCGAGCGCCGTCACCTTGATCTTCGTGCCTGCGCGCACGCCTTTCAGCGCCTTCACGTCGCCGAGCGCCCGCGCCCAGATGTTGCACGGGCTGGCAAGCCGGCACTCGTCGCCTTTCGAAATCGGGGTGCGGCCGAACCCGATCGCGATCGCGTTGCCGTCCGGCCAGTAGGCGATCTCGCCCGGCGTCACCACGGCGCGTGCATCTTTCTCGCGTGCAACCTCGACCGGAATGTCGAAATAGACTTCCTCGCCCCAGGTCAGCGCGCTCGCCGCGATCGGCAGGGCAGCCGCGATCGCCTTAGCGGTCGGCGTGCCGAGGAGTTCCGCCACCAGTTGCACGGTTCCAAAATCGAAACGGATACGCGAAGTCACTTCCGTCCTCCCCCGGCGGCAAAAGGTTGCACGCCCGCGGCGCCGGCGCCAGTCGAGCTCCCCCACAACCATATTGCGGGGGATGGCGCTGGAATACCGTCGAAGCTGTCCGTGTAAGGTAGTAAGTGTCAGGCCGTCGAGACTTGCGCAGGGGTCTTGGGGCGGGCCATGCAGGAACGGCGGAATTCGTCGCGCAAGCGAAGCTTTCTCAAGGGCGTCGTCTATTACAACAATCATCTCTCGAGCGCGGAGTGCCTGATCCGCGATTTGTCGGAGCACGGCGCGAGGGTACAGTTTGGCTCCGTAATTGGGCTTCCCGACACAGTGGAACTGCACATTCCCGCGCGCGACCAGATCATCATCTGCCAGGTTCGCTGGCGCAAAGGCGACGAGGTGGGGCTGGCGTTTCAGGCGCAGGCGACTTCAACCGGCGAAGCGGTCGGCCCGGTCGGTGACATCAATACCCGCGTCGCCGCACTCGAGGATGAAGTCACGAGACTGCACCGCCAAATCGCCGAGCTGCGCCGGGAGATGAAGCGACTGCGTGGCGAAGACTAGCGCATGTTCCGGCGAAGTGGGTACCGGTTCGCCGTCAAGAACATGCGCCACGCAAGAGAACCGCGGTCTTAGTGCAGCACGAACATTCCCTGCACCTGCCGGATTTCCGACGGCTTGATCAGCTTCGCGTGCGCGACCGTCACCGAATGAACCGGCCCCTCCAGCTCCCGCCGCCAGAAATCGAGGAAGCGCATGAGCGTCGGAAATTCCGGCCACAGATCGTATTCCTGCCAGACGTAGGTCTGTAACAGCCGCGGATGGTCCGGCAGCCGGTACAGGATCTTGGCCGTGGTCAGGCCATAGCCTTCAAGTTGCTTGCGGAACGCTTCCGACACCATGCGAATCCTCCGGTCGAGGCCAACCATGTTCGCACCCGGCCGTTCCATGACAAGCCTAGAAAGTGAATAAATTGTTTATTTTCAATGCATTAGCAGCAGATCGTGTTGGCGGCTAACAAGGCTTGGCACTCGGCAAAAGGGAGTGCTAAAAAATTTTCAGAAGCCCCTTGCGGGGCCAAGGCCGGCGCCTATCTCGGCGTCGGCAGCAGCGGGAACCCCCGCTGCTCCGTTCCTGATCGATTGGAAAATCAAGGCTTTGGAGGAGTTCCCATGCGATTCCGTCCACTGCACGACCGCGTTGTCGTGCGTCGCGTAACGTCCGAGGAGAAGACCGCGGGCGGCATCATCATCCCCGATACCGCCAAGGAGAAGCCGCAGGAAGGCGAAGTGCTCGCCGTCGGCCCGGGCGGCCGGGATGAAACCGGCAAGCTCATCCCCATCGACGTCAAGGTCGGCGACCGCGTGCTGTTCGGCAAGTGGTCCGGCACCGAAGTGAAGATCGACGGCGAAGAAGTCCTCATCATGAAGGAGTCCGACATCCTCGGCGTCATGGAGAAGACCTCTGCGGCCAAGAAGGCCGCCTGACCGCAAACCAACCTCAACCCTCATCCTGAGGAGCCGCGCGCAGCGCGGCGTCTCGAAGGATGAGGCCCCAACTGCGAGCCCTCGTCCTTCGAGACGCTCGCTTCGCTCGCTCCTCAGGACGAGGGGCAATGAAATTCTGGAGACAGGAAAATGGCTGCCAAGGAAGTCAAATTCTCCGTCGAGGCGCGCGACAAGATGTTGCGCGGCGTCGACATTCTGAACAACGCGGTGAAGGTCACGCTCGGCCCCAAGGGCCGCAACGTCGTGCTCGACAAGAGCTTCGGCGCGCCGCGTATCACCAAGGACGGCGTCACCGTCGCCAAGGAAATCGAGCTTGAGGACAAGTTCGAGAACATGGGCGCGCAGATGGTGCGCGAGGTGGCGTCGAAGACCAACGATGCCGCCGGTGACGGCACCACGACGGCGACCGTGCTCGCCGCCTCGATCGTCAAGGAAGGCGCCAAGGCGGTTGCCGCCGGCATGAACCCGATGGACCTCAAGCGCGGCATCGACCTCGCCGTCGCCGCAGTCATCGAGCACCTCAAGACCAACTCGAAGAGGGTCACCTCGAACGAGGAGATCGCCCAGGTCGGCACGATTTCCGCCAACGGCGACGAAGAGATCGGCAAGTTCCTCGCCGAAGCGATGAAGAAGGTCGGCAACGAGGGCGTGATCACGGTCGAGGAAGCCAAGTCGCTCGAGACCGAGCTCGACGTGGTCGAGGGCATGCAGTTCGACCGCGGCTACATCTCCCCCTACTTCATCACCAACGCCGACAAGATGCGCGTGGAGATGGAGGACCCCTACATCCTCATCAATGAGAAAAAGCTGTCGAACCTGAACGAGCTCTTGCCGCTCCTCGAGGCGGTGGTGCAGTCGGGCAAGCCGCTGCTCATCATCGCCGAGGACGTGGAAGGCGAGGCGCTCGCGACCCTCGTCGTGAACAAGCTCCGCGGCGGTCTCAAGGTCGCGGCCGTCAAAGCCCCGGGCTTCGGCGACCGCCGCAAGGCCATGCTGCAGGACATCGCGATCCTGACCGGCGGCCAGGCGATCTCCGAGGATCTCGGCATCAAGCTTGAGAACGTGACGCTGCAGGTGCTCGGCCGCGCCAAGAAGGTCGTGATCGAGAAAGAGAACACCACGATCGTCGACGGCGCCGGCAAGAAGAAGGACATCGAGGCCCGCATCGCGCAGATCAAGGCGCAGATCGAGGAAACGACGTCCGACTACGACAAGGAGAAGCTGCAGGAGCGCCTCGCCAAGCTCGCGGGCGGCGTTGCGGTGATCCGCGTCGGCGGCGCCACCGAGATCGAGGTGAAGGAGAAGAAGGACCGCGTGGACGATGCGATGCACGCGACCCGCGCGGCCGTCGAGGAAGGCATCCTGCCGGGCGGCGGCGTCGCCCTCCTCCGCGCCACCGAAGCGCTGAAGCGTCTGCGTCCCGAGAACGAGGACCAGAAGCATGGCGTTGAGATCGTACGGAAGGCCTTGCAGGCGCCCGCGCGCCAGATCGCGCTGAACGCCGGCGAGGACGGCTCGGTCGTGGTCGGCAAGGTGCTGGAGAAGGACCAGTTCAACTTCGGCTTCGACGCGCAGACCGGCGAGTACGGCAACCTCGTGACGAAGGGCATCATCGACCCGACCAAGGTCGTGCGCACCGCGCTCGAGGGCGCGTCGTCGGTCGCCGGCCTCCTCATCACCACGGAGGCGATGGTCGCCGAACTGCCGAAGAAGCAGGCGCCCGCCGCGCCGGCCCCCGGCATGGGCGGCATGGACTTCTGACGCGAAACATCATCCCGGGCGCAGCGCAACGCGGAAGCGGTGCGCTGCAGACCCGGGATCGTCCTCCATAAGTCGCAGACAATCCCGAAAAAGAAAGGGCGCGGCAATCGCCGCGCCCTTTTTCTTTCGCACGACCGCGATCAGATCGTCAGCTTTCCTTCCTTCGCCGCAGCGAAGCGCTTGTTGATCTCGTCCCAGTTCACGACGTTCCACCATGCCTTCAGGTAGTCGGCCCGCCGGTTCTGGTACTTGAGATAATAGGCGTGCTCCCACACGTCGTTGCCGAACAGCACCATCCGCTGGTCGAAGATCGGCGTATCCTGGTTCGGCTTTGTCACCAGCGCGAGCTTGCCGGCTTTGTCCACCGTGACGAACACCCAGCCCGAGCCGAACACGCGCCCGCCCGCGGCATTGAACTGCTCCTGCAGCTTCGCGAAATCGCCAAAGCTCGCCTTGATCGCTTCGGCCACCTCGCCCGTGGGCTCGCCGCCCGCGCCGCCCATGACCTGCCAGAACATCGTGTGATTGGCGTGGCCGCCGCCGGAATTGCGCACGACCGCACGCACGCCTTCGGGCAGATTGGCGATATTCGCGAGCAGTTCATGCAGCGGCTTCTCGCCGAGCACGGCGTTGTTCTTCGCGGCCGCATTCAGGTTGTTGACATAGGCGGCGTGATGCCGCCCGTGATGGATCTCCATCGTCATGGCGTCGATGTGCGGCTCGTTCTTCCCCGGCTCATAGGGAAGCGGATCGAGCTTGAACGGCCCCTCGGCCGCCTGCGCAAAAGCATAGGGCTTCCGCACTATCGCATAGACACCGGCCGCGGCGGCGCCGGTCAGCAGCGTACGGCGATTGAATTGGATCATGGTGACCTCCCGTTTCCGAAGGCGCGCAGGTTTGCCACGCGCTTGGGGTTTTTCCACGCCTCGAGGATAATACCTCTCACACACGCCGGCGCCACCAGAGGGAATCCGTTGAAATGCCGCCGCTCTTCACCATCGGCTACGAAAAGACCGCGCTGCGCGACGTGCTGCATACATTGAAGCAGGCGAAGATCGGACTGCTCGTCGACACGCGCGCCGTCGCCGCCTCCCGCCGCGCCGGCTTCTCCAAGCGCCAGCTTGCCGCCGGCCTCGACGAGGCGGGGATCGCCTACTTGCACCTGCAGCGGCTCGGCACGCCCGCGGAAGGGCGGCAGGCGGCCCGCGCCGGCGACTTCAAGACGCTTTGGCGCGTGTACGACAAACACCTGAAGTCGGCCCCCGCGCGCGAGGCGCTCGACGAACTCGAAGCCCTGCTGCGCTCCGGCCGCCGCATCTGCCTGCTTTGCTACTGCCGCAATCCTGATGAATGTCATCGCAGCAGGATCGCCAGTGCCATGCACGAGCGCACCGGGCAGACGATCGAGAACCTGTTCGCCTCACCGCTGGGCCTATGATGACCAATTTGCAAAGACCGGGCTTGTGCCTCATGGTTCGAGACGCGCGGCTTCGCCGCGCTCCTCACCATGAGGCACAGAATTTTCCACCCTCATCCTGAGGAGCCTTCGCGCAGTGAAGGCGTCTCGAAGGATGAGGGCGAAAGAAAAGAATAGGCGAGAAGCACGCCATGCCTGCCAAACAACAAAACGGAAACGCCTATGTCGGCATCGGCGGCTGGACCTACGCGCCGTGGCGCGGTGTGTTCTATCCGAAGGGCCTCACGCACGCGAAGGAGCTCGAATACGCGAGCACGCACCTCACCTCGATCGAGGTGAACGGAACGTTCTACCGCACGCAGTCGCCGAAGACCTACCGCAAGTGGGCGAGCGAAGTGCCCGACGGCTTCGTGTTCTCGCTCAAGGGTCCGCGCTTCGCCGTCAATCGCCGCGTGCTCGCCGAGGCCGGCGATTCGGTCAAGCGCTTCCTCGATTCCGGCGTGACGGAGCTCGGCGACCGGCTCGGGCCCCTGCTCTGGCAGTTCGCACCGACGAAGAAATTCGACCCGGCCGATTTCGGCAAGTTTCTCGAGCTGCTCCCGCCGAAATATGACGGCCGCCCGCTCCGTCACGTCGTCGAGGTGCGCCACGACAGTTTCCGCGCACCGGACTTCCTCGCACTGCTCCGCCAATTCCGCATTCCCGTCGTCTTCGCCGAGCATGCAACCTATCCGGCGATTGCCGACACCACCGGCGACTTCGTCTATGCCCGCCTGCAAAAGGGCAAGGACTCGGTGAAGACCGGCTATGTGCCGGCCGCCCTCGACCAATGGGCGAAGCGCGTCCGCGAATGGACAAGCGGCGGAAGCCCGTCCGATCTGCCGCACGTCGGCAAGGAAAAGCCGCCGAAGCAACCGCGCGATGCTTATGTTTATTTCATTCACGAAGGCAAGAAACGCGCCCCCGCCGCGGCGATGGAGCTGATCGCCCGCCTGCGCCGCTGACCCCACTCCCGTTCGTCCCCGCGGGAATGAGCGAGTGTGTCAACCGAATGGTGTTGATCTAATATTATAAAGAGCGCATCGCGATAGCCGTTTTTTCGCGAGCCGAGCGGGGGGACGAAATGCGCACCGTCGAGATCATCTGGAACGCTGCCGCCATCGCCGGCATCGTCCTCACCGTCGTCCAGTTCTGGATGAAGACCATGATCCCGCTGCGCGTGCTCGGGATCGTGACGAACGTCCTGTTCCTGATCTACTCGTCGCTCGCCTGGATCTGGCCGACCTTCGTGCTGAACTGCATCGTGCTGCCGCTCAACGCCTACCGCCTGCACGAGATGCGCGAGTTGATCCGCAAGACGCAGGCTGCCGCCAAGAGCGACTTCGACATGAGCGCGCTCGAGCCCTTCATGTCCAGGCGCCCGATCGCGGCGGGCGAGACGCTCTTCAAGAAGGGCGATCTCGCCGACGCGATGTATCTCGTGGTCAGCGGCCGCCTGCAGTTGCCCGAGACCGGCATCGAGATAAAGCCGGGCACCGTGGTCGGCGAGCTCGGCCTGCTCGCGCCCGGCCGCACGCGCACCCAGTCGCTCGTCGTGCTCGACGCCGGCGAGGTCCGCGTCCTGCCCTATGAGACCTTCGAACAGCTTTACTTCCAGAACCCGCAGTTCGGCCTCGCGTTCTTGAAGCTCACGAGCCAGCGCCTGTTCCAGAACATCGCCCGCCTCGAAGAAGAGCTCGCCGCCCGCACCGCCGAGGTCCGGCGGTTACGGGCGGCGGCATCCGGTTGAGCACGGCGCGTTCAACGTCCCGCGAGCAACGGTCCGATCCGCCGCACAGCGACGCGGCGGTTCTCCCGTTCCGCACCCGCGGTCGGAATCTTGGGAAAATCCGGCCCGTAACCCTGCGTCACCAGGTTCTCCGGCGGCACGTCGAAATATTCGGTGAGCGCGAACGCCACCGCTTCCGCGCGCCGGTCGGAAAGCGCGAGATTATGCAGCCGCTCTCCGGTCGCGTCGGTATGGCCCTCGACCAGGAAGACCTCGGCCGGATTGCGCTCGATCTGATCGAGCATGATCGCCGCAACTTGCTCGAGGCCGGCGGCCTGATCCGGAGAGATGAACGCCGAGTCCGTGTCGAACGTGATGCTAAGGAGATCGATCCTCGGCATCTTGTCACGGATGCGGTCGTAGTGCCGGATCTCGTAGAGCGAATAGGCCCGCTCGACCGGCTCCACCGGCGGCGCAAACAGCACCATCTCGAAGTCGCGGCGCGATGCGCGGCGCGAATCGACGATGTACCGCTCGCGCGGAATATTGATCACGAGCGGCGGCAGATTGAGCTGCACGAGCGGCGGACGGCGCAGATCTTCGATGAACACGATCTCACGCCCGCTGCGATCGCGCCGGTAGCGCCGCAGGATTTCGCCGCGTGCGTTCGTGACCGTGATGATCTGCGTGCCGTCCGGACGAACGACGATCGTCCGCGTCTCGCCGCCGGGCAACCGTTCGACCCTTGGATCGCCCCCACCGCGCCCGCCCCAAAGGCGGCGCGTGTCGTCGCTGCGAATGAAGACCCGGTCGCCGTCGCGCGTCAAGGTGCGCGTGCCGCCGTCGATCCTCACCTCCCTGCCCGGCTCAACCCGTAGCTTCGAGAACTCCTGCGCCGAGGTCTTTTGCTGCTCGCGGGCTTTTGCCTGCTCCTGTACGCGCGGATCGTCGCGACGGAAGCGGCGGTCGCTGCGTTCGGTGCGGGGCGTATCCGGACGCTGTTGCGCGTCCTCCTTCTGCCGGGTAGGAGCGGGCTCCTTGCTCAACTCCTGCGTCCGCGGCGCTCTTTCCTGTCCGCCGAACCGGTCCGGCTCTCCCTTCCGCTCCGGCTCTGCCTTCCGCTCGGGCTGGCTCTGCCGCTGCGTCTCCTGTGGCGCCGGCTGGCGATCCCGGGGGGATTTCTCTTCCGCCGCGGGGGCGACTTGCTTCGCGCGATCCCGGCTCTCGCCTTGTTTGCGGTCGCCGCCCTGCTGACGATCGCCGCTTTGCTGGCGGTCGCCGCTTTGCTGCCGGTCACCGCTTTGCGGGCGGTCGCCGCGCGAGGGCTCGCGTGCCTGCTCGGGCGCCTTGCCTTTGTCGCTTGGCTCCGACTTGGCCTTGCCCTGATCGCGCCGCCCTTTTTGCTTGTCCTCCTCCCGCTCTTGCGGCTCCCGCCGCTGCACCAGGATCACGTCCGACGGGGCGCGCAGCGACGGCGACGAGGCCGGCGCGGCCGCTGCGCCGTTGGACGAAAGGAGCACAGTGCCGAGGGTGACTGCGAGGGATGCTCGAAACAGCATGGAATCTACAACCTCTTGTTCATGGTCTGCGCTTGAGCATTACGCACTGAATTCTGAACGGCAGATGACCAACGGGGTCATTCATGTGGTGAAATCTAGGCGCAATCCGTCACGGTGGAACCGGACCAGCCATGCAAGCGGCCAAACCCGCCGCCTCAGTCGAGCGTGCGGCGGAATCGGGCGACCGCGATCGTCATCGCGATCAGCATCAGCCCGAACATCATCGCCGTGTCGTATTGCAGTTCGCCGATCGTCGCGCCCTTCAGCATGATCGCGCGCACGATACGGAGATAGTGGGTGAGCGGCAGCGTTTCGCCGATCCATTGCGCCCATACCGGCATCCCGGCGAACGGGAACATGAACCCGGACAGCAGGATGTTCGGCAGGAAATACATGATCGACATCTGCATGGCCTGCAGCTGGTTCTGCGCGACCGTGGAGAAGGTGTAGCCGATCGAGAGATTGGTCGCGATGAACAGCGTGCTGAGAACCGCAAGCAGCGTCAGGCTGCCGAACACGGGAACGCCGAACAGGAGAATCCCGAGCCCCACGATCAGCGACGCCTGGATGAAGCCGACCAGGATATACGGCACGATCTTGCCGAGCATGATCTCGATCGGCGTGATCGGCATGGAAAGAAGGCTCTCCATCGTGCCGCGCTCAAGCTCGCGCGTCACCGAGAGCGCCGTGAAGATGAGCATCGTCATAGTGAGGATCGTGCCGACGAGGCCCGGCACGATGTTGAGCGAGCTTTTCGCCGCCGGGTTGTAGCGGGCGTGGTTGCGGATTTCGAACGGCGGCGCCGCCGCATCGGGGATCGCACGGTCATGCTGGAGCGCGGTCAGCACGATCTGTCCGAGCGAACTGAGCGCCGAACCCGCCGCCACCGGATCGGTCGCGTCGGCTGCGACCAGAAGTGCGGGCCGCTCGCCGCGCCGCACGGCGCGCTCGAACCCCGCAGGGATTTCGATCGCGAACAGGACATCCCCGGATGCCAGCAGGCGGTCGAACGCCGCGGCATCGTCGAGCTGGTGCGTGATGCGGAAGTAGCCGGTGTTTTCCAGCGCACGCAGGATCGAGCGCGAAAGGTCGTTCCGTTCCTGCAGCAGCACCGCCGTCGGCAGGTCGCGCGGCGTCGTGTTGATGGCATAGCCGAACAGCACGAGCTGCATCAGCGGGATCATCACGATCATCGCGAACGACAGACGGTCGCGCCGGAGCTGGATGAACTCCTTGATCACCATCGCCCGCGTGCGCGCGCGGAAGCCGGCACCGCCGAAGCCGCGAAAGACGCTCATTGGAAGTTGTCCCGTGCCGTGCTCATCAGGTCGATGAACACGTCTTCAAGCGACGGCTCCGAGCGGACCCAGCTTAGTCCGGTCCGGCTGCGGTAGGGTGCGATCGCGGCTTCCAGCGCGCGCTCGTCGCGCCCCGACACATGCAGGCTCGCGCCGAAGGGCGCGACCATGTCGACGCCCGGAAGCTTCGCGAGCTCCGCTTGCAGCTCGTTCAGATGCGGCCCGCTCACCGTGTACGTGATCAGCCCCGCATGGTCGATCACCTCTTCGACCGTGCCGCGCGTGAGCAGCTCGCCGTAAGCGATGTACGCGATCTCATGGCAGCGTTCCGCCTCGTCCATGTAGTGCGTCGAGACGAGCGCCGTGATTCCCTCCGCCGCGAGCGCGTGGATCTCGTTCCAGAACTCGCGGCGCGCCTTCGGGTCCACGCCCGCGGTCGGCTCGTCGAGCAGGAGGAGCTGCGGTCCCGGCAGCGTGCAGGCGCCGAGCGCGAGCCGCTGCTTCCATCCACCCGACAATTCGCCGGCAAGCTGCTCTTCGCGCCCGTCGAGCCCGAGCCGATGGATCATCTCGCGCGCTGCCGCGACCGGGTCGCGCATCTCGTAGAGCCGCGCCACGAACTCGAGGTTCTCGCGCACGGAAAGATCCTGATACAGGCTGAAGCGCTGCGTCATGTAGCCGACGCGCCGCTTGATCGAATCCGCCTCCGTGCGGATGTCGAAGCCGAGGCAGGTCCCTTCGCCTTCGTCGGGCGTGAGCAACCCGCAGAGCATGCGGATCGTCGTCGTCTTGCCCGAGCCGTTCGGCCCGAGAAAGCCGAAGATTCTGCCGCGCCGGACGTTCAGCGAGATGCCGCGCACCACCGTGCGGCCGCCGAACCGCTTGGTCAGGCCGCGCACTTCGATCGCGTTGTCAGCGGCGGTGTTCATCACGCTATCCGGGCTCGCCCGGCTGCAGCCGTACCGTCACCGGCTGCCCGACGCGCAGCCCGCCCGGCGCTTCCGGCCGCGCCTCGATCAGGAACACGAGCTTCTGCCGCTCTTCCAGGCTGTAGATGACCGGCGGCGTGTATTCCGCCGCGCTGGCGATGAAGCTTACCTTCGCGCTCACGTCGGAGCCGCATCCGTCGCAGCGGATGCTGACCGTGTCGCCGATCGACACCTTCGGCAGCACCGCCTGCGGCACGAAGAAACGCACCTTTATGTTTCCGGGCGGCAGGATCGAGATCACCGCACGCCCGGCCGGCACCATTTCGCCCGGGCGGTAATAGACCTGCTGCACGGTGCCGGAAACCGGGCTCGTTAGCTGCCGCCGCACGAGCCGCGTCCGCGCCGCGCGTGCGCGCGCCTGCGCCTCGCGCAGCTGCGCCTGGGCGTCGTCAAAGGCCTTCTGGCTGCCGGACCCCGACTTCAGAAGCTGCTCCGCGCGCTCGAATGCCTGCTTGGTATTCGCAAGCACGGCTTCGGCCACGCGCAAATCCGCTTCCTGCAATTCGGCGTCGACAGAGAACAGCGCATCTCCCGCGGACACGCTGCTCCCTTCGCGCACGCGCAGATTCTCGACACGCCCTGCCTCGTCCGGCGCGACGAAGATGAAATCGCCCTCGATCCAGCCCTGATAGGTCTGCTCGCCGCCGTTCCCGCAGCCGCTCAAGGCAGCGGCCAGCAATGCAACAAGCAACAAATTCCGCCGGCGGATCATGCGTCCCCCCGCTCGAGTCCTTTGAACATCAGGTCGAAATGCGTGCGCAGCATCGCTTCGGCATCGAGCTTCTCGAACCGGTCGAACAGCCCTTCCCATGCGATCGCGATCAAGAGGGGGGCAACGATCAGTTGCGGAAACCTGCCGATGGCGTCACTCCGGATCTCGCCGCGCTCGACCGCGCGCGCCACGAGCTTCCGCATCGCCGTCATCGCGCGGCCGACGACTTCGCGATAGTAGAACTCGGCCACCTTCGGAAATCGCCGTCCTTCTGCCAGCACGAGCCGCACGACATGCTTGCGGTCGGTGCCATAAACTTCGTGCACGAACCGCGACGCCAGCATCTCGGCGATCGCATGCAGCGGCACGTCGGCGGCCGGCGCCGCCTCGAGCGCGCCGATCATCGGGCTGAGCGTGGAACGGATCAGTTCCTGAAACAGCGTTTCCTTGTCGCGGAAGTGCAGATAGATCGTCCCCTTCGCGACCCCCGCCCGCTTCGCCACGTCGTCGAGCCGCGCCGCGGCAAATCCGCTGGCCGAAAATTCCTTGAGCGCCGCCGCAAGGATCGCGTCCCGGCGGGCCGCGCTCTGCTGCACGCGCTTGTTCGACACGCCGCGCGCGTGCGAGCCGCCTCGCTTTTCCCGCGCTGCGGCTTTCCGCGTCCGCGCGGCCTTCCCCGCTTCTCGCTGCTTCTTCTGCATATCTCAATTCAATGACTGACCAGTCAGTCAAATATCAGAGAGCCAGGCAAATGTCCATTGGCCCTCGCATGGCCTCCAACTGACTGATTCAAAACTAAAATTACGGGACCGGAATTCTCCGCCGCTTACTCAGCGGGTTGCGCACTCCGCGCGACACTCTCCGCCTTCCCCGCGAGGAGCGCGATGGCCAGCGCCGCCGTGGCAAACACGGCGGCACACACGGCCGTCAGCGCAAGCACCAGGAAGAAGCCACCGCGTCCATGCAGCGCCGCGATGATCGCAATCGCCGCCCCGCTCGTGATGAAGGCGAGGAAAAACCGCACGGCATAGACGCGCCCGCGCCAGCTATCCGCCGTGTAGCGCGCGAGCACCACGTCGGCGATCGTGACCTGCGCATAGATCGCGGCAATCGCGATCGCGAGCGCCGCCAGAAGCGCCGGCCCTTCGGCGACCGTGGCCCAGCTCAGGCCGATGACTTGCACGAATGCAACACCGACGAACAGGAGGTGCGGCTGAACGATCGAGACGAGGCGACCCACCGTCAGTTGCGCGACGCCGCCGAACAGCAGCACGAAGGTCGCCACCGATCCGATCAGCGCCAGCGGAATATCCTGCGCGAATTTCTCATCCACGATCTTCGGCAGCGCGACCGTGACGATGTTGAAAACAAGCCCGCCCGCGAACGACGTCACGGCGAGCGCCACGAACATCCCCACCGCCACGTAGAGCGCAAGCGGCACTTCCGCCGTCCGCGCACGCTCCGCGGCCTTGTCGTGGGTCTCGTCGGTCATAAAGAGATACGCAACGCCGATCGCCGCACAGACGAGCGCGGGCAGCGCGAATGTCGCGCGCCAGCCGAGGGCGACGGCAATCGCCGCCGTCAATCCCGGCGCAAACGCAACGCCCAGATTTCCGTACACGCCGTTGCGCGCGATGTCGCGCCCGCGGTCGCGCGCATGCGTGATCAGCACGGGAACGCCGACCGGGTGATAGATCGCAGCGAACACGCCGAGCACGAACAGCGCCACCGCCAGCACGATCATGTTCGGCGATGCCGCCGCAGCGGCGAGCGCGCCGGCGATGCCGAGGAAAAAGATCGCCATCAGCTTGCGCCGGCTCCAGTGGTCCCCTGCCCAGCCCCAGGGCAGCGAGAACAGCCCGAATGCGACGAAGCACGCGGTCGAAAGCGCAATCAATTCGCCGTAGGAGCGTTGCAGCTCGGTCTCCAGCCCGATCACCACCGTCGGAAAAATAAGGATGACGTAGTGATCGACGAAATGCGCGGCATTGATGAAGCCGACTTGACGCTTGGAGACCTGGCGCTTGGATTCGTCCATCTGTCCGCAACTCCTGCGGCGCGATCGTCTCGCATGAAGCGCACGCGCTTCATCTGAAACGTGATCGCACCCTAAACCATTAGATAGGGTCGGATTCACGACCCGGATGGAAGCGCATCGCAATTCCATCCGGATCGATCCGACCCTGGGCGGCGACTATAGCGGCGCGCACTCGCGGCGGCCCAACGCCCGTAGCAGGGCGGCCATGCGACCGTTAGCCCACCTATAACAGAATCAATCCTGAGTTGTAATAACTCAACCTCTGCTTAGTGGAGAACCGTGCCTGCAATTTCCGAGAATTTTGCCGGAGCACGTACCGGTGCTCGTCGGGGGGCGGTCCGGGTGGGGCCGCGCGGGGATGCGAAATCGTACGATCCGCGTGCTTGCGGGCGCGGCGGCTCTAGCTGCCGCGTTCGTGCCCGCGCCTGCGCAGCCCGCCGATGCTCCCCTGCAGATGGTCTCGCCCGAGCCCTGGTCGCTCCGCGACCGGCTGTTCTTCTTCGGCGGCGCTGATCTCGCCCGCGACTCCCGCTTCGCCTGGGCCGGCATGACCGGTGCACCCGACGGGCTCCTGCATGAGGACGGGCTGCGCATCCGCGTTGCCGGCGGCGTCGGCCGCTATCGCTACCGCACGGGCGCACTGCCCGGCGGCACGAACGAAGTGGACGTCACGTCGGGAGAATTGCTCGTCGGTTATCGGCACGCGCTCGGCACAACGACGATCACCGCCTATGCGGGCGCGCTCGTGGAAAACCAGGACCTGCACATGCCCGATCCCGGCCACTCCACCGCCGGTACGTCCGCGGGCGTGAAAGCCGCACTCGAATTTTTCAATCGTCCTGCAGAGAACTGGTTCGTCGCCGCGTCCGCCGCCGCTTCCTCCGTCAACCGCAACTATCACGGCCGCATCGCCGCCGCGCACGAACACCCGTCCGGCTTCGCCCTCGGAGCCGAAGCGTCGATCCACGGCGACAAGCGCTATAGCGAGCCGCGCGCCGGCCTCTTCGTGCAGCGCACGTTCGGCCGCACGAATTTCGCGCTGTCCGGCGGCTACCTGCACAATTCCGATCGTGGCGACGGCGCCTACGGCTCGTTCTCGGTGTACGCGCCTTACTGATTCAGCCGCGGCCGATGAACGACGGCTGATGGTTCGGCAGGATCGTGGCCTCGAACAGGTTCACTTCCGGCGGCAGCGCGCACATCAGCACCGCGATGCGCGCGACATCGTGCGGCGACATCACGTATTCCTGCGGCGTCTTGCCCGGCCCGGCGGGCCGTCCCTGCACGAATCCCGTCGCCGTCGAACCCGGATGAATCATCGACGCAACCACGCCGTACTGACGGCCGTCGAACGTCAGCGCGCGCGTAAGCCCTTCGACGGCGAACTTCGTCGTCGTGTAGCCGGCCGAGTTTGGGCGCGGCGTGCGCGCGGAGATGCTGCCCATGTTGATGATGCGTCCGCCGCCCTGCCCCTTCATGATCTTGATCGCCTCGCGGCTGCACAGGAACACCGCGGTCAGGTTCACGTCGATCACGCTCTGCCAGAATTCCAGCGTCATTTCCTCCGTCGGCGTCGAGCTCGGCACGCCCGCGTTGTTCACGAGGATGTCGAGGCGGCCGAATGCGTCCTTGGTCTTCGCGAACAGCGCAACGACCTCGGCTTCCTTGGTCACGTCGGTCGGGACGACGAGCGCCGTGCCGCCCGCCTTCGCGATCCCCGCCGCAACCTCTTCCAGCGCGTCCTTGCGGCGCGCGGCGAGCACGACCTTGGCGCCCTCGGCGGCGAACGCTTCCGCAATCGCGCGGCCGAGCCCGTTGCTTGCGCCCGTCACAATGGCCACGCGATCCTGCAATTGCTTCACGGCTTCCCCCTCGGCTTGTTCGTTCGCTCAGACTTTGGCGTGCTCGGCACGCGCGGCCTGCAGCGCCTCCGGCGTGTCGATATCGCGGAAAGCGCCCTCGTCCTCGACCGGCACTTCGACCACGGACTCGTTGTGCTGCGCGATCAGGTGGCGCGCGCCCACGTCGCCCTCGAGATGCTTGAGCTCGTCGAAGAACCGGCGCGTCCACACCACCGGGTTCCCCCGCCTGCCCTCGCGCGTCGGCACCGCGATCAGCATGCCGCGCGCCGGGTCGATCGCCTGCGCAAGCCGGTCGATCAAGGCGCCCGTGACTTCCGGCATGTCGCCGAGCGTGACGGCGACGGCGTCGATGTCGGCAGGCAGCGCCGCGAGCCCCGCCTTGAGCGATGTCGAAAGCCCTTCCGCGAAATCCGGATTATGCACGCGCTGAAAGTCCAGACCCTTGAGCGCCGCCGCGACCCGGTCGCCCTCATGGCCGGTGACGACCACGACCGGCCGCGCCCGCGATGCCGCAGCCGCTTCCACCGCCCAGCGCACGATCGGCTTGCCGCCGATCTCTTCCAGCAGCTTGTTCGGCCCGCCCATGCGCGTGCCGCGCCCCGCCGCGAGCACGAGCGCCGCCACCTTGCGCGGCGGCTCCGCCGCGGCGGCGCCCTCGCGCGGCTGCGGCCGTGTCACGATTTCCATCAGGAGTCCCCCGACGCCGAGCGCGGTCACGTCGTCGCGCTTGACCGGCAATTTGGCGAGCAGGCGCGCGAGCAGCCAGTCGAACCCGTTTTCCTTGGGGCTGCGCGCACATCCCGGCGCGCCGATCACCGGCGTCGCGCCGATCGTGCCGAGCAGCATCAGGTTGCCGGGATCGACCGGCATGCCGAAATGCTCGATCGCGCCGCCCGCCGCCACGATCGCCGACGGGATCACGTCGCGCCGGTCGGCGATCGCCGAGGCGCCGAACACGATCACGAGCTCCGCGCCGCCGCGCAGCGCTTCGTCGATCGCGCGCTTCAGCGCCGCCGGCTCGTGCGGCACGCGCTGATCGGAAACGATCGCAGCGCCCGCGGGCTTCAGCCGCTCGGCGGTGACGCGCACCGTCTTCTCGATCACCTTCGGCGCGAGCCCCGGAAGCTGCGTCGAGACGAGCGCCACGCGCTTCACCCTGTACGGCGCCACCGAGATCAGCGGCCGCGCGGCCGCGAGCGACGCCTGGTACACATCCTGCGAGATCGCGAACGGGATGATCTTCACCGTCGCGACCATTTCCCCTTCCTGCACCGGGCGGAACTCGGGCAGCGTCGCAAGCGTCACCGCCTCATCGACCCGGTTGAGCGCATCGACCGCCGCACGATCGACGACGAGCACGCCCGCCGACTTGGCGTAGAGGTTCGCGCGTCCGGTGAACGCGTCTTCAATGAAAATGCTGTCGCCCGCGACCGCGCGGGCAAGCGCTGCCGCCGCATCATCCTCGCCGACGTCGCCGGCCTCCAGCCGCGCAATGACGATCTCCTTGATGCCGGCGCGCTCGAGCGCCGCGATCTCCGCTGCGCCGATCCTGGTGCCCTTTTTCACCACGCCATCCGGCGTGCGCACCGAGTGAACGGCGGTGGCGCCCTCTGCTTCCCGCACCGGCACCGGGCCGAACTTCATGGCTTCGCCTCCGGCCCGCGCCGCAGCCGCAAAATAATCTCGGCCATGATCGACAGCGCGATCTCCTGCGGGCTGGAAGCGCCGATCGAAAGGCCGATCGGTGCATGGATGCGCGCGATCGAAGGCTCGGGCACGCCGCGCTTCTTCAGGCTCTCGATGCGCCGCCCGTGCGTCTTCTTCGAGCCGAGCGCGCCCACGTAGAAGCAGCCGGCCGCGAGCGCGATCTCCAGCGCGGGATCGTCGATCTTCGGATCGTGCGTGAGCGCGACGAACGCGGTCCAGTGATCGGGCTTCAGCCTCGCCAGCGCCGTGTCCGGCCATTCCGCGTAGAGCGGCACATCGGGAAACCGCTCCGGCGTCGCGAACGCCGTGCGCGGATCGACGATCGACACGTCGAAGCCGAGCAGCCGCGCGATCGGCGCCAGCGCCTGGCTCACATGCACCGCGCCCGTGATCATCAGCCGCGGCGGCGGCAGATGCAGCTCGAGAAAGAACCGCCCCGCTTCCGTCTCGACGACACCGCTCTTGCCGCTGCGGATCTGCGCCTGCAGCGCCTCGGCGAGCGCGTCGCCCGCGACCTCCCCCTCGCGCACGAGTCGTTGCGCGCCGCTCGCAAGCTCGGTCACGACGACCGCCGCCCGCCGCGCGGCGCGCTCTGCGTTCAAGGTCGCAAGAAGATCGAGGCGCATGCTTGCTTGTATCACCTCTCCCCGGAGAGGGAGAGAAGGCGGATCTCAATCCACCTTTTCAACGTAAACGCGAATATTCCCGCCGCAGGAAAGCCCGGCCCGCCACGCGGTCTCGTCGGCAACGCCGAATTCCAGCATCTGCGGCTTGCCGCTTTCGATCACGTCCGCGGCTGCCGAGATGACGTCGCCCTCAACGCACCCGCCCGACACCGAGCCGAGGAAATTCTGCTGATCGTCGATCACGAGATGGCTGCCCACCGGCCGCGGCGCCGACCCCCAGGTCTCGACGACGGTCGCAATCGCCACCCCCCGGCCCTCGCGCTTCCACTGCTCGGCGGCGGCCAGGATGTCCTCATCTAGCTTGCTCATGGATGCCTCCGGCTTCCTCGCAAGAATGTAGGTTGCCGCCGCCCGCCGTCTAGCCCGCCGCCTTGACCGCCCGCTGCGCCATCACGCCAATCAGATGCGCGCGGTAATCGGCCGCCGCATGGATGTCGGAGACGAGATCGGAGGGGTCGATCTTGATGCCCTCGATCGCGTCCGGCTCGAACCGCTCGGCGAGCGCCTTTTCCATTGCCGGCACCCGGAACACGCCGCTCTGGCCCGCGCCGGTGACGGCGACCCGCACCGCACCCTGCTTCTCGGACACGAACACGCCGACGATCGCGAAGCGCGACGCCGGATGGCGGAACTTCATATAAGCCGCGCGCCCCGGCGCCGGAAATACGACGCGCAGGATCATCTCGTCGGCCGCAAGCGCCGTCTCGAACAAGCCCTTGAAGAAATCGTCGGCAGAAATTTCCCGCTTGTTGGTGACGATCGCGGCGCCGAGCCCGAGGCACGCCGCGGGATAATCCGCCGCCGGATCGTTGTTGGCGATCGAGCCGCCGATCGTGCCGCGGTTGCGCACTGCCGGATCGCCGATGCCGGCGGCAAGCGCGGCGAGCGCCGGGATCGCCTGCTTCACCTCCTCCGACTCTGCGACCTCCGCATGCCGCGTCAGCGCGCCGATCGAGAGCGTCCCGCCGCGCAGCACGGTGCCGCCGGCGTTCTTGTCCATGACAAGGCTGCCGCCCTTGTGCTCGATACCGGACAGGCCGCCGATCGCGTTGAGGTCGATCACGTTCTTCGGCGCGGCGAGCCGCTGCTTCATGGTCGGCAGCAGCGTCTGCCCGCCGGCAAGCAGCTTCGCGTCCTCCGCCTGCAAATGTTTGACCGCCTCGTCGACCGAACGCGGGCGATGAAAGTCGAAGTTATACATGGGCGTTTTCCTTGATCCCTATTTAGGTGTCTTTGCCGCCGCGTCGACGGCGCGCCGCGCCATCACGCCGATCAGATGCGCACGATACTCGGCGGAGCCGTGCAGGTCCGCGATCAGTCCGTTCGGGTCGATCTTCACGTTCTCGATCGACTTCGGCGCAAACTTCTTGTCGAGCGCGCGCTCCATCGCCGGCACGCGAAACACGCCGCTTTCGCCGGCGCCCGTCACCGCCACGCGCACGCCCTTTCCGTCCTTCGCCACGAACACGCCGACCAGCGCGTAGCGCGACGCCGGATTCGGAAACTTCATGTACGCCGCTTTGAGCGGGACCGGAAAACTGATCTGCGTGATGATCTCGTCGGGCTCGAGCGCCGTCTCGAACAATCCCTTGAAGAAATCGTCCGCCGGGATCTCGCGCTTGTTGGTGATGATCGTCGCCGCAAGCGCGAGGCACGCAGCGGGGTAATCCGCCGAAGGATCGTTGTTCGCGACCGAACCGCCGATCGTGCCGCGGTTGCGCACCGCCGGATCGCCGATGCCGTCGGCGAGATCGGACAAGGCCGGAATCGCCTTCCGCACCACTCCCGACGCCGCGACTTCCGCATGCCGCGTCATCGCGCCGATGACGATGTTGCGTCCCTTGCGCTCGATCCCCGTCAGCGCCTCGATCAGCGAGAGATCGACGAGATGTTTCGGCGCCGCGAGCCGCTGCTTCAGCGTCGGGATCAGCGTCTGTCCGCCCGCGATCAGCTTCGCTTCGTCGGCCTGCAGGAAGCCGAGCGCGCTTGCGAGATCTTTCGGCCGGTGGAAGTTGAAATCGTACATCGCGCCCTCGTCCGCTCAGACGCTGTTTCAGGCTGCGCGGCGCTTGCCCTTCATCGCCTTTGCGCCGGCGGCGATCGACTTCACGATGTTGTGGTAGCCGGTGCAGCGGCAGAGGTTGCCTTCGAGCCCCTCGCGGATCGTCTGCTCGTCAAGATCATTGCCTTCCCGGTTCACCAGGTCGACCGCCGTCATGATCATGCCCGGCGTGCAGAAACCGCATTGCAGCCCGTGATTCTCGCGGAACGCCTCCTGCATCGGATGCAGCGCGCCGTCGGCCGCGAGCCCCTCGATCGTGACGACCCGCGCGCCGTCCGCCTGCACCGCGAGCATGGTGCAGGACTTCACCGCCTTGCCGTCCACGTGGACGACGCAGGCGCCGCACTGGCTCGTGTCGCAGCCGATATGGGTGCCGGTAAGCTTCAACTGCTCGCGCAGGAAGGTGACAAGCAAGGTACGGGCTTCAACGTCGGCCGACACGGCCTTTCCGTTCACGCTCAGGCTAACCTTGGGCATGGTGGCATTTCCGGGTTGGGGGCGACCGCCCCTTTGGAATTAAACGAAGTTCAAGCCGGGCGGACGCCCGCGGTCAAGTCCGCGGTCCGTTCTACGGCTATTTGGAAAGCTCGGAGGTGAAATTCGCGAAGAATTTATCCGCGATCTTCTTGGCCGATCCGGCGAGCAGCCGCTGCCCAAGTTGGGCAATCTTCCCACCGACGTTCGCCTCGGCCTTGTAAACGAGCTTCGTCCCCTCCGGTATCTCGGTGAGGTTCACGCTTGCGCCGCCCTTGGCAAAGCCGGCGACGCCGCCCTCGCCCTCGCCCACGATCCGGTAGCCGTTCGGCGGGTCGAGATCCTCGAGCCGCACCTTGCCCTTGAAGCGCGCCTTGACCGGACCGAGCTCCATCCGCACCACCGCGGCGAACTCGTTGTCCGACTGCTTCTGCAGGTCCTCGCAGCCGGGGATGCACTTCTTCAGCATCTCGGGATCGTTCAGCGCGGCATAAACCGTTTCGCGGCTGCGCGGCAGCACGTACTCGCCCGTCATCTCAAGCGCCATTCAATCCTCCGTCTTCGCGCCACCATATAGCCGGATCGGCCCGGTTTTGCACCTCGGCACTTCTCCCCTGCCGCGACGCAGCCTATTGTCCCGCGCCACCATCGGCGCGGAAACGAACAAGGAACGACGCATGCCCTTCATCGACGCGGACGGCACGCCCATCAACGTGGAAATCGAGGGCAAGGCCGATGCGCCGGTCCTGGTGTTCTCGAATTCGCTCGGCACCAACCTGCACATGTGGGACGAGCAGGCAAAGGCCCTCGCCGGGCGCTTCCGCGTGGTGCGCTACGACCAGCGCGGCCACGGCAAGTCCGGCGTCCCCGACGGCGTCTATTCGATCGAGCGCCTTTCCCGCGATGTGATCGCGATCCTCGACGCGCTCGAAATCCGGCGCGCGCATTTCTGCGGCCTCTCCATGGGCGGCATGACCGGCATGTGGCTCGCCTGCAATGCGCCGGATCGTCTGGAGAAGCTCGTTCTCGCCAACACGGCGCCGAGAAGCCAGAACCCCGATCTGTGGAACGCGCGCATCCGCACCGTGCGCGCCAAGGGCGTCGCCGCGCTTGCCGATACGGCGATCAATGTCTGGTTCACCAAGGAATTCCGCGAGCGCGAGCCGCAGAAGATCGCCTGGGTGAGAGAGATGTTCTCGGCAACGCCAACACAAGGATACATCGGCTGCTGCGGCGGCATCCGCGACATGGATCAGCGCTGGGCGCTTTCGCAGATCAGGCTGCCGACCCTGATCATTGCCGGCCGCCACGACAACGCGACACCGCTTTCGGCGTCGGAGTTCATCGCCTCGCGCATCGCCGGCTCTGAGCTCACCGTGCTCGATGCCGCGCACATCTCGAACGTGGAGCAGCCGGCCCGCTTCACCGCCACGCTCGAGGAATTCCTGCTGCAAGGCTGACGTGGCCGCCGCTACCCGGCCGTGGCCGCCCGTGCCCGCACCGCCGAGTCGCGGAACGCCTGCGGCGTGGTGCCGGTCTGCTTCTTGAAGAAGCGGCCGAAGTGCGAGGGGTCGGCAAACGCAAGCTCGTAGGCGATCTCGCCCACCGTGAGCTGCGTGAACACGAGCTGCCGCTTCGCCTCGGTCAGAATGCGCTGGCGCAGCAGGTGACCGGCCGTGACGCCGGTCGCCCGCTTGACGTGATCGTTGAGCCGGTCTGGCGTCATCGCCAGCCGGTCGGCATAGAAGCCGATGTTGCGCTCCGACTGGAAATGCAGCTCGATCAGGCGGCGCAATTCCTCGACCGTCGGATCGGCCGCCTGCAGCGTCACCGCGCCCGTGCGCTTCCGGCTCGCCGCCAGCCGCGCCACTTCGATGCAGATCAGCGCGAGATACGAACGCGCCGCCACGTCGTACCCTTCGCGCGCGAGCGACGTCTCGTCCAGCAGCTCGCGGCAGAGACGGCACAGCCGCACGACATCTTCATTCCGACCGAGCGCCAGGAGCGGCGTCGCGGCGATCGTCCGCAGCCGCGCGAGCGCGACATTGCCGTTCTCGCCGAGCGTGCCCGCAACGTCTTCGGTGAAGCTGACGACGTAGCCCTCCGTCGCCTGCGGGCGAAACCGGAATCCGTGCGCCACCGTGGGCGCGATCAGGATGACCGTCGGCGCCGCGAACGGGATCGCGTCGGCCTCAAGATCTAGCATCCCCCCGCCCCGCTCCACCACCAGCACTTGGAACAGGTTCCGATGCCTATGCGGGCTGATGGTCCAGCCGTTCAACGACGACCGCGAGGAGATCGTCTCCACGTGCACGAAGTCGAAGGCCTGGTCGTCCGGCGGATCGCCGTAGAGATGGAACAGCGGCAGGGTCGTGCGGTGCGGCATGCGCCAACATAGGCCAAGCCGGAGGCCGGGAAAACACTGCGCTGCCGCATGAAAAAGCCCCGCGGGATGCGGGGCTTTCTTCGCAAGAGCGGCGAGGGATCAGCGTGGCTTCTGCTGTTGCTGCCCGCCCTGCTGGCCGCCCTGTCCGGGCTGTTGCTGTTGCTGCTGGCCGGGCTTCGGATTGCCGCCCTGCTGTTGCTGCTGCTGGCCGGACTGCTGATTGCCGCTCTGCTGTTGCTGTTGACCGGGGCGTGGTTGGTTCTGGTTCTGCTGCTGGTTCGGATTCTGATTGGTCATCATCGTCTCCGTCGAACAGCCCCGCGAGAACCTACCGCAGGACCGGCGGCAATCGTCGCGAGACCGCCCGCACGATTAAGACCCGGCGAATGCGACTGGTCGCAATTGTCTGAAACTGTCCCGGCGAAGCGGCAACCGCGCGTCGCCCCGCTCACAGGTGCTTGTACGTGCGCTCGTGATAGACGAGCGCGGAACCGGGTTCCCCCTGCCGCACCGCCACGACGCCGCAGAAATAGACGTTGTGCGACGCGACCGGCTTCCACTCGATCACGCGACAGTCGCAGCTCACCACCGCCGTCAGCAAGGCGGGCGCTCCCGTCTCCAGCGTCGTCCATTGTCCCTGCAGGAAGCGTTGCTCGCCGGAGAGGCCGGTGCGCCCCGCGAATACGTCGGCCACGGAGTCGTCGCCGGCGCGCAGCGTGTTCACGCACAAAACGCGGTTCGCGTGCAGCGCACTGGTCACGCGGCTGCGGTGGTTGAGGCAGACGAGCAGCGTCGCCGGCTGGTCGGAGACGGAGCTCACCGCGGTTGCCGTGAACCCGTGCTTGCCGCCCGGGCCGTCCGTCGTCACCACGTGCACGGCGGCGCCGAACCGCGCCATCGCCTCGCGGAAACGCTGCGGTTCGACCGTCGGAAAATCCACCGGCGGATCGACGGTGAATGCCCCGCCGGTCGCGTCGTCCGGCCGCTGCTCATGCCAGCTCATGAAGTCGTCGCTGCCTCCACAGGCATCAGATTACTTCTTTCTCCTCCATAGCGTCACAACCGTCTGCGCCGATGCTTAAGCGATTCTACGACTACGGGTTGACCCAGCTATTGCTGGTCCAGCCGTTCTCGTCGTAGTCCGCCATGCACTGATCCACCATCGCCATCATCTGGTCGAGCGAGCCGTTGCGGCGCGCGCCGGTCAGCGTCTGGATGCGGATGTCCTCGTGGTTGCCCGCGTAGTTGCGCTCGTAGAGCTCGTGCCGGCCGCCGAACTCAGTCCCGATCGCGTCCCACAGGAGCTTCATGATCTTGATCCGCTCCTTGTAGGTGACGCCGTGCGAGCCGCGCACGAAGCGTTTCAGATAGGGGTCGATTTCCGGATTCTTGTAGTCCTTCGCCGACGACGGCAGATAGATCAGCGCGGACGCGATGATCTTCTCGATGATCTCCTTGATGCGCGGATAGGCGTCCGGCGCGAACACGCGGTAAGACAATGCCGCCTGCAGGTTCGGCAACATGGCGTCGCCGATCCATTTCTGTGGGCTGTTCGCCATGCAATCCGCAAGCGACCAGAACAGATTGCGCCAGGCGACCACCTCGCCGAGCATCGCCTGGTTGCCGCGGAACTCGTCGCCGCCCGTCGCATGCAACGCTTTCGCCAGCAAGCCCGCCATGAAGTCGAGCTTCACCGCAAAGCGCGTGCAGCCCTGGAAGCAGAAGCCGTTGAGGAAGCCCGAGCGCGGATAGAAGCTCAGGATCTTTTCGGTGTCGCGATAGACGAGGATGTCCTCCCAGGGGATCAGCACATTGTCGAGCACGAAGATCGCATCGTTCTCGTCGAAGCGCGACGACAGCGGATAGTCATAGGGCGTGCCGGTCGCCGTCGCGATCTGCTCGTAGGACGTTCGACAGAAGAGTTTCACGCCCGGCGCGTCCATCGGCATGATGAACATGATCGCAAGATCGGGATCGGTCGTTGCCGTCGCCGCGTTCTGGCCGAGGAAGTTGTAGTGCGTGAACGCCGACGACGTCGCCACCACCTTCGCGCCGGAGACGATCACGCCCGCATCCGTCTCCTTCTGGATCGTAACATAAACGTCCTTCACCTCGTCGGTCGGCCGGCCGCGATCGACCGGCGGATTGACGATCGCGTGGTTCATGAACAGCACGGCGTCCTGCGCGCGCTTGTGCCAGTTGCGCGCGTTGTCGGCGAACTTGCCGTAGTACTCGGCGTTGGCGCCGAGCGTATTCATCAGCGACGCCTTATAGTCCGGCGTCCGCCCCATCCAGCCGTAGCTCATTCGCGCCCAGGCCGCGATCGCCTGCTGCTGCGCGACGAGATCTTCGCGCGATTTCGCCACCCGGAAGAACTTGTGGGTGTAGCCGCCGGAGCCGGTGTCGGTCGGCGACGTGAGCACGTCCTTGTGCTTGGGGTCGTGCAGCGCGTCGTAGAGCCGCGCGATCGTCCGCGCCGAGTTCCGCAGCGCCGGATGGGTGGTGACGTCCTTGATGCGTTCGCCGTTGATATAGACTTGGCGGTCGTCCTTGAGGCTCTCGAGGAATTCCTTTCCGGTGAACGGACGGCCCTTCCCTGCGAGCATTTTCTCGGGCTTGCGCGGCATGTTGATTTTCTCCCGTTGGCCGGCTTGGGCCGGCGCGTTTCCTTGTTCTCACTCTTAATAGCGTGTGATCGGCCCGGAAGGTACGGTTGCGGGATTATGCGGAACCTCTGACGAGTCGGCCTTCGCCGGTGTGGCAGCCCGGCGCGCCATCCACAGAAAGGCTTGATTGTCGCAGCGTTCATGCCACGCTACACCTCGTTCGTGACGAACGCGGACGTGCGGCCCGCTGGACGGACCGCCTAGAAGCCCGCAGCGGCACAGGGGAGATTGGGGCGCGTGGAATATTTCCTCCAGCAGCTCATCAACGGGCTGACGCTCGGCTCGATCTACGGACTGATCGCCATCGGCTACACGATGGTTTACGGCATCATCGGCATGATCAATTTCGCCCACGGCGACATCTTCATGGTGGGCGCGTTCATCGCGCTGATCGCGTTCCTGGCGCTCGTGGCGATCGGGCTGACGGCTGTCCCGGTCGCTCTCCTGATCGTGCTCCTCGTCGCCATGCTGCTGACCGCACTTTATGGCTGGACGGTCGAGCGCTTCGCCTACCGGCCCCTGCGCGGCTCGTTCCGGCTCGCGCCGCTGATCTCCGCGATCGGCATGTCCATCGCCTTGCAGAACTACATCCAGATCGCGCAGGGCGCGCGCGTGAAGCCGCTGCAGCCGCTCGTCACCGGTAACTACCCCCTGATCGACAGTGGCGCTTTCCACGTCCAGATATCCAACATCCAGATCATCATCATCGTCGTCACCGTCGCGCTGATGCTCGGATTTTCCTGGGTTGTGTCCTCGACACGGCTTGGCCGCGACATGCGCGCCTGCGCCCAGGATCTGAAGATGGCGGCGCTCGTCGGCGTCGATACCGACCGCACCATCTCCCTCACCTTCGTGATCGGCGCGGCCCTTGCATCGGTCGCCGGCGTGATGTTCCTGCTCTATTACGGCGTCATCGACTTCTTCATCGGCTTCGTCGCCGGCGTCAAAGCTTTCACAGCGGCGGTGCTCGGCGGCATTGGCTCGCTCCCCGGCGCGATGCTCGGCGGGCTCCTCATCGGCCTCATCGAGGTCTTCTGGTCCGCCTACTTCTCGGTCCAGTACAAGGACGTTGCCGCCTTCTCGGTGCTCGTGCTGGTGCTCATCTTCATGCCGACCGGCATTCTCGGCCGGCCGGAAGTCGAAAAAGTCTGAGCTGTTCGTCCGCCCATGCCGGCCGGCGCCGCACGCGAAAAACTGAAAGCAGCGGGTCTCGATATTTTCGGCGCGCTCAAGGACGCGGGTATCGCCGCCTTCGTCGCCTTCGGGCTGTTCTCGCTCATCATCGGGCTGCGCACCGAGCAGGGCATAACCGGGCAGCTCATCCTGCTGCCCCGGCCCGAGCTGCTCTTCGTCCTCGTCGCACTGGTCTTCGCCGGCCGCTTCGTGATCGCCCTCTTCTTCCGCAGCGGCCTCGCGCACGCGGGCCGCACGATCATCTCTCCCGACCTGCGCAAGAAGCTCGACTATGTCGGCAGCTTCATGGGCGTCTTTCTGCTCCTCTTCGCGCTCGCCATTCCGTTTCTCTTCTATTCCAACCGCTACCTGCTCGACCTTTCCATTCTCGTCCTCACCTACGTGATGCTCGGATGGGGCCTGAACATCGTCGTCGGCCTCGCCGGCCTGCTCGATCTCGGCTACGTCGCCTTCTATGCGGTCGGCGCTTACTCCTACGCACTGCTCGCGCAGAATTTCGGCTGGTCGTTCTGGCTCTGCCTGCCGGTTGCGGGAATCCTTGCCGCCTTCTGGGGAATCCTGCTCGGCTTTCCCGTGCTGCGCCTGCGCGGCGATTATCTCGCGATCGTGACGCTGGCCTTCGGCGAGATCATCCGTCTCGTGCTGCTCAACTGGCAGGATTTCACCGGCGGACCGAACGGCATCAGCGGCATTCCCCGCCCCTCGTTCTTCGGCATCCCCTTCACCGCCGACGAGACCGGCTTCGCCGCGCGGTTCGGGCTCGAATTCGACCCGTCGCACCGCGTCGTCTTTCTCTTCTATCTGATCCTCGCGCTCGCGCTGCTGACGAACTTCGTCACCCTGCGGCTGCGCCGCCTTCCGGTCGGCCGCGCCTGGGAGGCGATGCGCGAGGACGAAATCGCCTGCCGCTCGCTCGGCATCAACACGACGAACACCAAGCTCACCGCCTTCGCGATCGGCGCCATGTTCGGCGGTTTCGCCGGCGGCTTCTTCGCCACCCGCCAGGGCTTCATCAGCCCGGAATCCTTCGTCTTCATGGAATCGGCGATGATCGTCGCCATCGTCGTGCTCGGCGGCATGGGCTCGCAGATCGGCGTCGCCGTCGCTGCCGTCGTCATGGTCGGCGGCTTCGAGCTGTTCCGCGAGTTCGAGCAGTTCCGCATGCTGATCTTCGGCCTCGCCATGGTGGCGATCATGGTCTGGCGCCCGCGCGGCCTCGTCGCCCATCGCGCGCCCTCGATCTTCCTGCGCCAGAAAAAAGAAATCCCGCCTGAGGCGCTTGAAGAGGTGCAGCGATGACGGCGCCGGACATCCTGCTCGACGTGCACCATCTCACCATGCGCTTCGGCGGCCTGGTAGCGGTCGACGATCTTTCCTTCCAGGCGCGCCGCGGACAGATCACCGCGATCATCGGCCCGAACGGCGCCGGCAAGACCACCGTCTTCAATTGCATCACCGGCTTCTATCGCCCCACCGAAGGCATGATCCGCCTCGTGCACCCGGACGGCGCCGAATTCCTGCTCGAGCGGCTGTTCGACTTCCGCATCGCCGAGAAGGCGCGCGTCAACCGCACGTTCCAGAACATCCGGCTCTTCCCCGGCATGACGGTGCTCGAGAACCTGCTGATCGCGCAGCACAACGCGCTCATGCGCGCGTCGGGATACACGCTGTTCGGCCTCTTCGGCCTGCCCGTTTACACGAATGCTGAACGCGCGGCCGTCGACAAGGCGCGGCACTGGCTCGACAGAATGGGGCTGCTCGACCGCGCCGACGATGCCGCTGGCGGCCTCCCCTACGGCGCGCAGCGGCGCCTGGAGATCGCCCGCGCGCTGTGCGCCGACCCGGTTCTTCTCTGTCTCGACGAGCCCGCCGCCGGCCTCAATCCGCGCGAGTCGAACGAGTTGAGCGGCCTGCTGCAGGAGATCGCGTCGGATGACGGCGTCTCGATCCTGCTGATCGAGCATCACATGCACGTGGTGATGGAGATCTCGCACCACATCGTCGTGCTCGACTACGGCCAGAAGATCGCCGACGGCACGCCGGACGCCATCCGCAACGACCCGCGCGTGATCGCCGCCTATCTCGGCGTGGAGGAAGAGGAAGTCGACACCGTCATCGAAGGAGCAGCGCCATGACCGCCCAGCCGCTCCTCTCCATTCGCGGCGTGAAGACCTTCTACGGGAACATCATGGCGCTGGGCGGCGTCGATCTCGACGTCGGCGAAGGCGAGATCGTCACGCTGATCGGCGCGAACGGCGCCGGCAAGTCCACCCTGATGATGACGATCTGCGGCTCGCCGCAGGCGCGCGAAGGCAGCATCGTCTTCGACGGCCGCGACATCACCCGCCTGCCGACCCACGAGATCGTGCGCGCCCGCATCGCGCAGTCACCCGAGGGCCGCCGCATCTTCCCGCTCATGACCGTGTTCGAGAACCTGCAGCTCGGCGCCGCGATCACCGGCTTCGTCCATTTCGACGAGGACCTCGAGCGCGTGTTCGCGCTGTTCCCGAAGCTCGCCGAGCGGCGCAGCCAGCGCGGCGGCACGCTCTCCGGCGGCGAGCAGCAGATGCTCGCGATCGCCCGCGCCTTGATGAGCCGCCCGCGGCTCCTGCTCCTCGACGAGCCCTCGCTCGGCTTGGCGCCGCTCCTCGTGCAGCAGATCTTCGGCGCGATCCGCGAATTGAACGAGCGCGACCGGCTGACGATCTTCCTCGTCGAGCAGAACGCGCATCACGCGCTCAAGCTCGCCCATCGCGGCTACGTGCTCGTCAACGGGAACATCACCATGCAGGGAGCCGGGCGCGAGCTCCTCGCTCATCCCGAGGTGCGTGCAGCCTATCTCGAAGGCCGCAAGCAGCCGGAGGACGCCTGATGGAAGGGTTGTACGAAACGGAGACGTTCGTGCAGGTCCTCTTCGTGACGGGGATCCTCGGCGGCGGCGCGGCCTGGGCGACCGGGCAGGCGATCGCCGACACCTGGCGCCCGTACCGGCAGCTCGCCGGTTACATGATCCTGCTCGGCGGCGCCGTCCGCTTTGCGCATTTCGCGCTGTTCGACGCCACCCTCCTTTCGGTCCCCTCGTACCTTGCCGACATGTTCTATTTGCTGGCGGTGGGGAGCGTTTCCTGGCGCATGACCCGCGCCCGGCGAATGGTGAGCCAGTACGGCTGGCTGTACGAACGCAGCGGCCCTTTCACCTGGCGCGAGCGGGTTCCACCCGCATCCGGGACTCAGGAAGTGCCGAAGAATTCACCAGCTTGGAGATGACAACCGGCGAAAATCCGCCAAGATAGACTGAAGAGTTTCAGGTCACGGCCGGTCCCGAGGGGCCGGGGACAGCCCATTGCAATAGGAGAAGCAGATGAAACGACTGTGGCTTAGCGGCCTCGCGCTCGGTGCGGGTCTGGTGTTCGGCGGCGCGGTCGCCGCCCAAGAGATTTCGGTCGGTCTGGCCGGCCCGATCACCGGCTCCGAAGCCTCGTTCGGCGCGCAGATGAAGAACGGAGCCGAGCTTGCAGTGGCCGACATCAACGCAGCCGGCGGCCTGCTCGGCCGCAAGCTGAAGCTTGAGATCGGCGACGATGCCTGCGATCCGAAACAGGCGCGCGTGGTCGCCGAGAAGCTCGCGAGCATGAGGCTCGCCGTCGTCGTCGGCCACTTCTGCTCGTCGTCGTCGATCCCGGCATCGGAGCCCTACGTCGAAGGCAACGTCCTGCAGATCACGCCGGCCTCGACCAACCCGCAGTTCACGGAGCGCGGATTGTGGAACACGTTCCGCGTCTGCGGACGCGATGACCAGCAGGGCCTCGTCGCCGGCGAGTATCTGGCGAAAGCCTACAAGGGAAAGAACATCGCGATCCTGCATGACCGCACGACCTACGGCAAAGGCCTCGCCGACGAGACCAAGAAGGCGCTCAACAAGCTCGGCGGCAAGGAAGCGATGTATGAAGCCTATGCGCGCGGCGACAAGGATTTCACCGCGCTCGTTTCGCGCATGAAGGCCGCGAACATCGACGCCGTCTATCTCGGCGGCTACCACAGCGAGGGCGGCCTGATCCTGCGGCAGATGCGCGATCAGGGCATGAAGAGCGCATTCATCGGCGCCGACTCGATCGTCACCAGCGAATTCTGGGCGATCACCGGCACCGCCGGCGAAGGCGTGCGCATGACCTTCGGTCCCGATCCGCGCAGCAAGCCGACCGCCAAGGCCGTGGTCGAGAAGTTCAAGGCCAAGGGCATCGATCCGGAAGGCTACACGCTCTACACCTATGCCTCCTTCCAGATCTGGGCGGAGGCCGTGAAGAAAGCCGGCACCACCGATCCGAAGAAAGTCGCAGCGGTGCTGAAGAGCGCCAAGTTCCCGACGGTCCTCGGCGAGCGCAGCTTCGACAAGAAGGGCGACATCACCACGCTCGACTATGTCTGGTACGAATGGAAGAAGGACGGCACCTACGCCGAGCTGCCCTCGGCCACGAACTGAGAAGCGCGATCGAAAAGCGCAAGGCCCGCCTTCCCGGCGGGCCTTTTGCTTATCCAATCTGCTGAAAAACCGGAAAGGTTTCCAGCAGCCAGTAGCTCGCCTGTGAAATCCAGCCCGTGAGGAACGCGATCCCGGTCAGCACCAGCAGCGCGCCCATGACCTTCTCGACGAGATGCAGCCGGCCGCGCACGCGCGCGAGCATCTTCACGAACGGACCGATGGCGAACGCCGCCAGCACGAACGGAATCCCGAGGCCGAGCGAATAGACGGCGAGCAAGCCCGCACCCTTGGCGACCGTCGCTTCCGAGGCGGCAACCGCGAGGATCGCCGCCAGCACTGGGCCGATGCACGGCGTCCAGCCGAAGGCGAACGCGAGCCCCATCGCATAGGCGCCGAGCAGGCCGACCGGCTGCTCCACCTCCATCCGCTTCGTGTTGTGGAGGAAATGCAGCGGCAGCAGGCCGAGGAAATGCAGGCCCATCGCCATGATCGCGACGCCGGCGACGATGCTCAGCACGTCCGAATAGGCGCGCAGCAACCCACCGATCACCGACGCGCCCGCGCCCAGCGCCACGAACACCGTCGAGAAGCCGGCGACAAACACGGCGGCGGTTGCCACCTCGCGCCGCGCCACCAGCGCGCTCGGCTCTCGTGCCATGACATGCTCGAAGGTCGTGCCCGCCAGAAAACACAGGTACGGCGGCACCAGCGGCAGAACGCACGGGGAGACGAAGCTGATCAGCCCCGCGAACAGCGCGACCGGGATGGAGAGGTCGTTCATGGCCGCTAGATGCGGCTCCCCCACCCCGAAACGCAAGTCCGGGACAATGCGAGCAAGCCGCGGTCGATCAACACTTCGGGAGGGTGCGACGATTGACGCCTCCCGCGAAATCGTCTCCGCTCCCGGCCGTGAAGAACCTGATCACCGACGTACCCGGAATCGCGGTCGGGCACGCCACCGACGCCAGGCTTGGCTCCGGCGTGACCGCGATCGTATTCGACAAGCCTGCCGTTGCTGCGGCGGACATGCGCGGCGGCGGCACCGGCACGCGTGAGACCGAGCTGCTCAATCCCATCGGGACCGTCGAGCGCATCGACGCGATCGCGCTTGCCGGCGGCTCCGCGTTCGGGCTCGAGGCGGGCGCGGGCGTCGCCGCCTGCCTTGCCGAGCAGGGCCGCGGCTTTGCGGTGGGAAACGTCCGCGTGCCGATCGCCCCGACGGCGATCCTGTTCGACCTGCTCGGTCCGGGCGACAAAGAATGGGGCCGCTATCCGCCCTACCGCGAGCTTGGGCATGCGGCCGCGGCTTCCGCCACCGCGGACTTCGCGCTCGGCAGCGTCGGCGCCGGCACCGGCGCGACCACGGAAAACTTGAAGGGCGGCATCGGCTCCGCATCGGCGACCGCCCCGACCGGCCACGTCGTCGGCGCCCTCGCCGCGGTGAACGCCGTGGGCCGCGTCACGGTCGGTGGCGGCCCGCATTTCTGGGCCGCACTCTTCGAGGTGGATAAGGAATTCGGCGGACGCGGCCTGCCTGCAAAATTCCCGTCGAACGACAAACTGCACCTGAAAGGAGGAGCGCGCGAGAACACGACGCTCACCATCGTCGCGACCGACGCCGTGCTGACCAAGGCGCAGGCCGCGCGCCTCGCCGTCATGGCGAGCGCCGGATTCGCCCGCGCGATCTCTCCGGTCTTCACCCCGCTCGACGGCGACATCGTCTTTGCCGCCGCGACCGGCCGCAAGCCGCTTGCCGATCCCGTGCGCGATCTCGCCGCGATCGGCTTCGCCGCCGCCAATTGCCTCGCGCGCGCCATCGCGCGCGGTGTCTATGAGGCGAGCTCGCTTCCCGGCGGCATCGCGAGCTGGCGCGACCAGTTCGGTTCTTAAAAGCGATCGGCGCGGAACGGCGTGGGATCCACGAACGGCTTCTCGCCGAGCATCATTTCCGCAAGCAGCCGCCCGGTCGGCGGCCCAAGCGTGAAGCCAAGATGCGCGTGCCCGAACGCGAGCCACAAGGTGCTTTGTCCCGGCGCCCGGCCGATCACCGGCAATGAATCCGCGATCGCCGGCCGCGAACCCATCCACGGCTTGTCGTCGATCGTCCTGCCGAGCGGGAACAGCTCGTGCGCGAAAGGCAACGCGCGCTGGAGCTGCACCGGCGTCGGCGGCGCATCGCGCCGCGCGAACTCGACGCCCGTCGTGATCCGCATGCCGCGGTCCATCGGCAACAGCGCGAAGCCGCCGTCATAGTCGAGCACGCCGCGCCCGAGCGTGGCGTTGCCCTCCGGCGCAAGATGCACGTGATAGCCGCGCTTCACCGCAAACGGCACCCGCACGCCGAACCGCGCCGCGACATCCATGCTCCACGGCCCAAGCGCGATCACCGCCTGCTTCGCATCAACCGGCCCGGCTTCCGTCTCCACGCGCCAGCCGCCGGCATAGGCGTGCAGCGTGCGCGCGTCGCCGCGCACGAACACGCCACCCGACTTCTCGAACAGCGCAGCATAGGATTTCGTCAGCGCGCCGGGATCGGGACAATTCTCCGTCCGCGGCCAGGAGAGGGCGCGCCGGAACACCGGACGCAGGTGCGGCTCGAGCGCAAGCGCCGCATCGCGGTCGAGAATTTCGTAGGGGACGCCGAACTCGTCGGCGAACCGGCGGTCAGCCCCCGTCTCGGCAAATCCCTCTTCCGTGCGGAAGACCTGCAGAAGCCCCGCCGGGCGGATGAGACGCTGCGAGCCCGCCTCCGCGGCAAGCGCCGCGTGCTCGTCGGGCGCCGCCGCGAGAAGCGGCCGCAAGGCACGCGCCGACGCATCGAGCCGGTCCGGCCGTGACGACGCCCAGTACCGCAGCAGGAACGGTAGCAGCCCGGGCAGCGCGCTCCAGTGATAATTGCTCTGCGGAGACAATCCCAACGCATGGCGAATGATGTAGCGCGCCTTGCGCGGAAACCCGATCGGCAGCATGCGGCTCGCTTCGATCAGCCCCGCATTGCCGGACGAGGTCTCCTCCCCCGCCCCGCGCCGGTCGACGAGCGTCGCGGAAACGCCGCGCCGCGCGAGGTGCGCGGCAACCGAGGCGCCCACCATGCCGGCGCCCAGCACCAGAACTTCCCTTCGCGGCACAGCCCGCCCTTTCCTGCAATCGGCGTCTCGTGATACTGCGCGGCGCCCTGCCGGCACAACGGCGCGTCGCGGAGAAAATATATGGGCGTGATTGCTGCCGTCGGCGAGTCGCTTGTCTGGCTTGGCCGTCAGGGCACGCGGGCCGTCGCGGCGACGATCTTCATCAGCCTCGCCATTCCCCAGCTTTCCGATTTCATGCGGCCGCTGGTGGGGCCGGCGATCTTCGCCCTGCTCGTCTTCTCCTTCCTGCGCGTCGAGCCGGCGGTGTTCCGCGACCAGTTTCGCGGCCCGCGCCTGCGGCTGCTGCTCGTCGCGATATTCACGCTGATGATCGTGACGCCGCTCCTCCTCGGCTCGCTTTATGCGGCCATCGGCCGCGGCGAGCTCTGGAAGGAGCTTTCGCTCGCCCTGATCATGCAGGCGGCCGCGCCGCCGATCATGTCGGCGCCCGTCTTCGTCGCGCTCCTTGGCCTCGACGTCGCGCTCGCGCTCGCCGCCCTCGTCGTGGCGATCGTGGCGACGCCCGTGACCGCACCCTTCTTCGCCGATTTCTTCGCCGGCGAGACGCTGCCGCTCGACGCGACCGCACTCGCGCTCCGCCTCGCCTTCTTCCTTGGCGGCTCGTTCGTCGTCGCCCGCCTGATCCGCAGTCTGGCCGGCAATGCGCGCATCCGCGGCTGGCGCGAGCAGATCGACGGGCTGAACGTAATCGCGCTCTTCACCTTTGCGGCGGCGGTCATGGGGATCGTCACCTACCGCCTGCTCGAGGACCCGCTCCTCGTCCTGGCGCTCCTCGCGCTGAGCTTCGTCATCGCCTTCGTGCTCACGGGGGCGACCGCCGCCCTGTTCTGGACCGCCGGCCGGGAGCGGGCGCTCACGCTCGGCATTTCCGCCGGCATCCGCAACATGGGCCTGATGCTGGCCGCGGCGAGCAGCGTTTCCGACACGGTCGTCCTTTATTTCGCCATCGCCCAGTTCCCCATCTACCTCGCCCCGCAGCTTCTCCATCCATTTGTTCAGCGTATTTTACGGTCGCAATTGCCGCCCGGCCGATGAGCGTGGTACTTGCACGCCGGAACCCATGCCGACTCGTCCCCTGGTCATCGCGCCCTCGATCCTCTCCGCGGATTTCGCGCGGCTGGGCGAGGAGGTGCGCGCGGTCGACGCCGCCGGCGCCGACTGGATCCATGTCGATGTGATGGACGGGCACTTCGTGCCGAACATCACCATCGGCCCCACCGTCGTGCAGGCGATCCGCCCGGTGACGAAGAAGCCGCTCGACGTGCACCTGATGATCGCGCCCGCCGACCCCTATCTCGAAGCCTTCTCCAAGGCCGGCGCCGACATCATCACCATCCACCCCGAGGCTGGCCCGCACCTCGACCGTTCGCTGTCGGTCATCCGCGGGCTCGGCAAGCGCGCCGGCGTCGCACTCAACCCGTCGACGCCCGCGAGCGCCGTCGAGTATGTGCTCGACAAGGTCGACCTTATCCTCGCCATGACCGTGAACCCGGGCTTCGGCGGCCAGTCGTTCATCGCGTCGGTCGTCGACAAGGTGCGCATCCTGAAACAGATGATCGGCGACCGGCCGATCGACCTGCAGGTGGACGGCGGCATCACGCCGGAGACGGCGCCCGCCGTGGTCTCCGCCGGCGCCAACTCGCTCGTCGCCGGCTCCGCCGTGTTCAAGGGCGGCAAGCCGGAAAACTACCGCCAGAACATCGCAGCCATTCGAAACGCCGCGGCCCTCGTCCGCGGCGAGGCGGCCTGACCGAATGATCCCGCGCTACAGCCGCCCCGAGGCCGTCGCGATCTGGTCGCCGGAAACCAGGTACCGCATCTGGTTCGAGATCGAAGCTTACGCCGCCGAGGCCCAGGCCGAGCTCGGCCTGATCCCCAAGGAAGCCGCGCGCACGATCTGGGAGAAGGGCAAGTCGGCGAAGTTCGACATCGCGCGCATCGACGCGATCGAGCACGAGGTGCGCCACGACGTCATCGCCTTCCTCACTCACCTCGCCGAGTTCGTCGGGCCGGACTCGCGCTTCGTGCATCTCGGCATGACCTCCTCGGACGTGCTGGACACCTGCCTCGCCGTCCAACTCACGCGCGCCGCCGATCTTCTCGATGCCGACCTCGCCCGTCTCCTCGACGTGCTCAAGCGCCGCGCCTTCGAGCACAAGCGCACGGTCTGCGTCGGCCGCTCGCACGGCATCCACGCCGAGCCCACGACCTTCGGCCTGAAGCTCGCTTCCGCCTATGCGGAGTTCTCCCGCGCCCGCACGCGGCTCGCCGCCGCGCGCCGCGAGGTTGCGACCTGCGCGATTTCCGGCGCGGTCGGCACCTTCGCTCACGTCGATCCGCGCGTGGAGGCGCATGTGGCCAAGAAGCTCGGCCTCGAGCCCGAGCCCGTGTCGACGCAGGTGATCCCGCGCGACCGCCACGCCATGTTCTTTGCGACGCTGGGCGTCATCGCCTCGTCGGTCGAGCGGCTCGCCACCGAGATCCGCCACCTCCAGCGCACCGAGGTGCGCGAGGCGGAGGAATATTTCTCACCGGGCCAGAAGGGCTCATCGGCGATGCCGCACAAGCGCAACCCGGTGCTCACGGAAAATCTCACGGGCCTTGCGCGCATCGTCCGGTCGGCCGTGACGCCGGCGCTCGAGAACGTGGCGCTCTGGCACGAGCGCGACATCTCGCACTCCTCGGTCGAGCGCATGATCGGCCCGGACGCCACCGTCACGCTCGATTTCGCCCTCGCGCGCCTTGCCGACGTCATCGACAAGCTGATCGTCTATCCCGAGAACATGCAGAAGAATCTCGATCAGCTCGGCGGCCTCGTGCACTCCGAGGACGTGCTGCTCGCGCTCGCCAGGAAGGGGCTTGCCCGCGAGGACGCCTATCGCCTCGTCCAGCGCAACGCGATGAAGGTATGGACGGAGAAAGCCGACTTCCGCAGCCTGCTCGCGGCCGATCCCGAGATCGCCAAACACCTCTCGAAGCAGGAGATCGCCGCCTGCTTCGATCCCGCGCACCACCTCGCCAACGTGGATACGGTCTTCAAGCGCGTGTTCGGCGCCGCCTGAAACGCTGCGGGCGGCCCGCAGGCCGCCCGCAAACCTCCTCCACGGCGATGATTTACCCGCCTCTGTTTCTCCTGCTGTCGCCGCCACCGCCACGCTGACCGCCGCGCTCGGAGCGCTGCGGCCGCGCCTGCTCACGCTGCACGGACGGACGCTGGATTTGCCGCTGCTGCGGCCGCACCTGCTGGCGCTGCACGGTCGGACGCTGGATCTGCCGCTGCTGCGGCCGCACCTGCTGGCGCTGGACGGAGGGGCGCTGGATCTGCCGCTGCGGCCGCTCGATCCGACGCGGCTGCACGGCATCGCGGCGCTGAATGGTCTGCCGTTGCTGCACGGCGTCCCGCCGTTCGATGCGGCGCTGGGCGTCCTCGCGGCGGTCGCGGCGTTGCTCAACACGGTCCGGCCGCCGGTCGCGCCGATCCTCTACGCGCTCGCGCTGTCGGTCCATTTGCTCCTTGCGCCGCACCGCTTCCGGCACAGCGTCCCTGCGGCTGGCTTCCGCCCGCGTCTCGCGCCTGCTGTGACGCGCATCCCGCGACTCGCGACTTGAATGCGCGACCCTCGACTCGCGGCGCGAGTGATGGTCGGCGCGGGACTCCGAACGCGAATGATGCGCGACACGGGATTCGCGGCGGCTGTGGAAGTCGCCGTAGTAGCGGAAGATGAACGTCGGCCCGTAGATGTAGCCGTTGTAGTATTCGTAGTCGGGGAACGTCGCGACATAGGGCACGCTCACGCCGCCGGCAAAGACGAGCAGCGGGCGATACACAAAGCCCTCATACTCGAGCCACTGCGCGAAGCACCACTCGTTGGAGCAGTCTCCCACCTCGACGACGCTTCCTGCCGGAATGGTGACCTGGATCGGATACTCGGTCCCCGGGCCCCAACGCAGATTGGCGTTCGATCCGACCTGCGCCGGCAACGCAAACGCGGCCGAGCCGGTCGCGGCCAGAATTCCGACAGCCAGTGCTACTGACTTAAAGCGCGACAACATCGTAGTATTCCTCGTTGGCCCCCAGAATATTGAACGTTCGATCAAGCACGCTTGTTCCCGCGTGGCATCTTAAAGGTTTGCAATGTAGATGAACGTTTGTTCAGCGAACGCAACGGACGCTGCGCCGCTCGCATTCTCGCGGCCTGCCGCGCACGAAAGAAAATATCTTGCCTGCTGCGCTCGGCAGCAGCGCGTCACTTGCCGGCTTTGATTTCCTCGACCGCCTTGTTGAGCAGGTCTTCCATCGCGCGACGCACTTCCTGGTCGGACACGCTGCTCAAGCCCTTGGCATCGAGATCGCCGCGCACCTTGCGGAAGACGTCGTCGTCGCCCGGCTCGTCGAAGTCGGCGAGCACGACGGTCTTCGCATAGGCTTCCACCTCGGCCCCGGACAGCCCAAGCTTCTCCGCCGCCCATTGGCCGAGGTACTTGTTGCGCCGGGCCATCGCCTTGAACCGCAGCTCTTCGTCGTGCGCGAACTTCTTCTCGAAGGTTTCCTCGCGCTTGTCGAAGGTCGTCATTGCAGGTCGCTCCACGCAATCCGGTCGGATGGTTCTATTCGGCGCGAACCTGCATATAGGGCGCGCGCCGACGGATCAACAGCCTCGGCGCCGCAGCGGAAGCCTGCCGAATCAATCGTTCGTCAGCACCGCCGCGCCCCTGCCCCAATTTTGACCGCCGCCGGCCGTGCGGCGTGCTGCCCACAGCCGTTGCATTGTGCTCCCGAAATCGATCGGCTAGGGTCCGCCGGACGCCGAGCCAGCGCGGAAAAAGCCTGGATCGGCCGTTTCCGTCCCGCCTCTCAGCGTCCCGCGGGTGAGTCTCACCGGAGTCCTCGCGCCCCATGGATTTTCTGAAACCACGGTACACCCCCATGAGCCGTCGCCGCCGCATTTACGAGGGCAAGGCCAAGGTCCTGTACGAAGGACCGGAGCCCGGCACCTTGATCCAGCATTTCAAGGATGACGCGACCGCGTTCAACGCCAAGAAGCACGAGGTCGTCGACGGCAAGGGCGTGCTCAACAACCGCATCTCGGAATACGTCTTCCAGCGGTTGAACGAGATCGGCGTGCCGACCCACTTCATCCGCCGCCTCAACATGCGCGAGCAGCTCATCCGCGAGGTGGAGATCATTCCGCTCGAGGTGGTCGTGCGCAACGTCGCCGCCGGCTCCCTTGCGACGCGCTTGGGCATCGAGGAAGGCACGCAGCTCCCCCGCTCGATCATCGAATTCTATTACAAGAACGATCAGCTCGGCGATCCGATGGTCTCCGAGGAGCACATCACGGCGTTCGGCTGGGCGACGACGCAGGAGATCGACGACATCATCGCGCTCGCGATCCGCGTCAACGATTTCCTCACCGGCCTCTTCCTCGGCGTCGGCATCCGCCTCGTCGACTTCAAGATGGAATGCGGGCGCCTGTGGGAAAACGACATGATGCGCGTGGTCGTGGCCGACGAGATCAGCCCCGACACCTGCCGCCTGTGGGACATGAAGACCAACGACAAGCTCGACAAGGACCGTTTCCGCCGTGACCTCGGCGGCCTGATCGAAGCCTATACCGAAGTCGCGCGCCGTCTCGGCGTCATGGCGGAGAACGAGCCGGTGCAGGGCACCGGCCCGATCCTGGTCAAGGGTTGAGAATTGAAGGCGCGCGTCACCGTGACGTTGAAGTCCGGCGTGCTGGATCCGCAGGGCAAGGCGATCGAAGGCGCGCTGCGCTCGCTCGGCATTGAAGGCGTCGAGAGCGTCCGCCAGGGCAAGGTCTTCGACGTGGAGCTTGCGGCCGGCGACCGCGCCGCCGCCGAAGCCGCGCTGAAGAACGCGTGCGAGAAGCTGCTTGCCAATACCGTGATCGAAAACTATCGCGTGGAGGTGCTGGGATAGCACTCCGGGACGAAGCCAATGCTGTCGAGATTGACGCTCGGTGTCGTTCTGCTCGCGTTGACGAACGCGGCGCCTGCGGTTGCGCAGGCGCCCGGCGCGCAGAGCGCGGAGCCCGCGAAGCCCGGCACGTTCCGCCTCAACGTGAAGGTGCCGGAGGCGTCGAAGTGGAACGTGCAGCGCGACGCCAAGGCCGCCCGCACGGTTTACACCTGCAAGCCCCTCGCCTGCCCGGATTCCCTGCGCGTATCCGTCGGCGTCGAGCGCAGCCCGACGCGGAATCCGAATCCGCAGGCGCTCGAGAAGCTTGCCACCGTGGATCTGCCGAAGGCGGCCCGCGCGGCGAGCGCCGCCCGCGAGATCATCTCCGACGGGGCCGAGAAGATCGAGACTATCGTGAGCGAAACGGCAAGCTTCCATGGTTATCCCGCCGTGAGGAACATCACGAAATACTCGCGGGCGAAATCGGCCACCTTCAAGGGAACAACGCTCATCTTCGCCGGGCCGGCCATGGTCCGCGTCGAGGCGACCTCCCCCAACGAGGCGCTGGCCAGGGAGACCACCGAAGCCTTCATCGCCGGCATGAAATTCGAGGAAGGCCCGCCCGCGCCGAAAAAGCCCTCTGGCAACACGATCTAGCGAATCCGATATAAAGCCAGCCTGATGAAATCCGCTGTCATCGTATTCCCCGGCTCCAATCGAGAGGGCGACGTCGCCCGCGCCATCGCGCTCATCTCCGGCGACCGGCCCGAGATGGTATGGCACGCTGATACTTCGCTGCCGGCCGGCACCGACCTCGTCGTACTGCCGGGCGGCTTCTCCTATGGCGACTACCTGCGCTGCGGCGCCATCGCCGCCCGCGCGCCGATCATGCGCGCCGTGCGCGAGCACGCCGAGCGCGGCGGGCTCGTGCTCGGCATCTGCAACGGCTTCCAGATTCTCTGCGAGGCGGGCCTGCTGCCCGGCGTGCTGATGCGCAACGCGCGGCTCAAGTTCATGTGCCGCGAAGTCTTCCTGCGCATCGAACGCTCCGACACGCCGTGGACGCGCCGCTACAATGCCGGCGACGTCATCAAGGTGCCGGTCGCCCACGGCGAGGGCAACTACGAGGCCGATGAGGAGACGATCGCCCGCCTCGAAGGCGACGGCCGCGTGCTGTTCCGCTACACCTCGCCCGAAGGCGAACTCGACCCTGAATGGAATTACAATGGCGCGCGCAACGCGATTGCCGGCATCCTCTCCGAGAAGCGCAACGTGCTCGGCCTGATGCCGCATCCGGAAAACCACGTCGACCCGGTCGTCGGCCCGGTCGACGGCCGCGGCTTCTTTGAAAGCATTGCCGCCACGTTGAAAGCCGCCTGACCCTGATGCTCCCGAACGAACCGAAGATCACGCCCGAGCTCGTCGCCGAGCACGGCCTCAAGCCCGACGAGTACGAGCGCTTCCGCGCCCTCATCGGCCGCGAGCCGAGCTTCACCGAGCTCGGCATCGTCTCGGCCATGTGGAACGAGCACTGCTCGTACAAATCCTCCAAGGTCCACCTGCGCACGCTGCCGACCAAGGCGCCGTGGGTGATCCAGGGCCCCGGCGAGAACGCCGGCGTGATCGACATCGGCGACGGCCTCGCCTGCGTCTTCAAGATGGAGAGCCACAACCATCCGTCCTTCATCGAGCCCTATCAGGGCGCGGCCACCGGCGTCGGCGGCATCCTGCGCGACGTATTCACCATGGGCGCCCGCCCGATCGCCTGCCTGAACGCGCTCCGCTTCGGCTCGCCCGACCACCCGAAGACGCGCCGTCTCGTCGCCGGCGTCGTCGCCGGCATCGGCGGCTACGGCAACTCGTTCGGCGTGCCGACGGTCGGCGGCGCGGTCGGCTTCCATTCGCGTTACGACGGCAACATCCTCGTCAACGCGATGGCGGTCGGCATCGCCGAGACGGACAAGATCTTCTACGCGGCGGCCACCGGCGTCGGCCGGCCCGTGGTTTATCTCGGTTCCAAGACCGGGCGCGACGGCATCCACGGCGCCACCATGGCCTCCGCCGAGTTCGGCGACGACTCCGAGGAGAAGCGCCCGACCGTGCAGGTCGGCGATCCGTTCTCCGAGAAGCTCCTGCTCGAAGCCTGCCTCGAGATCATGCGCAAGGGCTGCGTGATCGCGATCCAGGACATGGGCGCCGCCGGCCTCACCTGCTCCGCCGTCGAGATGGGGGCGAAAGGCGACCTCGGCATCACCCTCGACCTCAACGCCGTGCCGACGCGCGAGGAGGGCATGAGCGCCTACGAGATGATGCTCTCCGAATCCCAGGAGCGCATGCTCATGGTGCTGAAGCCGGAGAAGGAGAAGGAAGCGGAGGCGATCTTCCGCAAATGGGGCCTCGACTTCGCCATCGTCGGCGAGACTACCGACAGCAAGCGCTTCCTCGTCCGCCACGGCGGCGACGTGATGGCCGACCTGCCGATCAAGGAACTCGGCGACGAGGCGCCCGAATACCGGCGGCCCTTCGCCGAGCCGAAGAAGCTGCCCGTGCTCGATCCGGCCTCGATCCCGTCGCCGCTGCCGATCTTCGCCGCGCTGGAGAAGCTCCTCGGCTCGCCCGACCTCTGCTCCAAGCGCTGGGTGTGGCAGCAATACGATCACCTGATCCTCGGCAACACGGTGCAGCGCCCCGGCGGCGACGCCGCCATCGTCCGCATCGGCGACGGACCGAAGGCGCTCGCCATGACCACCGATGTGACGCCGCGCTATTGCGAGGCCGACCCGTTCGAGGGCGGCAAGCAGGCGGTCGCCGAAGCCTGGCGCAACCTGACGGCCGTCGGCGCGCGCCCGCTCGCCGTCACCGACAACCTCAATTTCGGCAATCCCGAGCGGCCGGAGATCATGGGCCAGTTCGTCTATTGCGTGCGCGGCATCGCCGAAGCCTGCCGCGCGCTCGACTTCCCGGTCGTGTCCGGCAACGTCTCGCTCTACAACGAGACCAACGGACGGGCGATTTTGCCAACGCCCACGATCGGCGGCGTCGGCCTGCTCGACGACCTCGCGAAGTCGGTGAATCCCGCTTTCAAGAAGGCGGACGAAGCGATTCTGCTCGTTGGCGAATTCGGCGCCTGGCTCGGTCAGTCGGCCTGGCTGGCGACGGTCTTTGGCCGCGAGGAAGGCGCGCCCCCGCCCGTCGACCTCGCCATGGAAAAGCGCACCGGCGACCTCGTCCGTTCGTTGATTGGTGAACGACTCCTCACCACGGTGCACGACCTGTCGGATGGCGGCCTGCTGGTCGCGATCGCCGAGATGGCGATGGCCTCCGGCATCGGCGCCGCACTCGACGCACCACCCCCGGGCTTCCCTTCCCACGCCTTCTGGTTCGGCGAGGACCAGGCCCGTTACGTGGTGACGGCCGCCGCCGCCGACCTGCCCCGGATCGAGACGGCCGCCGCCCAGGCCGGCGTCAAGCTGCGGCACTTGGGCCGAACCGGCGGCAGCCAATTGACGCTACCCGGCGAGAACCCAATATTGGTCTCGACCTTGCAGGCACGTTTCGAGTCGTGGCTGCCTGAATACATGGGCAGTCCTGCCTGAACGCGCCGGAGACCGACCATGGCCATGGATGCCCGCGATATCGAGCGCCTGATCAAGACCGCGATCCCCGACGCCCGCGTGGAAATCCGCGACCTGGCGGGCGACGGCGACCATTATGCCGCCACGGTCATCTCCGAAAGCTTCCGCGGAAAAAGCCGGGTGCAGCAGCACCAGATGGTCTATGCTGCGCTCAAAGGTTCCATGGGCGACGCGCTCCATGCGCTCGCCCTCCAGACCACCACCCCCGACGGGCGCTGAGCGCCAGAACGGTATGCAGCAATGAGCATCAAAGAGTTCATCGATAGGGAAGTGAAGTCGAACGACGTCGTGCTTTTCATGAAGGGCACGCCGCAATCGCCGATGTGCGGCTTCTCCGGCCAGGTCGTGCAGATCCTCGATTATCTCGGCGTGCCCTATAAGGGGCTAAACGTGCTCGAGTCCGACGACCTGCGCCAGGGCATCAAGGACTATTCCAATTGGCCGACCGTGCCCCAGCTCTACGTGAAGGGCGAGTTCGTTGGCGGCTGCGACATCATCCGCGAGATGTTCCAGGCCGGCGAGCTGCAGGGCATGCTAAAGGAAAAAGGCATCCCCTCGCGTGAGCGCGCGCAGGCGTAACAACGTCGTCCCGGCCGAGCCGTGCGCAGCACGGCAAGCGCCGGGACCGTTATCCGTTTTCTGAAAACGATCCCGGGTCTCGCTACGCTCGCCTGGGATGACGAATAAAGGGCCGCCCCAACAACGGGTGGCTTTTTTATTTTCCGCGCCGTCGCCCGGTTACTTCAGGCGCTGCGCGAGCAGATACATCAGCGCCAAAACGATCGCGATCCCGACCAAGCTTTGCGTCGGAATGGCGTTGGCGAACGCGAGGATGTTGTCGGCGACCGAAGTGACGAACTCGCCGGAGTCCTGACCCAACACCAGATAGATCAGGACGATGGCGAGGATCGTCGCGAAGCCAAGCTCGACGAACGCCCAGACGATCCGCTTCGTCTTCTCGAGATATTCGATCATCCCCTGCCCCAACCGGCGGGCGCGGCAACGCCTCACCCGCCGTCAGGAAAGTCCGATCGCGGCCGTGGTTAGGCGACCTGGCGCTTGGAGAACAGCCAGACGATGAACCCAAGGACGATGAGCCCGACCAGGCCGTTCGCGCCGAGTTCCTTGACGAGATTGATGATGTTGCCGACCACGCCGCTGAAGAACGGCAGATTCGCGCCGACGAGGAGCGCCGCGACGATCGCGAACGCGATCAGCATGAGGCCGATTTCCGTGAGCGCGCCGATCCAGCCCTTAATCGAGTTCAGGTAGTCCATGAGTCATTTCCCCCTTTGTTAGTACTCAGTCGTACGACTTTCGACGAAGGCGATACTAGAACTGGGGCGGGCGATCAACGACCGGACAACATAAGGTAGGTGGCGTGCTCCTGCTCCAGCCAAATTCCCCAGCCGATGCGCGGCCTTAGCGCAGGAACTGGAACGCCCCGAAATCTGGGGATGGCGCGAACGCAAGCGCGCAGGACCGCGGCCGAAGGCCGGCGGTCCTGCCGCTGATTCGCTGGATGGCCGGTTAGCGCGAGTAGAACTCGACCACGAGGTTCGGCTCCATCGTCACCGGGTACGGCACCTCGTTCAGTGTCGGCACCCGCGAGAGCTTCGCCGTCATCTTGTTGTGGTCGACGTCGAGATAGTCGGGCAGATCGCGCTCGCTCGACTGCTTCGCCTCGAGCACGATCGCCAGATCGCGCGACTTGTCACGCAACTCGACGACGTCGCCGACCTTGAGCTGCATGCTCGGGATCGTCACGCGCTTGCCGTTCACCTTGATGTGGCCGTGGCTGACGAACTGCCGCGCCGAGAAGACGGTCGGCACGAACTTCGCGCGATAGACCACCGCGTCGAGCCGCCGCTCCAGGAGCCCGATCAGGTGCGCGCCGGTGTCGCCACGCATGCGCGACGCTTCCGCATAGATCTTGCGGAACTGGCGCTCGGAAATGTTGCCGTAATAGCCCTTGAGCTTCTGCTTCGCGCGCAACTGCACGCCGAAGTCGGAGAGCTTGCCTTTGCGGCGCTGGCCGTGCTGGCCCGGGCCGTATTCGCGGCGGTTGACGGGGCTCTTCGGGCGGCCCCAGATATTCTCGCCCATGCGGCGATCAAGCTTATGCTTCGCCGAACTGCGCTTCGACATCGCGGATCCTCATCGGTTGGATCGCGCCCTCCTCTGCCGGAACTTTCCGGCCGACAGGCGGGAAGCCGAGCGCCGCAGACCATCTGCGAAACAAGCCTCGCCGCCGCGGGTGCGGGAAAAGCCTTGCGGGCCCAAAGGCCCGCAAAGCGGCCTGCAAATACTCGCTAGGTTGGCCCGAGTCAAACCGGCAGGCCGGCCGGAAGCCCTTCGGCCACGATTACGCGGAAGTCGGCGAGCGCCCGGGCCAGCGCTGGAGGAGCCCCGTTTCCGCTTGTAAAATAAGTCTTTGCCGTGCGGTCGACGGGCGGCCCTTCCGCCCCCAACAACTGCGACGCCCGCCGGGCGATGGCCGGCGCCGGATCGATCCAGGTCACCGGCCACGGCGCATATTGCTCGAGTTGCGGCAGGATCAGCGGGTAATGCGTGCAGGCAAGCACCACCGTGTCGGTGCGCGCGCCGTCCTCGATGAAGCAGGGCTCGATCTCGGCGCGGATCGCCTCGCCGTCGATCCTGATCCCGCGCAGCGCGTCCTCGGCGAAGCCCGCGAGCCGCTCCGCGCCGCGCAGCGTCACCCGGCAGTCGCCGGCGAACTCGCGGATCAGCTCGAACGTATAGTCGCGCCGCACGGTCGCCGCGGTCGCCAGCACGCTCACCCGCTTCGTCTTCGACTGCGCGCAGGCCGGCTTGATTGCCGGCACCGTGCCCACGAACGGAATGGAAAAGCGCTTGCGCAGCACCGGCAGCGCGAGCGTCGAAGCGGTGTTGCAGGCGATCACCACGAGGTCCGGCCGCAGCGCGTCGATAGAACGGTCGAGCACGGTCACCACGCGCTCGAGCAGCGCCGCGTCGTCGAGCCGCCCGTAGGGGAAGCCTGCGTCGTCGGCGACCAGCGAAAGCTCGACGTCGGCACGCGCCCGCGCGATCTCGCGCAGGACCGTCAGCCCGCCGAGACCCGAATCGAACACGAGCACCAACCTGGCGGCGTCCGCCCGCACCTTGTCTTTGACCGCAGGTGAAATGAGTCTGCCCTCCCGGCGCCAGGATGCATCTTCTTGCCGGAGGGCGACAATGTGGCAAGCGCCGGCGCGGCGCCGTCCACGACAACCGCACCTCAGGAAGGCGGACGGCCCGAAGACGATGCCTTTGCCGCTTCGGCCAGCATCTCATCGAGACGGTCGAGCGCGCGCTGCACGTCGGCCTCGACCTCGTCCGCGCGCAACTCGATCACGCGATAGTTCCGCCCGGCAAACCACGCCCGCTTGTCCTTCCGTCCCTGCGCCGCCGCCTCCGACTCTTGCGCGGGCAGGAAGTCGATCACCGTCCGCAGCGGAAACGAGACGAAGTCGGCGATGTAAGGCCCCACCGGCACCTGCCGCTTGAACCCGCGGCCGGCGAAGCGCCGGTCGTTCACCATCCGCTTCCACAGGAGCCGCTCGGCGTCGCTTGCATTGCGCCGCAGGAGTCGCGCGAGTCCCCGCACCGGTGCGCGCTCGCGCGGCACGCGGCCGGCGTTGTGCTCGGCGATCAGCTCCCGCAGCGATTCGGCCCCGGCGCTGTCGAGCACGCCGCCGCGCGAAAGCCCCTTCCGCCCTTCCGCGATCACCCGGATGATCCCCTGCAGCGTCTGCACGTCCTGCAGCGTCGGCTCCAGCCGATGAAACAGGTTGCGCAGGTTGATCGTCATCGTCTCCCGCTTTTCCGGCGGACGGAAGAAGTCGACCCGCTCGAGCTCCCGCTCGAGGCTGTCGAAGAACGCGAGCAGGTGCTCCTTCGGCGCCGGCCCCGCCTTGTGCTGCGTCTCGAACGGCAGCGCCCCGCCGCTCGCGAGCTTGAACCACTCATAGGCGAGGATCAGCACCGCCTGCGCGAGATTGAGCGAGGAGAAGGCTGGGTTGACCGGCAGCGTCACCACGCAGTCGGCGAGCGAAACCTCGTAGTTCTCCAGCCCCGTCCGCTCGCGCCCGAACAGGATGCCGACCGTCTCGCCCGCGGCGATCCGCGGCTGCATCCGGCGTGCTGCCTCCTCCGCATCGATGATCGTCTTCTGCTGACCGTGCTCGCGCGCCGTGGTGGCGAGAAGCAGTGTGCAGTCGGCGATCGCCGCCTTCGTCGAATCGAAGACGCGCACGTTTTCTAGCACGCGGTCGGCGCCCGACGCCGAGCGCACCGCCTGCTGGTTCGGCCAGCCGTCGCGCGGCCGCACGAGCCGTAGATCCGTCAGCCCGAAATTGCCCATGGCCCGGGCCGCGGCGCCGATGTTCTCCCCCATCTGCGGCTCGACGAGGATGATCGCCGGCCCGCCATGGCTGGGCCATTCCCTGCTTTTGTCCGTGCCGGCGCCGGGCATCGCGTTCTCCTGAAATGCGGCCTCTGCCGGAGCGGCCGCGGCGCGTCAAGCGGACGCGTTAGCCATCGGTAAGGCTTTCTCGCCCGGCGCCGCTTTGCTATAGCGCTTCCGCCCGCCGTCCGGCGGCCGCATCCCTCCAATCGCGAAAGACCCGCACGATGGCGAAGATCAAGGTCGCAAATCCGGTCGTTGAGCTCGACGGCGACGAGATGACCCGGATCATCTGGCAGCTCATCAAGGACAAGCTCATCCACCCCTATCTCGACATCGAGCTGCTCTATTACGACCTCGGCATCCAGAAGCGCGACGAGACCGACGACAAGATCACCGTCGAAGCGGCGGAGATGATCCGGAAGGTCGGCGTCGGCGTGAAGTGCGCGACGATCACGCCCGACGAGGCGCGCGTGAAGGAATTCGGCCTGCGGCGCATGTATCCCTCGCCGAACGGCACCATCCGCAACATCCTCGGCGGCGTCATCTTCCGCGAGCCGATCATCTGCCGGAACGTGCCGCGCCTCGTGCCCGGCTGGACGCAGCCGATCATCATCGGCCGCCACGCCTACGCGGACCAGTACCGCGCAACCGATTTCAAATTCCCCGGCAAGGGCAAGTTGACGTTGAAGTTCGCGGGCGACGACGGCCAGGTGATCGAGCGCGAGGTGTTCCAGGCGCCCGGCTCCGGCGTCGTCATGGCCATGTACAACCTCGACGAGTCGATCCGCGACTTCGCCCGCGCCTCGATGAACTATGCACTGTCGCGCGGCTACCCGCTCTATCTCTCCACCAAGAACACAATCCTCAAGGCCTACGACGGCCGCTTCAAGGACATTTTCCAGGAGATATTCGACAAGGAGTTCAGGCCTGAGTTCGAGAAGCGGAAGCTCACCTACGAGCACCGCCTGATCGACGACATGGTCGCCGCCGCGCTGAAATGGTCGGGCGGCTACGTCTGGGCTTGCAAGAACTACGACGGCGACGTGCAGTCCGACACGGTCGCTCAAGGGTACGGATCGCTCGGCTTGATGACGTCCGTCTTGATGTCGCCTGATGGCAGGACCGTCGAGGCCGAAGCTGCGCACGGCACCGTCACGCGCCACTACCGCGAGCACCAGAAGGGCAAGGAGACATCGACCAACTCCATCGCCTCGATCTTCGCCTGGACGCGCGGCCTCTCCCATCGCGCCAAGCTCGACGACAACAAGGAGCTCGCGCGCTTCGCCGAGACGCTCGAGCGCGTCTGCATCGACACGGTCGAATCCGGTTCCATGACAAAGGACCTGGCGCTGCTCATCGGCGCCGACCAGCGCTGGCTCTCGACCACGGGCTTCCTCGACAAGGTCGACGAGAACCTGCGCAAGGCGATGGCCTAAGACCGGCCTCATGGTGAGGAGCCCGCCGGAGCGAAGCAACGGCGCGGCGTCTCGAACATCGCAAGTCGGCTTTAGCCGACTTGCGCGCGCTACGAACTGGCCGCCCTCACCCTTCGAGACGCGCGCTTTCGCGCGCTCCTCAGGATGAGGGCGGAAACTCTTTCACGGCTTCTTCACAAGTTTCCGGATCGCTGCGAAGGCGGCTTCCGCCTTCGACGCATCAGGCCCTCCGCCCTGCGCCAGGTCCGGACGGCCCCCGCCCCGCTTGCCGCCGAGTTCCGCCACGCCTGCATTCACAAAATCAACGGCATTATTCGCCGTAGCGAGATCGTCGGTCACGCCGACGACCAGGCTTGCCTTGCCTTCTTCGCCCTTCGCGAGGAGCACGACGATGCCTGAGCCGAGCTTTTTCTTTCCCTCATCGGCAAGACTCTTCAGCTCCTTGGCGTCAATTCCGCTGAGCGACTTCATCATGACTTTGACACCGCCGACATCCTCGAACTCAGCCGCATTAGTCGTCGCACCACCGCCCATCGCGAGCTTCTTCTTCGCGTCGGACAACTCGCGCTCAAGGCGCTTGCGTTCGTCGAGCAGCTGCGACAGCCGCACGTCGATCTCGCCGACCGGCACGCGCAGGAGCGAGGCAAGGTCGTGCAGCTTGCGGCTTTCGCCGGCGAGATAGCGCCGCGCCGCATCGCCGGTCATCGCCTCGATGCGGCGCACACCCGCGGCGACCGCGCCTTCCGAGACCACCGCCACCACGCCGATGTCGCCCGTGCGCACGACATGCGTGCCGCCGCAAAGCTCCACCGACCAGCCCATCGCGTTGCCGCCGTTCCGGCCCATCGCGACGACGCGCACCTCGTCGCCGTACTTCTCGCCGAACAAGGCGCGGGCACCGGACGCGATTGCGTCGTCGACCGCCATCAGCCGCGTCGCGACTTCGGAATTCTCCAGCACCTTTTCGTTGGCGAGGTCCTCGATCTTCAGGAGTTCCTCGTCGGCGATCGGCTTCGGATGCGAGAAGTCGAAGCGCAGCCGGTCGGGCGCGACCAGCGAGCCCTTCTGCGCCACGTGATCGCCGAGCACCTGGCGCAGCGCCTCGTGCAGGAGATGCGTCGCTGAATGGTTGCGGCGAATGTCGGAACGCCGCGCATGATCAACGTCAAGCCGGAGCGAATCCCCAACTTTCACTCCGTGATTCTCAACCTTGACGTTGTGCACGATGAGATCGCCAGCTTGTTTATGAGTGGCAAGGACACGCGCCACTAGAGCGCCATCGGAAACGCGTCTCATCCAACCCGTATCGCCTACCTGACCACCAGCCTCGGCATAGAACGGCGTCTGATTGAGTATCACCTCACCGCTCTCGCCAGCCTTCAGTTCAGTGACTTGCGGGCCACCGCGTATAATTGCCTGGACCACGCCCTCGCTAGTCTCAGTATCGTATCCAAGAAATTCGGTAGCGCCGTACTGTTCACGCAGCGGAAACCAGTAGTCCGCAGTTTTTAAGTCCCCCGAGCCGGCCCACGCCGCGCGCGCCTTCTCGCGCTGCGCTTCCATCGCCCGGTCGAACGCGGCGGTGTCGACCGTGATCCCGCGCGGCCGCAGTGCGTCCTGCGTGAGATCGAGCGGAAAGCCGTAGGTGTCGTAGAGCGTGAACGCAGTCTCGCCCCTGAGCCGGTCGCCTTGCTTCAGGCTCTTCGTTTCCTCGTCGAGGATCGAAAGCCCGCGCGCGAGCGTCGTGCGGAAGCGCGTCTCCTCAAGCTTGAGCGTCTCGGTGATCAGCGCCTCGGCGCGGATGAGCTCCGGATACGCCTGCCCCATCTCGCGCACGAGCACCGGCACGAGCCGGTACATCAAGGGCTCCTTCGCGCCGAGGAGCTGCGCGTGCCGCATGGCGCGGCGCATGATCCGCCGCAGCACGTAGCCGCGGCCCTCGTTCGAGGGCAGCACGCCGTCGGCAACGAGAAACGCCGACGCGCGCAGGTGATCGGCGATCACGCGGTGGCTCGCCTTGTGCGGGCCTTCCGCCTCGACGCCGGTCGCATCAACGCTCGCGCGGATCAGCGCGCGGAAGAGGTCAATGTCATAGTTGTCGTGCGTGCCCTGCAGGACGGCGGCGATCCGCTCCAGCCCCATGCCGGTGTCGATCGACGGCTTCGGCAGATTGACGCGTTCGCCGCCCGGCAGCTGCTCGTACTGCATGAACACGAGATTCCAGATCTCGATGAAGCGGTCGCCTTCGGAGTCCGGCGAGCCCGGCGGACCGCCCGGGATGTGCGGGCCGTGGTCGTAGAAGATCTCCGAGCACGGGCCGCACGGGCCGGTGTCGCCCATCGCCCAGAAATTGTCGGCGCCGGCGATGCGGATGATCCGCGACTCCGGCAGGCCCGCGATCTTCTTCCACAGGTTAAAAGCGTCGTCGTCATCGACATAGACGGTGGCGAGCAGCCGGTCCTTCGGCAGGTCGAAGGTCTCCGTGACGAGCTTCCACGACAGCTCGATCGCCACGTCCTTGAAATAGTCGCCGAACGAGAAGTTGCCGAGCATCTCGAAGAAGGTGTGATGCCGCGCGGTGTAGCCGACGTTGTCGAGGTCGTTGTGCTTGCCGCCCGCGCGCACGCACTTCTGCGCGGTCACCGCCCGCTTGTAGGGGCGCTTCTCGAGGCCGGTGAAGACGTTCTTGAACTGCACCATGCCCGCGTTGGTGAACATGAGCGTCGGGTCGTTGCGCGGGACGAGCGGCGACGACGGCACGACCTCGTGGCCGTGCTTCGCGAAAAAGTCGAGAAAAGTCGAACGGATTTCGTTGACGCCGCTCATTCCCAGTCCGGATCACCCACGCCGCCGCCGGTGCCCGGCACGGCCGTGGGGGCATGTGCGGTCTCGGGGCAGCTTTTCAAGTTCGGGCCAATTGGCGCCTGATGTCTAGCGACCGCTTGGCGGCGTGTCGAGGGATGCGGCCGCGGCTCGCCCGCGCCGGATGCCTCAGGGGGCGATCGCTCCGGGCGGAAGCGTTCCCGCTTCCACCCGGGCCCTTAACTGGTTGAATCGGACGACATCCGAATGCGACACGGCCCGCCGCGGGTTGTAGCCGGCGGCAGGCCGTGTTTTGCCGAGGCGGTTCCGGCCGCGCGTAGAGGCAGGGGACGGACGGCCGGAATGCGGTTCGGGCGGGGCTGCCCGAGAGCGGCGGCCGCTATGCCTCGGCCGCTTCGGAGTCGTCGTCGGAATCGTCTTCGGTCGGGCCAAGGATCTGCTCGGCGATCAGCCCCGCGTTCTGCCGGATCGCGGCTTCGATGCGGGCGGCGACCTCGGGGTTCTGCTTCAGGAAGGCCTTGGCGTTCTCGCGGCCCTGCCCGATGCGCTGGCTGTCGTAGGAGAACCAGGAGCCGGACTTCTCCACCACCCCGGCCTTGACGCCGAGGTCGATGAGCTCGCCCATCTTGGAGACGCCCTCGCCGTACATGATGTCGAACTCGACCTGCTTGAACGGCGGCGCGAGCTTGTTCTTCACCACCTTCACGCGGGTCTGGTTGCCGATCACCTCGTCGCGCTCCTTGATCGCGCCGATGCGCCGGATGTCGAGCCGCACGGATGCGTAGAATTTCAGCGCATTGCCGCCGGTCGTGGTCTCCGGCGAGCCGTACATGACGCCGATCTTCATGCGGATCTGGTTGATGAAGATCACCATGGTGTTGGAGCGGGAGATCGAGGAGGTGAGCTTGCGGAGCGCCTGGCTCATCAGCCGCGCCTGGCTGCCCGGCTGCACGTCGCCCATCTCGCCGTCGAGCTCGGCCCGCGGCACAAGCGCCGCGACCGAATCGATGACCAGGATGTCGACCGCGCCCGAGCGCACGAGCGTATCGGCGATTTCCAGCGCCTGCTCGCCCGCGTCGGGCTGCGAGATCAGGAGGTCGTCGATATTGACCCCGAGCTTGCGCGCATAGACGGGGTCGAGCGCGTGCTCGGCGTCGATGAAGGCGCACACGCCGCCGCGCTTCTGCGCCTCGGCGATCGCGTGCAGCGCAAGCGTCGTTTTGCCCGAGGACTCCGGCCCGTAGATCTCCACCACGCGCCCGCGCGGCAGGCCGCCGATCCCGAGCGCGATGTCGAGCCCGAGCGAGCCCGAGGGGATGGTCTCGATGTCGACCCGCTCCCGCTTGCCGAGCCGCATGATCGAGCCCTTGCCGAAATGCCGCTCGATCTGGGAAAGCGCTGCATCCAGCGCCTTTGACTTGTCCATGGATTGATTGCCTTCAACGACTCGCAGGGCGGGTTGGGACGACATTGCCGGGCTCCCGGTCTTGTGCCTAGGGGAAAACAGAACCAAAACACTGTACTCGATTTGTTCCTGTTCTGCAAGTGGGCAGTGGGTCAGCTTGAATTGTGACAGTGGCTTAGGGGCTTGACAGAGATCAAAGTGAGAACGGAAGCGCACCCTACCCTATTTCTTACAAATAGGTCAGGAACTTTGACTCATCTGGCATTCACACCTATGTGTCCCTTCGGACACGGGGGCTCGATTTGGGAACCATACCCCTTAAGCGTCATTGCCCTATGCATGTCTTGGGATAGTGTAATGGCCTGTAAAGCGGTTTGGGCACATTCTACGGGCATGAGCCCGGCCCTTGGGAGCAGATCATGAGCGTGCGGAAGATTATCCGCGCATTCGTCGGCGGCGCCGACGGCAAGCGCGATGATAAACGATTGCCGCCAGTCGATTATTCGGGCGAGCCTTCTGACGCCGATATCGACGCGATCCGCAAGGCTTACGAGAGTGAAGTCAAAAGCGACAACCTAAAGACGATTGAGGGTCCTGCATGGTAACAACAGACTCATGTCTGTTGTTGACTATGCGATAGCGACTTTACCGAAACCGCTCACACTCGTTTGGTGCTGGTTTCCGACTGACGAGGCCCCGAAAAAACGGGGCCCGAAGTGTCGTCCTGTTTTGGTTCGCCGCTCCTATATGCACTCCGTCACCAGTCAAGGATGGCTGGAGGTTGCTTATGGCACTCGATCGCTGAATCTCGGAGAGAAGAAACGCTGGCATTTCGTGATTCAGAACGCCGAAGATCTTGATGAAATTGGTCTGCCACACGCTACGCGATTTGTTCTCAACCGGACCGTTCACCTTCCCTGGACTCCAGAATTTTTCTCCGTTCCTCCTTCATATAAAGAAGTGGCGATTGGACCGCTGAATAAGCGGCAACGCGAGCGTCTTATCGGCTTGATAAAAAAGTGGAGCGACGAGAAAAAATCCAAGGCTTAGATTCATTTCGTATCCAGCGAGCCGCTTCGGCTTCCGTCGCAAAGCCTTCAATCCGTTCGGGCTCTTGGCCCGGAAGCGTAGCGCGCACATAGAAACCGCCGCCGATCTTCCATTCGCATACTTCAAAGATCGGCGCTGCATCCCGCTTCTCTTTTGCTTCCCATGCGTCGAGAAGATCAACAAGATCGCCAATCTCCCAGAGGCGGTCGGTGACGCCAGCCGCCATTGCGGGCGATGTTTTCAGTGTCTTATGCACGCGCACGAAGTTGTAATAGAACGAATGCAACGACACCGCAGCAATATGGTTCTCCACTTTTTTTGAGAACGCATTCGTCAGCCGCGTGAAGCGGCGAATGTGCATTCTCATCGTCAGATTGTGCCGCTCGGCAAACGAAGTGCTGATTGCCTTTTCGTCCGGGTTTCCGACGCGCGGCATCTTGCGAGCGCCGATGCATTCCGGCGGGCTGTAGCGACCGGAGCCGCCCGATGCAGGTCCATAAATCTTGACCAGCATCGCGTAATCGACATCGTCGCCGAAGATCGTATCAACGGCTTCCGTGTACGCACGCCAGCCGTCGCTTGTCAGTTGGAAGCGACCTTCGACGCGCGAGCGCAGATCATTCAAGAACAGAAGCGCGGTGTCCGTATCGCGGCTGCCGGCAAGCCAATTAATCAGAAGCTTCGTGTCGGCATCGATTGCCGTCCAAGTCCAGATGTCGCCCGCCCCTTCCGGCGCGGCCTTCGCTTTCTTGACGTTCGCCTGCTTCGCGTAAGTGAACGACCAGATTTCATCGACCTGGACCCGCTTGCTGGTCAGATTACGCAGCACGCGATCTTGGTAGGCCGAACACGCGCGGCCAGCATCAATGAGCAGCTTCGCGACCGTGTTTTTGCTCGCGCCGGTCAGCCGCGTAATCGCACGGATCGACTGCCCCTCGCAGAGCAGATGGAGGATTTGAGCGCGGCCTTCCTTGGAGAGCCTATTCATGCATCATATGTACTTGACAACTGACCTAATGTCAATTATATTCTGATACAGAATCGGTTAACAAAGGTATATGGCCATGTTGTTCACCTATCGTTCAATGGATCGGCCAGAGCGCCGCGCCTTGGACCGCGTGGCGCAGATGCGCCATGATCTACGTCATTTTGTTGTAGAAAATCCGCGACATTGGACCGGCCTCTTGGCTCGGATGACGCGGGCGCGCGCATTGCGTGCTTCAAACAGCATTGAAGGGATCAATGTCTCGGCCGAAGACGCGCTGGCGGCCGTTGACGGCGAGGAACGTGAGGAAGCCGACAAGCCGACTTGGCAAGCCATCGTCGGGTATCAGACGGCCATGGATTTTGTCTTGCAGCGTTGTCGCAACCCGCATTTTCAATTCAGCGAAGATTTCATACTCGCAATTCATTTTATGATTTCGCAGCACGACCCAAGCGCAAACCCTGGAAACTATCGCCGCGGGTGGGTTGGCGTTCGCAACACTGCTACTGGCGAACTAGTTCACGAGGGGGTTGATCGTGACCAGTTGGAATCGCTGATGCAAGAATTGATGGAGTATATGAACGCCGACCAAGAGTCGGTGATGCTAAAGGGCGCAATGGCGCACTTGAATCTTACGATGATCCATCCGTTCTCCGATGGAAATGGGCGCACCGCGCGTTGCCTTCAAACGGCAGTCTTGGCCAAGGAAGGAATTGTTGCTCCAATTTTTTCGAGCATCGAAGAATACATCGGACACAATCAACAAGCATACTATGATGTTCTCGCAGTAACAGGTGGTGGCGGCTGGAATCCGCAGCGCAATTGCAAGGAATGGATTCGCTTCTGTATCACAGGCCATTACAGGCAAGCGCAAACGCTGCTTCGCCGAACGCGAGAAATTGAGCGCGTATACGATGAACTAAGCCGCGAGGTGACGCGGCATGGCCTGCATGAGCGAACAGCGCTCGCTTTGCTCGAAGCAGCGATTCCGTCGCGTGTTAGAAATGCGTCGTATCGCGTGAGCGCCGACGTATCGAATAACCTCGCGAGTCGCGATCTAAAGGAGCTAGTCGATATAGGATTGCTGATCCCGCGCGGAGAAAAGCGAGGGCGACATTACATCGCGGGCAATAAGGTAATGGAGATTCGGCAGAAGCATAGACTGCCAAAACCAGATGATGACCCGTTCACACTGGAGGATGAGGAAGCTAAGGATTCGCAGCCTTCGCTTTTTTAGCGTGACGGCGGCTACTCTTCTTTTTCCTCTTAGTCGTCTTTTTCACCACGCTGCGGCCGGTGGCTAAATCGACCATGTACTTGGCCAACTGGTTGATGTCGCGCGGACGATTCGACTGTTTTGCCATGGACCCAACATAAGGCTGGTGGCTGCTTAGCGCCACGCATGGGTGCGGCAAGTTGTCCACCGTCACATTCAAAATGACCCATTACCTGCAAGTGTTCTCTTCCAACCCCCGGTTTTTCGCCCTCCCCAATCGCTGCCCGGCGCGGGCTTTGATGTAAATCAAAGCGTCAGCAACCCAGACGCCTCCGTAATTTTCGCCAAGAAAATTTTGGGAGAAGCGTCCCTTGCCGGATACTGCCAGCGATTTGATGCGGAAATGCAACGCCGCCGCCCAGGGCGGCGCCGATTTCCCCACGATCTGGAACACGCTCTTGAAGCCGCACCCGCTGGTGATCGGCCGGCCTCGGCAGGCGCTTTTGAACGGCCGCACCCGGCTCGAAATCTCCCTGATGACGGGCCAGGTCCTGGTCTTCGATTCGTCGGCGAGCCATTACAGCATCGGCTGACCGGGCTACGGCGCCGGCTTCATCGTCTCCTTCACCGCCGCCACCAACTGCTTGAGCGTAAAGGGCTTGGGCAGGAAGGTGAACTTCTCGCCCGGCGGCAGGTTCTTGCGGAACGCCTCTTCGGCGTAGCCGGATACGAAGATCACCGCGATCTCCGGCCGTCGCTTGCGCAGTTCCCTGAGCAACGTCGGCCCGTCCATCTCCGGCATGACGACGTCGGACACGACGAGGTCGACTTCCCCGCCCTGCAGGTCCATCACCTCCATCGCCTCGACGCCCGATCCGGCCTCAAGCACGGTATAGCCGCGCGAGGCGAGCGCGCGCGCCGCGAACGCCCGCACCGCTTCCTCGTCCTCGACAAGCAGCACCGTGCCCCGCCCGGTGAGATCGCCTGCCGCCGTTTCGGCCTCCACCGGCTTGGCGGCGGCTTCCTCGGCGCTCGCGACGTGCCGCGGCAGGAAAAGCTGGAACGTCGTGCCCTTCCCCATGACGCTCAGCGGATACACGTAGCCGCCGCTCTGCTTCATGATGCCATAGACGGTGGAAAGCCCGAGGCCGGTGCCCTTGCCAAGCTCTTTCGTGGTGAAGAACGGCTCGAAGATCTTCGCCAGCACGTCGGGCGGAATGCCCGTCCCTTTATCCTCCACCTCGATCAGCACATAGTCCGCCGGGGCAAAGCCGACGTGGCCGAAGCCCCGCGCTTCTTCCGCGCTCACGTTGCGCGTGCGGATCGACAGCTTGCCGCCGTCCGGCATCGCGTCGCGTGCATTGACCGCGAGATTGACGATCACCTGCTCGAACTGGTTGAGGTCGACCTTCACCGGCCACAGGTCGCGGCCGTGCTTCACCTCGAGCTCCACCGTCTCGCCGATGATGCGCTTGAGGAGGCCGATGGAGAGCTCGGACAGCACCTCGTTGAGATCGAGCACCTGCGGCCTGAGCGTCTGCTGCCGCGAGAACGCGAGCAACTGCCGCACCAGCCCGGCCGCGCGGTTGGCGTTCTGCTTGATCTGCATGAGATCCTGGAACGACGGATCGGTCGGCCGGTGATTGGCGAGCAGCAGATCCGAATAGCCGATGATCGCCGTCAGCACGTTGTTGAAGTCGTGCGCGACGCCGCCCGCGAGTTGCCCCACCGCCTGCATCTTCTGCGCCTGCGAGAACTGCGCCTCCAGCGCGCGCTGCTCGGTGGTCTCGATCGCGTGTACGATGGCGGCTTCGCCGTCCTCCTCGCCTTCCACCGGCGTCACGTAGAAGCGCGCAAAGCGGTTCGCCGCGCCGGCGAGTGCCACTTCGACCGAGCCATTCGGCGTGTCGCCCTCGATCGCCTCGCGCACCAGCGTCTCAAGCTTCGCCCGGTCGCGTTCGGCCACCACCGACACGATCGGCCGCGTCTCGCCGCCTTCGCCCGCCGCCGCCGGCCCGAACAGCCGCGCGAAGCTCGCGTTCGTCTGGCCGATCTTCGCCTTGCGGTCGATCAGGGCCATTGCCACCGGCGTATGGTTGAAAAAGCGCGCGAAGCGCACTTCGGCGGCGCGCAGCGGGTCCGGCACGTCGCCGCGTGCGCGGTTCAGCACCAGCGTGCGCGAAGCGCCGGCCGTCCCGTCGCTCGCGAACGCGACGCGATGATAGAGCCGCACCGGCAGGCTGTGGCCGTTCTTCTTGCGCAGGTCGAGATCGAAGATTTCCGTCTTCGCCTCGCCGTGCGCCGGCGCAAGGTGCCGGATCATGTCCGCCGCCGGGCCCGGCACCAGATCGCCGATCGTCAGGCCGCGCGGCACGAACTCGGCGAGGTCGTAGCCGAGCCAGCCCGCGAGCGTCGCGTTGATATAGAGAATGCGCCCGGCGGCATCGACGGAGAGAAATCCCGCCGGCGCATGATCGAGGAAGTCGATCGCGTGCTGCAACTCAAGAAAAGCGTTTTCCTGCCGCTCGCGCTCGCGCGTGACGTCGGCCACGCCCCACGCCGCGACCCGCGCGTGCCGTCCCTCCTTGCCGAGCGGCCGCACCCGCAGCCGCAGCCAGCGCGACGGCTCGCCGGCGCGCCCGGCGATGCGGATTTCCTCCGACGCCGATTGTCCGTCGCGCGCCGCCTGCGCCAGCCGGTAGACCGCGTCCGCCACCGTCGGGTCGCTGGTGAACAGCCGCTCCACCGGCCGCACGTCGTCCGGTCCTTCCGCGTCGGTGATCTGCAGATAGGCGCGGTTGGCATAGAGCACGCGGCCCGACAGATCGACGAGCGCGATCCCCTCGCCCGCCCCGTCGGCCAGCGCCTGCGTGAGATCGTTGCGCCCCTTGCGCCCGGAAATCTCCACGATGCCGGCGGCCGCGCCGAACAGCGCGAACACGCCCACCACGGCCAGCGCCGCCAGCACCGCGAGAACGTAAGGTTCCGCGTTCTCGCGGCCGACGAACAGGAGAAACAGCGCGACGCCGACCAGCGCCACCGCCACCAGCAGCACGAGGCTCACGCTGCCGGCCGCAGCCGTCCGGTCGATCGACGCGCGTTCCTCGATCGGGGTCATGAAGGCGGCCTCTCCCGCATCGGGAATCCCTGCTGCCGCAGGGCCGAATCCCGTGTGCCCGAGAATACCCCGCCTCGGCAAGTTCGGCTCGACCATGCCCCCGTCCATGCTTCAACCCCTTGTTGACTCTAGTGCCGCAAGCCCCGCCGCAGCCGCATGACGTAGCCGATGACCTCGGCCACCGCCTTGTAGTGTTCCGCCGGAACCTCCTCGTCGAGATCGACGCTCTTGTGCAGCGCGCGGGCGAGCGGCGGGTTCTCGACCACCGGCACCCGGTGCTCCTCGGCGAGCGCGCGGATGCGGAGCGCGACCGCATCGACGCCCTTGGCGACGCAGACCGGCGCGCCCATCCCCTTCTCGTATTTCAGCGCCACCGCGTAGTGCGTCGGGTTGGTGATCACGACGGTCGCGTTCGGCACCTCCGACATCATGCGCTTGCGCATGCGCGCCTGCCGGATCTGCCGCAGCTTCGCCTTGATGGTCGGATCGCCTTCGCTCTCCTTGTGCTCGTCGCGGATGTCGCGGACGGACATGCGCAGCCGCTCGTACCAGGTGTGCCGCGCCCACAGCCAGTCGAGCGCGGCGACCACCGCCATCACCATCACCACCGCGATCAGCAGGCGCATGGCGAGCGTGTACGCCACCTGCAGGATCATCGTGTGCTCGCCATTGATGAGCTGCGAGATGGTGCCGATCTCGGGCGCCAGCACCATCACGATCACCGTGGCGACGAGCGCGATCTTGGCGAGCCCTTTCGCGAACTGGACGAGCGCGTGCTTGGAGAAGATGCGTTTTGCGCCCTGCACCGGCGAGATGCGCGAGGCTTTCGGCTTCAGCGATTCGCCGGTCCACACCCAGCGGTGCTGGATGAGATTGCTGCCGATCGCCGCCGCGATGAGAATGGCGAGCAGCGGGCCGAGCGCGGTCAGCACGTCGAGCATCAGGAAGCCGCTGAGGCGGACGATCGCGCGCCCGTCCCCGCCCAGCGTGTGCGACGACGCGAACAGTTGCGCGAACGCGGTGGCGAGATGGCTCGCCGAGTATCCGCCGAACGCGAACAGCGCCAGCGTCCCGCCCGCCAGCAGGAACCAGGTATTGACTTCCTGGCTCTTGGCCACGTCGCCGCGCTTGACCGCGTCGTCCAGCCGTTTCTGGGTTGGGTCTTCTGATCGTTCCTGGTCGTCTTCGCCGCCTTCAGCCACGGCCCACTCCTATAGCGGCCCTATAGCGGCGCCGAAAGCTGGCTGAGCACCGAGCCGAGATAGCCGATGAACGTCGTCATCAGCACGCCGACCAGCGCGAGCAGCACGGCAAAGCCAAGCAGGATCGACGCCGGCAGGCCGAGGAAGAACACCTGCAACTGCGGCATCAGCCGCGCCAGCACGCCGAGGCCGACATTGAACAGGATGCCGAACACGAGAAACGGCGCGGCAAGCTGGATGCCGACGCGGAACGCGCCCGACACCGTGCTCACCATCAGTTGCGCCACGTCGCCGGACGGCAATGCGCTGCCCGGCTTGAACAGGTTGTAGCTTTCGTCGAGCGCGCCGATCGCCAGATGGTGCATGTCGGTCGCGAAGATCAGCGCAATCCCGAGCATGGCGAGGAAGTTCGACACCAGCACGCTCTGCTGGTCCTGCGTCGGGTCGACCGCCATGCTGAAGCCGAGCCCGAGCTGGTACGCGATCGCCGTGCCCGCGACCAGCAGCGCCGACAGCGCGAGCCGCGCGGTCAGCCCGAGCACCGCGCCGATCAGCACTTCCTGAATGAGCACGCCCATGAGCGGCGCGAAACCGGCCGCGAGATCGGCACTGTAGGAATTACGGTAGATCGGCAGCAACACCAGCGTCAGCACCAGCGCCGCCACGAGCCGGATGCGCACCGGCACGCCGCGCTCGCCGAGCCCCGGCATCAGCATCACCATGGTGCCGAGCCGCGCGAACATCAGGAGGAAGACCGCGGCGAGCGACGGCAGGAAGGAGATATTGACGGTCATGTTCTGTTTCTGTCGTCCCGGCCAAGCCGAGCAAAGCGAGGCAAGAGCCGGGACCCATGAACACCGACGCCGGAAATTTTTCTCGGTCCTCGGTGTTCATGGGTCCCCGCTTTCGCGGGGACGACATTATTTTCTTTGCCAAACATGATTGGCATCAGCCGGCCGAGATGCGTTCCGCGATCCGCGTCATGTAGCCCTGCAACACGTCGCCCATGAACGGCAGCGCGATGAGGAACGTGAGAAACACCGCGACGATCTTCGGCACGAACGCCAGCGTCATTTCCTGGATCTGCGTCAGCGCCTGCAGCAGCGAGATCGCAACGCCGACGATCAGTGCCACGAGCAGCATCGGGCTCGACAAGAGGATGAGCGTAAAAACCCCGTCGCGGGCGACATCGATGACTTCGGCGCCGGTCATGGTCTTCCTTCTTCTCCCTCTCCCCGCTTGCGGGGAGAGGGTCGGGGTGAGGGGCATGTTAAAGTCCAAGATGACCGCGAAGCCCCCTCACCCGGCTCGCTTCGCTCGCCACCCTCTCCCCGTAAACGGGGAGAGGGAAATCAGATCGGCATCCGGAAGATTTCTTCGTAGGCCTGGATCACCTTGTCGCGCACGGAGACGAGCGTCTCCACCGCGACCTCGGTTTCCGCGACCGCCGTGACGACGTCGACGAGGTCGGCCTTGCCGGCGGCAAGCTGCATGGCCTTGGCGTCGGTCGCCTGCCCCTGCTCCGCCATGCCGGTGAGCGCCTTCTCGACGAGCGAGCCGAAGCTCGGCCCCGATTTCCCCGCGCCGAGCACGCTCGCGGGCGACGCGCTTTCATTCGCGCCGGTGATGCGCGCAAGCGCGGCATAGGCATTGGCGGCAGCGACCGGACTGGCCATTCAGGACTCCCTTCTTCACACGCGCAGGAGATCGAGCGTGCGCGCGATCATGCGGCGCGTTGCGGTGATGACGTTGACGTTGGCTTCGTAGGAGCGCTGCGCTTCGCGCATGTCCACGGTTTCGACCAGCGTATTGACGTTCGGATATTTCACGTGCCCGCGCTCGTCGGCGGCCGGGTGGCCCGGCTCGTGCCGCGTGACGAAATCCGAATTGTCCGCCTGCACGCGGCCGAGCGAGACGACCTGCGCGTCGAGCTCGCGGTCGAACGCGGAGCGGAAGGTGACCACGCGCCGCCGGTACGGATCGGCGCCGGACGTCTGCGCGGTCGAATCGGCATTGGCGATGTTCTCCGCGATTACCCGCATGCGGCCGGACTGCGCCTTCAGGCCGGACGCCGCGATCGAGATGGTCTTGAGAAAATCCATGACGAGCCTCAGCGCCTGCCGACTGCGGTTTTGATCAGGCCGAGGCCGCGCGAATAGAGCGCGGTGACCGCCTGGTGATCCATCTGGTTCTGCGCGACCTTCATCATCTCGTCTTCGAGCGTGACGGCGTTGCCGCGCGGCGTGGTCTCGAAGCCGCCGCGGCCGTCCACCGGGAAACGGCTCGCGGCCGAGGCGGCGATGTGGCCGGGGGCGGTGGTGGCGAGCGTGACCGCGCTCGACGACTTCAGCGCCTCGTGGAAATCGAGCTGCTTCAGGTCGTGGCCGCGGTAGCCGGGCGTGTCGGCGTTCGCCACGTTCTCGGCCAGCACCCGCTGGCGCTCCTCGAGCCAGTACATGCGGTGCTTGAGCGCGCTGAACAGCGGCAGGTCCGTGACCGGCATGGCCCTCTCCCCGGAGGGACGCTCCCCGCCCTCCGCGGCAAACCTTGCCGGGCGTATGGTTAAAACCCGGTTAAAGGCAGAACCGCCCGTCCGCCCGCCCGCCTGCCAAATCCCTGAAAATCGGCGCTTTTGGCCGGGTCCGGGCCGGGTTCTTAACGCTTTGTTAGGGATGCACGCGGCAAATCTTGCCCTGTCCGTTAACTTCTGCTTTGCCGCAGTCTCCGGTTCGGCCGGGGGGAATGGGAGAGCGACGATGGGTTTCTTCGAGCAGATTTTCGGCACCGAGCTCGGGCTGCCGGCAAGGGCCGTGGTCGCGCTGGTGCTGGTGCTCGCGCTCATCGCGCTCACCGTCTGGCTGATGCGCCGCTTCGGCGAGGGCCGGATCGCGACGGGAGCCGGCGGCCGCGGCCGCCAGCAGCGCCTCGCCGTGCTCGATTCGGCGGTGGTCGATGCCCGCCGCCGCCTCGTCCTCATCCGCCGCGACAATGTCGAGCACCTGATCCTGATCGGCGGGCCGACCGACGTCGTGGTGGAGCCGAACATCGTCCGCGCGCAGCCGCTCGGCGGCGCCGCGCGCCCGGGCGCGCGCCCCGGCGGCTTCGAGGACGAATCGGAAACGACGCTCATTCCCGAACCGGAGGCCGAAGCGCCCCGCCCCCCCGCACCCGCACCGCGCACACCGGAGCCGCGCCAAGTCCCACGCCCGGCGCCACAGCGCGTCGATCCACAATATGCCGACATGGCGCAGCGCCTCGAAGCGGCATTGCGCAAGCCGGTGACCGAGCCGGAGCTGCCGCGCCCGGCATCCGCGCCCGCACCGCGCGCGCCCGAGCCGCGCATTGAAACACGCCCCGCGCCCGCGCCGCGCCCGGCGCCCACCGTGATCCAGCCCGCGCCGCGTGCGCCCGAGCCACGCGTGGTCGAGCCGCGCGTCGCCGAAGCGCCGCGACCCGCACCTGCGCCCGCGCCGGCCCAGCAGCCTGCACCGGCTGCGAAGCAGGAATCCGCCGCCGACATCTTCGGCAGCCTCGAGGAAGAAATGGCAAGCCTGCTCCGCCCGGGGAAGAAGGAAAGTAAATGACGCGCACGCTCCGCGCGCTGCTTTGTATCGGCGGCACGGTTCTTGTGAGTGTGCTTTTCCTCGACGTGCTCAGCGCCGCCGCGTGGGCGCAGGACATCTCGATCAGCTTCGGCAACGGCCAGAACGGCGACACCGGCATCACCGAACGCGCGATCCAGTTGATCGCGCTGATCACTGTGCTGTCGCTGGCGCCCGCAATCCTCGTCATGGTGACGTCGTTCACGCGGATCGTGGTCGTGCTGTCGCTCTTGCGCACCGCGATCGGCCTGCAGACCGCGCCGCCGAACGCCGTCATCATTTCGCTCGCGCTCTTTCTCACCGCCTTCGTCATGGGGCCGGCGTTCCAGCAGGCCTATGACCAGGCCGTGCGCCCGCTCGTGGCCGGCGAGATGCAGCCGCAGGCCGCCTTCGAGAAGGGCGCCGAGCCCTTCCGCACCTTCATGATGAAGAACGTGCGCGAGAAGGATCTCGGCCTGTTTCTCGACATGGCGCGCGAAGAGCGCCCGGCAACGCCCGAGGCAACGCCGCTCCGCATCCTCGTGCCGGCCTTCATGATCTCCGAGTTGCGCCGCGCCTTCGAGATCGGCTTTCTGCTGTTCGTGCCGTTCCTCGTCATCGACCTCGTGATCGCCTCGGTGCTGATGTCCATGGGCATGATGATGCTGCCGCCGGTGATCGTCTCGCTGCCGTTCAAGCTGATCTTCTTCGTGCTCGTCGACGGCTGGAGCCTCGTCGCCGGAAGCCTCGTGCAGAGCTTCGGGTCTTAGTCATTCCGGGCTCGCCGCTTCGCGGCGTCCCGGAATGACGAAGCTCACACCAGCTTGTTCTCCCTTCCCTCCGCCGGCTCCGGTTCGCCCTCGAGCTGATCGATCTGCCGCCGGATGAGCCCAAGCGCGTGCCGCTGCATGCGCTCCATCTGCTCGTGCATTTCGTCCCTGAGGCTCGGCTTGCGATCGGCGTCACCGACGCCGGGCAGCAGCACGCGCGCAAGCCGCGAGCAGGTGCCGAGAATGCCGATCATCGTCAGCAGGCAGCGCGCCGAACCGCCTTTCTCGAACCCGCGGCAAACGCCGGCGCGGCGGCACGCAAGGCTGCGGCAATCCGCGGCAAGGTCGAATGCGTTGCTCGCTTGCGCGAGCAGGAGCCGCTGGTCGGGCGTGAGCACGGACGGCGAGCGAATGGGAAGTAAGTTCATGGGATTTCCTTTCATGGATTGCCGCTGATTGGATCACTCGTCATTGCCGGGCTTGACCCGGCAATCCATGGGGCGCTTCCACGATTTGCGGAGCCGCATGGATGCCCGGGTCGAGCCCGGGCATGACGAGTTGTTCTCGCGACGGAATTCCGCCCGAGGCATCGTCAGTTTCCCTCGCGCTTGTGTGCGAGGGGGATGGCGCGCCGGCAAGACGCACCTTGGTATTTGTTCACGGCCTCTTGCGAGACCGTGGCGCCCTCCGGCGCGCCATCGCGGCGTCTTCAACCCCGGGCCGCGCTTTTCGCCGGGCTGTTGCCAGCCGCGGGTCTCAGCGAGCTCCTCGCGGGCGGTCTCTACGCTCCCGGCGGCGGTTGCTCCCTTCCTTCGAGGGCCGCCTCCGGGCAGCGGCGCAGCGAACTGCGCTGCCGCCGGGCGGTGCTCCGGGGCTCCCGGTGCCGCGTTTGCGAGACGCGACAGCGGGCGCCGCACCCGCTCCGCCATCCAGACGCCTCTAGAAGACGCCCCTCGGTGAACGGGGATAAATAGAAATATAATCCTATGTAGGAATATTGTCAAGAGCCGGACCGGCTTCGCTTGCGGTCGCAAAGTGCCTACATTCGGCTCCATGACAAAGGAAACGGCCAGCGCGCGGCGCGTCACCTTCGCGGTCGAAGGATCAGGCCGCGTCTCCGGCCTCCTCCGCATGCCCGAGCGCGCGGCCGCCTGCTACGTGCTCGCGCACGGCGCGGGCGCCGGCATGACGCACCCGTTCATGGAGACGATCGCCGCGGCCCTCGCCGCCCGCCGTATCGCGACGCTGCGCTATCAGTTTCCTTACATGGAACAGAAAAGCCGCCGCCCCGACCCGCCGAGGATTGCGGAAAGCTACGTGCGCGCCGCGGTCGAGGAAGCAGCAAAGCTCGCGCCCGGCCTCCCGCTGATCGCCGGCGGCAAATCCTTCGGCGGCCGCATGACCTCGCAGGCGCAGGCGCACGCGCCGCTACCGGGCGTGCGCGGCATCGCCTTTCTCGGATTTCCGCTGCACCCGGCGGGCAAACCATCCGACGCGCGCGGCGAGCATCTGACGAGCGTGCGCGTGCCGATGCTGTTCCTGCAGGGCACGCGCGACAAGCTTGCCGAGCTTGCGCTGCTCAAGCCGCTGTGCGCGCGCCTCGCCAAGGCCACGCTGCATATCGTCGATGGCGCCGACCATTCGTTTCACGTGTTGGCGCGCAGCGGCAGGAAAGACGCGGACGTGATCGACGAGCTGACCGGCGCAATCGCAGAGTGGGCGGCACGGATTACCTAGTCACCGCACCATCGGCTCGACGATCCGCATGAGGTTCTTCGCAACAAAGGTGTTGCCCTCGGCGTTCTCGTGTCCATCACCCGCGTAACCGGACGCCGGCACGCCTTCCCGGAAGTTGCAAGGAACTGCTCCGAATTTTTCGCCGATGCGGGTCGTCACGGCTCTGAATTCGCCGGTGAGCTGCGGGTGCCCGCGGAAGCAGAGAACGATGCGGACATTGCGCGCCTTCAGCTGGGCGAGGATTTGGCCCAGGTTGTTTGCGAAGGTGGCCGCGGGCACGCCCTTTCTCACGTCATTGATCCCGAACAACACGATGGCGACGCGCGTTCCTTCAGGCACCGCCATGTTGATCCTGGCCGCGCCGCCCCCGGCCGTGTCGCCGGAGATTCCCTGATTATCGACGCGCACATTGAGCCCCTTCGCCCGCAGCATCGCCTCAAGCTGCGCAGGATAGGACCGCTCGCGCGCCATGTTCATTCCATAGGTGTTGCTGTCGCCGAATGCGACGATGCGCACCTGCGCATGCGCCTCGCCTGCAAGCAGCAAGGCAAACACAAGCATCAACGCGCCTGTAAAGGCACGCTTCGAAGATGAATCCATTGTCCTTATGCCCCCGAATTCGCCTGCTACGGCATTTCCCGCGCAAGTCATTTAAGCATAACATCCGGCGAGAACGAGACAATGTTCCGACGGCGCACCGATATATTTGTATTCCTCTGCCTCGCGGCGATCGTCGCATTGCCGGCGTCGATCCTCGCCCACCACGACGCGATCCCCGACCCCGCGCCGCGGGAGACGAAAGAGAAGCTGAAGCCCCTGCCGCATCTCGAAAGAGACGCGGTCACCGTCTCCGGCATTTCCTCCGGCGGCTTCTTCGCGCACCAGTTCCACATCGCCTTTTCGTCGCTCGTGAATGGCGTCGGCGTGATTGCCGGCGGGCCATATGGCTGCGTCGAAAATATCCGCAACCCCTATCCGCCCTGGCTACGGCTCGACCGCGCCTCCGCCGCCGTCTTCGTCTGCACGCATACCTACGGCGACCGCTATCTCGGCCTGCGCCCCGCGCCGCCGAAAATCAGCGACTTGATCGCGCTGATCGCGGAAGCGCACCGCGAGGGCACGATCGACGATCCGGCAAATCTCGCCGACGACCGCGTCTTCGTGTTTCATGGCAGCAAGGACGACGTCGTGCCGGCCGCGATCACCGCGCTCGTGCAGGAGCTCTACGCGAAGCTCGGCGTCGAGGCCGCCGCGCTCCGGCTCGAGGAGGAGACCGCAAGCCACGGCCTGCCGGTCGCCGCCTTCCCCGAGGAGAGCCGCTTCCCCAGGCGCAACTGCTCCGAGCACATGCCGCCCTTCGTCATCGAGTGCGGCTTCGACGCGGCCGAGCGGCTGCTGCGCCATCTCTACGGCGCCGCCTTCAAGGCGACGCCGGCCGACGCCCACGCAGGCGGCACGCTCCTTCCCTTCGACCAGACCGAGTTCGTCGATCGCGCCGAGAAGCGCGCGAGCATGAGCGGCGTCGGCTATGTCTATGTGCCGAAGCAGTGCCTCACGCAAAGCTGCCGCCTGCACGTCGCCTTCCACGGCTGCCGCCAGGAGGTGGACAACCGCGGCAGCGACCGCGCGCATGACGATTTCGTCCGCGACGGCGGCTACAACCGCTGGGCCGCGGCGAACGACATCGTCGTGCTCTATCCGCAGCTCACCAGCATGCCGGCGTTCAATCCCAACGCCTGCTGGGATTTCTGGGGCTACAGCGGCGCGCAATACCTGAACCGCAACGGTACGCAGATGCGGGCGGTGAAGGTGATGGTGGACCGCCTGCTGGGGCGGTAAGGTTGCGCGCGCATCCCACGCACACGCGGGGGATGCAGCGTGTGCGGAGCGCGCCCCAACACAGCCGCCATTCCGTTAACGGCCGTGCATGTACCGATATTCCTAGAGTGAGAATTTCTTAAGGGTCGCGCACGAACGTCGCCCGCGCTCCCGGAGCGCGTTACCGCATGCCCCGAAAACCGCGCTTTTGCGCGCAAATCCGAAGGGCATTGCTTTAATTGTGATTAAATCGAAGCGACATCGTTTTAGACCCGCACAAGAAGTCGCCCCTACACGTCGGACAACGGGACGGTTGCTGTCGTCAGGGAGCGCCCATGCGTTCGAAGATTCATCCGGTCTTGCCGGGCCAGGTCATTCCGTTTTTGCAGCCCGGGCGGCAGGACGACCAGGTCCTGAACACCGTCCTCGACAATCTCGCGCAGGGCGTCCTCATGTTCGACGCCGATCTGCGCCTCGTCTTCTACAACCACCGTTTCTTCCAGCTTTACGGAATCTCGAAGGACATCGCGCGCTCCGGCTGCACGCTGCACGATCTCGTCCGGCAGGGCATCCATGTCGGCGGCGCTTCCGGAGACCCCGACGAGCACGTCGCCAATTTCCTGGAGCGCGCCGAGGACGGCGAGGAATTCGGCGCCATCGCCAATCTGCGCGACGGCCGCGCCTTCCTGATCGTCTGCAAGCCGCTCATCGACGGCGGCTGGCTCATCACCTACCAGGATGTCACCGAGCAGCAGCGCGCGCAGGACCGCATCGCCCACATGGCGCGCCACGACGCCCTCACCGACCTGCCGAACCGCGTGCTCATGCGCGAGCGGCTCGAGCACGAATTGAAGCGCGTGAAGCGCGGCGAGCAGCTCGCCGTGATGTGCCTCGACCTCGATTATTTCAAGAGCGTCAACGACACGCTCGGCCATCCGATCGGCGATGAGTTGCTCAAGCGCGTAGCCGACCGCCTGCGCGGCTGCACGCGCGAGCCGGACACGGTCGTCCGCCTCGGCGGCGACGAGTTCGCGATCATCATGACCGACCTGCAGGAGCCGGCGAACGCGGCCGTCCTCTCCCGCCGCATCCAGGATTCCGTCAGCAAGCCGTACCAGATCGACGGCCACCAGATCGTGACCAACATCAGCATCGGCATCTCGATCGCGCCGGTGGACGGCACCGACCCGGACACGCTGCTGAAGAACGCCGACATGGCGCTCTACGGCGCCAAGACCGACGGCCGCGGCACCTACCGCTTCTTCGAGCCGGAGATGGACGCCCGCATGCAGGCGCGCCGCCAGCTCGAAATGGATCTGCGCAAGGCGCTCGCCAACAAGGAGTTCGAGCTGCACTACCAGCCGCTCGTCACGCTGAAAGGCAGCGAGATCACGGCGCTCGAGGCGTTGCTGCGCTGGAACCATCCCAAGCGCGGCATGATCTCCCCCGCCGATTTCATCCCGATCGCCGAGGAGACCGGCCTCATCATTCCGATCGGTGAATGGGTGCTGATGACCGCATGCAAGGAGATGGCCGCCTGGCCGGCGAGCATCAAGGTCGCGGTCAACGTCTCGCCCGCGCAGCTCAAGCACCGGCACTTCATGAAGTCGGTGACGGCCGCGCTCGAAGCCTCCGGCGCCTCGCCGAGCCGGCTGCAGCTCGAGATCACCGAGACCGTGCTGATGCAGAACACGTTCGCCAACCTGCAGTCGCTGCACGCGCTGCGCGAGCTCGGCGTGCAGATCGCCCTCGACGACTTCGGCACCGGCTATTCGTCGCTCTCCTATCTCCGCACCTTCCCGTTCGACAAGATCAAGATCGACCGCTCGTTCATCCAGGACCTTGCCAACGGCGTCGAGCCGTTCGCGATCGTGAACGCGGTGGCGGGGCTCGCGAACAGCCTCTCCATCACCTCGACCGCCGAAGGCGTGGAGACGCAGGAGCAGCTCGACACGCTGCAGGCGATCGGCTGCGCCGAGATGCAGGGTTATCTGTTCAGCAGCCCGAAGCCCGCAAAGGAGATGAGCAAGTTCCTCGCCGAGCACGCGGCAAGGACGGTGACCTCGGCGGCATGAGGAAGCGCGGCTACGCTTTCGGTATCTTCAGGCTCTTCCAGTCCCGCCACTGCTCCGGATGCGCCTCGATGTAGGGACGCATCCGGTCGACGAACGCTTGCGTCATGCGGTCGATCCGCTCCAGCTTGTCGCTGGCTTCCGGCGGGACGATCGGCTCGCCGACCGCGACAACAATCGCGCCCGATCGTGCGTCACGCGTGGTGAACACGGGCAACAGTGCAGCGCCCGAGGCGATTGCGAAACCCGGCGCCCCGGTCGCCAGTTCGATGGAGCCGCCGAACAGTCCAGCCTCCGCGACCCTTCTCCCCTCCCAGGCGCCCGCCGTGATGGAGATGATGCCGTTCGCCTTCAGTGTGCCTTCGGCCGCCGCCTTGGCCGCTCCGGGGTTTGCGCGGTCGATGATGATGCGCCCGGCGAGATGCGGCAGCTCGGCGTGAACGCGGATCGGATTGAGCAGCCAAATCCCGAACCGCGACTTGGAGAACCCGTGCTCCGGCCGGCTCAGGTGAGAAACCCGGTATCCGGCACGCGCGATTGCGACCTTCGTCGCCAGCGCATTGAAGCCGAAATGGGCGACCCAGAGCACCGCGCCCTTGCCCGCCTGCAGTGCATCGCGCAGATGCGACTCTCCCTCGAGCTTCAGCTCTGCCCGCCAGCCGAGCGGGCGGTAGCTTTGCAGGATCTGCAGATGGTGTTCGCTGCGGATGGCGGCATGCCGGATGGCGAACTGCAACGCCGTTTCGCCCCGCTGCCTCTCGATCGGGGCGCGCGAAACGACCCGCGTTACCTGCTCCGGAGAAAAGACCCCGAGCTTCCACTTTATTATTTCCAGCCAATAGCATAGGGATTTCCAGGCTCGCTCCGGCACGCACCATGAAATGAGCCAAAGAAAGGGAAGCTCGGCACAGAACACCGCGTCCTCCTTCGTGAAGAACGGACGGCGTGCGGGCTCAAGTGGTCGTAGTCGTATAGTCAACGATGCCGCTCCCCCAGCAGAATTCGGTTCTTTTCGTTCAGAAAGCCGCGCATCGCGCCGGCGCGCAGAGCTGTCTTGTTCGCCTCTTGTCGCAGCCTTCCCTTCGCCGCTGGCGGCCGGTTGTCCTGTGCTCTTCTCATGGCTGGCTCACGCAAGAATGCGACCGACGAGACATCGAATGCGTCGTGGTTGAGTTTCCCCGTTCGAGATCGCTTCTTTCACGGCTCTATCGCAACACGCAGTTTGTTCATGCCGTGCAAGACGCATTGGCGGAGAGATCGATCCGACCGAGGATCGTCACCGCCAACGACCACTGGGACGCGCTGTTGGGAATTCGCCTCGCGCGGGCTCTTGCCGCGCCTTCGTCCGTATTGCTTAGAACTTCACGCATAACAAATAAAGAATATTTGAAATATCAATGCCACCGCGCCGATCTCCTTGCATGCATTGGCCCCTCCCTCCAGGCCCGCGTGCAGGCTTGGAGTCCTAGGAAGAAAGTCGAACTCCTCTACGACGGCATCGAGATGGAAGAATTCATGCCGGCCAAGCAAAAGCCCGAACACGCACCAGATCGGATACTCGTGATCGGCGCCGAACGAAGCTCGAAAGGCTGGGCAGACCTGATCGGAGCGTTAAGTTTAATGGCAGAAAGGGGCGCGCGACTGCCCCGACAGATCGATTTCACGGGGGACTTCCCCTCGCCCGCCGAAAACGATCTCGGGCTTTCCCGCGTGCCGGGCGTCCGGTTCGAATTTCTTGGCCGCGTCGAAACGTTTCGCGATCTCGTCCGCAGCTACGACCTCGTCATCAATCCGAGCCGCTCCGATTCATTCGGAATGGCGGCAATCGAAACGCTCGCCGCAGGCGTCCCGCTCCTTTCGAGCAGGACGGGCGTATTGCCCGAGGTCATTCAATGCGAACACATGCTGTTTCCGCCGCAACGGCCCGAAGCCCTGGCACTTGCACTGGATCGGCTGACCCGCGACTGGAGCATGCTGAATTTGGGGGTCGTCGAAGCGCAGGAAATCATTCGCGAGCGGTTTTCGATCGAGCGGACAGCCGCAACGGTGGACCGTCTCTACGGCAATCTCGTCGGCACGCCGAACGGCACGCCATACCTTTAAGAACGAAAAATAGGCAACGCGCCAAGGGCGCGATTCACGATCCGCCCCTAGTGCACGCCCCAGCCGAAGAAAATCTGCGTGAGGGTGATGCCGATTTCGAACACGATCAGCAGCACGATCATCAGTTCGAGCCGCAGGCCCCGCGCGGAATCCATGAGATCGGTGAGCGCGCGCGCCGTCTCGCCGATCACCGTGAGCTTGTTGTTGATGCCTTCGACGCGCTCGGCGAGCTCGTATTCGTCCTTCAGGCGCGAATAGAGGCGCTCGAGATCCGGCCGGTCCCACAGGATGTCCGGGTCTTCGCCCACCGCGACGCGGCCGGAAAGCCGGTGCTGCGCCAAGAGCGCGCTGCCGATGAGCTTCAGCACCGTCCTGCGAGGGACGGAGATGCGGCCGTGGTCGGCAAGCTCGCGGGCGAACGGCTCGATCTGGTCGAACACCGCGGCGACGTCGCGTTCGTCGTGCGCCAGCACCACGCTGTCGGAAAGCGCGTAAGCGACGAGGATGAGCCGGTCGAGCGACATCTCCTTGACGCCGATCGGTCCGCCCGGCGGGATCTGGTCTTCGGCAGCGACCTCCACGACGGCGGTCTCGTCCTCCCGCGTCTTGAACGGCCCGGCGATGCGCTTGCGCAGGCCGCGCAGGAGCTCCCGCTCCTCCTTTGCCTCGAGGTTGATGAGGACGACCACGCCGTAGCGAAAGACAACGACGAAGCCGTTCGCGCCGGCGCGGTAGGCCAGCGGCGTCCGGGAAAGCGCCTCGTCCGGCTCCAGCCCGGCGGTGTCGATGCGGTCGCCGACCAGGATCGCGCGCACGGAGACGCGCGGCCCGAGCGCGGGGAGCTCGTTTCTGGCGGCGGCGGGTTGGTCCATGAAACTATTGTGCCTTTCATACGATGAGGATGCCACCCCTGCCTCGCCGACGGAGGGCAGCGCAAGAATTTTCCGGCACCAAGCGCATTAACTCGAATGACAGCCATATTTTTATATGGTATATAATCCATACTGATAGAGACCAAACAGAATGCCGAGCTTTGAATGGGACGAGCGCAAGAACCGCTCGAACAAGGAGAAGCACGGCGTCTCCTTTACGGAGGCACAGCACGCATTCCTCGATCCGAAACGTGTCATCGCCGAAGACCTGAGTCATGGCAGCAGCGAACGACGTTATTTCTGTTTCGGCCGGGTCGGCGGCGGCGTGCTGACGGTGCGCTTTACGTGGCGGGCCGGCCGCATCCGCATCTTCGGCGCCGGCTATTGGCGGAAGGGAAGAAATATCTATGAAGAGCAAAACCGTTAAGTACACCACCGGCGAGATCGGCAGGTTGCGGGTCGTCAAGGATTTCCTGCCCCCGCCCGACCAGCTCGTCCTGCGCGATGATAATGTGAAGGTTACGCTGTCGCTCTCCCGGCGCAGCGTCACCTTCTTCAAGCGCGAAGCGCGCAAGCGCCGCGTGCCCTACCAGCGCATGATCCGCGCTTTGGTTGATGAGTATGCGGTCAGACAGCGTGGAAGCCGCTGATCCTACTCCGCCGCGGCGCGCGCCTCGGCGCGCAGATGCGGCATCACCTCGCGCGTGAACAGATCGAGCGAGCGCAGCGATTCCGCGAGCGACAGATCGCCGAAGGCGAAGCGGCAGCCGAGATAGTTGGCGCCGGATTCCGCAAGCTGCGCTTCGAGGATCGCCCGCACTTCCGCGGGCGTGCCGACCGCCGCAAGCCCGTTCTCGATGAAGCCGTCGATCTCCGGCGGATAGGCGATGCCGACCGGCGGCATGTTGTGCTCGCGCCACAACTTCATGAAGCTCGCGTACCAGCGCCGGTAGGCGCGCCGCGCGGCGGCGAGCGCCTCGGCGCTGTCCTCGGCAATGACGATGTGGCGGTTCATGCCGAGCTTGGCGTCGGCATGTTTCGCCAGCGGCCAATACGCCTCGCCCATGCCGCGGATCACTTTTGCCGGCGCATTGGCGACGACGTTCATGCCGCGCCGCGCGCAACGCTCCGCGCTCGCCGGATTGTTCGCGCCGTACCAGAGCGGCGGGCGCGGCTTCTGCAGCGGTTCGAGCTCGAACGGCACATCCGCAAAGCGGTAAAACTCGCCGGAGAACGTGAGCCGGCCGCCGCCGAGCCCCTGGAGCAGCACTTCCAGCGCTTCGGCGAACATCTTCTCCGCGTTCGCCGGATCGAGGCCGTAGTAGCGGTTCTCGATCGGCGAAATGCCCTTGCCCACGCCGAACTCGAATCGTCCGCCGCTCATCTGGTCGAGCATGCAGATTTCCTCGATCAGCCGCAGCGGATGATAGAGCGGCAGCGTATAGACGAGCGGACCGAAGCGCAGCCGTTGCGTCCGCTGCGCCACCGCCGAGAGAAAAACCGACGGCGACGGCGCCATGCCGAGCGGCGTCATGTGGTGCTCGGCGACGAGATAGATGTAGAAGCCCGCGCGGTCGTAGGCCTCGACCAGTTGCAGCCGGTTCTCGTAGAACTCGGCGAGCGTCCCCGCCCCGCGGTCGACGTGATCGAAGATGCCGAAATAAAGAGACATTCGATGGCGTTTCCCCTGCCCGCACCGTTTGCCTCATCCTGAGGAGCCCCGCAACCTCATCCTTCGAGACGCTGTGCTTTGCACGGCTCCTCAGGATGAGGTTGCGGGGCGTCTCGAAGGATGAGGCAGAGCGTCAGCGCGCCGCGCGTTTCTGCGGCAGCGAGCCCATCGGTTGCGGGTCGGGCGGCAGCGGCCGTTCCGGATACCGCTCGCGATAGAGCTTGAGGAACGAGCCGAGGCTGTCGAAGTTCGCCAGCGCCCGCGCCGCCTCGGTGAGCGTGCCGGCGCTCGTCCCGTCGTCGGCGGCGAGCAATGACAGCACCTTGCTTTCCGGCGTCATGCCCATCTTGCGTCCGAACTTCTCGCGCAGGCGGTCGAGACCGATCGTCTCGTGCCCGAACGTATAGGCGAGCGCCGCACGCAGCACGTCGTGCCGCTCGGTAGCGTCGAGCAGCGCCTCTTCCTTCCACCGCTCGCCGAGCAGTTTCTCCAGCCGCTCGCCCGCTTCGCGCCATTGCTTGCCGGCCCAGGCGATCTCCGCGCGCAGCCGATCCACCTCCGCTCCGCGCAGATGCTCGATCAACTCCAGCGCCACCGTATGTCGCCCGCTGTCGGACAGCGCCCGCGCCTCGATGAACATGCGCTGCTCGCGCAGCTCCTGCGGCATCTGCGGCATACGTGTCGCCGTGAGCACGCGGACGGCCTCCGCCGGCTTGCGGTTGCGCAGGTGAATTTCCGCGAGCTTCGCCGCCACCTGCGACCGGGCCACGCCGGAGAGCCGGTAATTGACCTGGTGGTCGAGCAGCTCCGACGCCTGGTCGAGCAGATCGACCGAAACGAGCCGGTCCGCGAGCCGCCGGATCAATTCGTCGCCGCGCCGGCCGATCGGCGTGAGCCGGCTGAAATCGTAATAGAGCGCGAGCGCCTCGATCGGCGGCAGCGTCGCCGACTTGCCGGTGAGGAAGAGGTCCTCGAACACGGTGGCGAGCTCGTTGTGGAATTCGTGCGTGAGCTCGGATTCCGCGTCGATGATCAGCGCCGCGTCCAGCAGCTTGAACGCGTCGCGGTAGCGGGATTCGGCGACATGCAGGCGCCCGAGCAGCCGGATCGTCTCCAGCTCCAGCCGGCCGCCGCGCCAGCTCACCGCGAGCGTCTCCAGCCGGTCGATCGCCTTCGGCCGGTCGAGGCTGCCCCTCGCCACGCGCATGGCGACCGAACGGAATTTCGCCTCGGCCGCGTCCGGTCCTTCCTCAAGCGCGGCGACATGGTCGTAGAGGGAGCGCGCGCGGTCGAACCTGCCGATCCCTTCCGCGATCCGGCCGGCGATCACCGCGAACGCCGGTTGCATGGAAGGCGGCAGATCCATGCCTTCGAGGTCGTTCATGATGCGGCTCGCATCGGAGAAATCGCCGACCTCCACCGCCGCCCGCGCCGCCGTAAGCATAATGTGCCGCTGATAGGAAAGCGGCAGGTCGGGCAATGCGTTCGTGCCGGCGCGTACAGAATCGCGCACCTCGGTCCAGCGGCCGAGCCCGGCCTGCGCGGCCGCCCGCAGGAGCACGGCTTCCTGCACGCCGGCGAGATGCTGGCTGGTCAAATCCGCGAGCGCCGACTCCGGCCGGCCGAGCTTCAGCTCCGCCATGCCGTGCAGGAGATAGAAGAGCGGATACTTGGCAAGCTGGTCGTCCTCGCGCATGCCTGCGTCGAGCACGCCCTTGGCCTCGGCCGCGAACTCGTGCGCGAGATAGAAGCGCGCGAGCATCAGCCGCGCATCGTGGCGCTGACCGGGCGAGCTCGCGCTCACGGAACGGATGAGGTCCGCTTCGCGGTCGGCAAACGCACTCTTTTCCTCGGCGTTCCAGATTTCCACCTCGAGCGGCGTGTTCCGCCGGACCGCCGCTTCCTTCGGCGGCGGCGGGGCCGACGGCAGATCCGACACGGCGAGCCCCACCGGCCGCTGCACCGTCACGCCGTCCGCCGACAGGCTCACCGCAACGTCGTCGGCGAGCGGCACGAGCGCAATCCCGTGAATCGAGGAAAGCGCGCGGAACTCCACGAAATTCTGCCCGCGCAGGATGCCGCGCGCCGGCATCTGGCCGGTCACCACCACGATCGTGTCGCCGACATCCGGATCGGAAATGCGGTGCACCTGACCCGGCGCGGCGAATGGAATCGACACCGCACCGCGATCGTTCTCGCCCGCAGCGCGGCGGAGCGGCACCGGCCGGCTCGGCGCCGTCACGCTGTCCGCAAGCGTCAGCGTCCAGTTGGTGCCGTCGCGAATGACGGACGGCAGCCGCGCGCGCGAAAGCTTCAGCCGCACCACCGCGCCGAACTCGGAACGGAGATACTCGGCATTCTGCACCGTGTGCGTCGGGTCCTCGGCCAGCGCGCTCACGTCGATCTCGCGCGGCGTGTCGAACACGAGCCAGACCGTGTCGCCGCGCATGAACATCGCGGCCGCCACTTCGTCGGCGAAACCGAACGTCGCGCTGAACTGCAACGAGTTGCGGCCGAGAATGGGAACGACGGGGCCGCCGGCCATTGGCGCGCTGACGAAATCGAGCGGCGCGGGCGCGATGTCCTCGCTCGCCGCGTGCGCGAGCGGCGGATTGAGCCGGCGCGCGGCTTCTTCGGCCGAAGAAAATTCTGCGGCGGCGGCCTCGGCGCGCGCGCGCACCGCTTCCGCCCGGACAGAGGCGTTGGCGGCGAGCTCCACGACCGACGGCGGTGCGCCGCCCTGCAGCGACGGCGGCGATACGTCGACGATATAGGCGGCGTCCTCGCGAAACTCGCGCACCTCGGCGTTCGGCACGACCACGAGCTTCACGATCGACCTTGCTTCCTCGAGCGCGACGTCGAGCCCGACCACGCCCTGGGGCAGATGGGTCTTCGCCTCGCTGATATCGATCTTCACCGGCGCCTCGAACCGCACCCGGTATTCCTGCCCTTCCCGCTCCAGCGTCACCGGGATCGGCTCGGCCATGTCGAACGCGAGCCGCGAGAAGGTCGGCGCCCTCGACACGCGCAGCCGCACGATCGAGAGCGGCCCGGTCACCGGGCGCGGCTGCGCCACGACCTTCGTCCGTGCGCGCTGCTCCGCGTCGCGCGCCCGCCGTGCAAGGTCGTCGATCACGTCCTGCGGCAGGCCGGGCGGCAGGCCGGCCCAGCCTTCCGGCAGAAGATCGACGAACAGCTTCTCACCCGCCTCCATGACGTTGACGGTCACCTTGCGCGCGAGCGAAAAGCGCACCGCCGTGCCGTCGGGATCGCGGCGCGTGGCATTGAGATAACCCGGCAGCTTGCGTTCGAGCTGTTCGAGCGAGACCGCGACCGGCTGCCCGAACGAGATGATGAGGATCCCGTTCGAGACATTGACCTCGCTGCGCACCTCGTCGCTGAAGGTGAAGATCAGCCGCCCGTGGCCGTTATTGACGAATGCGGAGAGATCGGCGCGCAAGCCTTGCGCCCGCGCGATTTCCGCGCCGGCAAACCCGTAGAGCACGAGCAGCAGCAATGCGACCGCCACCCGCGCGGCCAGGGCACCCGCGCGGTGAAAAAACCTTCGCGGCTCAAGCGGTTGGCTGAGCGCGGGCGTATGGGTACTCGTCTGCAACCGGTCGCTCCGTTTCGGGCTGCTTCGACCCTACCCGGGCGACCTTAATGCAGACTTACGCGGTTAATGACGGATTTACGGAATGGTATAGCCGCTTCCGGCGAGACCGACCTCCGCCGCCGCAAAAACTCCACAAGTGGGGCGGAACCTAGAATGGTTCTTATGAAAGGGGCGCAAGGGGCAAACAGCATTCCGCACCCGCATTTCACTGCGACGGAATGCCAACGACAAGCCGCGGGGCGTGCGAGCGCCCGAATAGTGCCTTTAACAAGCGTCGTCTGCACGGGGGATTCGTCATGAACTTCACGCGGCGTGACTTCTGGAAGCTTGGCACTTCGACGGCAATTCTGATCTCCGCGCTCGGCCGCCAGGCCGCCGCGCAAACGGCAGCCGGCAAGGACAAGACGGCGGCCGCGCAGTCGCCCGACGAGCGCGCGCGCATCACCGAGCAGAAGATGACGGACGACGAGCGCTTCTCGCTCCTCATTAGCATCTTCGGCTCCGTTCCCTCGATCGGCATCCCCCGCGACAAGCGCATCCCCGCCGACGTCAAAAACCTGAGCGCGGGCTATACGCCGGGCATCCGGCGGCTCGGCATCCCGGCCCTGCAATCGAGCGACGCCAGCATGGGCGTCACCAATCCCGGCTACCGGCCCTACGACAAGGGCGCGACGGCGTTTCCCGCATCCATCCTCGTCGGCGCGAGCTTCAATCCGCAGCTCGTGCGCGAAGGCGGCGGCGCCATCGGTCGCGAGGCGCGCACCCGCGGCTTCAACATCATGCTCGCCGGCGGCATCAATCTCATGCGCGACGTCCGTAACGGCCGGAACTACGAATATTATTCGGAGGACCCGTGGGTGAGCGCCGTCCTCGGCGCCGCGGCGGTCAACGGCATCCAGGGCGAAGGCGTCATCTCGACGCTCAAGCACTTCACGCTCAACTGCAACGAGACGAACCGCCACTGGCTCGACGCCATCATCGACCCGGACGCGCACCGAGAGACGGACCTGCTCGCGTTCCAGATCGCCATCGAGCATTCGCAGCCCGGCTCGATCATGAGCGGCTACAACAAGGTCAACGGCGAGTACGTGAGCGGCAATCACCACCTGCTCAACGAAGTGCTCAAAGGAGCCTGGGGCTACAAAGGCTACGTGATGTCCGACTGGGGCGCGGTGCCCGAGTGGCAATACGCGCTCAAGGGGCTCGACCAGGAATCGGGCATCCAGATGGACGTCAAGCAGTGGGGCGCGGAAGCGTTCACCGATCGCCTGCGCGCGGCCTACAAGGAGGGCAAGCTGCCGAAGGAGCGGCTGTCCGACATGGTCCGCCGCATCCTGCGCTCGGTCTATGCCGTCGGCGTCGACAACTGGGGGCCGACGTCCAAGGTCGACATGGCGAAGCACAACGAGATCGCGCTCGAAGCCGCGCGGCAGGGCATGGTGCTCTTGAAGAACGACGGCGCCTTGCCGCTCGTGACGGACAAGCCGCTGAAGATCGCCGTGATCGGCGGCCACGCTCAGGAAGGGGTGATCAGCGGCACCGGCTCGGGTGCGGTGCTGCCGGTGGGTGGTTTTGCGGGCGTCGTCAAGATCGGCGGCCCGGGCATCATGGGAGCCGGACGCAATCTCTTTCTATACCCGCCGTCGCCGCTTGCGGAGCTGAAGAAGCTCTTGCCCAAGGCGGAGCTCGATTTCGATCCCGGCTATACGCCGACGGAAGCCGCGTTGATGGCGAAGCGTTCGGACGTGGTCATCGCCTTCGGGATTCGCGTGGAGGGCGAGGGCTTCGACAATGCCGATCTTTCGCTCCCGTGGGGGCAGGACGCCCTCATCGATGCCGTGGCGAGTGCCAACCCCAACACCATCGTCGTGCTGGAGACCGGCAACCCGGTGTCGATGCCATGGCGCGACAAGGTGAAGGCCATCATCCAAGCCTGGTATCCCGGGCAGGCGGGCGGGCAGGCGATCGCGGAAATCCTGGCCGGACGGGTGAACCCGTCAGGCCGCTTGCCCATCACCTTCCCGGCCGATTTGAAGCAGACACCACGGCCGGAGCTAGCAGGGCTCGGTACGCCCTGGGGCACACCGGTCACGATCCGCTACGACGAGGGCGCGGAAGTCGGCTACCGCTGGTTCGCGCAGAAAGGCGAGAAGCCGCTCTACGCCTTCGGCCACGGGCTCAGCTACACGAGCTTTGCCTACGCCGATCTTTCGGTCGGCGGCGGCGAGACGATCACCGCGAGCTTCACCGTGACGAACACCGGCAAGCGCGACGGCGCCGACGTGCCGCAGCTCTATCTCACGGACGCCGCGGGCGAGCGGCGCCTGCGGCTGCTCGGCTTCGAGCGCGTCCCGCTCAAGCCCGGCGAGTCGAAGCGCGTGACCGTGACGGCGGACCCGCGGCTGCTCGCGCGCTTCGACGGCAAGGCCGGCCGCTGGCGTATCGCGGAGGGAACGCACCGGATCGCGGTCGGACGCAGCGCCGAAGACTCTGTACTGACGGGCGAAGCGAACCTGACGGGCAGAATGTTCGGCGTCTGAGCACGTGACGCCGCGGCGACGGACGCCGCCGGCGTTACTGCGCGTTCTTCGGCTCGATCCGCTTCAGGTCGGTCGCCGGCATCGCCTGCTCCATGCGATGGCGCGCGAGCTCGATCGTCAGCCGCTCGGCCGACTCCGGCTGCATCTTCGCAAGAATCTCCGAGACCTTGCGCGGGTTCATGTTGTTCACGAGCGAGACGGTGGTCTTCGGATCGAGCCGGTCGAAGATGCGCGCGGCCTCTTTCGGCCCCATCGCTTCGTACATGATGACAAGGCTCTTGATCCGCTCCGACGACTGGGTGTCCTTCCCTTCCAGCCCTTTCAGCTGCTCGATCCGGGTCTCGAGCTGCTTCTCCGCGGCCTTGATCAGGTTCTCGCGCATCTCCAGATCGCGCGCGCGCGCCTCGATCTCCTGCCGCCGCTCCTGCAGCCGCTCGATCAGCGCGCGCTCCGCCGGCGACTGCTTGTTGCCGAGATCGACCGGCCTGCCCGGCAGCGGCTCTTCCTTTTCCTTCGGCAGCGCCGCCTGCTTGTCGGCGTCCGGCTTCTTCTCCGGCGCGGCACCGGTGACGATCGGATCGGCGTCGACCGGCGCTCTGCCCGGAAGCAGGCTCAGAAGCTCCGTCCCGATGTCGCGCTGCTGCGATTTCGGCGCGTCCCCATACATGAATCCGGCCGTCTTCAACGCGAGCAGACAGGTTGCCGCGAAGATGACGATCGGAATGAGACGCAGACTGCCCATGACAAGCCGCGGCCGTCAGGCCGCCTGCCCCGTGCGCGCCCGCGTGCGGCTGGCAAGCGCCTGCGCCGTCACCAGCGTGTCGGACACGCGGCTGAATTTCGGCTCGGCGGCCGTCGGCGCCGCGGGCTCCGCGCTCGAACGCTCCGAGCCGCGCGCCGCGACCGCGATGCGGTGAATGCGCGAGACGATCTCCTCGCCCTTGCGCACGTCGCGGGCGAGCTCCGCCGCGATGCGCTCGGCGTTGCGCAGCCGCTCGCCGAGCGTGGCGTCGCAGTCCGTCACCGTCGTGCGCAGCCCCTCGATCGCCCGCTCGGCGACCGTGGTGGCGGCGACGAGCTCGGCAATGGTCGCCCGCAGCGAGGACTCGTCCGCGCGCAGGCGCTTCAGCCGCCGGTTCAGGATCAGGCAATAACCGATGGTCAGCACGAGCAGCACCGCCACCAGGCTCTCGATCATCAGGCCGAGAAATGCGTCGTTCACGGGGCCTCCACGCGTTTCATCATGGTTCCGGCATTTTCGAACATGGCGAGCGTGGTGCGCGGCCGCTTCAGCGGCTTCGCCACGCGCACGGAAATGCGTTCGCCGACGTGCCCCATGCGGCCCTCGGTGATCGCCACGTTCCCGCAGCGCACCTTCACCAGCGCATCCGGCCTGAGGTCGAGCATCAGCGTGTCGCCGACATCGAGATCCATCAGCCGTTTCAGCGGCAGCATGTCCTCGTAGAGCACGGCGTCGACTTCCACTTCCGCCTGCCAGATCTCGGTCGCGAGATGCCCTTCCCAGATCGGGTCGCGGCCGAACTTGTCGCCCATGAACGCCTGCAGCAGCGTCTCGCGGATCGGCTCGATCGTCGCGTAGGGCAGCAGCATCTCGATCGCGCCGCCGCGGTCTTCCATGTCGATGCGAAGCCGCACGAGGATCGCGGCGTTGGTCGGGCGCGAGATCGCGGCAAAGCGCGGATTGGTCTCCAGGCGGTCGATCGTGAACCGGACCGGCGATACCGGCCGGAACGCCTGCTCGGCGTCGTTCAGCACCACCTCGACCATGCGCTTGACGAGGTTGGTTTCGATCGTCGTGTAGGGGCGGCCGTCCACGCGCGTCGCGGTCTGCCCGCGCCGGCCGCCGAGCAGCACGTCGATCATCGCGTAGATCAGGCTCGAGTCGACGGTGAACAGGCCGTAGTTGTCCCACTCCTCGGCGCGGAACACGGAGAGGATCGCCGGCAACGGGATCGAGTTGAGGTACTCGCCGAAGCGAACCGAGGTGATGCGGTCGAGCGAGACTTCGACGTTGTCCGACGTGAAGTTGCGCAAGCTCGTCGTCATCAGGCGCACCAGCCGGTCGAACACGATCTCGAGCATCGGCAGGCGCTCGTAGGTCACCATCGCGGAATCGATGATGGCGCGGATGCCCGAGTGGTCGGCGACCGAAAGATCCGCCAGGCTGAAGCCGAGCAGGCTGTCGATCTCGTCCTGGTTGAGGACGCGCTCCGCGGTCGACTTCTCGCCGTGCTGGAAGTTGCCGTTGTTGTCGATCATTGCCGCCCATTCGGCGGCCACTTCGTCGTCGTTCGACTGGCGCGGCTCCGGCTGCTCGACGCCGGCCGTCTCCGGCTGTCCGGCGGCTTCTTCCGGCGCGGCACCCGCGGTCTCGGCCGGTGCCTGTTGTTCGTTGTCTTCATTCTCGGCCATATGCTCTCGCTATGTGCTCTCGCTATGCGCTCGCTATTGCACGACGACTTCGCGGAACAGGACGGCGCGGATCTTGGCCGGCGCGATCGCGTGGTTGACGCGCCGCGTAAGTTCTTCGCGCAGGCGGAACAGGCCGGCCGAGCCGTCGAGATCGCTCGCGCGCAATTCACGCAGATGAACCTGGAAGGTATCGACCACGCGCGGCATCACCGGACGCAGCGCCTCGATCACATGGCTGTCGTCGACTTCCAGCGTGATGCGCACGCGCAGATATTGCGGACGGTCGTTGCCCGCCGCGAGATTGACCATGATCTCCGGCAATTCGTGATAGATCGCCTTCGGCGCAACGGCTTCCTTCTTCTCCTCGCCGCCGAGGAACATGAAGGCGCCCGCCCCCGCTGCCGCGACGAGCAGCACGACGCCGCCGAAGATCATCATCTGCATCCGGCTCATGCCTTTGAACCGGCCGATGAGCCGGCCGAAGAAGGAGCCGCCGGCCGCCGGCTTTTCCGCCGGCGATGCCTCTTCCTCTTCCAGATCCGTCGGCGCAGTCGTGACCTTGCTCGCCATGACCTTTCCCCAGCCGGGCGCGCCGGTGCCTGCTGCACGCGGCGGCGTCGCGGCGCCGATGCTCCCCTGGCGCCTCAGGCGATCACGCTAGGGTCAACATGGTTAATGAATGCTTGACGCCGGCAATTCTTGCCGGGTCGATCGTGCCGCTCGGGACATCCTGCCGCCGCGCATTTCAGTCTAAGTTACTGAAAACATTAAAATCCGCGGACTGGCACGGCTCCTGCCCTGTACACCCCGGGTCCAGCTGGGGAGCTTCGGGCCCAAGGGGAGCAGACGATGGAGAACACGCTTCTCGTCGGTCTTTCGCGCCAGGTCGCCCTGCGCCGCGAGCTCGACGTCATCGCCAACAATCTCGCCAATCTCAACACCACGGGATTCAAGGGCGAGAACGTGCTGTTCGAGGAATTTCTCGACCGGCGCGCACGCACCGACCATTTCATTGCGCCGCTCGACCGGCAGGTCTCGTTCGTGCTCGATCGCGAGACGCGCACCGACCTGTCGCAAGGCCCGTTCCAGCAGACCGGCAGCAACCTCGACGTTGCCGTTGACGGCGATGGATTTTTCGTCGTCGAGACGCCGCAGGGCGAGCGCTACACGCGCGCCGGCTCGTTCGTGCTGAACGCGGCGGGCGAGCTCGTGACGCCCGCCGGCTTCCGCGTGCTCGGCAATGCCGGGCCGGTCGTGTTCGATCCGAACGACACCGATTTCGCCATCGCCGCCGACGGCACGATCTCCACGCGTGAAGGCGAACGCGGCCGCCTGCGCCTCGTCCGCTTCGAGGATCCCTCGCAGCTCATCAAGGAAGGCAACAACCTTTTCACCAGCGAAGCGGCGCCGCTGCCGGCCGACGCACGCACGCGCGTCGTGCAGGGATCGCTGGAAAAATCCAACGTCAACCCGGTGCTGGAAATCGGGCGCATGATCGAAGTGACGCGCGCCTACACCACCCTCGCCAATCTCATGGGCCGGACCGACGAGCTGCGCCAGTCCGCGATCCAGCAGCTCGCCGACGTGCCGGCGTGACGCCGCACTGACGGACGGGAGAACGCACCATGCGCGCACTTTATACAGCCGCCACCGGGATGATGGCCCAGGAACTCAACGTCGAGGTCATCTCCAACAACATCGCCAACATGCGGACCACGGGATTCAAGCGCCAGCGCGCGGAATTCCAGGACCTGCTCTATCAAAGCCTCCGCCGCAGCGGCATGTCGACCTCGGACCAGGGCACGATCCTGCCCGTCGGCCTCGACATCGGCGCCGGCGTCAAGGTGGTCGGCACGCCCCGCATCATGACGCAGGGCAGCGTGCTCTCCACCGAGAAGACGCTCGATGTCGCGATCCGCGGCGACGGCCTCTTCCGCATCCAGACGCCGGACGGCCGCACCGCCTATACGCGGGCGGGCTCGTTCGAGCTCGACGCCGAAGGCCGCATCGTCACGCCGGAAGGCTACGTCGTCGATCCGGTGATCACGATCCCGCAGGACGCCACCAGCATCTCGATCAACCAGGTCGGCACCGTGCAGGTGCTGCAGCCGGGCCAGAGCACGCCGAGCGACGTCGGGCAGATCCAGCTCGCCAAGTTCGTCAACAAGGCCGGCTTGCAGGCGATCGGCGACAATCTCTTCCTGGAGACCGCCGCCAGCGGCGTCCCGCAGACCGGCAATCCCGGCGAAGAGGGATTCGGCACGCTGCTGCAGGGTCATCTCGAGCAGGCCAACGTCAATCCGGTGACGGAGATCTCCGATCTCATCGCCGCGCAACGCGCCTATTCCATGAACGCTCGCGTCGTCACCGCAGCCGACGAGATGCTGCAGTCGACTGCGTCGATGCTGCGCTAGCGCGAGGAGCCGCCATGACCCGCCACTTGCCCGCGCTCACCCTCGCCGCCCTCCTCGTGATCTTGAACGGCGCCGCCGAGGCCGCCAACGTCGCCGCGCCGGTGCCGGCGATGAAGGCCGAGACCACCGTCACCGCCGATGTCGTCAAGCTCGGCGACCTGATCGACAACGCCGGCCCCGCCGCCGCGATCCCCGTCTTCCACGCGCCGGAGCTCGGCACCAGCGGCACCATCCAGACCCACCGCGTCATCGCCGCCGCGCGCGACAACGGCCTTTCGCACTTCGACACGCGCGGGCTCAACGAAGTGATGATCACCCGCGCCGCGCGCGCGATCTCGCTCGCCGAGCTCGAACAGGCGGTCGCCGAAGCCGCGGTGCGCGATCTCGGCCTCGGCGGCATCGACGACGTGTCGATCCGCCTCGACCGCAACGTCCGCGCGCTGCATGTCGAGCCGAACGCCGTCGACGCGCCGCGCATCGTGCAATTCTACTACGACCCGCACACGCAACGCTTCGACGGCTTCGTCGAGGTGCCGGGCAGCGCGGCGCTGCGCAAGAACCCGGTTCGCGTCTCCGGCACGCTCGTCGAAACCGCCGAGTTCGTGGTGATCGCGCGGCCGCTCGCCCGCGGCGAGCCCGTGCGCGACAGCGACATCCTGCTCGAGCGCAAGCCACGCGCGGAAATCCCGTCCGACGCCGTCACCCGGGTCGGCGCCGTGATCGGCCAGGCCGCCCGCCGCGCGCTGCGCGCCGGACAGACGCTCCGCCCCGCCGACCTGATGAAGCCCGACCTCGTCGGCCGCAACGAGATGGTGACGATCCTGTTCGCAGCGCCCGGCCTTTCGCTCACGGCGCGCGGCAAGGCGCTCGCCGCCGGCGCCGAAGGCGACACCGTCACCGTCCTCAATCCGCAATCGAAGCGCGTGCTGCAGGCGACCGTCACCGGCCCCGGCCTTGTCACCGCCGGCCGCGGCGCCGCCCTCACCGCCGACGCGAGCGGAAGCATCCGATGAATCCGCTGCACCCCGATCGTTCATTCGTTCCTGTAGCAAGCGAGGCCGCCATGCCGATCCGACAGCGTCCACAAAGAGTCGTGCTGGCCGCGCTGACCGCCGCACTGCTCTCCGGCTGCAGCGCCGTCGACCGCTTCGCCGACATCGGCTCGCCGCCGAGCCTCTCCGCCATCGAGAACCCGACGACGCAGGCGGGCTACCGGCCGGTGCATATGCCGATGCCCGACCCGATGCCGGCCGCCTACAATCCGAATTCATTGTGGCGTTCCGGCTCGCGCGCCTTCTTCAAGGATCAGCGCGCGCATCAGGTCGGCGACATCCTCACCGTCAAGGTGAAGATCACCGACAAGGCGACGATCGACAACGAGACCAAGCGCAGCCGCAAGAGCGAGGAGGAAGCCGGCGTCAACGATCTGCTCGGCCTCAGCAAGGTGCCGATCTTCAAGAAGGTGCAGATCCCAGGCACGCTGATCTCGACGGATTCCACCGCCACCACCGAAGGCAAGGGCTCGGTCAACCGCTCCGAGGACTTGCAGACCAACGTCGCCGCCGTCGTCACCCAGGTGCTGCCGAACGGCAACATGGTGATCGAGGGCCGGCAGGAGATCCGCGTCAACTTCGAGCTGCGCGAACTCGTCGTCGGCGGCATCGTGCGGCCGGAGGACATCGAAGCCGACAACACGATCGTCTCGACGAAGATCGCGCAGGCCCGCATCGCCTATGGCGGCCGCGGCCAGATCACCGACGTGCAGCAACCGAGATACGGCCAGCAGGTGCTCGACATCATCCTGCCCTGGTGAGGACCGGGCATGATCCGCGAACGGCGGGAGCCGGTTTTCGCCAGGGATCATGCCCGAAGAAATCGGAGGCGGGCCGGCTCGTGACCCCGGCCCCGTCCTCCGGCCGTTCCCGCTCCCTGGAACGGTCATCGCGCGGCGGCCGAAGCTCCCCCCGGCCGCCGCGCTCTCTTTTTGCGGCCGTCGCGGCCCGGATCGCGCGATCGTGTTCCTGCCCGGCCACTTCGATTCAACTTTCAGCCAAGTCCGCCCCATTTCTGCAACCGGCGGAACTTTCTTGCGCCTTATTCATTCTCAACTTCGCCGCCAGGGAAACCAGGAGTCGTGCGTTGAGCTACGTGTACAGGGGCGCAGGGGCGGGACTGTTCGCGGCCGCGGTGCTCGCCGCCGTCCTGCAGCTGAATGCCGAGTACGGGTTCATGCCCGAGCTCGATTTCGCCGCGCTGCTCGGAAGCCTGTTCGGCGCCGGGCGCGCCGTCGGCTGGGTGTTGCATTTCCTGATCGGCGCCACCTGGGGCGCCCTGTTCGCCTGGCTCGATCCGGATCTGCCCGGCGACAACCTGCGCCAGCGCGGCGTCGTGTTCGCCGGCGTGGCCTGGTTCGTGATGATGATATCACTCCTGCCGCTCGCCGGCTTCGGCCCGTTCGGACTGGGCTACGGTGTTCTGCTGCCGCTCGCCGTGCTCGCGCTGCACATTGTCTTTGGCGACGTGATGGGGCGGACCTACGGCTGGCTGCTGCTGCAGGGCATGCCGATCCGCTATCGCGACCTGCGGCCGCCCAAGCCGGCCGCCGCGGTGCGCGTCGAGACGGCGGTGCAGGAGCCAGCCGCCGCCCTGCCCTCGATCGACGAGCCGGACGCCACGCTTGTTGCCGCACCGGCGGAGGTCGTGCCGATCGAAGCCGCGCGCACCAACGGACGGCAACCCAGATCCCGCAAGCCGGTACGTCGCCCGAAGATCGGCGCCTGAGCCAGCCCGGAATTAGAGACTCACGGCTTCGCCGGCTTTCCTGCGCGTACCGCGTAAAGCCCGACGAGCGCGATCAGTGAAAATGCTGCGCCGGCAATGAACGTCATGGCCGGCCCCACTGCGCTCCAGAGCGCGCCCGCGATCACGCTCGCGGCGAGCAGCGCAGCGCCGGTGATCAGGTTGAACAAGCCGAACGCGGTTCCCCGCAGGTCGGCAGGTGCCGCGTCGGCGATCAGCACCGAAAGCAATCCCTGGGTCGCGCCCATGTGCAGCCCCCACAGCGCAACGCCGACGAACATCACGGGTATCGAACCCGCCACAACGAGCACGAGATCCGCCGCGATCAGCGCAGTGATCCCGCCCGCGAGCAACGTGCGCCGGTTGGCGTGATCGGCGAGCCGCCCCAACGGATAAGCGCTCGCCGCATAGACGACGTTCATGGCGATGAATACGGCCGGCACGTAGGCCGCGGCGAGCCCCACGCTGTCGGCGCGCAGCAGCAGGAACGCCTCGCTGAAGCGCGCGAGCGTGAGAAAGGTCGCAAAGGCGACGACCAGCCAGTATTGCAGATCGAGCCGCGCGATCTCGCTGCGCTGAATCGGAAACTTCGGCTTCGTCGCGGCGGCGGGCAGCTCCGGCTCGCGGACGAAGAAGATGATGAGCGCAACGGCGACAAATGCCGGCAGCACGGCAATCCAGAACACCAGCCGGAAGTCGCCGGCGAACAGAAGCATAAAGAGCATCGCCAGCGCCGGCCCGAGAAACGCGCCCACCGTGTCGAGCGACTGCCGCAGGCCATAGGCGGCGCCGCGCATCGCGGGCGGCGCGAGATCGGCGATCAGCGCATCGCGCGGCGCCCCGCGGATACCCTTGCCGATCCGGTCGACGAAGCGCGCGAACAGGACCGCGCCTGCCCCCGCTGCGAGCGGGAAGAGCGGCTTGGTGACGGCAGCGAGCCCGTAGCCGAGCAGCACCAGCGGTTTGCGCTTGCGCGTCCAGTCGCTGATCGCGCCGGAAAACACCTTCGCCACCGACGCCGTCGCTTCCGCAATGCCCTCGATGATGCCCACGGCGAGAGCGCCGACGCCGAGCACGCTGACGAGAAAGATCGGCAGCAGGCTGTGGATCATCTCCGACGAGATGTCCATGAACATGGAGACGAAGCCGAGGGCGACGATCCCGCTCGGAAGAGACTTCTGCGTCATCGGGGAAGTATAGGCTCCGGCCGGCACCTGTCATTCGATGTGTGTAGCCGGACGGTGGCGACAATCGTTGAATCGGATTCCGAGATTGCTGAATCGGCGGATGAGAGACGTGAATCGGCATCGCAGGGATGCGCGTGATCCCTTTGTGTCGACTCGGGAATTTTATGAAGGGACCGCGATTCGCCGCCCGCCGGCGTCATTGCGAGCCAACGGGTCCGCGCTTCGCGCGGCCCGATGACAGGCTCCGCGAAGCAATCCAGCGCATGTTCCGGCGAAAGCCTGCCCCCGACTTGATCGGGGGGTGGGCACCGGTTCGCCGCCAAGAACATGCGCCACGCTAAAGTCGCCGAAAAACTGGATTGCTTCGGCGCTACGCGCCTCGCAATGACGGCAACAGACGGCCCCCGACCTGCTCGTCGCGATACACCCGCTCGCGCCCCGGACTTACTCGTCCCGATAAACCCGCTCACGGCGCTCGTGCCGCTCCTGCGCCTCGATGGAGAGCGTCGCGATCGGGCGCGCTTCCAGGCGGCGGAGCGAAATCGGCTCGCCCGTTTCTTCGCAGTAGCCGTAGGTGCCGTCCTCGATGCGTTCGAGTGCGGCGTCGATCTTGGCGATCAGCTTGCGCTGACGGTCGCGCGCTCGCAGCTCGATCGAGCGGTCGGTTTCCGACGACGCGCGGTCGGCGATGTCCGGCTGGTTTTCGTTTTCGCTTTGCAGGTGCTGGATGGTCTCGCGGCTCTCGCGGAGAATTTCGTCCCTCCAGCGCAGGAGCTTCTGGCGGAAATATTCCCGCTGGCGCTCGTTCATGAAGGGCTCGTCATCGGAAGGCCGATATTCGCGATCCTTCAGCAAGGTCATAGGCATTTTCCTCACCCACGCCACCCCGTGGCGCGGGCTTATAGCGACAGCGGACGCCGCCGACAACAGCGAACCGCGTCGTTCAACCGTCACGAAATTTTTTAGTGGATCGGGGAACGGGACCTGACTAGAACGCGGGCAGCTAGACCGCCGGCGCGGCCGCCGGCTGCCGCTTGGCGATCTCGACCGCGACCCGCACGCCGATGGCGTCGAGCACGTCATCGAGCCCGCGTTCGCCGCTGCGCTCGGCGAGCCCCTCCAGCATCACCTCGAGCCGGCGCAATGTGTCCAGCCCGACACGGCCCTCGAGAATTTCGACCTTGAGCTTGTCGAGCAGATCGAGCGCCGAGCTTCCGCGCCGCGCGAACCGCTTCCGCCGCTCGGTCGCGTCCTCCACCCCCTGCAGCGCGAGCAGCGCGTCGATGCTCTGGATGCCGAGCGCGGCGCCGGTCGCCGAGGCCGACTTTGTAGTCGCGCCCTCATCGACGGAGAAGCCGGAAGTTCCGGTCGCCCGGCGGGCCGACGTCGCCGCGGTCACGCCATTTTGCGCTGCGGGAAGTATTCGCATTGCTGCCCCCATTCCGGCGAAGGAACGCTGGAACCCCGCGCCAACACTCGGTTCTTACGGTTAATACCGGGTAAATTCCCCGGCAGATTTTGCCGGCCCGGCAGACTTTGCGCATTTGGCGGCCGGGCAGCGTAGAGAAAAGATTAACCTTATCAAGTTCTTATGCGCGAAGACGGACTGGCACGCCCCTCGCATGGCAGTCCCCGGTCACTTGCGACCATCGACAAGCTGGGGAGCCCGTCGATGCGTAGAATGCTCAGACTTCATATTCCGGCGCTGCTTGCGGCGTTGGCGATCCTTTGCGGCGCGGCCGAGGCCGGCTCCCGCATCAAGGACCTCGCCGACATCGAAGGCGTTCGCGACAACCAGTTGATCGGCTATGGCCTCGTGGTCGGCCTCAACGGCACCGGCGACGGCCTCAACAACTCGCCCTTCACCCGCCAGAGCCTGCAGGCGATGCTGGAACGGCTCGGCGTCAACATCCGTGGCGCGCAACTCCGCACCGGCAATGTCGCCGCCGTCATGGTCACCGGCAATCTGCCCGCCTTCGCCACCCAGGGCACCCGCGTCGACGTCGTGGTGTCCGCGCTCGGCGACGCCAAGAGCCTGCAGGGCGGCACGCTGCTCGTGACCCCGCTCCTCGGCGCCGACGGCAACGTCTATGCCGTCGCCCAGGGCACCGTCGCCGTCGCCGGCTTCCAGGCCGAAGGCGACGCCGCCAAGATCGTGCGCGGCGTACCGACGGTCGGCCGCATCTCCAACGGCGCCGTGGTCGAGCGCGAGATCGACTTCGCGCTGAACCGCATGACCTCGCTGCGGCTCGCGCTCCGCAACCCCGACCTCACCACCGCGAAACGCATCGCCGGCGCCATCAACGATTTCATCGGCGCCGAAGCCGCGGAGCCGATCGACCGCGCCACCGTCTCGCTCACCATTCCCGCGAAGTATCACGGCAACATCGTTGCACTGCTGACGGAAATCGAGCCCTTGCAGGTGGAGCCCGACCAGCCGGCCAAGGTCGTGATCGACGAGCGCTCCGGCATCATCGTCATGGGCCGCGACGTGCGCGTGGCCACCGTCGCTGTCGCCCAGGGCAATCTCACCGTCACCGTCACCGAGGCGCCGCTCGTCAGTCAGCCCGCGCCGTTCTCGCAGGGGCAGACCCGCGAGGTGCCGCGCTCCACCATCACCGTCACCGAGGAAGGCCGCAAGCTCGGCATTGTCAACGAAGGCATCTCCTTGCGTGAGCTGGTTGACGGATTGAATGCGCTCGGCGTCGGGCCGCGCGACCTGATCTCGATCCTGCAGGCGATCAAGGCCGCGGGCGCGATCCAGGCCGAGATCGAGGTGATGTGATGGCCGCCCTCGCCGCCGACGCCGTTCATCCCGCCGCGGCGGCCAAGCCCTTGAGCCCTGCCCGGATCAAGGAGACCGCACGCGAGTTCGAGTCGGTTTTCCTTCAGGGCATGCTCGAAGAGATGTTCGCGAACGTCGAGGAAGACGGCCCGTTTGACGGCGGCGAAGGATCGAAGATCTGGCGCTCGCTGCGCACGGAAGAATTCGCCCGCGCCATTGCGCACGCCGGCGGCATCGGCCTTGCCGATCACGTCGAGCGCCACATGATTTCGCTGCAGGAGACCCAGTCATGACCGCCCCCACCCCGCTGCGTTACGCGATCTCCACCCGCGAGGAGGCGGAAAGCCTGCTGGCCCGCATCGGCGACAGCATGGTCGCGCTGGTCAAGATCTTCCAGGACGAGACCCAGCTCGTGAAAGCGGGCCGCCTGTCCGAGGCGGGCGAGCTCGCCGCCGAGAAGGCGGCGCTCGCCAGCGAATACCTGCGCGAGATCGAAACGCTGAAGGCGAATGCGCCCTTCATCAGCCACACGGTCCCTGCGCTCGTCGAGGAGCTGCGCGCCGCCCACGCCGCCTTCCGCGACATTCTGGCGCTGAACATGCGTGTCGTCGCGACTGCGCAGAATGTCGCCGAGGGCATCATCCGCGGCGCCGCCGGCGAAGCCGCCCGCAACCAGGCGCCCAGCGCCTACAGCGCCGACGGCCGCGTGGCGACCAAGGCCCCGTCTCGCCCCGTCGTGCTCAACCGCGCGAGCTGACCCAACTCTTATCCGCTCGTCCCCGCGCCGCGCTGGCGAGCGAAGCGAGCGGCCAGCGCCGCTTTCGCGGGAATGAGCGGAGTGCGACTCGCCCGGCAGAAATTGCCCACTGCCGCGATTGCGGCGTCGTCCGGCAAACAACGCACGCCGAACGCGACTTCAATTCCTAAGAAGTTATTGCGCAATCCGCCCGCCTGGATGGCGCGGCCGGGTAACGCGACATTAGCTTTGGGCATGCGACAACCCGCGACCGGCCCCAGAACGGGGTCGGCAACTAGTCCTGTAATCCTAGGAAGGGGCTTCTCCAAATGGCTAATGACATCACTCTCTCAGCAGGCGTACGCCAAAACCTGCTGTCGTTGCAGAGCACCGCGGAACTGATGACGCGGACGCAAGAGCGCCTGTCGACCGGCAAGAAGGTCAACTCGGCCCTCGACAACCCCGTCAACTTCTTCACGTCGCAGAGCCTGTCGGCGCGCGCAAGCGACCTCAACCGCCTGCTCGACGCTGTCGGTAATGCGGTGCAGACGCTGCAGGAAGCGGACAAGGGCATCTCCTCGATCACCAAGCTGATCGAGAGCGCACAGGCGGTCGCCCGCCAGGCGCTGACGGCGACGGAGGCCGAAACCAGCAACACCTACGATACGACGGTGACCGGTACGGCCGTACTCGACGCCGACGGCGACATAGCGGCTGTACCTGCCGGCGATTTGACCATCCAGGTCGGTTCCGGCTCGGTGCAGACGATCACATTCGGCGGCGCCAGCATGGACACGCTTGCCGAGTTGACTGCGGCACTCGGTGGCCTGACCGGCGTGACCGCTGCGATCAACGGCGATGACTTTATCGAGTTCAACTGGACCACGGGCGACTCGATCACGATCGGCGGCAATGCGGCTGTTCTTACCGCGCTCGGCCTCACCGCTGGCACCACGCAGGCAGCGGTTGACACCGTGACTGTGGACACGGCGAGCGCCGATCGCACGAAACTGCAGAACCAGTACAACACCCTGCTGACGCAGATCACGCAGATGGCTAGCGACGCTTCCTTCAACGGCGTCAACCTCATCGACGGTGACAATCTCACGGTCACGTTCAACGAGGGCGGCACCAGCACGCTGACCATCAATGGCGTCGACTTCTCGGCAACGGGTCTCGGCATCAACGCGATCAGCGGTGACGGCTTCCAGGTCGATGCCAACATCGATGCCGCGATCGCTGAGCTTGACGACGCGCTGTCGACCCTGCGTACCCAGGCCGCGACGTTCGGTTCCAACCTCTCGATCGTGCAGGCCCGTCAGGAGTTCACCAAGAACACGATCAACGTCCTCCAGGTCGGCGCGGACAACCTGACCCTCGCCGATACGAACGAGGAGAGCGCGAACATGCTGGCCCTGCAGACGCGCCAGCAGCTCTCGACCGTCGCCCTGTCGCTTGCCGCGCAGGCCGACCAGAGCGTGCTCCGCCTGTTCTGATCAGTCGGACGAATGCAAAGAATGGAACGGCGGGACTTGGTCCCGCCGTTTTCTTTTGCCGATCTCTTAATAAGCCGGGTAATAGATTCGCGGTCGCAGACAGGAGGTGATTCGTGGGCCTCAAGGTCGAGCTGAAGCCGGGTGAGCGCGTCATCATCGGCAACTCCGTGATCACCAATGACGACCAGCGCACCCGCCTGGTGGTCGAAGGCGACACCCCGATCCTGCGCGAGAAGGACATTCTCACGGTCCACCAGGCCGACACGCCCTGCAAGAAGATCTACCTGGTCGTCCAGCTCATGTACCTGGCGCACGATCCCGCTGCGCATCATGCGCTGTATTTCGAGCTGATCCGCGACGTGCTCGCGGCTGCGCCCAGCACGCGGCCATATTTCGACCGCATCAATAATCACATCTTAACCAACAACCTTTACAAGGCTCTGAAGGAGACCCAGCGTCTCATCGAGTACGAAAGGAAATTGTTTGAGTATGCAGAATCCGACCCAGGCCTATGCCAGAACGGCGCAGGCGACGGGAAGTCCGCGTGAGCTCGAGGCTCAGCTCCTCCTGCGCGCGGCCGCGAAGCTTCAGGCCATCAAGGACGCCGGCGCCGGCGATCACGGCGACGCGCTTTCCGCGATCCGCTACAACCGGCGGCTCTGGGTCGTATTCGCGAGCTCGATCGGCAAGCCGGAGAATCCGCTGCCGCGCGAGATCAAGCTGAACGTGGCGAACCTCGCCAATTTCATCATCAATCATTCGATGAAGCTCGAAACTGACAGCGCCCGCTCGCCCGATCGCCTGGGCGTTCTCATCAACATCAATCGCGAGATCGCCGCCGGCTTGCGCACGCAGGCCGCCTGATTTCTTCCGACAATCGACGACCTCACCCTTCGAGACGCGCGAACGAAGTTCGCGCTCCTCAGGGTGAGGTCGTTTTATGTCTGGCCTCATCCTGAGGAGCCCGGCTGCCGACGTCGGGTTTACCCGACATCGGTAATTTTACCGCGCAAGTCGGCTATAGCCGACTTGCGTGAGAAGCGGAGGCGGCGTCTCGAAGGATGAGGCCGAGTCCGGTATACCCCCACAATGACAATGGCTAGAGATAGCTCAGCAGCGTGAACTGCGACAGGAGCGCCGTCGTCTGCATCGTCGCCTGCATGCGCGTGTTCATCGCCAGGAGCTTCACGCCGACTTCCTCGGGCGAGATGTTCTCGATCTCGTCGAGGATTCCCTGCAGCACGGGCTTCTTGTCCGCAAGGCGCTCCTTGGTGGCGTTTCCCGCGAGACTCGCACCGGCAAGATCGGTCTGGATCGCCTGGATCTGTTTCATCGCGTCGCCGCCGTCCAGCGCGCTCCCGAGCCGTTGCAGCAGCGCGAAATAGCGGTCGCGCCCGTCCGGGTCGCTCTCGGAGAAGGTCATCGACGCGAATACCGCCACGCTCTGCACGACCTGACGGATGCCGTCCTCGTTCGCCCGCGCACCGTAGGACACCGTGATGGTCTCGTCGACCCGCGCAATCGCGGTGCCGCGCGCGCTGTCGGTGGCAGCCTCTCCGGTGTACCAGAACACGGTGTCCGCCGGGGTGCCGTCGCGCATCGCCGTCGCGGTGTCGAACGGCGGGCCGTCGACGCGCTGCGGCGGGTTGTTCGCGTCGATCGCAAAGAAATCCTCGCCCGCGCGAACCGCCGAGGCGGCCACAAGCTCGGTAGTGCCGAGCGACAGGATGCCCGCATCGATGGCGGCGGCAAGATTGGCCGCCGTCGCATCCGAATCGGCGCCGATCAGGAACGTTCCCGCCGGCGGCGGATTCTCCGTCGTCGCCGTGAGCGCGAGGTCGCTGGTCGATCCGTCGGGCAGGGTGAGTCGAACCTGCACGCGGCCGCCGTCAGGCGGATTGTTGCCGCCGAAGTCGAGGTCGAATGAGGCGGGCGGCCCCGCCGTCGGCGTCACCGTTGCGCCGAAATCCGTCGTTACCGACGCGAGCTTGAACCCGAACGGATGCGCGCCGCTCTCCGCGAGCGTGATGACGTCGCCGGCCACGGCCGGTGCATCGAGCCTGCCGCGCCCGTCGGCCCCGCGATCGGCGAGCAACCGCTCGGCCATGAGCTGCCGCAGACCGGCGCGCGCGCCGTCACCGTCGAGGATCTGCGTCCCCGAGACGGCGGCGCGGCTGTCGGTGGCGCGCCCCGAGAACAGGTAACGCTCGCCGGCCTTCTCGTTCAGGAGGCTCACCGCCTCGTCGAGACGCAGCACGGCGAGCTGTTGCGGCTGCGTCTGGTTGCCGAGCAGCTTGTACACGGCGGGGAAGCGCATGTCCGCCCGCGTTTCATCGCCGATCGCACGCAGCCGCTCGAGCGCCGTGTTCATGATGCCGACGCGCAGATCGACGCTGTAGATCGCGTTCTCGTAGCTCTCGAGCCGCGACAGCCGCATGCGCGCTTCGAGATCCATCGTCCGGCCGACCCCGAGCTCGCCATAGGTGTCGGCGCGCTTGCCGGTCGCAAGCTGCCGCTGCAGGGCGTCAAGCTGCCAACGCATCTGCGTCAGCATCTGCATGGTCAGCGTCGAACGGTTGGTGTATCCGGTGATGGAAGTCATGCGGATTCTCAAGCCTTCATCAACATGTCGATCATCTCCTTCACCGTGGTGAGGACGCGCGCATTGGCGCCGTAGGCCTGCTGCAGGATCAGGAGATGCGCCATTTCCGAATCGATGTTCACGCCGGCGCGCTCGGCGAAGCGCGACTGCAGCGCGCCGAGCACGATTTGCTGGCCTTCGTTCAGCCGCGACGCGTTCTCGGACGCCGCGCCCTGCATGCTGACCGCCTGGCGGATGAAATCGGCGATCGACCCGGAAAATGGGCCGTTTACCGCGCCGACCCCGGTCGATGGCGAATAGGTGTGCAGCACCGTGGTGAGCTGCTGCTCGATGAAATTCGGCCGCGTCGGATCGCCGCCCGCCGTGCCGGCGGCGTAACGCACAAGCAGCGACGAATCCGCCTGCAGCGCCGGGTTGACCCTGATGCGGCCCGCAAAGCCGAGCTTCTGCGAGCCGAGCTCGGTCGCAAAGTTCGTATAGAGCTGCGCCGATGAGCTGTCGACGAAGAACGGCAAGGTAGGATCGCCGGATTCGAATGTCGACGTGGTGATCGTCGCGCTCAGGCTCTGCACCGTGCCCGCACTCGGCCCGCCGTCATCGAGCACGCGCAGGACCATGCCCGACGGATTGTCGAACGCGATCCCGGCCGATCCGAATGCGCCGTTCAGCGCCGCGAGCACGCCGGCATAGCCGCCCGCGAGATCGACGCCGATCACCTCGTCGTTCGAATCGGCGGTGAAGGTATTTGCAAGCGGCAAGGCGTCGGGATCGTCGACGCGAACGATCGTGATCCGGCGCTGTTGCCCGCTGCTGCCGTCGATGATGCTGAGCGTGACCGAATTGCCGTTCTTCAGCGCGGACAGATCGATCTCGAAGCCGTCCTGCCCGCCGTCGGAAGCGGCGGTACCCGCCACCGTCCGGTCGGACAGCGCCGTCGCCAGCGCATGCGCGATCTCGTCGAGCTGCGCCTGCGCCTGCACCAGCGTCTTGTCGCGCATCTCCAGATGCGCGGCGATCGAACCGGACCGGATCGCGCGATCCGCGATCAGGTCGATCTCGTATCCGTCCGGATTCGACAGCCGGAGCGAGCCCACCTTCCGCAGGTCCGCATCCGCACTCCACAGCGACTCCGGGCCGACGGAATCGTATCCGTCGAACCGCAGCCGCGACGCCTTGTGATCGAACAGGCTGACGCCCGATAGCGTGAAGATCGAAATCTGCCCGCGGCCGATTTCGACGACCCGCACGTCGATCATTCCCGACAGCTCGGCGACCAGCTGGTCGCGCGCATCCAGGAGCGCCGCGGCTTCCGGGCTGTTTTCGATCGACGAGGCGATCTTGATCGAAAGCGACTCGACGTCCTGCAGGATCGAGTTGATCCGCTCGACCTCGGTGCGCAACGACGTCTCCGCCTGCGACCGCAGGATCTGGATGTCGTTCGACATCGCGTTCAGGTGCTGCGCCAGCACGCTCGCTTCGTTCAGCACCTGGCTGCGCGCGGCGTTCGATTCCGGACTCGTCGTCAGCGCATGCACCGAATTGGTGAAGTTGTTGTAGAGTTGGTCGAGCGCGTTCAGGCTGCCCGGCTGACCGTAGATCTGTTCGATGCGGCTGTAGTAGTTTGCGATGTTGCTGGCGTAGGCGGAGCCTGCGAACTCCGCGCGCAACTGGCGCTGCACGAACTGGTCGAGCTCGCGCCGGACCCCGAGCACCTTGGCGCCGTTGCTGCCCGCCGTCGACGCGGATGTCCCGAGCAGCACGGATTTCCGGATATAGCCGGGGGTCTCCGCGTTGGAGATGTTGTCGGCAAGGACGTTGACCCCGGTCTGCGCGATGTGCAGGCCGGACAGTGCCGACGATATCGCTTGCGCGAGGCTCATTTGCCGTCCTCTATCCGCCTGCTATCGCGCCGGCCGGTCAGCGCACGAGATTCAGCGTTTCCTGCAGCATCCGGTCGCTGGTCGTGACGATGCGCGTGTTGGCCGCGTAAGCCTGCTGCGTCACGATCAGCTTCGTGAACTCGTCGGCGATGTCGGTGTTGGAGCCCTCCAGCGCCTTGCCGAGGATCTTGCCGGACGCGCCGTATTGCGCCGGGCCCGATTCCGACGTCGCTTCGAATGCGCCGCCGTCCAGCCGCTTCAGCGAGTTGTCGGCATTGAAGGAGGCGAGCACGATCTCGGCCATCTCCAGCGTGCGGCCGTTGGAGTAGGTGGCGATGATGCGGCCCTTTTCGTTGACGGAGATCGTCTGCAGTTCGCCGGCCGGATAGCCGTTCTGCCGCAGGAGATTGACCTGCACGGTTCCGTTCACATCGGCAAATTGCGTGATGCCGGTCGCCCCATGACTGATCGTGATGTTGCCGAGCGGTATGCCGTTGATCGTCACGCCGGTCAGATCGACCGTTTGCGTCGGCGATGTCATCTGGCCGCTGGCGTCGAACGTGTAGTTTACGCCTGCGTTGCGCCAGGCGACGTTGGTCCCGACGGCGTTCGCGTCCTCGAGATAGAACATCTCCCAGGTGCGCGTGTCGGTCGACTGAAACGTGGCCCCCGACAGACCAATCGCGGTGCCGATCGCGGGGTCCGAATACGTGATCGTGAAATTGGTGTTGGGATTGTCGCCGGTAATCTCAATCTGGTCCGAACCGTTGAGCGACGCGCTGATCCCCGCGATTGCATCGATTGCGGCAATCAGTTCAGTGCTGTCCGAGAGCGTCGTCGTATTGAGCGTCAGCACGGTGTTCACACCGTCGACCGTGATCGTGACGGTTTCGGTATCGAACGCCGACAGGTTGACCGCTGGATTGAGGTCTGCGCTGCCTGTGGCGACGGCCGCATCGTTCGGCAGCTTGGCCCACCGCAGCTGAATATTGATCGGCGATCCAACCGAGTCGTATACGGTGATCGCACCGCCCGCGATCGACTGCTCCACGAATATCGGCACGTCATTGGCGACCACCGTCCCCGTACCGGCAATCGTCGGATTGAAGGAGAACGACGTGGGATCCAGCCGTTCCGATCCCGGCGTGTCGGCATCCGCCCGCCCGGTGCGCGGATAGCTGGCGAGATTCGCGCGGTACTCGACCAGTGTCGTCGGCTGGGCCGGCAGGAAGTCGTTGGAGAATTGCAGCACCTCCGGCACGCTGCCGATGACGTTGCCGGTGGCTCCGTCAACCTGCAGCACTTTCAGGTAGTAGCCGCTGCCGTTGACGAGATAGCCGTCCTTGTCGAGCTGAAAGTCGCCGCGGCGCGAGAACAGGTCGACGCCCTCGAACACCGGCGTGCCGTCGGGGAAGCCCGACGGCTTCTGCACGATGAAGTAGCCGTCGCCGTTGATCGCCATGAAGGTGTTGACGGACGAATTCTGGATGTCGCCCTGCACGTTGTTGGTGCCGCGCGAACGCGCGATCACGCCGCCGGCGAGCTGCAGTTGCGGAACCGAATCCGGCACCAGGTCGGCAAAGCTCGTGTCGACGCGCTTGAAGCCTGTCGTCTGCGAGTTGGCGATATTGCCCGACACGTTCTCCAGCGCGAACGCCTGCGCGCGCAGACCCGCCACCGCCGTCGTCATGGCACCGAAAAGACCCATCACACCCTCCGTTCGTGGCCGCGTCTGCGCGACTGCGCGCACGGGCACCCGGAGCAGGCGTCGCAAGCCCTGTGCCACTTGGTTTATTAATGTTTTTCAATAGCTTAAGCAGAAGGCCGGCAGCATTACCGGCGCGGTTCTGCCTACCCGCGGCAAGTTTTGCCGGGCGGTTTCCGCCGCCGGTCAGCGCATGATGATTTGAAATCTGGGTATCCCGGCGTCATTGCGAGCGAAGCGAAGCAATCCAGCCACCGAGATACTGGATTGCTTCGGCGCTACGCGCCTCGCAATGACGGCAACAAACGATCCGCGCTTAGGAGCGCGGCGCCACCGAGACGCCGTCCTGAATCTGGTCGCTCGGATGCAGGATGACCTGCTCCCCTTCGCTCAGCCCGCTCAGCACCTGCGCCGCGTGAATGTTGCGCTGGCCGATCTCGATCTTGCGCAGTTCGGTACGGCCGTTCTTCACGACGAAGACGGCCCAGCTCTGGTCGCGCCGGAACAGCGCGCCGAGCGGCACCTGCAGCTCATCGCCGCCCTGCCACACGATAATTCTCGCGACCACGCGGAAAGCGTGCCCGAGCCGGTTCCATTTTTCCGGGGCGTCGGTGAAATCCAGGATGACGCGCACGCGCTGCTCTTCGATGCCGAGCGCCGACACCTTGGTGAACCCGGCGGGCTCGATGCGCCGCACGCGCGCATTGAGGACGGCGTCACCGCCCCAGGCTTCGATGCGCGCCATCGCCGCATCGGGAACGCGCACTGCGTCCCGCGACAGGAGATCGACCACGAGCTCCAGATTGTTCGCGTCGCCGATCTCGATCAACGGTGTCCCGGCCTGCACCACCCGCTCGCTCTCGGCAATCACGCGGAGCACGCTGCCGCTGATCGGCGCGCGGATCTGCACGCAGCAGTTGGCCGTCTGCGTGTCCGGATCGGTCGGCTGCAGCAAACGCGCCTGTGCGCTTTGCAGCTCCCGTCGCCGCACTTCCACGCTCGCCCGGGCGCTCGCCACCGCGGCTTCCGCGATGGCAACGTCGATCCTCGACTTTTCCAGAGCGCGCGGCGAAATCGCCTGCTTCGCCGCGAGCTCCGTTGCCCGGCTCAACTCCGACTGGGCAAATTGCAGTTGCGACCGGGCCTCGTTGAGCTGCGCCTCGGCGAGATCGACCGCCGCGTTCGCCGCCTGCACCGCCGCCTCGCTCACCCGCTGGCTGCGGACGTCGAGGAACTCCGGATCGATCGGCTCGATCGTCGCCACGTCGGTTTCCCAAGCGACCACCGCATCGCCCACCTTGCGGTGGGTGCGCAGCATCTTGCCGGTGATCGGCGCCGAGACCGTATAGACGTCGCGGATGCGCGTGACGCCTTCGTCCTCGACCGTGACCTCGAGCGGCCCGCGCCGGATCGTCGCGAGATCGGCGCCGACCGGCTTCGGCCAGAACGCCCAGATTGCCGCGGCCGCGATTGCCGCCACGACGATGCCCAACACAATCCGCCGGAGGGATACCGATGCCATCGCTATTCTCTCGTCTTCAATACTTCGATCAGGTCGAGCCTGTCGATGCGCCTGCGGACGATGAGGCCCGAGACGATCGCCGCGGCGATCACCAGCAGGCTTCCGGTTGCATAGACATAGGGCTCCAGAATCAACGGCACGCGGTAGAGCTCGCTTTCGAACGCCCACACCGAAAGCGCAGCCAGCGCGTAGCCGAGAATCCAGCCCAGCGGCTGCGCCAGCAATGTCACCACCGCAAGCTCCGACAGCAGAATCGACGAAACTTCGCCCCGCGTGAACCCGAGCACCCGCAGGCTGGCGATCTCGCGCCCCTGCTCCGACAGCGAAATCCGCGCGAAGTTGTAGACGACGCCGAAGGCGATCACCACGGCAAGCGACACATACATCGTCACCATGATGAAGATATTTTCCGCGATCGTGTCACGGAATTTCTGCAACGACACCCGCTGCAGGGCGATGAAGCTCGCCGTCGGCGTCTCCTTGAGCGTTTGAAACAGCTCGTCCTGCCTCTGGCTGTCGAAGGCGATATGCGCGCCGCTGATCATCGAGCCTTCGTGCATCAGGCGGTTCGCCTCGGCAATATCCATATAGGCCATCAGCCCCATATATCCTTCGATGATCGCCGTCACCGGCAGGTCGACGCGGCGGCGGTCGCGCTCCAGGAGCTCCACTTCGACCAGGTCGCCGACCTTCGCCTTCAGGATGTCGGCGAGCGCGACCGAGAGCGCGATGCCGGTTTCCGGCAGGCGCACGGGGCGCAGGGACCGGTCGAGCACCCGGCTCAAGTCGGTGCCCGGCGGCTTGCCGACGACGGCGATGCGGCGCTCCACGTTGCCGTTGCGGATCTTCACCGGGATCGAGCGATAGGGTTCCGCCCGCAGCACGCCCGGCAGGTTCATGACGTTCCACAGCGCGGACTCCGGGCGCTCGCGCACGAAATTGATCGTCGCGTCCTGCCGGTCGGCACGGTGGAAGGTGACATCGATCATGTAATCGACCGAACCGAAGCTCCACAGCGAACCGACCAGGATCGCCACCGAAGCCGCGATCCCCAGAAGACTGCTCAGGGTGCGCACGGGCCAGCGCAGGAGATGCCGGGCCGCCATGATGAAGGTCTGCGGCAGCCGCAGCAGGGAATAGACGATCGGCAGCAGGAGCCGACGGTATTGCGCCGGCGCCGGCGGCGTCATCGCCACCGCCGGCGGCAGACCCACCACGTCGCGCACGGCTTTCAGCGCGCCGAGCACCGCCGCCGTGACCGTCACACCCGCCGCGATCAGATAGACCCCGGGATCCATCCGGAAGACGAGAAATGGAAAGTGGAAGAAGTCCCCATAAAGCCTGGTCAGCCCGACGCCGAGCCAGGTTCCCGCCACCGCGCCGATCGCCGCGCCGACGAGCGCGATCACCGACACGAACTGCATGTAGTGCACCCCGACCGCCCAGCTTCCGTAGCCGATCGCTTTCAAGAGGCCAATCTGCTCCCGCTCCAGCGAGATCAGCCGCGACAGCGTCATGTTCACGAGAAACGCTGCGACGATCAGGAAGATCGGCGGCAGCACGCGGCTCATGGCCTCGAGCTGCTGCAATTCGGCGTCGAGGAACGCATGCGAGGTCTGGTCGCGCCGCCCGTAGGCGCCGAGCCCGCCATAGCGGGTCAGCATCTGGTCGAGCCGGTCGATCACCTCGCTCTCGGAGGCGTCGTGCAGGAGCTTGACATGCACGCTGGAGAAGGCGCCGGTCAGATCGAAGGCACCCGCCAGCGCCGGCTCCGACATCCAGACGATCCCGAAGCGCCGGTCATCCGGCATCAGGTCCCACGGGCCGAGCGCATAGATGAATTCCGGCGACAGCGCCGTGCCGACGATGCGGAACGTGCGCTTGCGCCCGTTGAGAATGGCCTCGAAGCTCGACCCGATATCGAACTTGTGCGCCAGCGCGAACGGCTCGCTCACGACCACTTCGCGCTCGTCGCCGGCGATCGGCAGCCGACCGCTGCGCAGGTGCAGAAGGTTGAGCCGCTGCTCGCGCAGGTGCGGGATCGACACGAACATCGCCGACGCCGGCTCGGCCATGCCCGGGATGTCGAGCAGGGCGATCTTCGCGATCCGCGTTTCCACCGCCGCGACGCCGGGAATGTGCGCGATTTCCTCCGCCAGAATGTTCGGCGCCCGCGTCACGTCGGCGAACACGTCGGCGAACCGGTTGCGCTCGTAGTAGATGGCGCGCGTTTCCGCGAGCGACCCGTGCGAGCCGACGCCGAGGATCAGCGTCGCGGCGCCGGACGCCATGACCAGCGCGATCGCCAGCGCCTGCGGCCACATCCGCACGAGATCGCGCAGGAGCTTGCGGTTCAAGGCGCGCATGCCGTCACCAATGGATCGCCGATGCCGGCTTGCGCTCGGCGATCGTGTGCGTGGCCGCGATCCGGCCGTCGGCGAACTGGATCACGCGATGCGCAATCTCCTGGATCGCCACGTTATGCGTGATGACGAGCGTCGTCGCGCCGATCTCGATATTGACCTTGAGCAGCGCCTCCAGCACCAGGATGCCGGTCTTCGAATCGAGCGCGCCGGTCGGCTCGTCGCACAAGAGCACTTCCGGGCGCTTGGCAATGGCGCGCGCGATTGCCACGCGCTGCTGCTCGCCGCCGGAAAGCTGCGCCGGAAAATGATCCATGCGCGGCGTGAGCCCGACGAGATCGAGCGCCTCTTCCGGCTGCATCGGCTTCCGCGCGATGTCGGTGACGAGCGCCACGTTCTCCCGCGCGGTCAGGCTCGGCACGAGATTGTAGAACTGGAACACGAAGCCGACGTGATCGCGCCGGTAGAGCGTGAGCTCGCGCTCGCTCATGCGCGAGAGCTCGTGATCCTGGAACCAGACCTCGCCGGAGGTCGGCTGGTCGAGCCCGCCGACGATGTTGAGGAACGTCGACTTGCCCGAGCCGGAAGGCCCGAGAATCACTAGGAACTCCCCTGCCTCGGCCTCGAAATCGACGCCGCGCAGCGCCTGCACCTCCACGGCGCCGCTGATGTAGGTCTTGGTGAGATTGCGGGTTCGGAAGGTGATTTCAGTCATCGGGTGCACGACTTTATTGCGGTGCATCAGGACACGAAAGAATGACCTGCATCAAATTCGAATGACACCGCCAAATGGCGATTTCCCGCGCCTTTTCGGGCGGCGGAAAGAGAGTAGAATGATTTTGCACTTGGGGGGCCCCGACGCGGCGCGAACGGCGGCCAAAAGGTGCAAGCCATCGCCTTCCAGGCCGCAGCCACGCCGGCTCGCGAACAGGAGGCATGACCATGGCGCGAACGCAATCCGTCTCACCCGCCGCCGGATCGACCGTCCTTCCGGCCATCCGCCGGATCGACGTTGCCGATCTGCGCGCGGCGCTCGCCAAAGGCATCGACGATTTCAAGGCCATCCCCAGCCACGCGCTCTTTCTCTGCCTGATCTATCCGCTCGCCGGGCTCGTCCTGTTCCGGCTCGCCGTCGGCTACGACGTGCTGTCGATGCTGTTTCCCATCGCCGCCGGCTTCGCGCTGATCGGTCCCTTCGCCGCGACCGGCCTCTATGAGCTGTCGCGCCGCCGCGAAGCGGGCCTCGATACCGACTGGACGCACGCGTTCGACGTCTTCCGCTCGTCCTCGCTCGGCGCGATCCTCGCCCTCGGCGCCTTGCTGACCGTGATCTTCCTGGTCTGGCTCGCGGTCGCGCAGGCAATCTATGTGGCGAATTTCGGCGATGCGCCGGCGGCATCGATCCCCCACTTCCTCGACCGGATCTTCAACACCTCGGCCGGCTGGCGATTGATCCTCATCGGCAACGGCATGGGATTTCTCTTCGCCGTGCTCGTGCTCATGATCAGCGTCGTTTCCTTCCCGCTCCTGCTCGACCGCGACGTGAGCGCGACGGCGGCGATGCTGACCTCGGTGCGCGCCGTGCTCGCAAACCCGGTGCCGATGATGCTGTGGGGCCTGATCGTCGCCGTCCTGCTCGCGCTCGGCACGCTGCCGCTGTTCATGGGCCTGCCGGTGGTGATGCCGGTGCTCGGGCATGCGACCTGGCATCTCTATCGCAAGGTCGTGCAGCCGGGCGCGATCGGCCGTCCCACCCATCGCCCGCAGCCGGACGGCAGGCGCTACGCGGCGGAATTTCCCGCCGCGCTCTTCCCGTGGTCGCGGCACCGGAAATAGCCGGGCAACGGTGTCAATATTCCGCTCGTCCCCGCCGCGCTGGCGAGCGAAGCGAGCGGCCAGCGCGGCAAGTTAATATTCGCCGCGCCGAACACTCGCCCTGAACCGGGCTCGTCGGCGCGGCAAGCGGGGACCCAGGGCCACAAATGAATGCGTAAGTCGCCCTGGATTCCCGCTTTCGCGGGAATGAGCGGATTGTTTGAATCGGAGGCGACACCGGCGTCTCAGTTCGTCGCGAAGCAATAGAACAAGCCGGCTCCCCCGGTGGAGCGCAGCGCTTGCATGCCGCAGCCGCTCGTGCCGTGCGAGGAGTTCCAAGATTTCGCAGGCGCCGACTCGTCGAGGCCCATGCGGTCGTGATGGCCGACGATCGCCGAGCCCTCGCCGCCCTTGGTCCAGTTGCCGCAGGTCATGTCCTTGTCGCCCGCGGCGAACGCCGTGCCGTCCGGCTGCGTGCCCGTCAGGATGTCGTGCTCGTTCGGGCTGTCGCCGCGGCCCTTGACCGGATTGCCCTTCTCGTCGAGCGCGGTCTGCTTGTTGATGTTCGGGTCCTTGTGCAGGTCGTCGACATCCTTGGCGATCACCTCGCCCTTTGCATTCTTCCAGGGACCTTTGCCGATGCGGTCGCGGGCATTGACTGCCTGCATGGCGCCCGTTGCGCTCTGGCTCAGATAAGCGCGCCAGGTCTTCGCACTAGCACCGGCTTCGCTTGCGAGTTTCTGACAATAGGCATCTGCGCCCTCCAGGCCGCCCAGCTCTGCGCCCTTGCCCGGATTGACGCTCGTAACGAAGAAGCTCATCTCGCTCTGCTGCGCTTTCGCGGCCGCGACCGCCCCGACCACGATCAGGACGGCGGCCGCATAATTCTTCACGGATTTCATGGAACTCCTCCTGGGTGCCGCCCGTCCCGCAGGCGGCGATTGGGAATAAACATCCGCGGCGGGAAAAAAATCCGGCGGCCGCCGCCGATCCAGTCCGAAAAACTTCAAGTTAATGTGACCACCACAGGAAGCTCGCGGCAAGGGCGAGATAGCGCGCAAGCTTGCCGGCGGTGACGAGGACGATGAACCAGCGGATGTCGGTGCGCAGGACGCCCGCGATCAGCGTGAGCGGATCGCCGACCACCGGCAGCCATGCGAACAGGAGCGACCAGATTCCGTAGCGCGCGTACCATTGCACCGCGCGCTCCCAGGCACGCGCATCGACCGGAAACCAGCGCCGGTCGCGGAAGTGGCTGAAGAAGCGCCCGAGCACCCAGTTCGCCGCCGAGCCGAGCACATTGCCCGCGGTCGCGACGGCAACGAGCGCCGCCACATTCCCCTGCCCCGCCGCGAGCAGGCCGACGAGCGCCGCCTCCGACGAGCCCGGCAATAACGTCGCAGACAGGAAAGCGCTGGCGAACAGCGCGGCGTAAACGGCGATTTCGGACAAGGGCTTCGGTCCCCGCGGCAGGCCGGCTTCTTGCAGCGCAACGACGCCCTGTCTAGTGTCGCCCGCCGTCCGGGGAGAGCCCATGCGTTTTGAAGGCACCAAGTCCTACGTCGCCGACGCCGACCTGAAGATCGCCGTCAATGCCGCCATCGCCCTCGAGCGTCCGCTCCTCATCAAAGGCGAGCCGGGCACCGGCAAGACCGTGCTCGCCGCCGAGGTCGCGAAAGCCATCGGCGCGCCGCTCATCGAATGGCACGTGAAATCGACGACGAAAGCGATCCACGGCCTTTATGAATATGATGCGGTGGCGCGGCTGCGCGACAGCCAGCTTGGCGATCCGCGCGTTTCCGACATCAAGAACTACATCCGCCGCGGCAAGCTGTGGGACGCCTTCGAGTCCGCGGAGCGGCCGGTGCTGCTGATCGACGAGATCGACAAGGCCGACATCGAGTTCCCGAACGATCTCCTGCAGGAGCTCGACCGCATGGAATTCCATGTCTATGAGACCGGCGAGACGATCAAGGCGGCGCAGCGGCCGGTCGTTATCATCACCTCGAACAACGAGAAGGAATTGCCGGACGCCTTCCTGCGCCGCTGTTTCTTCCATTATATCCGCTTCCCCGACGCCGACACCATGCGCGAAATCGTTGAGGTGCATTTCCCCGGCATTAAGCAGCGCCTCGTCGCCGAGGCGTTGAAGCTCTTCTACGAGATCCGCGAAGTGCCGGGCCTGAAGAAGAAGCCCTCCACCTCCGAGCTGCTCGACTGGCTGAAGCTCCTGATGGTCGAGGACATCGGCCCCGATACGCTGCGCGAGCGCGACCCGAAGAAGCTGATCCCGCCGCTGCATGGCGCGCTCTTGAAGAACGAGCAGGACGTCCACCTGTTCGAGCGCCTCGCGTTCCTTTCGCGGCGCGAGAGCCAATAACACAAGCCCTCTTGCGGCCGCGGCACGCCCGCTTCCTCGTTTGAGGCAGATCAAAGCCGGCATCGCGTCGCTGAACCATCATGCCGCGTCTGGCGGAGATGCGCATGGCCGGAACCCGTTCACTCGAAGCCGCGCCGGTTGCCGCAACAACAAACCTGATGCGGGCGTTTTGGTGGGTGGCTGCGGCAGCCATCCTCGGCTTTGCAATTCCGGCGGTTTTCTCGTCGGTGCTCAGGCTTGAGCGGACCTATTTTCTCATTCCGTACGCCGCAATCGTCGCGGCCTTCCTCGCGGTCTTCTTCAGCTGGAATGGCTTTTCCTTCCGCGAGTTCACGCGCCATTGGCTGCTTGGCGTGATCGGCGCAATCGTGATCGGCTATTTCGTTGTCCAAAATGTCTATTCGCAGCCGGCTTCGGCGGTCCCACAGGGTGCTGCGCTCGTCTTCGCGCTGCTTTGGTTCGGCATCGTCTATGGCGTCATCGACGCGCTGCTCTTGAACGTGATGCCCGTGCTCGCCTTTCATGGACCGAACTTCGACGACTCCAATCCGATCTGGCGGCGCCGCATCATGTGCGGCCTGTTCGGCATCGTCGCCAGCGTCGTGATCACCGCCGCCTATCACTTCGGCTTCGCGGAATTTCGCAATGCCTCGCTCGTATTCCCGTTGATTGGAAACGCGATCATCACGGCAGGCTATGTCGTAACGCGCAGCCCGCTGGCCGCAATCGGGGCGCACACGGCCATGCATGTCGCCAGTATCCTGCACGGGATGGAAACCGTCGTGCAGCTTCCGCCGCACTATTGAGGGTCTATTCGCTCTTTTTCTTCTTGTCCGCCTTCAGCGCTTTTCCCTCGCCCTCCTTGCGCCGCTTCTCGTCCTTCTCCTCCAGCGCGAGCAGCCGCGCGAGCTCCTCGGATTCGCGCCGGCGCTTCTCCGCCGCCTCTTCCTTCGCGCGCTGCGCGGCTTCCGCCGCGGCCTTCTCCTCGGCGAGCTTGCGCGCGGCTTCCGCCGCGGCGGCGCGCTCGGCCCGCCGCTTGGCCGCGCGCTCGCGATAGCGCGACTTCGCCTCGTCGACCTTGTCGCGAAGCTGCATGCCCCAGTAGATGAGCTGCGTCGTGCGCCGACCCCAGCCGCCGCCCGCCCACACCAGCCCGAACGGAATGAATTGCCGCCAGCGGTCGTCGTTGTCGATGATCGCCGTCGAGATCAGCTCGCCCGCAATCGCCGTCGTGTTCAACCCGTGGCCGCCGAACGCGCTCGCGACCCACGCGCCCGGCCGCAGCATTCCGATCTGCGGCATGCGGTGGATCGCGTAGCCCATGATGCCGGACCACGCATGCTCGATCTCGATGTCGTTGAGCGCCGGATAGACACGGGCGATGTCACGCGCGAGACGCCGCTTCAGCCGGCGCGGCTCTTTCGTGCGCGTGCTGATGCGGCCGCCCCACAGGAGCCGGTCACCGACGATGCGATAATAGTCGCCTGCCCGGCGCGTGTCGGCGATGCCGCCGGCGTAGCCGATCGTCTCTTTCAGCTTGTCGCCGATCGGCGCCGTGACGCAGACGTGCGTCGCCACCGGCAGGATCGTGCGCGCGAGCGACGGAAATCCGTCGCCGATGAAGACGCTGCCGCAGAACACCACGTCCTGCGCGCGCACGCGCCCGCGCTCGGTCGACACCCATTTCAGCACGCCCTCGAGATCGGCGCCGGTCGCCACCGTCTGCTCGAAGATGCGCCCGCCGTGCTTTTCGATCTCCGCCGCCAGCGCCAGCGCGAGATTGAGCGGATGAATGGAGAACGCGTCCGCGTCGTGCAGCGCCTGATAGTAGCGGCCGGTCTTCAGCGTCTCCCGCACCCGCTCGGTCGACCAGATCAGCATTTCATGGTTGAAGTGCTCGCCGAGCAGATCCGCATAGCGCCGGAGCCCCTCCTCGTCGTCGTGGCGCAGGACGTTGAGCCGCCCGGCCACCGGATCGATGCCCGGAATGCCTTCCGCGAGAACGCCGCCGACGACGTCCATCCCCTGCCGTGACAACGCATAGAGCGCCTGCGCCTGCTCGAGACCGACGCGCTCGATGATGCGCGGCAGCCGCTCCGCATAGCCAGCCGACACGAAACCACCGTTCCGGCCCGATGCCTGTCCGGCGACCGTGCCGCCCTCAAGCAGCACCACGTCGTAACCGCGCCGGGCGAGTGCGCGCGCCGTCCATAGTCCGGCAAATCCCGCGCCGACGATGCACACCCGGGTATCGATGTCCTGCATGAGCCGCGGGCGCGGCGCCCGCGGCACGGCGGTTGCGTCATAAAAGGTATCGGTGGCGTCGCCGGTCATCGTCAAATTGTGTTCGTTACAGTGCTAGGATTTCATGTTTGCGGCAGCTAGTGTCCCGAATCCGAAGTTCGCTCAACCGTGCGGCCTCCTCGTGAGCGAACTTCGGATTCGCAGGACACTAGCAAGACTATAATTCTAGTGTGGTTGGTTCAGAAATTCCCTTGATGGACTCGCGGTCAGGGTGAAGGAAATTTCTGAACCACCGCACTGGGGAATGACGCCGAATCGCCACCGACTGTAGCTCGCGACGGATCGACATGCGCCGACTGATACTCCTGCGCCACGCCAAGGCCGTCCCGCAAGGCGATATGGACGACGAGGAGCGGCCGCTCGCCCCGCGCGGCCGCCGCGACACGCCGAAGATCGCGGAATTCGCCGCCGCCCAGGCGCTCGCGCCCGACCTCGCGCTCGTTTCGCCCTCGCAGCGGACCCGCGAGACCTGGGAGCTGTTCGCCCCGGCATTCAGGAAGGCCCCCCGCCATCGGCTCGAGCCGCGGATCTATGCGGCCTCCTCCGAACGGCTGCTCTATCTCGTGCGCGAGACGGACAACGCCGTGCAAACCTTGCTGCTGGTAGGTCACAATCCCGGTTTCGAGGATCTCGTGCGCCTGCTTGCCGGGGCGGGTGAAACCGGCGCCCTGATCCGCTTCGGCGGCTCCATGCCGACCGCAAGCCTCGCCGTCCTCGACCTGCCCGGCAATTGGGAAGACGTGGAGCCGCGGACGGGGCGGCTGGAAATCTTCGTGACGCCGAAGAGCCTCGGCAAAGACGACGACTGACCCCGCCGCTACGGAATTACGTCTTCGGGAATGTGCCGCGGATCGTAGCGCCGCGGGCGGTTGCGCGTAATCAGCGGCCACATCTGCCATGCCAACAGGACGATGAACCCCGCCATCAACAAGCCGGCTGACATGTCGCCGCTCGCAAGCGTGCTGAAAGCGATATAGATGAGGAACGCGCCCGTCGCTGCGCCGACCGCCGCCATCGGCCACCAGCGCCAGGCGGGAAAGCCCGCCTCGAACCTGCAGTTGCCGCCCGATGCCGCGATGCGCGCATGCAGCTCGCGCATGAAGTCCTTGAATGCCGGCCCCTGATCGTCGAGCGCCACCAGCGAGCGATACGACGCCGAGGCTATCTCAAGCTTCGGCCCTTTTTGCGACCAGATCTCCGCCATGAAGCGCCGCGTGCCGAAGTTCGTCGGCCGGTAGCCGAGGCGCAGCATCGTCATCATGGGATAAGGCGTGCTGCCCCATGTGCCGCCGAGATTCCAGTCGAGCGAATGCTCGCCGAGCCGGAACGAGAGGCCGCCACCCACCGCCCGCGGTCGATAGCTGTAGACCAGCCCTTCGTGTTCGCCGTCGTTCGTCTGGCTCACCGCCGGTTTCCCCCGCCCTTCCTCTCATGCACAAAATAACGCGTCCGGCGCAAGGGCACCGGACGCGTCATTTCAAAATCAGTCTAGCGCCGATCAGCGGCAGTACCAAGCACCATGCCTGCGGATGCAGCGCGGATACGGCTCATAATAGCCGTATGGATAATAGTGGCGGCGGTAGTGGCGCCGGTACGCCTCATGCGCGATGATCGAACCGATCACGCCGAGCGCAAGGCCCGCGACGATCGCGCCGCTGCGATGACGATGGCGGCGGCGGACCTCGATCACGTCGCTCGGCGCGGCTTCCGTCAGCGCCGCCGCGTTCATCGACAACGGCGCCGCCATTGCCGGCGCACCGAGCGGCACCATCGACGTCGCCGCAATCGCGCCGCCAAGCGAAAGGGCGATGGTCGCATTCCTCAATCTACGCATCTCGCTGTCCTCTTTCCGTTGCCCCGCCGGGAAGATGGCCGTCTGCCTCGCCGATCGATGCGACGCATCCCCGGCGTCGGAGTTCCGTCATAAAAACGCCGCCGGTATTTTCCGGTTCCAGAACGGGAAGAATATGGTGGCAACCTGAACGGCGCCTGAACGGACAATCGCCGCGCTCATGCCTTCGGCGCAACAATCCGGCTCTGCCGCACGAGGCGGCTATTTCCCCGTCCGCCGCAGCGTAATGTTGACCTCGGAGATTTCCTGCGCCTTCGACTCGATCCGCACCGATTGCCGGTCGCCGCGCGTGACGAAAGTCAGCGCCGCGGCAAAGCCGCTCGTCTCCGCCATCGCCTGGATCTGCCCGACGCTGGCGCGGCCGACGATCTGACCGTTCAGGCTGCGCGTCCGCTCGCTCCAGAAGCCGCTGATGTTGCCTCCATTCGCCTGCAGCTTGGCCGTGAGCTCGAACTTGTAGCTGTCGCTGGCGCAGCGGAGATCCTGATCCACCCCGCTCCCGCCCCGCTCGACCTCGTAGGTCACGCGGCAGCGGATGCGCTCCTTGTCGCCGCTGCCGAGGGTGATGATACCGGTGCCCGACCAGGTACCTTGCAGATTCTCGAACGGACCGGCCGCGGCCTCGGCCGTCTGCTGCGATTGCGCCGTCGCGGGCAGCGCCGAGGCGAGGATGGCGGCGGCGGCCATGAGGCGAAGGGTGGCGGGGATTGCGAAATTACCCTGTCTTGATGCCACGAGCTTTGGGCCTCCTTGCCTGCCGTCACCGAACCGGCGCCGCTTTCCGTACCGGCCCGCCCGCCGCTGGGCCGGTATGACGATGACGCCGGAATTCATATCCTATCGACACCCGCGGTGCGATGACAATTCCGCCGCCGCCCCGCCCGTTCCCGGAACGGCAAGCGATCCCCGACCGTCAGGCGATATCCGCTTTTGCCTCGAGACTGGCCGGGAGCGAGATCGCGAATTCCGTTCCCGGCGAGAGCCGGTGAATTTCCAGCGTCCCGCCGAATCGGCGGATCGTGCTCATGATCACCCGGAAGCCGAGCGAGGAAGCCGAATCGGGACTGAAATCCTCGGGCAGCCCGCGCCCGCGGTCGGTCACGCGGAATTCGATCTCGCGCTTGGGACCGCGGCTCATGGCGATGGTAATCGCGCCCTCCTCGTCCTCGGGGTAGGCGTGCTTGAAGGCGTTGGTGATCAGCTCGTGGATCAGGACCGCAAGCGCGGTCGCGGTATTGCTCGAGACGAACAGCGGCTCCGTCTTGCACACGATGCGCCCGGAGCGCGCGCCGCCATAGGCGCGCTCGCTCTCCTCGCAGATGAGCCGCAGGAATTCGCCGAATTCCACCGGTCCCACCGTCTCCGTGCGGTAGAGATGCCGGTAGACGATGCCCATCGACATCACCCGGTCGCGCGCGCGCTGCAACTGCTCCTGCGTCTCCGGCTCCTTCGCATGGCGCGACTGCATCAGGAGCAGGCTGGAAAGAATCTGCAGGCTGTTCATCACCCGGTGCTGCAGCTCGCGCAGCAGAAACTCCTTCTGCTCGAGCAGGCCGTCCACCTTCGCCGACATGTCGGAGAGCGCCTTGCTGAGCAGGCCGAGCTCGGAGCCGCGCGACAGCGCCGGGAATTGCGCCTTCGTATCGCCGGCCTCGCGCCGGCGCGCGATATGCACGAGTTCGAGCACCGGCCGCTGGAGCAGGAAGTAGCCGACAATGGTTGCGCTCAGCAGCGCAAACAGGACGGCGATGATGGCGAAGATCGTGTTCCGCCACGCGCTCTCCCACAGCTCCGCGAGCGCGAGGTCGAGGTCCACGCTCACGGCCACGAACAGGCCGTTGGGCTCTTCGTCCACGCGCATCACGCCGACGATCTCGTCGTTGCCCTGCGCGCCCTTCGCGGCGAACGTGCGCGCGCGGTCGAACTTGGCGCGCTGAAAGGCGTAGCTTGCGACCGCCGTTACCGGGGCCGCCTGCCCTTCCGCCTCCGGAATCGCGAACACGAGCGAGCCCTCGCGGTCGAGCACGGTCAGCTGATGGATCGCCGGCCAGGTGCGGCGCGCAAAGTCGCGCCCGATCCGGTCTGGGTTCAGGATCAGCACCACGACGCCGTCGAAGCTGCCGTCCCGGCTCTTGTAGGGCATCGACATGTGCAGCGACCGCTCGCCGGTCACGCGCCCCGTCGTCACCGTGCCGATGGTGAAGGCGTTCGTCTGGAGCGGCTCCCTGAAATAGACCCGGTCGCGCACGTCGAGCGTTGGCGGGATCTCGATCGACGAGCAATGGAAGCGCCCCGTGCGGTCGATCAGCGCCGCCTCGCGGTAGATCGCGAGATTCTTCACGACCGCACGGAAATGGGCGGAGCATCCGGCCTCGTCGTTCGGCACCGACGGATGCTCGGTCAGCGCGATCATCAGGTGCCGCGTGCCCTCGCGCAGTTGCGTGAGCTCGGCGGCGACGAGCCGCGCCGAGGCGACCGCATCATCCCCCGCCCGGCGCGTGATGAATTCGCGCCACTCCAAGGTGTTGTGGGCGACGAGCGCGAGCGTCGGCGCGGAGGCGAGCGTGACGAGGATGGTGAGGCGGCGGCGCAGGCTCATGGGGACGCACGGATTTTGCGGCCCGCGGTTCTAACACGATCTGGCGAGGGCGGATGCACAGCCACGGCGCAGCGCTAACGGCTGAGCCCGAAGTCGGTTCCCGCCAGCCACTTGAAAGCGGTGTTACCGGCACCGACATAGGGTCGCCTCCTTCCGGATCGACGACCATGCTGGACATCCTGGGCACACCGGAATCGGACCACGCACTTGAAGCCGCCGGGCCCGCGACTGCGGACGACGGCGCGCTGCTCGACGCCTATTCGCGCGCCGTCGCGGGCGCGGTCGACCGCGTGTCGCCTGCCGTCGTGCATCTGCAGGCAAAGCGCCGCCCGCAGGCCGGCCATGGCCGCGCCGAACTGCCCGCAGGCGCGGGCTCCGGCGTGATCTTCACGCCCGACGGCTTCGTGCTCACGAATAGCCACGTCGTGCATGGCGCCGCCGCGCTCGAGGCCACGCTCATGGACGGCCGCACGCTGCCCGCCTACCTTGTCGGCGACGACCCCGACACCGACCTCGCGCTCCTGCGGCTGCACGCCGACAATCTCGCGCACGCGGAACTTGGCGACTCGGCGAAAATCCGCGTCGGCCAGCTCGTGGTCGCCATCGGCAATCCGTTCGGCTTCCAGGCCACCGTGACCGCGGGCGTCGTCAGCGCGCTCGGCCGCAGCTTGCGCTCGCGCACCGGCCGCCTGATCGACGACATCGTGCAGACCGACGCCGCGCTCAACCCGGGCAATTCCGGCGGTCCGCTCGTCACCGCGAACGGCGAGATCGTCGGCATCAACACCGCGATCATCCCGATGGCGCAGGGCATCTGCTTTGCGATCGCAAGCAACACCGCGCGCTTCGTGGTGAGCGAGCTCCTGCGCCACGGCAAGGTGCGCCGCAGCTACATCGGCGTCGCCGGACAGACCGTGCCGCTGCCGCGCCGGATCGTGCGTCACCACCAACTCGCCACCGAAAGCGGCGCACAGGTGATGACGGTCGAGCCGGACAGCCCCGCCGCGCGTGCGGGCCTCGTCTCCGGCGACATCATCGTCGGCCTCGGCGGCGAGCCGGTGACCGGCGTCGACGCCCTGCACCGGCTGATGACCGCGGACAGGATCGGCACGACGCTCCCGCTCGAGGTGCTGCGCCTCACGCGCAAGCTTTCCCTCTCGGTCGTGCCGGCCGCGCGGCCGAGCGCAAGATAGCAGACGGCGTTGCGCCGCCCGCGCGCCGGAATCAGGATCTCCGCTCGAGCTGACTTTCCTGCGCCACTCGCTCGTGCGCTTCGCTCGCGCTCTTGATGCGATATTGCTGCTCGCCGTTCTCCGGCGGCAGGACGCGGACGATCGTATAGCCGTCCCGCGCGCCGGGCCGGCCAACGGTGTTGGATGTGTATCGCACGCTCTCGCCGACGCGGAATCTGTTCTTTGTCATTGTTTTCTCCTGCAGCAGCGCCGGCTCCCGTTCGGGCGTCCGGGTGCGCTATTGTTATGGAATTATTAGCATAAATCCGGGCCGCAGCGGGCGATTTGCATTAAATTTGCTTCGGCCCTTGCCGCGGCGCCTGTTCATCCCTATGTTGGCTGCATCGAAGTTTCGGCCGATTGACTTGGCCACGCGCTGGTTTTCATTCCACGCCTGCTGACGACCTTCACCTGAACATCGATGCAAGTCGGGCACGCGCGTCGCGCGCGCCCATACACACACCTACCTCAAGGAACGATCCCATGAACAAGGGAACAGTGAAGTGGTTTAACGCGCAAAAAGGCTTCGGCTTCATTCAGCCGGATGCAGGCGGCAAGGACGTGTTCGTCCATATCAGCGCCGTCGAGCGCGCGGGCCTCTTCAATCTGAACGAAGGCCAGAAGGTTTCGTACGAAGTCGTGCGCAGCCCGAAGACCGGCAAGGAATCCGCCGACAATCTCAGCGTAGCCTGAGCCGGATAGCCGGGCCGGCGTACCGCCGGCCCACGCACGCGCCCGACCACGGATGTACTGGCGGGCGCACTATTCTCCCGGCACAGACGGCCCGGCCCATGCGGCCCAGGCCAACGGGTAAGCCGCGGAACCAATGACCGCCGCCGCCCGTTATCAAATATACCCGCACAACACCCAAGGAGCCGCCGATGGCATCATCGAGCGCAATCGACAAGGCCGCAGCCGCCTTCCGCAAGGAAGAACAAAAGCGCGAAGGCCAGCAAGCCATGACCGAATATCTCGCCGCCCGCGCGGCGGAAGAGACCAAGATCGCCCGCCTGAAGGCGCTTCGCCTCGCACGCGACGCCGCATCGGTGGAAGCCGAGCCCGCGCCAAAAGCCGCGCGCAAACTGTCTGCGAAAAAGTGAACAATCGCGCTAGCGTGTGCCAGCGCCCCGGCCGAAGCCGGGCGCGCCCGTATTCAGCCATTTGCAATATCGCCGTATTGCCAAAAAATATTATTGGCCGTTCGGGGGCCGCGCAGCAAAAATAGAGTCGCGCCATGCCCTACGCGACCAATGCCGACCTCCCCGCGTCGGTGCGCAACCATCTGCCGCCGCACGCGCAGGACATCTATCGCGAGGCGTTCAATCATGCCTTCGCCGCGCACGCCGGCGAGCCCGACCATGAGGCGCGCGCCCACCGCATCGCCTGGGCGCGGTGAAGCGGAGCTATGAGAAGATCGCGACGAGTGGGTGGTGCGGAGATAGCTGACGTACGTTGACTCCCCTTGCGGAGCCAGAGGGCGCTTCACTTCCTTTGCGCCTCTGCGCTCACGGAACGCGCTCTGTTGTTCAATCGGCAGTCCCGACGGCAGCGATCATCATCCACACCGACATGCCGATAGCGAGCGAGCCGGCAATGAGAGACGGCACCCACTCGCGTCCTCGCTCATCCTTGTCGCCTGTCGCCAGCGCGTCACATGCTGCATCCCTTTGCATCCGAAGCAGGAGAACACCCCAGACGATGGTGGCAAGCCCGAAGAGAAAGGCCATCCCTGCAAAGAAGCCGAGCGCCGTTGCGAGCATGGCCGAGCCCCGCCGTTGGACCTCAGGAGTCCGCCGTCGGTGCGGCGGCGGCTTCGCGCAACTGATCGGACAGGAGATTGGCGTTCATCGGCGAGAGCGCATAGGCCGACGGCCCTTCATCGGTCAGGAGCGCAAGCACCACGACGCTGCTCCTGCGGGTCGCCTGAAACCAGCGGACGGCCGGCGCCGCCGGCGCCTCGTCGATCTTGCTGCGAGAACGCTTGGTCATTCCTCTTAACCCTCCCCTGCAAATTCGCCCTGTTCGCTGCTACTGGCGGCCCCGCGAATCAGATACTGTAACCATCGAGTAACTTGATCGGCTCAGAAACTGGATGGTTACAAAAACTAAACGCATATCGGCGGCCGAGTCAAGCGGCCGCGGCACCCGGTCGCGCGCGCCCGCCGCCGCCCGCGGGGGCGTGCGCTGGAACGTCGAGCAGCGCCTCGCCTTCATCGAGGAGCGGCTGTTCTGGCTCGGCGCCGTGAACCGAACCGACCTCGTCGCGCGTTTCGGCGTCTCCATGAGCCAGGCTTCCGCCGACATCGCCCAATATCTCGCGCGCAAGCCCGCCGGCCTCGACTATGACAAGTCGGCAAAGCGCTACGTTGCGGGAGAGACCTTCCGCCCGGTGCTCGGCGAGCCCGATGCGGCACGGCTCCTCGGCGAATTGCGTCTCGTGGAATTCGGCCTGCTCGCGCCCGCCGACACCACGCTTGGCGAGATCCCGCCGTTTGCGACCGCGCCCCTCCCCGAACGGCCGGTCGATGCTTTCGTGCTGCGTGCGCTGATCGGCGCGATCCGTGAGCGCGAGGCGCTCTCGATCCGCTACCAGTCCATGAGCCGGCCCGAGCTCGCGCGGCGCACGATCGAGCCGCACGCGCTCGCCCACGACGGCTTCCGCTGGCACGCGCGCGCGTTCGACCGCGACAGCGGCGAATTCCGCGATTTCGTCATTGGCCGCATGTCGGCTCCGCGCGCCGCCGGTCCGGCGCAATCGCGGCCCGAGGACGACACCGACTGGAATTCCTTCATCATCCTGCAGATCGCGCCGCACCCGAAGCTCACCGAGGCGCAGTCGCGCGCGATTGCGATCGACTACGGCATCCGCGGGCAATCGGCTTCGCTGCGCGTGCGCCGCTCGCTCTTGTTCTATGCCTTGAAGCGGCTCGGCCTCGATGTGCCGCCCGACACCCGCTCGCCGAACGACCAGCAGATCGTGCTGGTGAACCGGAAGGAAGTCGAAGCGGCATCGCGCAGACGAACGGAGACGTGATTATGCCGAGCGTGCGCGTGGCAAGCCGACCCTGAGCGCCCCAAGACGATTGACCCATATAACGTTATGCGTTATAAAACTATGGAATGATCGTCAGCTTCCGGGACCGCGAGACGGAAAAGGTCTGGAACGGCCTGCGAAGCCGCCGCCTGCCCGGCGATATTCAGGCGGTCGCGTTGCGCAAGCTGCGTCTGATCAACGTCGCGAGTTGGATCGACGATCTCAAGGTGCCGCCCGGCAACCGGCTTGAGCCGTTGAAAGGCGACCGCGCCGGACAATGGAGCATTCGCATCAACGACCAGTGGCGCATCTGTTTCCGCTGGACCGAAGGAGGAGCAGAAGATGTCGAGATCGTCGACTACCACGGCTGAACTTCTGCCGAACCCGCATCCCGGCGAGATCCTCGCCGAAGAATTCCTGAAGCCGATGAGCCTGTCGCAGACGGCGCTTGCGCGCGCGCTCGGCGTGCCGCCGCGCCGCATCAACGAGATCGTGCTCGGCAAGCGCGCGATCACCGCCGACACCGACCTGCGCCTCGCACGCTATTTCGGCTTGAGCGATGGCTTCTTTCTGCGGCTGCAGAATGATTTCGATCTGATGGAGCGGCGGCGAAAGATCGGCCGCGTGTTGAAGGGGATCAAGCCGCGGAAACAAGCAGCTTGAGATTTAGTTTCGGAATCTCCGATGACATTGAACATCACAGTCTTAAATGCCGACGCAATTTATCAATCGGCTGACTATCGCCTCTTTGACACAAGAACACGACGCCCTCTCGACATTCCATCGACAAAGGCGGTTGCTTTAACCTTCCCAAATTGGAGGGGCTTTATCACTTATACCGGCATCGGCCGCGTTGGATCAAAAGATACCTCTGAAATCATCCGCGATTGGATACGTTCCTCTAAAGTTAATTTATTTGAAGAAATAGTTGAAGTCTTGAGAAGTCGGGCATCGACATGGATACAAAGGATAGCGCGTGGCGAAAAGCATACGTTTGTGGTTGCCGCCTTCGCTGGCGGCGAGGCTCAAGTCGCAATAATTTCTAACTTTCAAAAATGGCACGGACTAAATCTGCCAGCGCCTGCGCCCTCATTTTTTATTTCCAAGATCAAGGCGAAGAGTCGACCGCAAATCATTGCAACTGGAACAACAAGCGCGGTTACGAAAGATGAACTAAGAGCGTTACGCCAACTTGCACTCCAACACCCAAATGACGGCGCACGAATCCGTCGCGCAATGGCCTCCATGAATCGCCAAGCCGCGCGACGCGCCCCTGAGTTAGTCAGCGCGGACTGCTTTGTGTACTCGCAGGCCGCAGACGGCCAGGGGCACGGAGAGACGTTTGGTCGTAGCCGAACCGAATTTTCCGCCATCATGGACGGAGAAGACATTTCGAAATTGCTGCACCCGTTTCTCGAAAAAATGTTTGGACCGGAGGGCGCTACACTTGTTGCCAGCACATCTTCGGTTAGTTCAACGGAAGCCAGTCGTTTACCTCAAGCATGCATTTTGTCTTTAATTGACAGTACCCAAACTGGATTTCGTCTTATTGAACTCAAAATGCCCGAAGGTCGTCGGGCTGTACCGCGGGCCACAAACCGAGATGGAGTGATAGTTGGAGAGGGAGCGCCCATTTGGCGGGGACCAAGCTACCCATGCGCTTGGCCTAAACCGAGTACTTTAGTTTTCCTGCCGCATCTTGGTGGCGCCGGCGGCTCAGCGCGCGACATCAATAGTTCAGGACGAATCGTAGGCGAATCAAATGCCGCCGATCACGCATCGCACGCTTGCGTTTGGACATTCAAGTACGGCTGCCAAGATATCGGACGCACAATTGGAAAGCATAGTTCCGCAGTGCGCAGCAACGAAGTCGGCGATTCAGTGGGATGGGTCTCTATTCATCCCACCGAAGGTGGACAACAACACTTTAGGCCAGTCATTTGGAAAGAAAACACAGAGGCAATAGTTCTTGGAAAGGTTGCAGGAGACTGGGCGGAGGCTGTTGATGTCAACGCACAGGGAGCAGTGCTGGTCCGTGTGCATAAGGGAATGCAGGTGTTCGCCGTTATTTGGGACCATGAACTGATCCACATGGTCGGATATCCGGGAGCAAATTGTGTCAGTTTTTGGCCCCATCGCCTGACTGACGATGGGAGCGTTATCGGATTGGCTATCGAGGCAAATGGAAATCGACTTTCAGCGATTCGCCAAAGTTCGGGCGCATGGGAGCGATTGTTCGAACCTGCACTTGGGCGAGAATTCACGGCCACAAATAGCAAAGGCATGATAGCGGGCTTCGAAAAGACCGAAGACTATATGATTGCTTGGTTTAAACGACCGAATGAAAACATCACATATTTGCAGGGGTTCAAACATCACAACCACCGACCAACGGCTGTTTCAGAAGATGGACGGATTCTAGGATTTGCGTCGGCCGATAACTGCACACATCCAATTATGTGGACGTCAAACTAGTCTCGGACTCACCGCACCAACTCCCGCATCGCGCTGTCCAGCCCTTCCAGCGTCAGCGGATACATCCGCCCGCCCATGAGCTGCTGCATCATGCGGATCGAGGCCGTGTAGTTCCATTCGCGCTCCGGCGTCGGGTTGAGCCAGACCGCGTGCGGATAGGTGGCGAGCACGCGCCGCATCCACACCTCCCCCGCCTCCTCGTTCATGTGCTCGACCGAGCCGCCCGGCTGCACGATCTCATAGGGACTCATCGAAGCGTCGCCGACGAAGATCACCTTGTAGTCGTGCGGATAGGTGTGCAGCACTTCCCACGTCGGCGTCGTCTCCTGCCAGCGCCGCCGGTTCTCGCGCCACACGCGCTCGTACAGGCAGTTGTGGAAGTAGAAATATTCGAGGTGCTTGAATTCGCTTTTCGCCGCCGAGAACATTTCCTCGCAAATCTTGATGTGCCAGTCCATCGAACCGCCGACATCGAGGAAGAGCAGCACCTTGACGGCGTTGCGGCGCTCGGGCCGGAGCAGCACGTCGAGCCAGCCCTGCTTCGCCGTCTCGCGGATCGTGCCCGGCAGATCGAGCTCGGTCGGCGCGCCGGTGCGCGCGAACTTGCGCAGCCGCCTGAGCGCCACCTTGATGTTGCGCGTGCCGAGCTCGACGTCGCCATCGAGGTCCTTGAACTCGCGCTTGTCCCACACCTTCACCGCGCGGCCGTGGCGGCCCTTGTCCTGGCCGATGCGGATGCCTTCCGGGTTGTAGCCGAAGGCGCCGAACGGCGAGGTGCCCGCGGTGCCGATCCATTTGCTGCCGCCCTGATGGCGGCCCTTCTGCTCTTCGAGGCGCTTCTTCAGCGTCTCCATCAGCTTGTCCCAGCCGCCGAGCGCCTCGATCTCCTTCATCTCCTCGGGCGTGAGATGTTTCTCCGCGAGCTTCCGCAGCCACTCCTCGGGGATCTGCACCTCGAGCGCGTCGGACAGAAGCTCGAGCCCCTTGAACACGTGGCCGAACACGCGGTCGAACTTGTCGAGGTTGCGCTCGTCCTTCACCAGCGCGGCGCGCGAGAGATAGTAGAAGTCCTCCACCCGGCGCGAGGCGAGGTCCTTGTCCAGCGCCTCCATCAGCGTGAGATATTCGCGCACCGTTACCGGCACGCCCGCGGCTTTCAGTTCGTGGAAAAAGGTGATGAGCATCTCGCCGGCTATTCCTTTTTACTCGTCATTGCCGGGCTTGACCCGGCAATCCATACGGCGGTTCAAATTCACCGAACGATATCCTCATATAAATCCCGCCATTCCGGATTCATTTTCTGAATCAGTTCGATCTTCCATTTTCTCGACCAGTGCTTGACGTTCTTCTCCCGTTGGATGGCCGTTTGCGGGTCGTCATATCGTTCGTAATATACGAGCATCTTTACCGCATACTCCTTCGTGAAACCATCGACCAACCCCTCTCTGTGCTCATACACCCGACGGACAAGATCATTGGTCATTCCGGCGTAGAGCGTGCCGTTGGGCTTACTCGCCAAAATGTAAAACCAATATCCCGACATGGCTTCAGCATGGATTGCCGGGTCAAGCCCGGCAATGACGGATTAGGATGCATCCTTCGGCCGCGGCAACGGCTGCACGCCGCACAAACTTGGCCGGCCCGGCGTTGGCCGATAAGCTTCTCGCCTGCGCAGAACGCTTTCGGTCGCTCCGGATTGCGCAACCGAGAATGCACGGCGAAGATGCGTGGAGAACCGGCATGAGCATATCTCGACGCGCTTTTTTGGCCGGATCGGCCGCGGCGGCTTTGGCGCCGGCCATACCCGCACGCGCTGCCCCGGCCTGGGTTGACGTGCATATGCACGTCATCGGCGGCGTGCAGAAGCAGTTCGATCTGGCGACCGAGACCGCGCTCGCCGGCATGCAAGCGGCGGGCATCAACAAGGGGGTCGTCTTTCCGCCGCCCTATCCGGCGCACAACCCTTTCTTCGACTACACCGACTATGAACCGCATCTGCGCCGCTATCCCGGCCGCTTCGGTTTTCTCGCCGGCGGCGGCTCGCTCAACCCGCTCATTCACCAGTATCGCGACCCGGCGAACGTCACGCCGGAGGTGCGGACGCGCTTCACCGATCTCGCCCGGCGCATGCTCGATGCGGGCGCGGTCGGTTTCGGCGAGATCGCGGTGCTGCATTTCTCGCTCGTGCCCAATCATCCGTTCGAGGAAGTCAGCCCCGCGCATCCATTGCTGTTTGCCCTCATGGAAGTCGCGGCCACGCGCGAGGCGGTGATCGACCTGCACATGGACGCGATCGTCGGCGCATCCATGGCGACGCCCTCCATGCTCAAGTCACCGCCCAATCCGCGCACGGTGCAGGGAAACATCGACGGCCTCGAGCGGCTGCTTGCGCACGACCGCAAGGCGCGCATCGCCTGGGCGCATGGCGGTTCGGATTTCACCGGCAACATGACGCCCGCCCTCATCGGGCGGCTGATGGACAAGCACCCCAATCTGTTCATGAGCCTGCGGCCGGTGCCGACGGTCCCGCCGGATAGCCCATTGGCCCATCTCGGCCAGGGAAACGACGGGCGGATCGGCGCCGCCGCAAAGGCGCTCTCCGCCATGCCGCCTGCGCTTGCCAGGAAGATCGGCACCGAGAACGCCGTCCGGATTTACCGGCTATAGCGAAGCCGTCTCGCCCTGACCGTGACGCGCCCGGCGCCTTGCCCGGGCGTGTGCGGCATGTCCGATCCGGGCTTGTCCCGGCCGCCGCGATGGAGAAAGGTGCGCCCGCCCCTTACCCGAAGCACACATCATGATCTTCAATCGCGCACTCGACTGGCTCGGCAAGCGCCTCGCCGATTACCTCACGCAGCCGATCCCCGGCTTCCGGCCCGCCAGCACCACGGAATATGACAAGCTCCAGCGCGCGGTCCACACCGGCGACGTGCTCCTGGTTGAGGGCGACACGCGCGTGGCGACCGCAATCAAATACCTCACGCAATCCACCTGGTCGCATTCCGCTGTCTATGTCGGCCCGATCCCCGGCCGCATGGAGCCGGGCGGCGAGCCGCACGTGCTCGTGGAAGCGCTCGTGGAGGAAGGGGTCGTCTCTGCCCCGCTCTCGAAATACCGCGACGCCCACACGCGCATCTGCCGGCCGCTCGGCCTCTCCGAAGAGGACCGCCGCCGCGTCGCCGAATTCATGATCGCGCGCATCGGCTATCAGTACGACACCAAGAACATCGTCGACCTCGCACGCTATCTCATGCCGACGCCGCCGATACCTTCGCGCTTCCGCCGCCGCATGATCGCGCTCGGCTCCGGCGAGCCGACCCGCGCGATCTGTTCCACGCTGATCGCGCAGGCGTTCCAGTCGGTACACTATCCGATCCTGCCGCGTGTCGAGCGCGTCTATGATCCGAACTCGCCGGTGAAGGACCCGGAGCAGCAGCGGGAAATCCTGATGATCCGCCACCACTCGCTGTTCACGCCGCGCGACTTCGACATCTCGCCCTACTTCTCCATCGTCAAGCCGACGATCGAGGCGGGTTTCGACTACCACACGATCCCCTGGGCGGGTCCGGTGGAAGAAGCGGCATGATCGTGCAACGTCGTCCCGGACGCGGTGAAGCCGCGATCCGGGACCGTCATCGGCAAGTCGCATACGATCCCGGTTCTCGGCTTTCAGCCTCGACCGGGATGACGATCAACCCCGCATCAGCTCCGTGAACACGTGCAGCCCGATCTCGCAGTCGTCGAGCGCGCGGTGCGTCTGCTCGCGCTCGACGCCCAGGTGCCGCGCGACCGTCTTCAGCTTGTGATTGGGCAGACCCGGCAGCTTCGCCCGTGCGACCGCAAGCGCACAGACCGGCTTGTTGCGCAGCCGCACCTGCTGCCGCGCGGCTTCCGCGCGCAGAAAACCCATGTCGAACGCGACATTGTAGGCGACGAGCGGCAGGTTGCCGATGAACTCGCGGAAGCGCGGGAACGCCGCCTCGATCGGCTCGCCGCCCTCCAGCATCTCGTCGGTAATTCCGGTGAGGCGCGTAATAAAGTACGGCAAGCGCTCCTCGATCCGGATCAGCGCCTGAAACGAGCCGCACGGAACGCCGCCCGGCGCCACCCGCAGGCCGGCGAATTCGATGATCCGGCAGCCGTGCGGCGAAAGGCCCGTGGTCTCCAGATCGAAGAACACGAACTTCGCGCCGTCCCCGCTGGCGGGCGCCGATTCTCCCGCTTTTCCCCGCCCGACAGCCACCCGCGATTCCCCCGATTCTCTCGAATATGAATATCCGTTTATCTGCGCGCCTTGAAGCCGCCGTGACCGAGCCTTCAAGCCGTCGGCCTTGCATGCGAGCAGGAACCAACGCGCGCACGGCGCGTTCGGAAGGCCATGCTCCTGACGCTGACTGTCCGCATCGCGGCTTTCGCGGCCGCGACGCTGCTTCTATTGCTGCCGGCGATCTGGAACGGCTTTCCGCTGCTGTTCTATGACACCGGCGCCTATCTCGGCCGCGCCTTCTTCGACTCGCTCTCTCCCGGCCGGTCCGCCGTCTATGGCTTCTTCCTCGGCGCCGGGCGCTGGCCCTATTTCTGGCCGGTCGTGCTCGTTCAATCGTTCGTTGCCGCCTGGGTCGTCGCCTTGTGCCTGCGCGTGCACGGGCTCGGCGATCGCCCCGTTCTCCTGCCCGCGCTCTTTGCGCTGTTCACCGCCGCGACCAGCCTGCCCTGGCTTACCGGCCAGTTGATGCCGGACGCCTTTGCCGGGCTCGCGGTGCTCGCACTTTATCTTCTGGCCTTCCGCGCCGAGGAGCTCACGCGTCCGGAACGCTGGCTGCTGATCGCGCTGATCGCGTTCAGCGCGGCCAGCCACAACGCCACGCTTGCCGTCATCACCCTGATGCTGGGTCTCGGCGTGGCCGCGCACCTGCTGCGCCCGCATCTCGTCGCGCGGCTTGCGCTCACCCGCATCGCGATCGCGGCCGGCGCGAGCGTCATCTTGCTGCTCACCGCCAACTTCGCCGTCACCGGCCGCATCGTCTGGACGCCAGGCGGCACCGCCTTCGTGTTCAGCCGCCTCGTGCAGGACGGCATCGTGCATCGCTTCCTCGAGGATAATTGCCCGGACCCGAGCTGTGCAAGTACCGCGCACAGCTCCCGCACCATGCCAACGATTTTCTCTGGCATCAGGGGGCCGAAGGACCGTTCGCCCAGATCGGCGGGTTCTACGACGTCGCCGAGGAGATGCGCGAGATCGCGCTGCAGAGCCTCTGGCAATATCCGGGCCTGCATCTCACCACCGCGTTGCGCTCGACGTTCGACCAGCTCATCGCCATTGGCGCCGGCTGGGGCATCGTTCACGATGTCTGGGACGCCTACGCGCACATCGAGGACCTCACCCCCGAAGCCGTTCCGGCCGCGCACGCGGCGCGGCAACGCCACAAGCAATTGAGCTTCGACGCGATCAATCTCCTGCACCGGCCGGTGGCCTGGCTCTCCATGGCCATGCTTGCGCTCTTTGTCCTTGCCGCCTGGCGCCGGCGCGCGCTCACGCCGCTGACCGAGCTCGGCGCCACGATCGGGGCCGCCCTGCTCGCCAACGCATTCGTATGCGGCGCGCTGTCGAACGCGCACGACCGCTATGGCGCCCGCATGGCGTGGATCGCGACCCTGTTCGTCGCCGTCGCTGTCGCGCAAATCCTCCCTGCGTTCCGCCTCTCGCGGTCGATCGCGAGAACGCGCGGCATGCTGCGGACGACAGAACCGCTGCCGGTACGAGTGGCCGTGCCGTCGGAAGCCCCGGTGGTCCGGCAGCCCCCGCCGCTCGACTAGCGCCGGCGCGAATGTACCCCGCTAGCCGACGCCGAGCTTCTTGTGCAGGCTCGTCGACGTGGTCGTGTACTGGAACACGAGCCGCTTGTCCGGATAGACAATGTGGTGCGCGGCCTGCGCCATCAGCGCCGCCTCGTGGAAGCCGGAAAGAATGAGCTTCAGCTTGCCCGGATAGTTGTTGATGTCGCCGATAGCGAAGATGCCGGGCTCCGACGTCTCGAACTTCGCGGTGTCGACCGCGAGGCGGTCCTCGTGCAGCTTGAGGCCCCAGGTCGCCACCGGCCCGAGCTTCATGGTGAGCCCGAAGAACGGCAGCACGGCGTCGCATTCGATCGGGAACGTCGAGCCGTCGTCGCGCTTCGCGATCACGCGCTTGATCTGCCCGCCCTCGCCTTCGAGCGAGGCCATCTGCCCGAGCACGAAGTCGATCTTCTTCTCCGCCACGAGCGCCTGCATCTTGTTGACGCTGTCGGGCGCCGCGCGGAACTGGTCGCGCCGGTGCATGAGCACGACGCGCTCCGCCACCGGCGCAAGGTTCAGCGTCCAGTCGAGCGCGCTGTCGCCGCCGCCGACGATCAGCACGCGCTTGCCGCGCAGGTCCTCGATCTTGCGCACGAGATAGAAGACGGACTTGCCTTCATAGTTCTCGATGCCCGGCAGGGCAGGCCGTTTCGACTCGAACGAGCCGCCGCCCGCGGCGATCACCACGACCTTGCACTCGAACTCGGTGTCGAAGTTCGTCTTCAGCCGGAAGCCGCCGTCGACGCGCTTGAGCTCCTCGACCCGCTCGCCGAAATGAAACTCCGGCTCGAACGGTTTGATCTGTAGGAGCAACTGATCGACGAGCTCCTGCCCGTTGATCACCGGGATGCCGGGAATGTCGTAGATCGGCTTCTCGGGATAGAGCTCGGTGCACTGCCCGCCCGGCCGGCCCAGGATGTCGACGAGATGGCTCTTGATGTCGACGAGCCCGAGCTGGAACACGGCGAACAGCCCCACGGGCCCCGCCCCGATGATGACGGCGTCGGTCTTGATGGTTTGGCTCATTGCACGCTCTAATTCCAAATATCAGACGTGAATATCATTCAAATCCGCGAAGCGGACGGGGTATAGAACCGCCCCGCAGAGTTCGCAACTTCGATCAAACGGCACGGGCTAGGCGTTAAATCAAGGAGCCGGATCATGACCAAGCCTGAAACCCGGATCGACTACGGCCGCCGCGTCGCGCGCGTCAGCGAACACATCGCCGGCAACCTCGACGCCATCCTTGACGTCGAGCAACTCGCGGCAGTCGCCTATTTCTCGCCCTGGCACTTCCACCGCATCTATCGCGAGACCACCGGCGAGACCGTGGCCGACACGGTACGCCGCCTGCGCCTGCATCGCGCAGCCGTCGAACTGACGCGCGACACCGCGCCGCTCGAACGCATCGCGAAGCGGGCAGGCTATGGGACGCTTGCCGCCTTCTCGCGCGCCTTCGCCGCCGACTACGGCGTTCCGCCCGGCGCCTACCGCCAGCGCGGACGCCTGCTGCCGCCTTCGCCGCAGCAACGGAAGGAGCCCGTCGTCATGTATGAAGTCGAGATCGCGCCCTTCGCGGGCGTCCGCCTCGCTGCCGTCGAGCATCGCGGCGACTATCAGGAGATCGGCCGCGCTTTCGATCGCATCTTCGCGTGGGCCGCGCCGCGCGGATTGCTCGGTCCCGCGACGCGCTCGATCGGAATCTATTACGACGACCCGGAGTCGGTCCCGCTCAAGGAATTGCGCGCCGACGCGGGCCTCGTCGTTGCGGCCGATGTCCAGCCGGAAGGCGACCTGCGCATGATTGAAATTCCTTCGCTCCTCTGCGCAAGCGTCGTGCACAAAGGTCCCTACGCCGAGCTCGAGCGGCCTTATCGCTTTCTCTTCCGCGAGTGGCTGCCGAAGAGCGGACGCGATCCCGCGGACCATCCCTGCTTCGAGGAATATCTCAACAATCCGCGCGAGCTGCCGCCGTCGGAGTGGCTGACGCGCGTCTATCTGCCGGTGCGGCCATGAAAGTCCTCGACACCTATCCGCTGATCACAACCCCAGACCTGCGCGCCGCGCGCAACTTCTATCGCTCGCACTTCGGCATGGAGATCGTGTTCGAGGCGAGCTGGGTCGTCATGCTCGGCCGCCGCGCCAACGGCCGGATCAGCCTCGGCCTCATGAGCGCCGATCACCCGACCAATCCGCCCGGCCCCGAGATTTTCAACGGCAAGGGCATGATCGTCACCGTGCAGGTGGAAGACGCCGCCGCAGCGTTCGAGAAGCTCAAGCGCTCCGGCGCGCCGGTCGTTTACGGCCTGCACGACGAGCCCTGGGGCCAGCGCCGCTTCATGACGCGCGACCCTGGCGGCACGCTGGTGGATGTTGTCGAACAGACCGAGCCAGCGCCCGGATATTGGGAGAAATATCTACCGGTAGAGGAACAGATTTAGCGAAAGCCGCAATTGAGAACCCGCTCGTCCCCGCGAAAGCGGGGACCTACGGCAAATTTGTACGTCAGCGATTTGCGGCTCTGGATTCCCACTTTCGCGGGAATGAGCGGAATGTGTTGAGCCGAGAGCAGCTAAAACGACAGGCACCCTCACCCCTGCTGCGCGGGCGTGTGCACGACGAGCCCGTCGAGTTCGTTCGTCACCTTGATCTGGCAGGACAGCCGCGACGTCGGCCGCACGTCGAAGGCGAAGTCGAGCATGTCCTCTTCCATCGCCGACGGCGGACCGACCTTATCCTTCCAGGCCTCGTCCACGTGCACGTGACAGGTCGCGCAGGAGCAGGCGCCGCCGCACTCGGCGACGATCCCGGGGATGTTGTTGCGGATCGCCGTCTCCATGACGGTCGCGCCGGCTTCCGCATCGACGGTCCGCTTGGTCCCGTCGTGATCGATGTACGTGATCTTCGGCATTGGCTCGCTGGGAGGAGATTGCAGGAAGGGCTTGCGCGCCCCCTATATAGGCGGGCTGCGCGAATTGCGAGCCTTGACCCAACTCAATTGCGCAGCAGCAGCCCCGCGATCGCCAGACGCGCCACCGCAACCAGCGTGGACAGGTGCGCGAGCGCGCCGGGAAATTTCTCCCGATCGCCGGCAACGGCCTCAAGCGCCGCCGCGGCTTCAGCGACCGCCGTGGCGCCGATCCCAAGGGCGGCACCTTTGAGACCGTGTGCGGCCTCCCGCCGCATTCGCGCATCGGACGTACCCGCGATTTCCGCGAGCAGCTTTTCCGCGTGTCCGGAAAAGAGGCTCAGCACCTCGCGCGCAAGCGCCGGATCGCCGAGCGTCGCCTGCTCCAGCACGGCGAGGTCGATCGGCGGTGCGGATACCCGCTCCTCCGCCAACCTGATGCTGGTCGCCCGTCCCGCCATGGCTCGCTCCGGTCTGCCTTGCGGCGAATGCTGGCATGCGCCTAGTAAATGGAGCCTCAAGTCGCTCGCGGCGGGGATGGAACTCCGGCGGCCCGAGAGCCGGCGGAACCCGGTCGCAGAGGCCGGGGGCGCCCCCCCGGATTTGCCCCAATTTCGCGCCAGTTTCCCCTTGCGGAGCCTTTGGCAAGCCTTGTTGCGCCTTGATCCCCATGGTCAACAAGACGTTAACGATGTTTAGAAAGCGGTAACGATGATCGTTCCCCGCGGCCCCCGCCCGGTTTAGGATGCCCCTGCGGTGGACGGGTGTCCCGGTGTTCTGGCGTTCAAGGGCCGGCGTGCCGCGGATACAGAAACAAAAGATGCAGACGGCAACCGCCTCGGGAATCCAGCCCGGGTGAGATGCCGTCTGTTGGTTTAACGCGGGCGGCTTTTCGGCCGTCCGAGTTCAGGCGTATGGCCTGGAGGCGCGGTCGACATGGCAAAGACTCCCAGAAAAGCACAAGACCCGACGCAGGCGGCATTGTCCGCGATCGAAGAGGCGTTGCAGATCGCCGAAGAAATTCCGGCGGGCGAAGCTGCGGCGAGGGCCGACGGACGCGAGTCCGCACTCCCGCCGCAGGGCGCCATCCTCGATGAACCGCCGGGACCGCGCCGCCGTCCCGGCCGCCGGCTCGAGCGCTACGCGCACACCGCGGCGAACGACGACCGCCACTCCGTCGGCCAGATCCTGCAGGCGCTGCACGGCCGCCCGCCGCGCATGCCCTACTACGTCGCCGCGATCGCCTCGGCCTGGTGGGTGGTGATGGCGCTCGTCATCGGCTACTCACGCAGCTATCAGGACATCGCCCAGACGTCCGGCCTGCTCGATCTCTTCGACCTTCCCTATTTCTGGCTGTTCGCCGCGACGCTCGTCCTGCCGCCGCTGCTGTTTTTCGCGTTCGCCGGCATGGTCCGCCGCACGCAGGAAATGCGTCTCGTCTCCCGCGCCATGACCGAGGTGACGCTGCGTCTCGCCGAGCCGGAAGGCGTCTCCACCGACGCGATCGTCAGCGTGAGCCAGGCCATCCGCCGCGAAGTCGCCGCTCTCGGCGACGGCATCGAGCGCGCGATCGCCCGCGCGTCCGAACTCGAGACCATGGTGCGCAACGAAGTGTCGACGCTCGAGCGCGCCTATGACGAGAACGAGTTGCGCGTCCGCGCCCTCGTCGACGAATTGCAGAGCGAGCGCGACGCCATCGTTTCCCACGGCACCCGTCTGCGCGAAGCGATCAGCGGCACCCACGAGGCGTTCAGCCTCGACGTCGAAGGCGTTGCCAGCCGCATCGACGCGACGCTCACCGAGGCGACCGACCGCATCAACGCCTCGCTCAACGAGTCGAGCACCCGCCTCACCGACAATTTCATCACGCAGGCCGACACGGCGCGCACGCAGGTCGTCGGTGCAACCGAGGGCGTGCTCGAAGCCTTCACGAGCCGCGGCACCGAGATGGCCGACCGCATGGCGCAGGTCGGGATCGAGGTCGCCAACGCGCTCGAGTCGCGTGCCGCCCGCCTCACCGAAGGCATGAACGCCTCGGTCGAGAAGATCACCGAGGGCATGAACTTCTCCATGGAGAAGCTCACCGAAGCGATCGTCACCAAGGGCAGCGAGGTGCACGATCTCCTGGTTGCGCGGCTCACCGCCACCGAGGAGAACATCAACCGCAGCGGCAACGAGATCGCCGACCGCATCGCGGCCGAGAACGCCGCGCTCTCCCGCAACCTGACCGAGGGCCTGCAGGAATTCGACAACACCGTGAAGGTGCACGGCTCCGGGTTGGTCGCGCAGGTCACGCAGAGCGTCGACAGCCTCGTCCAGCACAGCAACACCACGCTCGCCGCCCTCAGCGATCAGACCAGCGCCGCGCTCACCGGCCTCGACGACCGCATCGGCAGCAAGATCCGCGAGACCTCCGAAGCGATCGACAGCCGCATCCAGCGCATCGAGCAGACGATCGACGCCCGCACCCAGCATCTCAACGAGACGCTGGCGGGCCGCACGCTCGAGCTCGCGCGCACGATCTCCGACGGCTCCAAGGTCGCGACCGAAGCGGTCGACAAGACCGTCGCCGGGATGGGCGAATACTTCGGCGCCAAGGCGAAGGAGATCGCCACCACGATCTCCGAACGCGCCGAAGCGGTCGACCAGATGCTCGGCAAGCGCGCACTGGAAATGACCGAGAACCTCGACAGCCGCATCACGCGCTTCGAGGACCAGGTGTCGAACCGTCTGGTCGGCATCACCGAATCGATCGAGACGCGCGGCGTCAGCCTCACCGAATCCCTTGTCAGCAGGCTGAACGAGGCTTCGGCCGCAATCGTCACCAAGATGGACGACGTCTCCAAGGGTCTGCACGACGGCGCCGCCGAAGTGGAGCGCACCCTCGCCCAGCTCGGCGACCAGGTGACCAAGACGCTGGTCGAGCGCACCGGCGAGACCGTCCGCGGCTTCGCCGAGCAGACGCATCAGATCGCCGCGACGCACGAGACCCTGCGCGAGAACGTCGTCGGCTCACTCGACAAGCTGATCGAGGCGAACCGGCTGTTCAAGCAGCTGCTCCAGGGCGTCACCGAGAGCCTGGAGCCGCTCGAAAACGCCATGACCCGCCGCGTCGAGAGCCTCAAGGGCGCGCTGGAGAACACCGTCAGCTCCACCCGCAGCAGCGTCGAGTGGATCGACAACCAGATGAACGACCTGCGCTCGATCGCGAACGGCGTGCTGCGCGACCTCTCCACGGTCACCCAGCGCTTCGAGGGCCAGGGCCGCTACATTGCCTCGCTCGCCGAGACGCTCAGCGAGACCCACGGCCGCATCGACCAGTCGCTCGAGGAACGCCGGCAGACCATCGACGGCATCGTCCACCTGCTGGTCGACCGCACCGCCGCGATCGAGGAGAACTTCGGCGACCGCTCGGAGCAGATCGGCGAGCGCCTCGCCGCCTTCAACCGCCTGCTGCAGGAGCAGCTCACCGCGGCGGAGGAACGCGCACAGGAGATCGCCCGCCACATCGTCGACTCCACCAACCAGATCTCGCAGACGATCGGTAAGCAGCACGAGGTGATCCGCCTCGGCTATTCGGAGGAGCGCGGCCGCACCGCGTCCGCCCTGAAGTCGACCTACGAAGAAGCCATGCAGGAAATGAAGCAGATGTTCGCCGACCTGCAGGAGCGCTTCACCGACACCGCCCGCGAGGTGCGCGAGGTGTCGAGCGAGGTGCAGCGCGCGCTCGACCAGACCCGCATCGAGATCAAGCGCGGCGTGCTCGAACTGCCGCACGAGACGCGCGAGAACGCCGAGGCCATGCGCCGCGTCGTCTCCGACCAGCTCAAGGCGCTCGCCGAGCTGAACGAGATCGTCTCCCGCCACGCGCGCGAGATGGACGTCATCGAGCCGAACCGCGCCTATCGCGGCGACGAGGCGCTCGCGGTCGGCGGCAGCACCCGCTACGGCCGCGGCGAATCCGCCTCCGTCACCGAGATGCCGGTGCGCCCGCGCGCTGCCGCGCCGCGCGGCGAGCCGATCGAGTTCCGCCGCGCGCCGCGCCGCGAGCCCGAAGCACAGCGCCCAGCATTGCGCGAGGCGCCCGCCCGCACGCGGCGCGAGACGCGCGAGGAAGAGGAGAACGGCCGCGGCTGGCTCACCGATCTCATGTCACGCGTCGAGGAGCGCGACGACGACAGCACGCCCACGATCGAGTCGCTCGACTCGCTCTCCCTCGACATCGCCCGCATGATCGACCACGACACCGCGGTCGAGCTGTGGGACCGCCACCAGCGCGGCGAGCGCGGCGTGTTCAGCCGCCGGCTCTACACGCCGGAAGGCCAGAAGACGTTCGAGGAGATCCGCCGCCGCTACCGCAAGAACGACGAGTTCCGCGAGACCGTCGACCGCTACATCGACGAGTTCGAGCGGCTGCTCGAGCAGGTCTCGCGCGACGACCGCGGGCAGGTCCTGTCGAAAACCTACCTCACGTCGGACACGGGCAAGGTCTATACCCTCCTCGCCCACGCCGCCGCGCGGTTGAATTGAGAATTGACGTCAGGAAGCAGAAACGCCGGGCCGCGCGCCCGGCGTTTCTATTTTCAGCACAACGCATGTTGAAACCGGCTTCCGCTCGTCCCCGCGAAAGCGGGGACCCAGAGCAAAGCGGCACTGGATTCCCGCTTACGCGGGAATGAGCGGATTCAAACTGGCTCGCCTCTACCCGGCAGCGACCTGCGCGCCCTCGCGCCTGACGACCGCATCGCGCAGGTCCTGCGGCACCGGCACCGCCTTGCGCGCGGCCTGGTCGGTGTTGACCCAAACGATCTCGCCGGAAGCAAGCAACGTGTCCTGCCCCTTCGGGAAGATCGCAAGCGCGAACGTGATGCTGGAGCGGCCGATCCGCCCCACCCGCACGCCCACCTCGATTTCATCGTCGAAATGGATCGGCGACTTGTAGTCGACGACCGACCGAACGGTGTGGAAGTCGGCGCCCGTACCCTGCACGTGCGCGGCGTAATCGTAGGGCAGCGCCCGCATGTACTCCGTCAGCGCCGTATCGAAATAGACGAGATAGCAGGCGTTGAAGACCACGCCCTGCTGGTCCACCTCGGAATAGCGCACGCGAAACGGAAAAAAGAACCGGTAGTCCGCCCTCGCCACCATGCGTCGCTCCCTGTCGTGCCGAAGGCTAAAAATACGCGATCAGCCGCCCGAGCGCAGGTACCATCAGCCAGATCGCGACCGATGCGACGATCTGCGCACGGGCGCCGGCCGGCGCGTCGGCGTCCCAGGTCTTCAGCCGCCCGCCCCACCAGACGCGAAACAGGATCGCGTTCGCAAGCCCGATGACGACGAGCGCAAGCTTCCACTGCAGCAGCGTATTGCCCGCGAGCGGCCCGGCATCGGCGATGAACAGGATCAGCCCGCCCGGCACCAGCAGCAGAATGCCGGCGACCGCAACGGGCGTCAGCAGCCGCGACGCGCTCTCCACCGGCACATGCGCCTTCGCGAAACCGAGCATGCGGAAATCGAGCGCAAGGATCGAGCCGACGAGCAGCGCCACGCCCAGCACGTGCAGCACGTTGCCGAACGGATACAGCCACACCGAATGGCGGATCGAAATGCCGAGCGACGAATCCTGCAGCGCCACCGCCCACAGCGGCCAGTGCTCGCCCGCCTCCATCAGCGCATCTCGATGACGCGCGTGCCCACCGTCACCCGCTCGGCCCGCATCTCGTTCCTGCGCACGGTGCTGGGATAGCCCTCGGCCTTGATCTGCTTGCCGACGACGAGATCGTCGCGCGAGAGCCCGCGCGTCTGCATGCGCGACGGCGGCGCGAGCGTCACCGTCCAGCGGCCGCCCTCGCCTTCCATCTCGACTTCGCCGTGCGGAAACTCGTAGCTCGATTTCAGGATCGGACCGTTGAGTACGACCGTCTTGCTCGCGTCGTAGGTTCCCCAGCCGTGATGGGCCGCCGCCGTTCCCGCAGTGAGCAGCGCCGCAACACCAAGAACGCCGGAAATCATCCGCATCGCCCGCTCCTCGTTTTCATGCGCCCGCAACAAACAATATAGCACGCACGGCAGACGGGCCCGTGCGCGTCACGGGCATTTGACCACGCCTCATGGTGAGGAGCCCTCGCGCCTCATCCTGAGGAGCCCGCGGGCGTCTCGAAGGATGCGGCGCGAGGGCTCCTCACCATGAGGCGTGGTTTATCAAATCCGCGCCGTGGCCCAGCCCACGAGGTCGATCAGCACCGTGCCGAAGGCATGGTTGATCGCCGCCGTCGCCGAGGGACCGTCGACCGACGAGGTCTCGGCCCGCCCGGTGAACACCTGCGTCGCCACCACCCGCCCGTTGCGCGCATTCACGAGCCGCACGGAAATCTCCACGAACGCCTGCGGGCTCGGCGTGATCTGCAGCCCGAACTCGCGCACCTCGGTGTCGAGCTTGTAGTCCGCCTGCAGTTTTTCGCCTTCGCGCGAGATCGCGCGGATGCGCTTGCTGTTCTCGAACGCCTCGATGATGCGCGCCTGCACGAGCCGCGGCACGCGGTCGGACCAGCGCGCGCCGGCGAGATAATTCACCTCGCCCGGCGTCGGCTGCACGATCACCCGCTCGCTGTCGATCGCGCGCAGCGCCGTCGGCAGCGCGACGACGAGCGACCCGCGCGCCTGCCGCGCCGTGTTGTATTCGCGCGGCGCCATCAGTTCGAACGTCTGCAGATCGCCCCCCCCGCCGCCGCACCCGGCGAGCGCCAGCGCAAGCAAGAGCGCGGACACAACGCCCGCACGGCCCCCAACCCTGAAATCAGACACGTGTAGCCTCGGCCTCAGATTGCGATGTTCGGATCACCGCGGATTGTACTCGGGAACGCCCCCCGCACTGCTCGCCGCCCCGCCGAACAGGAATTGGCTTGGATTCCGCTCGAGATTGCGCACCACGCGCTCGATCTCGGCCACCATGCGGCGGGCGTCGACGGCGAGCCCCCGATACTCCTGCAGCGTCGGCGGCGCCGTCTTGCCCAGGGTGTCGGCCAGATCCCGCACCGACTTCGCCGCCGCCGATGCGTTCGCCATGAAGCCCTGATTGTCTTTACTTCCCGTAAAATCCTCGACCGCCTGCAGGACGCTGTCGAAGCGGTCGGCCATCTTGTTGAGCTTCGCCGCGAGCTCCGACGCGTTGCTGATGAGCGCGCTCGCATCCTCCGACCGCTCCGACAGGACGCCGGTGAACTTGGAGACGTCCTTGATCGCCTGATCGAGCCGCTCCTCGTTGTCGCCGAGCAGCCGGTCGATGCGCGAGGCGATCGAGTCGATGCGGCCCATGATCTGCTTCGCGCCCGTCATGAGGTCCTGAATCTGCCCGCCTTCCGCGAGAATGCGCGGCGGCGAGCCGGCTTGCGCGACGAGCGGCGGTGCGTCCACGCGCCCGCCGGTCATGGCGACGGAGGCGATGCCCGTGAGCCCCTGATACTCGAGACTCGCCCGCGTGTCGGAGCGGATCGGCGCCGCGGCGGAAATGTTCACGGTCACAACCACTTTGCGCGGGTCCTTGGCGTCGAGGCCGAGCGAATTCACTTCGCCGACGCGGATGCCGTTGAACTGCACCGGCGCGCCGGGCCGCAGCCCCGAAACCGAGCTGTCGAACACGATCTCATAGGTGGAGAGGCCGCCGCCTCCGCCCGCGCGTTCCAGCCACCACACGAAGCCGAAGCCGCCGAACACCACGGCGAGCGTGAAGATGCCGATGAGGACGTAGTTCGCACGCGTTTCCATGACTACCGACCTGCTGCCGCCTCGTTCCTCGATCAGGCTGCCGCGCCCGACCTCGATTGTGCCCGCGCTCCGTGGAAATACGACTTGAGCCAGGGATGCTCCGCTTCCAGCATCGTCTCGATCGGCCCGTCGGCGATCACCTTGCCGTCGGCGAGCGCGATGATGCGGTCGCACGCCGTGTACAGGCTGTCGAGATCGTGCGTTACCATGAACACGGTGAGCCCCAAAGTCTCCTGCAACGCCATGATCAGCGCGTCGAAGTCGCCGGCGCTGATCGGATCGAGCCCGGACGTCGGCTCGTCGAGAAAGAGAATTTCCGGATCGAGCGCGAGGGCGCGGGCGAGCGCCACGCGCTTGACCATGCCGCCGGAAAGCTCCGACGGCATCTTGTCGAGCACGTCGCGGTGCAGCCCCACCATCTCCAGCTTCGCCAGCGCAATCTCTTCCAGTAAGCGATTGGAAAGACTGAGATTTTCCCGCATCGGAAACTGCACGTTCTGCCGCACGGTGAGCGAGGAGAACAGCGCGCCGCCCTGGAACAGCACGCCCCAGCGCCGCTCGATCGCCTGCCGCTCGCGCTCCTCGATCTTGTCGAGGTCGCGGCCGAACACCTCGATCGAGCCGCTCCACTTCGGCAGGAGCCCGATCAGCGAGCGCGTGAGCACCGACTTGCCGCCGCCCGACGCGCCGACAAGCCCGATCACTTCGCCGTGCTTGATCTCAAAATCGACGCCCTTCAAGACGGAAACGCCGTGAAAGCCGGACACGAGCCCGCGCACGCGGATCACCGTCTCGCCGCCGTTCACGCCGTTGGTCTTCGACTTCGCCATCGTCAGACCCCGATCGCGGCGAAGAACACCGCAAAGAAACCGTCGAGCACGATGACGAGGAAGATCGACTTCACCACCGAGTTGGTCGTGTGCTCGCCGAGCGACTCCGCGCTCCCCTCGACGCGCAATCCCTCGACGCAGGCGACGAGCCCGATCACCGCCGCCATGAACGGCGCCTTGATCATGCCGACCTTGATGGTATCGAGCGTCACCGCCTCGCGCAGCCGGTCGAGGAAGACCTCCGGCGGGAAGCCGCCATAGACCCACGACACGAGCCCGCCGCCGACGAGCGCCGCGAGGCTGCCGACGATGGTGAGCAGCGGCAGCGCGACGATCAGCGCGATCAGCCGCGGCAGGATCAGCACCTCCACCGGGTCGAAGCCCATGACGCGGAGCGCGTCCATCTCCTCGCGCATCTTCATCGAGCCGAGCTCGGCCGTGTAGGCGCTGCCGGAGCGGCCCGCGAGCATGATGGAGACGATGAGGACGCCCACTTCGCGCAGCACGAGAATGCCGACCATGTCGACGACGAACGTCTCCGCGCCGAAGCGGCGGAAATGGAAGATGCCCTGCTGCGCGAGAATGGCGCCGATCAGGAAATTGATGAGCACGATGATCGGCACCGCGCGGAAGCCGACGCGGTCGAGGTGGTGCACGATCGAGGTGAAGCGCAGCCGCATCGGCGCCAGCAGCACGCGGCCGGACGCCACCACCACCTCGCCAGTGAACTGCACGATCGACGAGAGGTCCTTGCCGACCTCGGCGACCGCGATGCCCACGTGCTCGAGGAAGTCGATCAGCGCGCCCTTCCGCGGGTGCGGGTGCGGCGGCTCCTTGTTGGAAATCGCGACTTCGTCGAGCAGCACCTTGAAGCGCGGATCGATGCCAACAATCTCGGGGTAAAGCTTCGCGTCGCCAGCCGCGCGCCTCAGCCGCTCGATCAGCCAGGCGCCGACGGTGTCGAGCCGCTCCAGGTGCGTGAGATTGATCTCGACCGCATCGACCGCCGGCCGCTTCCGGAAGACGCCCTCGACCAGCGCCTCGATTTCGCTCGCCCGCGCGGCCACCCAGCCGCCGGCCGCGTCGAGCACGAGCCGCCGTCCCTCGACCCTCACATGCAGCAACGCTTCGGCGGCCACAGGCGCGCCTCCCGTGGGGAAATCAGTGAAAAGGCCCCTCGGGCCGTCCCCAGGGGCGGACCCGCACTTAGGTCTTACTCAAGGTCCGCAATTCCGTCGAGCGAATCATAAAGCGCTTGTTAACCATATTCATCCGCTCTACCCGCTCGTGACAAAGCGGCAACATCGCTGCTTCCATGCGGGCCGGATGCCGACCTGGCAAGATTGAGATGGCAAAGCCGAAGCTGAAGCCCCGCCTCTCCGTGCGCTCCGAGCGCTGGCCGATCGCCGGCAGCTTCGCCATCAGCCGCGGCGCCAAGACCGAGGCCGCCGTGGTCGTCGCCGAGATTGCCGAAGGCAAGCTCGTCGGCCGCGGCGAATGCGTGCCCTATGCGCGCTATCGCGAGACGGTGCGCGGCGTCATGGCTTCAATCGCCGCCTTCACGCCGCGCATCGCCGAGGGCCTCACGCGCGAGGACTTGCAGAAGGCGCTGCCTGCGGGTGCGGCGCGCAACGCGCTCGATTGCGCCATGTGGGACCTGGAAGCCAAGCGCGCCGGCCGCCGCGTCTGGGAGTTGGCGGACCTTCCCGCACCCGAGCCCGTGACCACCGCCTACACGATCTCCCTCGGTACGCCCGAGGCGATGGCCGCCGCCGCGCGCAAGGCCACCTTCCCGCTGCTCAAGCTCAAGCTTGGCGCGCCCGGCGATCCCGAGCGCGTGCGCGCGGTGCGTGCCGCCCGCCCCGACGCCACGCTGATCGCCGACGCCAACGAAGGCTGGAACGCGGAGAACCTTGCCGAGAACATTGCTGCTTGCGCGCAGGCGAAGGTCGAACTGATCGAGCAGCCGCTTCCCGCCGATGCCGACGACGCGCTCGCTTCGATTGAACGCTCGGCGCTGATCTGCGCCGATGAAAGCCTGCATACCCGCGCCGACCTCGCAAAGCTCGAAGGCAAGTACGACGCCGTCAACATCAAGCTCGACAAGGCCGGCGGCCTCACCGAAGCGCTCGCGCTCGCCGACGAGGCCGCACGCATGGGCTTCGACATCATGATCGGCTCGATGGTCGGAACTTCGCTCGGCGTCGCGCCCGCGCTCCTGCTCGCGCACCGCGCCCGCTACGTCGACCTCGACGGCCCGCTCCTGCTCGCCCGCGACCGCGACGAAGGGCTCCACTACGACGGCGCGGCGCTGCATCCGCCATCGCCCTTGCTGTGGGGCTGACGAGTTCCACCCGGAAAAGTTCCGCCGCAAGAAAATCCGCCGGAACGGGTGTTCCAATTCGATTTAACTTGAAAATTTCTCCGGCTCGCGTTTCGTTCTGCACGCGACGAAGAAATCCCGGGGTCATCTCTTGTTGCCGGCGGGGAGCGGCAGGCATTCATGCGTTCTTCGATTCTGATCGGCGCCGCGTGCGCGGCGCTCAGTGCAACTTGTGCGTCCGCCGACATCCGCATCACCAACGATCCAGGCGGCATCATCGATCAACACGTGCAGAGGTTCGCCGGCCTGCGGGATTCCGGCGAGCGCGTCATCATCGACGGACGCTGCATGTCGTCATGCACCCTGGTGCTCGGCATGCTGCCGCCCGATCGGGTCTGCGTCACGCGCCGCGCGGTGCTCGGATTTCACGCCGCCTGGGTGCCGGGTGCGAACGGGCAGCCCATTCGCAGCGAAAGCGGCACGTCCGCCATGTGGAGCATCTATCCGGCGCATATCCGCCGCTGGATTGCGAACAACGGCGGCCTGACGCCGAAGATGCTGATGCTGCGCGGCAGCGAGCTCACGTCGATGGTCCGGACCTGCCGCTAGCCGTCGGCCTGCTTGATTCGGCTGAATGCCGCGCTTCGCCCCACGCGGCGGGCTAAGCGCGTTCGTGCCCGCCAGCCGGCCGCGCGAAAAACCGCGGAATTCCGGGCAAAAATGCAAGGATTGTTGTCCCTTCCCCGCCGGCCCGGCTGGGGATGAGCCCGCCGCCGCTTTACGGTAAACGTTTCATTGGAGATTCCGAGGCAGGTTCGGGTCCGCGTTGCCGGAGCCGGATTTCCAGGGGCCTTGATGCCGCGTTTGCCAGCACCCGCGCCCTTCACGGACGCGGACTACGAGATGATCGCCGCCGCCGTGCTCGAGACGGCGCGCGGTCGCTGGTTCCTGGCCGAGCACGCCCGCCGCAACCGCAATGCCGATACCCGCCTCGTGCTCGACGCCATCGAGAAGCTCGAGCGCCTGATTGCCCAGCGCAACGAGCCGATCGAGCCCGACCGCCTGCGCTTCGACCTCATCGAGATGATGAACGCGATCACCCGCACGAAGTCGGAGATCGCCGCGATCCGTCCCGGCCGCGATGCCGCGAGCCATTTCGAGCAGGCATCGAACGAGCTCGACGCGATCGTCGACACCACCGAAAAGGCCACCTCGGACATCCTCGCCGCCGCCGAGCGCGTGCAGGAGATCGCCTGGCGGCTGCGCGAGCAGGGCGTCAATCCCGTCGTCTGCGATCTGATCGACGCGCACGCCACCGAGGTCTATACCGCCTGCTCGTTCCAGGACCTCACCGGCCAGCGCATCCGCAAGGTGATCGATGTCCTGAGCTTCCTCGAGGCGCGCATCGATGCCATGATCAAGATCTGGCGGCTCGACGATCTCGAGTGCGCCCCGGCCAATGTCCCGGCTCCGCCCGCGTCGCTCGCGCAAGGGCCGGCCAGACCCGGCGAAGGGCTGGAGCAACGGGCGGTCGACAACCTGATCGGCAACGAACGGAAACAGGACGTCATCTGGCGCGACGGCCGCATGCAAGAAGGCCGCGACCCGCGCAATCTCGGCGAGTTCGATCTGGAAGACCTTGTGGTCTTTGAAACCGCGTCCGACGTGCTGCCTGCCGCCGAGGAAACGCGGCACGAGCCGCAGCCGCCTTCCCGCGAAAGCGAAGCACAGGCGTCCCGGCCCGCGGAAGGGGAGCGCAGCGCCCTCGCCTCGCTCTCCCTCGCCGAACGCCTCGCGCTGTTCAGCTAGTTTTCAACTGAACGTAGCAAAATTATTCCGCTCATTCCCGCGCAAGCGGGAATCCAGAGCAGCTTGCGTTTTCGGCCGTCGCCTGGGTCCCCGCTTTCGCGGGGACGAACGGAGAAATTGCTTTAGCGCCCGATCACCGCCGCGAACAGGGCAGGGTCCACGTTTCCGCCCGAGAGCACGATCGCGACAGTCTTTTCCGCGACGTCGAGCTTGCCCGCAAGCAGCGCAGCGAGCGCGACAGCGCCGCCCGGCTCCACCACGAGCTTGAGCTCGCGAAACGCAAAGGCGATCGCCGCCCGCACTTCGTCGTCGCTCGCTGAGACCGCCTCGCCGACCAGCCGCCGCGTGATCTCGAACGTGATCTCGCCCGGCATGGGCGTGAGCAGCGCGTCGCAGATCGAGCCGGAAAGCTTCTCGTTGCGCTCGCGCCGGCCGGAGCGGAACGAGCGCGCGTGATCATCGAAGTCCGCGGGCTCCGCGGCGATCACATGCGCAGCCGGATGAACCTTCTTCACGGCAAGGGCGATCCCGCCAATCAGCCCGCCGCCGGACGCCGGCGCCACCACCATGTCCGGCGCGAGCCCCAACGCCACCAGATCGTTGCAAATCTCGGCGCCGACCGTGCCCTGGCCGGCGATCACGTGCAGATGGTCGTAGGGCGGCACCAGCGTCGCGTTGCGCTCGCGGGCGAGGCGCGCCGCGATCTCCTCGCGGCTCTCCCGTTCGCGGTCGTAGAGCACGATCGCAGCGCCGAGCGCCGCCGTCCGCTCACGCTTCAGCACGGGCGCATCGGCCGGCATCACGATCGTCGCCGGCACGCCGAGGAGCTTCGCCGCCGCCGCGACGCCCTGCGCGTGATTGCCGGAGGAGAATGCGACAACGCCCCCCGCGCGCCGTTCCGCCGGAATGCGCGCGATGCAGTTATAGGCGCCGCGAAACTTGAACGAGCCCGTGTGCTGGAAGATCTCGCATTTGAGGAAGACGCGCGCCCCCGCGCTCTCCAGGATCGGCGCGCGCAGCAGCGGCGTATGCACGGCCTTGCCTTCGAGCAGGCGCGCCGCGTCCGCAACGTCGGCGGCGGTGGGAACGCGGTTGTGCGGAGAGGTTTCGGCGGCGATCACGCCGCGAAACTAGGCTGCTCCTTCGCGCTTGTCACGCAGCGGCCCGTCGCCGGCTCGCGGCAGGCCCCGGCGGCTTCGATGTTCGCGAGGAACTGCCGGGCGCTCTCCCGCCAGCCGTGGCGAAGCGCGAACGCCCGGCATGCTTCCCGCGGCACGTTGAGCGCGAGCAGCGCTGCTGACCGCAGGTCCTCCGCGAGCACGCCGACGCGCGCGCGGCCGATCACGTCGACCGGCCCCGGCACGGGGAAGGCGGCGACGGGCAGGCCGCTCGCCAGCGCCTCCAGCAGCACGAGGCCATAGGTATCGGTCCGGCTCGGAAACACGAACGCGTCGGCTGCGGCATAGATGCGGGCGAGCGCCGCCCCTTCCTGCATGCCGAGAAAGACCGCGGACGGAAATTTTGCCTGCAGCGCCGCCCGCGCCGGCCCGTCGCCGACGACGACCTTGGTGCCGGGCAGATCGAGCGCGAGAAACGCTTCCAGGTTCTTTTCGACCGCAAGCCGCCCGACATTGAGGAAGATCGGCCGCGGCAAGCCGAGCGTGGCGCCTGCCTGCGGGCGGAACAACGCCGTATCGACGCCGCGCAGCCAGAGATGGATGTTGGCGAAACCGCGCGCCGCGAGCTCCGCGGCGAGCGCCGGCGTCGACACCATGACGCCACTGCCTGCATTGTGAAAGCCGCGCAGCCAGCGCCACGTCCATTCTTCGGGCAGCGGCACGCGCGCGGCGATATAGTCCGGCAGTCGCGTATGGAAGCTCGTTGTGAACGGGCGCCGGTGCGCTAGGCAATGGCGTCGCACGAACCAGCCGACCGGGCCCTCGGTCGCGATATGGATGGCATCGGGCGCCGCCTCGCCGATGCGCCGCGCGACCTCGCCCGCCCGCGGGATCGCCAGCGCGATCTCCGGATAGCCGGGCATCGGCACGGTCGGAAACTCGGCCGGCGTGAGGAACGCGATCTCCACGCCCATCGCCGCCGCCGCATCCCGCACCGCCGACAAGGTGCGCACCACGCCGTTGATCTGCGGGTGCCACGCGTCGGTGGCGACGAGGACGCGCATCAAGCCGCCTGCTGCGCGGCGATCACGACGGGCAGCGAGCGCCGCCGTGCGGGCACGGTCCAGCGGATGATCTCGAACCGGCCGTCATCGTGTTCGGCGACCGCGGTGCAGCTTTCCACCCAATCGCCGCAATTGATATAGATGACGCCGTCGTTACGAATCGCCGCATGGTGGATGTGGCCGCAGATCACGCCGTCGACGCCCTGCCGGTGCGCCTCGGCGGCGAGCACGGTTTCGAACTCGCCGATGAAATTCACCGCGTTCTTCACCTTGAGCTTCGCCCATTGCGACAGCGACCAGTAGGTGAGCCCGAACAGGCGGCGGAAGCCGTTGAACACGCGGTTGACGAAGATCGCAAGCTCGTAGGCGTGGTCGCCCACGTGCGCGAGCCAGCGCGCATGGCGGATCACCACGTCGAACAGATCGCCGTGGATCACGAGGTAGCGCCTGCCGTCCGCCGCCTCGTGCACCGTCTGCTCGACCACCTCGATGCCGCCGAAGTGCGTGCCGAGATAGTCGCGCAGCACCTCGTCGTGGTTGCCGGGGATATAGATGATGCGCGTGCCCTTGCGCGCCTTGCGCAGGATTTTCTGCACCACGTCGTTGTGCGCCTGCGGCCAGTACCAGCTCGATCGCAGTTGCCAGCCGTCGACGATGTCGCCGACGAGATAGATCGTGCCGGCGTCGTGATGGCGGAGGAAATCGAGCAGCAGGTCCGCCTGGCAGCCGCGGGAACCGAGATGCACGTCGGAGATGAAGAGGCTGCGGAAGCGGCGCGGCGCGGAGACCGGATGGGGGATGGATGGACTATGCAATTGCGTCTTGACCAACCGTTCCAGCATGGCTGCGATGTAACAGAATCATGCAACGATTTGATGACGTTGCCGCACTGCAGCAGCGCCCGCTTCAAGACGCCGCGTGGACGGGCCGGCAGCAAGCCTCATTCTTGAGACAGGAATCGAAGCGTGCGCATAGGAGGCCCAATGCCATGCTCGGACGAATGCGCAGGACCCGCGAGTTACGGAGCGAGTTGTTCAACCAGATGATGCAACGTTTCGGCGTGCAGATGCACGGCGACTACGCCTACCCGGAAGGCACGGCGCTGCACACCGCCGCCGCACGCTGCATCCACTGCATCCAGGCCAAGCGTTGCAAGGCGTGGCTCGCGATGACGAGCGGAACCGAGGGCGCGGCGGACTTCTGTCCGAATGCTGCTTTCTTCACGGCGCTTGCCGGCCGCACGGCCAAATCGCCCTTCAGACGAACAGAAGCGTTACGCTGAGCGCGAGCAGCGCGGCAAGAGAGTATTGAAAGACCCGGCGCTTGCGCTCGTCCGCGAGCGCACCGGCGATCGCCACGCCGAACAGGCACCAGATCGCGAGCGCGAGAAACGCGATTGCGCCCGACAGCGCCGCAATGATCCCGATCTCGGCAAGAAACCCGTAGAAGCCGATCCCCGGCGTGGTGAAGGCGGCGATCGTGCCGAGCGCTAGTGTCCCGAATCCGAAGTTCGCTTGATCTGGCAGCACCCTCGAGAGCGAACTTCGGATTCGAAGGACACTAGCAAGCTTAACGTTCTAGTGTCGT
>JADYXZ010000002.1 GCA_020853885.1 Bradyrhizobiaceae bacterium | reverse complement strand
TGCGTGGGCCAGTCGGGCGGCGGCTGGTCGCACTATGTCGGGCAGGAGAAGCTGCGGCCGCAGAGCGGATGGGTGCCGCTCGCTTTCGGTCTCGACTGGAATCGTCCGTCGCGGCAGATGAACTCGACGTCCGCGTTTTATGCCCACACCGATCAGTGGCGTTATGAAACGCTTGATGTGACGGAGGTCTTGTCACCGACGGCACCTGCAGGTCCGTGGGATGGCGCGCTGATTGACTATAATGTGCGCGCCGAACGCATGGGCTGGCTGCCGTCCGCTCCGCAGCTCCAGACCAACCCGATCGAGGTCGCCAGGCAGGCCGCAGCATCCGGCCTTGAGCTGAAGGACTATATCGCGAGATCGCTTAAGACTGGCGAACTGAAACTCGCTTGCGAAGACCCTGACAATCCGAAGAACTGGCCGCGCAATCTCTTTGTCTGGCGCTCCAATCTTCTGGGCGCTTCGGGCCAGGGGCATGAATATTTCCTCAAGCATCTGCTCGGCACCAGTCACGGCGTACTCGGCAAGGATCTTGGACACCACGGCGCCAGGAAGCCGAATGAGGTCGTCTGGCACGAAGATGCGCCTGAAGGAAAACTGGATCTACTGGTCACGCTCGACTTCCGCATGTCTACCACCTGCATGTATTCGGACATCGTGTTGCCGACGGCGACCTGGTACGAGAAGGACGATCTCAACACGTCCGACATGCATCCCTTCATTCATCCGTTGACAGCGGCGATCGATCCGGTCTGGGAATCCCGCACCGACTGGGAGATTTATAAAGGCATTGCCAAGGCCTTCTCGAAGATCGCGCCTGAGGTGCTGGGTACCGAGAAGGATGTCGTGCTGACGCCGATCATGCACGACTCTCCCGGCGAGATCGCGCAGCCCTTTGACGTGAAAGACTGGAAGAAGGGCGAGATCGATCCAATTCCCGGCAAGACCATGCCGGCCGTTACTGTGGTCGAGCGCAACTATCCGAACATCTACAAGCAGTTTACCTCGCTCGGCCCGCTGATGAGCAAGGTCGGCAACTTCGGCAAGGGCATGACCTGGAACACCGAGCATGAGGTCGATCTGCTCAAGCGGCTGAACGGCGTCGTGACCGAAGAGGGGCCGAGCAAGGGCCTCGCGCGGATCGATACCGCAATTGATGCGTGCGAAGTTCTTCTGAGCCTTGCTCCGGAAACCAACGGTGAGGTTGCGGTCAAGGCCTGGACGTCGCTCGGCGGGTTCACCGGACGCGACCACACGCATCTCGCGATTCCGAAAGAGGACGAGAAAATCCGGTTCCGCGATGTGGTGGCGCAGCCGCGCAAGATCATCTCCTCGCCGATCTGGTCGGGACTGGAGAGCGAGAAGGTCTGCTACAACGCCGGCTACACGAACGTGCACGAGCTGATCCCGTGGCGCACGCTCTCGGGCCGGCAGCAGCTCTATCAGGATCACCTGTGGATGCGCGCGTTCGGCGAGGGCTTCTGCGTCTATCGTCCGCCGGTCGATCTCAAGGCCGTGAAGCCGATCATCGACCAGAAGCCGAACGGCGAGAAGCAGGTGGTGCTGAACTTCATCACGCCGCACCAGAAGTGGGGCATCCACTCCACCTACACGGACAACCTGCTGATGCTGACGCTGTCGCGCGGCGGGCCGATCGTGTGGATCAGCGAGGCCGACGCGAACAAGGCCGGCATTGTCGATAACGACTGGATCGAAGCCTACAACCTCAACGGCGCGCTCGTTGCGCGCGCCGTGGTCTCCCAGCGCGTGAAGGAAGGCATGTGCCTCATGTATCACGCGCAGGAGAAGATCGTGAACGTGCCGGGATCGGAGATTACCGGGCAGCGCGGTGGCATCCACAATTCGGTGACGCGCACCGTCGTCAAGCCGACACACATGATCGGCGGCTACGCCCAGCAATCCTACGGCTTCAACTACTACGGCACGATCGGCACGAACCGCGACGAGTTCGTGATCGTGCGCAAGATGGCCAAGGTCGACTGGCTCGACCGCCCGGCTGATGATCAACCCGGCGAAATCCCCGCCCCCGCGAAGATGGAGGCTGCAGAATGAAGATCCGCGCTCAAGTGGCGATGGTGCTGAACCTCGACAAGTGCATCGGGTGTCACACCTGCTCCGTCACCTGCAAGAACGTCTGGACCAATCGCGAAGGCATGGAATACGCGTGGTTCAACAACGTCGAGACCAAGCCCGGCATCGGCTATCCGAAGGACTGGGAGAACCAGGACCGCTGGAACGGCGGCTGGCGCCGCAAGCGGAACGGCAAGATCGAGCCGAAGATCGGCGCCAAATGGCGCGTGCTCTCGAAGATCTTCGCCAACCCCGACCTGCCGGAGATCGACGACTACTACGAGCCTTTCACGTTCGATTACGAGCACCTGCAGAAAGCGCCGGAAATGTCGGCGTTCCCGACCGCGCAGCCGCGCTCGCTGATCACCGGCGAACGGATGGAGAAGATCAATTGGGGGCCGAACTGGGAGGAGATTCTCGGCGGCGAGTTCGAGAAACGCTCGAAGGACTACAACTTCGAAGGCGTGCAGAAGGAAATCTACGGCCAGTTCGAAAACACCTTCATGATGTACCTGCCGCGGCTGTGCGAGCACTGCCTCAACCCGGCCTGCGTCGCGGCATGCCCGTCCGGCGCGATCTACAAGCGCGAGGAGGACGGCATCGTCCTGATCGACCAGGACAAGTGCCGCGGCTGGCGCATGTGCGTGTCCGGCTGCCCCTACAAGAAAATTTATTACAACTGGTCGAGCGGGAAATCGGAGAAGTGCATCTTCTGCTTCCCGCGCATCGAGGCGGGACAGCCGACCGTGTGCTCGGAGACCTGCGTCGGCCGCATCCGCTATCTCGGCGTCGTGCTCTATGACGCCGACCGTATCGAGCAGGCGGCGAGCGTGCCGAGCGAGCAGGATCTCTATCAGGCGCAGCTCGACATCTTCCTCAATCCGAACGACCCGCGCGTGATCGCGCAGGCGCGCGCCGACGGCGTGCCGGACAACTGGCTGGAAGCCGCGAAGCGTTCGCCGATCTGGAAGATGGCGATGGAGTGGAAGGTCGCCTTCCCGCTGCACCCCGAGTACCGCACGCTGCCGATGGTCTGGTACGTGCCGCCGCTTTCGCCGATCCAGTCGGCGGCGCAGGCCGGCAAGATCGGCCATGACGGCGAGATGCCGGACGTTCGCTCGCTGCGCATCCCGCTGAAATATCTCGCTAACCTGCTGACCGCCGGTAGGGAGGAGCCGGTCGCGCAGGGACTCGAGCGCATGCTCGCCATGCGCGCCTATATGCGGGCGAAGACGGTCGACGGCGTGATCGACGAGACCATCGCCAAGCGTGTCGGCCTCACCGGACTCGCGATCGAGGAAATGTACCAGGTGATGGCGATCGCGAACTACGAAGACCGCTTCGTCATCCCGACCGCGCACCGCGAAATCAACGAGGACGCCTACGACCTGCGCGGCTCCTGCGGCTTCACGTTCGGCAACGGCTGCTCCGGCGGCGAGACCGAGCCAAACCTGTTCGCCACGCCGAAACGCGCGAAGAACCCGATGGAGATGGCGTGATGGCTGGCACCTTCAAGGCGCTGTCGGCGCTGCTCAGCTATCCGACGAAAGAGCTGCAGGAGGCGGCGGGCGCGATCAGCGAGACGCTCGACCGCGAGCCGGGCATTCCGGCGCGGCTGCGCGGACAACTGCACGATCTAATCGAAGAAATCGCCACCCGCGATCTCTACGATCTGCAGGAGCGCTATGTGCTCCTGTTCGATCGCACGCGTTCGCTGTCGCTGCACCTGTTCGAGCACGTGCACGGCGAGAGCCGCGACCGCGGACAGGCGATGGTCGATCTGCAGAATCTCTATCTGCAGGGCGGCCTGGAGATCAGCGCGGCGGAACTGCCGGATTTCCTGCCGCTCTTCCTCGAGTTCCTGGCGACGCAACCGAGTGCGAAGGCGCACGAGCTGCTGGCGCAGCCCGTTCACATCCTGTCGGCGCTCGCCGAGCGGCTGCGCAAGCGCCACTCGAACTACGAGGCGGTTTTCCGTGCCCTCGTGGCGCTGGCGGCGGCCAAGCCGAAAGACGACGAGGTCGCCAATCTGCTCGGCGAGCCGGATCCGGACGCCGACGATCTCGCGGCGCTCGATGCGGCCTGGGAGGACGAGCCGGTGAAATTCGGTCCCGGCGCCGATCAGAACTGCAAGGACGATCTCGCCATGCGCCTGCGCGCCGCGCGCCGCCCCGCGCCCGGCGTCGCCGAGAACCTGCCCGATCGTTCCCGCACGATCATCACCACTTCCCCTGCCCGCCCGATCGAGGGAGACAGCCATGCGTGATTTCATCAACCATGTCGTGTTCGGCTGGTATCCGTATCTGTGCCTGACCGTCTTCCTGGTCGGAAGCTGGCTGCGCTTCGACCGCGAGCAATACACGTGGCGTTCGGGCTCGAGCCAATTGCTGCGGCGGCGGCAACTGATGTGGGGCTCGAATCTCTTTCATGTCGGCATCCTGCTGATCTTCGCCGGCCACTTTGTCGGCCTGCTCACGCCGATCTGGGTGTTCGACACGCTCGGCATCTCGCACACGTTCAAGCAATGGATGGCGATCGTGATCGGTGGCGTCGCCGGCGTCATGTGCTTCGTCGGCCTGACGCTCCTGATCCATCGCCGGCTGTTCGACACGCGCATCCGCACCACTTCGTCGTTCGGCGACATCGCGGTCCTGTTTTTGCTCTACGCACAGTTGATCCTCGGCCTCGGCAGCATCTTCGTGTCGCTGCAGCATCTCGACGGCCATGAAATGGTGAAGCTCATGACCTGGGCGCAGGGCATCCTTACGCTGCAACCGGGCGTGTGGACGCTGGTGGCCGACACCCACTGGATCTTCAAGTCGCATCTCTTCCTCGGCATGACGATCTTCCTGGTGTTTCCGTTCACCCGGCTCGTGCACATCTGGTCGGCGCCGGTCTGGTATCTCGGCCGGCGCGGCTACCAGGTGGTGCGCACCCGAGAGGCACCGGGCTCGCGTAGCCGGCCTGCATATCCCGCTCCTGCGGAGTGAAGGCGATGTCCTGTTCGGTCCGCTCTGCCGCGATCACGGCGAAGCCCGCCATCGTCAGCGTGAACGGCGTGGTCGTGCCGCGCGACGCGATCGCGCGCGAGGTGCAGCAGCATCCGGCGCCTACGCCGCTCGCCGCCTGGAAGGAGGCGGCGCGGGCGCTCGCCGTGCGCGAACTGCTGCTGCAGGAGGCGCACCGTCTCGGCGTCACCGCCGACGCCATTACCGACGAGGCGGGCCGCCGGGAGACCGGCGAGGAGGCGGCGATCCGCGCGCTGATCGAGCAGGAAGTCCCCGTCCCCGAACCCGACGAACCGGCCTGCCGCCGCTACTACGAGCAGAACCGGCGACGGTTCCGTTCGGCCGACATCTACGAGGCAGCGCACATTCTCGTTGCGGCGAATGCCGGCGACGGACGCGCCTACCGCGAGGCGCGCGACAAGGCGGCCGTCCTTCTGCAGCAAGTCGTCGAGGATCCCGCGCGCTTTGCCGATCTCGCCCGCACCCATTCCGATTGCCCCTCGGGCGCACAGGGCGGCAATCTCGGGCAGATCACGGGCGGCCAGACGACGCCCGAGTTCGAGCAGGCGCTCAAGGCGCTCGCGCCGGGATCGATCAGCGAGGCGCCGGTCGCGACGCCCTACGGCTTCCACGTGATCCGGCTCGACCGCAAGATCGAGGGCCGCGAGCTTCCCTTTGAAGCCGTCCGCGAGCAGATCGCCGCCTATCTTGCCGAGAGCGTGGAGCGGCGCGCCGTCGCCCAATACATCGCGCGGCTGGCCGCGAAGGCGACGATCACGGGCATCGATCTTCCGACGCCCGAAGCGCACCGGGTCTATTGAGGCGGCGATGCTGCTCGGCGATCTCCTCGCGCAGGTGGAACGGGCCGAAGCGTCGGGCAACGCCGCGGCCCTGCTCGACGACCTTTCGCTGCTCGCGCGGGTCGCCGCGACGGCCGCCCTCGAGGGAATCGACCCCGACGACTACGTGATCGCGGCGGTGCGGCGCTTCGAGCATTCAGCCAGCGCCGACGACTGGGTCACGCTCATGGGTGCGGCAAGCGGCGACGCCAACCCGGGCGGCGCGTGCATCCGCCGGATGGTCGAACGGGCGCTCGCCGAGGACGCGGCGCACTGAACCCTGCCCAGCGGCCGATTGATTTAGCGACGCAGATCGAAAACATTGCTTCACCCCGCGCGTCGGGTGATTGCCGTCTGGAGGGTTCATGGGGCCGCTTGCCGGGTATCGGGTTCTGGAATTCGCCGGCATCGGCCCCGCGCCAATGACCGCAATGCTGCTCGCCGACATGGGCGCGACGGTCCTGCGGATCGACCGCCGGGCGGAAAGCAATCTCGGCGTGCCGCGGCCGGAGCGCTTCAATCTCAGCAACCGCGGGCGGCCGTCGGCGGCCTTCGACCTGAAGCGGCCAGAAGCGATCGAGCTCACGCTCGATCTGGTGGCAAAGGCCGACGCACTGATCGAGGGATTCCGGCCCGGCGCCATGGAGCGCCTCGGGCTCGGGCCCGACACCTGCCTCGCTCGCAACCCGCGGCTCGTCTATGGCCGCATGACCGGCTGGGGCCAGGACGGCCCGCTCTCCAAGGCTGCCGGGCACGACCTCAACTACATCGCGCTGATCGGCGCCTTGCACGCGATCGGCCGCGCCGGACAGCCGCCGACGCCGCCGCTCAACCTCGTCGGCGATTTCGGTGGCGGCGCACTTTATCTTGCGTTCGGAGTCGTCTGCGCGCTCCTGGAAGCGCAGAAATCCGGCAAGGGCCAAGTGGTCGACGCTGCCATGGTCGACGGCGCCGCCTCGCTGATGGTTTCCTTCTTCGGGCTGCACGCGGCGGGGCTCTACAGCACCAAGCGCGGCGAGAACATTCTCGATTCCGGCGCCCCCTTCTACGACGTCTATGCCTGCGCCGACGGTGAATATGTCGCCGTGGCGCCGATCGAAGGAAAATTCCGCAGCGAATTCTACCGGCGCATCGGCCTCGACGAGGCGAAGCTGCCGCCCGCGTTCGACCAGAAGACCTGGCCGGCCGTGAAGCAGGAGATCGCCGCCCGCATCGCCACCAGGACACGCGCCGAATGGTGCGAACTGCTGGAAGGGACGGATGCCTGCTTTGCGCCGGTGCTGTCGATGGCGGAGGCGCCCAAGCACCCGCACAACCAGACGCGCGGGACGTTCGTGGAGATCGACGGTGTGGTGCAGCCGGGGCCGGCGCCGCGCTTCAGCCGCACGCGGCCAGTCCTCCCCTCGCCGCCGGAGTCGCCCGGCCGCAGCACGGAGACCGCGTTGAAGGATTGGGGCATCCCGGCCGAGCGGATCGGCCGGCTCCTCGCCATCGGCGCGATCGGGCGGCAGTAGAATTCGATCTGCAAAATCTGCGTCTTACTGACAATCCGTGGCGGCCACGACCATCGCGGGGATCGCGAGGATTGAGGCGATGCTCAACGCATTGATTTTGAAGATGAATATGGGCGTGTTGCGCCTGTGCAACGCAATATAAAAAAGGTCTGTATGTTCGCATTTCGATTTGGGAAAGAATTGCACCGAGACTGATTCTTCAGGATAGGCTTGATATACACGAGATGCGGGTAACCTAGTGTTGCGTGAGGGTTTTTAGGTCCGTGAGTTCGGGCCATTCGAGGGGGCCAAGATGAAACGTTTGAGTGTCGTCTCGCTGTCGGCAGCCTTTGTCACCGTATCTGCCGCAGCGGGTTTTGCGGCTGATTTGCCGGTTCTGAAAGCGCCGCCCGCGAAAATCGAGCATGGCAATCTTTTCTACGGGTTCGATGCGGACTCGCACGGCAGCCTTGTCGGCTATCTCGGCGCACTCTATGCACCGTATGGTCTGCATCAGTCGGGCGTTCGCCTCACCGCTTTCGGTCTCTACGGAAAGTACGATTACGACATCGTAGGGGGAGAGATCGAAGGCCGGTTCTGGGCGGGAGATTTGCTGATCGGCTGGAGCACCGTCGGTCCGAACGGAGCAGCGACGCTTTCCGTCGGCGCAAACTATCAGAATCATCGCCTGTCGCCGTCCGATCCGGCCAATCCGGTGTCGGGATCCGAATGGGGTGCGAAGGTGCAGGGCGATTTCTGGTTCCACCCGACGCCGGACTCCCTGGTCCTCGGCCTCGCGTCCTACTCGACCGCATTCGACACCTATTACGGCCAACTGAAGTTGGGCTACGATTTCACGCGCGGACAGGACGTTTACTTCGGGCCTGAATTCGTTGCCCTCGGCAACGACCGCACGGATCAGGTGCGGGTCGGCGCCCATCTGACCGGCATCAAGCTCGGCATCGCGAAACTGAACATCTCCGGCGGCTGGCTGAACGAGCGCGGCGAAGGAGACGGCTGGTACGGTACGGGCACCGTCGATATCCCGTTCTGACCTGAACCGAACGGTCGAGAATTCGACGCGGCCGGAGACCCTGTCTCCGGCCGTTTCTTTTTTGCCGGCGGCTTGCGCTCCCCGCTGCTGATCGCCGTCGCGGAATTTTTCCTCTCCGTCATATCGGTCTCCCCCCCGCTCGCGGCGGCGAGGGAACTCGTGCGGGAAACGAGACCGCATCGGGCGGCGCAGCGTTAACGTCGGAATATTTTCCTGCGCCGATTCCATACAAACTATTGAAAGTTCACCATTAAATTTAACCGTTAGCAAAGCATTAGCTATGCGTCCCCGCACCGGCAGTCTATCCGGGTACCGCGCCTTAACGATCCGTAAAGGCTGTTTTGTACGGGGCCACGTACCAAGATGCGTAAATTTCTCAGGGATCACTGCAGCCGATCGCGTCGCGAGATCATCATCAGCGCGGCGCTGCTCCTCCTCACCACCGCCGCGTTTGTTCTGTTCTTCGTGCAGAACTATCTCAACGTCGCCGGCGTGCTGACGAAGTACACGAACGATTCCACGTTCGAGCGCGCGCTGTACACGACGATCTTCGCCATCTTCATGTACGGCAGTCTCGCGTATCAGATTTCCCGTCTCAGCTTTTTCTGGAATTTGCGGAACCGCACGCGGGCGGCCTGGCGCGGCCTGAAGCAGTTTCTCCGCCGCGACAAAGCCACCAAGCCACGCGTGGAGATTCTCGTTCCCTGCTACCAGGAAGAGAGCCACGTTATCTTCCAGACGCTGCTGTCCGCCGCGCTCGTCGACTATCCGGGCCGCGGCGTTGTCCTGCTGCTGGACAATTCGCCCAAGCCCGCGAACGAACAGGAGCGAGCGCTGCTTCTCTCCGGCCGCGCACAAGTCGAGGTCATCCGTGACCTCCTTGAGCCGATCGGCGTGCGCTTCAATGCCAAGGTGGCCGAGGTTCGCGCGGGCATCGGCGACGACGGACAGCTTCGCTCCGCGATGGACACGGCGGCGACTCTCTATGATGAAGCAGCCGACTTCCTCGAAACGCTCGCCCGGCGGGTCGCGGCGGGCGATTTCGGCGGACCGGACGACCACACGAGAAAGTTCTTTATCGAACGTATCCTGCTGGAGCCCGCGGGGTCGCACCGGCGCCGCGCCGCCAGGCTACGGGTGCGCGCGCCGAAGCGCAGAACCATCGAGACCGACCTGTCGCGGCTCGAAGAGATGTTCAAGGTCCGGCTCAGCGGATTCGAACGCAAGCGGTTCGTGAACCTTTCGCATGCAGCGAACAAGGCGGCGAATCTCAATTCCTATCTGTCGATCATGGGCCGACGGCTCTGCGCCGTTTCCGGGCCGGGCGGGCTCGAGCTCGTCGAGGCCGATGCGGTTAGTCAGGATGGCGCTTTTGAGCGGATCGAGCCGGCTGATGCGGACTACGTCATCATCCTCGATGCCGACAGCTTCCTGCTTCCCGAATATGCAAACTGCATGGTCTCCGCACTCGAAAGTCCGGAGAATGCGAGGGCTGCCGTCGCGCAGACGCCTTACACCGCCATTCCCGGCACGCCGCATGTGCTGGAGCGCGTGGCGGGCGCAACGACAGACATCTACTATTACGTCACGGAGGGCATGGGATTCCTCAATGCGGGATTCTGGGTCGGCGCCTCCGCCACCATCCGCAAGGTCGCCCTGCTCGACATCGCGCACACGATCGAGGAGCGCGGCTACAGGTTCCCGGCTTACATCCAGGAGAAGACGGTCATCGAAGACACTGCCGCGACCGTCGACCTGATCCGCAAGAATTGGAGCGTGCACAACTATCCGGCCCGGCTGTCGTTCAGCGCGACGCCTGCCGATTTCGGCGCGCTCGTGGTGCAGCGCCGGCGATGGGCGAACGGCGGCCTGATCGTCCTGCCATCGCTGCTCGGCCATATCGCAAGGGCGAGGAAAAGCCTGCGCGGAATCATGGAAGCGATTCTGCGCATCCATTACCTCGTCATGCCAGCGCTGATCTCGGCGAGCATGGTGCTCATGCTCCTCTATCCGTTCGACTTCAAGCGCGTGAGCATGTGGATCTACCTGACGATCCCGCCCTATCTCTACCTGGTCATGCGCGATCTCGTGCACACGGGGTATCGTCGTCGTGACCTGTTCGGCGCCTACGTGCTGTTCCTGCTGCTGCTTCCCGTCGTGCTGACGGGCGTGCTGCACTCGATCCGGCAAGTCATCTTCGGGACCAAGGCGCGCTTTGCCCGCACGCCGAAGATCGAGCAGCGGACGGCAATTCCGCTTACCTGCATCATCGTCATCCTTGGCCTGTTCGGCTGGTCGCTCGGCAACTATTACGCCGACATCGCCGCGCGGCAGGGGGTGCACGCGGTGTTCGCGGCGGTGAATGCGGTCGCGCTGTTCTACGGAATCACGATCATGATCGGGATGCGGGCGATCGCCGAGGACATCGGCTGGTCGGTGTCGCAGTTCTTCGCCTCGCTGTTCCGGCGGCCCGAACGGCTTGCCCCGATTGCCACGCAGCCGATTGCGACCGTGCAACTGATCGCGCCCGCGACGGAAGCGCCGGTGCCGGTCCGTCTCGCCAACGCCCGCAACGGAACCAACGTGCGCCTGCAGCGCGACGTCGGCCGCATGATCCGCAGGCGCCGCGCGGCGCTGCTGATGAATGGCGGCCAGCGCAGCCAGCGGCTGAATTGAAAGGAGCGCGCCGGTTCCCGATCGGAACCGGTGCGAAGTTAAAGTTAATCAATGGTTTCCCGCATCGATCGCCTTCGAGCGACTAGTATTCGGGTGCGGGATGCGATGGGGGCCATGGTCAAGGAGTCAGTGATGCGTACCTTCCTCGCCGCCAGCGCGTCCCTCGCGTTGCTTCTCGGTGCTTCCGTCAGCGCGATCGCCGACGAGTGCCCCGGCAATCCGAATGCGATCGGCACCAGCCGGACGCTGACGGTGAAGCCGAGCGATTTTCCGATGGTCGGCAAAGAGCAGTACAACGAAACGCTGCGGCTGCGGCCGCGCGAAGTCGTGCTGACCTTCGATGACGGCCCGGTTCCGCCCTACACCGGCAAGGTGCTGGAGACGCTCGCCGCCGAATGCACGAAGGCGACGTTCTTCGTCCTCGGGACGAACGTCGCGGAGGCGCCGGATCTCGTGCGCCGCATGGTCAAGGAAGGCCACACCGTCGGCACGCATACATTCAGTCACGAGTCGCTCGGCAAGATGCCGCACGAGGCGGCGATGAAGGAGATCGAGAAGGGCATCGAGGTCGCCAACGAGGCGCTCGGTGATCCGAGCAAGGTCGCGCCCTTCTTCCGCGCGCCGTATCTCGACATCACAACGCAGATCCAGCGCGAGCTCTATCAGCGCGGTCTCATGATCTGGAGCATCGACGTCGAGTCCGACGACTGGACGGAGATCACGGAAGAGCAGATGGTCGAGCTCGTGATGCAGCGGCTCGCCAAGGCCGGCAAGGGCATCATCCTGATGCACGACATCCAGCCGCTGACGGCGCGCGCGCTGCCGATGCTGCTCGCCGAGCTCAAGCGCCAGAACTACAAGATCGTCCACGTCGTCCCGGCGCAGCCAGCGCCGGCAAAGAGCTCGAGCCTGGCGCCTGCCGCCGGCGCGCCGCGGCGGAACTGATCGCGCTCAGCGCTGTTCGTATTCTTCCGCGCAAGCAGCGAGACGCTTGAGGGCGGCGGTGATCGAACCGCCGCCCCATTTTTTAAATCGCTCGGCGGCGGCGCGCTCGATCCGCCGCGGCGTCCATTCCTGTTCCGGTCCGAGATCGCGGACGCTGCCGGGAAACAGCAAGTAATAGACCTCCGGAATCGTCATGGAATTGGTCTCGTCGCCCGAGCGTGGCGGGTCCTTGCGGGCGGTCAAATTCATGACCAGACGGATCGAGCCTTCGCCGAGCTTCTCGCGTGGGCCCGTATCGTAGAGAAACGCACCCTTCCAGATGCCGGTCGCGGGATTGTAGGCGATCGCGAGATCGCCGCGCCGCACGCCGCGCCGGGCAAAGGGCGGCGCGACTTCCGGATCGCCTTCCGCGATGGACTCTTCGTCGGGTGTACGATTGGGGACGACAATCCCGGGAAACGTCAGCGCGTCGAAATACCGCTTCTGGCTGCAGAAATCGGGAACGCTCTGCCGGCTGAGGCTGGTGGCCGAAGTCAGCCGCCCGTCGGGGCCGACGCACACGTTTCCGTTCTCGTCCCGCGCCACGCCGTAGATGTCGACCGCATACCCTTCGGGCGCCTGCCAGCCGTTTTCAACGATGCGCCGATAGATCGAAAGCCACTCGCCGTTCTCGGCCTCGTTGGGAATGAACTGGACCTCTTCGCCGTTGCGTTCGATCGTCATCCCGTTGCCCATGTATTCGATCGCGAGGCCCTTGCTGCCATGCGGATCGTCGCGATGATAGGCGTTGGGGCTGCCGTCGGCATCGACATGCATGGGCCGTATCCAGAACAGCGACTTCGAATTGTCGTGCAGCACGGGATAGGGATCGTCGAAGCTCACCGGCATGGCGCATTTGCTCGCGGCCGCCGCCGGATCGGGCGCCAGCAGCGACAGGCAGCTTGCAGCGGCGAGGCGGCGGAGAAGGCTCTTGTGCATGCGAGGGAACCGAGACCGGAGGCAGGTCCAGTCTGGTATCATAATCTTTTGGATATCCTAGTTCACGGACGCGCGAAACCGGTTTGCATCACGCCGCTTTGCGCGTTTTTGCGTCTCGGCGGATCATCTCCGACGCCTTCTCGGCGATCATGATGGTCGGCGCATTGGTGTTGGCCGAGGGGATCGCCGGCATGATCGAGGCATCGACGACCCGAAGGTTGTCCATGCCGCGCACGCGCAGCCGCTCGTCGACGACGGCCATCGGATCCTGCCCCATCTTGCAGGTGCCGACGGGATGGAAGACGGTCGTCAGCGTGTCGCGCGCATAGGCGAGCAACTCGTCGTCGCTCTGGCGCTGCGAACCGGGTTGGATTTCCTCCGGCGCAAAGCGCGCCATCGCCGGTGCGCTCGCCACCTTGCGCGTGAAGCGCACGCACTCGATGGCGATATGGCGGTCTTCCGGCGTCGCCAGATAGTTGTTCAGGATCGCCGGTGCAGCGCGCGGATCGGGGGACTTTATCCGCAAGTGCCCGGTGCTGGTCGGGCGGAGGATGCAGATGGCGTTGGTGAAGCCCGGATAGTCGTGCAGGGGGCCGCCGACCTTGTCGTAGCTCGCAGCCGACACGACGAACTGGATGTCGGGCGCATCGAGGTGCGGCGCCGTCTTCGCAAAGGCCGTCAGCAACGGCGGCTGCGCGCTCATGATGCCGCGGCGGAACAGGAAATAGTTCACGCCCATGGCAACGCGGCGAACGGGATTGTTGACCCAGGCGTTCAGGGTCACGGTGTTCTTCACGCGGTACTGCATACGGACCTGCCAGTGATCCTGCAGGTTCTCGCCGACGCCCGGAAGCTCGTGGACGGCGGCAATGCCGTGCTGCCGCAGGAGCGCACCGGGCCCGATGCCGGACACCTGCAGGATCTGCGGCGAGCCGAACGCACCTGAGGCGAGGATCAATTCGCCGCGCACCTGCGCGTATGAGATTGCATCGCCCTGCCAGAACTCGACCCCGGCGACGCGCTTGTTCTCGATGCGCAGGCATTTCACCTGCGCGCCGGTGAGCACGCGCAGATTTGGCCGCTCCATGGCCGGGCGAAGGAATGCGCTCGCCGTCGACCACCGGCGGCCGTTCTTGATGGTGGAATGGAAGTAGCTGACGCCTTCGCTGTCGCCGGTGTTGTAGTCGGTTGTCAGGCGGACGCCCGCTTCCACCGCGGCCTGCTTGTAGGCGTCGAGAATCTCCCAGCGCACGCCGGGATCGGAAACATGCAGCTCGCCGTCCTGCCCATGAAACTCGTTGCCGCCACGAAAGAAATCCTCGCTCCGCTTGAAATACGGCAGCACGTCATCCCAGCCCCAGCCGGTATTGCCGCGCTGGCGCCAGTCGTCGTAGTCGCGCGCGAGGCCGCGCACATAGACCATGCCGTTGATCGACGAACTGCCGCCGAGCACGCGCCCGCGCGGCATCTCGATGATGCGGTTGTTCAAATGCGGCTCGGGCTCGCTACGGAAACGCCAGTCCGTGCGGGGATTGCCGAGGATCTTCGGCAGCCCGACGGGAACGTGAATCCAGAGGTAGTTGTCCTTGCCGCCGGCTTCGAGCAACAGCACCCGCGTCGAAGGATCGGCCGCGAGGCGGTTGGCGAGGACGCAGCCCGCGGACCCGGCGCCGATGATGATATAGTCGAAATCGCCGTCGAGCGATCGAGGTTCGGGGGATGCAGCCATGTTTCCTCGTTGTGCGCTTGCCGCCGGGAGGCATTATTTTTCAGAAGACAGATATATGAATAGCTGGCCGGTTCATCGTCAACGTGCCCCGGCCATCCTGCGAACACGCGGCGGCAATCGCATGGCACACCTCCATGCAAAAATATCGAACAAGTCCCGTCGAGCGCGACGTTCGATCCGGTACCCACGGAATAACGGAGCGGAACTGCCTGTAATCATTGGAATTTGCGCCAGCACTTACAAGTGCGTAACCCTTTGATCCAGGTCAGTGCCCGGACAAGCGCGCCCGGACAATCAATGTCCATAATCCCAAGCATCCATCCGGCTACCCATGAACAAGTCCGAGCCGCCCCCAGCCAATTCAACCCGTCCGCGCGAAAAACTGGACATCGAATCCGTTCTTGGCCCTGCCGCATCCGCGGGACGGCGCTCATGGCGCACGCCGATCTGGGCAGCGGCGGTGATCGTCGCAGCCGTTCTCGCGGCAGCACTCTGGTATCGAAGCGGCGCGCAGTCGTCGGTGCGATACGTGACGGAACCCGCGGCGCGCGGCAATCTCACCGTCATCGTGACCGCGACCGGATCGGCGCAGCCGACCAACAAGGTCGAGGTATCCAGCGAACTCTCCGGCACCATCCGCGAAGTCCTCGTCGACTACAACAGCGCCGTCGTGGCGGGTGACGTGCTCGCCAAGCTCGACACCGACAAGCTCACCGCAACGGCTGAAAGCTCGCGCGCCAAGGTCACCGCGGCGAAAGCAAAGGTCACGGAGACGGCGGCGACGATCGAAGAGAAACGCGCCGATTACGAGCGGAAGAAGCTCCTGTCCGCCCGCCAGATCACTTCCGCCCAGGAACTCGAGGTGGCCAAGGCCGCGTACGACCGGGCCGTTGCCGCGCACGAGAACGCACTTGCCGAAGTCGGCGTCGCCGAAGCCGACCTCCGCGTGAACGAGATGAACTTGAAAAAAGCGTGCATCTGCTCGCCGATCAACGGCGTCGTGCTGGAACGCAACGTCGATCCGGGGCAGACGGTGGCCGTTTCGCTGCAGGCTCCCGTCCTCTTCACGATTGCCGAAGACCTGAAGCAGATGGAGCTGCAGGTCGATGTCGACGAGGCGGACGTGGGCAAGACCAAGGTCGGGCAGCAGGCAACGTTCACGGTCGACGCCTATCCGGACCAGAAATTCGCGGCCGAAGTGCGCGAAATCCGGTTCGCATCGGAGATCGTGCAAGGCGTCGTTACCTACAAGGCGCTCCTCACGATCGACAATTCCGATCTCCTGATCCGGCCGGGCATGACCGCAACAGCGGAGATCATCGTCAACGAAGTGAAAGATGCTTTGCTTGTGCCGAACGCGGCGCTGCGCTTCACGCCTGCCTCGGCGCAGCCCGCGCAACGGAGCGTCGGCCTGCTGGAACGGCTGCTCCCGCGGCCTCCGGTGGCCACGTTCCGCGCGCCGAGCGCGCCGGAAGGATCGGGCAACAAGCGGACGATCTGGACCTTGAAGAACGGCGCGCCCGAGGCCGTCGCCGTCACGATCGGCGATACGGACGGGCGGCGGACTGCGATTCTTTCCGGCGAGCTTCAGCCGGACATGCCGGTGATCCTCGATTCAACCACGACCCAACAATAGTGCGGACAATGGCTCAGCGCGCGCAGCCTGATCGCCCGCTCATCGAACTGCGCGGCGTGACCAAGGTCTACGGAACCGGCGATGCAGCCGTGCATGCACTCGCGGGCGTGGACCTGTCGATTGCGGACGGCGAGTTTGTCGCCATCATGGGCGCTTCCGGCTCGGGCAAGTCGACGGCGATGAACATCATCGGATGTCTCGATACGCCCACGAGCGGCGAATACCTGTTCCAAGGGGTGCCCGTCGGCGGTCTCGACCGCAACCAGCGCACGCTGTTGCGCCGCCATTTCCTCGGCTTCGTCTTCCAGGGATTCAACCTCTTGCCGCGCATGACGGCCGTCGAGAACGTCGAATTGCCGCTGGTTTATCGCGGCGAAGCGCTGGCCGCCCGCCGCGAACGCGCCATGCAGACCTTGGCGCAGGTGGGATTGCGGGGCCGCGAGCATCACACTTCGGCGCAACTCTCCGGCGGACAGCAGCAGCGGGTGGCGATCGCCCGCGCCATCGTCACCGATCCCGCGGTGCTGCTCGCCGACGAGCCGACCGGCAATCTGGATACGAAGACGAGCCGCGAGATCATGGATCTCGTCAGCAGCCTGAACCGGGACCGCAACATCACCGTGATCATGGTGACGCACGAACTCGACATTGCCGCCTATGCGCGGCGGGTGGTCCGCTTCGTGGACGGGCGCGTGGAATCGGACCGCCCGCAGCAGGAGGCTGCCTGATGCTGGCGGAAACGCTCAAGCTTGCGCTGCAGGCGATCCGCCGCAATGCATTGCGGTCTTCTCTCACGATCCTCGGCATCGTCATCGGCGTTGCCGCCGTCATCGCCATGGTGACGATCGGCAACGGCACGACGGCCAAGGTCACGGAGGAAATCTCCAAGCTCGGCGCCAATCTTCTGTTCATCCGGCCGGGCCAGTTCGGGCCGGGGCGAGCGAGCGCCGATGCGAAGCCCTTCAACACGCGGGACGTCGAAGCCATTCGCACGCAGATCCTTGGCGCGCGTGCGGTCGCTCCCGTTGCGCAGAAATCGGTGACCGCCATCTATGGGGGCGAGAGCCGAACGACCGTCGTCACCGGGACGGACAGCAACTATTTCGTCACGCAGGACTGGTCGCTTGCGGCGGGGCGCCAGTTCCTGGAAGGGGAAATCCGCGGCGGGCGCGCGGTCTGCATCCTCGGCGAAACGGTCCGCCAAAAGCTGTTCGGTTCGCTCGACCCGGTCGGGCAGAGCCTGAGACTGTCGAACGTCTCCTGCGAAGTGATCGGACATCTGGTCTCGCGCGGCCAGTCCAGCCTCGGCACCGACCAGGACGACGTCGTTCTCATGCCGCTGCGCGCGTTTCAGCGGCGCCTTGCCGGCAATTCCGACATCGGAACGATCTTCGTTTCCGCCCGCGACAACGTCGATACGGCCAAAGTGCAGGCCGACATCGAGTGGCTGCTGCGCGAGCGGCGCAATATCGGCGAGGGAAAAGAGGACGATTTCTCCGTCCGCGACATGAAGCAGCTCGCGCAGACGATGACCGGAACGACCACGATGCTGACGGGGCTACTCGGTGCCGTGGCTGCGGTCAGCCTGCTGGTCGGCGGAATCGGGATCATGAACATCATGCTGGTTTCCGTCACCGAGCGGACGCGGGAGATCGGCATTCGCCTCGCGATCGGCGCGCTCGAACGCCAGGTGCTGACGCAGTTCCTGGTCGAGGCCGTCACCTTGTCGCTGTTCGGCGGGTTGATCGGAATCCTGCTCGGCCTCGGTCTCGCGTGGTTCGCGGCCAGCGGCCTGAAGGTGCCGTTCCTGGTCGATCCGACGATCGTGGCGATCGCGTTCGGCTTCTCGGCGCTGGTCGGCGTGATCTTCGGGTATTTTCCCGCGCGCCGTGCCGCCCACCTCGATCCGATCGAGGCGCTGCGGCACGAATAGCCAGCGCCGATATTTCTACGCTCCCGCGGCGGCGCGATCCGGCTCGAACATCAGGAGATGCGTGCCGTTCGGCAACGGCATCCAGTAGGGCTTCATTGGCAGGCCGATCCGCATTTCCTCGAGCGTGCAGCGAACCACGTTCGCCATCACGTTCACGTTGGCATCGTCGAGCGTGACCACGGCAATGAGGAACGGCTCGTGCCCCTTGAGGGGATCGCGGGCGCGGCGGGTGACCGTATAGGTGAACACCTTGCCCCTGCCCGACACCTCGCGCCATTCGAGGTCGCGCCGGCCGGTGTAGATGCTCGTGGGCCGCGGGAAGAACTGATAGCGCCCGGTTCGCCGGCAGTACTGCATCAGGAGCTTCTTCTCGCGCGTTCCCTCCCAGTACGGGCGGGAATGGCTGCGCGGCTTCGGCGGTTCGCGCGTGACGTTGAGGGTGTCGTTCATCGCCGTCATCGTCGCCCCCTTATGCGTTCGGCGTCAGGATCATCACGGCGCTGGTGGTCCAGTTGCGGGCATAGGGAATGCCGCCGATCCCCGTCACCAGCGCGTTCTTCGTATCCTTCACCTGGCGCGGGCCGCCCTCCCCGAACAATTGCCGCACGCCTTCGATGAGGTTGGTGCCGCCGCCGGCAAGGCCGGTCTGCCCGGCGGAAATCTGGCCGCCGCCGGTATTGAGCGGCAGGTTCCCGGTGTAAGTGAAATCGTTCTCCTTGATGAAATCGCATCCCTGCCCGTGCTTGCAGAAGCCAAGCATCTCGAGCTGCATCATGATGGCGATGATGAAGTCGTCATAAGGATGGAACGAGCAGACGTCGCGCGGGCCGAGGCCGGCCGCGGCAAAGGCGCGCTTGCCGGCGACCGAGTGTCCCGTCTCCGTCACATCGACGATGCTCTCGTCCCAGCGGAAGTTCGTCCGCTCGCCATAGCCGACCGGCACCACAACCTTCGTGAAGCCCTTCTGCTCGGCGCGGCGCCGGTTCGTCACGAGCAGTCCGCTCGCGCCGTCGCAGATCATCACGCTGTCGAGCAGCCGGATGGGATCGGCGATCATACGGGAGTTTAGATAGTCTTCGACGGTGATCGGCTTGCGCAGCTTCTCGCAGGCATTGTCGTTGAGCAGCGCGTGCTGCCGCTGGGCCACCGCGAGCTTGCCGAGCGCCGCATAGTCGAGCCCGAACTGGTGCTCGTAGCGCCGGCTGAGCAATCCGAATGCCGCGGGCGCGCCGAGGAGTCCATAGGGTATCGTCCATTCGCTGTGGAACGCGCGCATGCGGAAGTTGTTTTCCGCGGCCTGCGTGTCGGCGTAGAGCAGGAGCGCGGTCGTGCACAGGCCCGCGTCGATCGCGGCCGCCGCGCGCGCCAATGCGCCGAGCGGCGAGCAGCCGCCGATGTCGACGGTCTGGCAGAAATCGAGCTCGAGCCCGAGCTGGTCGGCGGTCGTCTGCGACCAGAACGCATTGCTCGCGCCGGTCATCGACGAACTGAGCAACAGCCCGTCGATCTCTCCCTTCTCGAAGCCGGTTCTTTCGAGCAGCGTCTCGAGAATTTCCGCGCCGAGCTCCCAGACGTCGCGGTCGCTCTTCTCGACGATCTTGGTTTCGGCGAATCCGACGATCGCCGTGTCGTGCAAGCTCATGCTTTCCTTCCCCTGCCGGCCGATTATCGCTTGCCGCCGGATGTTTTCGGCCGCGCGAGCGGGGCGGCCCGTTTTTCGACGAAGGCGCGGACACGCTCATAGCCTTCGGGACTGCGGACCGCCTGCCCGATCAGCGTTTCAAAGAACAGCCCGTCATCGTGCGAGAGGTCCTGAATGCGGGGCAAGCCGTTGGTGACTGCCCAGTTGGACAGCGGCGCGTTGGTGGCAATGCGCGCGGCCAGCGATTTCGCGCGATCGAACGCCTCTCCCGGCGGCACGACGTATTGGCAGAGATTCGCCCGCTCCCCTTCGGCGGCGTTGAGAACGCGGCCGGTCAGCATCAGGTCCGCCATGCGCGCGTAACCCATGAGGCGGGCGATGCGGACGGAACCGCCGCCGCCGACGAAGATCCCACGCTGACCCTCGGGCAGCGCGAAATAGGCCGTCTCGTCGGCCACGCGAATGTGTGCGGCGGCCGCAAGCTCGAGCCCGCCGCCGATGACCGCGCCGCGCAGCGCGGCGACGAACGGGATCGGCCCGCGCGCGATCAGGTCGAAGGTGCGGTGCCAGCGGCCCCGGCGGCGGCGGGAGGGCTTTGCATCGGGCTTCATCCATTCGGATGCCTCGGCGAGGTCGAGGCCGGCGGAGAAATTTTCGCCGTGGCCGAAGATCACCGCGCATTGCGCTTCCTCGCCGGCCCGGAACGCCGCGTCGCGGATCTGCATGTTCACCGCATCGTTGATGGCGTTGCGCTTTTCGGCGCGGTTAAGTCCGATCAACGCCACATCGCCATCGAGTTCGTATGTCACCAATGCTTCAGCCATGGAATCCTTCCCCGCACGCCGCCTGACGAACACGGGTCGTGCACGTCTTGCTTGCCGACGACCGGTCCGCCGAATAGGAATACTCTATAACAATTCGGACTCACAACGGGATCGCGGTTTTCGGGCATGTTGAACACAACAGATGCCGGTATCGCCGGTGCGCAGAGCGTACTCACCGTTGAACGGCTGATGCGGCCGCGCGCCGTTGCCATCATCGGAATTTCGAGCAAGCCGGGTTCGGCCGGCCACACGGTGCTCGCCAATCTCACGCTCAACGATTATCGCGGCGACATCCACCTGGTCGGCCGCAGCGGCGGGACGATCGAGGGCCGCACCGTGCTCACGAACATCGACGAGCTTCCCGAAGGCGTCGATCTCGCCGTCTTCACGCTGCCGGCGGCCGGCGTGAAGGATGCGCTCGCGCAATGCATCCGCCGCAAGGTGGGCGCGGTCGTGATCTTCGCTTCGGGCTTCGCCGAAGTCGGCGGCGGGCAGCGCGCGGTGCAGGATGAAATCGCCGCGATGGCGCGCGAGGGCGGCGTGGCGCTGCTCGGCCCGAATTGCCTCGGCTACACCAATCTCGTCGACGGCTTCCCGGTCGGTTTCGCCAGCGCGATCAAGGTGCCGCCGATCAAGGACGCGCACGATCCGGCGGTTGCCATCATCTCGCACAGCGGCGGGCTGATGGCGCACGCGCGCATGGCGATGGAGGCGCGTGATCTGCCGGTCTCTTATATCGTCTCCACCGGCAACGAGGCCGGGCTCGGGCTTGCGGAATTCATCGACTATTTCACCACCGACCGGCAGACGCGGGCGATCGTCGTTTATGCCGAACACGTGCGGAAGCCAGCGGATTTCCTGGCCGCAGCGGCGCGGGCACGGGCGGCCGGCAAGCCGATCGTCATGATGCATCCGGGCCGCGGCGAGCATGCGCAGGCGGCGACGAGCTCGCACACGGGGGCGCTTGCGGGCGACCACGCGGTGATGCGGACGCTCGTGCAGCACGCGGGGATCGTCTTCGTCGATACGATGGACGAGCTCGTGGACGTCACGGAAATTCTCGCGCGCTTTCCGACGGCGCCGACGGCCGGGCCCGGCGTGCTGACGTTCTCCGGCGCGTTCTGCGCGCTCGCGCACGACTTCTGCGAATCGCTGGGTCTCGAATTGCCGCCGCTGTCGCCGCAGTCGGAGGCGACGATGCGCGCGCATCTGCCGGACTTCGTGCAGCCGCGCAATCCGCTCGACCTGACCACGCAGCCGATCTGGCAGCCCGATCTCGTCCGGATCGGCGCGAAAACCCTGCTCGACGATCCGGCCATCGGCAGCCTCGTGATCTCGATCACGGTCGGCGGCCCGGCGCAGTCGATGATCTATCTTAAAAGCCTGATCGCCGCCTTTGAGGGCAACACGAAGCCCGTGGTGTTCTCGATCCTCGGCGACCGGTCGCCGCTCACGGCGGAATTCCTGGCGCTCGCGCGGGAGCACCGGACCATCCTGTCGCGCTCGTCGGAACGGAGCCTGCGCGCCATGGCGCAGGTGACGTTCCACGGCAGGAGCCTCGCCGTGGCGCGCGCCGCGGCCGCGCCGGAACCGATCGCAAACCTGCCCGCACTCATGGCCGGCACGCAGCCGGAATGGCTCGGCAAGCAGGTGCTGGCGGCGGCGGGCATCCGCATTCCCGCCGGTGCCCTCGCCCGCACCGTCGACGAAGCGGCCGATACGGCAGCGCGCATCGGCTACCCCGTCGTGATGAAGGCGCAGGCGGCGAAGCTCGCGCACAAGACCGAAGCTGGCGGCGTAATTCTCAATATCGGTGACGAGGCGGTGTTGCGGCGCGCCTGGCAGACGTTGCAGGACAACGTGGCGCGCGCGCAGCCCGGCATCGCGCTCGACGGCGTGCTGGTCGAGACGATGGCGGCGCGCGGCCTTGAACTTGTCGTCGGCGCGAAGCGCGATCCCCTTTGGGGACCGGTCGTGCTGGTCGGGCTCGGCGGAATTCTTGTCGAGGCGCTCGGCGACGTCCGCCTGCTGCCGCCCGATCTCGCCGAATCCGCGATCGTGGACGAGCTCTACAAGCTGAAGTCCGCGAAGCTCTTGCGCGGCTTCCGCGGCTCTCCCGCCGTCGACATCGAGGCCGTCGCGCGGACCGCCGCGCTGGTCGGCCGGCTGATGCGGACGCGGCCGGAGATTGCCGAGATCGACATCAACCCGCTCGTCGCCTACGCACGCGGCGAAGGCGTCACCGCTCTCGACGCGCTCGTCGTTACGCGCTGAGCCTCAGCGGCCGAGCTCGCGGCGCACGAGCGCGGCGCCCTCCACCATCGCCTTCATCTTCCCGAAGGCAATGTCGCGCGGCAGATACTTCATTCCGCAGTCAGGGGCGACAACGATGCGCTCCGCCGGCGCGTAGGGCAACGCGCGGCGAATGCGGGCCGCGACCTCCTCCGGCGTCTCGACGTTCATGTCCGCCAGGTCGATCACGCCGAGCATGATCTGCTTGCTCGGGAGCTTCTCCAGCACCGCGCAATCAAGGTGCGCCTGCGCCGTCTCGATGGAGATCTGGTCAGCCTTCGATTGCTCCAGCTCGGCGAGAAACGAATAGCCGGTCGGCTTGTCCTTCACACGGGCGGCGTAACCGAAGCAGATGTGCACGGCGGTCGTTCCCTTGACGCCATCGAGCGCACGGTTGATCGCCTGTACGCCGAAGCGCCGCGCCTCTTCCGGACGCGCCTGCAGGAACGGCTCATCGAGCTGCACCACGTCGACGCCGGCCGCGAACAAATCCTTGATCTCGGCATTGAGGGCGTCGGCGCAGTCCATGGCGAGCGCGACTTCGTCTTTATAATATTCATTGTAGAGCTGCTGCGTCATCGTGAACGGACCGGGGATCGTCATCTTGACCGGCCGGTCAGTGGCGGCGCGCAGGAACGCTGCGTCGCGCACCTGCACCGGACCCTTGCGGCGGATCCTGCCGACGACGCGCGGCACGATCTGGAAGCGGCCGGGCGTGCGCGCCGGAACCTGCGCCGGGTTGTCGTTGTCCATGCCTTCCAGCTCGGTCGCGAAGCGGTTGGAGTAGCTCTCGCGCCGCATCTCGCCGTCGGAGACGATGTCGATGCCGGCGCGCTCCTGATCGCGGATAGCGAGAATCGTCGCGTCGTCCTGCGCCTGCTCGAGCCACGGCTCCGGCACGCGCCACAGCTCGCGCGCACGGGCCCGCGGCGGCACGATGTCGGCCAGGCGCTTGCGGTCGATCAGCCAGTCGGGCTGGGCGTAGCTTCCCACGAGCGTGGTCGGCAGCAGCTTGTTCACGGCGACTCCTGCTCCAGAATTTCCCGGTCAGTCCGGTCCGCCTATTGTACCCGGCCGTGGCATTTCTTGAACTTCCGCCCGCTGTTGCAGGAGCAAGGGTCGTTGCGGCTGCGCCCGGCGTCGGCGGCCGCCATCCACTCCATCACGCGGGCGGGCGGCTGGTTGTGCTGGAGCAGGCTGGCCATCACGTGCATTGCCGGGCGCACATGGCTGAAGAATTCATAAAATCCTTCACACAGGTAGTTCTGGCCGGGCTCGCCGTCGCGCGATTCGAGGAAGCGGTCTTTCGGGCAGCCCCCGTTGCAGAACGGCCGCACGTTGCAGGCGCGGCACTGCTTCGTCAGGGCGCCGCGCTTGTCGTCGCCGAACTTCCGCATTTCCGGCGAGGCGACCATTCCGAGCATGTGCCGCTCGCGGATATTGCCGAGCCTGAAACCGGGCTCGACGTAATGATCGCAGACGTAAAGGTCGCCGTTGTATTCGAGCGCTGGACAGAATCCGCATGTCGGCGCGTGCGCGCATAACACGTGACGGCCGAAGTGCGCCTCGAGCGTCACGTCGAACTGCTGGACGAAGACCTTTCCGACATCGCGCCGCACCCAATCCTCGAAAATGTCGATCAGGAACCGGCCGTATTGCCTGCTGCCGACGGAGCGATCAGTGACCAGATCGCCGGTCTGCGTGTAGAGCAGCCGCGCCGCATCCGGCCGCGGCCGCCAGCCCGCGTTGGCGACGGCGATGGTCGCGGGCGTGGCCCGCTCGACGATCGGAATGAACTGCATCCAGGTGGCGCCAAGCTCATCGCGGAAGAAGCGGTAGATGCGCCGGCCGTGCAGCTGATTGGCGGCGTTAACCGCACACAGGATGTTGACGTCGACCTGATGGTCCCGAAGCTGGTGCCAGCCGCTAAGCACCAGATCGAAGGTGCCTTTGCCGGAGCGGGTCACGCGATAGGCGTCATGCAGCTCGCGCGGACCGTCGATGCTGAGGCCGACGAGGAAGCGGTTCTCCTTGAGGAAAGCGCACCAGGCATCATCCAGCGCAATGCCGTTGGTCTGGAACGTCTGCTGGACGCGTTGGTTGGGGCGGCGGTACTCCGCCACGAGCTCGTTCGCCCTGCGGAAGAAATCCAGACCCATCAACGTGGGCTCGCCGCCCTGCCAGGCGATGGTGACATCGTCGGTGCGGTGGGATTCGAGCAGCTGGCGGATGTAGGCTTCGAGCGTCGCATCGGACATTCTCTGTCCGCCGTCCGGGTAGAGCGCTTCCTTCGACAGGAAGAAGCAATACGTGCAGTCGATGTTGCAGGCGGCACCGCTCGGCTTCGCCACCACGTGGAAGCTCGGCGGCGTCTCGCCGGGTCGCGGCAGATCGAGACCTGACACTTCCGATGTGGTCATGGTTCCGTCATCCGCGCATGATGATCATGCAGATCGAGAAGGCCATGCGCCGCTTGCGGGCTGATAGCGGCCGCTTTTGATGCATGTCAACGTATCAAACTCGAATGATCCCTAGAGATTGGCCGATCGATCTTCAATCATACCGCAGGAGGCAACGATGGTTGGCCGCACTATTCTGCGTGCCGGTTTGGCGGCAGCGCTCACCTCGGCTCTCCTTCTCCTCGCGCCGGCGCCGGCCGTGGCGCAAGAGACGATCAAGCTGCCTGCGCCGGAGACGAAGGGCGGCATGCCGCTGATGGATGCATTGACGTTGCGGAAATCGACCCGTCTCTACGATGATCGGGCGCTTCCGCCGCAGGTGCTGTCCAATCTTCTGTGGGCGGCGTTCGGGATCAACCGGCCCGAAAGCGGCGGCCGCACGGCGCCATCGGCGCGCGGCGCCAACGAGATCGACATCTATGTCGCCACGCCGGATGCGGTAAGAATATACGACCCCAAAGCAAACGAGCTCCGGCCGCACGTGAGCGGCGACGTCCGCGCAAAGACCAGCGTCCTACCGTTCGTTCGCAATGCGCCCGTGGTCCTCATTTATGTCGCCGACCGGGTGCGCATGCCGAAGCAGTCGGAAGAAGAGCAGAATCAAAATGCGATTGCCGACGCGGCGATCATCGGACAGAACGTCTATCTCTTTGCAGCTTCGGCGGGGCTCGGCACGGTTATCCTTGGCAGCGTCGATCGCAAGGCGCTGCCGCCGGCGATCAACCTTCGCACCGATCAGATTCTGACCTACACGCAGCCTGTCGGCTATCCGAAATAGCCGTCACTCCAACCGCGCGCGCAGCTTCCTGCTGAAGACTGCGCAAAAAAAAAATGACGATTGCATGTCATCGCACCGCGTGTGCAGTGCACACGCGCAGTTGCGCGTGTCTCATTCACGGATTCGTCAGTGCTTGGAACGGTTGACATGGATCAATGATCACAGCGGCGACAAACTTCATCGTTATCCAATAAGCAAATTTCTGCGTCTTTTCACGTCTGGGCTTACGCACTCGATTGGAGACAACGCCATGTCCGAGCGCAGCGACATTCCGCAAAAATCGCAAGACGATCTTCCCGCCGCCTCGTCGGCGACGCGACGAATATTTCTGCAAGGTCTCGCCGGCGCCGGTGCCGCCGTTTCACTCGCAAGCAAGGCAGCATGGGCGAACGGCGAGATCGGCTTCTGGGCCAAGGATCTCAGCAACGATCAGCTGATCCACATGTACACGACGATCCAGCGCATCCGCTGGTTCGAACGGACTTGCGTGGACAAGATGCTCACCGAGCCCGGCTACCGCGGCTACAACCATTTCTATGTCGGCCAGGAAGCTGTCGCGACGGGTGTCTCCGCCGCACTCAAGAACACCGGGGGCCTCATGGAGGCCGACCTCGTCTACAGCACGCACCGGCCTTCCGGCCACGCGATCGCTAAGGGCGTCGACGTCAAGAAGATGGCGGCGGAATACGACTTCCGCGCCACCGGTCTGAACAAGGGCTACGGCGGTGAAATGCACATCGCAGACAAGTCGGTCGGCTTCATGGGCGCTGACGGAATGATCGGACCCGGCCCGGTGATTGCGACTGGCTCCGCCTTCGCCATCCGGGCCCGCGACAGCAAGCAGGTTGTCGTGAACTACGGAGGTGATGGCACTTACGCTACGCCGCAATTCCATAGCACGCTGAACAACGCGGCGCTGTTGAAGCTGCCGTTCATCTACGTAATCGAGAACAATCTCTACCATCAGTATGCGCACTACTCCTACTCGGTCCCGATGAAGGACATCGCCGAAGCGGCGAAGACCTATGGCATTCCCGGCGTCGTCGTCGACGGACAGGACGTGTTCCAGGTTTACAATGCCGCGAAGACCGCGGTGGACCGCGCCCGCGCCGGCGAAGGCCCGACACTGATCGAGGCGAAGACCTACCGCTATTACAATCATTGGGGCGCGCCTGGTGCGAAGCCCGGCGAGCTCGGTGCGTTCGGTTACGATCCGCTAGCGATCACATCGTTCCGTCCGGAACGCGAATTGCGTGCTTGGATGGCTCGCGACCCGGTCGACATCAGCCGCAACGCCCTCATCAGCTGGAAAGTCTTCGATCGCGCCAAGGCGGACGAAATCGAAGCGGCCGCCAAGAAGGAAATGGTCGAAGCGTTTGCGTGGGCCGACAAGCAACCAATGTGCAAGCCGGAAGACGGGCTGAAGAACGTCTTCGTCGAGGGATCCGTTCCCCCTCGCCAATTCGGTTAGGCCGGGTCTGACGATCCGGCCAACCCCCGCAACATCAAGGAATTGGGAGAACGAAGATGGCACGCAAGAGCTTCATGTACGCGGCCCTCGAGGCCGTGCAGTCCGAAATGCAAAAAGACAAGAACATGATCTGGGTCTTCGAGTTGACTCCGCCGGTGGCATCGACACCGGGAAGACCCGTGATCAATCTCGAGCGCGAATTCGGGCGCAAGCGGGTCGTTAATACCGGCATCGACGAGTATTGGATGGCGGCTTGTGTGCTCGGCGCCGGACTCGCTGGCTCCAAGGCCGCGACGTACATCCCTTACCAAGGCTCAATGATGCCCTTCGAACTGATCCAGAACGAAGTGGGCAAGTTGCGCATGAAGACCGGCGGCGACGCGGAGATGCCGGTCGTGTTCGTGATCGAAATGACCGGACAGACGCCCGGGTTTGGCGTCCAGCATTCGTGCTACGAGGAAGACACCTACTACGCCCACATCCCCGGCGTGCGGACGGTGATTCCGTCGAACCCCACCGATGCCAAAGGCTTGATGCACGCGTCGCTGCGTTCTCGCGATCCGGTTGTCTATCTGTATGCGGCCGGCCTGCGCGACCTGATCGAGGACGTGCCCGACGAGCCGTTCGAGACCCCGCTCGACAAGGCCGCAATCCGCTCGGAAGGCAGCGACATCACCATCGTCGGCTCCGGCGCCGGCATGCCCGAGGTGCTGAAGGCGACGGAAGAGCTGAAGAAGGCCGGCATGAAGGTCGAGACGATCGATCTGCGTTCGCTGAAGCCGATGGACACCGAGACGCTCGTCAAGTCGGTCCAGAAGACCAAGCGGCTGCTGGCGGTCGATCAGTCCTACTACACGCTCGGCCCGGCAGCCGAAGTGATCGCCCGCGTTGCCGAGAACGTCGACGGCGCACGATACAAGCGCATCGCCTTCCCCGACGCGGCGCCGCCCGCATCGCCGGAAATGTTCCTGTGGATGCGGCCGAATGCCGGCCACATTGTCGGCGCCGCCAAGAAGCTCGTCGGCTGAGCCGGCGGCACGACACCGGGCCGCGGGGATCGACCCTCCCGCGGCCGCGGCCCTGCAACTCAGTTCAGCGCGCGGAGCGCAACATCCAATGACGCAACGCATTGTCGAGATCGAGATCGAAACGGAAGAACAGCCCGTCGCGCGCTGCAGCAACTGCGGCAGCAGCGATATTTATGAAGCGCGCGTGCGGTCTGCGTTCTGGCATGGCGACCGACTCGTCGTCGTCGAAGACATCCCGGCGGTCGTATGCGAAAATTGCCATGAGCAGTATTTCGACGACAGCGCTATCGTGGTGCTCGATCTCTTGCGCGGCGACGGTTTTCCCGAAGAGAAGGCACGCCGGGAGCTGCGTGTCCCGGTCTTTTCGTTCAGCGATCGGATTGCCTCACAGGGCGATGCATGACTTCGAGGAAACGGCGAAAGTGGTCGGTTCTTGCGGCGTTCGCCGGGCTCCTCGCGGGGATTGCGCCGGCGCTGTCGCAGCTCGACTACAATTTCATGCCGAAGGGCGGCAAGGCGCTTCTGCTGGAGATCCTCGGCAGCCCGCCTGACACGAAGGAGCTGCTCGGCATCCTTTCCGCCAAGCGCGGCGAGGCGGAATGGCGCCAGGCGGTGGCCGGCCACGCCAAGAGCCTGAGCGAACGCGAGCAGCAGACGCTCGCCGCCTATCTTGCAATCAACATGCCGGTGGAGAACCCGGAGCTGATCGCCACGAAGGCCGCGAAGCGCGAGGACCTCGATGCCGCCCTGCCGCGCGACGGCCGTGAACTGGGCTTCTATGAGTGTCAATTCTGCCATTCACTGTTCACGAGCCATCTGACGCAGGCCCGCTCCTATCAGGCGTGGATGAACATGTTTCAGTCGCCGTTCCATCGCGAGTTGAAGATGACGGGAAAGGAACGGGAGGAATTCTCCCGCTACTCGGAAATCAACATGCCGATGAAGATCGAGGACGTGCCGCCGGATCTGCGGTTCTGACAGGACACCGCGCGTTGCAAGAGGATCAGCAAAGAAAGGAGCGGAAGCCATGCATGCGAAACGACTTTCCGCACTCGCCGCTGTCGCCATTCTCGCCACAGCCATCGTCGCGCCGCTGCGGGCGCAGGAATATGACCCGATCTTCGATTTCATCCCACTTGGCGGCCGCTCGCTCCTGAGCCAGGTGCTGGAGGGCAAACCACCGGCAGCGGAGGCGCGCGCCTTGCTGAGCGGCAAGCGGAGCCGCGACGAGTGGGTGCAATATCTCAAGGACCGCGCGAAGACCGTCGCCACGCTGAAGGACCTGGACGAGCAGGAATTGCTCACGCTGGCGGACTATCTGTCGTTCAATATGCCGCTCGCGGCCGGCAAGATACCGGCGGACCTCGCCAAGGCGGACTGGCGGAAGGTCCTGCCGCACGACGGCCGCGACCTCGCGCTCGAATATTGCCAGTCCTGCCACATCATCACGGTTACCGTGACGCAGGACCGCACTAAGGAACACTGGCTCGGCACCATGAACAAGCCGAGCCACATCGAGATCAAGTTATCGAAGCAGGAGCGCGAGGCGCTGGCAAGCTATCTCGTGATCAACGCGGGAATCCCGATCGACCAGGTGCCCGAGGACTTGCGCGCGGGCGGCGCTTCCTACTGACGCCGCAAAATTCAAAGCGGGGCAATACCGGCGCGGGAACCTGAGGGCTGGAGCACATGCTGTTCACTTCCCTCGAATTCTTCGTGTTCCTGCCGCTGGTGCTGCTGGTGTTTGCCGCGCTGCCGATCGGGCAGCGCTGGCTGTGGCTCCTGCTCGCCAGCTACATCTTCTACGGGATCTGGCAGCCGTCCAACCTCGTCTTTCTCGGCGCGGTGACGCTCGTCGTCTATGGCTGCGGGCTCGGCATGCAGGACGCGCCCGGCGGACGCAGGCGCACGGCGTTTCTCACCATCGGTCTCGTGGCCGTCCTCGGCTCATTGTTCGCGTTCAAATTCTACGATTTCATCGCCGGCGAACTGGAACGGCTGGGCGCGCAACTCACCGGCGCGGAGGCACCGCTTGCGCTGCCGCGCATCGGCGTGACCGCGCCGGCCGGCTACTCCTTCTACGCGTTCTCGGCGGCGAGCTACCTCATCGACCTCTATGTGCGACGGTTGCCCGAAAAACAGAGCGCCGGCCACGCGGCGCTCTATGTCGCCTTTTTCCCGAAGATCTTCGCAGGCCCGATCGAGCGCGCCACCACGTTCCTACCGCAGGTTTGGAGCGGCCTGCGCGCCGACCCCGACCGGCTCGTGCTCGGCCTGCAACTGATCGGCTGGGGTCTCTTCAAGAAGGTGGTGATCGCCGACAACCTCGCGCCGCTCGTCGACCGCAACTTCGGCATTGCTGCCTATGCGCCGCCGATGGAGCTTCTGATCAGCATCTATTTCTTCGCCTTCCAGATCTATTGCGACTTCTCCGGCTACACCGACATCGCCATCGGCATTTCACTGCTGTTCGGCATCCAGCTGATGGAGAACTTCCGCCGGCCGTACTTGTCGCGCACCACCGCCGAGTTCTGGGCCAGCCGCTGGCACATCTCGCTCGGCCACTGGTTCCGCGACTATCTCTATATCCCGCTCGGCGGCAGCCGCGTCGGCATCGTCCGCCAGTACGCGAACCTGATGGCCGTGTTTCTCGTCAGCGGCCTGTGGCACGCGGGCCTCGGCTATGGCGTGGGCTGGACCTTCCTCGTCTGGGGCGCGCTGAACGGCTTCTATCAATGGATGGGACTGGCCACGCGCTCGTTCTGGCAGCGGATCGGCGAAGCGGTGCCGCGGATCGCCGGCAGCGTGCCGCTGCTCGTGGTGCGCATCCTCGCCACGTTCCATCTGATTGCGATCGCCTGGGTGTTCTTCCGCGCGTCCTCCGTCAATGATGCGATTGTGATCCTGCAGAAGATCGGGACGCGGATTCCCGAGCTATTGGCGCTCCTCCCGCGCTATCCGTTCACCGCCGAGCACTACTTCGGCTTTGCGCTGATCGGATTCCTCGTCATCGTGGAAATCTTCGACGAGCGCCGCTCGATCTTCGAGCGGCTCAGGGCGGCGCCCGTCTGGCTGCGGTGGGCCGTTTGGTATCTCGCGGTCTTCGCCCTGCTCCTGCTCGGGCGCTGGCAGGCGAAGGAATTCATCTACATGCAGTTCTGAGAGCCCAGCGAACGACCATGCAGCGCCTCGGCAAATCCGCTCTTCTCTTCGTTACGATCGGTCTCGCAATCTATGCGCTCGTCTATTACGCCGCCGAGCAGCTCATGTATCGAACGGGGAAGAGCAACCCGTTCTACAAGATTGCGACGGCGGAACGGACCGAGTTCGACTGGATCATTCTCGGCGCCTCGCACGCGATGCCACTCGACTTCGCCGACTTCAACGCCTTCATGGAGCGCGAGACTGGACGGCGCATCCTCAACCTCGCCTCGCCCGGCACCGGCCCGCTCTACAACCGCTTTGTGCTCGAGCACTTCCTGAGCCAACGCCGCACGGCCAATCTCCTCTATGTCGTCGATTCCTTCGCGTTCTACTCCCCGGCCTGGAACGAAGAGCGCTTTGCTGACGCCAAGCTGATCCGGCGCACGCCGTGGGAATCTTCCGTCGCGCGGCGCCTGTTCGACTACAGCCGGCACGCGGGCGTCGACCCGCGCGCCGTGCTCGACTACGCGAGCGGCTTCTCCAAGATCAACAACCGCGAGCGCTTCGAGCCCGACATCTGGGAGGGCGAGAAACAGTTCGACCGCGTCTACCGCCCCTCGGCGGCGGCCGTGCGCAGCCGCATCGCGTATCTCTACCCGGGGCCGCGGGATGACGCGACTTTCTCCAAATACCTCAATGAATTCGACACGCTGTTGGCGACGGCCCGGCAGCACGGCGTGCGCGTGACGGCGATCAAGACGCCGGTGCCGGCCGATCTCCGCCGCCGGCTTCCCGAGGAGCAGACGTTCGACGAAGCGATTTCCCGCGTGCTTGGCAACAGACAGGTGCCGCTGCACGACTTCTCGGCGGCGATGGACGAGCCGAAGTTCTATTTCGACACCGACCATCTGAACCGAACCGGGCTGACCGAATTCCTGCAACGCCACCTCAAAACCGTTCTCACCGGCACGGACAACCGCCGGCCATAAGCTTGAGCACGATGATTTGAAATCGGCGTATCCCGGCGTCATTGCGAGCGAAGCGAAGCAATCCAGACGCCGAAAAAACTGGATTGCTTCGGCGCTGCGCGTCTCGCAATGACGGCAACCAATAGTCGGCCGATCAGCCTTCGAGGCGCCGCAGCAGACCCGTGCGGCGCATGATGGACTTCTCGACCTCGCAGATGACCATGAGCGCAACGCCGATCATGACGATCAGGACCCCATCGGCGAACGGCACGGGGCGTGACGCGAACAGACTGTGCATGAAGGGCGCGTAGGTGAAGGCGAGCTGACCGATCACCACCGCGCCGATCGCCGCGAGCACGACCGGCGTGCCGAGCGCGCCGCGCCAGGTGATCGACGTCATGTGCATGTAGCGCACATTGAACAGATAGAAGATCTCCATGACGACCAGCGTGTTCACGACCATGGTGCGCGCGGTTTCCAGGTCGAACCCGCGAACCTGCAGCGCCCACGCGAAAATGAAGAACCCACCCGCGACGAACAGCACCGACACGAAGAAAATGCGCCAGACGAGGAACGGCGAGAGCAGCGCCGCGTTCGGCCGGCGCGGCGGACGCTGCATCACGTCGGGCTCGGACGGCTCAAACGCGAGCACGAGCCCGAGCGTCACCGTGAGGATCATGTTGATCCAGAGAATCTGCGCCGGCGTCATGGGAATGGTGAAACCCGCGAGCAGCGCGATGATGATGATGAGAGCCTCGCCGCCGTTCGTCGGCACGGTCCAGGCGATCACCTTGCGGATGTTGTCGAACACCGTGCGGCCTTCGTGCACCGCGGCGACGATGGTGGCAAAATTGTCGTCGACGAGCACCATCTGCGAGGACTGCTTGGCCGCTTCGGTGCCCTTGCGGCCCATGGCGATGCCGACGTCGGCCTGCTTGAGCGCGGGGGCGTCGTTCACGCCGTCTCCCGTCATGGCGACGATGCCGCCGTCGGCCTGCAGCGCGCGCACGATGCGCAGCTTGTGCTCGGGACTGGTGCGGGCAAAGACCTCCGCGTCGGCCGCGAGCGCCGTCAGGGCCGCGTCGGTCACGTCGTCGAGCCGTGCGCCGGTGATGACGTCGGGATCGTCGGCAAGGCCGAGCTGGCGCGCGATGGCGGCAGCCGTCACGGCATGGTCGCCGGTGATCATCTTCACGGTAATGCCGGCGGAGCGGCACTCGGCCACGGCGGCGATTGCATCCTCGCGCGGAGGATCGATGAACCCGGCAATGCCGAGAAAGATCAGCCCGTTCTCGACCGAGGAGAGGGACAGATCCACGGGACCGTCGATCAGCTTGTAGGCAAAGCCGAGCACGCGCTCGCCGTGCGACGCGGCTTCGGCAATCCGGTCGGCCCAGTAAGCCCGATCGATCGGGCGCGCGCCTTCGTGCACGGCCTCGTCCGCGCACATCGCCAACAGCCGTTCCGGCGCGCCTTTCACGAAGATGACGTGCTCTTCGGCCGGCGTGCGATGCAGCGACGCCATGAAGCGGTGTTGCGCGTCGAACGGAATCTCGTCGATCCGCACCCAATCGCGGCGGTGCTTGACCGGATCGATGCTCGCCTTCATGGCGAGCGCCACGAGCGCGCCTTCCATCGGATCGCCCTCGACGCGCCACTGCCCTTCCGTCTCGCGCAGGTAGGCGTCGTTGCAGAGCAAGGCGCAGCGCACGAGATGCTCGGCCACCGGCGGCGGCGACACGTGCCGGGTCGTGCCGATCATGAACGAGCCGACCGGCTCATATCCCACGCCTTCGACGACGATCTCGTGCTCGGCGGTGATGATCCGGCGGGCGGTCATTTCATTGCGCGTCAGCGTGCCGGTCTTGTCCGAGCAGATGACGGAGGTCGAACCGAGCGTCTCCACGGCCGGCAGGCGGCGGATGATCGCGCGGCGCGCGGCCATGCGCTGCACGCCGATGGCCAGCGTGATGGTGATGACCGCAGGAAGGCCCTCGGGCACGACGCCCACGGCGAGCGCGACGACGACGAGCAGCGCGTCGTCCCACGCGTAATCCCGGGCGACGATGGCGAAGACGAACAGGAGCGCGGCCGCCGCGATGGCGACCGCCGTGAAGCGGCGGCCGAACTGGTTGATCTGCCGCAGGAGCGGCGTGGTCAAGGTCTGGACCTCGCCGATCAAGGTGCTGATGCGGCCGATCTCCGTCGCGCTGGCCGTCGCCACCACGACGCCCACGCCCTGACCGGCCGCGGCGATCGTCCCGGCATAGGCCATGCAGGTGCGGTCACCGAGCGGCGCATCGACCTCGACCGGCTCCTCGTTCTTCTCGACGGCGACGGACTCGCCGGTCAGGATCGCCTCGTCGATCAGGAGCGCACGGGTGCGAAGGAGGCGCAGGTCCGCCGGCACCTGATCGCCGGGTTCCAGCAGCACGACGTCGCCCGGCACCAGTTCCGCGGCCGGCAAGGAAATCCGATGGCCGCCGCGGAGGACCGACGCCTTCGGCGAGATCATGTTGCGAATGGCGTCGAGCGCCTGCTCGGCCCTGCCTTCCTGAATGAAGCCGACGACGGCATTGACGACGACAACAGCAACGATCACGGCGGCATCGACGACGTGGCCGAGAACCCAGGCGGCGACCGAGGCCGCCAGCAGGAAATAGATCAGCGTGTTGTGGAACTGGGCGAGGAAGCGCAGCAGCGGATGGCGGCGGGGCGGAGGCGGCAGCTCGTTGCGGCCATAGCGTGACAGCCGCTCCGCGGCTTCGGCGGCGGAAAGCCCTTTCGGACTGCTCGCGCATGCAGAGAGGACTGTCTCGACCGTCTCTGCGTGGGAGGGGCGCGACGCACGGTGCGGGATCGGCTGCTCCCCTGACCTTCTTTCTTCCATTCAGTCCGTTTCCCTTCGGCGCTTTGCCGAGAACGCCTGACTCTCCTTCGCTTGTCCACCGGACGTCGCCGGGCCCGTGCATCCTTGCACTACTGGAGCAGCTTGCTGACCTGGCAATGCGGCAAATTTGAACGATCGCTCAAATTCACGTGTCGCTTGCCTACAATGCAAATTGCAGGAGCCCAAGCCATTGAAGTCTGCTTTCCAGACGATCGCCAACGGCCGATAAGCTGTTACGTCATAATATGAATATTCAGTTTTGGCAGCCCTGCGGCGATATCGACCTAACGATCCTGCTTCGCCAGCCGGTCGACAATGACCTCCGCCGTCATCAGGTCGAGATGCGCGCCGCCCGCGTTCTTGAAGAACGTGATGTCGGCCGCCGAACGGCGCCCGGCGATCAAGCCCGCGGCGAGATCGTACAGGTCGCCGAGCACGTCCTCTTTCCGGATCGCGCCGCTGGCGACGGGTTGCAGGATGTCGCCGACACCCGCGAATGCGGATTCGCGCCGGTCGACGAAGATCAGGGATCGCCGCGCCGCTTCGTCGTCCGCTTCGCGCGTCTGCGGGCTGTAGCCGCCGACAAGATCGAGGTGCGTGCCGGGTCTCAGATTGTCCCCCTTCACAAGCGGCCGGTTTGCACGCGTGCAGGTGGAGATCACATCCGCCTCCCCGGTCGCCGCATCGAGATCGCCGGCCACCTCTGCCGAGATTCCTTCCCGTGCCAGCGAGGCCGCAACTTCGGCAGCGCGTTCCGCGGTCCGATTCCAAATCAGCACGCGACGCAGCGACGGCCGCACGATGCGGTGCGCCCGCACCAGCCACCGCGACATCTGTCCCGCCCCGACCACCAGCAACGTTGCGGGCTGCGGCGGCGCCAGATACTTCGCGGCGAGCGCCGAGTCGGCCGCCGTGCGCCAGTAGGTGATCTCGGTGCCGTCGATCACGGCAAGCGGCCGCCCGTCGGTGCCGTCGAACAGGACGCACACGGCCTGCACCGCCGGCAACCGGCCTTCCGCGAGATTGGCGGGAAAGCTCGTGATCAGTTTGCTCGCCATGAACCGGCCCTTGTCGACGGCATGGCGGACGAAGTACCGCTCCTGCTCGTCGCCGAGATGGGAATCCTGAACCTCCATCCTGGGGCGGCGGTGTGCGGTCTCCAGCGCGTCGATAAGCAGCGGGAGGCTCAGCGTCTCGCGAATCTGCTCGGCGGTCACGATGCGCATTCCGCCCTCTCACCGCGCCGACGATATCTGCAGCGGAATCCGCCGGATTTCCGCGTTCATGGCGTTTTCGTTGACGGCAATCAGCGCGACCATCGTGTAGCGTCCTGCGGCCAGTCGGCCTCCGAAATCCACGCGAAACGTCAGATCATTGGCCAGCCCGACCGTGCCCGCGAGCACGACCTGCCCGTTCTCGTCGATCACCATGTAGCGGCACTGCGGCGCGGAGCGCTGCAGGACGTCGCGCGAGACGGACGGAATCGCCACCCGTTCGATGCGGTGGCTGCGCGCGAACTTCACTACTGTCTCGATGTCGCCGGACAGCCGGACGCGATCGCCCTCCTGCTCGACCTGCGTGATGTAGCCGCGGCGCGGCACCGCATAGGCATCGTAGGAGCCGACGCCGAGCGGATAGGTCAAATCGCGAAAGGCTTCGAGCGTGACGCCCTCGGCCGACCATGCCTTCAGCCGATACGGGCCGTTTGTCACCAGGAAATGACCGTTGGCCTTGTAGAAGGCGAGGATCGCCGACCAGCGCTTGCGCGCCTCCTCGGCGCTCACGAGGGTCCGCAGCGCGGCCGGGCGGTATGCCTCGCGCTCGAACCCTGCCGCCAGTTCCGCAAGCCGCTCGCTGGTTTTTCCAGCGCGCACGACGTCGAGCCATTCGACCCCGCGGCGCTTTGCCTCCGCTTCCGAGAAAGCCGCAGAGCCGCGTTCGACCGCTTCTTCCATCAGCACCATGAGGTGCCAGGGAATGGTGCTCCAGGGCGGTGCAACGATGCCGTCGCGCTCGGCGTCCTCGGGCACGAAGTCGGTATAGACGTCGATGGTGAAGAGCTCGCGGAGGAAATTCACGTCGCCGATGCGGAACGAGCGGGAGGCTGTATCGACCTCGGCGGCGCGAAATCCCACGATCTTCCGGCGCAGGACGGCGGTCGCAGCATCCACGTAGGGATCGTAGTGCGGATCGCCTGCGTCGCCGCGGGCACCCCAGCGATAGGCGAACATGTAGCCGTAGAGAAGATCGGCGACGCCCGTTCGCGTTCCATCATGGAAGGCCGAGCCGAGCACGCGATAGGTCAGCTTCGACCGCAACCAGCCAGCTTCCCATATATATTTCAACGCATTGATCCGCCTGCGCGGGCTCTTCGAGCGTATGCGACCGAACCAGCCGGGGATAAAGATCCGTCAGGACACAATTTGTTGCTTGTCCGCCCGTTGTGAATCCGGCGATTTTCCACCGCAGCGCGGACGGATACCTCACCCGATCATCCGGTTGAAATCCGCCCCGTCATGCCAGAAAAAAATTCTGGCGGCCGGGCGGATTCACGCCCGGACGCCAGCTATTTGCTGCGGGCGTCCTATGCCGCCCGCACCCGCGCTTCAGCACTGCTCGCTGATCGGACGGCCGCCGGGCGACATGAGCGAACCCTCGTGCACCGGTGAAACCGTGCGCTGATAGATGTTCAGCCAGCCGCTTTCGATCCGCGCGCCGAAGTGGCGGCTCTGATCGGCACGGCGGACGGCCAGGACTTCTTCAGGCACGTGCAGGTCCACGCGCCCCTCCGCGACGTCGATCGAAATCTCGTCCCCGTCGTCGACGAGGGCAAGCGGGCCGCCGGCCGCCGCTTCGGGTGAAGCCTCCCCGACCACGAGTCCCTTGTTCACCAGGCCCGAGAGCTGGCCTTCGGTGATGACGGCCACCTGATTGACGAGATCGGCGCCGTCGAGCGCGAACACCACGGCCGAAGTCATGGCGAGGCCCGGGCCGCCGACCACGCCCAAGCCGCGCAGAATCAGCACGTGGCCCGGCTTCACCTCGCCCGCCGCGATGCCGGCAATCGCCTCGTCGCGCGAGTGAAAGATCTTGGCGCGGCCGCGGAACCGCATCGGCCGTTCGTCCGTGCCGCCGATGCGGACGATGCCGCCGCCCGGCACCAGGTTGCCGCGCACGATATTGAGCGCCGGCCGGGTGGAGAGCGGCCGGTCGAGCGGCCGGATCACCTCGCTGTCGGGCGGCGGCAGCTCGTCGAGCACCTCGCCCATGCTCTTCCCCGAAACCGTCTGCGCGTCGAGCTCCAGGATCGGCCGCAATTGTTGCAGGATGCCGCGCGCGCCGCCCGCATCGTCGAACGTCTCGGTCAGCGTGTCGCCACTCGGCCGGACGGCGCAAAGCAACGGCACCTTGCGGCTGTTCTCGTCGAAAATGTCCATCACATTGACGTTCAGGCCGGATTCGACGGCGATCGCCTGCAAATGCTTGACGCAGTTGATCGAGCCGCTGACGGCGAGCACCGCCTTGGCCGCGTTGCGTATCGCGGACTCGGTGATGATGTCGCGCGGCCGCAGGTTGCGGTCGACCATCTCGACGATGCGGATGCCGGCGCGGCGCGCGTTCTCCAGCATCTTCGGGCTGGCCGCGCGCACCGGCGCGCTGCCCGGCACGGTCATGCCGAGCGCTTCGGCTACGACGTGCATCGAGTTCGCCGTGCCCATGCCGGCGCACACCCCGGAGCTGCTGATCGCCACGTCCGCCATCTTGCCGAGCTCGTCCACCGTGACCTTGCCGGTGGCGACGTGCGAGGATTTCAGGAACACGTCCTCGATGTCGGTGTGCTCGCCCTTATAGACGCCGCTGCTCTGGTAGCCGCAGATCACCACGATGGTCGGGATGTTGAGGCGGCCCGCGGCCATCAACTGGCCGGGCGTGGTCTTGTCGCAGGAGGCGAGGCAGACCATGCCGTCGAGCAAGGCGCCTTCGACCTGCACTTCGATGTCGCCCGCGATCAGGTCGCGGGTCGGCAGCACATAGGCGCCGAACTTGCCGGCATTGGTGATGAAATCGCTGGAAGCGGCGGTGCGCACCTCGAAGGGGATGCCGCCGGCCTTGCGGATCGCGTCCTTCACTTCGGCGGCAACGCCGTCGAGATGATTGAAGCACATGGCGAGATCGGAGGAGCTGTTGATCACGGCGATCTTCGGCTTGTCCATGTCCGCGTCGGTGAGGCCCATGGCCCGGAAATGCGCACGGCGTCCTGCCCAGATCGCCGTGCCCGGCGCGACATTGCTGCGATACTTGGTCATTTTCTTCTTCCTAACTTGCCAGGGAATCCACGCGCGCATCGCCCAGGAACACGCCGTCGGCCTTGAGGCGGTCCTGCAGCTTGCGGATATTGATCTTGCGCGGCGTCACGCCATCGCCGAGGGCGATGTCGGCGGCGATGCCCGCGGCCTGGCCCATGGAGAAGCAGGGCCCGGTGACGCGCGCCGACGACTGCCCGTCGTGAGTCATCGACGCGCAGCGGCCGACCACGAACAGGTTGTCGATCTTCTGCGGCACGATGATTCTGTATGGAATTTGATTGTAGCCGCGCGAGCCTTCCGGCGCGAAGACGAACTTCACCGCGCCCTGGATGTGCGCCTCGATCGGCCAGCCGTTCACGCCGATGCTGTCCTCGAAATCCTTGCAGCCGAGAATGTCGGCGTCGCTCAACTGATAGTCGCCGAGCACGCGGCGGGTTTCGCGAATGCCGATCTGCGGCGCGATCTCGACAATATAGGCGTTCTCGAAGCCGGGCGTGACGCGCTTGATGAAGGAGAACGTATCCCAGCTCTGCCGGCGCCCCTGCACTTCCCCATAGGAGAGCTGCCGTGCATCGATGCCGCTCACCGGCGAGCCGTCCGGGTTGCTGATCTGGGTCAGGTTGCTGCGCCACTCGATCGGATTCTTCTGCGGCCGCACGATCGGCTGCTTGCGCGGAAACTTGACGCCGGTGCGCTGTTCTTCGGTATCCATGAGTTGGGGGATCGTCTCCCAGGCGCGGCCGGCGGCGACCGGATCGACGCCGTTGATGCGGTACATCGTGCTGGGATAGAGCGTCACTCCATTCTCGTCGCCGATCTCGTAGGGCGCGCCCGCCCAGGCGGCGAGATCGCCGTCGCCGGAGCCGTCGATGAAGATCCGGCCGGTGACCGCAAAACGTCCTTCCTTGGTCTCGATCAGCAGCGCCTCGATGGCGGCGTCGCTGCTCTTGGTCAGGCCGGCGGCGAAGGCGTGATAGAGAATCTCGACGCCGGCTTCGAGCAGCAGTTCCTCGGCGGCGATCTTGTATGCGGAAATGTCGTAGGCCTGCGCCTGAATCCGGCTCTGCACGCTGAGGTGTGGCTTGTTCAGCGCATCCATCTCTTGCAGACGCTGCAAAATGTCGTTCACCACGCCTTGCGTCGTGCGGGTGTGCGTGCCGTAAACATTGGAATGCAGGCCGCAGAAGGTGCTGAGACCCGCCGCGGTGCCTGCGCCGCCGAGAAAACCGTAGCGTTCGATCAGGATAGTCTTGCGGCCGGCGCGGCCGGCGGAAAGTGCGGCTGCGATTCCGGCCGGACCGCCGCCTGCAACAACCACGTCATAGTCGCCGAAGACATCGACTTCCCTTTGGGGCTCCACAATTCTGGAAGTCATTCTCCCGTCTCCGAGGTCAATGCGCTTGCTTGCAGCCGATCACAAACCGGAAAAGAACGCTGCGGTCAAATAAGCTTCAAGTTGCGCGGGCGAGTTCGGCTGGCGGGCGCCTCCGGATGCGGCAAGATGTCAGATCAGAGACGGCGACATGTGTTCGGTCGGCGGACATTCCTTTGTCCCGTTTTGCGGATCGCTTCGCCTGTTCCTCGCCGAATGCGCAAGAAGGTCACTCGGCCGCATGACAAGTGCTTGCCGACCGGCGTCGTGCGTCTATGCTAGGATTATCAAAGAATAACAGGGAGGAAGCGGAATGATCTCCAAGCGATTCAGAGGGCTCGTCTTTGCGGGCCTGAGCGCGGCGGCGGTGCTGAGCGCGACGCAAGCGTCGGCCCTCGACACGGTCCGCTACGGACTGATCCGGGCGGCTTCGCAAGCGCCGTTCTATATCGGAATCGAGCGGGGCTATTTCCGCGACGTGGGGATCGACCTCCAGCTCACCTTTTTCGACGCTGCCGTCCCCTCGACACTCGCCGTCGTTTCCGGCGACGTCGACGTCTCCGGCATCGGCATCACCAGCGCCTTCTTCAATCTGGCAGCACAGGGCGGCATCACCATCTTCATGGGACACGGCCGCGAAGCGCCGGGCTTCAATAATAACGGTATTTTCGCTTCCAACGCCGCGTACGAAGCGGGACTGAAATCGCCCGACAAGCTCGCCGGCAAGAGCATCGCGCTGACGACGCTGGGATCAACCAATCACTATGCGATGGCGCTGCTCGCCAAGAAATACGGCTTTAACCTGAAGGACAACAAGCTCATCCAGGCCCAAAGCATCGGCAACCTTGCCGCCATGCTCAAGGGCAATCAGGCGGAAGCCGGCGTCGCTCCGTCGACGGGCGTCATGCCGCTGGTCGAAGCGGGCGACATCAAGCTGCTCGCATGGGCGGGAAACGAGGCGGGCTGGCAACTGACGGCCCTCGCCACCTCCCCGCGCATGATCCAGACGAAGCGCGAACTGCTCGAACGCTTCGTGAAGGGATATGAACGCGGCGTGGCCGAATACAGGAAGCACCTGCTCCCGCGCGACGCGAAGGGCAATGTCATCCTCAATCCGGAGAACGAGGAGCTGCTCAATATCATCTCGAAATACACCAAGGTTCCGCCCGCGACCCTGGTCAAAACGCTCCCCTATATCGACACGCGCCTCGACGTGCAGAGCGTCTATGAACAGCAGGAATGGAACCTGCAGGAGGGATTTGTAAAGAAGCCCGCGGATCCTTCGACCTTCATCGACTTGAGCTTTTCCAAAGGACACGAGAAAATTCCCGCTTCGTTCAGCGGTCCCCGGTAGATGGAACTTTCGCTAAACCGCATAGTCCACAATTTCGGTTCGCTGACTGCGCTGTCGGATGTGTCCATCAAGGTCAATGAGGGCGAGATTCTCGCCCTCATCGGCCCCTCCGGGTGCGGCAAGTCGACCCTGCTTTCCATCGCCGGCGGCATTCTCAAACCGACGTCCGGCGAGGTCGTGGTGCGCGGCTCGATACCGGACGCCTCGCTCAACCCGATCACCTACGTGTTCCAGGATTTTGCGCTTCTTCCCTGGAAGAGCGTGTCGGAAAACGTCGCCTTCGCCCTCAAGCATCACCGCCTGAGCGCCGTCGAGATCGAGCGCCGCGTCACCAATGCGCTGGAACGGACGGGTCTGAAGGATTTCGCGCGCGCCTATCCCAAGCAGTTGTCCGGCGGCATGCGCCAGCGCGTGGGCATCGCCCGGGCGCTTGCGGTCAGTCCGGCCATCCTGCTGATGGACGAGCCGCTCTCGGCGCTGGACGCGCAGACGCGCGAACTCCTGATCGAAGATATTCTCGACCTGTGGCGGCGCGATAAGCCGTCCATCGTCTATGTCACGCACAATTTCCAGGAGGCGTTGCGGCTCGCGAACCGTGTCTGCGTGCTCTCGCGGCGGCCCGGCCGCATCAAGGAAATCGTCGAGATCGAGATCCCCCAGCAGGATCGCGGCCGGCGCGACGTGCAGCCGAGGATGGCGGAACTGGGCGAGCACTTGTGGTCGAACATCCGCGACGAAGCCATCATCGCCGACCGAGAGCTTGCCGATGTCTGAGGCGAGATTGGACAAGCACGCGCCCGAAGCGGCCGAGCAGGCCGAACGGCAACTGCCGTTTCGCGGCGGCGGATTCGAGCCGGAGACGCGCACGGTCATCAGCGTCATCTCCATTCTGTCGGTGATCGCCGCCTGGCAGCTCGCCACCACGTATGGGCTGATCAATCCCATCTTCCTGCCGGCCCCTTCGCACGTGGCGAGTGCGCTGCACTCGATGCTGGTCTCGGGCGAACTGTGGATGCACATGTCCGCCTCTCTGAGCCGCATCGGCTATGGCTGGTCCATCGGCACCGCCGCCGGCATCGCCTTCGGCATGCTGATCGGCCTGTTCTCGGTTTTTCGCTCCCTCGGCATACCGCTGGTCGCCGCCATCTATCCCGTGCCCAAGATCGCGCTGCTGCCGCTCCTGATCCTCTGGCTCGGAATCGGCGAAGGCTCGAAGGTCGCGACCATCGCCGCGAGCGTCTTCTTTCCCACCGTGATCGCCACCTTCAGCGGCGTCGACTCGGTGCCGCGCAACCTGATCCGCATGGCGCAGAGCTTCAACGTGCCGCTCGGGCGCATCGCCTGGAACGTGCTGCTGCCGGGCGCGCTGCCAAGCCTGCTCGCAGGGTTTCGCATCTCGGTCGCCGCCTCGCTGCTCGTGCTGGTCGCCGCCGAGATGATCGGGGCGGAGTACGGCATCGGCGCGCTTCTGATCGCGGCCGGCAACCTGATGCAGACAGACCGGCTCATGGCCGGCGTCGTGGTGCTCTCGGCGCTCGGCCTGACGCTCGGCGCGGTGATCTCGTACCTGGAGCGCAAGCTCCTGGTCTGGCGATGAACGGCAGTTGCCGCTTCCGGTTTTGTCTTTCCAGCGGGATCGCGGCCGCGGCAGAGTAGAAGAAAGCGTTCTCAGACCACGCCGAGCGCTTCCATCGCCTCCGCGACGCGCACGAAGCTCGCGATGTTCGCGCCCAGCACATAGTCGCCCGGGGCGCCATAGTCGCTCGCGGTCCGGGCGCAGCGATCGTGAATGTTGCGCATGATGTCGGCGAGACGCGCCTCGGTCTGCTCGAACGTCCAGCTGTCGCGCGAGGCGTTCTGCTGCATTTCCAGCGCTGAGGTGGCCACTCCGCCGGCATTGGCGGCCTTGCCCGGTCCGAACAGGACCCCGGCTTCCTGGAAGATGCGCACCGCTTCCGGCGTGCACGGCATGTTGGCGCCCTCGCCGACGGCAACGACGCCATTGCGTACCAGCGTCAATGCGTCTTTTCCCGTCAGCTCATTTTGCGTGGCAGAGGGCATCGCGACATCGCAGGGGACATCCCAGATCGAACCGCCTTCGATGTAATGTGTGCCGTCGCCCTTCAGGCGGGCATATTCGGCAATGCGGCCGCGCTGAACCTCCTTGATCTCCTTGACCAACGCAAGATCGATCCCCTGCTCGTCGACGACGTAACCGTTCGAATCCGAGCAGGCCACAACCCTCCCGCCGAACTGGGCGATCTTCTCCATCGCATAGATGGCGACGTTGCCCGCGCCGGAGACGACGACACGCCTGCCGTCGAACGAATGCTTTTTCGTCGCCAGCATGCTCTGCACGAAATAAGTCGCGCCATAGCCGGTCGCCTCCGTGCGGGCGCGTGAACCGCCATAGGCGAGTCCTTTTCCGGTCAGCACGCCCGCCTCGTAGCGGTTGGTCAGCCGCTTGTACTGACCGAACATGAAGCCGATCTCGCGGCCGCCCACGCCGATGTCGCCGGCCGGAACGTCGATGTATTCGCCGAGATGGCGATGCAGCTCGGTCATGAAGGACTGGCAGAACCGCATGATCTCGCCTTCGGAGCGGCCGCGCGGGTTGAAGTCGGATCCGCCTTTTCCGCCGCCGATCGGCATGCCGGTGAGCGCGTTCTTGAAGGTCTGCTCGAAACCGAGAAACTTGATGATGCCGACATTCACCGAAGGATGGAAACGCAGGCCGCCCTTGTACGGGCCGAGCGCCGAGTTGAACTGCACCCGGAAACCGCGATTGATCCGGACCTGCCCCGTATCGTCCACCCACGGGACACGGAAGATGATCTGCCGCTCCGGCTCGCAGAGCCGCTCGATCAGCGCATGGTCGGCGTAGTGCGGATGCTTGGCCACCACGCGCCCGAGGCTTCCCAACACTTCCTTGACGGCCTGATGGAATTCTTCTTCGCCCGCATTCCTGTGCAGGACTTCCGCAAGGATGGGAGCCAGCTTTTCATCGATATGGACCACGATATGCGCATTCCAGTCTGAAGGGGTTGGAGCGGTCGTAGCCCAATATTTAGGCACACTGAATAATTTTTATCAGATTCCCGCCGCGTGATCTGGCCGCAGAGAGTGCCTGCAGAGGTGAGCGCTCACCTTGCCCGAGGCGCAATCAAAATCGCACGCTGCCGTGGCGCTTGTTCCGGTCGGAGCAGGCAGTCCAATTCAGTGCAACTGACGCGCCTTGTGCTGCCGGCGCGCGGCGAGATAGCGGCGAAGGGCTTCGGCGTTATTCCGCTCCATGTCCTGCGCCGCATAGAGCAGCGTAATGGCGCCGCCCTTCAGCAGCTTCCGCAGCTCAGCCACGGCCTGAGGATTGCGATCGAGCTCGCGAACATAGCGTTTTCTGAACTCGGACCACCGCTCCGGTTTATGCCCGAACCATTTTCGCAGTTCGGCGCTCGGGGCGACGTCCTTGATCCAGAAATCCAACACCGCATCCGTCTTGCTTACTCCTCGCGGCCATATCCGATCGACGAGAATGCGCACCCCATCGTCCGGAGATGGAGATTCATAAACCCGCTTTGTCCGGATTCGTTGCTTCATGGCTCTTCTCCGCCTTGCCCGCTGCGGCAATGCTTCGGAGACCGTCGAGCGCAAGCGTGACCAGCTCGTCGTCGGCCTGCGCCGAGCACACCGCATAGATCGGGTAGAAGAAACTTGGGGCGCCGGCGACGAGATGCAACTTTCCCGCGGCGACGTGCGGCGTCACGACACGCTGGCGGAAATATCCCGAGCCGCCTGCTTCGAGAATGTAGTTCAGCGCCAGCGGCCCCAGGCCGACGAACAGGCCGGGATTGTTGTCCTCCGGAAAGCTGAGCTCGTGGTGGTGCGCGAAGTCCGGCCCCCAATCGACATAGACATAGCTGTCCGGCTCGACCGCCTTGGCGCCGGCGTCGGTGGTGACGAGGACCAGCTTCTCCTCCAGCAGCAGCTCGACGCGCGCGCCGGGACGGAACTGCGGCGCATACATGACGGCGACATCGAGCGCGCCCCCCGAGACCTGGTTGGTCAGGCTCTCCGGCAGGCCGACCTGAACGCGGAGCGCGACATCGGGCGCGGCGCGGCGCATCCAGTGCAGCCATTCGACGAGCCAGGGGTGCCAGAGGCTCAGCTCGCCGCCGATGGTCAGAACGGCGCGCCGTCCCGGCGGCACGGCGACCTGATGCCGCGCCCGTTGCCACAACTGCACGAACATCGGCGCATAGCGCAGGAACTGCTCGCCGGCCGGCGTGAGCGAGGCCCCGTTCTTGTTGCGGATGAACAAGGGCCGGCCGAGGCGGTCTTCCAACGCCCGGACGCGGGCGCTCACGGTGGTCTGGCTGACGTTGAGCTGCTCGGCAGCACGCACGAAACTGCGTGTTCTGACGATCTCCAGAAAGGTCCGTGCGAGTTCGGTATCCACGGCAGATCACCTCACAAATTTATTCTAGCAATTTTTTTGCACTAAAGAACCTATTAATTTCGTTTGCTTGCATCATTGCCCTGCGCAAGATGCATAGGCGGCTGTTCAAAGCCATTGCCCCTTACGGACCGGCTCCATCGTTCGATCCCGGCACATGGCGGTGCAGTCCGCCTGGCGGTGAGCGCATGGACACGAGCAATGCAGATTTCTCCGGCACCGACATTCTCCGCGTGGCCGCCGAGCTGATCGCGGCGCAGCGGCCGTTCGCATTGGCCATCGTCATCGAAGCGCACGGGTCCACCTCCGCGCGCGCGGGTGCGAAGGCCGTCTTCGATGCCGAAGGGACTGTGCTGGCCGGATGGGCCGGCGGAGGCTGCGCCGAGTCGACCATCGCGCACGCCGCCGTCGAATGCCTTGAGACGGAAACACCGCAGATTGTCGACGTCGATCTCGATGATGAAGTCCTGGGCGCCGGCATGCCCTGCGGCGGCCGGATGCGGGTTTATGTCGAGCCCGTCACGCCCCGCCCGACGCTCTGGATTCTCGGCCACGGCCGGGTGGCGGAATGTCTGTGCCATCTCGGCGCGCTGACGTCCTTCAATGTCGTTGTCGACGACGCCATGGCGTCCCCCGACCGCTTTCCCGAGGCGTCGCGTTTGATCGCGGACGACCGCAACTACAGCGCGCTCGCGCCCGCGCCCTCCGATTTCGTGGTGATCGCGACCCAGCACCGCGGCGACCATGAATCGCTGCGCCGCCTGCTGGCAAGCGACGTCGGCTACATCGCTCTGATCGCAAGCCGGAAGCGGACAGGTTTGGTGATCAAGTACCTGCGCCAAGCCGGCTTCGATCAGAACGCCATCGACCTGATCCGCGCACCGGCCGGCATCGAGATCGGCGCGCGCACGGCGGAAGAGATCGCGCTGTCGATCATCAGTGAAATCGTTCTCGTGCGCCGCAGCCGGTCCGGATCGCAGCGCCAATCCGACAACGCGGCAAGGGGCGAATGCGCGGCGCCGAGCGCCGAAGCACGCGTGCCTGCGCTGTTATCCGCGTCCGGCGGGCGAACCTTGCGGGCGGTAGGAGAGTGAAATGACCGACATCACGGCAGCAGGCACCCACAGACCCGCTTTCTGGGTGCGCTGGTTCTATTCGACCAACCACAAGGATATCGGCACGCTCTATCTGATCTTCGCGAGCTTTGCCGGAATCATCGGAACGGCGCTCTCGGTCGCCATCCGGATGGAGCTGCAGGAACCGGGCCTGCAGTTCTTCCTCGACCCCACGCTTTTCAACGTCATCGTCAGCGCGCACGGGCTGGTGATGATCTTCTTCGTGATCATGCCGGCGCTGATCGGCGGGTTCGGCAACTGGCTGGTGCCGCTCATGATCGGCGCGCCGGACATGGCGTTTCCGCGCATGAACAACATCTCCTTCTGGCTTCTCGTCGCCTCGTTCGTCCTTTTCATCATCTCGTTCTTCGTCGAAGGCGCTCCCGGAGCGCGCGGGCACAGCGGCGGATGGACGCTCTACCCGCCGCTTGCCACGTCGGGACATCCGGGACCGGCCGTCGACTACGTGATCTTTGCAATCCACCTGTCCGGCGCATCGTCGATCCTCGGCGCGATCAATTTCATCACCACGATCTTCAACATGCGGACGCCCGGCATGACCATGCACAAGATGCCGCTGTTCGCCTGGAGCATGCTGGTGACGGCATTCATGCTGCTGCTGGCGCTGCCGGTCCTCGCCGGCGCCATCACGATGCTGCTGACGGACCGCAACTTCGCAACCACCTTCTTCGATCCGTCCGGCGGCGGCGATCCGCTCCTGTACCAGCACCTGTTCTGGTTCTTCGGCCACCCCGAGGTCTACATCATGATCCTGCCGGCGTTCGGGATCATCAGCCATGTGGTGTCGACGTTCTCCCGCAAGCCGATCTTCGGCTATCTCGGCATGGCCTATGCGATGGTCACGATCGGGGTGATCGGCTTCATCGTCTGGGCGCATCACATGTACACGGTGGGAATGTCGCGGGGCGCGCTTGCCTATTTCGCCGCCGCCTCGATGGTCATCGCGGTGCCGACCGGCGTCAAGGTGTTCTCCTGGATCGCCACGATGTGGGGCGGGTCGATCCGCTTCAGCGTCCCGATGCTGTGGGCGCTCGGCTTCATCATCCTGTTCACGATCGGCGGCGTCACCGGCGTGGTGCTCGCCAATGTCGGCGTCGATCTGGCGTTGCACGACACCTATTATGTCGTGGCGCATTTCCATTATGTGCTTTCGCTCGGTGCGGTGTTCGGCATCTTCGCCGGCTTCTATTACTGGTTCCCGAAAATGTCGGGGTACATGTACCGGGAGTCGCTCGGACGCATCCACTTCGTGCTGATGTTCGTCGGCGTGAACATGGTATTCTTTCCGCACCATTTCCTCGGCATCGCCGGCATGCCACGGCGCTATGCCGACTATCCCGACGCCTTTGCGGGATGGAACTTCGTGTCGTCGATTGGCGCCTACATATCCGCAATCGGCTTCCTGGTCTTCTTCATCGTCGTTGCCGAAGCGATGTGGCGGAAGCGTCTTGCCGGCGACAACCCGTGGGGCGAAGGGGCGACGACGCTGGAATGGACGCTGTCGTCGCCTCCGCCGTTTCACCAGTACGAGACCCTTCCGCGGATCGAGTAGCGAATGAACGGCCGCAACTTCGCATATCAGCCACGCAGCGGATGAGAGCAAGGAGAGCTTACGACGATCGCAAAACGGCGGCGCCGGCAGTGATGGTCAGGAGGTTGGCCATGTCTCAAGAGGTCGATGGTTCGGGACTGATCTGGCTGATATGGGCTACCTGGGTCTATTGGTGGGTCTATCGATGGCTGCATTATCTGTCGTCGCTGGAACGGCATGAAAAAGAACGCCGTGAGCGCGCCGGGCGCAAGCCGGCAATCAATGCCAATGCGACGCCGCCGTTACCGGAAGCGAGAGCGCCCAAGAACCTCGAGGCAATCGTTTCGGAGATCCTCCGACGGGATGGAGCTTCCACGCTCAACGATTTTTTGGCGAACGCGCTGACCGCCTACGAGACGATCGTGGCCGCCTTCAATTCCGGCGATCGGGACACGCTGCGCAGCCTCGTCTCCCCTGAAGTCTATGACGCGTTTTCAGATGCGATCGCGGCCCGGGAAGCGCAGGGAAAGAACATGGAGACGGTGTTTTCGCAGCTCGAGCGGCCGAAGATTGTCGGCGGCCTGATCGACGGGACGCATATGGAAATTTCCATCCGGTTTGCCGGGGAGTCCTTCAAGCTGTCCGGCAATGCCGGCGACCTGGCCGCCGGCGGACGAACGGACAGATGCCGGACCGTCGATATCTGGACATTCGAGCGGATGCTGTCCGCGCGCGAAAGCGCATGGCGCGTGGTGGCAACGGAGGCCGGCGTCGGATGACGGAGGAACGATGAGCAATGACGACGATCCCTCGCCAAGGGAATACGCGTCGCCCCCATGCTTCATGCATGAGGTCGACCCTGCTTACGCCGGGCTCCCTCCCAGAGCGGATGCCGACTGGCCGGCAGTGGCGCGGTGGCGCAAGGCTGAGCGCGAGCGACTGATCGCACAACGGCTGTCGTTGCATGCGGCGACGCGCGCCGACCATGCGCGGCGGATTTCCGACGGGCTCAGCGCGCTGATCGGCGACCCCGCGGATTTCATTATCGGCGCATACTGGCCGATCCGCGGCGAGCCGAACCTGCTCACGTGGCTTGAAGGACTACGCGCCCGCGGCGCAGAGATCGCCTTGCCGGTCGTGATCGCGAAGAAGACGCCGATGGTCTTCCGTCTTTGGCAGGAAGGCGAAAAGCTCGCGCGCGGCGTGTGGAACATTCCCTTTCCGGCGGACGGTAAGCAGGTTCAGCCGGATATCGTGATTGCGCCGGTGGTCGGATTCGACACGGGCTGCTACCGGCTCGGCTATGGCGGCGGCTTCTTCGATCGCACGCTGGCCACGTTGCCGGAAGCGACGATCGCCATCGGCGTCGGCTATGCGCAGGCCGCGATCCCGACCATCCACCCGCAACCGTTCGACATTCCGATGCGCCACATCGTGACCGAAAGCGGGACCCGCACGCGGTGAGGGTTGCGCCGAGATTCCAGAAGCGGATCACGCCCTCCCGGTCGGTTGCGAGAATGGCGTCGGCTTGCGTCGCGAGAATTGCTTTCCCGAGGCCAGCGGCGATCTCTGCAAGCTCGCCTTCCAATTCACGCGCCCCCTGCTCTGGCGGGAGCATCGACCGCAGCAAGGCCCCGCTCAATGTCTGCGATCAGGTCGGCCTCCGCCTCGAGACCGACCGACAGGCGGATCAGGCTGTCGCTGATGCCGGCTGCGCGGCGCGCTTTCGCCCCCATGCCGGCATGGGTCATCGTCGCCGGATGGGCGACGAGGCTTTCGACGCCGCCGAGCGATTCCGCAAGCGTGAAGATCTCGACAGCTTCGACGAAGCGCCGCACGGCGTCGACGCCGCCCTTCAGCTCGAAGCTCAACATGGCGCCGAAGCCGTCCTGCTGGGACCTGGCGATGGCGTGGGTGGGATGGGATTCGAGACCGGGATAATAGACCGCGGCGACGAGCGGGTGCTGCGCGAGCAGCGTCGCGACGGCCATGGCGTTTTTCTGCTGGCGCTCGACGCGCGGGAACAGCGTCCGGAGACCGCGCAGCGTCTGGTAGGCGTCGAACGGCGCGCCCGTCGTCCCCACGATGTTGGCCCAGGCGGACAGCGCCTCCGCATCGGAACGCGCGGCGGCGATCACCGCGCCGCCGACCACGTCGGAGTGCCCGTTGAGATATTTGGTCGTCGAGTGAACGACGAAATCCGCGCCGAGGGCAATCGGCCGCTGCAAGGCCGGCGACAGGAACGTGTTGTCGACCGCAACCTGGCTGCCGACCGCCTTGGCGCGCTCGGCGAGCGCGCGGATATCGACCACCCGCATCAGAGGATTGCTCGGCGTCTCGATGAGGACGAGCTTGGGGCGCCGGCCGAGCGCGGCGGCGAGCGCCGTCTCATCGCCCTGATCGACAAAGGCGACGTCGAGCTGCTCGCGCTCCCGCCGGGCGGCGAGCAGGCGATAGGTGCCGCCGTAGCAGTCGTGCGGCGCGAGCACGAGGTCGCGCGGCCGGAGCTGCGACAGCAGGAGATCGACGGCCGCCGTCCCCGACGACGTCGCGACCGCGCCCGCGCCCCCTTCCAGCCGCGCTAGCGTGTCGGCCAGGAGGTCGCGGGTCGGATTGGAGGTTCGCGTGTATTCATGGCCGCGACTGCGCTCAAATCCGGCGAACGCGAACGTGCTGGTGAGATAAAGCGGGGGTGCGACGGCGCCGAATGTCTGGTCGGTCGCGACACCGTTCGATGCCGCCACGGTACGCGGGTCCCTTGTCTTCTTCACCGTCGATGTTCTCCTGCAAGCAGAGTGCAACGGCTTATTGTGGCAGTTTGACCCCGCAAAGATAAGACCAGCGCGCATCGCTGAGGCCGTCGGAAAACGACGACCGGCCTGCCGCACCGCTATTGAGGCCCGTCCTAGTTCGACGAATACGCAAGCTAGGCTGCACGCCAGCGAATTGCTAGCGGCCCGAATACACGATGCTCGGCAACCAGCTTACGGTCTCGGGAAATAGAAATGCGATGGCAAGCCCGGCCAACTGCAGCAGCACGAAGGGGACGATTCCGCGGTATACCTCCATCAGCCGCACGTCGGGCGGCGCGAGTGTCTTGACGTAGAAGAGTGCGGGCCCCATCGGCGGCGTCAAGAAGGAGGTTTGCAGGCATACGGCTGCCAGGATGGTGAACCAAAGCAGGTCAACCTCGAAATGCATCAATACCGGCCGGATTAACGGCATCATAATCAGCGTGATCTCGATCCAGTCCAAGAAAAATCCAAGTATGAAAATGATGAACAAGATGAAGATCACCGTGCCGGTCGCGCCAAATTCCAAGGCAAAAAGCGCCTCGCCGATCACCTGATCTCCGCCAATCCCCCGAAGCACGACCGCAAAGCATGTGGCGCCGATGAAGATGCCAAACACAAAAGACGTCGTGCGCACGGTATCAAGCGAAACGGATGCGATAGACTTCCAAGACAGTTGCCGGTTCACGACCGCCAGCAACAGCGCCCCGAATGCGCCGACGCCAGCAGCCTCAGAAGGCGTGGCTATCCCGAAGAATATCGATCCGAGTACCGCAAAGATGAGCAGCACCGGTGGCAGCAGCGCCTTCGCAAGATTTAACAGCACCAACACCACCGGCTCGCTCTTGCGGTCCGTTTGCGGCTCTGCGGGGGCATAGGAGGGAATAACCAGGCTGATCACGACGACGTAAATGCCGTAGAGAAACGCCAGAATCAGCCCCGGCACGACGGCTCCCATGAAGAGATCGCCGACCGGGATAAGCATCTGGTCCCCCATCACCACCAGCATGATGCTTGGGGGAATCAGAATGCCGAGGCAGCCCGCTGCCGCGATTGAGCCCAGGGCCAAATCCGGCTTGTAGCCAGCGTTGAGCATCGGGCGTATGGCCAGCGTGCCGAGCAGGATCAGAGAAGCGCCGATAACACCTGTGGATGCCGCCAGCACGACACCTACGATGATGACGGACAAAGCGAGTCCGCCCGGTACGCGCCGGAAGAGTTGGCGCAGCGCCGCGATCAATTGCTCCGCGATGCCGCCGCGTTCCAACAGGTAGCCCATCAGGATAAAGAGGGTAACCGACACGAGGCTGGAATTGCTCATCACGCCCCAGATGCGATTAACAACCAGCCCGAGGTAATTCACGTCGACGCCGATACTGATGTCGTATGCCTTCAGGATTTCTCCCAGGAATGCGAAGAGGGTCCCGGTTCCAGCGAGCACGAAGGCAACCGGATAGCCACTGAACATCAACGCGATGAACGTGATGAACATCAGGGTGACCATCAATGTTTCGAGTTCCATGAACGTCTCTCGTGAAACCTATTTGCTCTTCGGGTGAGTCAAGACCAGCACGGCGCGTATCAATGCAGATAGCGCCTGAAGCCCGAGCAGGACGATCGCGGCTAAAAGGACGAACTTAAGGATATAACGAGCCGGCAGTCCGCCGATTTGATCCGCAACTTCGCCGACGGACCATGACTGCCAAAAAAACTCGGCGGCAAAATAACTGATGACGAGACAGAAAGGCAGCAACAGAAAAACAATGCCCAACACTTCGATCCACGCCTTGGTGCGTGCGCCTATTCGTTCGTAGAATAGGTCGATGCGGACATGTGCGTCGTGTAAATACGCGTAGCCAAGGCCAAGCAGAAAAGCAGCCCCGTACAGATGCCAGTGCACTTCTTCCAGCTGAGTCAAATTCAGGCTGAATCCGTAACGCAGGACCACATGTAGAATGACGGCTGCCAGCAGGAGATAGGTGAGCGCTCCTGCGACGTAACCCGCGACTGTGTTGATCCGGTCGATGAAGTTGGCCGTACGATCCAGCACCGCTTTTCGATCCAATCGCACGGCCAAACCTCCGGTCAGTCCCTAGATACTGCGACGTCCGACCACAGCTTCGTGCGGTCCATGAAGTTCTTCATCGAGGTCCAGGCGCGCTTGAAGTTCGGGTCCTTGGAGGAATGCTCCTCCATGACCTCCAAAGACGCCTTGCGGAAGGCGGCGAGCATTTCGTCGGGCCATTTATGGAAGATCACGCCTTGCTTCTGTAAGAATTCCATCGCCTTGGCCTGTTCCGAAAGCGAACGCGCCATCGCGAAGCGCATGGAGTCGCCGCAGGCGGTCTCGAGGATGGCGCGGTTGGCGGGCGTGAGCGCATCCCAGTTCTTTTTGTTAATGAGCAACTCCAAGGTGGAGGACGGCTGGTGCCATCCGGGGAAGTAGTAGTGCTTGGTGACCTTGTAGAAACCGAGATCCTTGTCGATCGATGGCAACGAGAATTCCGTCGCATCGATCACACCACGCTCCAGGTTCAGGAAAATCTCGCCGGCCGGAATCAACGTGGGCGAAGCGCCAAACTTCTTGATTGCATCGGCGGCCAGGCCAACGATGCGAATTTTCATGCCTCGCAACTGATCCAGACTGGTGACTTCCTTCCTGAACCAGCCGGATGCTTCGGCTGGCAACAAACCACAGGGGATCGAGTGCACGTTGAAGGGAGCGTACAGTTCCTCGACGATCTCCTTGCCGCCACCCTCGTGCAGCCATGCCATGTGAACGTCCGGCCCGGGCCCGAAGGGAACAGAAGTGAACACGTTGATGGCGGGAATCTTGCCGGCCTGGAATCCCGACCAGGAGTATCCAAGCTCCACGCGGCCGGCGCCGACCGCGTCGAATATTTGGGGCGACGGCACCAGTGCATTGGGTTCGAGATAGCGGATCTTGAAATTACCGCCGGTCATCCGCTCGACGGTCTCGGTAAGATGCTTGGCTGTATCTCCGATCACTGAAAGTGTCGCCGGGTATCCGCTTTGCATTCGCCAAGTGACACGCTCCTCGGCGTTGGAGGCGCTCGCCATCGTGAGCGCGAGTGCGTTGGATAGTAGAAATGCCGAAACGAGTCTTGCTTGATGTCTCATATTTTTTCTCCCCTTAAGCTTGGTTGTTGCCGTGAGTTAGAGCTCCCGTGTTCTCGTTATCGATGCTGATCGAACCAGCTTTGGACCAATTCATCTGTTGAGCGATGCACTTAACGAGCGCTTCTCAATTTTCCTCCTCGTGTACTTGTCATTTCTTCTTCCTATCGAACGCTGCGGCGACACCTCATTGGACTACGCAATCTTCCCCACGATTTGGATCGCGCCGTGCTATTTGACCTCCGTCGTGGCGACCCGATACTTCCTGATCACCGCCTCATTGAGCTTCAGACCCCAGCCCGGTCCTTCAGGCACCTTGTAGAAACCGTTCACAAAGGGGTTTCGGTTCTCCACCAGTTCGTAAAAGAGTGGATCGCGATCGGGATGGAAAACCTCAAGACAAGCGCTGTGCAGGATTGATGCGAGGAGATGGGCGGATATCTGCGGCTCCTCATGGTGCGCCATCGTCACACCGAACGCGGTCGCCATCCCCGCCACGCGCCGCCACTCGCTCGGACCTCCACACCAACTTGCATCGAAATTGCAGAAGTCGATCGCTCCATCCATCATCAGGTCGCGGCAACCAGAGCGGGAGAGTTCGCTCTGACCTGCGGCAACGGGAATGCCCGTGATGCGGCGGACGTCGGCCATTGCGCGGCGATCGTTGTACCAACGGCATGGTTCCTCGAACCACATAAGGTCGAGATCCGAGACGAGCCGGCCGAAGCGCACGGCGTCGGCGAGCTCCCATCCCTGGTTGGCATCAACGCAGATCTTGAAGTCGGCATCGACGCTGCTGCGTGCTGCGCGCACCCGTGCTGCGTCTTCTTCGGGCGAGCGGCCGCCGACCTTAAACTTGCAGCCGCCGAGCCCCGCATCGCGCAGCGCGCGCATCTCCGCTGCATAGTCGTCGAGCGTCTTGCCGTCCTCGTAGTAGCCGGCAATCGCGATCACACGCAGCTCCTGTTTGGCGCCCCCCCAAAGGCGGTAGAGCGGCTGGCCAACTGCCTTGCCAAGCGCGTCCCACACGGCGCTGTCCACACAGGCCTGAGCGGAAAGCGCGAGATGGCGATCACGCAGAATGTTGAAGGTTGAAGGCAGCGCCGCTTCCCAACAGACTTCGGGCGCAGCCGCGCTAAGTCCGATTAGTCGTGGCGCAATTTCGTCGCGGAGAATCGCAAGCACCTCGGCCTGCGTTTCGTATTCATCACCATTGTAACATTCGCCGACGATACCGCTCGCGGTGTACAGGCGCGTAATGATCGTGCAGCGGTGCGACATCGAATAGTAGCTGCCGCGAAACACCTTTGGCAGCGGCATGACCAGCGGAATGAACTCCAGTCGGGTGATCCTGAGATCATCTACAAGCGTGGTGGCCTGCCGGGTCATTACGAATCCTATTGGTTGAACGTTGGCCGATTGTCGCGCTGCACTTCATGAACCAGCGAGAAACCGACCGGCCGAGATAGAGCTGGCCGCTCGCGGCGGCGCTCGCGCGAACGCCTTCTTTCGCTGACGAGATCAATAGAGATTCCGGTCACGCCGCTCTCCCGACAACATCATGGCGGATCGCGTAGCGGCGGACGGCGTCATCGTCGAGACGAATGCCCGTGCCCGGGAGTGCGCCCGGCTCCAATCCGCCGTCGTGGATGCGCGCAGATAGTGTCTCGTGCCACAACTTGTGCACGACATCGAACGGGCGATCTTGGGGAAAAAGCTCGACATGGTCGGATGCGCCAAAGCCGAACACGCAGTGTTCGTGCACCTCCGGATGTTCGTGAAGCGAAGCCCGAATGCCGTGCGCGGCTGCTGTTTCGGCAACTCGGCGCACTCCGGTGATGCCGCCGACCGTAGTCGCGTCGGCGCGGATCACATCAACAGCCGCGCTTTGCACCAGTGCGATCAGGTCAGCCTGACGGGTGGCCTCGTCGCCGCATCCAACCGCAATCGGGCTGGCCTCGCGCAATTCTCGGTAGCGACTGACAGCGGTCCGATCGAAGGCGTCCTCGATCCACGCGATGCCGAACTCGGACAGTGCATCGAGCAAGCGGCGCTTGCTCTTCACGTCCTTCCAGGCCCAGACGAAGTCGAGCACGAGCTCCGGACCGTCCCCCGCCAGCCGTCGGAACGCCGCCAGGCGCGCAAGGAGCTCGCCGGGATCGTCATAGTGCGCGGCCTCGACCTTGATCAGCCGATAGCCCTCGGCTGCACGAGCGGCAAGCCGCTCGGCGAAGGCATCGCTACTTTCTCCTACAAGCGCATAGCCCTCAATGATCTGGATGGGCACGCGACGAGGCCAGCCTCCGAGCAGCTGCCACAACGGCCAGCCAACGGCCTGCGCCCGCAAATCGTGCAACGCAATCTCGAGCAGTGACCACGCGCGACCGACAGCACCGTCACGATCCGTTGCCGCAAGAGCATCTGCGAGATCCCGAGAGATGCCTTCGGCGGCAAGCGCGGACCTCCCGATCAATCGCGGCGCAAGCGTTTCCAGCAGGACCCGGTCGATAGGCACGCCGCGCGACTGGCTGATGCAGTCGGAGACCAGCCCATCGCTCGTGTGCACACGTACGACCACATGATGACGGGCGTCCATCGTGAACCGCCCGAAATCGAGCACCTGGCCGAGTGGAACTCGGCAGGCCCACGCTTCGATCCGATCAATGGTGAGAGAAGCGGCCATACGCATTTCCACTAAAAGGCTGGCGCCTTACCCACTAGTTTCAATTGCGCGATGATTTGCCTTGCTCGCCGGTCAACAGCGCGCGCACGGCTCTCGTCCGACCATGCGTAGATGCCATTACCCCAATCGGCGCCGAGACGGCCGTCTGCAATGAGACGGCGCAAGTAGGTCGGCTCCAAGGAGCGATCGAGTGCCGGAAAGACATGAGATGCGACGGCTTCAACCAACGGCAGCCCGGCAAGATCGATCTTCTCCAGCGGACCTTCGGATGGAAGCCGCAACGCCAAGCCGTACTTGACGACTTGGTCGACCTGCTCCGCTGAGGCAATTCCATGGGAAACGAGCGACATTGCTTCACGCAACATCGCGAACTGGATTCGGTTGAAGAGGTGCCCCGGCGTATCGGCCTTCAGAATGATGGCCTCTTTGCCCAATGCTTCGATCAAACTCTGGGCACGCGTCATCGTGCCGGTCGACGTTCGCGAGCCCGGCACCAGTTCAACTGCCGGCATCAGCAACGGCGGATTGGCAAAGTGGGTAACGACGGCGCGATCAGGATTCGTCGTTTCTGCGAAGATCGCGTTCGCGGGCAGCCCCGACGTGCAACTGCCAAGCAGGCATTGATTTCCTGCGACGGATTCGACCTTCGCAAAGATCGCTTTCTTTGCGGTCAATTCCTCCGCGACGGCCTCGAACACCGCATCGGCCCGCGCGAGGCCAGCATCAATTCCAGTCTGATAAGCTATTTTCTGACGAGCTGACTGAGCTTTGGCCGGCGTGACGAGCGATTCGGAAAGGAGCAAATTGAGGGACGCCTCGATCTGCTCTTTGCACCGCTGAAGCGAGCCATCGGATCGGAAGCAAACGATCACTTCTGCGCCACGCAATGCGCATAGCAGCGCCAGGCTCGATCCGATCGAGCCGGCACCAATTACCCCAACATTTGTCCCACTAAGTGGCATATGAAACGTTTCCACAGAGGATATCCTAAGTCCGGCGCATGCGGGCGGACAATAGGCCCTAGGTGTGGCGAATTGCCCTCAATGTGGACTTGCAGCACCTCACATTGGTCGATAGTTTTGTGAAACGGTTCATATTAGGGGAAGATTATGGAGCTAGGGGTGCCTTGCTGGAGCTTCGGGATCCAGCATCTGCAGGGTCATCTTTCACTGGAGGGCGCCGCCCAAGTCGTAAAGGCGTTGGGGTTTTCCACGACCGCTGTGGGCTGGTCGCATATCGACTGGCCCAGTCTGCGGGCCGACCCGAGCCGCGAAGCAGCGCGGGTCAACGGCATCTTCAAGCCGCTCGGGCTCAAGATCGACGACAGTTTCATTTGGTTTCGAAACAAGTACATTTCGGAGGTCAAAGACGAGCTCAAGTGCACGATCACTCAGCCCGATCCCGCTGCGCGGGCTGACAACTTCGAAATGTTCAAGAGCTTCGTGAAATTCTGCGAAGAGATCGATTGCCCCGGCATAACGCTTAGCTCTGGCGTGAAGTATAAAGACTTGGGATTCGAATTCGAGGATATCTATAAGATCGCGCGTTCCGAACTGACCCGCATGGTCGAGTACGCTGGCGCTCGAGGCATCGAGGTCCGCCCCGAGCCGCATGCCGAATCGATCATGGGCACGATCGAGACCTGCCAGCGCATGCTGCATGATGTACCCGGGCTGAAGATCAGTCTCGACTATTCGCATTTCATGCCTCAGGGCCACTCAATCGAGGATGTTCATGTCCTGATCCCCTACGCCGGTCACGTCCACGCCCGACAGGCAAATCGGGAGAGACTTCAGTGCCGGATGGAGGAAGGCATTCTCGATTTCAGGGCGATCATCGGCGAATTGAAGAAGCAATCCTACAAGGGCAACGTCGCGCTCGAGTATGTCTGCGTGAACTACCGGGGGTGCAACGATATCGACGTATTGACTGAAACACTAAAACTGAAGCGAGAACTCGAAGGATACATTGCTGCCTGAATCGGTGTCTGCCGGCGGCGCATCTTCTCTCGGGTGATCCAACCCGGATTGTCAAATGGTTCATGACGACAGATCGATGCGGCTGTTCGACGATCTGGATCTCGATGGCCGCGTGGCGATCGTGACCGGCGCGTCCCGGGGTATCGGCCTGTCCACGGCGCGCTGCCTGGCCGCGTATGGCGTGCGGTTGGTGCTGGTTGATATCGATGGCGACGAACTCGCAAGGCAATTTACACCGGGTACGAACATCGCCCTGATTGCCTGCGATTTGTCACTGGTTGAAGAAGCGCGCAAGGTCGTCGACAGCGCCCTCGCTACGTTTGGCCGTATCGATATTCTGATCAACATTGCCGGCATCGTGGAGCGGACCGACTTGCAAGACGTGACCGAGGAAAGCTGGCAACGGTTGATGGACACCAACCTCAAAAGTCAGTTCTTCTTGTCACAGGCATGCCTGCCGCACATGCGCAATCAACAATGGGGAAGGATCATCAACTTCGCAAGCATCGCGGGGCAGATGGGCGGGCGTGTGGGGACCGCCGCCTATAGCGTGACCAAGGCAGGCACACTGGCCCTTACCAAGTCGCTGGCCCTGGAGGCGGCCGACTCCGGCGTAACGGTAAACGCCATTTCTCCAGCCGTTGTTATGACGAGAATGATTACCGACACCCTCACGGACCGCCAACTTGCTGAACTGATTAATAGTGTGCCCATCCGAAAAGCCACGCAACCCGAAGAGGTGGCAGCATTCGTGACTTTGCTGTGCAGCAGATGGGGGGCGTCCATTACCGGACACACGCTGGACATGAACGGCGGAATGTTGATGCGCTGATCCAATGACGCAGCCAATCTCGAAATGCACCATCAAGGATGTGGCAGCGCGCGCAAACGTATCTGTCGGCACAGTTTCGCGTGTGATCAACGGAAACCCAACGGTCAGTCGGGAAATCGTCAATCGAGTTACCGCGGCAATTGTCGAGCTCGGCTTTAAGCCAAACGCAGCCGCGCGGTCGATGCGATCAAATGCGACCAAAACGATCGCGTTTGTTGTCAGCGATATCTCCAATCCGCTGTTTGCAAAAATTGCAAATTCCGTCGAGCGAATTTTGAAGGATAATGGGTTCTTCGTTCTTTTCGCGAATACAGGAAACAACCGTGATCGAGAGATAAAGCTAATGACCCTGCTCGATGTTGGTCGAGTAGACGCCATACTCTTGACCGTATCGGACGAGAAGGACCCGGAAATTCTAGGGGGGATAAAGGCCTCCCGACTCCCCATAGTCCTGCTGGATCGCGAAATCGATATAGACCTTGACGCTGTCTTTTCCGATCACAGATCGGGAATGAAAAAGGCGGCTGAATATTTGTGGCGACTGAATCACCGACGCATTGCGCTGATCACGGGCAGCCTTTCGGAGCGCCCAGGGCGCGAGCGTCTCGCCGGATTTATGGAAGCCCATACCGATCTCGGAGCGAGGTTTAGCCCGGATCTCGTCAGATCCGGCAGCCTCTCCGAAGAATTCGGCTTTCAAGAGACGTATGATTTGCTCGCTCACGCCGACCGGCCGACAGCTATCATTGCGGGTGGGAATCGGCTTGTAGCCGGAGCGATACGCGCGATCCGTCAGTTGAAACTTCGAATTCCGGACGACATTTCACTAATAGGATGCGACGAAACCGATTTGTCGAACCTGCTCGATCCACCTCTGACCGTCATTGCACGCGACATGGAAGCAATCGGTCGCGCTGCAGGACTAATCCTGCTTCGCCGTCTTTCAAATGGGGCCGAGCTGAAGCCAGCCAAAGTTATGCTTCCAACCGATTTCATCATCAGGGGCTCCTGCGCCGAACTGTCCGGTAGAGCAACCTGATTTATGTGCGCCATCAGGGAACCCAATCTGGATTGCTTAAGTCAACTTCGCTCGCCTACGGGCTACATTGCTAACCGCCGCCCACTCTTTATCCGCATCACCATGGGCCAGGGCGTCCAAGAAATTGTCTCTCAGAATGCTGCCGAAAGGTAACGCGACGTTTTTAGAGTCGCCTGCTGCAAGAGCAAGACGAACATCCTTCAGACCCAGTGTGAGCTTGAAGGAGGCAGGCTCGAAGCGCTGGTGCGCGATGATCTCGCCATATGCCTTGTAGGACGGCGCCGTAAAGATCGTATTGGTCATGATCTCGATGAAGTCTGCGGGCTTCACGCCATGCGCTTCGTTCAATGCGACCGCTTCGGAAATCGCCTCAAGCGCGCAGGCAAGCATGAAATTGCCGCCGATCTTCACGACATTCGCCCTGCCCGGATCGTCGCCCAAATTCCAGGTACGCTGCCCCATCGCGTCGAACAACGGCTGCACTTTCGCGAAGGCCTTCTGATCGCCGGCGGCAAGAATATTCAGCTTTCCCGCCGCGGCAGCTTCCGAGCGGCCAAAAACCGGCGCAGAAATATAGGGAATTCCGAGTTTCGCATGATGCGCAGCAATCTCGCGGGCGAAGGCTGCCGAGACTGTCGCCATATTAATGTGAACCGTATTCGTGCCGCCCGACGGCAGCATATCGCTCTCCATCACGACCTTCCGCACCGATTCGTCATCGGAAAGAATGGAGATGAAAGCGTCGCCCGCGAAAGTCTCCTTGGCATTTGCAGCAACCGTCGCGCCGAAGGCAGCGGCCGCCGCGCAGGCGTCTTTGGAGCGCGCCCATACAGTTACGTGGTGACCCGCTTTTACAAGATTGGCGGCCATGGGAAGCCCCATGGAGCCCAGCCCTATGAACCCAACATCCATTCGACGCTCCCCAAAGGAAGCAAGCGGCCGTCGCCATACAGGCTCGCTAGCGGGTCGTTATTTGCAAGGCTTTTGCCAGCTTCCTTCATTAGCGATCACACTTTGAACGGCTCGAACGCTTACTTGTCGAAGTTATTCTTCCGGCCTTTGCGCACGTAGTCGACGGTGTTCTTGATGTGGTCGCGGCTGTGGATCGCAGCCTCTTTCGCCATCGTGCTGAACATCTGCGTCGCCCAACCCATTTCGAGATCGTCGACGAGGCGGCGGCGCCAGGGGCGACGAACAATTTGCGTCGTCAGACGACGCGTCGTTCGCGGCTGGGTCATGATGTGATCCGCCAGCTCGTACGCACGCGAAATGAGCTTATCTCTCGGCACGACTTCGTTCACCATGCCGTAGCGAAGCGCGGTCTGCGCATCGATCGCCTCGCCCGTGAGCAGTGCGTAAGCCGCACGCTTGGTTCCCAGGAGTTCCTGGAAGCAGACATTGATGCCGTCGCCCGGAACCGAACCGATGTCGTAGTGCAGGTCAAAGATAACCGCGTCTTCGCTGCAGATCGTCAGGTCGCACATCAGACAGATTTCGGTGTGGAAACCCGGACCGTTCAACACCCCGATCGTCGGAATTTCGAGGTCGGTGATGAGCGACGCGACGTTAATGCGGCCATCCTTGTAAGCGTATTCGTAGGCCCAATACGCCAAATCCTTCTCTTCGAGCTTGAAGCCCTCCGGATCAGCGTCCATCATGAATTCGTCGCCGCTGCCGGTGAAGATCAGGATTTCGTTCTCGGTGTCCGCGCCAATCGTGCGGAAGAGTTGACCGACCGAGCGGTGGTTCTCAACGCTCAGCTGGATGGGCCCCCCTTTAGTATGCGCTTGCGCAAGGATGACGCCGTCGGCGCGGCGCTCAAGCTTGTACATATCCTTGAAGGCTTCTTTGTAATCCTCGAATTTCGGATTCGGGATAAACGACTGCAATGACATTGGCTTCCTCTGAGCTCACTGACCTGTTTGAGCGTGGATGTGGAGTTGTTTGTTTGTTGGTGGTTTCGGCCTCTTAGACCGGCGCGTATTCGCCTGGTGTCGTCTTATGCACCGGCGCAACAGGCACCGGGGTATTGAGATGCAACCCGGCCCACACCGCATTCAGAATATTTTGCGTGCTGAGGCCGTATTTGCTGAACAGGTATTCCCGGCTGCCGGACTCGGCGAAAACGTCCCGGATGCCGACGCGATGAAGCGGGACCGGAACTCCCTCTTCCGCCATCGCCTCGGCAACGGCGGAGCCGAGGCCGCCAAAGATGGTATGATTTTCGGCGGTCACGACGACCCCACTCTGTTGCACGATCGGAATGATCGTCTCTGCGTCCAGCGGCTTAATCACCGGCACGTTGACGATCGATACGGTCAAACCCTTGCTCTCGAGAATCCTGGTTGCCGCGAGCGCGGACGGCAGCATCATGCCGGAGGCGATGATGCAAACGTCCGAACTCTTGTGGCTCCGGATGACATGCGCCTTCTTCAGACTGAACTTGTGATCGTCGTCGAAAATCAGCGGATTCTCGCCCCGCTTCAGACGCAGATAAACCGGACCGGGATGATCGGCGACTGCTTGAACCGCCTGCCGAACTTCAATCGCATCCGCAGGATCGACGACCAGCATATTGGGAAGAGCGCGCATCAGCGCGACGTCCTCGATCGCCTGGTGGCTCGGGCCGCCAGGGCTTGAAAGGCCCGGCATGAAGCCGACGATCTTCACGTTGACGTTCGGATAAGCGACCGACATTGCGATCTGGTCGTAGCAACGCCGCGTGCAGAACACGCCGAACGTGTTCACGAACACCACGTGACCATCGCGCGCCATCGCACCTGCGATGCTGATCATATTCGCTTCGGCCATGCCTACATTGAGAAAGCGATCCGGAATCGCGTCGCGAAAAATGTCCGTTTCGGTTTGCCGGGTGAGATCCGCGCCAAGACAGACGATTTCGGGGCGCGTCTGGGCGAGCGTTAGTAGCGCTTCGCCGTAGGGCTTCAGAATCGTTTTGAACGGCGGTTCACGCAAGGGCGGCCTCCAACTCTTTCAAGACGGCTCGCTCCAAATCCTTGTCGAGCTTGATGAAGTGACCATCCGCGGTCGAAGGGATGGACTTCATGCGGCCGAGAATTTCCGTTCGAGCGATGATGACAAGCGGCTCGGGCGCAGCAGGACCTTTCGCAAAGGCCGCCTGCAAGGCGGATACGTCATGACCGTCGACTTCTTCGACGCGCCATCCAAACGAGCGCCATTTGTCGACGAGCGGCTCGATGGTGGTGACGAAGGTCACGGTGCCATCGACCTGCGAATTGTTCGCGTCGATGACGACGGTCAATTGTCCCATGCGATGCTTGTTGTGCGCGGCGAACATCGCCGCTTCCCACACCTGGCCTTCCTCCATCTCACCGTCGCTGAGAAACGCATAAGTGCGGGCATCGCTCTTCTTTAAACGGGCGCTCAGCGCAAAGCCGACCGCACCGGACAAGCCCTGCCCCAGCGATCCGCAGACGAGATCGAAAAGCGGCGTCCGCTCCGTGCCGATCGCCTCGAGCAGGGCGGCGTCTTTGCCATAGTTTGCCAGTTCTTCCCGGCTCAGCAGTCCGAGCTCAGCGGCGACGGCATAGAGCACGATGACGTAGTGGCCAGGCGACATCACGAATTTGTCCTGGCCGCGGCGAACAAAGCCGCCGCCGAACATCGTCGCTACGATTTCCGCGGATGAAAGCGCCTGACCCAGATAGCCGAAGCCCTGGATCGCGACCATTTTGGTCGCGTTCAGGCGAATTTTGGTTGCGAGGCGACGCAGTTCTGGGGCCGAAGCTGGATTCACGGGCGGCTCTCGGAGATTCTGGAAATGCATTTTGCGCGAACGTTCGCGCAGGCTAAATGCCGATCTTGGGGGTTGTCAATCCCAATAATACCGGCACTTTGAGGTTTCTGACAATGCTGTAATGTTGCTGCTCTTGCAATCGTTAGCGCATTTAGGCATCCACCTTCCTATGATCACGATCAAAGACATCGCGCGAGAGTTGGGCTTATCCATATCGACCGTCGGCCGAGCACTGACCGATCACCCTCGCATCAGCCGGGAGACGAAAGAACGCGTGCAGGAGGCGGCCGAACGCCTCGGTTATGTCGCAAATACTGCCGCACGCGTCATGCGCGGCGGGTCAAGCCACCTGATCAGCTTGCTCGTGCCGGATATCCGAAGCGAATTTTACTCGATGGTGGCGCACATACTCTCTACCGGCTTCGAGAGCGAGGGCTATCATCTCACCTTGTCCATTACCGACGACGACCCGAACCGCGAGATGCAGCAGATGCGGGAATTGATGAGCGCGCGCGTTGCGGGGGTTGTCATCGTTCCATCGGCCAATCCGCGCCGCGAGACCGCGGAGATGTTGAGCAAAATTCCGCACGTTCAACTGCTGCGCCGTATCGCCTCGCTGGGCGACTGGTTCGGCCTCGACGACGAACAGGCCATCGTCGACGCCGCAAATCATTTGATTGGACTAGGACACAAGAAGATCGCCTACATCGGCGACAACACTTTTCCGACCGGCAAGGCGCGATACAAAGGTTTCAGACGCGCGATGACGGAAGCCGGCCTCAAGATCGACGATAGCCTGGTTCTGCTCGGTCCTCCTGAATTAAAGTTTGGTACCGAAGCAGTTCACAAACTTGTACAAGGCCGAAAGCCAGCGACCGCAATTATCACCGGTGCGGTCCTCGTGACATTGGGCGTTGCAGAGCAACTCTCAAAGCTCAACGTCAAAGTACCCAACCAAATTTCCATTGTCGGCTTCGGCGATGGACCGTGGCAACGCTGGTGGGGGCCGGGACTGACGACGCTCAAACTTCCGATTGAGGAAATCACAACCGGCTGCGCCCTTTGGCTGCTTCATCGATTGAAGACCAGCAGACAACAGGGCAAAGATCCGCACATTGCCGTTAGCCCGACGACACTTGTGATCAGAAACAGCACCGCGGCTCCGAAAAGCACTCGTGTGTTGCGATAGCCATCATTGCGCACAGCGTCTCATAATTAATCGCGGACTTTTTTTGATCATCGGCAGAGGCCATCGGGCGCTCGGCAGTCGGAAGACACGAGCCGGTGAGCGCTAATATTGTCCGAAAGCGCCGACAACTAGGCTGACGCCACTTCATCCCCGGTTTTAGGATTCCGCCACTTGAAGTATTTCTGCCGCAGCGAGGTCATGAACCCCATCGCGCCGTGCGGCAAGTAGAGCGCAATCACGATTACGACGATGCTGAAGATCACGCGATTGACTTCGGAGGTAAAGGTCACGCGCAGCATATCCGCGACCACCAGAATTAATGGCGCTGCGATCAACGGCCCCTGCCATGTACCGGCGCCGCCGATCACCGCCATCAACACGACGTTCAGCGATATGTCGAATGAGAAGGCTGTCGTCGGATCGAGATACATGATGCGCTGCGCAAAGATTCCGCCCGCGATGCCGATGATGAAGGTTGCAACAGCGTTTGCAATATATTTGATCCTCGTCGTCTTGACCCCGATGACTTCGGCCGCATCCTCGTCTTCCCGGACCGCGACCAGCGCCCAGCCGAAGTTCGAATTTTCAATGGCATAGACGAGGAGCGTAACGACAACCGCCAAACCCAGAAACATGAAGAAGAACAGGCGCTCCAATGCGAGCGGGCTGAGCTTCAAGGGCGGCAGGAAGATACCCATCGGGCCCTGCGTGATTGACGCGTTAAGCACTACAATCTGAACCGCGAAAGTGATGATCATCGTCACGATCGCGAAATAGGCGCCACGCAACCGCAAGGTTGGCACGCCGACGATAACGCCCAGAAGCGCCGCCATCACACCCGCGATCGGCGCGGTCAGGAATGGCGACAGGCCGTAATGGTGAAACAGAACGGCTGTGGTGTACGCGCCAACACCGAAAAAGGTTGCGGTACCGAAGTTCAGATAGCCTCCATAACCGCCGAGAATGTTCCAGGCCTGCGTCAGGGTCACGTAGAGAAACACGGTCCCCAGCAGGCTGAGAATGCCCTGCTTCGTTCCGATCGCCCCATAAAGAATGAGCGCGCCAAGTCCGAGCACACAGAACACAAGCCCGAACAAGCGCAGCGTCCTGTCTTCCGCGCCGCCCTTTCTCACAAAGAAGATCGAGAGCATGCGTTCTTCCTCAGATTGAGCGGCGGGCGACGCTGGTCAGGCCTTCGCGGCGAACGATGAGAATAACCGCGAGCAGGGTGTACAGGATCAGATAAACGAACTCGAACGGGACAAATGCGCCGGCAAAGGTTTGAATGATGCCGACGACCAGACCCGCCACCAGTGTATTGGCCACACTGCCGAGACCGCCGAGCACGACGACAAGGAACGCCCATGCGAGCCAAAACACCTGCCCGCCCGGGCTGAAGGGATAAATCATTCCAAGCAGCACGCCGGCGACGCCCGCGCAGGCGATGCCCAGTCCGAACAAAATCGTCAGCAGCTGGTGCACATTGATCCCGAGTACCGCAGCGGCATCGCGATCCTGTCCGATTGCGCGAATGGCGCGCCCGGTCAGCGTGTAATGCAGGAATACCCATGCCGCGCCAATCAATGCCAGCGCCAAACCTCCGGCCAGCACCTTCACCCAGGCGACGACGGCAGGCCCTATCGCAAACGACGTGTTGGTATAGTGCGTCGTCAAAGCACGCGCGTCGGTCGTCCAGACGATCACCCCGAGGTTCTCGATGAGAACCATCAATCCGAACATTGCGATCAGACCTTGCGTCGGCCCGGTGAACTCGACACGCGTTATCAGCGTGCGATAGACGACCGAGCCGAGGAGAAAGAATACCGGCAGTGCCAAGGCCGCCGATATGATCGGATCGATGCCTGCACGGCGGAACAGTTCATATGCGAAATAGGAGCCCAGCATGATGAACGCGCTGTGCGCGACGTTCACAACACCCATGACACCGAGAATGAGACTGAGGCCGAGGCCTATGCCAGCATAGATCAAGCCGAGCAACAGGCCATCGATGATAACAGTGAGGACTTGCGCGCCCATTGCCGCTACACTCCCAGCCAGCCGCGGACGATCGATCCAAGATCGCCTTCAAACGCCGTACGGTCGCCCTGGATGTCGTTCTTTCCGGAAGTGAGAACGTAGACGTAGTCGGAGATCTTGATCGCCGCACGGACATCCTGGTCGACGAGCAGAATCGTGCGCCCTTCATCGCGCAGTTCGACGAGTTCCTTATAGACCTGCGTCGCTACGATCGGAGAAAGACCAACGGACGGCTCGTCGATCAGCAATACCGAAGGATTGGATACCAGCATTCTTGCGATCTCGACCGCCCGCTGCTGACCGCCGCTGAGCGTTCCTGCCCTGCGGTCGCGCAGTTTCTCAAGATGCGGATAGCGCACGAACATCGCCTCGACCGCCTCGCGCAGCCGCTTGCGATCGGAGCGCAAGGACCAGCCGCCGAGCTCGATATTTTCCTCGACGGTCAGATCGGGAAATGCGGAACGGCCCTGCGGCAGCAGGCCGATGCCCTCGCCCAGGCGCTCGTGAACCGGCAATGCATTCAAATTCTTGCCATTCAGCAGAACGTCGCCCTCGCTGGCTTTGACGAATCCGGCAACCAGCTTCAGCAATGTCGACTTGCCGGTCCCGTTCGGGCCGAGGACAACTGTAATCTTTCCCGGAGCGGCGGCAATGTCGACGCCCTTCAAAATCTGCTGCGCAGGCGTATAGCCGGCAACAGCACCTTTTATCTGGAGCTGAGGAGCGGAGATCGTCATTCGTCGCTTTGCCCCAGATAACCCTCGATGACCTTCTCGTTGCGCACGACGTCCTTCGGATTTCCTGCAGCCGCGACCTTTCCTTCGACCAGACACACCATGAAGTTGGAGAGGTTTACGAGATCCGGCACCTCGTGACTGACGACGAGGAACGACGCACCTTCGCGCTCGACGATTTCCTGAATGCAGCGAATGAGCGTCGCTTTGATCTGCGGATGGACGCCGGCGAAAGGCTCGTCCATCAAAATCAGGCCCGGTTTGGTGACAAGCGCACGGGCAAATTCGAGCAACCGCTTTTGCCCACCGGAAAGCTCGATCGCTGTTTTGTTGGCATGCGCTTCCAGGCCCACGAATGCCAGAAGCTCGTCAGCCCGTTTGATCGACTTTGCTCTTTCTCCCCCGCTCCGATGAAGCAGGGGAATAAAGAGATTCTGTTCAACCGAAAGCGTCGAGAAGACGCGCGCGTTTTGAAACGTCCGGCTTACGCCGGACGCTGCGAGGTCAGACGGGCTTCTGTTCTTGGTCGGGACACCGTCGAGGACGACGGAGCCGCGGTCCGGGGCGTAGATTCCGTTGATCACGTTCAACAGGGTGGTTTTTCCGGACCCGTTTGGACCGATCAACCCTACGACCGAAGACCGCGGCACATCGAACGACACGCTGCTTAAAGCAACCAGTCCTCCAAACTGCTTTCCGACCGAGTCGACTTCAAGCAACGCGGGGTTCATAGCGAACTTGATTCACTTACGGGAGTATCGCATCGGCCGTTTTGTCCTTTGCAGGGAACACGACCTCGTTTTTTCCGTTCTGGAACTGAAGCAGAAGCTGACTGTAAACCGGCGTGCCGTTTTCCTGGAAGCGGATGTTGCCGGATGCCGTCTTGAACTCGCTCTTGTAAATGTACTCGCGGAGTTTCTCCTGATCGAGCGTGCCGGCGCCGTTCACCGCCTGCTCGATGACCTGCAGGATCGTCTGGGCGACGATCGCATAGGCCGGAAGCGTGTCCTGCTTGCGCTCCTTCTTGAAGAACTCGGAGAGTTCCACGAGGCCCGGATGCTTTTGTGTGGGCCAAGCCGGCGTCCCGCTGAATGCACGCTCCGCCGCAGCGCCGAGCTTCGCCCACGCCGCGATCGAGGTCACCGGAGAGCCGCACGTGCAGAAGAACGCGGGCTTGTAGTCCTGCTGCTGAATGGTGCGCGCCACCTGGAGCGAGTCGTTCAGCTGGCCGATGTGAAGCACCATGTCGGCATTGGCGCCCTTTGCCTTCTGTACCAGCGCATTGAAGTCGGTCGTGTTCGCCGGGAACTGCTCGTTCACGACGAGCTCGATGCCCGCTTCTTTCACAAAGCGGAGCGCGCCGCCGTATCCGTTATAGCCGTCGCGAACGACGATCGGGAACGGGCTCTGATATGTGAAGATCGCGGCGCGCTTCGGCCGCTTGTCGGCCGGAAGGCTCTTGATGAATTCGAAGAGACCGCGCGGGTAATCGGGCTCCTGGTACATGTATGTACCGATCATCGAGCCCTTGGCGTTCGTGAACATGGCCATGCTGACGAAGCCGCCGTTGAAGAACAGCTTGTTGTGCGACTGCACGATCGGCAGCACGGCGCCGCCGACGAAAGTGCTGAACGGCGCGAGCAGGAGATCCACCTTGTCCTGATCGAGCAGGCGGCTGTAGAGCGATTGCGCAACCGCCGGTGTGCTTTCGTCGTTGTAGATCACGAGTTTCACGGGACGGCCCAGCAACCCGCCCCGCTTGTTCACCTCGTCGTTCCAACGATCATAAACCGCCTTGTAGTCGGCCGAGCCTTCCGAGAGAAAGCCCGTCAATCCAAGCGTGCCGCCAATCAGGATCGGCTGCTTCTCTTGCGCCTGAACAACTGCATTTGCTGTCAACAAGGCGGCCGCCGCGATCAGAGCAGCGCGCAGCCCGGCACTTTTCAGACTCTTCATTTTCGTGTTCCTCCTCTGTTTAACGCGGCCCGCTGTCCGGGCTCTTCGCAAAATTGCTCAATCCGTGCTCACCAAGCGGGCAAGGCGTGTGCTTCGTCACAACTTGCGCGAACGTTCGCACAGTTAACTGCCCGAAAAATGCGTTGTCAACCAGCCAATGCGCGGTTTTTTAGCTGCGCCACAGGATGAATTGCTGCGATTGCTGCTATCGTTTGCGCACATGATCGATTTCTTGCCGTGGTTGGCGCGCCTGAATTGCAAACATTCTATGTTGCGCCCGTCGCTCACAGTTCCTCGAGCAGAAGCTCGCGCAGCGAGACGTCCGGCTTGAGCTCGCGACGTTCGATACGCCGGGCGACGTCCAGCGCCCGCCGGTTGTAAGGCGTTGGGTGACCCAGCTCCTCGCCCTTCGCGACAATAGGGCCGTTCATTTCGTTGATCTCGCTGCGCCTGTCCTTCATCCAGTCCTGAAGTGCGGCGACACGGCTGAAGGGTTGGGCGTTGGTGTAGATCACTTCGTCGAGAAGCTTGGCGATGAAATCACGCGGCTCTTCCGGATCGAGGTCGGGAAGACCGAAGATCGGAACGATATCGATGCCAGCCTTGCGCACCACTGCGATCGCTTCGACGCCAACACGAATCATGAACTCGCGCATACCCGGCGTCTCGATCGCCTCCTTGAGCGACAGGTTGAGCACCGCTGTCGGCGCGACTTCCGCCGCGTTGATGACGAGCTTCATCCACTTCGCCGCGTTAACATCATCGAAGACCTCGACGCGCCCGGAGTGCTTCAGCACATCGACGCCTTCCGGGACGCGATGTGCGTATTCGGGCAGGAACGAACCGAGCGCGAACCAGGCATTTTCATGCAACGTATCCCGGATCACGAGTCCGGGATCGTACATCGCGCCGCCGTTCTCGATCACGCAACCGAGCGTACGCTCGGGGCCGACAATGCCGGCGATGTCGGCCGTCGTCAGGCCATTCTGTACGCCGATAACTAACCCATCATCGGCGAGGAGTGGTTCGATGAGCCGCGTCGCCCATCGAGTATCGTAAGCTTTGACCACGATAAGAACAATATCGAACTTCTCGTGCAGCGTTGCGACATCGCACAGATGGTAGACCGGCGCTCGTGCCGAGTACTCCTGTCCGCGCAGATTGACACGGATGCCATGTTCGCGCATCGCGGCCACGTTCTCAGGCCACTGGTCGATCAGCGTTACGTTGCGCTGCGCGATCGCAAGATCCGCCGCGATCGCCGCACCGTTGGCGCCGGTGCCGACAACCGCGATCTTCTTGTCGTTCTGCATCTTGTCACCCATTTGAATACAGGTGGCAACGCGTTCAACGCACCCGCAATTCGTTCGCGCCGTTCGCGAAAGTGTGCCCGTTCCAATACTGAGTACCGGCGACGAGGAGCTCCTGCGCGGGGAACTTCGTCAAGAGACGCGGCCCGTCCTTGGTAACGTGGATCTCTTCTTCGATGCGCGCCGCCGTGGAGCCATCCGCGGCCGGCCAATAGGTTTCGATCGCGAACACCATCCCTTCTTCGATAATGATCGGATGCTCGAACGAGTGATAGCGGCTGATGAGCGGCTGCTCCCAGAGCCCTACGCCGATACCGTGCGCATATTGCAGGCCGAAGGCCTCCTCCTCGCTCGCAAAGCCGAAGTCCTGTGCCTTGGGGAAGTATTTGGCGATGTCCGCCGATGACGCGCCAGGGCGGATTTCGGCGATCGCCTCATCGAGGATATCGCGCGTCTTCTTGTAGACATCGCGCTGCTTGCTTGTTGCGCCGCCGACATTGAGCGTGCGGTAGTAGCAGGTGCGGTAGCCCATGAAGGAATGGATGATGTCGAAATAGGCTAGGTCGCCCGGCCGCAGATAGCGGTCGGCGAAGACGTGCGGATGCGGCGAGCACCGGTCCCCGGAGATGGCATTGATCGCCTCAACGTTCTCCGAACCCATGTTGTAGAGGACGTGGTTGACCACGGCGACGAGTTCGCTCTCCTTCACACCGACGCGCATCTGGCGAAACAACTCGTCATAGGCGGCGTCGACCAGCGTGGCCGCGGTTTCGAGGAGCGAGACCTCGTCGATCGACTTGATGACGCGCGCGTTCTGCATCAGGCCCTCGGCGTTCGCGATCTCCAAGCCTTCGGCCTCCAGCGCCTTCAGCACCGGAATCTCGACTACGTCGATGCCGACCGGTTCGCCGGCGAGGCCACGGTCGCGCAGGATGCCAGCGATGCGCTTGGCGTTCGCCTTCTCGACGCCCACCTCTTCTTTGATCGACCCCCGCCAGCTCGAAACGACAGCACGCCAGTTATCCGGCGTGATCCAAGGATTGTGCATCTTGTGTTGCTTGGCGGAGGAGCCGATGTCCCACATGATCGGCTCCTCGTCACGTGTGATCAGCGTGCAGCGGAAGTATTTGTCGCGCGCCCAATTGCCAATGTGCGATGCCGTCGTGTAGCGAATATTGTTCATATCGAACAACAGGAGCGACCCGAGGTTCGACTTCTTCAATTGTTCCTGCACGCGGCCGATGCGGTAGCGGCGCAACCGGTCGAAATCTACACGCTGCTCCCAATCCACCCCCGTGATCGCGCCCTGCGAGGCGATCGGCGTGAAGTCCTTGGGCAGCATCTCCGGGGTGCAGTAGATATGTTGCGGGTGGTTGCACATGTCTTCCTCGCTCGTTTTCCCTAGTTCATCCGTGCGGGACGTTTGTTCGCGTCACGCCGCCACCATTGAAGTCAGCATCGCCGCATTCGCCGGCTCGGGGTGGAGCCGTCCAGCCTCGATGTCGTGTGCCATTTCCAGAAGTTTGCGCGATATGGGCGCGGGCGTACCCAGACGTTCATGCGCGTCCAGCACGACGCCATTGAAATCGTCCACTTCCCCCCGGCGACCTTTCCGCCAGTCCTGAAGCGTGGCGACGAGCGTCGTTGGGAAGGTCCAACCCGACAGCACCGCTTCGAATAGCGAAATCGCGTATTGCTCGGGGTCGTTGTGGGTGATCCGTTTCTCGCCGAAGATCGGGCGCAGCGAGATGCCGAGTCCGAGTGCCGCGCGTACCGCCTCCCTGCCGGACTCCTCCATGACTTGCCGCATACCGGGAATCTGGATCGCTTCAGCAAGTGGAAGACCAAGCACTGCTGACGGCAGGACCTCGCCGGCATTCGCGATGAGTTTCATCCATTTCGACGCGATGATGTCGTCGGAGATTTCGACCTCTCCCGAATGTTTGAGAAGATCCGCAAGCTCATGCTCGCGACCACGGGTCGACTCATCGATGCTGCCCACGGCAAACCATGTGCCTGAAGGAGTCGTCTGCCGGTTCACGATGCCCGGCACGAACATGTTTCCGGCGATCTCGATGACGGCGCCCAGCGTCCGTTCCGCGCCAAGTATCGCCGCCATTCGATGGGCCGTCATGCCGTTTTGGAGCCCAACCGCGAGGCCGTTAGGCGAAAGCACTGGACGCATGAGCTCACAGACCCATTCGGTGTCGTAGGCTTTCACCGACGTGAAGATGTAATCAAATGGTTCGACGACCGTTGCCACTTCGCAGAAATGCATCGCGCGAACCGGCACGACGTCGACGCCGTCGGGAGACTCGATGTGAAGACCGTTCGCCCGCATCGCCTCCACGTTTTCCGGCCATTGATCGAAAAGCGTAACGTCGGTGCCGGCTTTCGTCATATCCGCGCCGATCGCTGCGCCGTTCGCTCCGGTTCCGAATATTGCTACCTTCCGCGATGTCATGTCTGAGCGCATTCCAATGCTGGAATCTATTTCTTCCCACGAGCGCGAATCTTCGTTCCTCCCTCCACTGGCGGCGGCAACTGCGAGATCCAGTGCATGTGCTCGGAAATTCGTTCCCGGGCCGCCTTGACATTGCGTCCCGCAATCGCCTCGAGGATGAGCTGGTGCTGGAAGATCGCCTCATCGATATCGTAGCTGTAATTGTTGATGAGCCCCCTCAAGACGCTGCGGACCGCCATGATCGAGGCGGCGAGAGCACCATTTTTGGATGCGCGGCCTATCGCCACGTGAAAAGCGAGATCGGCTTCCATCGCCTCTATGCGATCTGCGCGCGATACGATCATTTCGCGCAGCGAGGCTCTGATCTCGGCAAGGTCTTCATCGGTGCGAAGTTCGGCGGCGAGGCCGGCTGCCTCGACCTCAAGCAGGGAGCGAAGCGCCTGAACCTCTGAAAGGCTGGCCTCGCCCATTGCAACGAGCATTTCGATGCCCGCCACCATCACATTGTTCTTTCCGCCAACGCGGTATTGACCGTCGCTGCCAGGCTCGATGATCCGCTGAGACTCCAGCATCCGGAGCCCTTCGCGAACCGAGGAGCGGCCGACGCCGTATCGTTCGGAAAGCTCACGCTCGGTTGGGATTTCCGTTCCCGGCTGCAGGCGGTTTTCCACGATGTCCGTCAGCAGCCGATCGGCGATGAGCTGATAGACGTTCCGCCGCTGCACCTTTTCGGCGGCGTCGGCCCTGAACGGAGCGCTGGTGTTCCAGATCATCGAATCTCCTGAAGCCGCAAAGTCAATCGCTTGTCTGATAATCAGACTAGATTTGAGCAATTCCTTATGTCAACAAGCCTTCAATAAGCGCAATGGGGAAAAATATCTATTATGGAACAGTACTTTGTATCAACTCCGGCAATTATCGTATGATCAGACTGTAAAATGGTTGGATCGCCGAATCTGCTGGGATGGCGAAAGACCGATCGGGGCGGCAGAGCCTTGAGCGGGCGCCTCACCCGCAGCTCCTCAATCCTGCCGTCGCGGCTTCCGGTGGACCGATGGCCCGTCGAATCTGACGCTCATGCAAGCTATGAAGACAGCCTTCGCATCCCGGAGATCGACGCCGTCATTATCGCAACCCCGCACCTGCTGCATGAGGAACAGGCGATGGCCGCCCTCGCGGCGGGCAAGCACGTGTTCTGTGGGAAGCCGCTGGCGCTCACGGCCGCCGGTCGAGGCAGGCAAAAAAGTCGGTCTCGTTCTGGGCGTCGGACGCTACGTGTCGCTATGCGGATAAGGTCTGGTGCCCAGGGGCGGAATCGAACCACCGACACCGTGATTTTCAGTCACGTGCTCTACCAACTGAGCTACCTGGGCGCCGTGCCCGGCGGGGTTTTCCGCGGGGCGGATATGAGCGCGGGCGGTTATAGGAAGTCGGCTCCGGCCTGTCCAGACTTGGCACCTGCCGCCGGACCCCGATGAAAACAGCACAACAAGCTCGACAAACCGGGCTTCCACCTGAAGCGATCGCACCCGGCGTAGGCGAGGACCCGGAACGAGATTGAGCTGCGGCGACAAACGGCGTCGGGGAAGAATCGCGTTACGGTTTTTCCTCGCCCGATCCGACCCCGGGCGAGCCGATCTCCGGCAGCGCGCCGTCCTCGTCTTCGTCCTCCGCCACCGGGATTGCATATTGGCCGGAAAGCCAGCGATGCAAGTCCACGTCGCGGCAGCGGGCGGAACAGAACGGACGGAACGCCTGCACGGACGGCCTGCCGCAAGTCGGGCAGATGCGCCCTGTCCCGCCTGCCTTCCGGCCGGACTCCTCCTTGCGTTCAGGCATATTTCAGCGTCACTCCGCCGTCGACGACCAACTCGATGCCGGTGACATAGCGCGCCTCATCGCTCGCAAGATAGACCGCTGCCCAGGCCACGTCCCAGGCATTGCCGCCGAAGCCCATCGGCACCTGCTTCGCCCGCGCCTTCCATACTTCTTCTTCCTTGCCGCCATAGGCCTCGGCGAGGCCGGCGGACTTCAGCACCATCGGCGTCTCCATCAGGCCGGGCAGGATCGCGTTCACGCGGATGCGCTTCGGCGCATATTGCGCGGCGGTGGTGCGCGTCAGGTGGTTCATCGCGGCTTTCGTGGCGTAATAGGTCGCATAGGGAACGCCGGTATAGCGGATCGAGGCGATCGACGAGATATTGATAATCGATCCGCCGCCCTGCCGTTCCATCAGCGGGATCACGTGCTTCATGGCGAGGAAGGCGCTCTTCAGGTTGATGGCAAAGACGCGGTCCCACTCTTCCTCGGAAACGTCGGTAACGCCGCCGACCGCGGCGATGCCGACATTGTTGTCGAGGATGTCGATGCGGCCATAAGCATCAACGCAGGCCTGCACCATCGCGACAACGTCCGCGGCCTTGCTCACGTCCGCCCGATGAGCGCGCGCTTCGCCGCCCTCGCCCTTGATGATGCCGACGGTTTCCTCGGCGCCTTTCTCGTTGATGTCGACGCAGAACACTTTTGCGCCTTCGCGAGCGAACGCGGCCGCCGTCGCCTTGCCGTTGCCCCAGCCGGGACCGATGGAGCCCGCGCCGACGACGAGCGCGACCTTGTCCTTCAGGCGGTCAGCCATACACGTTCTCCCGTCGGGCGGCGTCGAGCTCGCGCAGCGCGGTCTTCAGAATCTTTCCGTAGTTGTTCTTCGGCAGCGCGTCGACGAACACGTAGTGCTTCGGCCGCTTGAAGCGCGCGATCTGCGAGAGACAAAGCTGGTCGAGCTCGCCGGGCGTCGCCTCGCCCACCACATAGGCAACGACGACCTCGCCCCATTCGGCGTCGGGCCGGCCGATCACCGACACCTCGCGCACATTCTCGTGCTGCAGCAGCACCTCTTCCACTTCGCGCGGATAGATGTTGGAGCCGCCGGAGATGATGAGATCCTTCGAGCGGTCCTTGAGCGAGAGATAGCCGTCGGCGTCGAAGGCGCCGACATCGCCCGTGTGCAGCCAGCCGCCCGCAAGCGTCTTCGCGGTGGCGTCCGGGTTCTGCCAGTAGCCGGCCATGATCACGTCGCCGCGGCAGAGGATTTCGCCGATCTCGCCCGGCGGCAGCGGGCGATCGTCGGCATCGGCCACCATCACCTCGACACAAGCATAGGGCCGGCCGGCGGAGCCGACGCGATCGAGCCAGCGCGGATGCCCGCGATCGGCGACATCTTCCCTGGAAAGCGTCGTGATCGTCATCGGGCTCTCGCCTTGCCCGTAGATCTGCGCAAGCCGCGGGCCGAAGCGGTCGAGCGCCTTCTTCACATCCTCCACGTACATGGGCGCGCCGCCCCAGATCAGCGTGCGGATGTTGTCGGGATCGGACTCGGCGCGGCTGTCCACGAGGCGCTTGATCATCGTGGGCGCCGCGAACATGGAGACGCGCGGCCAGCGGCGGAACAGGCGGAAGATTTCCTCCGGCTCGAAGGCGCCGGTCTCCGGCACGACGTTGACGCCGAGCCGGGCGATGTGCGGCAGGACATAAATCCCGGTGCCGTGGCTCAGCGGCGCCGCGTGCAGGATCGGATCGCGGGGCAAGGTCGGGTCGACGTCGGCGAGATAAGCATGCGCCGCCCACATGAGATTGCGGTGCGTCAGCATCGCGCCCTTGGGGCGGCCGGTGGTGCCCGACGTATAGAAGAGCCAGGCGAGATCACCGCCCGCGCGCGGCTGCGGCGGGATCGCATCAGCCGTGAGCAGGCGCTCGTACTCCGCGCTGCCGATCACGATCAGCCGCTCGAGCGTCGGCGGCGCATGCGGCGCGATCTCCGCATCGAGTCCGGCCGAGGCGAAGCAGATGCGGGCGCCGGAATGCTCGAGGATGTAGCCGAGCTCGGCGCCGTGCAGCTTTGCGTTGGCTGGCACGGCGGCGAGGCCCGCGTGCCAAATGCCGAACAGGATCGCGATGTAGTCGGGATGGTTCTTGGCGACGAGCGCGACGCGCTCGCCGGGCCGCAATCCAAACACGCGAAGGCCGCCGGCGATGCGCGCCGCCCGTTCGGCAAGCTGCGCGTAGTCGGCGTAAACCTTGTCGCCGAGTCCGATCGCCGGCACGCTGGGATGCGCGCGCCCCGCCCGCTCAAGCCATAGTGCCAGATTCATGCTGCGTTGCGATGCCAATTGGACGATTGAACAATCGTAGCGTCCCGGCGTCCGCAGGCAACGGCAAACTACTTCCAGACGGCAAAGCCCATGCCGCAACCGGTGCCGGCGGCCGAGCGGTAACAGGGAATGTACTCCTGCCACCCGTTCTTCAGGTGTCCGGCGGCACCGGCCACCGCGATCCAGTTGCGGATTTCGGACGAGCCGGAGCCCAGCTTGTTCAGCGGGATCGACGCGAGCGCTTCACCGTCGTTGCGCCTGCAGGCGTCGAGCACCATGCGGTCCAGCTCCTCGTCGACCGTGAAATGGCTGAGGCCGCCGGAGGCGAGAATGCCGACGCGTGCGCTGTCCGGTGCGGCGCGCACCGCCTCGCGGATAGCGCGGCCCAACTCGTAGCAACGGCGCGGACGCGGCTGGTTCGGCGGGAAATACGTGTTGAGTGCGACCGGCACGATGGGCACGATCGTCTGCTCCGTCATCAGACGGCGGTGCACGAAGCCGAACGCGTGGCCTTCCCCGTGCTCCTTGCTCAGCCGTTTGGAGTGGCTGATGTCGAAGCCCCGGTCGATCAACTGCTCGATCAGATGCAGGCCGAGGACGGACGCAACCGGATAGCGCCGCGTGCCTTCGGCCTCGTGGTACTGCGAGCGCGCCTTGCGCCAGAATTCCGGTGCGTCGTCATCCATGTGCAGCGGATTGTTCTCGATCGTCTCGCCCCGAGGATCGCCGGCATGTTGTCGTCGAAGAACTGCTCGTGCTGGTCGTCGCCGACGACGATCAGCGCGTCGAGCTTCGCATCCGCGATCGCGCGGGCAAGCCGCTCGATGTTCGCCGTACAGCGCGCGGCGCGCTGTTCCAGCACTTCCGGGCGGATCTGGTCCTCGATCGAGGGGTCGGCGGCTTCGAGCAACGCGCCATAGGTGGTCGGCGTGCCGTTCCCGTCGAGGAGCTTGCGGCCCTTGGCGTCGATCTCCGCGTGCTTCGGATAGTCCTCCGCCGGACTATTGAGGAGCGGGCTGTGCGAGGTGCCGATGCCGAGAACAATGTCCGCCATGCCTGAACGCTCCTCCGTTCATTCCTGCGCGCACTCTAACAGGAACATGCAGCAGATCAGGGCGGGCTGAGCCAGCCGAAATGGACGGGGAATCCCTCGCCCGCAAGCAGCGTCGTGGTCTCGTAGAGCGGCAGGCCGACGACGCTCGTGTAGGAGCCAACGAGCTTGGTCACGAAGCTTCCCGCCAGCCCCTGGACGGCGTAGCCGCCCGCCTTGCCGCGCCATTCGCCGGAAGCGAGATAGGATTCCAGATCCTCGTTGGAGAGGCGCTTGAAGCGCACGCGCGTCTCGACCAAGCGCGTGCGGAGCGCGTCGCGCGGCGTGACGAGGCAGACGCCGGTATAGACGCGGTGGGTGCGGCCGGAGAGCAGGCGCAGGCAGGCCGCCGCCTCGTCGAGAATCTCGGGCTTCGGCAGGATGCGGCGGCCGACGGCAACGACCGTGTCGGCGGTGAGGATGTAGGCGTTCTTGATCTCCTCGCGGCCGCGCACGCGCGGGAGCGCTGCTTCCGCCTTCTCGCGGGCGAGGCGCACGGCGAGCGTGCGCGGCAGCTCGCCCCGCTCGGGGGTCTCGTCGATCTCGACGGGTTCCAGCGAATCCGGCTCCAGCCCCGCCTGATTCAGGAGCGCCAAGCGGCGCGGGGAGCCGGAAGCGAGCACGAGTTTGGGCCGGCCGATCATCGGCAATTCCTGACGACGTTCACGGACACGAGGGTAAGCGGCGCGCGGGCGGGGAACCCAGGGCCGGATCGACTTGGATGGAATCGCTTTACGATTCTATCCAAGTCGTGAATCCGACCCTGTATTTAATAAGTTAAGGGTGCGATTCACGCTTCAGGTGGAAGCGAGGACGCTTCCACCTGAAGCGATCGCACCCTACCCGAAAAACAGGGCCGTTGTGAACTGGAGCGAGCCGGCGGCATCAGCCGCTCGCCGGCGGCGGCGCGCCGAACCGCTCCTGAATTCTCTTCAACAGGTGGTCCCGCACGGCGCGATAGGCGTCGAGGCGCTGCTCGCGGTTGCCTTCGGCGGCGGTCGGGTCCTCGGTCGGCCAGTAGTCGACCTCGACCGCGTGCTCGCCCGTGAGATCGAGCGCGGCATGGTGCGCCTCCGGCGACAGGCTGACCACGAGATCGAAATCGAAGCCTTCGAGGTCGATCAGCTCTTCGAGCGTCGTCGGCCGGTGGCGCGAAAGGTCGATGCCCACCTCCTCCATCACCGCGGTCACGAACGGGTCCGGATCGTCGGTGCGCACGCCGGCAGAGGCGACCTTCATGGCGTGGCCGTAGAGCTGCTCGGCGAGCGCCGCAGCCATCGGCGAGCGGACGATGTTGTGCCCGCAAAGAAACAGCACGGCGCGCGGCCGCCGCTCATCCGCCTGCATCGCCGCTCAGCCCTGCCTCAACCCTTCTCAACCTTTCCAGTGCAACGCGCAGACCAGCGTGAAGAGACGGCGCGCGGTGTCGAAGTCCATGTCGATCTTGTCCTTCAGCCGCTCCATCAGCAGCGTGGAGCCGTCGTTGTGCAGGCCGCGGCGGCCCATATCGATCGCCTCGATGCGCGACGGCGACTCCGTCTTGATGGCCGCGTAGTAGCTCTCGCAGATCAGGAAATAGTCCTTCACCACGCGGCGGAACGGCGTCAGCGACAGCATGTGGGTGATGACCGACGCGCCGTTCTCGCGCGTCACATGGAAGACGAGGCGGTTCTCGACAAGCGCGATGCGCAGCGCATAGGGGCCGCCGGCGTCGCCCGCGGGCGCGAAGCGGTTCTCCTCCAGGAGATCGTAGATCGCGACGGCGCGCTCGTGCTCGACGTCCGGGTTGGCGCGGCCGATCGAGGTTTCGTCGAGCGTCACGTTGACGAGGCGCTTCGGATCGGGAGGACGGGTCATCGACGTCTAGCGCATTCCGCTTGGACACCGCTCGTCCCCGCAAAAGCGGGGACCCAGGGCAAACGGCACGACCGGAATATTTGACCCTGGATTCCCGCTTGCGCGGGAATGAGCGGAGTAAGTTGGTGCGAGCGCCTCCGCATTAGCCGCGTTCCAAGCGGATGCGCACGGAGCGCGCGTGCGCTTCCAGTCCCTCCGCCTCGCCGAGCGCGACGGCGGCGGGGCCGAGCTTCCGCAACTGCTCGGGGCCGCACTTCAGGATCGACGTGCGCTTCATGAAGTCGAGCACGCCGAGCCCGGAGGCGAAGCGCGCCGAGCGCGAGGTCGGCAGCACGTGGTTGGAGCCGCCGACATAATCGCCGATCGCTTCCGGCGTGTGCGGGCCGATGAAGATCGCGCCGGCATTGCGGATCTTCGCGGAGAGCTTTTCGGCGCCGGTGCCGATCAGTTCCAGGTGCTCGGGCGCGATGCGATCGACGAGCGGGATCGCCTCTTCGAGAGAGCCTACGAGGATCACGGCGCCGAAATCGCGCCAGCTCGGGCCGGCGATGTCGGCGCGCGGCAGGCTCTGCAACTGGCGGGCGACGGAACGCTCCACGGCTTCGGCCAGCTTGGCGTCGTCGGTGACGAGGATCGGCTGCGCCGACTCGTCGTGCTCGGCCTGCGCCAAGAGATCGGCAGCGATGAAATCGGCGTCGGCGCTGCTGTCGGCGAGCACCAGCACCTCGGACGGACCCGCCACCATGTCGATGCCGACGCGGCCGAACACGAGGCGCTTGGCGGCGGCGACATAGGCGTTGCCGGGGCCGACGATCTTGGCGACCGGCGCGATCGTCTCCGTGCCGTAGGCAAGGGCCGCGATCGCCTGCGCGCCGCCGACGCAATAAATCTCGGTGACGCCCGCGAGCTTCGCCGCGGCGAGCACAAGCGGATTGAGGACGCCTTTCGGCGTCGGCACGGTGATGGCGATGCGGCCGACGCCGGCGACCTTCGCCGGCACGGCGTTCATCAGCACGGACGACGGATAGGCCGCGGTGCCGCCCGGCACGTAGAGTCCGACGGCTTCCACCGGCGTCCAGCGGTGACCGAGCTCGACGCCGATCGGGTCGACATAAATTTCATCCTTCGGAAGCTGGCGGCGGTGGTGCGCCTCGATGCGGGCGGCGGCAAGCTCGAGTGCCGCGCGCGCCTTCGGATCGGCGGCCGTGACCGCCTGCTCGATCTCCTTTTCGGAAATCCGGATTCCGGCCTTGCCGAGATCGAGGCCGTCGAACTTCTTCGTATAGTCGATGAGCGCGCGGTCGCCGCGGGCGGCGACGTCGGCGATGATCGCGCGGACGGTCGCCTCCACGTCCTCGGCGGACTCGCGCTTGGTGCCGAGAAAGGCGTTGAAACGTTCGTTGAAATCCGCGTCACGCGTCGAAAGGCGGATCGGCATGGTCGTCCCTTCCGCTCAGTCTTCGGCGTGAGCGGGGCGCTCCTCGGCCGGCCATTCCGGACCGAGGTCGCTGAGCGCCGCTTCCAGGCATTCGACCTCGAGCTGGATCGCGGCGCCGCTCGAGAAATAGAGAGAGATCACGCCGGAGGGCGCGTTGCGCTCGGCGAACTCGACGGCGAGCAATGTCAGGGCCGCCTGACCCTGCTTGAGATCGAGGCCGCGGGTATGGGCGCTCTCGACCCGCTCGAAGTGCACGCCGGCGCGGCGGCGCAGCACCTTGCCTTCGGCGATCGCCGACCAGTCGAAGCGGTCGAGCAGCATGGCGAAGCGCTTTTCCTTCGGCAGATAGGCCATGTCGGCGACCTTCACCGCCGCATCCTGCAGGTGCGCGGAAACGACGGCGAGATCGTCGGAATCGAGCGCCAGGAGCTTCAGCGGGTTTTTCAGGTCGGGGGCCATGGGGGCGCCTTTTGCATGTGCGAGATAGCGGTGTTCCGGGGTCAAACGCAAGCATGGCGGGATTTGTTCTATTTCGACGCGTCGTCCCGGGCGAGGCAGCGTATCTTCTTTCGTCATTGCGAGCCCCGAGCGCAGCGAGGGGCGAAGCAATCCAAGCGCTTTCCGTACCGTCTGGATTGCTTCGGCGGCTTCGCCGCCTCGCAATGACGAACGGCCTGTTCGCCGTCAAATCCAGCTTTCAAACAGCCACTTTCGTTCTCGCGGCGGAATTCCGTCCGAGGCATCGGCAGTTTCCCTCACCTGAAGTGAGGGGATGGAGCGCCGGTCGGCGCTGCATCTTGTTCGTGCCCTTGCGGGCACGCTGCGGCCAATGACGCTGGCCGCGCGCCTTGCGGCGCTCCATCGCGGCGTCTTAAGCCCCGGGCCGCGCTTTTCTCGAACCGGTCGGACTTCCGTCCAGTCGGCCCGCTCTCAGCCAGCTCCTGGCAGGCGGTCGTACTGCCGCCGGGCGGAGCCCACGGAGCTCCCGGTCCCGTGCTTGCGAGGCACGACAGCGGGCGCCGCTCC
>JADYXZ010000001.1 GCA_020853885.1 Bradyrhizobiaceae bacterium | reverse complement strand
TCAAGGTGCGCGCCATCATCGACGCCGGCACCGTGGTCGCCTCGCTCGGCATCCGGATCCTCGGCCGCACTGCGGCGGAGGACGTGAAGGACCCGGCGAGCGGCAAGGTGGTGGTGAAGAAGGGCACGCTGATCGGCGAGCAGGACGTCGAGCAGGTTACCAACGCCAACGTGCAGGAAGTGCGCATCCGCTCCGTGCTCACCTGCGAGGCCAAGAACGGCACCTGCGGCAAGTGCTACGGGCGCGATCTCGCCCGCGGCACGCCGGTTAATATGGGCGAGGCGGTGGGCGTCATCGCCGCCCAGTCGATCGGCGAGCCGGGCACGCAGCTCACCATGCGCACGTTCCACATTGGTGGTGCTGCGCAGTTCGCGGAGCAGTCCTTCATCGAGTCGAACTTCGAAGGCACGGTGAAGATCAAGAACCGCGAAGTGGTGAAGAACTCCGACGGGGAACTCATGGTGATGAGCCGCAACCTGTCGGTCATTGTGGTCGATCAGGACGGCACCGAGCGCGCGGTACACCGCATCCCCTACGGCGGCCGGCTGAAGGTCGACGAGGGCGAAACCATCCGGCGCGGCCAGCGCATCGCCGAGTGGGACCCGTACACGCGCCCGATCCTCACCGAGGCGGACGGCACCGTGGAGTATGAGGACCTCATCGACGGCCAGTCCCTCAGCGAAAGCATCGACGAAGCGACCGGCATCGCCAAGCGCCAGGTCATCGACTGGCGCGCGGCGGGCTCGCGCGGCGCGCCCGATCTGCGTCCTTCGATCCTGATCAAGGGCGCCGAAGGTGCGCTCGCCAAGCTCACGCGCATCCGCCGCGGGGGCGAGGCACGCTACACGCTGCCGGTCGACGCCATCCTGCAGGTCGATCCGGGCGCCAAGGTCAGCGCCGGCGACGTGCTCGCCCGTGTGCCGACGGAAGCCGCCAAGACGCGCGACATCACCGGCGGTCTGCCGCGGGTGGCGGAGCTGTTCGAAGCGCGGCGTCCGAAGGAAGCGGCGATCATCGCCGAGCAGAGCGGCACGATCCGGTTCGGCAAGGACTACAAGAACAAGTACCGGATCACGATCGAGCCGAACGATTCGAAGCTCGAGCCGGTGGAGTACCTCATCCCGAAGGGCCGCCACGTCTATGTGCAGGACGGCGACCAGATCGAGAAGGGCGACTACATCGTCGATGGCAATCCGGCGCCGCACGACATCCTGGCGATCAAGGGCATCGAGGAGCTTGCCGCTTACCTCGTGAACGAGATCCAGGAGGTCTACCGGCTGCAGGGCGTGACCATCAACGACAAGCACATCGAGGTGATCGTTCGCCAGATGTTGCAGAAGGTGGAGGTCACGGACGCGGGCGAGACCGATCTCATCCAGGGCGAACAGCTCGACAAGATCGAGTTCGACCAGGTGAACGCGAAGGCCAAGGAAGAGGGCAAGAAGGAGGCCCGCGCGCACGCGGTGCTCCTCGGCATCACCAAGGCGTCGCTGCAGACGCGCTCGTTCATCTCCGCGGCATCGTTCCAGGAGACCACGCGCGTGCTCACGGAAGCCGCGGTGCAGGGCAAGAGCGACACGCTCGAAGGGCTCAAGGAGAACGTCATCGTCGGCCGGCTGATCCCGGCGGGCACGGGCGCGACCATGGGCCGGCTGCGGCAGGTGGCAACGCACCGCGACGAGCTCATCCTGGCCGAGCGCAAGAAGGAGCAGCAGGCGGGCGCGGTGGCCGGGCCGGAGCAGATGATCGAAGGGCCGGTCGGCGCTGCCGAGTAACCGAGGCTGACTTCCGAATGAAGAGGGGTCGCCCTTCGGGCGGCCCCTTAATTTTGTGGTGCGCGGTGGAACTCCCGGAAGCGGTGCGGCATTCTCCGGCATGCGCGACAGCGGCCGTACCACTTCAGGCCCCGTCGGGCGGCCGCCGGAACGGCGCCCGGAGGCGCGGCATGCGCTGGCACGGCCTGTTGCCGTCCGGGGAACTGCCGGTTTCGGTACCCCGCGTTGGCCCGCGCTCGACGCGCGGGCTCTGCTTGCAGCGAGCAGGATCTGGATTTTCCTGCTTCCCATCCTCGCCGCAGGCGCGCTTTCGATTGCGCTGGGACCGGACAATAGCTGGGACCTTCGCTACTACCACCTGTACGCACCGTATGCGTTCCTGCACGGACGGTATCTCTACGATGTAGGCCCGGCGCAGTGGCAAGGATTTCTCAATCCGGTCGCGGACCTGCTCTTCTATGGTCTGATTTCCTCGAAACTGAACGACGCGCCGCGTGTCGTCGCCTTCATCATGGGGGCGGTGCACGGAATCAATGCTGTGCTCGTGCTTGCGATCGCGATGCACGTGTTGCGTCCACTTCAACGTTTAGAGCGGTGGACGCTCGGCGTCTGCGCGCTTCTGTTCGGCGTCTCCGGCGCAGGCTTCATCTCGCTGCTCGGGACGACCAGCAACGATCTCATCGCTTCGACCTTCGTCCTCGGCGCGCTGCTCGGGGTCCTGAAAGCCGCCGGGCGTGAAGGCGACGGGCAGTCAAGGGCTTCATTGCTCTGGCCGGGGATGCTCGCCGGCGCCGGGCTCGGCCTGAAATATACGTCGGCATCGTTTATTCCGGGCCTTGCGCTCATCGCGCTGATAGTCGCCGTGCGCCGCAGGCGAGCCGTCGATTTCCTGGCCTTCGGCGCAGGCGGTGCGATAGCTTTCCTTGTCTTCGCGGGTCCGCACTTGCTCACGCTCTGGCAGGACTTCGGGAATCCGGTGTTCCCGCTGTTCAACAATATCTTTCAGTCGCCGTACTACGAGCCCGAATCCATCCGCGATGCGCGGTTTCTTCCCCGCGATCTCTGGCAGCTGTTCACCTATCCGTTCTATTGGACCACGATTCAAACCTACATCGTCGCGGAGTTGCCATTCCGTGATTGGCGGGGCGCAATGGCTTACATCGCGATCGCGGTGAGTGCAGCGACATTCGCCGCGATCTTCTTGTTCGACCGCCGCAGTCCGGATCACCCGCCCGCGACGACGCGCGGGTTTCCGCTCGTCGTTCTTTTCGTGGTCGTGTCGTATTTTGCGTGGGCGATCGGCTTTGGCATTTACCGTTATGCCGTCGTGCTGGAGATGCTGACGGGCGTCGTTATCATGGGGGCGATTGCCTGGCTGTTGGAAGAGTCACGCCGGCGCGTCGCGGTAGCGATCCTTGCCTCGACCATAGCGATGGTGACCACGGTTCATCTCGATTGGGGCCGCGGCGATTTCGGCGACAAGTACGTCGAGGTGAGCGTACCGCCGCTGCCGCGTGACAGCATCGTGCTGGTCGCAACGTGGGATCCGGTCGCGTATTTCATCCCGTTCGCCGAGCCGAAAGCACAATATGTCGGTATCGAGAACAATTACCTCGAGTGGTCGCAGCACAACGAGCTTGCGGCGAAGGTCAAACGCTTGATGGCGGCGCCAGGTCGATCAAAATTCATTCTCAGCGTCGGAACATTCGATTGGCGTGAACTGGATTCGCTGCTGCAGAGATTTGGGCTTCGGCTGGCGGAGCAACCGTGCCAGGACATCCACTCCAATCTGGAGGTGCATGCGCTGCGGCTTTGCCGTGTAGCGAGCGAATAGGTGCCGGGCCTGGCAAGAAAGGCCGTTTCGGCGTCGGCCCTTTTCTCGTCGCCGGCTTGCTGCCAATCTACGGACGTCTTGTTCGGTTCCGAAGCGTTCATTCCTCATGCTGAATCGGTCGGAGCCTCCCAGCGGGGAGGTGGATATCGCCATCATCGGCGCCGGTGCGGCCGGCATTGCCGCCGCGCGCCGCCTTGCGGATGCGGGCGCGGATTTCGTCGTGCTGGAAGCGCGCTCACGGATCGGCGGGCGGGCGTGGACGGCGGAGCTCGCCGGCTTTCCGCTCGATCTCGGTTGCGGCTGGCTGCACTCGGCCGACCGCAATCCGTGGACCGGCATCGCCGAGAAGGCGGGCTTCGCGATCGACCGCACGCCGGCGCCGTGGACCGCCGGCCGCGATCTGACTTTCACCGAGGCAGACCAGCGCGATTTTCGTGCGGCATTCGCGGCGTTCTATGGCCGGCTCGATCAGGCGGCGGAGGAGGGCGAGGACCGGCCGGCTTCCGTCTGTCTCGCGCCTGGCGGGCGCTGGAACGCGCTGCTCGATGCGATCAGCACCTATGCGAACGGTGCCGAGCTCGATCGCGTGTCGATCCGCGATGCCGCCCAGTACAGCGACGACGAAGTGAACTGGCGCGTCGTCGAAGGCTACGGGACGGCGGTCGCGGCGCACGGCGCGGGGCTGCCGGTCGCGCTTGATTGCGCCGTGACGTGGATTGATCACTCCGGTGCGAGCGTGCGCATCGAGACATCGCGCGGGACCGTCGTTGCCAAGACGGCGATCGTCACGCTGCCGACGGACATCATCGCGGATGAGACGGTCCGCTTCATGCCCACGTTGCCTGATAAGCTCGACGCGGCGGCGGGACTGCCGCTCGGGCTCGCGGACAAGGTGCTGCTCGCGCTCGATCATCCCGAGTCGGTGCCGGCGGAGACACGGCTCTTCGGCTGGATGGATCGCACGGCGACCGGCGCCTATCATTTCCGGCCGTTCGGGCGGCCGCTGGTGGAGGGCTATTTCGGCGGCGAGCTCGCCCGCGTGCTCGAGCACGAGGGCGAGGCGGCATTCGCGCAATATGCCATCGACGAGATCGCCGGACGGTTCGGCGGCGATATCCGCGCGCGCCTGCGGCCGGTCGCGGCCACCGCATGGGCTCGGGACCCGCACGCCCGCGGGTCGTACTCTTACGCCATGCCGGGAAAGGCCGGGGCGCGTGCGATCCTTGCGCAGCCGGTGAACGACCGCCTGTTCTTCGCTGGCGAAGCGTGCTCGGCGGAAAGCTTCACCACCGCGCACGGGGCGTATGAGACGGGAGTTGCGGCAGCCGAATCCGCGCTTGCGGGTGTAACGCGGCTGCGCTCGCGCTCGCGCTGAGAAAAGGGCCGCTTTTCGGCGACCCTTGCAGCCCCGCGACAATCCCAAGAAACGTGGGGGGTGTCCGCGCTTCGATCAGTTCCAGCGCTCGCCGGACAGAATGACGAGCAAAATGAAGAGAGCGTAGAGCGCGCCCGGAGCCGCCAGAACGAGCAGGACGAGGCTGGCGAGCGTGGTGCGGCCCGCGGCGCCGAGCGCATAGCCGCCGCCGAGGATCGCGGCGAGGGCAGCCAGCAACGCCGCCCAAAGGCCCATATTGAAGGAGGAAACCGAGCCGTCAGCGAGCCCGATTAAAAAGAAGTAGAGGACGATGGCTGCGATCAGGAGGTCGATCCCGAACAGGATCTTGAACGTCATGCGCCCCGTGCCCCAGCCCAAGCGGCGATTCCGCTTTGATTTTGCAAGGCCCGAACGGCTGATAGCACGCCGGCTTGCCGGGCGAAGCCGCCGCGTCCGGCCGGTCGCGCCGTTTACCCTCCGGATCCCTGCAAATCCGCGGCAAATCTTCCCGTTTCCGGGCCTTTTGGCTTGACGGGACGCGACTCGGACGGTTAGAAACCCGCGAATTGCGGCAGGCGGTCGGGACCGCGGGTCGGTAGCGCCAAGCATCGACCAAGGGCCCCGAGACGCTGCCTCTGACAGCCAGTGTCAGACCAAGTGTGCCGGCCATGGCGCATTCCGCGCCGTGGTCTTCTGTGCACCGAATGAACGCCCCCCGCGGTCATCGCGGTTGGCGTCCATTTCGTTTGCAGAAACGCATGCGCGGGCTGACGTCACGCAGGAAGAAGACCGGGAAGGCACATGCCGACCATCAACCAGTTGATCCGCAAGCCGCGTCTCGCGCCCAAGTATCGCGACAAGGCGCCCGCGTTGCAGAAGTCGCCGCAGAAGCGCGGCGTGTGCACGCGCGTCTATACGACGACGCCGAAGAAGCCGAACTCGGCGCTGCGCAAGGTCGCCAAGGTGCGCCTCACCAACGGCTTCGAAGTGATCGGCTACATCCCGGGCGAGGGCCATAACCTGCAGGAGCACTCGGTCGTCATGATCCGCGGCGGCCGCGTGAAGGACCTGCCGGGCGTGCGCTATCACATTCTGCGCGGCGTCCTCGACACGCAGGGCGTCAAAGACCGCAAACAGCGCCGTTCGCTATACGGCGCCAAGCGGCCCAAGTGACCGCGAACTGAGCTGGAGGCTAACTCATGTCCCGCCGTCACCGCGCCGAACGCCGCGAACTGCTGCCGGATCCGAAATTCGGCAGCCTGACCGTCAGCCGTTTCATGAACAGCGTCATGAAGCAGGGCAAGAAATCCGTCGCCGAGTCGATCGTCTATGGCGCGCTCGGCCAGATCGAATCCAAGGTGAAGCAGAATCCGGTCGCCGTGTTCGAGCAGGCGCTGAGCAACGTCGCGCCGGCGATCGAAGTGCGCTCGCGCCGCGTCGGCGGCGCCACGTACCAGGTGCCCGTCGAAGTGCGGCCCGAGCGCCGCACCACGCTTGCCATCCGCTGGATCATCGAAGCGGCGCGCGATCGCAACGAGAAAACCATGGTCGACAAGCTCTCCGGCGAGCTGCTCGACGCATCGAACAACCGGGGAAACGCCGTCAAGAAGCGCGAGGACACTCACCGCATGGCGGAGGCGAACCGCGCCTTCTCCCATTATCGCTGGTGAGGACCGAGAGGATTCCCCGACATGCCCCGCACCCATAAAATCGAGGACTACCGCAACTTCGGCATCATGGCGCATATCGATGCCGGCAAGACGACGACGACCGAGCGGATCCTCTATTACACCGGCAAGAGCCACAAGATCGGCGAAGTCCATGAGGGCGCGGCCACCATGGACTGGATGGAGCAGGAGCAGGAGCGCGGCATCACGATCACGTCGGCCGCGACGACCGCGTTCTGGAAAGACAAGCGTCTCAACATCATCGACACGCCGGGCCACGTTGACTTCACGATCGAGGTCGAGCGCAGCTTGCGCGTGCTCGACGGCGCGGTGTGCGTGCTCGACTCCAACCAGGGCGTCGAGCCGCAGACCGAGACGGTCTGGCGTCAGGGCGACAAGTACAAGGTTCCGCGCATCGTCTTCGCCAACAAGATGGACAAGATCGGCGCGGACTTCTTCCGCTGCCTGAAGGACATCGTCGATCGTCTCGGCGCCAAGCCGGTGGCGATCCAGCTTCCGATCGGTGCCGAACAGCAGTTCAAGGGCATCATCGACCTCGTGCGCATGAAGGGAGTCGTCTGGAACGACGAGTCCCTTGGCGCGAAATACGAAGACATCGAGATTCCGGCCGAGCTCGCCGACCAGGCGAAGGAATATCGCGAGAAGCTTGTGGAAGCCGCGGTAGAGCTCGATGACGATGCGATGGCCGCCTACCTCGACGGCAAGGAGCCGGACGAGGCGACGCTGAAGCGGCTCATCCGCAAGGCCGTGCTTACCGGCGCGTTCTATCCGGTGCTGTGCGGCTCCGCCTTCAAGAACAAGGGCGTGCAGCCGCTCCTCGACGCCGTCATCGATTACCTGCCGTCGCCGCTCGACGTGCCGGCGATCAAGGGCGTCGACGAGAAGGGCAACGAGGTCGTCCGCAAGGCCGACGACAAGGAGCCGATGGCGCTCCTCGCGTTCAAGATCATGGACGACCCGTTCGTCGGCACGATCACGTTCTGCCGCATCTATTCGGGCGTGCTGACGAGCGGCATGGGCGTCATCAACTCGACGCGCGAGAAGAAAGAACGCATCGGCCGCATGCTGCTGATGCACGCGAACAACCGCGAGGACATCAAGGAAGCGTTCGCCGGCGACATCGTCGCGCTCGCGGGTCTCAAGGAAGTCCGCACCGGCGACACGCTCAGCGATTCGAACAACGTGGTCATCCTGGAAAAGATGGAATTCCCGGACCCGGTCATCGAGATCGCGATCGAGCCGAAGTCGAAGGCCGACCAGGAAAAGCTCGGCGTTGCGCTGATGAAGCTCGCCGCCGAAGACCCGTCGTTCCGCGTTTCGACCGATCAGGAGTCGGGCCAGACCATCCTCAAGGGGATGGGCGAGCTCCATCTCGACATCAAGGTCGACATCCTGAAGCGCACCTACAAGGTGGACGCCAATATCGGCGCGCCGCAGGTCGCCTATCGCGAGAAGATCACGCGGCCGACCACGATCGACTACACGCACAAGAAGCAGACCGGCGGCTCGGGCCAGTTCGCGCGCGTGAAGATCGTGGCCGAACCGGCGGAGCCGGGCGCAGGCTTCAGCTTCGAGAGCCAGATCGTCGGCGGCGCGGTGCCGAAGGAATACATCCCGGGCGTCGAGAAGGGCCTCGAGAGCGTGCTCGGTTCCGGCCCGATCGCCGGCTTCCCGGTCGTCGATCTCAAGGTTGCGCTTGTCGACGGCGCCTATCACGACGTCGACTCGTCGGCGCTCGCCTTCGAGATCGCGTCGCGCGCCGCGTTGCGCGAGGCGCTGCAGAAGGGCGGCCCGGTGCTGCTCGAGCCGATCATGAAGGTCGAGGTGGTGACGCCCGAAGACTACACGGGCAGCGTCATCGGCGATCTGAACTCGCGCCGCGGCCAGATCCAGGGTCAGGACATGCGCGGCAACGCGAACGTTATCACCGCGATGGTGCCGCTCGCGAACATGTTTGGTTACGTCAACAATCTCCGCTCGATGAGCCAGGGTCGCGCGACCTTTACGATGCAGTTCGATCACTACGAGCGGGTACCGCAGAACGTCGCTGAGGAAGTCCAGGCGAAATACGCCTGAGACTTCCGAAGTTTTTAGGGAACCTCGACGGAATACGTGGAGAGAGTGCGATGGCGAAGGAAAAATTTGAGCGGAAGAAGCCGCACTGCAATGTTGGGACGATCGGGCACGTCGACCACGGGAAGACGTCGCTGACGGCGGCGATCACGAAGGTCCTGGCGGAGACGGGCGGGGC